>CAVTZJ010000003.1:0-834301 GCA_963739205.1 uncultured Pseudomonadota bacterium | reverse complement strand
CCCAACCCCTTCGACTCCCCCTCCTTCGACCCCGACGCCTCGCCCGTCTCCGTCGGCTCGCTCGCCGAAGGCTCGGTGCGCACGTTCACGCTCTACCTGCCGTACGAAGCCGCCACGGGCGGCCAGCGCGTGCAGCTCGCGCTCGCCGGCGGCGCAGCGGAGAAGCTCGCGCTGCTCGATCGCGCGGACGAGGCGGCGCTCGGCGCGGACGGCGCGTTCACGCTCGTCGTGCCCGAGGGCCGGCGCGAGTTGAGCTTCGGCCTGTGGGCGAAGGAGGACGTGGACGCCGGTGCGGCGCTCGCGCTCTCGGCGCAGCTCGTCGACGGCACGGGCGCGGCAACGCACCTCGCGCACGTCGAGCTGAATCTCGCGCTGGAGGGCGTGCTCGAAACGCCGCCGGTCACCGGGCGCGAGATCCGCGGCGACTGGGCGCCCAAACCCTACCTGGACGCGTCCGGCACCGGGACGATCTACAAGACCGACGACCTCTTCAACATCGAGCGCCTGGTCGGCGTGCCGAGCACCGGCGACGTGGAGGTCGACCAGTGGCTCGACGGCAGCGCGGGCGCGGACCACATCGTCACCGGCGACTTCGACGAGCAGGCGCGCGGCGGCGGGGGCGACGATTTCATCGTCGGCTCGGACGCGACAGGGAACATCCTCATCGGCGGCGCCGGCGCGGACCGCATCGAGGGCGGCGGCTGGACGAACCACGCCGCCGAGTACTGGGAGTGGGATTACCTCGGCCGGCCGATGGGGCTGGGCGACGACAAGATCTACGGCGGCGCGGGCGACGACCAGATCTGGGGCGAGAGCGAGGCAACTCAGGCCTCGCTCGCCGACGCGGGCCAGGCAGCGACCGGCATCACCGGCGACTGGCTCACCGGCGGCTCGGGCGCCGACCGCGTCTACGGCGGCGCCGGGGACGACGTGCTGCTCGGCGGCACGGGCGCGGATCTGCTCGTCGGCGGCGCGGGCATGGACGTGCTGCTCGGCGACGACGACTACCAGATCCGCCCCACCGGCAACTACTGGCGCGTGGTGCACCCGAACTTCGGCGACGCGTCCCCCGGCTTCGGCGGCTTCGAGCTCGGCCTGTTCCCGGTGGTCAACGCGACCGACGCCGCCCCCGAACAGGTCTGGACGGTGAGCGGCGACCCTTACTTCGCCTACTACAAGTTCGGCGGCGGCGACGACGTGCTGATCGGCGGCGCGGGCCGCGACATCCTCATTGGGCAGTTCGGCGATGACACGCTCTACGGCGGCGCGGACGACGACATCCTGGCCGGCTGGGAAGGCAACGACGAGCTGGTCGGCGGCGCGGGCGACGACCTGATGGCGGGCGACTTCGGCCGCTACGAGCAGACTAATCAGCGCTGGCCCGCCGACTCGCTGCTCGTGCCAGCGGGAGTGATCGGCACGAGCGCCGCGTGGGGGAGCGCGCCCGAACTCGTCGGCAACGACCTGCTCGACGGCGGCGCGGGCAACGACGTGCTCTACGGCGAGGGTGGCGACGATTCGCTCGTCGGCGGCGACGGCGACGACACGCTCTACGGCGACGCGCCCTACCTGCCGGAGAATCTGCACGGCAAGGACCTGCTCGACGGCGGCGACAGCGACGACATCCTTTACGCCGGGGCGGGCGACGACACGCTCTACGGCGGCGCAGGCGACGACGCGCTCGCCGGCGGGCCGGGCGACGACCTGCTCGATGGCGGGAGCGGAAACGATCTGCTCGACGGCGGCGACGGCGAGGATCGGCTGCGCGCCGGCGACGGCAACGACGCACTCCACGGCGGCTACGACAACGACGAGCTGCGCGCGGGAGCGGGCGACGATTCGCTGTACGGCGACGAGGGCGACGATGGGCTGTACGGGGAGTCAGGCGACGACACCCTCGAGGGCGGCAACGGCAACGACTTGATCGTCGGCGGCCTCGGCAACGACGTCCTGCGCGGCGGCGCAGGCGACGATACGTACGTGCTCGGCATCGGCCAGGGCCGCGACGCGATCGAAGACATCGAAGGCGCGAACCGCATCCGCTTCGGCGCGGGCATCCTCGCCGAGGACGTGCGCGCCGCGCTCGATGGCGGGACGCTCGTCGCCACGCTCGCCTACAGCGCGATCGGCGACGCGGTGACCTTCGACGCGGCCGCCGCCGCGATCGAAGGCATCGACTTCGCCGACGGCAGCAGCTGGACGCCCAGGCAGCTCGCCGATGCGCTGCCGGCGCTGGTCGCAGAGGGCTCGGGCGAGGGCGAGACGCTCGAAGGCAGGACTGGCCTCAGGAACGCCCTGCTCGGCCGCGGCGGCGACGACGTGCTCGCGGGCGGCGCCTACGACGACCTACTTTACGGCGGCGACGGCGCCGATGTCGCCGACGGCCGGGACGGCTCGGATACCTACTTCTTTGTCGGAACCGAAAGCGGCGTCGATCGCATCGCGGATTCGGGCGCCGACGACGCCGCACGCGACGTGGTGCGCTTCGGGCCGGGCGTCTCGCTTGCCGGCCTGGCGCTGCGCGTGACGGTACCCGCGGCCTCCGGCGACGCTTATCCGGACGAGCCCTGGCACGACGGCGGCACACTGTCGGTGCGCTGGCCGGGCGGCGGCTTCGAGCTCGCCGTGCCCGCAGCCGGGCACGCCGGCGAACGCATCGAGGCGTTCGAGTTCGACGACGGCTCGGTCTACTCTCTGAAAGAAGTGCTCGCGCAGGCGAGCGTCCTGCCGCTCGCGGGCGAATACCGCATCGCGCGCGGCTCGGGGCTGCACGCGATCGACGCGGCCTACGAAGCGATTGTGTTCGACGACCCGGTCCGCGCGTGGGACGTGCGCATCTCGCGCGAGGGAACCGACCTGTTGCTCGCGCTCGACGACGGAACGCAGGCGCTCGTCGCAGATTGGTACGGCGCGAACGGCATGACACCGCCCAGCGCCTTGCGCTTTGCCTACGACGCCGAGATCGGTGCGCCAGACCTCACCGCGGCGGGCCTCGAAGTGCACGGCAGCGAGGTCAACGACTTGCTCGTGGGGCTCGACGGCTACAGCGACGCGCTCTACGGCGGGTTCGGCAGCGACTTGATCGACGCGCACGGCGGCGACGACTTCCTCGAAATCGAGGATCGCGGGTTCGTGATCGGCGGGCCCGGCGACGACCGCATCGAGCACTGGGGCGAGGCCGCGGTGATCGCGTTCAATCCCGGCGACGGGAACGACACCGTGTACGCGGCGGGCGCGCTCGCGCTCTCGATCGGCGGCGGCGTCGCGCCCGGCGACCTGTCGCTTGCGCAGGAGGGAGGGGACCTGGTGCTCGGCGTCGCGAACGCGGGCTCGATTCGCCTGACGCGCGAATGGGAAGACGATCCGGGCGCCTGGCCCGAGATCACGCTGCAGCTCTTCGGCTCGGTGCACCTGTACGACTTCAATGCCGCGATCGACTCGATCGGGGAGCCGCTCGGCGAGGTGCTCGAGGCGAACAAGATCTCCTTCAGCGAAAGCGACGGCCTGGGCGGCGCGATCGCCTGGCTTTACGCCACCACGGGATCGATCGACAGCCTGTCGAACGAGGAGCTACGCGCGGTGCTCGCCGATCCGGGCTTCGCTATCGCGCCGCAGCCGATCGCGCCCGACGAGACGAACCGCGCGCCCGAGCTCGCCCAGCCGCTCGCGAATCAGTCCGCTGTCGAAGGCAAGCCGTTCATGTTCGCGCTGCCCGCGGCGACCTTCTCCGATCCGGATGCGGGCGATAGCCTCGCTTATGGCGCCGCGCTCTCCGACGGCTCGGCGCTGCCCGCCTGGCTCGCCTTCGATCCGGCGAGCGCCTCCTTCTCCGGCACGCCGGGCTTCTCGGACGCGGGCAGCTACCTGCTGCGCGTCACCGCCACCGACTCATCCGGCGCGAGCGCGTCTGCGGAGCTCGCGCTCGAAGTGGCCGAAGGCACGCCGCCGCCCGTCGAGCCGGGCGATTGCCGGCCGCACAGCGAGCATCAAGAGGACCGCGAGCACCGCCCTCATGAGCCCCATGACGAAAGATCGAATTCACACGACAACCACGAGCGCCATCACGATCCGCTCGCCGAGCGCCTCGCGAAGCCGCCGCACTTCGACTTCGAGGCGATCGCGCGCGAATTCGAGCGCGGTGAGCGCGAGGAGAAAGCGCTCTCGCGCGCCGAGATCCGCAGCGCCTGGGAGCGCGTCGCGCGCCACGCCGCGGCGCTGCGTTTCGGCGGCGACGACTGGGAGCACGGCGCCGCGTGGCACGGTGCAGGAGAGTTCCTGCGCATCGCGCCGGACGGCGGCCACGGCTTCGGCTTCGATGCCTCGATCGGCGCCGGCCGCGCGCCCGAGGGCTTCAGGTCCTTCGAGGGGCTGCGCGAGGGATTCCGGCGGCTTTGAAAATAGGGACTGAACCCTATTTTTCTAGCAGCGGACGCGCCTGCGGCGGTGATGCCGAGGCCCAGCAGGCCGACGCCAAGGAGCGCAATCGTGCCGGGCTCCGGGATCGAGGCGCGAAGCTGCGCTGCCAGGATCGGTCGGTGGCCGTAGTCGGGTGGACGCCGTCCCAGAACAGGTACTGCGAGTCCCACGTTGCCGGAATGGACGCCGGTCAAGAGATTGACGACGCAGGCCTCGGTCGTCGTTGAAGCCGTACTTGGCCGGATCCGTCTAAGATCGCTGCTGAAATCGACCGCGTCGACATCGAACGGATGTCCCGCCAGGAAGCGTCTGATGAGCGCAGCGCCTGATCGCGCCGCGGATTGATGTTGAAGAGAGTTGTCAGCCCGACTGAGCGAGGGATGCCTCTGGAGTCCCCAGAAACTCCGGCACTGATCCGAGATCGGGCATGTTCAGCACGAGAAAGTGCGAGCCCCAATCGACGCAAGCGTCCGGATCTCGTCGTGAGATGTTGGCGACCGCGTTGGAAGCAAGGTCGGGTCCTCCCGGCGACCCGGACAGTTCCGGTGCTCAATCGGTCTGACCGTATAGAAGACGTCATTGGGGAACAGCCAGACGAGGAACAGCGACGTCGAGGGATCGAACGTGGACGCATCGGGAGAGGCGAGGAATTGCTGGCGTCTCCCATGCCGCGCCATAGCCATCAAAGGCGGGCTGCAGGAGGTCCGGAACGTTCGGGTTAACAAAGATGTAATCCGTGCCGGTGGTCGCGCCGCCGATGGCGTAATCGGTTCCGCCCGCGAGTGACGGGACTGAATCCGCCCGATTCCCAGGGTTGTATGAGTCCCAAAGATACTGCGCGGCCACGGGACCATTGGAATCTGTCCATTGTAGTACGGAAATGGCGGGAAGACAGCCAAGGGTTCCCCGTGTACTGCTGAGTGCGCAAGCCGCTATTGCCACCGTCCGAGAGGCTATCGCCGAATACGAATAGATTGTCGAGCTGCAGTGCCCAAGCCGAGGCGGACAGCAAGCCGGTCATCGCAAACGCTGTTGCCAAGACACATATTTGGATTGCATTGCGCATGGCGACGCCCTCCGCAATGATGCAAGGTTCGAGCAAATTTGTGATCAAGCAACTTTCATGCGTATAGCAAAAACGTCCACAATTTCAGCGTGATTGGGGATCGCGCTATTTGCGCCGCACGAGATCTGTAAATATTTTCGACATCCTCGCCGCGCGCGAAGTAGCGCAAAAACCTTGCCGAGAATTCTCACCGAGTGCATGAGGTTGAGGACCGAGCGACCCCCGACAAAAAAATGCATCCACCAGTCTTTCACCATGATCCCGTCCGCCCGGCCCCGCAATCCCATATTTCGGCGAGCGAGGGCCGCAACTGGCTCTATTTCTCGCCTAGCTCAGCGAGCGGGTCATTACTTCCTTCTTGATCTCGTAGGTACCCCCTAGGTGCGCTGCACGTGCGCGTTAACGTAGGCGCGCGCGAGATCGGGTCCAAAAAGGCAGTCGCCGCCGTGCAGCCACAGGCAATCGTCGACGATCCTGCATTCGATGTCGGAGCGTCAGTACTTGCGGATCCCGAAGACATGACGCGCGCCCGTTGCGCGCCTGCGCTTCCGCAGCCGTGCCTAACCGGTGACACGTTTATGGGATGGTCTGAGTAGAGTGACTGTTGATACGCTTCACTTGAATATTTGTGCACATGTCGACGAACGACAAACTCGAATGGCGCTCGGTCACGATTCATTTCCAATAGGATTCGTCCGCCCCGAGCGTTACTTGAGCACGCGGACTGATGGGCGCGCAACAGACGGACGTGCGGGTTGCACGTCGCGTCGATTTGAAGCATGTGGACGCCGGCAGTGGCGGCGCATAGCCGTCGGACGAAAAGATTACTCTGTCAGAACGGTTGGCTCGAAATCGTCCTGCAATTCGCTGATGACCGCACATACGCTATTGGAAAAAGATCTTGTGTAAGTGGTTGGACGCTCCGTTCAACTCGTGCAGCTTCCACTAAAAGGGGGAGCATCATGTCACGCAAGCATCTGAAGTCGGCATTGCTCGTGAGCGTCGCCACTGGAATTGCGGGCTGCGGTGGCGGTGGTGGAGGCGGCTCACCACCTCCCCCGCCTATCGAGCCGTTTACGTCGTTCCAGGCTGTTCAGCCCGGTCACACAGACAAGATGTCGGGCATCTCGCAGACGGCCAGTGGAACAGTCGACAACTTCGGCACGGTAACCTCGGCGACTCTTGGACCAGTCGATACGGCTAACAGCTAGTGCGACGGTCACATTCGATGCGAACAGAATTCCGTCAGTCATCGCTGTTTCAACACCGCAATCCAGTGTCACCTTCGACAACAACTCACCGGATACGCTGGTTTGCGCGGGCGGTGCCTGCGACGGCGAGCACTGCTACGGCAGCCGGCGGTGTGATTGACGCGCCCGTTGTGGGCTGGAACTATCAGACATTCGGCCTTTGGGCTACGGCACCTACGGCCACGACATGGCTTACGGGGGCCATTTCCGTTGGAAGCCCGACTCCCGCCAGTGCCGTTCCGACAACCGGCTCCGCGACTTTTACTGGCCTTGCGGCCGGCTTATACACCGATCCCGTGGGCGCGCTGTTTGCTACTTCTGCCAACATGACCGCGAATGTCGACTTCAGCGCACGCAGCGTAGGCTTTGGTACGTCGTCCACCATGGTCACAGACACGAACGGGATGCAGAGTCCGAATTCAAACATCGATCTTTCTGGCACCCTGACCTATGCCGCCGGAACGAATCAATTCACCGGATCAGTTCAAACCTCGGACAAAACCTTAAACGGCAGCGCGACGGGCCAGTTCTACGGGCCGAATGCAGAAGAAATTGGCGGCGTTTACGGCCTTACGGCTGGAACGGGCGTGAGCAGCATGCTGGGTGGTTTCGGCGGCAAGCGCTAGGAGGAGTCTGCTGCCTGTCCAGCAGACTGCTGTCGTGGCGGTTCGCGCTTCTTACCGCCATCGCTCTTCTGAGCCGCTCCGCGCTCGCCAAAGCGCCTGACCCGGAGATTCAACGCACCTTCGTCGAGGGCGGGCGCCTCCTGCAGGCGGGCGAGTACGCTGAAGCGGAGCGCATCTTTCGCGCGCTGCTGCAGGAGACGAAGAGTCCCCGCATCAAGCTCGAGCTCGCGCGCACGCTCTTCTACGAGAAGCGCTACCGCGAGGCGCGCGCCCTCTTCAAGGAAGTCCTGCTGGAGCCGGACATACCCTGGCAGGTGCGGGACAACGTCGACACCTTCATCCGCCAGATCGACAACATCATCGGCTATGTGAAGGGCGCGGTGTCCGTGGTGTCGGACACCAATCCCGAGAACATCACCAGCCAGCGCGAATTCACGATCGGCGGCATTCGTCTGACGTTTCAGCCGCCCGCCGAGAACAAGAAAGTCACCGGCGTGCGCTACCTCGTCGACGCCTTC
The DNA here is from genome assembly GCA_963739205.1 of uncultured Pseudomonadota bacterium. Classification (GTDB taxonomy): domain Bacteria; phylum Pseudomonadota; class Gammaproteobacteria; order Burkholderiales; family SG8-39; genus DAHVFK01. The sequence goes on along the minus strand of CAVTZJ010000003.1, from coordinate 826,425 downwards.
CAGCCGGTATGGCAGGAAGGCCGGCTTTCTGCGTACCTCACCGGCGCGTACATCGATTATCCGGCCCAGTCGCTGGATCGATTGACCATGGACATGGGTTTGACCAAGGGGCTCGACGAAGCAGGGCGCGCCGCCCTCAAGGGCGGCGTGGAGTGGGGAACGTTCGCCGGGAAGGCGCTATACAGCTTTCCCTATGTGGCCTGGCTCGAGCTGCTTTCGCAATCGTCCACTTATCGCATTACGAGCCAGGTGAAGGCGGGCCGCGTGACTTATCCCTATTACACCTACCTCGACGGCAATTATCTGAGCGTGACCGCTTCCGGGATCCGGGCGATGTCTGCGACGACGGCGGCGTCGCTCGGCGTCACCGCCGAAGGCTCGAGCGCTCGAGAGAAGCCCTATTCGTACACCGGGCTGAGCGTCGCGCCCGGATTCGTCTGGCTGCTGTCGGAGCCGGCCCTGCTCATCAAGGCGAACGCCTCCTACGGCGACAGACGCTATGCCGCGATCGATCCCTTGTTTGGCGTGGAGCGCGACGACGCCAAGACCTGGGCCGAAGTCACCATACGGAGCAAGGCATGGCGGCTATTCAATTTCACTCCCGTCCTGCTGCTCTCCGTTGAGAAGAACCGGTCGAACATCGACTACTACTCCTACAGAAAGGTGAATTTCTCGATCGGCTTCGAGTAGCCGCGTGGAAAAAAGAAAAAAGGGGTCTGTCCCTATTTTTCGCCCAGGCCGAGCGAGCGGCTGATCACTTCCTTCATGATCTCGTTGGTGCCGCCGTAGATGCGCTGCACGCGCGCATCGACGTAGGCGCGCGCGATCGGGAATTCCCACATGTAGCCGTAGCCGCCGTGCAGCTGCAGGCACTCGTCGACGATCTTGCACTCGATGTCGGAGCACCAGTACTTGCACATCGAGGCGGTCGCGGTGTCGAGCTTGCCGGCCATGAGGAGCTCGATGCACTTGTCGACGAACACGCGCGCGACCTGCGCCTCGGTGGCGAGCTCGGCGAGCTTGAAGCGCGTGTTCTGGAAGCTCGCCACGGTCTTGCCGAAGGCCTTCCGTTCGCGCACGTAGTCGATGGTCCACTCGATCGCGGCTTCGGCCTTGGCGATCGCGCCGATCGCGATCTGCATGCGTTCCCAGGGCAGCTCCTGCATGAGGTAGATGAAGCCGTTGTTCTCCTGGCCGAGCAGGTTCTCGGCCGGCACCTCGACGTTGTCGAAGAAGAGCTCGGCGGTGTCCTGGCCCTTGAGGCCCATCTTCTTCAGGCGCTTGCCCTTGTTGAAGCCCTTCATCGAGGTATCGACCACGATCAGGCTCGTGCCCTTCGCGCCCTTCGCCGGATCGGTCTTCGCCACGACGATCACCAGGTCGCAGTGCCAGCCGTTGGTGATGAAGGTCTTCGAGCCGTTGACGACGTACGTGCCGCCCTTCTTCACGGCGGTGGTCTTCACCGCCTGCAGGTCGGAGCCGGCGCCGGGCTCGCTCATCGCGATCGCGCCGATCCACTCGCCCGCGGCCATCTTCGGCAGGTAGGTCCGCTTGATGTGCTCGTTGCCGTAGCGAACGAGGTACGGCGCGACGATCTCGGAGTGCAGGCCGAAGCCGAGCGAGGAGGAGTTCGCGCGCGCCTGCTCTTCGATCAGGATGATCGAGTAGAGCTTGTCCGCGCCCGCGCCGCCGTACTCCTCGGGCATGCTGGCGCAGAGAAAACCGTTCGCGCCCGCTTTCGTCCACACCTCGCGGTCGACGTAGCCCTGCTCCTGCCAGCGCTCCTCGTGCGGCTTGACCTCCGCGTCCATGAAGCGGCGCACGCTGTCGCGGAAGGTCTCGTGCTCGGGGCCGAAGATCGTGCGCGGGATCATGCGATGTCCTTTCTCGATCGGCAGATGATAGGCGAATTCTGGGATAATCCGCGCCTCTTCCCGTCCGGAAGTTCCGCGATAGTCCATGTACGTGCGCACCGTTCTCGCCTTGCTCGCCGGCATGCTGCTCGCCCTGCCGGCCCAGGCCGGCTTCAAGGAAGGCGCCCTCGCCTACCGCGACGGCGACTTCGCCAAGGCCATCAAGGAATTCGAGCCGCTCGCGGAAAAGGGCGACGCGAGCGCCCAGTACATGGCCGGCTCGGCGTACGCCGTCGCCAAGCCGCCGCTGCAGGATTTCGCCAAGGCGGAGAAGTGGCTGCGCGCCGCGGCCGCGCAGGGGCACCTGAAGGCGATGATCTCGCTCGGCAACCTGTTCGCCTTCTACGAGAAGCCGACCGACGAGAAGCAGGCCTTCGAGTGGTTCACGACGGCCGCCGAGCGCTGCGATCCGGAGGGGCAGTTCATGGTCGGGCTCGGGCACTTCGAGGGCAAGACGCTCGCCAGGGACCTGCCCGCGGCCTGGATGTGGCTCACGCTCGCCTCGCTGCGCGGCCACCTGCTCGCCGAGGTCACGCAGCACGCGATCCAGGACCAGTTCTCCCCAGCCGACATCGCCGCCGGCGCCGCGCGCGCGCGCGAGTGGCGCTGCAAGTCGTGAACGGGGCGCCGCGATGAAGCTCGCCACCCTCAAGGACGGCACGCGCGACGGCACGCTCGTCGTAGTCGCGCGCGACCTCAGGCACGCGCTGAAGGCCGACCACGTCGCGCCGACGCTGCAGGCGGCGCTCGACGACTGGGGCTACTGCGCGCCGCAGCTCGAGCAGCTGTACAACGAGCTGAACGCGAAGCCCGCGCGGCGCGCCTTCGAGCTCGACGCCGCGAGCCTCGCCGCGCCGCTGCCGCGCGCCTACCAGTTCGCCGACGCTTCCAGCTTCCTCATCCACGCCGAGCTGATCCGCAAGTCGCGCAAGCAGGAGCTGCCCGCGTGGTGGAAGAGCGAGCCGCTCATGTACCAGGGCTGCTCGGACCCGTTCCTCGGCCCGCGCGACGACATCGTCGCGGCGTCCGAGGACTTCGGCATCGACCTCGAGGCCGAGATCGGCGTCGTCACCGGCGACGTGCCGATGGGCATCGAGCGCGACAAGGCGGGCGAGCACATCCGGCTCTTCGTGCTGCTGAACGACGTGTCGCTCCGCAACCTCGTCGGCAAGGAGCTCGAGAAGGGCTTCGGCTTCTTCCAGTCCAAGCCCCCTTCGGCGATGTCGCCGGTCGCGCTGACGCCCGACGAGCTGGGCGCCGCGTGGGACGGCAAGCGCGTGCACCTCGCCTACCGCATCGAAGTGAACGGCGAGCGCCTCGGCGAGCCCAATGCCGGCACGGACATGCAGTTCCATTTCCCGCGCCTGATCGAGCACGCGGCGCGCACGCGCCCTCTTCCCGCCGGCACGCTGATCGGCTCGGGCACGGTATCGAACCGCGACCGCAAGCGCGGCGCCGGGTGCCTGTTCGAGCGCCGCGCCGAGGAGATCATCGAGAACGGCGAAGCGAAGACGCCGTTCCTCAGGTACGGCGACACGGTCAGGCTCGAGATGCGCGACGCCGAGGGCGGGCCGCTGTTCGGCGCGATCGAGCAGAAGGTCGTCGCGCCCGCTTAGCCGGCCACGCGGGGCCGCGGTGTATCCTATGCGGAAGGGGGTCATCGTGAAACCGTCAAGAACGCCGTTGACCTGGGCGCTGCGTACCGGCCTCTTTCTATGCGTCCTGGCGCTCGCCGCGCTGCAGGGATGCGCCATCAATCGCGAGAGCGCCTCGACCTCGCCCGACGTCGATCTCTCGCAGCTGAAGAAGTTCTACGTGGTGAAGTTCGCGCCGGATCAGCGCGGCATCAACATGGTGATCGCGAACGAGCTGAACAAGCTCGGATTCGAGGCCTCCACGGGTCTCGACATCGACACGCCGAAGGACGTCGATGCGGTCGTGACCTACGAAGACAAGTGGCAGTGGGACATCACGATGTACATGATCGGCCTGACGATCTATATGCGCGAGCCCGGGAGCAACAGGCTGCTCGCGGTCGGACATTCGTACCACACCTCGCTGACCAGGAAGTCTCCCCCGGAGATGGTCGCGGAAGTGCTCGCGAACATACTCAAGGCGAAGAAGACGCCCTAGCGCGCATATCGATCGATGCCGCTATCCCGGAGAACCGCATGAACGCCGTGACGCTCGCCTTCGTCTCGATCCTCGCGCTGTTCGCGGGCGGCTGCGCCGGGCTGCAGAACGTAATGGTCAACATGGGACCGTACGAGGGGCAGCGCGCGGAAGGCGCGCCGGCGGCGGCGCGCGGCACGGTTCGCATCGAGCCCGTCAAGGACGCCAGAACCAATGCCGTAGGCAGCCTCATCGGGCAACGGACGGCCTTCGCAGGCGCGCCGATGGGCGACGTCGAGATGAGCCCCCTCCCGACGGACGTGATGGGCCAGCTCCTCAGGACGGAGTTCGCGCAAATGGGTTACGGCATCGGGAGCGGCGCGCAGTTCACGGTCGGCGGGCAGCTGCGCCAGTTTCAAGTCGTGACGCCGGCTACCGCCTTGTATTGGGATATCAACGGGTCGGTCGAGCTCGCCGTGACGGTGACCGCGCAGGACGGCAGGAAGCACGACGCCAGTTACTCCGCCGCGTGCACGGATCGGACCTACGTCAATCCGAGCGAAGATCTCATCGGCAAAGTCATGACCGGATGCGTGCGGGATATCGGCGCCAAGCTGCGCGGCGACGCGGCGCTCGCGGGCTTCCTCGCCGGCAAGTAGCGCGCCCGGGCGCGGTACTCAGGCGTGCCTGAGCACCGCGCCGATCGTCTCGGCGAGGATGCTCTTGCTGTATGGCTTGGTGACGTAGCCGTCGGCGCCGAGCGCGAGGCCCCAGCGGATCTCGTTTTCCTCGTTCAGTGCGGTGAGCATCACCACGGGCAGCAGCGCGAGCTTGGGGTGGCGGCGGATGCTCGAGAGCACGTCCCAGCCGTTGCCGTCGGGCAGCATGATGTCGAGCAGCACGATGTCCGGCGGCTCGCGCGTGCGCAGCTCCCTGACCAGCTCGGCGCAATTGCGCGCGAGCCGCACCGCATAGCCCGCCATGCTGACGCGCAGGTCGGCGAGCGCAGCCTGGTCCGGGTCGTCCTCGACGATCAGCACGCGGATCTCGCTCGCGCGCTTCGCAAGCGGCGGCCGGTGCCTGATCCTGTCGGCCGCGAGGAACGCGCCCTTGTCCTCGAGCTCCTGGAAGGCGGCTTGCGCGGCTCCGAGGCTCAGGCGCTGCGAATCGTCCGGGGGCGCCCCGCGCGCGCTGCCCTGCTGCGCGGCGAGCAGGCTGCGGAAATCCAGCTCCTGCGTGACGTCCGCGGCGATCGAGCTGATCAAGCCGAGCTCCTCCAGCTCCGCCAGCCAATCGTCCAGCAGATCGTCGCCGAAGTGGCGCAGGCGCCCGCGAATGACGTGCGTGTGCGTGCTCGCCTCGATCACGGCGAGGATGCGGCGATAGTCGGACGGAATCGCCACGTCGCCGGAGGCGAGGGCCTCGTCTCCGGCCGCGGTGCGGGCATAGATTCGGCTGTGCAGCTCGAGCGCCATGAGGCGCTTCTAGCACAGGCCGACCGGGCACACTTGGCACTTTGTCCCATCTTTGGCGTTCGCGCGCGCGACGGATTACCATTGCGCATGCTCGCGATCCTTCAGCGTATTCCCTTGCGCATAGCCTTCATCCTCGGCGCGCTCGCCTGCGCGGCACTGCTCGGTGCGGCGTATTACCTGCAGTATTACCAGGGTCAGGAACCCTGCCCGCTGTGCCTGGTGCAGCGCGTCTTCTACCTGCTCGCCGGCATCGCGTTCCTGCTCGGCGCGCTGCACGGACCGAGAGCGAAAGGCGCCGCGGTCTACGCGGGCTTCGCCATCGTCTTCGCGCTCGGCGGCCTCGCCACCGCGGCGCGCCAGGTCTGGCTGCAGCACCTGCCCGCCGACCAGGTGCCGGCCTGCGGCCCGGACCTGCCCTTCATGCTCGAGCATTTCCCGATTTCGCGCACGTTCACCTTCCTCGTGCGCGGCTCGGGCCAGTGCGCCGAGGTGAACTGGCGCTTCCTCGGCCTGTCGATCGCCGAGTGGTCGCTCATCTGCTTCACCGGCTTCATCGTCTACGCGATCTGGATCGCCGCGCGCGGCCTGAGCAAAAAATAGGGACAGACCCCTTTTTTCAAAAAGGGGTCTGTCCCTATTTTCCGGTGGCGAGTGCGCGGATCTGTTCGGACTCGATCACGCCCGGGCGCGTGGCGCCTAGCGCGGCCTTGAGCATCGCCGCGGCGACGAGGCCGGCGTCGATCGGACGGTAGCGCCCAAGCAGCGGCCCGAGCACGAAGCCCACGGCCTGGCCGACGCGCTCGCCGAGGCGCGGCGTGTCGCGATGTCCGGTGAGCAGCGACGGACGGAAGAAGTACGTCTTCGGCACGCCCGCGGCCGCGACCGCGGCTTCCATCTCGCCCTTGACGCGGTTGTAGAAGATGCGCGAGTCGGCGTTCGCTCCGAGCGCCGAGACGACGAGCAGGCGCGTCGCGCCGCCGCGCCTGGCGGACTGCGCGAGCGCCACGGGATAGTCGTAGTCGACGCGCCGGAACGCCTGCTCGGAGCGCGCCTGCTTCATGGTGGTGCCGAGGCAGCAGAACACGTGCTCGGCCTCGACCTCGTGCGCGGCGAGCTGCTCGAAGTCGAAGGTCTCGACCTTCAGCCCCGGCCCGCGCAGCGCGAGCGGCCGGCGCGCCCAGACGGTGACGCTCGAGTAGGTCGTCTCGTCCAGCAGCCGCTCGAGCAGCTGCGCGCCGATGAGGCCCGTTGCGCCCACCAGCAGGGCGCGGCGCCGCTTAGGCATGCCGCCGGATGAACTCCGCGATGCGCGGGCAGATCGTCTCGCGCCAGCGCCGGCCCGAGAAGATGCCGTAGTGGCCGACCTTCGGCGCGAGGTAGTGCTCGCGCCGCTCGCGCGGGATGTTCAGGCACAGCAGGTGCGCGGCCTCGGTCTGGCCGTTGCCCGAGATGTCGTCGAGCTCGCCTTCGATGGTGAGCAGCGCGGTGTCGCGGATCGCCTGCGGCCGTACCAGCTCCTCGCGCACGAACATGCGCCCCTTGGGCAGCGCGAAGTCCTGGAACACGGTGTTCACCGTGTCGAGGTAGTACTCGGCGGGCATGTCGAGCACCGCGTTGTACTCGTCGTAGAAGCGCCGATGGCCCTCGGCCGAGTCGCCGTCGCCCTCGAGCAGGTGGTTGTAGTAGTCCCAGTGCGCGTTGAAGTGCCGGTCCGGGTTCATCGCGACGAAGCCCAGGTGCTGCAGGAAGCCCGGGTACACCCAGCGCATGAAGCCGGGGTACTTCTGCGGCACGCGGTGGATCAGGTTCTGCTCGAACCAGGAATGCGGCTTCTGCATGGCGAGGTTGTTGACCGCGGTCGGACTCTTGCGCGCGTCGATCGGGCCGCCCATCATCACCATGGTGCTCGGCCGGCTCGGCTCGCGCCGCGCGGCGAGCAGCGACACTGCGGCGAGCACCGGCACGGTCGGCTGGCATACCGAGATCACGTTCAGGTCCGGCGACAGCAGCCGGATCCACTCGCACACGTAGTCGACGTAGTCGTCGAGGTGGAACGGGCCCGCGGCGAGCGGCACCATGCGCGCGTCGACCCAGTCGGTCGCCCACACCTCGTGCGCGGGCAGCAGCGTGCGCACCGTGTCGCGCAAGAGCGTCGCGTGGTGGCCGGAGAGCGGCGCGACCACCAGCACTTTGGGATCGTTGCGCGGCGCCGCGAGCGCGCGCTTGAAGTGAATCAGCCTGCAGAAGGGCTTTTCCAGCGCCGTCTCGAGCGCGACGGGCACCTCGCGGCCGTCGATGACGACCGAGTCGACGCCCCAGGCCGGCTTCTCGTAGCGCTGCGTGACGCGCAGGAACAGGTCGCTGCCCGCCGCGACGCGGCGCGACATGGGGATGTAGGACAGCGGGCTGAACGGGTGCCCGAACCAGCCGCGCGAGAGCTCCGCCACCAAGCGCAGCGGCTCGAGCGCCGCATGCTGTGCTTCGTACAGACTGTAGAGCACCTTAAGGGACTCCCACTAGTCCAGGTAACCACATGTTTATAGCAGAATTGCGGCACCGCCGCATCGACGGAAGTCACGGCTGCCGGGTTATCCTTTCGCCGTGAAGCGGCTCGTTCGGATCGTCGTTTTTCTCCTTCTTGGCGCGGGATTGGTCGCTGCGGGCGGCTACGCCTACCTGCGCCGCTCGCTGCCGGCGACCGAGGGCACGATCCGGATCCCCGGCCTGGACGCTCCCGTCGAGATCCTGCGCGACGCCTACGGCGTCCCGCACATCTTCGCGCGCTCGGCGAACGACGCCTACTTCGCGCTCGGCTTCGTGCACGCTCAGGACCGGCTGTGGCAGATGGAGATCGACCGGCGCATCGCCTCCGGGCGCCTCGCGGAGATCCTCGGCGCGAAGGCGCTCGACGCCGACCGCTTCCTGCGCGCGCTCGGCGCGCGCCGCGCCGCCGAGGCGAACCTGAAGCACCTCGACCTCACGACGCGCACGACGCTCGAAGCCTACGCGGCCGGCGTGAACGCGTTCGTCGCGACCAAGCCCGTGCTGCCGCCCGAATTCTGGATCCTGCGCGACGGCTTCGAGCCCTGGACGCCCGCGGACTCGATCGCCTGGACCAAGATGCTGGCCTGGGACCTCGGCGGCAACTGGAAGAACGAGCTGCTGCGCATGCGCCTCGCGCACACGCTGTCGAACGCGCGCATCGCGCAGTTCCTGCCGCCCTATCCGGGCGACGCGCCGCAGAAGCTGCCCGATCTGCACGCGCTGTACGCGAGCCTCGGCGGCGACGCGCCGCGGCTCGCCGACGCCGGGCTGCGCCTCGCGGCGCTGCTGCCCGAGTTCCAGGCGGAGGGCGTCGGCTCGAACAACTGGGTGGTGAGCGGCGCGCACAGCGCAAGCGGCAAGCCGCTGCTCGCGAACGATCCGCACCTCGGGCTCACCGCGCCGCCGGTGTGGTACTTCGCTCAGCTCGACGCGCCCGGCCTGCACGTGATCGGTGCGACGCTGCCCGGCGTGCCCGGCGTGCTGCTCGGGCACAACCGGCGCATCGCCTGGGGCTTCACCAACACCGGGCCGGACGTGCAGGACCTGTATATCGAAAAGCTCGAGGGCGAGGACCGCTACCTCGCGCCGGACGGCCCGCGCCCGTTCCAGCGCATCGAGGAGACGATCAAGGTGCGCGGCGCGCCCGACGCGAAGCTCACGGTGCGCATCACGCGCCACGGGCCGGTCGTGTCCGAGGCGCTGAGCAGCGCGCGCGGCCTCGCGCCGCACGGTTACGTGCTCGCGCTCGCCTGGACCGCGCTCGCCGAAGACGACGCGAGCGTGCGCGCGCTGCTCGAGCTGGGCCGGGCGCGCGACTGGCCGAGCTTCCTCGCGGCGGGGCGCGACTTCGGCGCGCCGCAGCAGAACGTCGTGTACGCCGACGTCGACGGCAACATCGGCTTCGTCGCCGCGGGCCGAGTGCCGCTGCGCCGGCCAGACAACGACCTGAAAGGCCTCGCGCCGGCGCCGGGCTGGCTCGCGAAGTACGACTGGACGGGCACCATCCCGTTCCACGAGCTGCCGCAGAGCTTCAACCCGCCGGACGGGGAGATCGTCACCGCCAACAACAAGATCACGCCGCCGGGCTACCGGCCCTGGATCACGAGCGGCTGGCAGCCCCCGTACCGCGCGGACCGCATCGCCGCGCTGCTCGCACGCGTGCCCCGGCAAACCGTGTCGAGCTTCGAGCGCGTGCAGGCCGACATCGTGTCGCTGCCGGCGCGCGAGCTGCTGCCGAAGATGCTTTCGGCCAAACCGCGCACGCCCGAGGCGGCGCAGGCGCTCGCGCTGCTCAAGCGCTGGAACGGCACGATGGCCGCGAACCGGCCCGAGCCGCTCGTGTTCGTCGCCTGGTGGCGCGAGCTCACGCGCGCGCTGTACGCCGACGAGCTGGGCGACGCGTTCCGCGCCAACTGGCTGCCGCGGCCGGTGTTCGTAGCCGACGTGCTCGAGGACAGGGACGGGGCCGCGGCCTGGTGCGACGACGTGCGCACGAGCGCGCTCGAGACCTGCGGCGAGATCCTGTCCTCCTCGCTCGAGGCGGCGCTCGCCGGCCTGCGCAAGCGCTACGGCGCCGACATGACGGCCTGGCGCTGGGGCGCGGCGCACGAGGCGCTGCACGAGCACCGCCCTCTAGGGCGCGTGCCCTGGCTCGCACGCTGGTTCGATATCCGCGTGCCGAGCCCCGGCGGCCCGTTCACGGTGGACGTCGGGCGCAGCGACTTCGCCGACCGCGGCGAGCCCTACGCCAACCGGCACGCGCCGAGCCTGCGCGCGATCTACGACCTCGCCGATCTCGAGAATTCGGTCTACATCCATTCCGGCGGGCAATCGGGCAACCCGCTGTCGCCCGATTACCGCGCCTTCACCGACAGGTGGGCGCACAACGAATACATCCCGATGATCGGCGACCGCGCGCGCCTCGAGGCGGCCGGAGTACGTCGCCTCACGCTTCAATCAGCAAAATAGGGACAGACCCTATTTTTTCTCGTCGCGCAGCGCGCGGCGCAGGATCTTGCCGACGTTGGTCTTGGGCAGCTCGGCGCGGAACTCGACGTACTTGGGCCGCTTGTAGCCGGTCAGCTCGCGCTTGCAGTGCTCGAGCACGTCCTGCTCGGTGAGCGCGGGGTCCTTCTTCACCACGAACAGCTTGACCACCTCGCCCGAATGCTCGTCGGGCACGCCGATCGCCGCGCACTCGAGCACGCCCGGGTGCAGCGCCACCACCTGCTCGACCTCGTTCGGGTATACGTTGAAGCCCGACACCAGGATCATGTCCTTCTTGCGGTCGACGATGCGCACGAAACCCTTCTCGTCCATCACGCCGATGTCGCCGGTGCGCAGGAACCCGTCTTTCGCGAGCACCTTGGCGGTCTCGTCCGGGCGCTGCCAGTAGCCCGCCATCACCTGCGGGCCCTTGATGCAGATCTCGCCCGTCTCGCCGACCGCCAACGTCTTGCCCGCATCGTCGCGGATCTCGATGTCGGTGGAAGGAATCGGCACGCCGATCGAGCCGCTGTAGCCCTTCAGGTCGAACGGATTCATGGTGGCGACCGGGCTCGTCTCGGTGAGCCCGTACCCCTCGAGCAGCACGGTGCCGGTCACCTGCTGCCAGCGGTCGGCGACTGCTTTCTGCACCGCCATGCCGCCGCCGCTCGCGACCCTAAGCGCAGAGAAGTCGAGCCTGGCGAAGTCGGGATTGTTCAGCAGCGCGTTGAACAGTGTGTTCACGCCGGTGATCATGTTGTAGCGGTGCTTGCCGAGCTCCTTCACGAAGCCCGGGATGTCGCGCGGGTTGGTGATCAGGATGCTCTCGCCGCCGAGCCTGAGCATCACCAGGCAGTTCACGGTGAGCGAGTAGATGTGATAGAGCGGCAGCGCGGTGATGATGCTCGGCGTCTCGCCCTTCAGCGCGAGCGTGAGCCAGCCGGCCACTTGCTCGATGTTGGCGAGGATGTTGCGGTGGAGCAGCATCGCGCCCTTCGATACCCCGGTCGTGCCGCCGGTGTACTGCAGGAAGGCGATGTCGTCGTGCCCGTTCTGGGCCGGCCGGAACTCGCGCCCCGCGCCCTCGGCGAGCGCGGCCTTGAAGCGCTGCGCGCCCGGCAGCTCGTAGGCCGGCACTATCTTCTTCACCTTGCGCACCACGAAGTCGACGAGCAGGCCCTTCGGGCCGAGCAGCTCGCCGAGCGAGGTGACCAATACGTGCTTCACCGGCGTACGCGCGCGCACCGCCTGCAGCACGTGCGCGAAGTTCTCCAGGATCACGATCGCTTCGGCGCCCGAGTCCTTCAACTGGTGCTCGAGCTCGCGCGCGGTGTAGAGCGGATTCACGTTCACTACCGTGCAGCCCGCGCGCAGCGTGCCGTACAGGGCGACCGGGTACTGCAGGACGTTAGGCAGCATGATCGCGACGCGCGCGCCCTTGCCGAGGCCCCTCGCCTGCAGCCAGGCGCCGAACGCGCGCGACAGGCGCTCGAGCTCGCCGAACCCCATCGTCCTGCCCATGCATGCGTAGGCCGGGCGCGCGGCGAACTGGGCGACGCTCTTGTCGAACAGGTCGCCCACCGAGCGGTACTGGTCGTAGCGGACCTCGGCGGCGACGCCGGGCGGATAGCTCTTCAGCCAGATGCGCTCCATCGCTCTCCCTTTCCTGTCGTTTAGCTTACATGCATCACTAGTCTAACGCCGACCACGTCGCCAGGCGACGAACGACGAGACGAGCGCTCCGGCGCCGATCGAAGCATACGCGGCCAGCCATGCCGCGGGACGCGCCGCGCCGCCCGCCGCGTCGAGCGTGGCTCCGAACACCATCGGCCCGATCATGCCGCCGGCGAAGCCCAGGAGCGAGTAGAGCCCCATCGCCGTGCCGCGCATCTCCGCGGGCGCAGCCGCCACCATGCCCGCGGTGAGCGTCGCGGACTCGGCCATTACCAGCATCGAATAGACGAGCAGGATCGCGAGCACCCCCGCCCAGTGCCAGGGCGCCGAACTCGCGAGCACCAGGCCGCCCGCGCCCGAACCGAACATCGCGAGCGCGATCCAGCGCCGGCGGCCGATGCGGATCGCGATCTCGTTGCCGAGGATCGAGGCGGGCACCGCGCAGACGTTCACGAACGCCGCGATCACCGCGAGGTTCCACGGAAACGTCGCGTCGCCCGCGTGCAGGCCGGCGACGAAGGCGAGGAACGCGACCATCCAGCTGCGCGAGCCGAACAGCTCCAGGCAGTGCATCGCGTAGCCGAGCGCGAAGCCCGCCACCGGGCGGTTGGCGAGCAGCCTGCGCCAGGCGGCGAGCGGAAACAGCGCGCCGAGCGAGAAGCGCGGTGCGGCCCCGGCTGCCGGCGTGCGCGCGTCGATGCCCGCGACGACCAGCGCCCCGGCAGCGAGCGGCCCGATCCCGGCGGCGATGAACGCCCACTGCCAGCCGGCCGCCGCGCTCAGTGCGCCCGCGGCAGCGAGCGAGAGCGCGGTGCCGATGCCGAAGAACGAGGTGTAGAACGCGATGTAGCGGCTCTGCGCGGGCCCCGTGGCGCGGTCCGAGAGCAGCCGCAGGCCCGGCATGTAGGTAGCGGCGACGCCGGCGCCGAGCAGCACCTGGAACGCGACCGCGCTCGCGAAGCCCTGCGCCGCGAGGCCGAAGCCTGCGCTGCCCGCGGCCGCGATCAGGCTGCCGATCGCGTACACCTTGCGCGCGTCGATGCGGTCGGTAAGCGCGGTCCAGTACGACACGCTGCCCGCGTAGCCGACGAAGAACATGCCGCTCACCACGCCCGCTTCCGCGTTCGTCAGGCGCCACAGCGCGCGCAACTCGGGCAGCAGCGCCGCGAAGGTGGAGAAGCCCGCCATCGAGAGGATGTGGGCCGACAACATCACCACCGCCGTCCGGCGGGCGGAAATAATGGGGTCAGACCCCATTTACTTGTTCTTGAACCCGGGTTTCCGCTTCTCCACGAATGCCGCCATGCCTTCCTTCTGGTCGGCGAGCGCGAACGCGGCGTGGAACAGGCGCCGCTCGAAGCGCACGCCCTCGGCGAGCGGCATCTCGTAGGCGGCGTTGATCGATTCCTTCACCATCATCACCACCGGCAGCGAGTAGGCGGCGATCTTCTCGGCGACCGCGAGCGCCTCGCCGAGCACCTTGTCAGCCGGCACGACGCGCGACACGAGGCCCGCGCGCTCGGCCTCGGCGGCGTCCATCATGCGCGCGGTGAGGCACATGTCCATCGCCTTTGCCTTGCCGACGGCGCGCGGCAAGCGCTGCGTGCCGCCGGCGCCGGGCAGCACGCCGAGGTTGATCTCGGGCTGGCCGAACTTCGCGTTCTCGGCCGCGATCACGATGTCGCACATCAGCGCGAGCTCGTTGCCGCCGCCGAGCGCGTAGCCGGCGACCGCGGCGATCACGGGCTTCCTGATCCGACGGATGTGCTCCCAGTCGCGCGTGATGTAGTCGGCGCGGTACACGTCGATGAAGTTCCAGTCCTTCATCGCGCCGATGTCGGCGCCCGCAGCGAACGCCTTGTCGTTGCCGGTGATGACGATCGCGCCGACCGCGTCGTCGGCGTCGAAGGCGTACAGCGCCTCGCCGAGCTCCTGCATGAGCCTGGGGTTCAACGCGTTCATCTGCTTGGGGCGGTTCAGCGTGAGCAGACCGACCCGGCCGCGCCGCTCGCTGGTGATGAACTCGTAGGCCATGCTCACGCTCCCTTCAGGTATTCGTCGGTCGTCTGCACCTTCGCGAACAGGCCGTTCAGCGCCGCGAGGAAGGCGCGCTGCACCTGCGCCGCGGACACCGTCTCGCCGCCGAAGCTCTGCGCGCGCGTCGCGCAGGCGTCCGCGAGCAGCGTCACCTTGAAGCCGAGGTCGGCGGCCGCTCGCACGCTCGAATCGACGCACATCTGCGTCATCATGCCGGCCACCACGAGCTGCTTGATGCCCGCGTGCTCGAGCTGCTGCTTGAGCCCCGTGGCGCGGAAGCTGTTCGGGAAATTCTTTTCGATCACCGGCTCGCCCGCGGCCGGCGCGACCGAAGCGTGGATCTCCGCGCCCTTCGTGCCGGGCAGGAAGAAGGTCGCGCCGGGCCGCACCGACAGATGGCGCACGTGGAACACCGGGAGCTTGTTCGCGCGGAACGCCGCGAGCGCCGCGCCCGCCTTCGCGCCGGCGGCTTCCGCTCCCTCCAGCTCCATCGCGCCGCCGGGAAAGTAGTCGTTCTGGATGTCGATGATGACGAGCGCCGTATCGCTCATTGCGCGTTTCCTTTCTTCATCTCCGAGAGCGGCATCACCGAAGCATCGCGAAAGCGCGGCCGCCCGGGCTCGGGCTCGGCGAGCGCAGCCGTCTCGCGCGCGCTGGCGAGGCTGCGCAGCGCGAGCTGCTGGTACTGGCGCGTCGCGTCGCGCTTCCACGCGAGCTCGTCTTCGGTGAGCGCACGCACCACCTTCGCCGGGATGCCCATCGCGAGGCTCTTCGCCGGCACCTCGAAGCCCGCCTTCACGAACGCCATCGCGCCGACGATCGACGATTCGCCCACCACCGCGTTATCGTTCACGACGGAGTTGATGCCGACCATCGCGTTCTTCTTCACCACGCAGCCGTGCAGCACCGCGCCGTGGCCGATGTGGCCGTCGGCCTCGACCACGAGGTCGCGGTCTGGAAACGCGTGCAGGATGCAGCAGTCCTGGATGTTCGCGCCTTCCTCGATCACGATGCGGCCGAAGTCGCCGCGCAGGCAGGCGCAGGGCCCGACGTACACGCGCGGCCCGACGATCACGTCGCCGATCAGCACAGCGCTCGGATGCACGTAGGCACTCGGATGCACGACCGGCACGATGCCGTCGATGGCCGTTACCATCAGCATGGTCAGGCGATTCTACTGCCCTTTGGTGTAAGCTTTGGCCCGCCTTTCGCATAGCAAGCGCCAAGAATTCAGGGAGGAAAGGCGACATGAACAGCTTCGCCCTCGAGCCGATCGAGAAGGCGCCGCTCGCCGACCTGCGCAAGCTCCAGCTGCAGCGGCTGCAGTGGACCCTGCGGCACGCCTACGACAACGTGCCGCACTACCGCAAGAAGCTCGACGCCGCGGGCGTCAGGCCCGAGCAGTGCAATTCGCTCGCCGACCTGGCGAAATTCCCGTTCACCACCAAGGCCGATCTGCGCGAGAACTATCCGTTCGGCATGTTCGCCGTGCCGATGGACAAGATCGTGCGCATCCACGCCTCCTCCGGCACGACCGGCAAGCCGACCGTCGTCGGCTACACCGCGAAGGACATCGACACCTGGACCACGGTGATGGCGCGCTCGATCCGCGCCGCGGGCGCGCAGCCCGGCAACAAGGTGCACGTCGCCTACGGCTATGGCCTGTTCACCGGAGGACTCGGGGCGCACTACGGCGCCGAGCGCCTCGGGCTCGCGGTCGTGCCGCTCGGCGGCGGCATGACCGAGCGCCAGGTGCAGCTCATCCAGGACTTCAAGCCCGAGATCATCATGGTGACGCCTTCGTACATGCTGGCGATCGCCGACGAGATGGAGCGCCAGGGCATCGACCCGAAGTCGACTTCGCTCAGGATCGGCATCTTCGGCGCCGAGCCCTGGACCAACGAGCTGCGCAAGTCGATCGAGCAGCGCCTGCCGATCCATGCGCTCGACCTGTACGGCCTGTCCGAGATCATCGGGCCGGGGGTAGCGCAGGAGTGCGTCGAGACGAAGGACGGGCTCACGCTTTGGGAGGACCACTTCTACCCCGAGATCGTCGACCCCGAGACGGGCAAGCCGCTGCCCGAGGGCGAGAAGGGCGAGCTCGTGCTCACCTCGCTCACCAAGGAAGCGCTGCCGATGATCCGCTACCGCACGCGCGACCTCACCCGCCTGCTGCCCGGCACCGCGCGCACCATGCGCCGCATGGAGAAGATCACCGGCCGCTCGGACGACATGCTGATCATCCGCGGCGTGAACGTGTTCCCGTCGCAGATCGAGGAGCTGATCCTGAAGCAGCCCGAGCTGAGCCCGCACTACGTGCTCGAGCTCACGAAGGACGGGCCGCTCGATCACCTCGCGGTACTGGTCGAGCTCGCTCCGGGCGCGGCGGAGGCCAGCGCCGCGCAGAAGCTGCAGCACAACATCAAGTCCCTGATCGGCGTGTCGAGCGACGTGAAGATCGTGCCGCTCAGCTCGATCGAGCGCTCGATCGGCAAGGCGAAGCGCGTCGTCGACAAGCGCCCGAAGTGAGCGGGCGCCCCCGCGCCGGGGGCGCCTAGCGGCGCGTGCGCTGCTGCAGTGCGCGCAGAAGGAAGTAGATGCCGAGCGCGGCCGCCAAGTGCTTCAGCGTGTGGCCGCTCACCAGCTGTCCCGCCGCGAAGATCGGCCGGTCGTAGACCTCCGTCAGCTTCGCCACGCCGTAGGCCGCCGCGAGAACGAAGATCACCGCGCCGTGCGTGTAGCGCGAGCGGTAAAGCAGCGACACTGCGAGCACCACCGCGATGGTTCCGAACTGCACCGCGAGGTAGGGGCGCAGGTTCTCGCTACCCGCGAGCTCGCTCCAGCGCCAGTACACGACGCTCGCGAGACCGATGAGCACGAGCGGCCAGAGGAGCGCGGCTCCGAGGCGCAGGCTCACGCGCTCGGACACCACCGCTGCGACGAGCGACATGAACGCGATGGTCATCGGCAGCCGGTCCCAGACGAGGCGCGCGTCGTCCGGCGCGAGGTGGTAATACGCCGAGCCCACGCTGGTCAGCGCGACGCCGCCGAAGAACACCCAATAGGGCAGCATTTCGCGCGGCGAGGCGAAGCGCTCGCCGGAGCCTGACGCGCGCTCGCGCTGCAGGAACGCGAGGCCGAGCAGGCCAACGACCAGGAAGGCGAGGTTGGAGAGCGTGTCCGCGGCGTTCGCCACGCCGAGGAACACGCGCGTGTCGGCGAACCGGTGGTACTCCTGCGGTTGCAGCAGCGCGGGCGAGAACATGCCCCACGCGGCAAAGCCGAGCGCCAGCGCGACGGGTACAGCTGCCTTGGCGGCCGCCTTCAAGGTGTCGTGCACGGCGGCGATTCTAGGCCGACGCCTCGAGCGCGAGGAGCGCGCGCTTCTTGTCCATGCCGCCGGCGTAGCCGGTCAGGCTGCCGTCGGCGCCGACGATGCGGTGGCAGGGCACGATGATGCCGATCGGGTTGCGCCCGGTGGCCGCGCCCGCGGCGCGCGCGCTGCCCGGCCGGCCCGCGCGGCGCGCGAGCTCTGCGTAGCTGATCGTCGCGCCGAACGGCACGCCGGCGATCGCCTGCCACACCGCGCGCTGGAACGGCGTGCCTTCGGGCGCGAGGGGTACGTCGAACGTCCTGCGCTTGCCGGCGAAGTATTCCTGCAACTGGCGCTTCGCCCGCAGCAGGCCGGGTGAACGCGCATCGCGCACCCAGTCCGGATCCGTCTCGCGCATGTGCTTCTGCCCCACGAAGTACGCGCCGCACAACGCGTCGCCCTCGGCGACGAGCAGCATGCGCCCGCAGGGGCTGTCGTAGTAGTCGTAGCGCCTCATTTCGTATCTCCTTTCGCGAGCGATTGCCACAGGTGCATCACGGCGTAGGCGCGCCACGGCCGCCAGCGCTCGGCTGCGGCGAGCACGCGCTTCGGATCCGTGAGCTTCAGCGCCTTCATCACGCCGTAATCGGTGTGCGGGAAGGCGTCCGGCCAGGCGAGCGCGCGCAGCGCGATGTACTGCGCGGTCCACTCGCCGATCCCGGGCAGCGCGCGCAAGCGCTCGAGCGTAGCCTCGATGTCGGCGTTCGGCACGAGAACGACCTCGCCGCGCGCGACCGCGCGCGCGAGCGCGAGGATCGTGCGGGCACGCGCCGCAGGGAGGCCGATCCGCCCGATTCTCTGTTCTGAAACTTGCGCCACCCGGTCTGCGGTCGGAAACAGCGTCCGCAGGGACTCGAACGGCGTCTCGAGCGGGTCTCCGAATGCCTCGGCAAAACGCCCGGCAAGCGTGCGCGCTCCGGCGACCGATATCTGCTGACCGAGGATCGCTCGCACCGCGACCTCGAAGCCGTCGAAGGCGCCGGGCACGCGCATGCCCGGATGGCGCGCGCCGAGGTCGCCGAGCGCCTGCGCTATTTCTACGGGATTGCAGGACAGGTCCATGAGCGCCTTGACGCGCGAGAGCACCGGCGGCAGCACGCGCGCGAGCGAAGCCGAAACCGCGATGCGCAGCGCCGGCTTCTTCGGCGACAATGCCGCCTCGATCCAGCCGCGATGCTCCTTCCCGTCCAGCTCGACGCGCGCCGTGCGCCGGTACGCGCCATCCTCAACGGCCTCCACGCCGGCGATCGCGCGCGCGCCGAGGAAGCCGGCGAGCGCCGGCCAGTCGTAGGGCGGACGAAACGCGAGCTCGAACTGCAGCGCGTCGGCGCCGGCCGCGGCCTGCGCGCGCATACGCCGGCGCAGCTGCGTGGGCTGCAACCGGTAGCGCTCGCGGAACAGCGCGTTGAAGCGCC
This sequence comes from uncultured Pseudomonadota bacterium, assembly GCA_963739205.1. Classification (GTDB taxonomy): domain Bacteria; phylum Pseudomonadota; class Gammaproteobacteria; order Burkholderiales; family SG8-39; genus DAHVFK01. Next base: position 807,395 of record CAVTZJ010000003.1, on the reverse strand, counting down.
TGAGGCTGCCGAAGCCGCTCGCGAACGCGACCTCGGTCACGGGAAGCGCAGTGTCGGTGAGCAGGCGCTTCGCGAGCAGGAGGCGCTGCGTCTGCGCGAATTCCACCGGCGAGACGCCGAACTCGGCGCCGAACGCGCGCCGCAGATGGCGGTCGGTGATGCCGAGCCGCGCGGCGACCGCTTCGAGTCCGTCGGCGTCGAGCGCGCGATCCTCGATCAGGCTCGCCGCCGCCTGCGCGACGCGCCGCGTCGCATCCACGCTCGCGTTGCCCGGCGCGAGCTCCGGCCGGCAGCGCAGGCACGGCCGGTAACCGGCGGACTCGGCGGCCGCGGCGCTCGGATAGAAGCGGCAATTCTCGCGCCGCGGTGGCTTCACGGTGCACACCGGCCGGCAGTAGATGCGCGTCGAGGACACCGCGACGAAGAAGCGCCCGTCGAAGCGCGCGTCGCGCGCGCGCAGCGCGCGGTAGCAGGTGTGCGGATCGAGCGTCATGCGGCGCAGTATGGACCGCGTCGCGCCACCCTGCTAGCCGTTTTCGGACCTTGCGGCGCGACGTCCGAAAACGGCCGGCGGCGCGCGTCCGTCTGCGCCATGCTGGCGCCGTGAGACCCGCCGATTACGCGCGCCTGGTCGCGCTCGCCGCGATCTGGGGCGCCTCGTTCATCTTCATGCGCGTCGTCGCGCCCGCGCTCGGCGCGGTGTGGACCGCGGAGTTGCGCGTGCTGCTCGGCGGGCTCGCGCTGCTCGCATGGTTCCGCGTCGCCCGCGTCGATGCGCGCCTGGCCCGCCACTGGCGCTATTACCTCGCGGTCGGCGCGGTGAACTCGGCGCTGCCGTTCGCGCTGTACGCGCACGCGGCGACCGAGCTGCCGGCGTCGCTGCTTGCGATCCTGAACGCCACCTCGCCGATGTTCGGCCTGCTATGGGGCGCGCTGTTCGCGACCGAGCGCGCGACGCCCGCGAAGCTCGCCGGCCTCGCGCTCGGGGCGGCGGGCGTCGCGCTCGTCGCGCAGCCCGGTGCGCTGCGCGCCGATGCGGCGTTCTACGGCGCGGTCGCCGCGGCGCTCGGCGCCTGCGCGGGCTACGGCCTCACGGGCGTGCTCGTGCGGCGTTTCGGCCAAGGGGTGCCCGCGCGCGGGCTCGCCGCCGGCCAGCAGCTCGCCGCCGCCATGCTGCTCGCGCCGCTGCTCGCGTTCAGCGCACCCGCCGCCGCGCCTTCCGCGCTCGTCCTCGGCAACCTGCTCGCGATGGCGCTGCTCGCGAGCGCGCTCGCGTTCCTGCTCTACTTCCGGCTGATCGCCGACGTCGGCGCGACGCGCGCGCTCACCGTCACCTTTCTCATCCCGGCCTTCGGCGTGCTGTGGGGGTGGCTGTTTCTCGGCGAGGCGCTGCCCGCGGGCATGCTCGGCGGTGGAGTTTTGATCGTGGCGGGGACGGTTCTCGTGACCCGCAGTTAGAATTCGACTTCATGAGTTTCTATCCCCATCTGTTCCGGCCGCTCGACCTCGGCCACATCGTGCTGCCGAACCGCATCCTGATGGGCTCGATGCACACCGGGCTCGAGGAGCGGCCGGACGGCATGGAGCGGCTGGCGGCGTTCTATGCCGAGCGCGCGCGCGGCGGCGCGGCGCTGCTCGTCACCGGCGGCTTTTCGCCCGACGACGCCGGCAATCTCGGCCCGCACCCGGCGATGATGGCAAGCGGCACGGACCGCGACCGGCACCGCCCGATCACGCGCGCCGTGCACGACGCCGGCGGGCGCATCTGCCTGCAGGTGCTGCACGCCGGGCGCTACGGCAAGCACGGGAGGACGGTCGCGCCCTCGGCCATCAAGTCGCCGATCAACCCGGTCGTGCCGCGCGCGCTCGAGGCGCCGGAGATCGAGCGCACGCTCGATGCGTTCGCGGCGAGCGCCGTGCTCGCGCGCGAGGCGGGCTACGACGGCGTCGAGGTGATGGGCTCGGAGGGCTACCTGATCACGCAGTTCCTCGCGCCGCGCACGAATCAGCGCACGGACGAATGGGGCGGCAGCCTGGAGAACCGCATGCGCTTCGCGGTCGAGGCGGTGCGCCGCACGCGCCGCGCGGTCGGCGCGGACTTCATCGTCATCTACCGCATCTCGGCGCTCGAGCTGGTCGAGGGCGGCCTGACGGGCGAGGAGATCCTGCAGGTCGCGCGTGCGATCGAGACCGCCGGCGCCTCGCTCATCAATACCGGCATCGGCTGGCACGAGGCGCGCATCCCGACGATCTCGCAGGCGGTGCCGCGCGGCGGCTTCGCCTGGGCGACGCGCCGCCTGAAGGACGCGCTCGAGATCCCGGTGATCGCCTCCAACCGCATCAACGCGCCCGAAGTGGGCGAAGAGATCCTGGCGCGCGGCGACGCCGACATGGTGTCGCTCGCGCGCGCGCTGCTCGCCGACGCCGAGTTCGCGAACAAGGCCAAGGCGGGCGACCGCGCGGGCATCAACGTCTGCATCGCCTGCAACCAGGCTTGCCTCGATCACATCTTCGACGGCCGCTTCGCCTCGTGCCTCGTAAATCCGCGCGCGGGGCGGGAAACGAAATTGACTTTTGAAAGGGCAAAAAACAGGAAAAGCATCGCTGTGGTCGGAGGCGGCCCGGCGGGCTTGTCCTGCGCGGCGATCGCCGCCGAGCGCGGTCACGCGGTGACGCTGTACGAAAAAGGGGCCGAGCTCGGCGGCCAGTTCAACCTCGCGAAGAAGGTCCCCGGCAAGCAGGAGTTCGCCGAGTCGGTCGCCTACTTCGCCGAGCGCCTGCGCCGGGCGGGCGTCAGGGTGTTATTGAATGCAGAACCCTCCGAACAGACCCTGCAGGATTTCGATGAAGTCGTGCTCGCCACGGGAGTCGATCCCCGCCGCCCCGACATCCCCGGCCTCGGGCACAAGAGCGTGGTCGGCTACGCCGACGTGCTCGCGGGCCGCGCCGCGGTGGGCGAGAAGGTCGCGATCGTCGGCATGGGCGGCATCGCCTTCGACGTGGCGCTCTACCTGCTCGAGCGCGCGAGCCGCTCGACGCTCGACCCGCAGGCGTTCCGCTCGCACTGGGGGATCTCGCCCTCCGGGGGGTTGATCGAAATGGAAAAGGAAAAGCCCGCCCACCGCATCACCATGCTCAAGCGCTCGCACACGCCGTTCGGCCACACGCTCGGCAAGACCACCGGCTGGGTGCACCGCACCGAGCTCGCGCGCGCGGGCGTGAAGATGCTGATGGGCGTAGAGTACCGCCGCATCGACGATGCGGGCCTGCACATTGCGCGCGACGGAAAGGAGGAACTCGTGCCAGCCGACACTGTGATCCTGTGCGCGGGACAGGTCTCGCGCCGCCCACTCGCGGCGCGCCACGTGATCGGCGGTGCGCGCGAGGCGGGCGAGCTCGACGCCAAGCGCGCCATGCTCGAAGGCGCTGAGCTCGCGGCGCGGCTATGAGCGCGAATCCCGCCCCGGTCGCGGTGATCGTCGGCGTCGGCGAAGGCCTCGGCTACGCCCTCGGCAAGCGCTTCGCCGACAGCGGCTACCAGGTGGCGCTCGCCGCGCGCAGCGCCGAGCGGCTCGAGCGCCTGGCCGAGGCGATCATCGAGTCGGGCGGCCAGGCGTTCGCGCTGCCGACCGACGCCTGCGAGGAGCGCGCGGTCATCGAGCTCTTCGACACGCTCGAGAACGAGCGCGGTCCGGTGGAGGTGGCGGTGTTCAACGCCGGCGGCATCTTCCGTTCGCCGATCGCCGAGATGCCTTCCGACATGTTCGAGGCGATGTGGCGCATCAACTGCTACGCGGGTTTCCTGGTCGGGCGCGAGGCGGCGCGGCGCATGGTGCCGCGCGCGCGCGGCACGATCCTGTTCACCGGCGCGACCGCGTCGCTGCGCGGCGGCGCGCAGTTCGCCGCCTTCGCCGCGGCGAAGAGCGGGCTGCGCGCGGTGGCGCAGTCGATGGCGCGCGAGCTCGGCCCCAAGGGCGTGCACGTCGCGCACGTCGTGATCGACGGCATGATCGACACGCCGGCGGCCCGCGGCCGCTACCCCGAGCGCGCCGCGACGCTCGGCGAGGACGGCATGCTCGCGCCCGAGGCGATCGCCGAGACTTTCTTCCGCATCCACGCCCAGGCGCGCTCGGCCTGGACCTTCGAGACCGACCTGCGGCCCTGGGCGGAGAAGTTCTAGGGGCGCGCGTACACTAGGCGTCATGGACGCCTCCCCGGCCGCCCCGCTGTCGGCGCAGGAAGCGCGCGGCAGCTTCGAGCGCATCGCGCGCAATATCGAGGCGGTGATGCGCGGCCAGCACGAGCCGGTGAGGAAGCTCCTCGCGGCCTTCGCCGCCGGCGGCCACGTGCTGATCGAGGATTTCCCCGGCACCGGCAAGACCACGCTCGCCAAGGCGCTCGCCGCCTCGGTCGGCGCGCCCTTCGCGCGCGTGCAGTTCACCCCGGACCTGCTGCCCTCGGACATTCTCGGCGTGTCGGTGTTCAACCAGCGCGACCAGAGCTTCGAGTTCCGCCCCGGGCCGGTGTTCACCAGCATCCTGCTCGCCGACGAGGTGAACCGCGCCTCGCCGCGCACCCAGTCGGCGCTGCTCGAAGTGATGGCCGAGAGCCAGGTGTCGATCGAGGGCCGCACGCACCGCATGGATCCGCTGTTCTTCGTCGTCGCGACGCAGAACCCCGTGGAGTTCCGCGGTACCTATCCCCTGCCCGAGGCGCAGATGGACCGCTTCGCGCTCGCGCTGTCGCTCGGCTACGTCGATCCGGACACCGAGGTCGCGGTGCTGAGCGCGCAGGAGCTCGGCCACCCGCTCGAGCGCGCCACCGCGGTGGTGACGCGCGCCGAGGTGCTGGCGCTGAAGGAGCGCGTGCGCCACGTGCGCATCGCCGACGAGATCAAGCACTACGTCGTCGAGCTCGTGCGCCGCACGCGCACTGCGCCGCAGGTGGCGCTCGGCTGCGGCCCGCGCGCCTCGATCGCGCTCGCGCAGACAGCCAAGGCCTACGCGCTGTTCGAGGGCGAGGACTACGTGCGCCCCGAGCACGTGCAGCGCCTCGCCGGCGCAGTGCTCGCGCACCGCATCGTCGTCGACCCGCAGGCCAGGTTCGCCGGCACCAGCGCCGCCGCGCTGGTGGCCGAGATCCTGAAGGGCACGCCCGCGCCCGCCTGAGGGCCGCATGAAGCGCTTCATCTACGCCTCGTTGCGCGGCCTGAGCTCGCTGCAGCATTTCACCGCCGAGCGGCTGACGACGGCTGGCAAAATCGCGCTCGGCGCCGCCGGCGCCGCCGCGCTCGCCGGGGTGGACACCAATCAGACGCTCACCTACCAGGCGTTCACCTTCCTGTGGTCGCTGCTCGCGGTCGCCTACGCGGCGAGCCTCGCGTTCCGCGCCAGGGTCGCGGTGCGCCGCGAGCTGCCGCGCTACGCCACCGCGGGCGAACTCTTCGCCTACAGCGTCACGGTGTCCAATCTCGGCGCGCGCGCGCTCGAGGGGGTGACGCTCGCCGAGCGCTTTCCCGATCCGCGTCCCGGCTACGCCGAGTGGCGCGCGGCGCGCGAGCCGGGCGAGCGGCGGCGCAACTGGTTCGATCGCAACGCCGGGTACTTCCGCTGGCAGTGGCTGATCGAGCGGCGCCTGCCGCGGCCGCTCGCCGAGACCCCGCTGCCGGCGCTCGCGGCGGGCGCGAGCGAGACCGTGCGCCTCGCGATGACGCCGCGGCGCCGCGGGCGCATCGAGCTGGGCGGCCTGACGCTCGCGCGCGCCGATCCGCTCGGGCTGGTGAAGGGACTTGCGCGCGTGTCCGCGCCGGCGCGCATCGTGGCGCTGCCGCGGCGCTACCGGCTGCCCGAGCTCGCTCTCCCGGGCCGGCGCAGGTTCCAGCACGGCGGCACGGGGCGCCTCGCATCGGTGGGGGACTCCGAGGAGTTCATCGGCCTGCGCGACTACCAGGCGGGCGATCCCCTGCAGCGCGTGCACTGGAAGAGCTTCGCGCGCATCGGCCGCCCGATCGTCAAGGAATTCCAGGACGAGTTCTTCCCGCGCCACGCACTGGTGCTCGACACCGGGCGCGCCGAGGGCGAGGACGCCGCGTTCGAGGACGCGGTCGCGGTGGCCGCTTCGTTCGTCTACACCATCGACACGCTCGAGTGCCTGCTCGATCTGCTGTTCGTCGGCGACCGCGTGCACAGCTACAGCGCCGGGCGCGGGCAGCTGCAGGCGGACGGCATGCTCGAGATCCTCGCCGGCGTGCGCGCGAGCCAGCCCGCCGCGTTCGAGCTGCTGGCGCACGCGGTGCTCGGGCAGGCGGCACGGCTGTCGAGCTGCATCGTGATCCTCGTCGCCTGGGACGAGCGCCGGCGCCGCTTCGTCGAGTCGCTCATGGGCCTCGGGCTGCCGCTGCGCGCCCTGCTCGTGTGCGCGCGCGAGGAGCACCCGGCCGATGCGCCGGCGTGGCTCGCGCTGCTGCATCCCGGCGCGATCGAGGCCGGGCTGGCGGGGCTGCGCTAGCCATGCCGCCGTTCGTGCTCGGCGCGGCGCTCGTCTTCTGGGGCTGGCAGACGCACAACCTGCCGGTCGGCGCGCTGCTCGCCGCGCTCGCCGAGGCGCCGCGCTTCACCTCGTACCGGCTCGAGCTGCGCGAGGCCGACTACCGCCGCGTGGGCGACTTCTGCACCGCGCTGTTCGCGGCGGCCGGCGCGCTGCTGGTCGCCACGCGCGGCCTGCCGCGCGGCGTGCTCGCCACGCTGCAGTGGCTGCCGGCGCTGCTCGCCCCGATCGTGCTCGCGCAGCGCTACGGCGCGGCCGGCACCGTGCGGCTCTCGGCGCTTTTCTACACCGTGCGCCGGCGCAAGGCGCGCGACCCCGGCTACGCCGATCCGGCGGTCGACTTGTCTGGCGCGTACCTGGCGGCGGCGGTGATCGCCGCGGGCGGCGCCAACTGGCGCGGGCCGAGCTACTACGCCGGCACGATCGCGCTCGCCGCCTGGACGCTGTACGCGCGGCGCCCGCGGCGCGCCGCACGTGCCGCCTGGGGCGTCGCCTTCGCGCTCGCCGCAGCGCTCGGTTATGTGGGACACGTAGGCCTCGCGCGCCTGCAGGCACACCTCGAGACGCTCGCCGCCGACTGGGCGCTGCGAGCGCCGGTCGATCCGTACCGCAACCACACCGACATAGGCGCCATCGGGCGCCTCAAGCTCGAGGACGCGATCCTCATGCGCGTGCGGGTTCCCGCGGGACAGGAACAGCGCGCGCGACTGCTGCACGCCGCGAGCTACAACAGCTACGCCGGCGGGACCTGGTCGGCGCGTGCGGCGCCCCTTGCGCCGCTGAAAAGCGAGCCCGACGGCGCGACCTGGGTGCTTGCGCAGGGCACGCCGCACGCCTCGCTCGCGATCGACGCGCGCGCCACCGACGGCCGCCTGCTGCTCGCGCTGCCCGCCGGCACGCTGAGCGTGGCCGGGCTGCCCGCCGACGCGATGCGCGCAAACGGCCTTGGCGCGGTGCTCGCCGACGCGAAAGGCGACTGGATCCGCTACGTGGCGCGCTACGGCGCGGACGCGGGCGCGGACGAAGCGCCGCCGACGCCGCTCGATCTCGCCGAGCCCGCCGCCGAGGAGCCGACGCTCGCGCGCGTGGCCGCGCAAATCGGCCTGCACGGGCTCTCCAGCGCCGAGGCGGCGCGCCGAGTCGCCGCGTACCTCGCGGGCTTCAGCTATTCGACCTACCGCGCGCACGCGCCGCGCGTGGGCATGACGGCGCTCGGCGACTTCCTGCAGGTGTCGCACAGCGGCCACTGCGAGTACTTCGCCGCGGCGACGACGCTGCTCTTGCGCGCTGCCGGCGTACCGGCGCGCTACGCGGTCGGCTACGTGGCGCGCGAATACAGCCCGCTCGAGGGCGCGGTGCTCGTGCGCGCGCGGCACGCGCACGCCTGGACGCGCGCCTTCATCGGCGGGCGCTGGATCGACCTGGATAACACGCCTCCCGTCTGGTTCGAGGCGGAGGCCGCGCAGGCGCCCGCCTGGGAGGGCATCGAGGACTTCCTGCGCTGGGCGCTGTACCGCTGGCAGCGGCGCGAGCCGGGCGAGGCGTCCGGCCTGTGGTGGTGGGGGCTCGCCCTGCTCGTCGCGGCGCTCGGCCTGCGCTTCGCCGTGCGGCGCGGTGCGCTGCGCCGCAGCGCTTTCGCCGCGGCGCCGCCCGCACGGCGCTACCCGGGCACGGACTCCGAGTTCTACGCGGTCGAGCGCGCGCTCGCGCGCCGCGCCACGCCGCGCGGAGCGCACGAATCGCTCGCCGCCTGGGCGCTGCGCGCTGCGGGCGGTCTGGACGATGCGACGCGCACCGAGATCGCCGCGGCGCTCGCGCTGCACCAGCGCCATCGCTTCGACCCGGCGGGCCTGAGCCCCGCCGAGCGGCGCGCGCTGCGCGAGCGCTCGCTCGCGCTTGCCGGCGCGCTCGCAGGCGCTCGGCTAGAATCGGCGCGATAACCGACACCGGAGGCGCGCTTGGGCACCGTCGTGACGTTGGCTGGACAGGTGGGCGCGGCGAAGCTCGCCGACGGGCTGTACAGGCTGCGCGGCGCAGACCTGGCGGTGATCTGCAACACCGGCGACGACTTCGAGCACCTCGGGCTCGCGTTCTCCCCCGACATCGACACCGTGCTGTACACGCTCGCCGGCATGGCGAGCCCCGCGGCGGGCTGGCAGCCCGCGGGCGAGACGAAGTCGCTGTACGGCATGCTGACCGCGCTCGGCGGCCCGGACCGCCCGATGCTGGGCGACAAGTCGCTCGCCGCGGCGCTGCTGCGCGCAGACGGGCGGCGCGACGACCGCAGCCTCACCGCGCTTACGCTGCAGTTCGCGCGCAACCTCGGCATCTCCGCGCGCGTGCTGCCGATGAGCGACGACCAGGTGCGCACCTGGGTCGAGACCACCGACGGCGCGGTCACCTTCCCCGAATACTACAACGCGCTCGCCTGCGAGCCCGCGGTGAAAGAGTTCCGCTACGCGGGCGCCGAGGACGCGCGCGTCTCCGACGAGGTGCTCGACGCCCTGCACGCGAACGACCTGGAGGCCGTCATCATCGGGCCGGCGAACCCCTTCCACTCGATCCGCCCGATCCTCGAGATCGGCGGCATGAAGCAGCTTCTCAGGAAGCGCGGCGCGCCGGTGGTCGCAGTGACGCCGATCGTCGGCGCCAAGGCGCTCTCCGGCACCGCGGGCAAGATGATGCGCGAGCTCGGGCGCGAGGTCTCGCCGCGCTCGGCGGCGATGGAGTACTACAAGCTGATCGACGGCTTCGTCATCGATGCGGTGGACGAGGCGCAGGCCGACGGCATACTGGCGAGCGGCATCGAGGTGCTGATCGCGCACACGGTGATGCGTACGCCGGAAGACCGCGTGGCGCTCGCGCAGACGGTGCTCGATTTCGCGCACGCCATCCGCGAGCACAAGGCGCGCGAGACCGACTAGAGCGCTGCCGGGGTTTACAGGACGGCTAACGCCGTGGCGACGATTGCGTCGCGGTCCACCCCGAAGAACTTCCTGAGCGCGGCGCGCGTGTCGCTGCGCCCGAAGCCGTCGGTGCCGAGCGCGACGTAGCGCCGCCCAGCGGGCGCCCAGGCGCGCGGCAAGTCGGCGAGCGCGCTCACGTAGTCGCTCGCCGCGACGATCGGGCCTTCGGTACCTTCGAGGCAGCGCGTCATCCAGGGCTTATCGACCCTCGAACGAATTTCGCCAATCGCCGGGGAAGGCCTCGAGGCGAGCCCATCCCAGCGCAACTCGCTCCAGCTCGTGACGCTCCAGACGTTCGCCGCCACGCCGTGCTCGCGCTCGAGAAGCTGCGCAGCGGCGAGTGCCTCGCGCAGGATCGGCCCCGAGGCGAGCAGCTGCAGCTTCGCGTTCGCGCGCCGCTCGACGAGGTACATGCCCTTCAGGATGCCCTCGCGTGCGCCTTCGGGCAGCGGCGGGTGCGCGTAGTTCTCGTTCGCGACCGTCAGGTAGTAGAACACGTCCGCCTGCGCTTCCAGCATGCGACGCGCGCCATCCTCGACGATCGTCGCCAGCTCGTAGCCGAAGCACGGATCCCAGGCGCGGCAGTTGGGAATCGCCGCCGCGGCGAGGTGGCTCGAGCCGTCCTGGTGCTGCAGGCCCTCGCCCGAGAGCGTGGTGCGGCCGGCGGTGCCGCCGACGAGAAAGCCGCGCGAGCGCGAGTCGGCCGCTGCCCACACCAGGTCCCCCACGCGCTGGAAGCCGAACATCGAGTAGTAGACGTAGAACGGCAGCATCGGCGTGCCGTGCGCCGAATACGCGGTCGCGGCCGCGATCCACGAGGCGAGCGCTCCGGCCTCGGTGATGCCCTCCTCCAGGATCTGGCCGTCCTTCGCCTCCTTGTAGTAGAGCAGCTCGTCGTGGTCCTCGGGCTCGTAGAGCTGACCGAGCGCCGAGTAGATGCCGACCTGACGGAACAGCGTCTGCATGCCGAAGGTGCGCGCCTCGTCGGCGACGATCGGCACCACACGCGGCCCGAGCTGCGGATCCTTCAGGAGCTGCGCGAGCAGCTGCACGAACACCATGGTGGTCGATTGCTCGCGCGCGGTGCCCTCGAGCAGCCGGCCCGGCGCGGGCACGGCGAGCTTCGGCGCCGCGGCCGAGCGCGCCGGCAGATAGCCGCCGAGCTTCTGCCGGCAGGCGTTCAGGTACTTGATCTCGGGGCTGTCGGCGCCGGGGTGGTAGAAGCGCAGCGACGCGACGTGCTCGTCGGACAGCGGCAGCGCGAAGCGGTCGCGGAATGCCTTCAACGCCTCGTCGTCCAGCTTCTTTTGCTGGTGCGTGCCCATCTTGCCCTGGCCCCACGAGCCCATGCCGTAGCCCTTCTTCGTCTGCGCCAGGATCACCGTCGGCCGGCCGCGGTGCTGCGCGGCGGCGTGGTAGGCGGCGTAGATCTTGACCGGATCGTGGCCGCCGCGGTGCAGGCGGTCGATGTCGTCGTCCGACATGTCGGCCGCGAGCGCCTGCAGGTCCGGATACTTGTTGAAGAAGTGCTCGCGGTTGAAGCGCCCGTCGGTCGCGGCGTAAGTCTGGAACTCGCCGTCGACCGTCTCGTGCAGGCGCTTGAGCAGCACGCCGCTCTCGTCGCGCGCAAACAGCGGATCCCAGTCCGAGCCCCACAGGAGCTTCACCACGTTCCAGCCGGCGCCGGCGAACAAGCCCTCCAGCTCCTGCACGATCGAGCCGTTGCCGCGCACCGGGCCGTCCAGGCGCTGCAGGTTGCAGTTCACCACGAAGATCAGGTTGTCGAGCCCCTCGCGCGCGGCGACCGACAGCCCGGCGAGCGACTCGGGCTCGTCCATCTCGCCGTCGCCGACGAAGGCCCATACCTTGCGCCGCGCGGTGTCGAGCAGCTTGCGGTCGGCGAGGTAACGCATGAAGCGCGCCTGGTAGATCGCGGCGATCGGCCCGAGGCCCATCGAGCCCGTCGGGAACTGCCAGAAGCTCGGCATCAGGTAAGGATGGCAGTACGAGGAAAGCCCCTTGCCTTCCGTTTCGCGCCGGTAATGGTCGAGCTGTTCTTCAGTCAATCGGTTTTCGAGGTAAGCCCTCGCATAGACGCCCGGCGCGGAATGCGGCTGGAAATACACGAGGTCGCCGTCCTGGCCGGCGCGGAAGAAGTGGTTGAAGCCCACTTCGAACAGGTCCGCGGCCGAGGCGTAGCTCGCGATGTGGCCGCCGAGCTCGGGGTAGGCGAGGTTGGCACGCACCACCATGGCGAGCGCGTTCCAGCGCACGATCGCCGAGAGGCGCTGCTCGAGCTCGAGGTTGCCGGGGAACTGCGGCTGCTCGGCGAGCGCCACGCTGTTGCGGTACGGGGTGTTCAGCACCGGCGGCATCGGCACGCGGCGCGCGCGCGCGTGCTCGAGCAGCTTGCGCAGCAGGAACATCGCGCGCTCGCGGCCTTCGGTCTCCACCAGCGCGTCGAACGCCTCGAGCCATTCGCGTGTTTCGCGCGGATCCGCGTCTGGCGGGTTCACGCGCCAGAAGGCGGAGGAGTCGAAGTCGGACAGGTCGGCCATGGCAGCGCCCGCGGGATGACAGGGGACGGGCCATCGTAGCGCGCGCGCAAAGCGTGGTATAGTGCAGCCCGCAGGCTGATCAAGCAGCGAAGTGAATATGCAGACCCCTCACGCCGCGTTCGCGGCGACCGCAGTGGCAGTCAGTTCCCCTTCTTGACGTCGTGCCCGGAAGGCCTCGGCCCGGATACGCCTTGGCACACTCAATGAAGGAAGCAACATGGCCACCGGTACGGTGAAATGGTTCAGCGATCAAAAAGGCTTCGGCTTCATCACTCCCGATGGGGGCGGCGAAGACGTGTTCGCGCATCACAGCGCAATCCAGATGAGCGGCTTCAAGACGCTCAAGGAAGGCCAGAAGGTCGAGTTCGAATCGCAGAAAGGCCCGAAGGGCATGCAAGCGGCGAACGTCCGCCCGCTCTAAGCGCGGCGCGACAACCAAGGAAAGGCCCGGGAGACCGGGCCTTTTTCTTTTGGCCGGGCGCTGCGCGCGCCTAGAACTGCTTGTGCCAGCCCACGGCGGCGCCGTGCGGCAGGATCTCGATCAGGATCGGCACGTCGCGGCTATGCGCATACCAGCCCGAGAGGCCGCCGACCGCCCAGCCGGCGAGCACGTCCGTCTGCCAGTGCGCGTGGTTCTTTATGCGCCCGACGCCGACGTACAGCGGAAGCAGCAGCAAACTGTAGGCCGCCGGATGCTCGCTGCCGTACTCGAGCACGTACGGCGTCACCAGACCCGCGGCAGTCGCCGCCTCGCCGCTCGGGAAGCTGTAGTTCGAGCCGCCCTGGAACCACAGGCATGGGTTATCCGTGTTGCTGGGGCGCACCCGCGTGAAGGCGTACTTGCTGACGTTCGCGGTCACGGCGGAGATGATCTCGGAATCCATCCCCTGCCACATCGTCTTGCCGAATCGCGTCTCGGATCCTTCGTAGATCGCGCCCCCGATCTGCGCAAGCGTCAGCGCGCCGACCACGCCGCGGTAGACGTTCGGGTTCCAGATGCCCGAATCATCGTAGCCCACGCGGTGGTCGATACGGGACCAGCCACAGTTCTGCGCCGCGGCCGGCCCGGCAATCGCCGCCGACAGCGCGACCAACTGAAGCAGTCGAAGAATCGCACGAATCACGCGCACTCATTCAGTGTAGCGGGTGCGGCGCCCGCCGTACTGTCGCGCTCCGTCAGACTATTTCGGGCGCGCGCCCCGCTGCCCCGACCCTGATGCGACCAGTTTCCTGGCAATTGAATCGCCTACTTACATGGATATGCATCCTTCAGCGATTCGGAAACAATATAGAAAGCTGGGAGATTTAATTGCTTCGGGTTTTCTATCATGTAGCGGCCTACCACACGTGCGATCTGTTCAATAGTGACGGAGTTATGGATGCACATCTCTGATTCAGGTGAGGCCGCTAGTACCTCGTAGGCTCCGCGAATGTAACCGAGATAGAGCGCAAAGGCTCCCAAATCCGAACTCCTTTCTCGTTTCGCAGTCGCGGACTCATAAGCCTGGTAATACGGCAACAATTGCTTACCACTCCAAAGCCTCGGGCCTGCGAATAACGATCCGCTGTACATGAGGAGCAGGCCGGCAAGCAAACACGCGATTTTCATTGGCAACCTCCCCCAATAGCTCCTTTCTTCCGTCGGCGCAAAAAGCGAACTCCAGCGGATTGTCGCGCATCCGCGAGGCGCATAAATGAAAAGCCCCGCCGAAGCGGGGCCTGTGTGGCGACCTCGTAATGTTAGCTCGAGCGCCTCCGGCGGCCGAAGCCCAAGCCGGCGAGACCGACACCGAGAAGCGCTATCGTGCCAGGCTCGGGCACAGTGCACACTTCGCCGGGCGGGCATTGGGAGCCGGTCCCGGACAACGGCGCGATGTCATCGAGATAATTCGCAAGGAATGTCGTATTGGTATATGTCGCGCTATCGATGAAGCCGGAAGAAGCGTAATCGATAAACTCAAGGTATCCGGCATTTCCTGCCAGAAGGAGGTGCCCTTGTCCATCGACCGCCGACTGGTCGAGGTTGTTTCCGGCAGGCCCAATGGTGGTCGTATGAAAGGTAGTCGTCGCGGGGTCGTACTGCTCAACCGTTGTGGCACTGCTCATAATGATCGTCTTCGAGTACGGATCGTAAGTGAGCCCGTGCGCATACACGCCGCCTTCTTTCTGCGTCAGCGTCGCAGTGTGGGCGGTGTCGTCGAAGGCAACTGTGCCAAACGTGCCAGACGCTCCGTCTCCCGCTGTACCGTAGTACCAAATGCCGTTAACTGGATCGTAGGCGAGACCGCGTACGTCGGTGCTGCAGGCGGTGCCCGTGAAGCATGAAACCGAGTAGGTAACGCCGGCGGCGGACAATCCTCCACCGGATAATGTGGTCGCCGAGATAGCGGTAGTCCCGCCGCTTCCAGACCCGTTCCACAGGTTGTAAAGGATGGCATTCGACGCGTTGCTCGAAAGCGCCATGTGATACGAGCCCGTCCCAGCGTCTACGGTGTTCACTGCCGCGCCACCTGTCGTGATCTCGTGAAGCTTTTGGTTGCCCTGGCCGGCAATAACCAAGTTTCCATCCGGCGCAAATAAGATGCCATCGGCGCCAGCCGTCGATGCGATGTACGTGTTGTTGCTGAGGGTAAAGCTCGGCGTCGTGCTGTTGTAGCTATAGTCGGTTGACCAGACGTTCTGTCCACCGTTGTAGGTCGTGTAGTACAAGCTGCCGTTGAATACCACGTCTGCATGCGCGGTCCCCGCCGCGCCCGCCAAGGCGATCAACATGGTCGCACCCAGGTTCTGGCGAAGAATTCGATTCATTTGTCCCCCCTTTGGCCTCGTGTGCTCCATGAGGCAGGCGAAGGTGCGTAGCAAGAGCCGCGCCAAGGTCAGCAAATCTCGAATTTTCAGTACGTTATCGCGTTGAATGCACCAAGCCAGAATGGAAATGTAAAAGCGTACGACACCCTGCAAACCCGTCAGGTTAGTCGCGAAAATAGCCCTGCCGCGCTGCGGCCGCTGGCGGTGACTTTCGCGTACGCCTACATAGCATGATGAGGCTTAGGGAGCGGTCGCAATGCGGGAATATCCGGGTGACGACATGTGCCACAGGTGCCGGCTCACCCAGTGACTTGTACCGATCCGTCGGAAAATCTTACATGCCCCGACATACAGGTGCCCTCGGTTTTAGCATTAGGACGATGGATCAATAGCTTGAATCGCCTGGTTGGATTCTTGCTAGATATTAAGTAATAGAGCGCATGTCGTCGCTCAAGGGAGAAGGGGGAGCCGCCATGAAGCGGGTTGCTTTTGTTGCATCTGTTGTTTTCGCAACTTCCATTGGAATTGGCTGGGGTTCGCAGGCGCAGGCTTCCATTACGCTGAACCTCTTCGCCTCCGGACAGACCGCATCGCCGATTGGGTTCGTGTACGCCGGCGATAAGTTCGTCGGTTCGTACTATTTCTCTAGTAGCCTTTACCAGGTCGGCACTAGCGGCGGCAGCGTCACGTCGTTCATGACCACCCCTTTGATTGGCTCCGGCTTCGGCGAGAACCCGCTCGGCAGTTCCCTCGGGCTCGGGTCCTTTCCCAATCGCGATATCTATGTCGGCAACTATAACAACGTCGTGCATGTCACCAATGATGGCTCGTCGGCTAACCTCTTCGTGTCCGGGCTTAGCGGCAACGTGAAGGGCATCACTTTCGATGCGGTTGGCACGTTCGGCAACGATATGATCGTCACGACGGATAACGGCTCAGTCTACAGGGTCAACAGCAGCGGGACTGCAACGCTTGTCGGCAACGTGGGCAGCCAAGTCACCGAAGGCGCCGACATCGCGCCGTCGACCTTTGGCGCCTATGCGGGTCAGGTGGTCGTGGCATCGGAAACCGCGAACGCAATATATGCGATCAGCAATTCCGGCGTTGTCACGCAAATTCCTGTGGTGGACGGCGTAGGGAACCCTACCACCATCCCGCTTGCAGAGCAGCTGTCATTCGTGCCGCTGAACCTCGGGGTGAGCGGAAATTCGATTGAGGGTTATTACGCGACCAATTACCCCCTGAACGTCTACAAAGCGGATGCCTCGCAGTTCGGCGGCATGCTGGGCGATGCGATCGTATCCGCCGAACTTGGGAGCAATTCGCCCATCTGGGATGTTCATTTCAACGGAACACAGTTTGTGGCGACCCAGATCGGCAACTTGCCGAATCAGGCGGAGGACGGATTGTTCGTGACTGCGGACATTCTGAATCCGGGATGTAGCGCGACCGGTACGTGCGGAAACACTGTGCCCGAGCCGGCGACGATAGCGCTCCTCGGGTTGGGCTTAGCCGGAATCGGATTTAGCCGCAAGCGCATCCGCTAGTCAGCGTCGCACAAAGCCGTGTATAGACCCCGCCTCGGCGGGGTCTGTATTTTGGCGTGCGGACTCAGGCGACGCCGAGTGAGCGTGCGCCGTCCACGACTTACATACCGCGCCACCTGGATTCGAGCCCAGGTTTACCGCCTTTGATGCGCGAGCGTTACCTGGGCTGCCACCCTGAGCGGTCTTTGGTGCCGGCTGCAGGAATCGAACCCGCGACCTTCGGTTTACAAAACCGCTGCTCTACCGACTGAGCTAAGCCGGCCCTGCCGCGAGTCTACTTCACGCGCCGCAGCGTGGGCTTGCCCGCGGTCGGCTTGGGCGGCCGGGGCGGCTTGGGTGCGCCTTCCTCGGCGGGCACCGGAAGCGCGGGCGTCGCGCCGCCGGCGACCGGCTCGAGCTCGCCGTGCACCTGCGCCGGCGGAGCGCCGACCTCGACCTCGAAGGTCATGCCGTGCCCCGTCTCGCGCGCGTACAGCGCGTACACGTTCGCCACCGGCACCGACAGGTGGCGCGCCACGCCGCCGAAGCGCGCCGAGAACTCGATCAGCTCGTTGCCCATCTGCAGCTTGTGTACCGCGGTCGTCCCGATGTTCAGCGTGATCTCGCCGTTCCTCACGTGCTCGCTCGGCACCTGGGTGCGCGAGTCGACCTTGACCGCGAGGTGCGGCGTGTAGCCGTTGTCCACGCACCATTCGTACAGGGCGCGCAGCAGGTACGGCTTGTTCGAGATCTCGGCCATCGCGCCTACTTGCGCATCACCTTTTCCGAGGGGGTGAGCGCCTCGATGAAGGCGGGGCGCGAGAAGATGCGCTCGGCGTACTTCATGAGCGGCGCGGCGGTCTTGCCCAGGCGGATGCCGTAGTGGTCCAGGCGCCACAGGAGCGGCGCGATCGCCACGTCGAGCATGGTGAAGTCGTCGCCCAGCATGTACTTGGTGCGCGTGAACACGGGCGAGAGCTCGATCAGCCGGTCGCCGACGTGCTGGCGCGCCTTCTCGACCTGCTTTTCCTTGCCCGAGTCGAGCGCGTCGATGTGCGAGAACAGCTCGACTTCCATGTTGAACAGCATGAGCCGCGCGCGGGCGCGCATCACCGGGTCGGCCGGCATGAGCTGCGGGTGCGGGAAACGCTCGTCGATGTATTCGTTGATGATGTTGGATTCGTACAGCACCAGGTCGCGCTCGACGAGCACGGGCAGGCGGTTGTACGGATTCATCACCGCGATATCTTCCGGCTTGTTGTACATGTCGACGTCGATGACCTGGAAGTCCATGCCCTTCTCATAGAGCACGAAGCGGCAGCGGTGGCTGAACGGACAGGTGGTGCCGGAATACAGTTGCATCATGATGCTTGACCTCGGTGCAGAGAAAAAAGCCGGACGGTTCCGCCGCCCGGCCCGAAGTCGCGGCGTTGAGCGCCGTTACTTCACGTCTTTCCAGTACTCCTTCTTGAGCGCGTAGGTGAGCGCGAACAGGATGAGCAGCACGAACAGCACCACGATGCCGATGCGCTCGCGGCTCATGGCGGCCGGCTCGCCCATGTAGACCAGGAAATTCACCAGGTCGCGCACGGTGGTGTCGTACTCGACCGTGTTCTGCGCGCCCTTGGAGATGTCGGTCAGCTCGTATTCGACGCGCTCGTGGCCGCCCTCCTCGGGAGTCTTCACGACCTTCAGCCCCTTCTCACCCTGCAGCGTCCACAGCACGTGCGGCATGCCGACGTTCGGGAACACCAGGTTGTTCCAGCCCGTGGTCGTCTTCGGATCGCGGTAGAAGCTGCGCAGGTAGGTGTACAGCCAGTCCGCGCCGCGGGCGCGCGCGATGACCGAAAGGTCGGGCGGCGCCACGCCGAACCAGGCCTTGCCCTCCGTGGGGGTCATGGCGATCTTCATCGTCTCGCCCACCTTCTCGCCGGTGAAGATGAGGTTGTCCTTGATCTCCTGCTCGGTGAGGCCGAGGTCGGTGAGCCGGTTGTAGCGCATGAAATTCGCGCTGTGGCAGCCCATGCAGTAGTTGACGAAGGTGCGCGCCCCGGCCTGCAGGCTCACCAGGTCGGTCGGGTCGATTGGCGCGTGGTCCAGGCGGTAGCCGCCTTCCTCGGCCCAGCAGACGAGCGGCGCAAACAGCAGGGCGATGAGCAGTTTCTTCATGTGCGCGATCCTCACTTCGTCACCCGCTCGGGCACCGGCTTGGTCTTGTCGATCCTCGAGTACCACGGCATCAGCAGGAAGAACGCGAAATACAGGATCGTGCCGATGCGCGCGATGATCGTCGCGCGCTCCACTCCACCCAGCCAGTCGCCGAACTGGCCCCAGATGTTGGTCGGCACCGTGCCGAGGTAGGCCAGCACCGCGAACGACGCGATGAAGAGGACCAGCGCACCCTTGTAGATCGGGCCGCGGTAGCGGATCGACTTGACCGGGCTGCGGTCGAGCCACGGCAGCGCGAACAGGATCAGCACCGCGAGGCCCATCACGAGCACCCCGGGGAACTGCGAGTTGAACAGCGGCGGAACCGCGCGCAGCATCGAGTAGAAGGGCGTGAAATACCACAGCGGCGCGATGTGCCCAGGAGTCTGCAGCGAGTTCGCCGGGATGAAGTTGTTCGCCTCGAGGAAGTAGCCGCCCATATTGGGAATGAAGAACATCACGACCGCGAAGATCGCCAGGAACACCACCGCGCCGACGATGTCCTTCACCGTGTAGTAGGGATGGAAGGGGATGCCGTCGAGCGGCTTGCCGTTCGCGTCCTTCTTCTTCTTGATCTCGATGCCGTCAGGGTTGTTCGAGCCGACGTCGTGCAGCGCGAGCAGGTGGAACACCACCAGGCCGAGCAGCACCAGCGGCACCGCGATCACGTGGAAAGCGAAGAAGCGGTTCAGCGTGGCATCGGAGATCACGTAGTCGCCGCGGATCCAGAGCGCCAGGTCCGGGCCGACGAAGGGAATCGTGCCGAACAGGTTGACGATCACCTGCGCGCCCCAGTACGACATCTGGCCCCAGGGCAGCAGGTAGCCCATGAAGGCCTCCGCCATCAGGCACAGATAGATCAGCACCCCGAAGATCCAGACCAGCTCGCGCGGCTGGCGGTGCGAGCCGTAGAGCATCGCGCGGAACATGTGCAGGTAGACGACGACGAAGAACGCCGAGGCACCGGTCGAATGGATGTAGCGGATGATCCAGCCGCCCGGCACGTCGCGCATGATGTACTCGACCGAGCCGAAGGCGAGCGCCGCGTCGGGCTTGTAGTTCATGGTCAGGAAGATGCCCGAAACGATCTGCATCACGAGCACCAGCAGCGCCAGCGAGCCGAAGAAGTACCAGAAGTTGAAGTTCTTCGGCGCGTAGTACTCGGTCAGGTGCTTGCGGTACTCCTGGCCGAGCGTCGGCATGCGGGAGTCGACCCACTGCCACAGCGACATCAGACGGCTTGCCATCGGTTATGCCCCTTTCTTGTCTTCGCCGATGAGGATGGTGTTGTCCGACAGGAACGCGTACGGCGGCACGATCAGGTTGGTCGGCGCCGGCACGCCCTTGTAGACGCGCCCCGCATAGTCGAACTTCGAGCCGTGGCAGGGGCAATAGAATCCGCCGTTCCATTCCGCGCCCATGTCCGGCGCCTTCGCCGCCTTCATCTCCGGCGAGCATCCGAGGTGCGTGCACACGCCCACCAGCACCATGATTTCCGGCTTGCGCGAGCGGTACTCGTTCTTCGCGTACTCGGGCTGGTGGTCGACTTCGGAGTTCGGATCGGAGACCAGCGAATCGTCCTTCTTGATGTCCTCGAGCATCGCCGGCGTGCGCTTCATTACCCATACCGGCTTTCCGCGCCAGTCGTAGATGCCGAGCTCGCCCGGCGCGAGCTTCGAGATGTCGACCTCGATCGGCGCGCCCGCGGCCTTCGCGCGCTCGGAGGGCAGCATGCTGGCGACGAACGGCACGGCGGCGCCCACGGTCGCCGCGCCGCCGACCGCCGAGGTGGCGACGATCAGGGTACGGCGCGTCTTGTCGGGTTGCTGGTTATCGCTCATTGACTCGAACCTGGAAGGGAAAGGGCAGGAAAACGATAAAGCGGGGCATTATAGCGACGCACCGCGGCGAAGTCCAAGAATTCGAGGCTAAGCGTTTCAATATTTGGAGGTTTTTTGACCTCAGCCATGAAAGGGCTTTGACAGGCTAGGCGCGGGAACGGCGCCCCCCTGTGGTACGCTAAACGAGGCATGTACCGGCTGTGGCTCATCTTTTCGCAGGCCGCGACCGTCGCGGTCGCGGTGCTGTTCGTCGTCTCGACTTTCCACCCCGAATGGCTCCCGCAGCGCGCGCGGGTGGCGGTGCTGCAGCAGGCGCCGGTGCGGCACGCGGCGGCCGAGATAGAGCCCGAGTCGCTGCACGTCGCGGTGGAGCACGCCACACCTTCGGTGGTGAACATCTTCACCTCCAAGGAAGTGCGCGTGCCGCGCCATCCGCTGTTCGAGGATCCTCTGTTCAAGCGCTTCTTCGGCGACCAGCTGCCTGAAGAGGAGCGGCGCACCACGAGCCTCGGCTCGGGCGTCATCGTCAGCCCGTCCGGCTACATCCTCACCAATCAGCACGTCGTCGAGGCGGCCGAAGAGATCGAGGTTGCGCTGCCCAACGGGAGGAAGCTGCTCGCCAAGGTGGTCGGCGACGACCCCGAGACCGACCTCGCGGTGCTGCGCGTCGATGCCGACAGCCTGCCGGCGATCACCTTCGGCTCTTCCGACGCGCTGCGCGTGGGCGACGTGGTGCTCGCGATCGGCAATCCCTTCGGCGTCGGCCAGACCGTGACTTCCGGCATCGTCTCGGCGCTCGGGCGCAGCGGGCTGCACATCCCCGGCAATACCTACGAGAACTTCATCCAGACCGACGCGGCGATCAATCCCGGCAACTCCGGCGGGCCGCTGGTCGATTCGCGCGGCAACCTGGTCGGCATAAACGCGGCGATCTACTCGCCATCGGGCGGTTCGAACGGGATCGGCTTCGCGATCCCGGTCTCGACCGCGAAGTCCGTGTTCGAGCAGATCATCAAGACCGGTACCGTGACGCGCGGATGGATCGGCGTCGAGGTCCAGGAGATCAGCCTGGGTCCGGCCGAGTCGCTCAAGCCCGGCGAGATGCGCGGCGCGCTCATCGCCGGCGTACTGCAAGGCGGCCCGGCCGACAAGGCGGGCTTCAAGCCGGGCGACGTGCTGACGGAGGTCGAGGGCAAGCCGGTCGCCGACCGGTCGGCGATGCTGAACCTCGTGGCGGCGCTCAAGCCGGGCAGCCATGCGCACATGAAGGTGCACCGCGGCAAGCGGGACCTGATGCTCGACGTGGCGGTCGGGCGGCGCCCCAAGCCGCAGCCGAGGCCGGACGAATGAGCACGCCCGCGCTGCCGCTAGACGCCGAGAACATCCTGAAGCTCGCGGCGCGCTCCATGTTCGACCTGTTCTCGAGCATGAGCGAAGGCATGATGCTGGTGGACCGCAGCGGGCGCGTGGTGTGGATAAACGAGGGCTACAGGCGCTTCCTGCCGGCGCTCGGCTTCGAGCGCGCCGAGGACTTCGTCGGCAAGCCGGTCGAGCAGGTGGTGCCCAACACGCTGATGCGCCACGTGCTCGAGACCGGCAAGCCGATCCTCATCGACCTGCTCACCAACAAGGCCGGCACCTTCGTCGTCAGCCGCATCCCCTTGCGCGACGAGTCGGGCGCGGTGATCGGCGTGCTCGGCATGGTGCTGTTCGACCATCCCGAGACCACGCTGCAGCCGCTCATCGCAAAGTTCGCGCGCCTGCAGAAGGACCTGGACGACGCGCGGCGCGAGCTCGCGGCGCAGCGCCGCGCCAAGTACACCTTCGCCAGCTTCATCGGGGCGAGCCCCGCCGCACTGGAGGTCAAGCGCCAGGCGCGGCGCGCCGCGCAAAACGACGGCAACGTGCTGCTCGTGGGCGAAACCGGCACCGGCAAGGAGCTGCTCGCGCATGCCATCCACGCCGCTTCGGCGCGCGCCGAGCGGGCGTTCGTGAGCGTGAACCTCGCCGCGATGCCGGAGACGCTGCTCGAAGCCGAGTTCTTCGGCGTCGCGCCCGGCGCCTATACCGGGGCCGAAAGGAAGGGGCGCGACGGCCGCTTCGTGCTCGCCGACGGCGGCACGCTGTTTCTGGACGAGGTCGGCGACATGCCGGTCGCGCTGCAGGCGAAGCTGCTGCGCGCGCTGCAGGAGCAGGAGATCGAGCCGCTCGGCTCCAACAAGGTGATAAAGGTCGACGTGCGCGTGATCGCGGCCACCAGCCGCGACTTGAAGGCGCTGGTGGCCGAGGGGCGCTTCCGCGAGGATCTGTACTACCGCCTGAGCGTGCTGCCGATCCGCGTGCCGGCGCTGCGCGAGCGCTTCGGCGACCTGCCGGCGCTCGCCGAGAACCTGCTCGAGAGCATCGCGGCGCGCACCGGGATGCCGCAGCGCGAGCTCGCGCCGGGCGCGCTCGCGGCGCTCGCCGCGCATGAGTGGCGCGGCAACGTACGCGAGCTGAGGAACGCGCTCGAGCAGGCGGCGATGCTCACGGACGGCGCGCGTCTCGAGGCCGAGGACTTCGCAGCCGTTCTGCCCGGCGCGCCCGCCGCGCGGCCGGCCCAGCCGCTGCGCCCCCTGCCGCAGCTGATCGCGGAGCTCGAGCGCAGCTCGATCCGCTCGGCGCTCGAGGTGACCGGAGGAAACAAGGTCTCGGCGGCGCGGCTGCTCGGCATTTCGCGCGCGACCCTCTACGAGAAGCTCGCCGAGATAAAACGGCTGTCCATCTGACGGACATTGTGTCCGGCTATCGGACACGCCTTTCTGATAAATGTAGGAGTTCCAGACAAACCGGGCTTCACGCGGTGTCCTGCGGTTTTCACCTGGGCGTTTCCAATCAAGAAGTTCCTTTGCCTGGCACGCGCATTGCGAATCGCGGCTTGCAGCATCCACCTAGGAGGGAGCATGAACCGCACATTGAAGTGGGCCGTCGGCCTTGCCTTGGCCGCCGCGGCCAGCTTGGCGTTCGCCCAGGACATCAAGATCGCGCACGTGTACGGCAAGACCGGGCCGCTCGAGGCCTACGCCAAGCAGAGCGACATCGGCTTCAAGATGGGGCTCGAATACGCGACCGGCGGCAAGATGGAAGTGCTCGGCCGCAAGATCGTCGTGATCGAGAAGGACACGCAGAACAAGCCCGACGTCGGCAAGGCGCAGCTCGAATCCGCGTTCGGCGACGACAAGGCCGACATCGCGGTCGGCCCGGTCAACTCCGGCATCGGCATCGCGATGCTGCCGGTCGCCGCGGAGTACAAGAAGATCCTCGTGGTCGAGCCCGCGGTCGCCGATTCGATCACCGGCAAGGACTGGAACCGCTACATCTTCCGCACCGCGCGCAACTCGACGCAAGACGGGCTTGCCGCCGCCGCGACGCTGAAGGGCGACGTCTCGATCGCCACGCTCGCGCAGGACTACGCGTTCGGGCACGACGGCGTGAACGCGCTCAAGAACGCGCTCGCGGCCGTCGGCTCCAAGGCGAAGATCGTGCACGAGGAATACGCGCCGCAGCAGACGACCGACTTCACCGCGCCCGCCGAGCGCATCTTCGCCGCGCTCAAGGACAAGCCCGGGCGCAAGGTGCTGGCGATCATCTGGGCCGGGCCGAACCCGGTGACCAAGATCGCCGCGCTCAAGCCCGAGCGCTACGGCATCGAGCTCGCGCCCGGCGGCAACATCCTGCCCGTGATGAAGGGCTGGAAGGACCTCGCCGGGGTGCAGGGCGCGATCTATTACTACTACGGCTTCCCGAAGAACAAGATGAACGACTGGCTGGTGAAGGAGCACGAGAAGCGCTACGGCCAGCCGCCCGACTTCTTCACCTGCGGCGGGATGGCCGCGGCGGTGGCGGTCGTCGATGCGATCAAGAAGGCCCACGGCACCGACACCGAGAAGCTGATCCACGCCATGGAAGGCATGTCGTTCGACACGCCGAAGGGAAAGATGACCTTCCGCAAGGAAGACCACCAGGCGATGCAGGACATGTTCGAGTTCCGCATCAAGAAGGCCTCGGAGCAGAAGAACGAGTGGGACCTGCTCGACCTGGTGCGCGTGATCCCGGCTTCCGAGCTGCCCGTCCCGATCACGAACAAGCGCTGACCGGCTAGCGCCGCGACGGAGAGGACCGTGGAGCACCCGGTCCTGGAGACGCACGGCCTGACGATCCGCTTCGGCGGGCACGTGGCGGTGAACGCGGTGTCCTGCGCCTTCCGGCCGGGCACGCTCACCGCCATCGTCGGGCCGAACGGCGCCGGCAAGACGACGTACTTCAACCTCATCTCGGGGCAGCTGAAGGCGAGCGCGGGGCGCGTGTCGCTGTTCGGCGAGGACGTCACCGCGCTGGCGGCTCCCGCGCGCACGCGGCGCGGCATCGGACGCGCGTTCCAGCTCACCAACCTCTTCCCGCGCCTGTCGGTGCTCGAGAACGTGCGCCTCGCGGTGCAGGCGCGCGCCGGCCGCGGCAAGGACATCTTCTCGATGTGGAGCCGGCACGTCGAGCTCATCGAGCGCGCCGAGCACACCCTGAACCGCGTCGCGCTCGCCGACAAGCGCGACCTGCCCGCCGCCGCGCTCGCGCACGGCGACCAGAGGAAGCTCGAGGTCGCGATCCTGCTCGCGCTCGAGCCCGAGGTGTTCATGTTCGACGAGCCGACCGCGGGCATGAGCGTCGACGAGGTGCCGGTGATCCTGGAACTCATCGAGCACATCAAGGCGCAGGGCGACAAGACCGTGCTGCTGGTCGAGCACAAGATGGACGTGGTGAGGTCGCTGGCCGACCGCATCGTCGTGCTGCACCAGGGCGAGCTGGTCGCCGACGGCGCGCCCGAGGAGGTGATCGCCTCGCCGGTGGTGCAGGAGGCCTACCTTGGGGTGAAGGCGCATGCCTGAGGCGCTCCTGTCGCTCTCCGGAGTGAACACCCGCATCGGCCAGTACCACATCCTCCAGGGCGTGGACTTCGAGGTGCCGCGCGGCGGGCTGACGATGCTGCTCGGCAGGAACGGCGCGGGCAAGACCACCTGCCTGCGCACGATCATGGGCCTGTGGCGCGCCTCCGCGGGCCGCATCCGCTACGCAGACGCGGAAATCCAGGGGCTGACGACTCCGGACATCGCGCGCCTGGGCGTGGCCTACGTGCCGGAGAACATGGGCATCTTCGCCGGCCTCACGGTGCGGGAGAACATGCTGCTCGCCGCGCGCGGCGGGCCGCCGGACGAAAAGCGCCTGGCGTGGATCTTCGGCCTCTTTCCCGCGCTGGAGAAGTTCTGGCACGCGCTCGCCGGCAACCTCTCGGGCGGACAAAAGCAGATGCTCGCGGTCGCGCGCGCGATCGTCGAGCCGAGGAAGCTCCTGCTCGTCGACGAGCCGAGCAAGGGCCTCGCACCGGCGATCATCGGCAACATGATCGAAGCGTTCCGGGAGCTCAAGCGCACCGACACCACGATGCTCGTCGTCGAGCAGAACTTTCACTTCGCAAGATCGCTCGGCGACACGGTCGCGGTCATGGACTCGGGCAGGATCGTGCACGCGGGGCGCATGGACGCGCTCGCGGCCGACGAGGCGCTGCAGGCGCGGCTGCTTGGGCTGTCGCTGGAGGCGCACCAGTGAAGCGCGACTGGCTGCCGGTCGCGCTCGTTCCGGTGCTCGCGCTCGCTGCGCTGCCGCTGGTCGCGAGCCTGCCGATCTGGGTGACGCTCACCGTGGCCGGCCTGGCGATGGGGATGATGATCTTCATGATGGCCTCGGGGCTGACGCTCGTGTTCGGCCTGATGGACGTCATGAACTTCGCGCACGGCGCGTTCATCTCGGTCGGCGCCTACGCGGCGGCATCGGTGCTGCTCGCGATGAAGGCCCAGACCGCCTCCGCAGACCTCGGCGCCAACCTGGTGGCGATCGTGCCCGCGGTGCTCGCCGCGATCGCGCTCGCGGGCGCGCTCGGCTGGTTCTTCGAGCGCGTGGTGATCCGGCCGGTGTACGGCGACCATCTGCGGCAGATCCTGGTGACGATGGGCGGCCTGATCGTCGTCGAGCAACTGATCGTCGTCGTCTGGGGGCCCGACATGATCGCGCTGCCGCGGCCCGAGTCGCTCGGCGGCGCGTTCGTCTTCGGCGACGCGGCAATCGAGCGCTACCGGGTGCTCGCCGTGGTGGTGGGGCTCGCCGTGTTCGGCGCCATGTGGCTCGCGCTCAACCGCACGCGCATCGGGCTGCTCGTGCGCGCGGGCGTGGAGAACGCCGAGATGGTCGAGTCGCTCGGCTACCGCATCAGGCGGCTGTTCGTCGGCGTGTTCGTCGCCGGCAGCGCGCTCGCGGGTCTCGGCGGCGTGATGTGGGCGATGTACCAGGAGTCGCTCACCGCGCAGATGGGCATGCAGGTGATGGTGCTGATCTTCATCGTGGTCATCATCGGCGGCCTGGGATCGGTCGTCGGCTGCTTCGCCGGCGCGCTGCTCGTCGGGTTGACGGCCAACTACACCGGTTTCCTCGCGCCCAAGCTCGCGCTCGGCTCGAACATCCTGCTCATGGTACTGGTGCTGCTGTGGCGCCCGCGCGGACTGTATCCGGTGGGCAAATGATCGGCACCCTGCTCTCCGGGGACCTGCCGCGCAGCCGCGCGCTCTCGGCGGCGCTGCTCGTCGTCCTCGTCGCGCTCGCGTTCGCGCCGTTCGTCTTCCCCGGCACGCGCTCGCTCGACGTCGCCGCCAAGGTGTGCGTGTTCGTGCTGCTCGCGGCGAGCTACGACCTGCTGCTCGGCTACACCGGCATCGTCTCGTTCGCGCACACCATGTTCTTCGGCATCGGCGGCTACGGCATCGGCCTAGCGGCGGCCGGCTGGGGACCGAGCTGGGCGAGCCTCGCCGCGGGCGGCGTGCTCGCGCTCGCGCTCTCGGCCGCGGTCGCGCTCGGCGTGGGCCTGCTGTCCTTGCGCGTGCGCGCGATCTTCTTCGCCATGATCACGCTCGCGGTGGCGGCGTTCTTCCAGATCCTCGCCTCGCAGATGTCCTGGCTCACCGGCGGGGAGGACGGCGTCAATTTCAGCCTGCCGCGCCTGCTGCAGCCGCGCCTCGCGGCCTACTACCTGGTGTTCGCCGCCTCGCTCGCGCTGTTCCTCGTGCTGCTGCGCATCGTCAATTCGCCCTTCGGCCGCGTGCTGCTCTCGATCCGCGAGAACGACTTCCGCGCCGAAGCGCTCGGCACCCGCACCGTCGTCTACCGCACCGCGGCCAATTGCATCGGCGCGCTCGGCGCGACCGCCGCGGGCCTGCTGTATGCGGTCTGGCTGCGCTATACCGGCCCGGGCGCGACGCTGTCCTTCGACATCATGGTCGACATCCTGCTGATGGTGGTGATCGGCGGGATGGGCACGATGTACGGCGCGGTGCTCGGCGCAACGATCTTCGTGCTGGCGCAGACCTACCTGCGCGACCTGATGAAGCTGGCGAGCGGCGCGCTGAAGGGGCTGCCGCTGCTGCCCGACCTGGTGCACCCCGACCGGTGGCTCTTGTGGCTCGGGGTGCTCTTTATCCTGTGCGTCTACTACCTTCCGACGGGCATCGTGGGACGACTGCGAAAATGATCTCGAAATACGTGATCTGCGAGGGGCGGGAGATCCACTACACCGAGTGGGGCGCGGGCAACAAGGAAGCGCTGATCGCCTGGCACGGCCTGGCGCGCACCGGGCGCGACATGGACGACATCGCCGCGCACCTCGCCGCGCGCTACCGCGTGATCTGCCCGGACACGCTCGGCCGCGGCCTCTCCGAATGGAGCCCCGAACCGCAGAAGGAGTACTGCCTCGAGTTCTACGCGCGGCTCGCGGTGTCGCTCCTCGAGCAGCTCGGTATCGACCGCTGCCACTGGCTCGGCACCTCGATGGGCGGCGCGCTCGGCATCCATCTCGCCGCCGGCGCGCTGAAAGGCCGCATCCGGCGCCTGGTGCTGAACGACATCGGCCCGAAGCTGGGCGACGCGGCGGTCGAGCGCATCCGCGCCTACGCCGGCAACCCGCCGCAGTTCGCGCGCGTGAGCGAGCTCGAGCAGTACTTCAGGACCGTGTACAAGCCGTACGGCTGGTTGTCGGACGAGCAGTGGCGGCGCCTCGCCGAGACCTCGGTGCGCCGCACCGCCGAAGGCAAGATCACGCCGCACTACGATCCGAACATGGTGATGCAGTTCGTGCACCACCCGCACGACTACGACCAGTGGGAGGCGTGGGACGCGATCGACGTGCCGACGCTGTGCCTGCGCGGCGAGAGCTCGGACCTGCTGCTCGCGGAGACCGCAGACGAAATGAGAAAGCGCGGCCCGCGCGCGGTGGTGGTCACGATCGCCGGCTGCGGCCACGCGCCGGCGCTAAACGTCCCCGACCAGTTCGCGCTCGTCGAGCGCTTTCTCGCCGGCGGCAAGGCCTAGTTTTCCACGCCGTCGTCGCGGTCTTGGCGTGCTATGTTCTGCGCGCCATGACCGAGAACCCTCCCGCCGAATCCCTGCTCGCCGCCGCCGGCCTGCCCGCGAGCGAGGCGCGCGAATGGCTGCGCGCGCGCCCCGAGCGCACGGATTCGCTCGAGGCCGACGCCGCGCGCCACGGCCGCTACTGGGCGCTCGGCGCAACGCTCCTTGCGCGCCTGCCGGCGAAGCCCGCGCGCAACGACTCCGAGCGCGTCGCCGCCGAAACCCTGATCGACCTCGGCAGAAAGACGCGCAGCGATTTCCTTTCCTCCCACGTGTCAGCCGTGTACGGCGCCCTGACCGGCAGCCGCTCGCGCTTCGTGCGCCTCGAAGCGCTCTGCGAGGAGGCCGCCGAAGCGTTTCCCGGCCTGGTGCCCGGGCGCGTGCAGCTCGCGCGCGAAGCGTCGCTGATGCAGCGCGACAAGGACGGCGCCGAAGTCGACCAGGGGATCTTTCTCTCGCACGTACTCGCAGACGAGCGCGCAGGGCGTCACTTGTGCCACGCGATGCTCCTGCCGCGCGCGGAATCCGCCGCGCTGCTGCCCGAGCTCGCGCGGCGCGGCACGCTCGAGCTCGCCGGGGCGCGCCTCGTGCGGCGCGGGCGCGCGCTCGAGCTTTCCATGCGCAACCCCGAGGTGCTGAACGCCGAGGACGCGGGCACGCTGGACGGCTTCGAGACTGCGATCGACGTCGCGCTGCTCGATCCCGCGAGCGAAGTGTGCGTGCTCCGCGGCGATCCGGTCGCGCATCCGCGCTACAGCGGGGCGCGCGTCTTCGGCGCCGGCATCAACCTCACGCACCTCTACCACGGCCGCATACCGTTCCTGTGGTTCCTCGCGCGCGACATGGGCGCGGTGAACAAGCTCTACCGCGGGCTCGCGCGCCCGGAGATCGACCCCGAGCATCCGGCCGCCGAGCCCGCCGAGAAGCTGTGGATCGCCGCGGTCGAGCGCTTCGCGATCGGCGGACACTGCCAGCTGCTGCTCGTCATGGACGAGGTGATCGCCGAGCGCGACGCCTACATGACGCTGCCGGCCCGCAAGGAAGGCATCATCCCCGGCGCGGCGAACCTGCGCCTCGCGCGCTTCGTCGGCGCGCGCGGCGCGCGCCAGGCTGTGCTCGCCGACCGGCGCACGGACTTCGACAGCCCCGAGGGGCGCCTGGTGTGCGACGAGCTGGTCGCGCCCGGCGACATGGACCGCGCCATCGATGCGCGCGTCGCCGCGCTGACCGGATCGGGCGTCGTGAGCGCGGCCGGCAACCGGCGCGCATTCCGGATCGGCGAGGAGCCGCTCGATTCCTTCCGCCGCTACATGGCGACCTACGCCTGGGAGCAGGCGCGCTGCCACTTCAGCCCGACGCTGATCGCCAACCTGGAGAAGCACTGGAACGCCGCCGCGCGCAGGCTGCGCGGCTAGGCGCGGCGGCGCCGGCGGAGCGGCAGCGGCAGATTGCCGTGCAGCAGGATGTCGTTCCAGGTCACCACGCCGGTGACGTCATCGGCCGAGTCGAGCCTGCCCTCGCGCGTGAGGAGCGCTACGTCGGCGCCGCTCTCGCGCAGCCGCGCCAGGACGTCGAAGATCAGGTCATGCGAGTGCACCACCGCGAAACCGGGGCGCGCGTGCTCGCCGACTGTGCCTGCGCGGTCGCCGCGCCTCAGCATGTGCACGATGCGGCGCGAAGAGAGCACCCCGTGCACCTTGCCCTCGCGCGTCACCAGGACGTGCGGCACGAAGCTCTGGCGCTCCAGCTGCTCCGCGAGCTCGGCGAACGGCAGGTCGGTATCGGCGAGGCGCATGGGCGTACGGATGAAGTCGGCCGCCGAGCGCAACATGTACAGGTTGGTGTGGAACGCATCGGGAATGACGTGGCCGCGGCGCGTGAGCTTCATCGTGTAGATACTGTCGGTCATGAGCAGGCGCCGGATGCCATAGGCCACCGAGACCGTGAGCATCAGCGGCACGATCACGTTGTAGTCGCGCGTCATCTCGAAGATCATGACGATCGCGGTGACCACCGCCCCCGTCGCCGCGCCCACGAGCGCCGCCATGCCGATCACCGCGGTGCCGGCGACGTCGAGGTGCAGCATGGGCACCGTCGAGTTGGCGAGCAGAGCGAAGCCGGCGCCGAAGGTGGCGCCCATGAACAGCGACGGCGAGAAGATCCCGCCCGACCCTCCCGAACCGAGCGTGAGCGAGGTCGCGAGCAGCTTGAGAAGGCAAAGGAACAGCAGCAGATACGGATCGGTGAGGGCGTGCGTGAGCGAGTCCTGCACCGTCGCGTAACCGATCCCGGCGACGTAGTAGTGTCCGAGATAGCGCTGGCACAGGTAGAACATCGTGCCGACCAGCGCCATGCCAAGCACGTGCTGCCCGTAGTAGCCGCCGGGCAGCTTCTCGAAGCGGTCTTCGAACGCGTAAATCGAGCGGATATAGACGAAGGACATCACGCCGAACATCACGCCGAGCAGCGCATACGCGACGACCGAGCCGAGCGACAGGTGGTACGACTCCGGCAGGGCGAGCGCCGGGATATCGAACGCCGGAAAGTCGCCGAAGAACATGCGCCCTACGAACGTCGCCCCCCCGGCGGCGAGCGCGACCGGGATCACGGTGCGTGCGCTGATCTCCGGGAGAATGATCTCGATGGCGAACAGCATCCCGCCGATCGGCGTGTTGAAAGTGGCGGCGATGCCCGCCGCCCCTCCGCACGCGACCAGCGTGATGCGCTGCCACTCGGGCAAGCGCGCGATGCGCGCCACCGTCGAGCCGAAGGCCGAGGCGATCTGGATGATCGGGCCCTCGCGGCCGACCGAGCCCCCGGTGCCGATCGAGATTCCCGAGGCGAGCGCCTTGATGAGCGTCACCACCGGGCGTATCACGCCGCCGCGGTAGTAGATCGCGTCCATCACCTCCGGCACCCCGTGGCCCTTCGCCTCGGGCGCGAAGTTCTTGACGATGAAGGCCACCACCAGCGCGCCGATCACCGGCACCAGGATGATCCACGCGCCCCACGGCGATGCGGGCGTGTGCAGGTTGGCGTCGTAGGCGGTCGACAGCTTGCCGAGGAACATCAGGTTGTGCACCAGGCCGATCAGGTCGCGGAACAGCACCGCGCCGAAGCCGCCGGCGATGCCGACCAGCACCGCGAGCAGGACCATACGGCTCGGCGAGTGCTCGCTCCCCCACGCGCGCCCGATCTTGCGGCGGCGCACGAGCGAGCGCAGCCGCTCAGCGGTTTCGGATTCGAGCGACCAGTCGGATAGCTCGCCGCCTGCCGGGCGCGTCATCACGGACCTTTATTCGAATGAAAACGCGAAGGCCGGGACACGCAATGAGCGGTCGGGGGGGTGGCCTTCACCCCCAAAGGATAGCAAACTCCCGCTGACGCCTTCTGTCAGCGGATGTACGTCCTAAGACGCCAACGCATCAACGACGTGCGGATCGCGCGCGACGATCTTCAGTAGCGACGCGGCTGGCCCGGAAGGGCGCTTGCGGCCTTGTTCCCACTCTTGCAGCGTACGCACCGAGACGCCAATCAAGCGCGCGAACTGCGCCTGCGACAGCCCGGTCCCCGCGCGCGCGGCGAGTGCCCAGTCGTCCGCGGCCACGATCTCGTCCTTCTCGACCGTGCCGTCCGCCAGGACGATGCGCCTGCGCACGCTGCCGTCCGCGCGCCGCGTGAACTCCGTCCTGCGCGCCCAGCGGCGCGCCTTGACATCGGCTAGCGCCGCGCGCAGCTCGGCGTTCAAGTCGCGCTTGGCGCTCTTTCTAAGCGCTTTCCTCATAAGCGTCCCTCAATTGCTTTAGCAGCTTCGGGTCGATATTGTCTCGCACGCTCTTCGCGTACATCGTGACGAGCACGATCTCGTTCTCCTGCAACCGAAGAAAGTAGATCACTCGCGCCCCGCCACGCTTGCCGCGCCCGCTCGCCGCCCAGCGCAACTTACGGCAGCCGCCCGATCCCGGGATCACGTCGCCGGCCCTCGGCTCGACCATCAAGTAGCGCTGCAGCAACGCAAACGCGTCGTCATCCAGCAGCGCGGCCCGCGCTCGCGAGAACGACTCGAGCTCCACGAAGCTGAACACGGTCGACTATACGCTTCTGGCGTACACAATACAACCCGGACCTGTTAACGCTCGCGCCCGGCCTCGTGAAACGCCTTCTGCACTGGCGAGAGCAGGTACTCGAGCACGCTGCGCGTGCCGAGGTGAATCTCGGCGGCGACCTGCATGCCGGGTGCGAGCGCGAAGCGCGCGCCGGCGGCTTCGAGCGCGTCGCGCTCGAGCGCGACCACAGCGCGGTAGGCGAGCGGCCCCATCGGCCGGTCGCGCCCGGTGAGCGCGTCCGAGCGCGTGTTGGGCGATGGCGCCTCGGTCGCATCCGCGCTCACCTGCTCGACCGTGCCCTCGGCCATGCCGTACTTCTGGAACGGGTACGGCGCGAGCTTGAGCCGCACCTTCTGGCCCGCGCGCACGAAGCCGATGTCGTCGTTGCCGACCCATACCTCCGCCACCAGCCGCCCGCCCGCCGGCACGAGCGTCATGAGGATTGTCCCGGGCGCGGCCACGGTGCCGGCCGTGTGCGTGGCGAGGTCTTTGACCGTTCCGTCGGCGGGGGCGCGCAGCTCGAGGAGCTCGCTCCTGCGCGCATGCTTGGCGAGCTCCTGGCGCGCCTTCTCGAGCTGCGCGGCGGTCTCGACGCGCTCGGCTTCGAGGCTTCGCCGGTAGTCGGCCGTGATCTGCGCGATCTTGTGCCGCGACTGCTCGATCAGCGCGAGGTTGGAGCGGATCACGAACTCCTGCGCGCGCAGGTCCTGCTCCTTCTCAATCCGCTCGCGCGCCTTGTCAGCGGCCATGAGCTGACCGGCGAAGCCGTCCCGGGCGAGCTTGCGGTAGGCCTTCTCCTGCTCGACGTAAGTCGGCAGGACCTCCTCGAGCTTCGTCTTCGTCGTGCGCGCCGCGGCGAGGTCGTTCTGCGCCTTGTCGAGGAGGCTTCGCTCCTGCGCGAGCGCGCTGCGGTACGCCGTCACGTTCGCCGCGTACTGTGCCTCGGCCTGCGCGTACAGCCCGGGCGGGTCGTCCGTCGCGCGCTCGAGCGCCTTGCCCTCGAGCTGCGCCTCGATGCGCGCAAGCGCCAGGCGCTTGGTGTGGAACTCGTTCTGCGCCGTGCCGAGGTCCGCCGCGGTGAACACCGGATCCATGCGCAAGAGCACCTGCCCGGCCTTCACGCTCTGCCCCTCGCGCACCAGGATCTCCTTCACCAGCCCCTGCTCGGCGGGCTGCACGATCTGCAGGTACTGCGCCGGCACGAGCTTGCCGTCAGCGACCGCGACGATGTCGAGCCGCGCGAGCGTCGCCCATGCAATCACGCACAGGAGCAACACCACCAGGAGGCGGAACATCCACCCCGCGAGCGGCGCGGGCGGGCGCTCCTGGATGCGCAGCAGCGGCGGCGCGAAGTCTATCGGGTCCACCGGCGAACCATGGTTGCGCAGCGCTTGCGAGTTACTCGTTCGTTCATCCGTGGTTAGGCGTGAAGACCTGTCCTTCCAGGACAGAAATATCTGCATTAGGCGGGCAGCCGTAAGACGACTCATGCATTGGGCTCGGAATATCGCCTCCTCTTCGGGAGTAGGATGTCGCCTCACCCAGTAGCTTGTGGTCAACGGCGCGGTAGAGAAGGAAATGGTCGCGCCACATTTCGGGATTTCCGCGCTTGTAGTAAGTCCTTTCCCATCTGTAGTAATACTCGTCCTCCGGCTTGGCGTATTTCTGAAGCGGGACATTGACAGCACCGTACTTATCGAATTTCCGCGGCGGCAGCGTTACCGTCTCGTATATCTTGATCCCGCCATCGATTGCGCACAGACGGTTCACTTCGGAATCAAGGTCCGACTTTGACGCGGTCACGCAACCCGTTACGATCAGCAGCGACAGCAGCATTGCAATCAGCGCCCTCATGCAATGACCCTCCTGGAATTGAGCATGGCGGAACTGTCGACCGCACTGAGATCGCAGCACTCTGAAAAGGTACGCCTGTGCGCGACGACTTCGGTACTGTGCCAACTCATGTTTGCCTGTCCTCCACAATTCGCATTTGAGCAGTCTTTTCCCGTAGCTTGACGACTTCGTCCACCTGCAGTCCCTTCGGGACCTGGTGCGAGATGAAGAGTGTCGTGACGCGTCCTTTGAGCTGGTTCACTGTCTGTGCGAACTGCTCCGCGGTTGCCTGATCAAGACTACTCGTCGCTTCGTCGAAAACTAGAATCTTCGGGCGCTTGAGGATCGCCCGGGCGATTGCGAGGCGCTGTTTCTGGCCGCCGGAGAGGCCGACGCCGTGCTCGCCGATCTCGGTGTTGTAGCCCTTGGGGAGCTTTTCGATCACGTCGTGGATCTCGGCGATCTTCGCGGCCTGGACGACGTCGGGAAAGCCGGCGTTGGGGTTGGCGGCGATCAGGTTCTCGTAGATGGTGCCCGAGAATAGGAAAGTCTCCTGCGGCACGATGCCGAAGTACTGGCGCAATTCGTTGGCCGAAAGATGGCGCAGGTCGCGGCCGTCGATCTCAATCCTTCCTTCCTCGGGCTGGTAGAAGCCGAGCAGCAGCTTCGCGAGCGTGCTCTTTCCCGAGCCCGACGGTCCAGTGAGTACCGTGAGCCTGCCAGGCTTGAGCGTCAGGCTGAAGTCGTGGAAGAGCCAGGGCTGCTCCGCCGAATAGCGGAAGCCCAGATCGCGGATGGCGATCTCGCCCTTCGTTTCCGCCGCGCGCGAGGGGACGAGCGTGTACGGCTCGGCGGGCGCGTCCATGATGTCGCCCAGGCGCTTGATCGCGATGTTCGCCTGCTGGAACTCCTGCCACAGGCTCGCCAAGCGCAGCATCGGCTGGCTCATGCGGCTGGCGAACATCTGGAAGGCGACGAGCATCCCGATGGTGAAGCCGTCGTTGCGCATCACCAGGAGCGCGCCGACGCACAGGATCGCGAGCGTCATGACCTGCTCGAGCGCGTTGGCGGCGACGTTGTAGGTGTTGGAGAGCGTGCGGGTGGCGAAGCTGGAGGCGAGGTAGTTGGCGAGGATCTCGTCGTAGCGCTCTTCCAGCCTCGGCTCCATCTGCAGCGACTTGACCGTCTCGATGCCCGAGACGTATTCGGTGAGAAACGCCTGGTTCCTCGCGCCGAGCAGGAACTGCCGGTTGAGCCGCGCGCGGAAGGTCGGGGTGACTCCGAGGCTGAGCGCCGCCACGAGCCCGAGCATGCCCAGGGCGATGAGGGTGAGCTGCCAGCTGTAGAAGAACATCACGGCGACGAAGATCAGGAGGAACGGGAGGTCCAGAAGTAGCGAGACCGCTGCGCCTGCCAGAAAGTCGCGGATCGTCTCCACGGCGTGCACGCGCGCGACCAGCACGCCTGTCGGGCGATGCTCGAAATAGGGAAGGTACAGACGCAGGATGTGCCGGAAGACTTGGCTGCCGAGCACCGCGTCGACGCGGTTTCCCGTGTGGATCAGAAAGTACTGGCGCAGCCAGGTCATGCCGGCGTTGAACAGCCCGAACATGAAAAGGCCTACGGCGATCGCGACGAGCGTGCTCTGCGTCTGATGGACGACGACCTTGTCGATCACGACCTGCGTGCCGAGCGGTGTCGCGAAGCCAAGGAGTTGGATGAACAGCGACGCGGCGAGCACGTTGCGGCACACGCGCCGGTGCTTGAGGAGCTCCGTCCAGAACCAGCGGAAGCCGAACTTGCCGGGAGCTTCGGCCCCGTCGCCTTTCGGCTCGATTCCGGCCTCGTGGCGCACGAGGATCGCCGTGGACCCGAAGGTCTCGGCGAAGTTCGATACGGGAACTGTCCCAGGCGTCTGCGAACCGGCCTCGAAATACAGCAGGTGCTCGCCGTCGCGCTTGACCAGGATCGCGGGACGGCTCGTCTCCCCCTTAAGGAAGGCGACGCAGGGAAAACGAAGCCGCTTCGGGTCGCACGCCGACTCGCCGGTACGAAAGCCGAGAGCTTTCAGAGCCTCCAGAAACTGCCTGAGGCTGTGCGGTGCCGGGAAGCGCTGCACGAGCAGGCGCGATTCGAACGACAAGCGGTTGATGCGGCACAGGCTGCCGACCAGCCAGACGAACTGCGCGCCATCTAGCGCCGGACCGTGCGTCTCCCCCTCCGCCGGCGCAGCCGCGGCCTGTGCCATCGAGAGATCCCCCCAGCTGGGAAATCTACTCCGACGTCAGGATTTTGTAATCTAGACAACGGGATAAAACCGGTCGGTTTCGCCTACTGCACTTCACTTATAGTCGCGCCCTCATGCTCGCGATCTTCCAAGTCACCACGCCGTTCTTCGCCCTGATCCTGTGCGGCTATCTCGCCGCGCGGCTGCGGCTTCTGCCGGAAAACGCGGTGCCGGCGCTCAACACCTTCGTCCTCTACTTCGCGCTGCCGTGCCTGCTGTTTCGCTTCAGCGCGCGCACACCCTTCGACGAGCTGGTCAACCTGCCGGTGTTCTTCGCCTACCTCGCGACCGGGCTCGCGCTGTTCGGCGCCGTCGTCCTGCTGGTGCGCCGCATGGCCCGCGAGAGCTTGCGCGACGCGGCCTTCGCGGCGCTCGCCGGATCCTGGTCGAACTGGGGCTACATGGGCTTCGCGCTGCTGCCGCCGATCCTCGGCCACGCGGCGCTCGCGCCGCTGATCGCCGCCGGCATGGCGGATCTCCTCGTGCTGGTGTCGCTCGCGCTCGCGCTCTCGGCGCTGCAGGATCACCACGGCGCGGATTTCGGCGCCGCGCTCGCCGGCGTGCTGGCGCGCATCGCGAAGAATCCGATGATCTGGGGCGTGATCGCCGGCAGCGCATTCTCGGCCGCGCAGCTTGCGCTGTGGCCGCCGGCCGACCAGCTCGTGCGTCTGCTCGGCGAGGCGGCGGTGCCGGTCGCGCTGTTCACCATCGGGGTGTCGCTCTACCGTCCCGGCACCCGCATCGCGCGCACCGACGTATTCGTCATCGCCGGCGCGAAGCTGCTCGCGCATCCCTACCTCGCGGCGCTGATGGCCGTCTACGTCTTTCGCCTGCCGCAGCTCGAGATGCGCACGCTGGTGCTCGCGGCGGCGCTGCCCGCCGCGGGCACGGTGTTCCTGTTCGCCGAGCGCCAGGGCGCGAACGCCGAGCGCATCGCCGCGGTGATCCTCGTGTCGACCGCGCTCGCCTTCTTCAGCTTCTCGGCGCTGTGCTGGGCGTTCGGGTTGCGCGTCGGCGGCTAGCGCGGCGACTCGCGCTCGGGCGCCGCGACGATCACGTCGGGCTCGAAGAACTCCTCGAAGTTGCGCGTGAAGCGCGTGCGCGGCAGGTCGGTGCAAGCCTCGACGTACAGCAGCCGGCCCGCATCGCACTTGGCGATCAACCCGGGAATCGGCTCGGGTCGGACCGCCGGCAGGCTTTGCGTCATGTCAGGGCGCAGGAACGCGATCGCAGGCAGCGACAATGCCTCCAGCTCGCTGCCGCTCGGCGTCAGCACCTCGGCGCGCAAGCCGTGCGCGCGCACCGCGTCGACCAGACCTTCGCGCAGGTGCGGCGCCGGAAAGCGCTGCACCAAGCGCACCGCATCGAACGGCACGCCATGCACCCGGCACAGGCTGCCGATCAGCCAGATGAACTGCTTGGTGGTGAGCTTGGGCCGGTACACCGCCTCACTGGCAGTGCGCCCGGCGTTGAATTGCGACATAGGGATGGTTTCCGCGGGAAGAATCTACTCCTACCGGCGGATTCTGTAACCTAGACGAAAAGATAAGCTGGCGCGGCGCTCGCGCGCGCTAGCGGTCGGCTCGATCGAGCTCGCGCTCCATTTCTTCGTCGCTCATCGGCGGCCCTTCGGCTTGCGCCTCCTTGGCGCGCGCGGCGACGAAGCGCGCGAAAAACAACCCGGCCTCGTACAGCAGGCACATCGGCACCGCCAGCATGATCTGCGAGATCACGTCCGGCGGCGTGACGACCGCGGCGACGACGAACGCGCCGACGATGACGTACGGGCGCGCGTCGCGCAGCTTCTCCACGTCGACGAGGCCCACGCGCACCAGGATGATGACGATGATCGGGATCTCGAAAGTGAGCCCGAAGGCGATGAACATCGTGATCACGAAGCTGAAGTAGGCTTCGATGTCCGGCGCAGGGGTGATCGACTTGGGCGCAAACTGGTGGATGAAGTGGAACACGCGCACGAACACGAAGTAGTAGCAGAAGGCGACGCCCATGAAAAAGAGCACCGTGCTGCCGACGATGAGCGGCAGCGCCAGCTTCTTCTCGTGCTCGTAGAGCCCCGGCGCGACGAACGCCCAGACCTGGTACAGGACGTACGGCAGGGCAACGAAGAGGGCGACCATCGCCGTCACCTTCATCGGCACGAGGAACGGAGTCACCACCCCCGTGGCGATCATCTTGGTGCCCTCGGGCAGCGCCCGCATGAGCGGCAGCGCGAGCCAGTCGTAGATCGGGCCGGAGCCGGGCCAGATGAACAGCACCACGAACACCGCGAGCACCGCGAACACCGCATGCACGAGCCGCTTGCGCAGCTCGATCAGGTGCGACATGAAGGTGTCTTGGTCGCTCATCCACGCGCCTCGGGCGTGGCGCTCTTCTCCGGTAGTTCCTTATGCGGCGCGGGATCGGGTGCGGGTGCGGGTGCGGGTGCGGCAGCTTCGGTCACGGCCTGGTTGAGCGCCTGCTCGGTCTCGCCGAGCTCCTTGCGCACCGAGCTCTCCATCTCGGTCGCCGCCTGCTGCATCTCGTCGCGCATCTTGCGCAGCTCGTCGAGCTCCATCTCGCGGTTGATATCGGCCTTCACGTCGTTGACGTAGCGCTGCAGCCGGCCGGCCAGATGGCCGACTGTGCGCGCGACGCGCGGCAGCCGCTCGGGACCGATCACGATCAGCGCGACCAGGCCGATGACCAGCAGCTCCGAAAAACCGATGTCGAACACGTCAGCTCGCGGGATCCGCAGATGAAAAGGGCGCCCGCCAGGCGCCCGTTAGTCGAAACGGCGGCGGGTCGGGACCCGGGCCTAGGCCCGGGTCTCGGTCTTGCCCTTTACTTCGCCTTCGACCGTCTTGCCGGTGACCTGCGGCGGCGTCGCGCCCTCAGCGCCTTCGCGGGTGCCTTCGCGCATGCCTTCCTTGAATCCGCGCACCGCGCCGCCGAGATCCGTGCCGATGTTGCGCAGCTTCTTCGTGCCGAAGATCAGCATCACGATGACGAGGACGATCAGCCAGTGCCAGATGCTGAGCGAACCCATAAATTCCTCCTATTTCCTCTTCGAAATCATGGGGCCCAGCGTATCCGGGCCACCGATCACGTGCATGTGCAGATGATACACCTCCTGGTGTCCCACCCGCCCGGTATTGATGATGACGCGAAAACCGTCGTTTGCGCCTTCCTTGCGCGCAAGCTCGCCTGCGAGCGCGAGCATCTTGCCGAGCGCCTTGTGCTGCTTCATGCCCGCCTCGTAGAGCGAATCGACGTGCTGCTTCGGAATGATCATGAAGTGCACGGGCGCGAGCGGCCGTATGTCGTGGAACGCGAACACGTCCTCGTCCTCGTACACCTTCTTCGACGGGATGTCGCCGCGCACGATCTTGCAGAAGATGCAGTCCTGCACCGTCATTTGCCCTCGTTGCCGGCGCCGTAGCGCGAGGCTTTCTCGTCGATGCCCGAGATGCCCTCGCGCCGGTGCAGCTCGGCGAGCACGTCGGCGGGGCCGAGGCCGTGCTGCGCGAGCGCGATCATGCAGTGGAACCACAGGTCGGCCGTCTCGCGCACCAACTGCAGACGGTCCCCGCCCTTCGCCGCGAGCACCGTCTCGGTGGCCTCCTCGCCGATCTTCTTCAGCACCGCGTCCTCGCCCTTCGCGGTGAGACGCGCGACGTAGGACTTCTCAGGATCGCCGCGCCGGTGCTCGTTTATCACCGCGGCGATGCGCTCCAGCGCTTCGTACATTCCAGGCTTCATTTTTTTCCGTAGATGAGCGAAGGATCCTTCTTCACAGGATCGGTCGTCACCCACCTCCCGTTCTCGAGTTTGCGGAAAAAGCAGCGTTCGCGCCCGGTGTGGCAGGCGATGCCCCCGACCTGCTCGACCTTGAGCAGCAGGGCGTCGGCGTCGCAGTCCAGGCGCATTTCGAGCACCTTCTGCACGTGGCCGGATTCTTCGCCCTTGCGCCACAGCCGGCCGCGCGAGCGCGACCAGTACACGGCGCGTCCGGTCTTCGCGGTCTCGGCGAGCGACTCGCGGTTCATCCAGGCGAGCGTCAGCACGTGCCCGCTCGCGGCGTCCTGCGCGATCGCCGGCACGAGGCCCTGCTCGTTCCAGTTCAGCTCGTCTAGCCATTCGTTCATAGCCTGACCTCGATGCCGCGGCCGCGCATGTACTCCTTCGCCTGGCGCACGCTGTAGTCGCCGAAGTGGAAGATGCTCGCCGCGAGCACCGCGTCGGCGCCGCCTTCGAGCACTCCTTCGGCCATGTGCGCAAGCGTGCCGACGCCGCCCGAGGCGATCACCGGCACGGTGACTGCATCGCTCACCGCGCGCGTGAGGCCGAGGTCGAAGCCCTCGCGCGTGCCGTCGCGGTCCATGCTCGTGAGCAGGATCTCTCCGGCTCCGGCCTGCTGCATGCGCCGCGCCCAGTCTACCGCGTCGATTCCGGTCGGCCTGCGCCCGCCGTGCGTGTACACCTCCCAGCCCGCGCCGTCGGCGCGCCGCTTGGCGTCGATCGCGACGACGATGCACTGGTTGCCTACCCGGCCCGAGGCTTCGCGTATCAGCTCCGGGTTTTGCACCGCCGCCGTGTTGATGGACACCTTGTCCGCGCCAGCGTTCAACAGGCGGCGCACGTCCTCGACCTTGCGCACGCCGCCGCCCACGGTAAGCGGTATGAACACGCGCTCGGCCACCGCCTCGATCACGTGCACGATGATGTCGCGCTCGTCCGAGCTCGCGGTGATGTCCAGGAAACAGAGCTCGTCGGCGCCCTCGGCGTCGTAGCGCGCCGCGATCTCGACCGGGTCGCCGGCGTCGCGCAGCGCGAGGAAATTGACGCCTTTCACCACGCGCCCCGCGGTGACGTCGAGGCACGGGATGACGCGCTTGGCGAGGCCCATGGCCTAGTCGCCCTTGCCGGTCGCCTTGTCTGCGGCCGCCTGCGCCTTCTTGAAGTCGAGCGTGCCCTCGTACAGCGCGCGGCCGGTGATCGCGCCGACGATCCCCTCCGGGTAGAGCTTCTCGCACAGCGTCCGCACGTCCTCGAGGCTCGCGATGCCGCCCGAGGCGATGATCGGGGTCTTGATCGCCTGCGCGAGCTTGAGCGTGGCCTCGACGTTGACACCGCTCATCATGCCGTCGCGTCCGATGTCGGTGTAGATGAGCGCCTCGACGCCGTACTCTTCGTATTTCTTCGCCAGGTCGACGACGTCGTGCCCGGTCATCTTCGACCAGCCTTCCACCGCGACCTTGCCGTCCTTGGCATCCAGCCCTGCGATGATGCGACCGGGAAAGGCGTAGCAAGCATCCGACAGGAAGCCGGGATTCTTGACAGCCGCGGTGCCGATCACCACGAAGGCCACCCCCGCGTCGATGTAGCTCTCGATCGTGTCGAGGTCGCGGATGCCGCCGCCCAGCTGGATGGGCAGCCGCTCGCCGACCGCCTTGATCATCTCGCGGATCACTTTCTCGTTCTTCGGCCGGCCTGCGACCGCGCCGTTCAGGTCGACGATGTGCAGGCGGCGCGCGCCTTCGTCCGCCCAGTGGCGCGCCATGGCCACCGGATCGTCGGAGAACACGGTGGCGGTCTTCATGTCGCCCTGCTTCAGGCGCACGCAGCGCCCGTCCTTGAGGTCGATCGCGGGGATGATCAGCATGGCTTGATTGACGGGTATTGCATGGGCCGAGCGCGGCAGCGAACGCGCGGCGGAAGAAGAACGATCGCGAATCGAATCCGGGATTGCGCGGAATGCGCGGAGATCAGGGTCGCCAGTGTACGAAGTTTCGCAGCAGCTGCAGTCCTGCGGCTTGGCTCTTTTCCGGATGGAACTGTACGGCAAAGATGTTATCCCGCGCAACCGCGCAGGTAAAGACCGAGCCGTAGCGGGTGCGCCCGCTCGCGAGCGCGTGTTCCGCCTCGTCGGCGTAGTAGCTGTGCACGAAATAGAAGCGCGCGCCGTCGCCGATGT
Source organism: uncultured Pseudomonadota bacterium (assembly GCA_963739205.1). Lineage (GTDB taxonomy): Bacteria > Pseudomonadota > Gammaproteobacteria > Burkholderiales > SG8-39 > DAHVFK01. The sequence goes on along the minus strand of CAVTZJ010000003.1, from coordinate 764,258 downwards.
CGCGCCACAGCGCGTGAGTTTGCGCCTGCATCACCTCGTTCCAGCCCATGTGCGGCACCTTGAGCCGCGCGCCGCTCGCGGGATCGCGCAAGTCTTCCGCAAAGCGCCGCACCGTGCCGGCGAGCAAGCCGAGGCCTGCGATGCCACCCTCTTCGCTCCTGTCGAACAGCATCTGCAGGCCGATGCAAATGCCGAGAAAAGGCTTGCTCCCGGCCGCCTCGATCACCGGCGCGCGCAGGCCGCGCGCGTCGAGCTCGCGCATGCAGTCCGGCATCGCGCCCTGGCCGGGCACGACGACGCGCTCGGCGGCGCGGATCGCCGCCGCGTCGGAGGTCACCAGCACCTCTGCCTCGGGCGCCACGTGCTCGAGCGCCTTCGACACGGAGCGCAGGTTCCCCATGCCGTAATCGACGACTGCGATTTTCAACTTACAGGGAGCCCTTTGTTGACGGGACCGCGCCCGCGGCGCGCGCGTCGGCCTCTGCGGCCGTGCGCAGCGCGCGTGCGAACGCCTTGAACACCGTCTCGCACTGGTGGTGAGCGTTGTCGCCGCGCAGATTGTCGATGTGCAGCGTCGCCATGGCGTGGTTGACGAAGCCCTGGAAGAACTCGTGCACCAGGTCGACGTCGAACTCGCCGATCAGCGCGCGCGTCCACGGGACGTGGAACTCGAGCCCCGGACGCCCCGAGAAGTCGATCACCACGCGCGACAGCGCCTCGTCGAGCGGCACGTAAGCGTGCCCGAAGCGGCGGATGCCGGCCTTGTCGCCGAGCGCCTTGGCGAGCGCCTGCCCGAGGGTGATGCCGATGTCCTCGACGGTATGGTGCGCATCGATGTGCAGGTCGCCCTTGGCGTCGATCTCCAGGTCGAGCGCGCCGTGGCGCGCGACCTGGTCGAGCATGTGCTCGAGGAACGGGATTCCGGTGGCGAACTTGGCCATGCCGCGGCCGTCGAGATTCAGCCGGACGCGGATCTGCGTTTCCTTCGTGTTGCGGACGACTTCGGCGGTACGCATGGGGGTCTCAGAGCGCTTCACGCAGCGCAGTCAGCAGTATACGGTTTTCGTCGGGCGTGCCGACCGTCACCCGCAGGCAGTCGGTGAGGCCCGCTCCGCCGTGCAGGTTCTTCACCAATACGCCCTGGCGGCGAAGCGCCTCGTAGGTGCGGGTCGCGTCGCGCACGCGGATCATGAAGAAGTTCGCTTCCGACGGGAACACCGTGACGCCGTCGAGCGCGGCGAGCGCCGCACCGAGCCGAGCGCGCTCCGCACGAATTCGCGCCGCCTGCTCTTCGAGCACCTCCAGGCGCTCGAGCACGTACAACGCCGCGGCCTGCGTCAGCACGTTGACGTTGTAGGCCTGGCGCACCTTGTTGAACTGCTCGACCCAGCGCGGGTGCGCCGCCAGGTAGCCGAGCCGGATGCCGGCCAGTCCGAGCTTGGACACCGTTCGCATCACCACCAGGTTCGGGAACTCGGCGAGCCGCGGCATGAAGCTCATCTGCGCGAACACGTGATACGCCTCGTCGACGACCACCACGCCGCGCGCCGCGCGCAGGATCGCGAGCACGTCGTCCTCGGCGTACAGCACGCCGGTCGGGTTGTTCGGATAAGCGATGAACACGAGCGCCGGGTCGTGCGCCTTCACCTGCGCGACAAAGGCCTCGCGATCGAGCGTGAAGTCCGCGGCGAGCGGAACCTCGACCTTCCGCATGCCGGCGAGCGTCGCGTCCATGCCGTACATGACGAAGGTCGGCGCCGGGTACATCATCACCGCCCCCGGGCGCGCCAGCGCCCAGGTGACAATCTGGATCAGGTCGTCCGAGCCGTTGCCGAGCAGCAGCTCCATGCCCGCGGGAACGCGCATCACGCGCGCGATCAGCTCGCGCAGCCTGCGCCCCGTGGGCTCGGGATAGCGGTTCAGCTCGACCGTCGCGAGCACCTGCGCGAGCTCGCGGCGCATCTCGGCCGGCAGCGCATACGGATTCTCCATGGCGTCGAGCTTCACCATCCCCTCGGACTCGGGGACGTGGTAGGCCTTGAGCGCCAGGATCTCCGGCCGGACGAGCTCCTCCGGGCTCACTTGAACCTCATCTCCGCCGAGCGCGCGTGCGCGGCGAGGCCTTCGCCCTCGGCGAGCGTGGCGGCGATGCGCCCGAGCGCGGCCGCGCCCTCGCGCGACACGCCGATCAGGCTCGAGCGCTTCTGGAAGTCGTACACGCCGAGCGGCGAGGAAAAGCGCGCCGTGCCGGCGGTGGGCAGCACATGGTTCGGGCCAGCGCAGTAGTCGCCGACTGCTTCCGAGCTCCAGCGCCCGAGGAAGATCGCCCCCGCGTTGCGCAGCTTTGGCAGCCACGCCTCGGGCTCGGCCACCGAGAGCTCCAGGTGCTCGGGCGCGATGCGATTGGCGAGCGCGCAGGCCTCCTCCAGGTCGCGCGTCGCGACGAGCGCGCCGCGCGAGGCGAGCGAGGCCTCGATCATCGCGCGCCGCGGCATCGCGGGCAGGAGCCGCGCGATCGCCTGCTCGACCTCGTCCAGGTGGCGGGCGCTCGGCGTAAGCAGGATCGCCTGCGCGAGCTCGTCGTGCTCGGCCTGCGCAAAGAGGTCCATCGCCAGCCAGTCGGGCGGCGTGCTGCCGTCGCTGATCACGAGGATCTCCGAGGGTCCGGCGATCATGTCGATGCCGACCTGGCCGAACACCTGGCGCTTGGCGGCGGCGACGTAGGCGTTGCCCGGGCCCGACGATCTTGTCCACGGCAGGCACGCTCTCGGTACCGTAGGCGAGCGCGGCCACGGCCTGCGCGCCGCCCAGCGCGAACACGCGGTCGACGCCGGCGAGCGCGGCGGCCGCGAGCACGAGTCGCATTCCTCTCGCCGCCGGGCGTCGGGCTCACCATGACGAGCTCGCCCACGCCCGCCACGCGCGCGGGAATCGCGTTCATCAGCACCGACGAAGGATAGGCCGCCTTGCCGCCGGGCACGTACAGGCCGACGCGTCCGAGCGCGTTCACGCGCTGGCCGAGGAGCGTCCCATCGGCCTCGCGGTACTGCCAGGACTCGCCGAGCTGGCGCTCGTGGAAGCGTCTCACTCGTGCCGCCGCTTCGCGCAGCGCGCCAGCCTGGCCCGCCGGCAGCGCGCCGAGCGCCGCCTCCATCTCGCCGCGCGGGATCTCGAGCTCGGCGACCGAGCGCGCGTCGACCCGGTCGAACCTGCGCGTGTATTCGAGCAGCGCCGCGTCGCCGCGGCCACGTACTTCGGCGACGATGGCGCGCACGGCGGCCTCGACCGCGTCGTCCTGCGCGGCCTCGTAGCGCGTCAGGCGCGCGAGCTCGGCGTCGAACCCGGGCGCGCGCGAATCGAGTCGGCGCGGCTTCATCGCGCTTCCTGCGCGGCGGCCGCGAACGCGTCGATCAGCCCCTGCAGCGCGGCGCGCTTGGTCTTGAGCGCCGCCTGGTTGACGACGAGTCGCGCAGACACCGGCATGATCTCCTCGACCGCGACCAGCTTGTTGGCGCGCAGCGTGTTGCCGCTCGAGACCAGGTCGACGATCGCGTCCGCGAGGCCCACCAGCGGCGCCAGCTCCATCGAGCCGTACAGCTTGATCAAGTCGACGTGCACGCCTTTGGCGGCGAAGTGCTCGCGCGTGGTGCGCAGGTACTTGGTCGCCACGCGCAGGCGTGCGCCGCGCCGCACTGCGCCCTCGTAATCGAAGCCTTCGCGTACCGCGACCATCATGCGGCAGCGCGCGATGCCGAGGTCGACGGGCTGGTACAACCCCTCGCCGCCGTGCTCGACCAGCACGTCCTTGCCCGCGATGCCGAGGTCCGCGCCGCCGTACTGCACGTAGGTCGGTGTATCGGAGGCGCGCACGATGATCAGCCGCACTCCGGGGCGATTGGTGCCGATCAGCAGTTTGCGCGAAGTCTCGGGGTCCTCCTGCGCGCGCAGGCCGATGCGCGCGAGCAGCGGCGCCGTTTCCTGGTAGATGCGCCCCTTGGACAGGGCGATGCCGATGGTCATGGAAGGGGAACCCGCGTAGCCGAGCGCGGGATTTTACCGCACTGCGTCAACGCACCCGTTCGATGCGCGCGCCCAGGCGCGCGAGCTTGTTCTCGAGCGCTTCGTAGCCGCGGTCCAGGTGGTAGATGCGGTCGATGACGGTCTCGCCCTGCGCTGCCAGGCCGGCGATCACCAGGCTCGCCGAGGCCCGCAAGTCGGTAGCCATCACTTGCGCCCCCGATAGGTGCCGCACGCCGTTTACCACCGCGACGTTGCCCTTCAGCTCGATGCGCGCTCCCATGCGTGCCAGCTCCTGCACATGGGTGAAGCGGTCGTGATAGATCGTGTCTTCGACCACGCTCGTGCCATCGGCGATTGCGCAGACGGCGATCATCTGCGCCTGCATGTCGGTAGGGAATCCCGGGAACGGCTGCGTCACCACGTTTACCGCTGCCGGACGCGGGGGGCCGGAGACGGCGACCGTGTCCGCACCGCGCTCGATTGCGCAGCCGGCTTCCTCCAGCTTGTGCAGCGCGGCCTCGAAATGCTCCGGCACGACACCGAGCAGGCGGACGCGGCCGCCGGTCATCGCCGCCGCTGCCGCAAACGTCGCCGCTTCGATGCGGTCGGGGATGATCGTCGCGTCGATGGGCCGTAGGGCGCTCACGCCGTGAATCGTCACGCGGCGCGAGCCGAGGCCCTCGATGCGCGCCCCGCAGGCGAGCAGCGCCTCGCCCAGCGCGGTGACGTCGGGCTCGATGGCCACGTTCTCCAGCACGGTCGTGCCTTGCGCGAGGACGGCGGCCATCATGAGCTGCGCCGTGGCGCCGACCGAGACCACGTCGAAGCTCACCGTCGCGCCCCTCAACCTCACCTTGCGGCCGACGATATAGCCGTGCTCGATATCGAGCTTCGCACCCAGCGACTGCAGCCCCGCCAGGTGCAGATTGACCGGCCGCGGCCCCCAGGCACAACCACCGGGCAACGACACCCGCGCCTGGCCGAAGCGCGCCAGCAGCGGCCCGAGCACGTAGATGCTGGCGCGCATGGTCTTCACCAGCTCGTAGGGCGCCTCCACCGACTTGACCGCGTGCGTGTCGATCGTGAGCAGGTTGCCCTCGAACGACACTCTCGCGCCGAGCAGCTCGAGCACGCGGGCGAAGGTTTGCGTGTCGCGCAGTTGCGGTACGTTGCGCAGTCGGTGAACGCCCGGCGCGAGCAGGGTTGCCGCCATGATCGGCAGCGCCGCGTTCTTCGCGCCCGAAATCGCGACCTCGCCCTCGAGCGGCACACCGCCTCTGATGCGCAGCTTATCCACCAACGCGCCACTCCGCGGGCGTGAGCGTGCGCATCGACAGCGCGTGGATCTCCTCGCGCATGCGCTCGCCGAGCGCGGCGTACACCAGCTGGTGGCGCTGCACGCGGCTGCGCCCCTCGAACTCGCGCGACACGACGAGCGCCGTGAAATGCTGGCCGTCGCCCTCCACCTCGAGGTGCTCGCAGGCGAGCCCGGCCGCGATTCCCTGCCTGACGCTATCAGCCGTCACCATTTCCTATCCCCGCATCTTGTAGCCGTTCCCGAGCAGCGCGAGCGTGCCCGCCGTCACCAGCGCGAAGCTTATACCGACCACGACCAGGCTGACCGCCGGCGAGACGTCCGAGGCGCCGAAGAAGCCGTAGCGGAACCCGTCGATCATGTAGAAGAAGGGGTTCGCGTGCGACAGCTTCTGCCAGAACGGCGGCAGCGAATGGATCGAATAGAACACGCCCGAGAGGAAGGTGAGCGGCACGATGACGAAGTTCTGGAAGCCCGCGAGCTGGTCGAAGCGCTCGGCCCAAATGCCGGCGATCAGGCCGAGCGCGCCGAGCAGCGCGCTGCCGAGCAGCGCGAACGCGAGCGCCCAGAGCGGCGCCGCGAGGCGCAGCTCGACGAACCAGACGGATACGAGCAGCACGCCCGCCGCCACCACCAGCGCCCGCGCCATCGAGGCGAGCACGTAGGCGAGGAAGAACTCGAGGTACGAAATCGGCGCGAGCAGGATGAACACCACATTGCCGGTGATCTTGGACTGGATCACGCTCGAAGAGCTGTTGGCGAACGCGTTCTGCAGCGCGCTCATCATGACGAGGCCCGGCACGAGAAACGCCGTGTAGCGCACGTCCTCGTATACGCGCACCCGGCCCTCGAGCGCGTGCGCGAAGATGAGCAGGTACAGGAGCGTCGTCAGCACCGGCGCGGCCACCGTCTGGAAGCTCACCTTCCAGAAGCGCAGCAGCTCCTTGCGCAGCAGCGCCGCAAAGCCCTGCATCAGTGCCGCCCCATGACGCGCAGGAACACCTCCTCGAGGTCGGGCTGCTCGAGCTCGAATTCCTTGATCGCGACGCCCGCCTGGCGCAGCTGCGCGAGCACGCTCTCCAGCTCCGCGTAGCCATCCAGGCGCAGGGTCACGCGCGCGTCGTCGCGCGCCAGCACGCGCACGGCGAAGGCCTCGGGCAGCTCGCCGCGCTCCAGGCCGAGCCGCAATTGCAGGCCAGAGAAGGTGGCGAGCAGGTTGCGCGTCGTGTCGAGCGCCACCACTCGTCCGGCCTTGAGCATCGCGATGCGCGTGCACAGCGACTCGGCCTCCTCGAGGTAGTGCGTGGTGAGCACCACGGTATGGCCGTCGCGGTTCAGGCGCCGCACGAATTGCCACAACCCCTTGCGCAGCTCGACGTCCACTCCGGCGGTCGGCTCGTCGAGCACGATCACCGGCGGCTTGTGCACCAGCGCCTGTGCCACCAGCACGCGCCGCTTCATGCCGCCGGAGAGCGCGCGCATGTTCACGTCCGCTTTCGCTTCGAGGTCGAGGTGGTGCAGCACTTCGTCGATCCAGGGGTCCGCGGCGCGCACGCCGAAGTAGCCGGCCTGGAAGCGCAGCGTCTCGCGCACCGTGAAGAACGGGTCGAACACCAGCTCCTGCGGCACCACGCCGAGCATGCGCCGCGCGCGGCGGTAGTCGGCGGCGACGTCCGCGCCGAGCACCGACGCCGAGCCGGCGTCGGGCCGCACCAGCCCCGCCACCACGCTGATGAGCGTCGTCTTTCCGGCGCCGTTCGGTCCGAGCAGGCCGAAGAACTCGCCCTGGGCGATCGACAGGCTCACTCCGGCGAGCGCCTGCAGTGCGCCGTAGCGTTTCTCGACGGCGCGGATCTCGATCGCCGGGATCAGTGTCGTGCGCCCGGTCCGGCGAGCAACCCGTCGACGCCGTACAGGCGGGCGATGGTGACCAGCCCTTCGGGCAGCCGGTCGAAGCCGATCTCGATTCCTGCGCGCCGCGCCTCGCGCATCCAAGCGAGCATGGCGGCGAGCAGCGAGGAGTCGATTTCGGTGACCTCGCCCAGGTCGACGGTGCGCGCGCCGTCGTGCAGCTCGCGCACCCCGTCGGCGAGCACCTGCGCGACGTTGGCGAGCGTCACCGGACCGCTGACCACCAGCCGCGCGCCGTCGCGCCGCATCACTTCTTGCCCGCGATCGGCAAGTCCTCGAGCGACTTGTTCTTCGCTTCGAGGGACTTGAGCAAGCCGTCGATCCCGCCCTTGCGCACCTCGGCGTCGAACTCGGTGCGGTAGTTCGCCACCAGGCTAACGCCGGCGACGTACACGTTGTAGCACTTCCAGCCGTCCGGGGTGTTTTCCATGTCGTAGTCGATCGCTACCGCTTCGCGGCCGGGCTGGATCACACGCACGTTGACCGTGACGTCGGTCGCGTCCGGCGCCGCCCGCAGCGGCCGGAACTCGAATTTCTGGTCCTGGTAATTGGAGATCGCGCTCGAATAGGTGCGCACCAGCAGGGTCTTGAACTCGACGACCAGGCGCTTTTTCTGCTCGGGCGAGGCCTGTCGCCAGTTGCGTCCCATCGCGATGCGCGTCATGGTCTCGAAGTCGAAGTGCGGCAGCACTTTCTCCTCGACCAGCGCGATGATCTTCTTGTGGTCGCCGGCCTGGATGTCGCGGTCGCGCTTGACGATGTCGAGCACCTCGAGCGTGACCCGCTTGACCAGCACGTCGGGCGCGACGTCCGCCGCGGCGCCGGTCGCCGGCGCCGCGAGCAACGCACACACGATGAACAACGAGAAGCGTTCAATCACGCGCCACATGTCTCACTCCTCGGGCGGCCGCTCGCGCGGCGGATTCCCGTCGTAGATGAGGCTCCTGCGCCGCTGCAGATAGAAATCGCGCCGGAACGCATACTCGTCGAGCGCCGCCTGCTCGACGAGGGTGCTCGCCTCGAGCAGCTCCGAGCGATCGTTCACGACGCGCAGTGCGGCCATGCTGTTGCGCACCGGCACGTTGTGGTAGCCGAGCAGCGGCGAGGCGTACAGATCGAAGCCGAGCCCGATGCCGTCGCGCACGTCGCTCGGACCGAAGAACGGCAGCACGAGGTAAGGGCCGGTCTTCGCGCCCCACACGCCGAAGGTCTGGCCGAAGTCCTCGTTGTGCTTCTCCAGCCCCATCTCGCTCGCCACGTCGTTGATACCACCGAGCCCGATCGTGGTGTTCCACAGCACGCGCGACCAATCGCTGAAGCCCTCGCCGGGCTTGCCCTGCAGCATGTTGTTCACACCGATGAAGACGTCGGAAATGTTGGAAAAGAAATTGCGCACCATCACGCGCAGCGGGCTCGGCAGCACGTCGCGGTACGCGGTGGCCACGGGCTTGAGCACGGCCCGGTCCAGGCCGTCGTTGAAGGAGAACACCGCGCGGTTGACGCTCTCGTAGGGATCGCGCGGGTCGGGGTTCTGCACGGTGGCGCAACCCGACGCAAGCAAGAAGACGAATGCGAGCGCGAGCAACTTCATTTCTTGTTATCCCCGCCTTCCGCCGCCTTGTTGAACAGGAACTGGCCGATCAGGTTCTCCAGCACCACCGCCGACTGCGTCAGCCGAAGCCGGTCGCCGTTCGCAAGCATCTTGCTGTCGCCGCCGGCCTCGAGGCCGATGTATTGCTCGCCGAGCAGGCCAGAAGTAAGGATCTTCGCCACAGTATCGCGCGGAAACTTGTATTGCGAGTCGAGGCTCATGGTGACGATCGCCTCGTAGGTCTGATCGTCGAAGCGGATGTCGCTCACCCGTCCGACGACCACCCCCGCGCTCTTGATCGGTGCGCGCACCTTGAGCCCGCCAATGTTAGCAAAATTGGCCGTTACGCGATAAACCTCGTTGGTGGTGAAAGACGCGAGATTGCCCACTTTCAGCGCGAGGAAAAGCAATGCGCCGAGTCCCGCCGCGACGAACAGTCCGACCCAGAGATCGATCGTGGAGCGGTTCATCTTGCGTTACCTCCGGTGAACATGAGCGCGGTCAAAATGAAATCTAGTGCGAGGATTGCGAGCGACGAGGTGACCACGGTACGCGTGGTCGCGCCCGACACGCCTTCGGCCGTTGGCGGCGCGTCGTAGCCCTCGAACACCGCGATCCACGACACCGCGATGCCGAATACGAAGCTCTTGATCACGCCGTTCAGGATGTCCTCGCGCAAGTCTACAGCCGCCTGCATCTGCGACCAAAAGGCGCCTTCGTCGACGCCGATCAGCCGCACGCCGACGAGATAGCCGCCGAAGATGCCCATCGCGGAGAACAAGGCGGCAAGCAGCGGCATGGAGATGACGCCGCCCCAGAAGCGCGGCGCGACGACGCGCGCGATCGGGTCGACCGCCATCATTTCCATGGCCGAGATCTGCTCGGTCGCCTTCATCAGGCCGATCTCGGCGGTGATGGCCGAGCCGGCCCGGCTGGCGAACAACAGCCCCGCGACGACCGGGCCGAGCTCGCGCACCAGTGATAGCGCCACCAGCACGCCGAGCGCCTCGGACGAGCCATAGCGCTCGAGGGTGTTGTAGCCCTGCAGACCGAGCACCATTCCGACGAACAGCCCTGAGACGAGGATGATGACGAGCGACAGCACCCCGGAGAAGTAGACCTCGCGGATGGTGAGCGGAAAGCGCCGCAGCGCGGTGCCCGAGTGCAGCAGCATGTAACCGAGGAAGCGGCTCGCGTAGCCGAGGCGCCAGATGCGCGCCGTCACCCAGCGTCCGAGGCGCTCGAAGAATGCGCGCAGCGCGCCGCCCGCCATCTCAGCTTCCTGTCAGCTCGAGGTCGGTGTCGTAGCTCGGCGCCGGATAGTTGAACGGCACCGGGCCGTCCGGCTTGCCGTGCACGAACTGATCGACGAACGGCTCGCGCGAGCCGCGCACGGACTGCGGATCGCCCTCGGAGACGACGCGGCCGTCGGCCATGAAATAAAGGTGATCGACCAGGTCGAGGCATTCCTGCACGTCGTGGCTGACGATGATCGATGTCGCGCCGAGCGAATCGTTCAGCTCGCGGATGAGGCGTGCGATGGCTCCGAGCGAGATGGGATCGAGCCCGGTGAAAGGCTCGTCGTAGAGCATGAGCTGCGGGTCGAGCGCTACGGCGCGCGCGAGCGCGACGCGCCGCGCCATGCCCCCGGAGAGCTCCGAAGGCATCAGCTGCGCTGCGCCGCGCAGCCCGACAGCCTGCAGCTTCATCATCACGAGGTCGTGAATCAGCTCTTCAGGCAGATCCGTGTGCTCGCGCATCTGGAACGCCACGTTGTCGTACACCGACATATCGGTGAACAAGGCGCCGAACTGGAACAGCATGCCCATCCTGCGGCGCATCGCGTACAGCCCGTCGCGATCGAGATCGCGCGTCAACGTGCCGAACACGCGCGCGCTGCCGCGCGAGGGCAAGAATGCGCCGCCGATGATGCGCAACAGCGTGGTCTTACCGCAGCCCGACTGGCCCATAATGCCGACGACCCGGCCGCGCGGAATGGAGATGCTCACGTCGCGCAGCACCGGCCGCACGGAATCGTAGCCGAACCAGGCGTTTTCCACTGCGACGATGCTCGATGCGGACAAGGGAATGAAAAGACGCCGCGCAAAGACGCGGATTCTACCCGCATGTGCATATGTATATATCATTGGCGGCATGCCCCTCCGCGAAGGCACCGTCGTGCTGCGCATCACGCAGCTCGAGAAGCGCTATGGCAAGCGGCTGGTGCTCGCCGGGGTCGACCTCGAGCTCGCGGCCGGCGAGTCGCTCGGCTTGGTCGGACTGAACGGCGCGGGCAAGACCACCCTCATCAAGTGCCTGCTCGATCTGTGTGGCCACGATTCGGGCGCGATCGAACTGTTCGGCTTGCGCAACGACGAGCCGCGCGCGCGGCAACGGCTTGCCTATGTTCCGGAGCGCTTCATGCCGCCGCATTATCTGCTGTGCCGGGAGTTTCTCGGCCTGATCCTCTCGCTTTCGGGTGGCCGCTACGAGCGCGAGCGCGCACGCGTTGCGCTCGGCGAGCTCGAGCTCGATGCGGAAGTGCTCGACCGCCCGGTGCGCCAGCTCTCCAAGGGAATGACGCAGAAGCTCGGGCTCGCGGCCTGCTTTCTGCTTGAGCGCGACCTGTACGTGCTTGACGAGCCCATGAGCGGCCTTGACCCCGCCAGCCGGGTCGCGGTCAAATCGGTGCTGCACCGCCTCAAGAACGAGGGCCGGGCGTTGCTCATCACCTCGCACGTGCTCTCGGACGTGGAGGAGCTATGCTCATCGATGGCGGTGCTCGATCGCGGATTGATCACATTTCGCGGCACGCCGGCGGCGCTGTGCGACCGCTATGCTGAGCCGCAACTTGAACGGGCATTTCTGAGGTGTATTCGCGGCAATGGCGAGCAACTTGCAGGACGCGCGTGAGGGCAAGCCCTCGCTGCTGATCGTCGACGACGATGCGCTGATCACTGATTCGCTGGCGTTCGCGCTCGGCGCCGATTTCGAGGTTTACACGAGCGACGCGCGTCAGGCGACGATCGAACTTCTGCGCCAACTGCCGCAGGCGCCGCAGTTGGCGCTCGTCGACCTCGGGCTGCCGCCGACTCCGCACGCGCCCGACGAGGGATTCCAGCTGATCGGCGACCTCCTCGCGCACTCGCGCAGCATGAAGATCTTCGTGCTCTCCGGCCAGAACGACGCCGCGAACGCGCGCCACGCGCGCACGCTGGGTGCAATCGAGTTCATCGCCAAGCCCTGCGATCCCGCCACGCTCAAGCGCAGCCTGCTGCGCGCGCTTGAAATGCGCGCCGCGGAGATCGTCGCGCCGCCGGAAGATGCCGCGGTGCTGCTCGGCGAGAGCCCGGCACTCACCAAGCTCAGGAGCCAGGTCGCCCAGTTCGCCGACTCGCCGTTCCCCGTGCTGATCGAGGGCGAGTCGGGCAGCGGCAAGGACCTGGTGGCCCAGAACCTGCACCGTCGCTCGGTGCGCGCGGCCGGGCCGTATCTCGCTCTCAATTGCGCGGCGATATCGCCGACCCTCGTCGAGCCGACGCTGTTCGGCTACGCGAAGGGCGCGTTCACCGGCGCCACGGCGAACAAGTCGGGCTACTTCGAGGATGCGCAGGACGGCACGCTGTTCCTCGATGAAGTGGGCGAGCTGCCGCTCGAGATGCAGGCCAAGCTCCTGCGCGTGCTCGAAAACGGCGAGTTCCAGCGCGTTGGCGAGACGCAGCGGCGCGTGTCGCGCGCACGCGTAGTCGCAGCGACCAACCGCGACCTGCGCCAGGAGGTCAAGCGCGGGACGTTCCGCGCCGACCTGTATCACCGTCTGTCGGTGCTCACCCTGTCGGTGCCGCCGCTGCGCGAGCTCGCCCAGGACAAGCTCCTGTTGCTGGAGCAGTTCCGCCGCCTGTACGCACAGATGTCCGGCACGCAGCCGTTTTCGCTCGATGCGGAGGCCGAGCGTCGCTGGCTCGGCTATCAATTCCCGGGAAACGTGCGCGAGCTGCGCAACATCGTCATCCGGCTTACGACCAAGCACGCCGGACAGCGCCTGTCGGTCGCGGAGCTCGAGCAGGAGTTCGACCTCGAGGCGCGTCCGCCGGGTCCGGCGCACACGGCCGAGGGCGCCGATCTCGTCGAGCAGGCGCGACGCCACCTCGAGCAGGCGCGCAATTTCAGCCTGGACGAGACGCTAAGGAGCTGGGAGCGGGGCTATATCGAGGCCGCGCTCAAACTGAGCGGCGGCAACGTCAGCCAAGCGGCCAGGATACTGGGCGTCAACCGCACCACGCTCTATAGCCGCATGTCCAGCGACGCCGGGGAGATTCAGGGCGCCGCCGACGCAGCGCTGGCCCAGCAAAGACCGAAGTAGCGCGCGGCGCTATGTACCTCGAACACTTCGGACTCGACGAGCCGCCGTTCCGCATCACGCCGCACACCGACTTCTTCTTCGACGGTGCAGATCGCGGCGCAACCTTGGAAGCGCTCGTGTACTCGATCCTGCATGACGAGGGCATCGTCAAGGTGAGTGGCGAGGTCGGCAGCGGCAAGACGATGCTGTGCCGCGTGCTGATGGAACGCCTGCCCGAGAACGTCGACACCATCTATCTCAGCACGCCGTCGCTCGGGCGCGACGAGATCTTGTTCGCGATCGCGGACGAGCTGAGGTTCCGCTTCTCGCAGAGCCGCGTCTCGGTTGCGCTGCGCGAGCTGCAGGAGCACCTGATCGGGCTGTACGCGGCGGGCCGCCGCGTGGTGATCCTGATCGACGAGGCGCACGCCATGCCGGAAGAGACGCTCGAGCAGGTGCGGCTGCTGTCCAACCTCGAGTCGAGTCGCCACAAGCTCCTGCAGATCGTGCTCTTCGGTCAGCCCGAGCTCGACGAGGCGCTGAGCAAGCCATCGCTGCGCCAGCTCAAGGACCGCATCACGCAAAGCTTCCGCATGCGTCCGCTGACGGATGACGAGGTCGCAAAGTACCTTGCCTTCCGCATGCGCGCTGCCGGCTATCGCGGGCCTGACGTGTTCACCCGGCAGGCGGTCTCGCTGATCGCGCGCGCCTCCGGCGGGCTCACGCGACGCATCAACATCCTCGCGGACAAGTCGCTGCTTTCCGCGTTCACCGTCGACACCCATGCGGTCACCCCACGGCATGCGCGCGCAGCGATCGCGGATTCCGATTTCGCCCCTCTCAAGCGCCCGTGGCGCCGTCCCGCGGCTTATGCGGCTGCAATACTGATGGCGGGAATCGCATTAGGAGTGACCGCTCACTGGCTGCTTTCCTCTTCCCCTCCAACCGCCGTTCCCAGTAGGCAGGCGCCGGCACCAGCCGCCCCCGCGGTCTCCGCTAAGCCCGCACCGAAATCCGAGCCAGCGCCGAAACCCCAGCCCACCCCGAGCCCCGCGGCCGCGCCCCCGGCCGCGCCCCCGGCCGTGGCACCGCCTTCGCCGCCCGCCGCCCCGGCACCGGCACCAGAGGCCGCGCGGCTGTCACAGGCGCAGCTGCACCGCATCGAGGCGCGCTACGCGGCGCGCGGCCAGCCCCTACTGGACGAGCGCCTTACGGCGACGCGCGCACTGCTGGCGCGGGCACCCGACGATGCCTACACGCTTGAGATGTACGTCACGGAGAACATCGATCAGGCGCGAGTCGAGCGCTTTCTCGTGCGCGCGCACGGCATGGCGGCTCTATCCCAGGTCTACGTGGTTCCGCTCGGTGGTGCGGCGACGCGGCTCTGGGTACTGTTCGGCGACTTCGCCGACCGCCAGGAGGCGCTCGCGGCGCGGAACGGCCTGCCGGCGGAATACCAGCGCGAATTCAAGAGCGTGCCGCGCAGCTTTGCCGAAATACGGCATGCACTTTAACGATTATTGACAACCCAAGCCGGCGAAAAACCTCCGCATGACAGAAGGTTAGCGTGGTTTTCTCAGGATTGGCATGATATGCTTTTCGCGACAAAGGGGGGAAGGCGCGCCCGTCATGAACCGAAGCAAGAAGATCGTCGCCATGGGTCTCGCCGCGCTGCTCGCAGGCTGCGGTGAGGCGCCGCTCAAGCCCGCAGAGACTCATCTCCAGGCCGAAACGGCCCCCCGCGCGGGCGCTATTCCGCCTCCCGTGCAGGCTGCGCCCGTCCTGCCGAAGCCAGTACCCCGTACACCGCCCGAAACCTACAGCGTAGTCGTCAACAACGTGCCTGTGCACGACCTGCTGTTTGCACTGGCACGCAACGCGCACGTAAACGTGGACATCGACGCCGGTGTCACCGGCATGGTGACGCTGAACGCCATCGATCAGACGCTGCCGCAGTTGCTGACACGCATCGCGCGCCAGGTGGACATGCGCTACGAAACGCGCGGAAACGATCTGGTCGTGATGCGCGACACGCCTTACCTGCATCTGTACAAGATCGATTACGTCAACATGGCGCGCAACGCGACCATGAACGTGTCGGTCTCCAGTCAGCTTGCGGGAGGGACGACCATGAGCGGAGGCGGGGGAGGCGGCGCCGGCGCGGCAAGCGGCACGACCAATTCCTCGTCCTCACTCGTCATGACCTCGAACAACAAGTTCTGGGAGGCCTTGGTCGCCAACGTCAAGGACATCCTGCGCGAGACCGATAAGGTGCTACCGGCGAACGCCGCCGTCGAGGGCGGACAGGCTGCCGCGCCCGCAGCCGCTCAAGCGACAGGCGCACAGCAGGGCGGGCAACAGCAGGGCGTTCCAAGTGCGCCAGTGGTCCAGCCGGTCGCCTACCGCGAAGCCGCTTCGGTGATCGCCAACCCCGAGACCGGCATCCTCACGATTCGCGCCACTGGGCGCCAGCACGCCAAGATCCAGGAGTTCCTCGACCATGTCATGGCGAGCGCCAAGCGCCAGGTGCTGGTCGAGGCAACAGTGGCAGAGGTGCAGCTCAACAATGACTACCAGCGCGGCATCGACTGGTCGCGCGCCCTGACCGGCAGCGCGGGCTGGACGTTCAGCCAGTCGTCAGCGGGCACGCCGGCAAACATAGCCACCAACGCGTTTGCCGTGGGTTACCACGTCGGCAATATGAATTTCACCTCGGCGCTGAAGCTGCTCGAGTCCTTCGGCCAGGTGCGAGTGCTTTCCAGCCCGACGCTCACCGTGCTAAACAACCAGGCCGCGGTCATGCGGGTGACCGACGACCTGGTGTACTTCACCTTGCAGCCCGGTACCACAACGGTGTCGTCCACCGGGACGGGAGTGGTCAATGCGCCGCCGACCTTCACGACCACGCCAAATGTCTCGCCGGTCGGCCTGATCATGAGCGTGGTACCGCAGATCAGTGACAACGACACCGTCCTGGTCGACGTGCGCCCGACCATTCGCAGGAAGATTGCTGATGTGGCGGATCCCAATCCGGCCCTTGCCAACCCCTGCGGTACCGCCATTTCCTGCGGCACGCCAGCTATTCAGAGCCTCATTCCAGTGATCCAGACACGGGAAATGGAATCGCTGTTGCGCCTGCAAAGCGGGCAGATCGCGGTGCTCGGGGGACTAATGGAGGACACGCGCTCGTCGATCGAGGACACGGTTCCCGGCGTAAACCGGATTCCGTTCCTAGGCGACCTGTTCCAGCAGAGACACGATACGAATAAGAAGACAGAATTGGTGATTTTCCTGCGTGCCACGGTCGTGCGCGACGCCAGCCTCGAAGGCGAGTTCGCAGCGTTCCGCAGTCAACTGCCGGGCGAGGATTTCCTGTCCAAGCCGAACCCGGCCCGTAACGCACCCGTGGTCGTGCCGGGAAATTGAGATGAGCCTGCTCCTCGACGCGCTGAAGAAGGCGGAAAAGGCGAAGGAGGAGGCGCAGCGCCGTGCCGAGGTGGACGAGACGGCGGCGGCGCCGACCGCACCCAGCGCGCCGCCGAATCTGCGGCTTTCTGAAGAGGCGCCCGCGAGCGGCACGCCGCGCGTGCGCACGCGAGACGAACTGCCCGATATCTCGCAGTCGCTTGAGATCGCGACCGAGGATCTGTCACCCGCGAACCGTCCGCGCGAAGCACCCCGAGAGCTCACGCTCGAGAGCGTCGAAGCGCCTGCGCAGGCCGCTTCTCCGGTGCGCCAGCGACCGACCGCAGCGCAGAGTGAAGCAGTGCGCACACAGAGCACCGAACGCGCCGCCGCGAGGAAGGTTTTCGAGGCCAAGATGAGAGAGCCCAATCCGCGCTTGCCGTTTTTCATTGCGCTCGGCGTGCTGGGCGCCGTGGCGCTCGGCACGGTGGTCTATTTCTGGTTTCAGTTGCGGCCACCACCGCCCCTTGTGAACGCGAATCCAGTTCCGACCCAGGCCGAGCAACCCGCCTCGGTGGCCGGGAGCACGGGCACCGTGGCTCCCGTGGCGCCCTCGTCCGGCGCTGGGGTTACCGGCGGCGAGGTACCCGGCCTGCCGGGACTTCCGGCGGCCCCCTCGGCACCGCCGCCGCAGCAGGCCGCGCAGGGGCCGTCCGAGCCGCCCGCGCAAGCGCGCACATCCGCCGCGAGGCCCGAGCAACGCGCCGCTGCGCGCGCGGCGGTCGGGCTGCGTGCTGCGCCCCAGGCGCCGGCTCCGCGCGTCGAGCTGAAAGCGCCATCGAGCGATGATGCGCTGACGGTTGCACGGCCGGCGCCGCGTCTCGACCCGGATGTCGCCGCCGGCTATGCGTCCTACCAGGAGGGCGATTTGGTGGCCGCGCGGACCCACTACGAGCAAGCGCTGCAGAAGGACGCCAGCAACCGCGACGCTCTGCTTGGCCTGGCAGCGCTCGACATGCGCGCGCAGCGCTACGACGCCGCCGCCGCCCGCTACCGGCGGCTGTTGCAAGCGAATCCGCGCGACCCGTATGCACTTGCGGGGCTGCTGGCGCTGCGCGGCGGCCAGATCGATCCGCTGTCCGCGGAGAGCCGCGTGAAGACCCTACTCGCGTCCGATACGGGTACCGATGTGCTGAACTACACGCTCGGTAACGAGTACGCCCGGCAGGGCCGCTGGGGCGAGGCGCAGCAGGCCTATTTCAAGGCGTTCGCCGCCGACCCGAGCAATCCCGACTTTGCCTACAATCTCGCCGTGAGCCTCGAACACATCGGCAAACCGGAGCTCGCGCTCGAGCAGTACCGGCAAGCGCTCGCGCTCGCTCAGCAGCGAGCCGCGAGCTTCGACCCGGCCGCGGTGCGCAAGCGCGTCGAGGAGCTGAGCAACTGAGGAATACATAGGTTCGCCCGGCACGCGCCGGGCACCATTTTCACGGATGAACTCGCCCACCAATCCGCAGGCCAGGCGCCACATCGGGCAGATCCTGATCGACCAGGGCATCCTCACCGAGGATCAGCTCAGGATCGCGCTGCTCGAGCAGATGAAGTCGCACCTACCGGTGGGCCGGCTGCTGGTGCAGCTCGGCTTCGTGTCGGAAGCTACGCTGCGCGACGCGCTGTCGCAGAAGCTCGGCCTGCAATCGGTCGATCTGGCGCACATCATCGTCGACCCGGCTGCGCTCAAGGCGCTACCTAGGGAGCTTGCGCGACGCTACCGCATCTTTCCCATCGCGCTCGACCGCCAGGCGAACAGGTTCATCGTGGCGCTCGCGGACACGAACAACATCGTGGCGGTCGACCAGTTGCGCACGCATCTCAAGGGCGACTTCGAGATCGAGCTTAGGCTCGCCGGCGACTCCGAGATCGAGCGAGCGATCGAGCATTATTACGGGCACGAATTCTCGATCGACGGCATCCTGCAGGAGATCGAGACCGGCGAGGTCGACTACAGCTCGCTGACAGAGGAGGACGAGTACAGCCAGCCGGTGGTGCGGCTCATCTCGGCCTTGCTCGCCGATGCGGTCGAGCATGGCGCCTCCGACATCCACTTCGAGCCAGAGCAGAGTTTTCTGCGCATTCGCTACCGCATAGATGGCGTCTTGCGGCAGATCCGCTCGCTGCACAAGACCTACTGGCCGGCCATGGCGGTGCGCCTGAAGGTGATGTCCAAGATGAATATTGCCGAGACGCGCGCTCCGCAGGACGGTCGCATATCCGCGACCATGTCCGGCAGGGTCATCGATTTCCGCGTCTCCAGCCTGCCGACCACGCACGGTGAGAACCTGGTGCTGCGCATCCTGGACCGCCAGAAAGGGATCGTGCCGCTGGACAAGCTCGGCCTCGAGGACTCGCAGCTCGAGCTGCTGAAGCGCATGATCGCCCGACCGGAGGGCATCATTCTCGTTACCGGTCCTACCGGAAGCGGCAAGACGACAACGCTCTATTCGATCCTCAATCACGTCAACTCGGACGCGGTCAACATCATGACGCTCGAGGATCCCGTCGAATATCCGCTGACGCTCATCCGTCAGACCTCGGTGTCGGAGGCGGCGAAGCTCGATTTCGCCAACGGCGTACGCGCCATGATGCGCCAAGATCCGGACAAGATTCTCGTGGGTGAGGTGCGCGACGCCGATACGGCCGAAATGGCGTTCCGCGCCGCGATGACCGGTCACCAGGTGTTTTCCACGCTGCATACCAATTCGGCAATCGGCGCCATACCGCGACTGCTGGACATCGGAATCGTGCCGGACGTCATGACCGGGAACATCATAGGCGTCATCGCGCAGCGTCTGGTGCGCAGGCTGTGCCGGACTTGTCGCCAGGCGTACTCCCCCGACGCGGGCGAGATGCGCATGCTGGGCATGAAGGCCAGCGAGACCGCGACGCTGTACCGCGCCGTCGGCTGCGAGCAGTGCGACTACCAGGGATACCGGGGACGCACGGCGATCATCGAAATCCTGAAAATTGACGCGACACTCGACGAACTCATCGCGCGGCGGGCCACGACGCGCGAGATATTCGATGCGGCGCGCGCCAAGGGCTTCAGGACCCTGGCAGATGACGGCGTGCGCCTGGTGCGCGCCGGCGCGACAGGCCTCGAAGAGCTGATGCGCGTGGTGGACTTGACCGATCGGATGGGTTGAGCGCGGCCGCGGCACCGCGCAGCGAGCATGCCTCTCTACACGTACAAAGCGATCGACGGCGACGGCAAGAGCGTGCTCGGGCGCATCGAGGCGGTGAACGTGTTCGACCTCGAGCAGCGTCTGGCGCGCATGGGCCTGGACCTGGTGAACGGCGCTCCGGCGAGCGGCCGCTCGCGGTTGATCGGCGGCACGCGCGTCAGCCGCCCGGACCTGATAAATTTCTGCTTTCACCTCGAGCAGCTCACAACCGCTGGCGTACCGGTCGTCGAAGGCCTCGTCGATCTGCGCGAGAGCATGGACAATGCGCGCTTTCGCGAGGTGGTGTCGGGTCTTGTCGAGGCGATCGAGGGAGGTCGCAGCCTGTCCCAGGCGCTTGCCGAGTATCCCGAGGTGTTCGGCAAGGTATTCGTTAGCCTGGTGCGCTCGGGTGAGCAGACGGGAAAGCTCCCCGCTGTGCTCAAAAGCCTGACCGAATCGCTCAAGTGGGAAGACGAGCTGGCCGCGCAGACCAAGAAGCTGCTCATGTACCCGGCGTTTGTCGGCACGATCGTCTTGCTTGTGACCTTCTTCCTCATGATCTACCTGGTGCCGCAGATGACCGGGTTCATCCGCAACATGGGGCAGCAGATCCCGCTGCAGACGCGCATCCTGATCGAAGTGTCGAATTTCTTCGTCACCTTCTGGTGGGCGATCGTCGCGGCGCCGTTCGTCGCCTGGTTCGGACTCAAGCTCGCCGCAAGGTCGTACCCGGCGGTCGAATACGCCATTGACCGCTACAAGATCTCGCTGCCGCTGGTCGGCCCGATTCTGCGCAAGATCATCCTGTCGCGCTTCGCCTCCAGCTTCGCGATGATGTATGCGTCCGGGATTACGGTACTCGACGCGATCCGCAGCTCCGAGGAAATCGTGGGCAACAAGCCGCTAGAAAATGCGCTGCACACTGCGGGTCAACAGATCGCCGAAGGCAAGAACCTGACCGCGGCGTTCCAGGAAGCGGAGCTATTCCCGCCGCTGGTTATCCGCATGCTTAAGATCGGCGAGAATACCGGCGGGCTCGACACGGCACTGCTGAACGTGAGCTATTTCTACAACCGCGAGGTGAAGGAAGGCATTGGGAAGCTGCAGGCGATGATCGAGCCCGCGCTCACGCTCGTCCTCGGCCTGATCCTCGGCTGGGTGATGCTGGCCGTGCTCGGACCGGTGTACGACACCATCTCGAAGATGAAGTTCTGAAAGGACTGCAAGGGCGATGTCGGCCAAGCGCATTCTGTACTTCACCTCGGGCGAGCACCTCGTTTATCGGTGGTCGCGGCGTGCGCTCGACCTCGACGCGCGCTTCGAGGCCGACGAGGAGGGCTTGAACGCTTTCCGCGAATTCATGCGTCAGCAGAAGGGGGCGCTGTTCTATGTGGTCGCCGACCTCGCGGGCGAGGACTTCCACGAGGACCAGATACCCTATTTGCGCGGCGGCGACCGTCAAGCCGTGGTGCAGCGGCGTCTGGCACAGCGCTACCGCGACACGCGCCTCGCGACCGCTTTGCCGCTCGGCTACGTCACCGGCGAGAGGCGGAACGAGCGCCTGTTGCTCGCCTCTTTCACCAATACCCAGCAGTTCACTCCCTGGCTCGACGCGCTGGTCGACTCCGAGGCAAAGCTTGCCGGCGTGTATTCCGCACCCCTGATCGCGCCCGCGCTGGCAGCGCAGCTCGGGGTGCGCAGGGGGCGGGCATTCGTGGTCACCCAGAATAGCGCCGGCTTGCGTCAGTGCTATGTGGACGACGGTCGGCTGCGATTCTCCCGCCTGGAGCGCACCGGCAACATGCCGCCAGCCTCGCTTGCCGCACTCGTGCGCTCCGAGATGGTGCGTCTGGCGCAGTATCTGGGCGGCCTGCGCGCGCTGCCGCGCGAGGGACCTCCGATACAAGTGCTGGTGGTCGCCCCGCCGGGCCAGCGCGCGGTATTCGAACAAGCGCTCGTTTCGGATGCTCGGCTTTCGTTCCGTACGCTCGATGCGGACGAGGCGGCGCGCTTGGTCGGCGTTCGGCGCGCGGGCGATTCGCTCGCCGAGCGGCTGTACCTGCACCTGGTAGTCTCCAAGCCGCCGAAAGAGCAATTCGCGCGCAGAGAAGAGCGCCGGGGCTACCGCATCTGGCAACTGCAGCGCGGGATCGCGGCAGCCGGCGTGCTCGGCTTCGCCGCATGCGCGCTCTATGCCGGGGCGGGCTGGTGGGACGCGCTTTCGGTCCGCAATAGCATCGAGTTCCAGCAACGCCAGGCACGCGCCGCGTCCGCGCAATACGAGCGCATCACGGCAGCCTTTCCGGTCACCCAGACCAGCAGCGACAATCTCAAGGCGACCGTGGTGGAGTTCCGCAAGATCGCGGCCGGCAGCGGTAGTCCCGAGGCCTCGCTGGTGCACCTGTCGAAGGTGCTCGACCGTTTCCCGCAGATCGAGCTCGATCGCCTGGTGTGGCGCATGGGCCTGCCGACCGAGGGTGGCCGAGAGGCGCCGCCCGCAGGCGCGGCACCTGTGAACGCCTCTTCCGCGCGCGACGTCGAGGTGCTCGAGATCGCGGGCCGCGTGAACGCCACTCAGCGCTCGGACTATCGCGGCATCACCGCCCAGGTGCAGCAGTTCGCCGACGCACTCAGCGCGGGCGGCGTGTACCGCGTGCTGCGCACTCAGCTGCCATTCGACATTACGTCGCAAGGCACGCTTACCGGGGACATCGGCGCCTCCGAGGCCAGCGAGGCGCCGCGCTTCACGGTCGTGCTTGCCAGGGGTCCGAAATGAATTTCACGGCCACCGAAGCGCGCAAGCTGGCCCTGCCGCTACTCCTGTGTCTACTGCTTCTTGGCGGGGGCGCAGCGCTCATCGCGCAGGTGCAGTCGGTGCTTGCGCGCGACCACCGTGAGCTCGCCGAAGCTCAGCGCCAACGCGGCGAAGCGAATCAGCGGCTGGCGCGCATCGCTGAGGAAGAGCGGGAGGTAAACGAAAAGCTCGCGCTTTACCGGCGCCTCAAGGCGCTGCACATCATTGGTCCGGAGCGCCGCCTGGAATGGGCCGACACGATGGCGCACATTCGCACCAGCCGTGAGCTGCTCGACCTGCGCTACCAGGTCGAGCGCCAGCAATTGCTCGTATCGGTGCCGGGAAAGCCCGCGAACGTCGATTTCTACTCGAGCACGATGAAAGTCGACCTCGCGTTGCTCCACGAAGGAGATTTTCTCGGCTTCCTAAAGGACCTGCGCGACTCTGGCAACGCCTTCTACTCGATCCGGCGCTGCGACATTTCGCGCACTGGACAGGCTCCGACGGGAATCTCGATCGTGCCGCGGCTGCACGCGACCTGCGACATCGATCTCATCACCATACTCGACCGGGCGGCGAAGACATGACGCGCGTCGCTGGGCCGCTGATCGCCATCGCGCTCGCCGCGTGCGCCGCGGTCGCGCAGGCACAGGAACTCGGACGCCTGTTCTTCACGCCCGAGCAGCGTGCGCAACTCGACGAGCGGCGCAAGGCGCACGTGCCGGACAAACCCGCCGCCGTGCTGGACGAGTCCCCGAGCACGCGCCTGGACGGTTACGTCAAGCGCTCGCACGGCGAATCGACCCTGTTCGTCAATGGCGAGGCGATCCCGGAAGGCGTTCAGACCGAGGGTATGCAGGTTGTCCCCGACCGCGCCAGCGCGGACCGCGCGACGATCGTCACAGGGGACAGCGGGAAACGCGTTCGGCTGAAGGTCGGCGAATCCCTCGATCGCGGCACCGGGACGGTGCGCGACGTCGTCGACGGCGAGGTGCGCGTCGCGCGTCCAAGAGCTGGCGCCGGTCACTGAGCCAGCCGGCGCTCCGTCGATGCAGCGGCGCGTCGGTCGAGTAGGTTCACAACAGGGCGCGGCGTTACTTGCCCTACTCGCACTCGCCGTGCTCGCAGTCTCCTGGTTCCTGCTCGCGGCACTGCGAGACACAGGCAACTACACGGCGCAGGCGCGGGCGCGCAATGCAGCGGTGATGCAACGCGCCAAGCAGGCGCTCGTCGGTTACATCGTGCGCCAGGCAGCACTGCAGGAAGAAGACAATCCGGGTCGACTGCCATGCCCAGAGGCGCGCGGCTACATCGGTACCGCGAGCGAGGGCATCGCCGCGGGCAGCTGCACGCTGCCGGCGCTCGGGCGGTTGCCGTGGCGCACGCTGGGTCTGGATCGGACGCTGGACGCCTTCGGCGAGCCGCTGTGGTACGCAGTCTCACCCGGTTGGGCGCTGCCCAAGCCGGGCGCCGAGCTATCCATCAACTCCGACACCGAGGGTGGCCTCACACTCGATGGGCGAAAAAGCGCGGCGGTGGCGCTGATCATCGCCCCAGGACCGGCGCTTGCGGTCCCACCCGTCGCGGGATGCGTGGCGCGGACGCAGTCGCGCGGCATCACGCCTCCGGATGTGCGCGACTACCTGGAGTGCGCCAACGCCGACGTTCCCGCCGACGCGCGCTTCGCGAGCGCCGGCCCGCTCGGGGCGTTCAACGACCAGGTTCTGCCGGTGGCCGCGGCCGATCTGCTGCCCGGCCTTGAGGCGGCGATCAAGGTGCGCATCGAGCGCGACATCGTGCCCGCGCTCAGACAGGTATACGCCGGCGCGGAATGGGGGCTAGCCGCCGGTCATGTCGCCTTTCCCTATGCAGCGCCGTTCATGGATCCGGGCGCGTCGGATTTTCGGGGAGCGGCGGGTGCGACCCAAGGACTGCTGCCCTTCAGCGCCGCGCTGGGCTGCGATGTGCGCAGCGACGCGCGCTGCATCCCCTCGCTCACCGGCTGGGATGCGCGGCGCGCACCGGACGTCGTGCAAACCGGCGGCAGCGGGCGACTGCGCAGCGCGCAATGCGGATTCGCGGCGGACGCAATCGCCTGGTGCCGCGGAACTTACACGGGCGCGCCGCGGCTGCGCCTGAGCGCTATCCTGTACGGCGTTGCGCTGGCACTGCGCAAATTCGACCCGCAAAAGGCGACGGTCCATTACTATTCGGCGTCGGGCCCGGTGCCCGTGGCAGGAACGCTGAGCGCGCGGCTCGCGGCGGATGCTTCCGCTCGCGTCGACCTGTCCGGCAGCCTGCCGGACCTGGGCCGCGAAACCGATTTCTATATGACTATGGGTCAAGATGTGCTCGCCGATCATCCGCTGCTCGACCGCAACAATCCGACGAGCGGATGGTTCGTGCGCAATGAATGGTTTCGCCTCGTGTACTACGCCTTTGCGCCGCGGCTCGCGCCTGGCGGCGCGGGGCAGTGCAGCGCCACTGAGCCCGTGACCTGCCTACAGATCGAGAATCTCGAGCCGCGCGCTGCGCAGCGTGCGATTCTGGTGCTGGCGGGTCGCAGCCTGCGCGGCGCACCGCGTCCGAACGACTCTCTCGCGGATTATCTCGAGAGCGAGGAAAACCGCGACGGCGATAGCCGCTTCGTGCAACGCGTAGCGGGCGCGACGCTCAATGATCGATTCATCGCATTGGACGTGGAGCCGTGAATATGCACGGCATCGCGTCGGTACGCATCCAGGGCGGCTTCTCGCTGGTCGAGGTCGCGGTCGTGCTTGCCATCGTCGGCCTGCTTCTCGGCAGCGCGATGTATACGCTTTCCGCCCAGCTCGAGCAGCGCGACGAGACGCGCACCGCGCGCTTCCTGGACGAGGCGCGCGAGCTGCTGCTCGCATTCGCCATCGTCAACGGCCGTCTGCCCTGCCCGGCGCGCGACACGAGCGGCGGCGACGAGCTGCGCGATGACGCGGGCGTGTGCAAGGATGCGGCAGGAAACGACGAGTACTACCGCGGACTGTTGCCGGCGCGCGCGCTCGGTCTGCAGGAAGTCGACGCCCAGGGTTTTGCGCGTGACGCCTGGGGCAACCGAATTCGCTACGCCGTGGCGAAATCGGTGATCGGCTGCGCGGGCGCGCCGAAGTTGCCGCACTTCACTTCGGCAGCCAACCTCAAGGCCAACGGCATTACCTGCCAGCCCGCGGACCTGCTGATCTGCAGATCGGCCGCGGGAATTGGTCCGGCGAGCTGCGGCCGTGCGGGCAACTCGCTCACGAATCAAAACCTGGTGGTCGCGGTGCTGCTCTCGCCGGGCAAGAGCGCGGCCCTCGGGCGCAGCGGCGGCCCCGACGACGCGGCAAACGCAGATGGCGATCCGGTGTTCGTGGCGCATGCGCCGGCGCCCGCCGGCGCCGTCGGCGGCGAGTTCGACGACCGCCTGACCTGGATCACCGTCGGCGAGCTTTACGGGCGGCTGGTGGCCGCGGGGCTGCTGCCGTGACCGTTCGCGTGACGCCCTTGGTCCTCCTGCGCCGGCTCGGTACCGCCGGCGTGCTTCCGACCGACTCGGAGGAAATCCAGCTCAAGAAGCACGTGCTGCTCTTCTCCTGCGGCCTGATGATCGGCGGCTCGGCGATCTGGCTCGGGCTTTACCATCTGCTCGGACCGCCCCTCTCGGCCACATTGCCGTTCAGCGTCGAAGTGGTCTCGCTCTGCACGCTGCTCGTCTACTTGTGGACTCTAAACTTCAATTTCTTCCGTGTCACCCAGCTTTCGCTCTGGCTCTTCGTGCCTTTCGTTGTGCAGTGGGCGATGGGGGATTTCGTATCGGCGAGCGGCATGATCCTCTGGGGCCTACTTGCTCCGGTCGGCGCCGCGCTGCTGCTGTCGGCGCGCGAATCGCTGCCTTGGATGGTGGCGTACGTCGTGCTGACGGTCGCCACCGGCTACGTGGACCACGAGCTGGCGGGCGCCGCGGGCTCGCGGCTGCAGGTGCCGGTGAGGACCATCGTCGTGTTCTTCGCCCTGAATTTCGCCACCGTGTGCGCGATGGTGTATTGGCTGCTGAGCTTCGCCTTTACGGAGCGCGAGCGATCGCGCGCACGCCTGCTGGACGCGCACGCGCGCCTGCAGGAGGAGCAGGAGCGCTCCGAGCGCCTGCTGCTCAACATTCTGCCCGCGCCGATCGCCGAGCGGTTGAAGAATTCGGAAGCTGCGATCGCCGACGGCTACGCAGACGTGACCGTGATGTTCGCCGACATCGTCAATTTCACGCGCCTGGCCGAGGACATGGCGCCGCGCGAGGTGTTCGCCCTACTGAACCGCATGTTCTCCGAGTTCGACGCGCTCGCCGAGCGCTTCGGCCTGGAGAAGATCAAGACGATCGGCGACGCGTACATGGTCGCGGGCGGACTCAATCAGGGCAATGCCGAATACAGCGGGGCCGTCGCGGAGCTCGCGCTCGAGATCCGCGATCTAGTGGCGCGCGAGTTCCGCGTCGACGGCAAGCCGCTCGCGTTGCGCATTGGCATCGGCACCGGGCCGGTGGTGGCCGGCGTGGTCGGCAAGAAAAAGTTCATCTACGACCTGTGGGGCGATACCGTCAACATTGCCAGTCGCATTACAACCGAAGGCGTGCCCGGCATGATCCAGGTCGACCAGGCCACCTACAGGCGACTGCGCGACAACTTCGAGTTCCTCGAGCCGCAGACCGTCTATCTCAAGGGCAAGGGCGACACGACCGTCTACCGCATGATCGGGCGGTGTGCGGCCAAGCAGCGCGAAGCAGTCTAGGACGCTGCCGCAGGGCCCGCGAGCGCGAAGCACACCTCGCCGTCCCGATTGCTGCGCAGCGCGAGCTCGAAACCTGCCGCCTGCGCCTGGCGCGCGGCCTGGTAAAGACCGATCCCGAGCCCCGCGCGCGAATCGACCGGCGCCTGCAAAAGCTTGGGCGCAACTTCGGGCGGCACTGCGTGCCCGCTGTCGCACACCCTGAGCTCGATGCGGTCCGCGCCGCATTCGAGCGCTACGCGCACGCGCACTGTGCTGTCCTCGCGGCGCTTGGCCAGCGCGTTTTGCAGCAGATTGTCGGCCACGCTGCCGAACAGCGTGCGTGGCACCTGCAGGCCCGCGCGCAGCCCGCGCGCCGCGAATTCGACCCCGTGGTCGCGGTACTGGCGCGAGAGCGCGTCCCACCAGGCCTCCGCCTCGGCCGGCTTCTCGCTGTCCGCCTGCGGTCGCTCGAGTTTCTCGAGCGTCTCGCCCAGCCGCTGGGCAACGGCAGGCAGCTGGCGGCGCACCAGCGCCTGCAGCTCCGGAGAATTCTCGTCCTGCTCGCGCGCGGCCACGGCGCACAGGACGTTCAGCGACTGAAGCAGGTTCTTCACGTCGTGCGTCATGCGCGCGCCAGTCTCGTGCACCGCCTTGAGGTAGCTTTGCTCCTGGAGTTTCTGCTCGCGCAGCTTTCCCACGTAGAACTCGGCAAGCAGCTGACCCAGCACGTGCAGGTGCCAGTGCAGGGCCGGTCCTGTGCGGTAGCGCGAGTAGATCGTGAGCGACAGGTCGCGGTTGGCAAATTCGACCGCGTACGGACTCTTCGCGCCCGCTTCTCCACTGCCGTGCTCGCCGCGCCAGGTGGCGCCCGCCACCCATTGAAGGCGCGCAAGCCCGGCGACCGCCTCGGCGAGGAAGCGCTCGGGACGGGTTTCGATCTGGGACAGCTCGGCAAGGAAGTACAGCCATTTCTCGATCGGCAGGCCGATCGAAAACAGATAGCGGGAGACGAACACGCTCAGTCCGGTGAAGCCGGTGCGCGGATCCCACGCGAGTCCGATCACGAACACCATCGCGGCGATCAGGAAGACCGTGTAGGTGAGCGCCGGGAGGTAGGCCATGCGGCCGAGCGTCATGAAGGTGAAGCTGCCGAGCGTGACGATGCTCAGTACGAGCATGACGAACAAGCTGTAGAAAAAGTCGATCACCTGAGGCGAGTCGACTGGATCGGGCTCGGTCGGGAACAGCAGCGCCGCAAACAGCAGCACCGGCAGTCCGTACTCGAACATGGCGCGCACTTCGGCGGTAACCTCCCGCCGCGGCGCGATCTCCGGCAGGATGATCACGGCGAGCAGCGCGATTAGGTACACCAGCACCACCAGGTAAAACCGGCGTTGCCAGCGCGCGTGCTGCTGATACACCTTGCCCGCGACGAATCCCGCCAGCATCACCACCCAGAACGCGAGCAGCCACCAGCCTAGCCAAAGCATTACCGCGACCGCCGCTCCTGCGATCAGCGCTGCCTGCGTCAGGGTCACGCGCTCCTGACCGCGCAGGAACGGCTGCCACAGCAGCAAAAGGCCGAGGTGCGCGAGCAACAGCGCGCGCGCCCAGTCGTCGACCACGCCGCGCACCGCCGCCACGTGCAGCAGCAGCAGCATCGCGATCACCACGATGCGCCAGTTGCGCCGGCTGAAGCGCGCGACAGTGTCCGCGAGTTGCGCGAACGTCGGCGGGCTCAAGCCATCCGCTTGCACGGCCCGTGCCCGCCCGCTAGCCTTCGTTGTCGAATGTCCACAGCGCGATTCTAGCCATGCCGGCAGCCGCCATCCTCGCACGCTTCGTACTTCTTGAAGCGCGCCGCAGCGGCCTTCCCTGGCTGGTCGGGGCGAGCCTGGCGGCCGCGCTCGGCTTGGCGGCCTTCGTCTCGCAGGTCGCGCTCACCGAGAGCATCGCGCTGCAGGCAACCTTCTCCGCGGCGCTGCTGCGTGGCTGCGCAGTATTTCTCGTCGCCCTGCACGTCGCGGCCAGCACGGTGCGCGAAGTGGATGACAAGGGGCTGGAGCTGATGCTGACGCTGCCGCTGTCGCGTAGCACTCAATACGCCGGGCGCTTGGCCGGCTACGTCGCCCTGGGCGTGGTGATCTCGGCGTGCTTCGCGCTGCCGTTGCTGCTGTGGAGCCCGCCTGCCGCGGTGCTGCTGTGGGCCGCCTCCCTCGCGCTGGAAACCGCGCTGGTCGCGGCCGCGGCGCTGTTCTTCGCCATGGCACTGGTTCAGTCGGTGCCCGCCTTCGCCGCGACGGCGGGGCTCTACCTGCTCGCCCGGGCCATCGGAGCGGTTCAGTCGATCGCGGCGAGTCCGCTCGCGGAGCCGACGCTCGCGCATCGCCTGGCGCAGTGGAGCATCGACGTGGTAGCGCTGCTGCTGCCGCGGCTAGATGCCGCCACGCGCACCGAGTGGCTGATCTACGGCGCTCCGACGGCAAACGCGTACATGACGGCGCTCGCTGGACTGGCGCTCTATTCGCTCCTGCTGGTGGCCGCCGGCCTGTTCGACTTTCACCGTCGCAACCTGTGAGCCGCGACGAGCGCCCCCTCACCGCGGTGCCAGGCTGGATCTGGCTGGCACTCGCGGCCTGCCTGGCGCTCCAGCTGGCGTGGGCGGGCATGCGGCCGGGAATGCCCCATCGAGCCGAGGATCTTCCGCCCGCCCCAACGCTCGTAGCCCTGCGGCTGGTAAGCCTGGGCGAGCCCGAGGCCTTGGCGCGCCTGGCAATGCTCTACGTTCAAGCCTACGACCTGCGCGGCGCGAACGACGTTCCGTATCGGGACCTCGACTACCAGCGGCTCGTCGCCTGGCTACGCGTCGTTCTCGCGCTGGACCCAAAGAGCGAGTACCCGCTTTTCTCAGCCGCCCGCGTCTATGCCGAGGTGCCCGATCCTGGAAAGGCCAGGATCGTGCTCGACTTCATTTACCGGGAGTACCTGAAGGACCCAAATCATCGTTGGCAGTGGCTCGCCCAAGCAGCCATGGTCGCCAAGCACCGCCTGAACGATCTTCCGCTCGCCCTGCGATATGCGGACGCCATCGACCGATATACGACTGCGTCGGGCGTGCCGCTCTGGGCAAAGCAAATGCGCATCTTCATCCTCGAAGACATGAACGAGCTGCAGGCCGCGAAGGTTATTCTCGGCGGCTTGCTTGCGAGCGGCACCATTAGGGACCCGGCCGAGCTGCGCTTTCTGGAGCGCCACCTCGAGGGCCTGAAAGCGCGACAGGCAAGGCAGGTAAAGGGAGGAAAAATGTCACACCCGTGACGAACCTGTCGAAAGCTCGACGTTTTGCCCGCCCGCTGTCGTCCATAACTCCTTGAAAATACAATGACATCTACCGGGCACGGGCTTTGCGTAATGTCGATTACCCAGTTTCAATTTAGGGGGTAGCAGTATGAAAGCAATGCAGAAAGGGTTCACGCTTGTTGAGATCGCGATCGTTTTAGTCATCATCGGCCTGTTGCTTGGCGGCATCCTCAAGGGCCAGGAGATGATCACCCAGGCGAAGATCAAGAACGTGATCGCCGACTTCTCCGGCATCTCGGCCGCCTACCACGGCTATCAGGACCGCTATCGGGCGATTCCGGGGGACGATAAAGGCGCCTCGCGTTGGACAGGAGTAAGCGCCCTCGGCGACGGTGATGGCCACCTGACGGGCCTCTACAACAGCGCGACGGCCACCGATGAGTCGCGCCTGTGGTGGGAGGACCTGCGGCGCGCGGGCTTCATTACCGGGACGGGCAATGGCCAGCCACTCAATGCGGTTAGCGGAATGGTCGGCGTCCAGACCGGCGACGGCGCCGCGGCGCCCGGCCGCGTGCTAAACGGCGCTACCGCCGACGGCTTCGCGGGGGTCATCATCTGCTCGGCCAATCTGCCGGACAAGATCGCGATCGCGATCGACGCGCAGATGGACGACGGCGTCCCCAACGCGGGAACCGTGCGCGCGCAGCTCCAGGCCGCACTCAACCCGGCGATCGGCACAACGGCGGATACGGCCTACGCAGAAA
Source organism: uncultured Pseudomonadota bacterium (assembly GCA_963739205.1). GTDB lineage: Bacteria > Pseudomonadota > Gammaproteobacteria > Burkholderiales > SG8-39 > DAHVFK01. The sequence continues at coordinate 732,825 of CAVTZJ010000003.1, read as the reverse complement.
CCGGGAACAATACCTACACGGTCTGCCGCTCGCTCAACTGAGCGGCACGCCCCAAAGGAAGGTCAAGGCCGGCGCAAGCCGGCCTTTTCTTTTTGGACAGCGCTTCAGCCCTGCAGCAGTCGGGACTCGGCGAGCGCGATCATCTCGGGTACGCCTAATAGCACCACCACGTCGCCCGGCTCGAGGCGACCGGCATCCTGCGGCGTGAGCCTGCCGCCGGTTCCCGGACGGCGCACCACCTTCACTTCCACCCCCGCGTCTTCGAGCTTGAGCTCCTCCAGCGCCCGCCCGACGGCGTAGGCGCCGGCGCCGAGCGTGACGGCGTGCAGCCGTGGCGCGCGCTCTTCGCCTGCCTCGGCCTCGTCGCTCGGGCCGCGAAACAGGCCGCGCAGCAGGCCGTACTGCTGGTCGCGCACCTGGCGCATGCGCCGCACGACCCGCGTCAGCGGCACCCCGATCCAGATGAGAGTGTGCGAGGCGAGCATCAGCCCGGACTCGAATGCCTCGGGAACGACCTCGGAAGCGCCCGCGGCGGTGAGCCGCTCGATGTCGCGCTCCTCGTGCGCGCGCACGATGACCGGCACCGCCGGGTTGAGCTCGTGGATGTTGGCGAGCACCCGTGCCGCGGCCGCCGCGTCGGCGAAGGTCACCACGACGGCGGCCGCGCGCGAGATGCCTGCGGCGACCAGCGCCTCGCGCCGCGCGCAGTCGGCGAACACCACCGTATCCCCGGCGAGCGCCGCCTCACGCACGCGCTCAGGATCGAGATCGAGCGCGACGTAGCGCACCTTCTCCGCATCGAGCATGCGCGCGAGGTGCTGCCCGTTCCTGCCATAGCCGAGGATGATCACGTGGCGTTCGGACTCGATCGCCTGCACCGCGATGCGGTGCAGCTCGAGCGAGCGCAGCATCCATTCCGAGCGCGCCAGGCGCATCACGATGCGGTTGCTCGCCGCGATCACGAACGGCGTCGCCAGCATCGATAGAATCATCGCCGCGAGCAGCGCGTGCAGGACCGGCTCGGGCGCGACCACATTGCGGTGCGCGAGCGCGATCAGCACGAAACCGAACTCGCCGCCCTGCGCAAGCCCGAGCGCCACGCGCAGGGCAGTTCCCGGCGGGCTGCCGAACGCCCGCGACAGAAGAGCGATCAAGCCGAACTTCGCGCCCATCAGCAGCAACAGCAGCAACAGCACCAGCACCGGCTCTCCGAGCACCATGCGTACGTCGAGAAGCATGCCCACGGTGATGAAGAACAGCCCGAGCAGGACGTCGCGAAACGGCTTGATGTCCTCCTCGACCTGGTAGCGGTACTCGGTCTCCGAGATCAACATGCCCGCGAGGAAGGCTCCGAGCGCGAGCGAAAGCCCCGCCATGCCGGTGACGGACGCCAGCGCCAGCGTGACGAGGAGCACGTTCAGCACGAACAGCTCGCTTGAGCGGCGGCGCGCCACCAGGCCGAGCCAGGCGCGCATCGCGCGCGGCCCCACCAGCACCAGCACGCCGAGCGCGAGCACCGCCTTGGCAAGCGCCAGCGCGATCGCCGCGCCGATTTCGCCCGCGGGTTGCCCCAGCGCGGGGACGAGGATCAGAAGGGGCACGACCGCCAGGTCCTGGAATAGCAGCACGCCGATAATCTCGCGGCCGTGCGGCGTGTCGAGCTCCATGCGCTCGGCGAGCAGCCTGGAGACGATCGCAGTCGAGGACATGGCCGCCGCGCCGCCGAGCGCCACCCCGGCCTGCCACGACCCGCCGAAAGCGACCGCGGCGGCGACGCACAGGGACACCGTAGCGAGCACCTGCGCGAATCCCAGACCGAACACCACGCGCCGCATCGCCATCAGCTTTGGCATGCTGAATTCCAGCCCGATCGAGAACATCAGGAACACCACCCCGAACTCGGCCAGCCGCCGAGTCTGCTCGGTGTCCTCGATCAGTCCGAGCGCGTGAGGGCCGAGCGCCAGCCCGGTAGCCAGGTAGCCGATGATCGGCGGCAGCGACAGCCGCCGGCACAGCGCCACCGCGAGGACGCTGCCGGAGAGCAGGACCAGTACCGGCAGCAGCGAAGTACCTACTTCCTGCATCGTGGAGAGGGCGGTCGAAGAGTGGGCTTGGGCTATACTTCTTCTCTATGATAAGCGCAGCGTCAGCGCCGGGACAGGGCGCCCCCGCGGCCCAGCCTGCGTCGCCTCGCGGCGCAGTGACTCCCGCCGCGCTGGAGCTGGCGCGCAGGGTGCTCGCGATCGAGGCGGACGCGGTGCGAGCGCTTATCGCGCGCATCGACGACAATTTTCTCGCCGCGGTGTCCCTGATCCTCGAACGGCGCGGACGCGTGGTGGTGAGCGGCATCGGCAAGTCCGGCCACATCGCGCGCAAGGTGGCGTCCACGCTCGCCAGCACCGGCACGCCGGCGTACTTCGTCCACCCGGCCGAGGCGAGCCACGGCGACCTGGGCATGGTCCAGGCGGAGGACGTGTTCATCGGAATCTCCCATTCCGGCGAGAGCGAAGAGCTGCTCGCCATCGTCCCGCTCATCAAGCGCCAGGGCGCCAAGCTAATCGCCCTCACCGGCAGCGCGCGCTCCACGCTCGCGCGCGAAGCGGACGTGCACCTCGATGCGGGCGTGGCGCAGGAAGCCTGCCCGCTCAACCTCGCGCCCACCGCCAGCACGACGGCGGCGCTCGCGCTCGGAGATGCGCTCGCCGTGGCGCTGCTCGACGCGCGCGGCTTCTCGGCCGACGACTTTGCGCGCTCGCACCCGGGCGGCGCGCTCGGCAGGCGACTGCTCACGCACGTCACCGACGTCATGCGACGCGGCGCGGACGTGCCGCGCGTGCCCGACACGGCCAGCCTGCGCCAGGCGGTGCTCGAAATGTCGCGCGGCCGCATGGGCATGACCGCCGTCATCGATACCGACGAGCGGCTGTGCGGCATCTTCACCGACGGGGACCTGCGCCGTGCGCTGGACCGGGTGAGCGACTTCGGCTCCGCGATGGTGAGCGACCTGATGACGGCCGCGCCGCGCACGATCCGGCAGGAAGCGCTGGCCGTGGAGGCCGTGCAACTGATGGAGCGCCACAAGATCAACCAGTTGCTGGTCGTCGACGAGCGGCAGCGAGTCATCGGCGCGCTCAATATGCACGACCTGTTCCGCGCCAAAGTCATCTGAGCCGATGGCCGCGATTTCGGGTGACGCGCTGGAGCGCGCTCGATGCGTGCGCCTGATGGTCTTCGACGTGGACGGCGTGATGACCGACGGGCGCCTGTGGTACGGCCCGGAGGGCGAGACACTCAAGCAGTTTCACTCGCACGACGGGCACGGGCTGAAGCTGCTCGCCGCGAGCGGCGTGGCGAGCGCGATCCTGAGCGGACGAAGATCGGCTGCGGTCGAGCGGCGCGCGGCCGAGCTCGGCATCGCGCACGTGCTGCAGGGTATCGAGGACAAGCGCGCCGCGTGGGAGGCGCTCATCGCCCGCCTCGGCCTGCCGGCCGAAGCGACGGGCTACGCCGGCGACGACGTCGTCGACCTGCCCGTGCTGAGCCGCTGCGGTTTCGCCTGCGCGACCCGTGAGGCACCGCGCGCGGTGCGCGAGCGGGTGCACTACGTGTGCGAGGCCCCGGCGGGCGGCGGCGCAGTGCGCGAGTTGTGCGAGCTACTGCTGCGCGCACAGGGCACGCTCGATGCGGCGCTGGCAAGATACCTGGCGTGAGACTCTCGGCGACCGGGCTCTTTCCGCTCCTGCTGATGGTCTCGCTCGCCCTGCTCACCTTTTGGCTCGAGCGCGCCGCGCGCGAAGAGCAGCCGGTGAGCACCGTCAGGCGGCACGACCCCGACTACATCGTCGACAACTTCGTGATCACGACCTTCGACGCCAAGGGCGCGGCCGAATCTACGCTCTCGGCCGCGAAGATGCTACATTACCCGGACGACGACTCGACCGACCTGGTCGCGCCGCGCGTCGTACAGACCAAGCCTGGCGAGCCGCGCATGACGCTCACCGCCGACCGGGGAACGCTGTCCCACAGCGGCGACGAGGTGTTCCTGTTCGGCAACGTCACGCTGGTACGGGACGCTGACGCGAAGGAACCGCAGATGCGCTTGAATACGAGCTTCCTTCATGTCGTCACGGCCAAGTCGCTGGCGCTCACGGATCGAGAGGTCAGCATCGTGGACGATCACCGCAGCCTCAGCGGGCGCGGCATGGAATACAACAACGAGCTGGGCGTGCTTCGCCTTCAGCACGATGTGCGCGCGAGCATCGAGTCCGCGAAGGCAGGCCGGTGAGCGACACGCGCATGCACCGCACCGCGCTGATCATCGCCGCCTGCGCGACGCTCGCCCTGCCTTGGTACGCGCCGCAGGCGCGCGCGGAAAAAGCCGATCGCGACAAGCCCACGCAGATCGAGGCCGACCACATGACCTCCGACGAGGTTCGGCGCGTCGCGATCTTCGAGGGCAACGTCGTGGTAACGCAGGGCACGATGACGGTGCGGGCCGATCGCATCGTCGTGCGCCAGGACACGGACCAGTTGCGCCACATCACCGCCACCGGCAATCCCGTACGCTTCCGGGAGAGGGCCGATGCCGCCGGCGGCAGGCCCGGCGCATGGCTCGAAGGCCAGGCGCAGCGCGTCGAGATCGACGAACGCGACGAAAAAGTCGACCTGTTCGACGGCGCGCGCGTGACGCGCGAGGGCGACGAAGTGCGCGGCGAGCATATCGCGCTCGACCAGCGCGCCGAATCGTTCTCGGTGAGCGGCGGGGCGCAGGCACCCGAAGGAAGGGTGCGCGCGGTGATTCAGCCGAAGACGCAGGCTCCCGCGAATCCCGCGAACCCCACCGAAGCCCCCGCCCCCTCGAAATGAGCCTGCTGCACGCCGAAAGCCTGCGCAAACGCTACAAGTCGCGCACCGTCGTCCAGGACGTCTCGCTGGAGGTGTCGAGCGGCGAGGTGGTCGGGCTGCTCGGCCCGAACGGCGCGGGCAAGACGACCTGCTTCTACATGATCGTCGGGCTCGCGGCGGCGGACGAAGGTCGCATCGAGCTCGATGGCCGCGACCTTACGCACCTTCCCATCCATCGCCGCGCGCGCCTGGGGATTTCGTACTTGCCGCAGGAAAATTCCGTCTTTCGAAAGCTCACGGTCGAGGAAAACGTGCAGGCGATCCTCGAGCTGCAGGGCCTCGCGAGGGGCGAGCTCGAGCCGCGCCTGACCAACCTGCTCAAGGACCTGAACATCGCGCACCTGCGCAAGCACACCGCCCTGTCTCTCTCGGGCGGTGAGCGGCGCCGCCTGGAGATCGCACGCGCGCTCGGCACGCAGCCGTCGTTCATCCTGCTCGACGAGCCCTTCGCGGGCGTGGATCCCATCGCCGTGCTCGACATCCAGCGCATTATCCGTTTCCTCAAGGAACGCGACATCGGGGTGCTGATTACCGACCACAACGTGCGCGAGACGCTCGGCATCTGCGACCGCGCCTACATCATCAACGAGGGCAAGGTGCTCGCCTCCGGTCATCCCGAAGAAATTGTCTATAATGACAGCGTGCGCCGGGTCTACCTCGGCGAGAACTTCCGCATGTAGCGCGCGAGCCGCCGCGCTCCGCTCCAGACATGAAGCCGACCCTGCAGTTCCGGCTGTCACAGCACCTGACGCTCACGCCCCAGCTGCAGCAGTCCATCAAGCTGCTGCAGCTGTCCACGGTCGAGCTCAATCAGGAGATCGAGCGCCTGCTGATGGAGAATCCGATCCTGGAGCGCGAGGACGCGGAAGGGGAAGCGCCCGGCGCGCCGCCCGCCGCGCGCGGGTCGGTCGACGAAGCGCCAGCCGCCGCTCCGGCCACCGACGCACAGCCCGAGCCGCGCGAGGAATGGGGCGCCGAGCTCGCGTACTCGTCGCGGCAGGACGCGGAAGACGACGGCGACCGCAGCTTTTCCGCACCGGACACTCCGAGCCTGCGCGACCATCTGGTGGAGCAACTGTCCCTCACCAACCTGGACCAGCGCGACCGCGCGCTGGTCGCAGTGCTTATCGACGCTCTGGACGACGACGGCTATCTCACGCAGAGCCTCGAGGACATCGCCGCGCTGCTTCCTCCCGAGGTCCAGGCCGGGGTCGACGAGCTCGGCATCGCGCTGCGGCACCTGCAGAACTTCGAACCGGTCGGCGTCGGCGCGCGCTCGCCCGCCGAATGCCTCGCGCTGCAGATCCGCGCTGGCGGCACGGACGACCCGGTGCGCCGGCTCGCGCTCGAAATCTGCGAGCGGCACCTCGAGCTGCTCGCGAGCCGCGACTATGTGCGCCTGAAAGCGGCGACCGGCGCGAGCGACGAAGCGCTGCGCGCTGCCCATCGCCTCATCCTCGCGCTCAATCCGCGGCCGGGCGCGGCATTCGCCGAGGTCGAGGCGCGCTACATCGTGCCCGACGTGATCGTGCGCAAGCTGCGTAACGTATGGCGCGCGAGCCTCAACCAGGAAGCGATGCCGCGACTGCGCATCAATCGCCTGTATGCCGAGCTCGCCGGGCGGCGCAACGCCGGCAGCGCGCTGTCCTCGCAGATTCAGGAAGCGCGCTGGCTAATCAAGAACGTGCAGCAGCGCTTCGAGACCATCCTGCGCGTGTCGCAGGCGATCGTCGACCGGCAGCGCAACTTTTTCGAGCACGGCGAAATCGCGATGCGGCCGCTGGTGCTACGCGAAATCGCCGAGACCCTCGGACTGCACGAGAGCACGATCTCGCGCGTGACGACCCAGAAGTACATGGCCACGCCGCGCGGTACTTTCGAACTAAAGTATTTTTTCGGCAGCCACGTCGCCACCGAGGCGGGTGGCGCGGCCTCGTCCACGGCGATCCGCGCCGCGATCAAGCAGCTGGTCGCCGGCGAGAACGCGAAAGCCCCGCTTTCGGACGCGCAAATCTCGCAAATTCTCCGGCAACAGGGTATCGTCGTAGCGCGACGCACGATCGCGAAATACCGGGAATTGCTGCAGATCCCTCCAGTCAATCAGAGAAAGTCCCTCTAGGAGAAGAGAGAATGAATCTCAACGTGAGTGGCCACCACGTAGAAGTGACCCCCGCGATACGTGACTACGTGCAAAGCAAGCTCGAGCGCATCAAACGGCACTTCGACCACGTCATCGACGCGCACGTGATCCTTTCGGTCGGCAAGCTGCGCCAGAAGGCGGAAATCACCCTGCATGTGCGCGGCAAGGAGCTGCACTGCGAGTGCGAGGACGGCGACCTGTACGCCGCGATCGACCTGCTGGTCGACAAGCTCGACCGCCAGGTGCTAAAGCACAAGGGCAAGGCCTATGACAAACCTCATGACGCCCTCAAGCACCACGAGGTGCGCTCCTAGGTTCGCGTAAGCTATAATGCGCGCCCTCTGAAGCCCCCACCCCGCGAGGCATGAGCCTAGTCGCGAAACTTCTGCCGACCGCGAACGTCGTGCTCGAGCTGTCCGTATCGAGCAAGAAGCGACTGTTCGAGCAGGTCGGCCTGCTGTTCGAGAACAACCACGGCATCGCGCGCAACCTGATATTCGACAGCCTGTTCGCGCGCGAGCGGCTCGGCTCGACGGCGCTCGGCCAGGGTGTCGCCATCCCGCACGGCCGCATCAAGGGGCTCAAGGAGGCGATCGGCGCATTCGTTAGGCTCGCCCAGCCGGTGCCGTTCGACGCACCCGACGGCAAGCCGGTCAACCTGGTGTTCGTCCTGCTGGTTCCCGAGCAGGCGACCGAGAAGCACCTGCAGATCCTGTCCGAGCTCGCCCAGATGTTCAGTGACAGGTCGTTGCGCGAATCGATGTCAGCGGCGCCCGATGCGGCCGCCCTGCACCAGATCGTCGCCACCTGGGAGCCGGATGTTCCAGGTCAACGTCGCGCGGTTGCATGAGGACAACCGCGAGGCGCTCTCCCTCGCGTGGATCGCGGGACGCGACGGAAGCGCAGCGCTGCGGCGCGACGCCGTGGCGGCGGCAGCGCTGATCGGCCACCTAAACCTCACCCACCCGAACAGCATCCAGGTGCTCGGCGCCTACGAGGCGTCGATGCTCGCAGGCGGCGATCACGCCGCGCGTGCGCGCTTCGCCGCGCAGCTGTGCGACAGCGCGCCGGCTGCGCTCATTCTCGCCGACGGCGTAGGCGCCACCGAGGAGCTGCTCGAGAAAGCGGAAGCTGCGCACGTCCCGCTGTTCACCACGCCGCTTCCCGCACCAAGGGTTATCGAGAAGCTCGCGCGCTACCTCGGCAAGGCGCTCGCGGATACGACCGAGCGGCATGGCGTGATGATGGACGTGCTCGGGCTGGGCGTGCTGATCACGGGGGACTCGGGTGTCGGCAAGAGCGAGCTGGGGCTGGAGCTCGTCAGCCGCGGGCACGGCCTCGTTGCCGACGACGTCGTCGAGATCTCGCGCATCGCCGCCAACACCCTGGAGGGACGCTGTCCGCCCGTGCTGCGCGATTTCATCGAGGTGCGTGGCCTAGGCCTGCTCGACGTGCGCACCATCTTCGGCGAGACCGCGGTGCGCCCGAAGATGAAGCTGAAGCTGATCGTGCACCTGGAGAAGCCCGCGCCCGGCGGCCGCGCCGCCGTGGAGCGCCTGCCGCTCGCCGAGCTGTCCGAGGACATCCTCGGCGTCACGGTGCGCAAGGTCGTGATCCCGGTCGCCGCGGGACGCAACCTGGCGGTGCTGCTCGAGGCGGCGGTGCGAAATTACATCCTGCAGCTGCGCGGCATCGACTCGATGGCGCAGTTCATGAAGCGCCAGAAGAAGGAAATCGACGGCGCGCCCTGAGTGCGGCCCGCGCCCCGCGCCATGCAGCTCGTCCTGGTCAGCGGCCTCTCCGGCTCGGGCAAGAGCATCGCCCTGAACGTGCTCGAGGACGTCGGCTACTACTGCGTGGACAATCTGCCAGCGACGCTGCTGCTCGACGTCGCCGACTTCTTCGCCGAGGCCGGCCATGAGCGCGTCGCGGTAAGCGTCGATGCGCGCAGCGCGGCGCTGCCGGCGTTGCCCGAGAACGTCGCCCAGCTCAAGGCGCGCGGCGTCGATTGCCGCGTGCTGTTCCTCGAGGCCACGCCGCAGACGCTGCTCAAGCGCTTTTCCGAGACCCGCCGGCGGCATCCGCTCACGCTCGGTGGGCTGACGCTCGCCGAGGCGATCGAGCGCGAGCGCACGCTGCTCGCCGGGGTCGCCGAGCTCGGCCACCGGGTGGACACCAGCGACATGCTGCCCCGGGTGCTGCAGAACTGGATCAAGGACGTCCTCGGCCTGGGCGGTGGCGCGCTCGCGCTACTTTTCGAGTCGTTCGCGTTTCGCGACGGCATTCCCCTGGATGCGGACTGGGTGATCGATGCGCGCATGCTGCCCAATCCGCACTACGTCCCGGCGCTGCGCCCGCTCACCGGGCGCGATGCGCCGGTGGTGGCATACCTCGAAGGCGACGAGGTCGTGCAGCGCTTGCTCGCCGACTTGCGCGCGTTCCTCGAGCGCTGGCTGCCCGACATCGCGCGCGAGAACCGCAGCTACCTCACCGTGGCGATCGGCTGCACCGGCGGGCGACACCGCTCGGTGTACCTCGCCGAGCGGCTCGCCGCCGCGTTCAGGACGCGCTGGAGCGTGCTGGTGCGCCATCGCGGGTTGGCGCGCGGCGACGCAGGGGAGACGCCCTGAAAGAGGCGGACCCGCTCGAAGTCGCGCTTTTCCCGCTGCGGGCCGTGCTCTTTCCGGGCGGCCTGCTCCCACTACGCATCTTCGAGCAGCGCTACATGGAGATGGCGAAGGACTGCCTGCGCGCGCAGCTGCCCTTCGGCGTCTGCCTGATCCGCTCGGGCGAGGAGGTGGGCGCGCCGGCCACCCCCGAGGACATCGGCTGCCTGGCGCACATCGTGCAGTGGGACATGCAGCAACTGGGCCTGCTGCAGGTCACCGTGCGCGGCGGGCAGCGCTTCAGCATCCTGGAGCGCAGCGTGCTGCAAAGCGACCTCGCCCGCGCGCGCATCGAGCTGCTGCCAGACGAGCGCGACGCACCGCTGCCCGACGAGTTCCTCTCCTGCGCACGGCTGCTGCGCCTGGTGATCGAGGAGCACGGCGCGCGCACCATCGAGGCGCCCTTCCGCTTCGATTCCAGCTGCTGGGTCAGCGCCCGCCTGTGCGAGCTGCTGCCCGTGCCGCTCGCTGCCAAGCAACGGCTCATGGAGCTATCGGACTGCCGCGAGCGGCTCGCCATCCTGCAGAAGTTCCTCGAGCAGCACGGGCTGGTCACGCGCGCCTAGCGGCGATCTGCGCGAGCAGTTTCTTGACCGGCGCCGGCGCCGCGGCGCCCTGCGCTTCGGCGAGCTCCAGCCACAGGCGCCCGGGCTGCTCGGCATGCAGCACGCGCTTGCGCAGGGCATAGACTAGCGGCCGGGCGCGCAGGCGAAAGTGGGTGAAGGCGTGCTCGAGCGGTGCGAGCCTCTCGATGAGCCGTGCCTCGCGGCCGAGCGCCCGGCGGCAATGCGCTTCCGCGTGCTTTCCGGAAACCTCCGGAAACGCCCATAGGCCGCCCCACAGTCCGGGGGCTGCGCGTCGCTCGAGCAGCACCCGCCCGGCGTCGAGCACTACGAGCCAAGTGACGTCCTTGCGCGGCAGCGTGCGGCGCGGGCGCGCCGCAGGCAGCTCGGCGACACGCCCCTCGCGGCGCGCGACGCAGCGCGCCGCGAGAGGGCAGGCCTCGCAGCGCGGCCGCGCGCGCGTGCACAGCGTGGCGCCGAGGTCCATCAGCGCCTGGGTGTAGCGCTCGATGCCGCGCGCGGGCAGCTGTGCTTCGGCGAGGCGCCACAGGCGCGCCTCCACCGCGCGCTCGCCGGGGAAGCCCTCGATACCGAAGGCGCGCGCGAGCACGCGCTTCACGTTGCCGTCCAGGATCGCGGCGCGCCGCCCGAACGCAAAGGCGGCGATCGCCGCGGCGGTCGAGCGCCCTACGCCGGGCAGCGCACGCAGGCCCTCGACGCTGTCGGGAAAGCGCCCGCCGCGCTCCAGGGCCACCAGGCGCGCGGCGCCATGCAGGTTGCGCGCACGCGCGTAGTAGCCGAGTCCGCTCCACAGGCGCAGCACCTCCTCCTCGGGGGCACGCGCCAGCGCCTCGACGTCGGGAAAGCGCTCGAGGAAGCGCTCGTAGTAGGGAATGACCGTCTCTACCCGCGTCTGCTGCAGCATGACCTCGGACAGCCAGACGCGATACGGGTCGCGCGTTCCCTGCCACGGAAGGTCATGGCGCCCGTGGTTGCGCTGCCAGGCGACGAGCGAATTCGCGAATTGCGGCACGACGCGATTCTAATCGGCGCGCAGCTTGCGCTGGTTTGACGCCGCCGGGTGAACGGGGCACCATTCGGCGGCCCCTCTTCCGGGGCGTCTCCCCGCCAATACGCATGCTCGCGTTCGTGCTTCGCCGCCTCGGACAGGCCCTGCTGGTGATGCTGGCGGTGGGGCTGATCGCTTTCGCGCTGTTCCGCTTCGTCGGCGATCCCGTGGTGTTCGTGCTGGGGCAGGACGCGACGCCCGCGCAGCGCGCGCAGATGAGGCATGCGCTCGGCCTCGACCAGCCGTTCTACGTGCAGTACGCCCGCTTCATCGCGCGCGCGGCGCAGGGCGAATTCGGCCTGTCGCTGCGGCAGCTGAGGCCGGTTTCGACGCTGTTCCTCGAGAGGCTCCCGGCGACCCTCGAGCTGTCGCTGGTCGCGGCCGTGTTCGCGCTCGCGGCCGGCATCCCGATGGGCGTGTACAGCGCGCTCAGGCGCGACTCCTGGCTCGCGCACGTCTTCCAGGCGGTGTCGCTGATCGGCGTGTCGCTGCCGACCTTCCTGATCGGCATCCTGCTGATCCTGCTGTTCGCGGTGGTGCTCGGCTGGCTGCCCTCGTTCGGGCGCGGCGACACGGTGAGAATCGGCTGGTGGACGACCGGGCTGCTCACCGCCTCCGGACTCAAGGCGCTCGTCCTGCCCGCGATCACGCTCGGCCTGTACCAGATGACGCTCATCCAGCGGCTGGTGCGCGCCGAGATGCTCGAGGTGCTGCGCACCGACTACATCAAGTTCGCGCGCGCGCGCGGCTTGAGCGAGCGCGCGGTGCATTTCGGGCACGCCCTCAAGAACACGCTGGTGCCGGTGATCACCGTGACTGGCTTGCAGCTCGGCGCGATCATCGCCTTCGCCGTCATCACCGAGACCGTCTTCCAGTGGCCGGGTATGGGACTGCTCTTCATCCAGTCGGTCGCGTTCGCCGATGTTCCAGTGATGGCCGCCTACCTCTGCCTGATCGCCCTGTTCTTCGTCGTCATCAACCTGGTGGTGGATCTGCTGTACTACGCGGTCGATCCGCGCCTGCGGATCGAGCGCACCGCCGCCGCGCACTGAGAATATCAATGAGCACACCCGTAGAAACCATTCGCAAATACCACGCCGAGCTGCGCGAGATCCGGCACGATATCCATGCGCACCCGGAGCTCGGCTACGAGGAACGGCGCACCGCCGACGTGATCGCCGGCAAGCTCGCCGCCTGGGGCATCGAGGTGCACCAGGGCATCGCCGGGACGGGCGTCGTCGGCGTGGTGCGCGGCAAGAAGACCGGCAGCGGCCGCGCGATCGGCCTGCGCGCCGACATGGATTGCCTGCCGCTGCAGGAGCTCGGCGACGTGCCCTACCGCTCGCGCCACGACGGCCGCATGCATGCCTGCGGCCACGACGGCCATACGACCATGCTGCTCGGCACGGGGCGCTACCTCGCCGAGACGCGCCGCTTCGACGGGACCGCCTATCTCATCTTCCAGCCCGCCGAGGAAGGCGGCGCCGGCGGCCAGCGCATGGTCGAGGAGGGTCTGTTCGAGCGCTTTCCGGCCAACGAGGTGTACGCGCTGCACAACTGGCCCGGGTTGCCGCCGGGCAAGATCGCGGTGCGCGCTGGCGCCATGATGGCGGCGACCGACGAGATTCAGATCACCGTGCGCGGCCGCGGCGGCCACGCCGCCATGCCGCACCTCACGGTCGATCCGGTGCCGATCGCGGCGCACCTGATCACGGCGCTGCAGACGATCACCAGCCGCAATCTCAACCCCATGGACGCGTTGGTCGTCAGCCTGTGCTCGATGCAGACCAGCCAGGTGGGTGCGTTCAACATCATCCCGGAGTCGGTCAAGCTGATCGGCACGGTGCGCAGCTTCAGGCCCGAGACGCGCGACCTCGCCGAGAAGCGCGTCAAGGCGATCGTCACCGGCGTGGCGGCCTCGCTCGGCGGCAGCGCCGAGATCGACTACCGGCGCGGCTATCCGGCCACCGTCAACACGCCGCGCGAGGCCGAGTTCGCGGCGAGCGTCGGCGACCGGATCTTCGGCAAGGAAAACGTGGTGCGCGACGCCGAGCCGACCATGGGCGGAGAGGACTTCTCCTACATGCTGCTCGCACGCCCAGGCGCCTACGTTTGGCTCGGCCAGGGCGGCGGCCCGAGCGGCTGCTTCCTGCACAACCCCGCTTACGACTTCAACGACGACGTGATCCCCCTCGGCGCGGGCTTCCTCGCGGCGCTGGTCGAGCACGCGTTGCCACTCAAATAACGCACGGGAGGAGAACACCATGCGCATCACCCGCATCTTCACCGCCGCCGCGCTCGCGCTAGCGCTCGCAGCGGGCGCGCAAGCGAAGACCTTCAGGTACGCGGACCAGGGCGACTCGCTTTCCATGGACCCGTACATGCTGAACGAGTCGCTGCTGCTCAACTTCACCGGCAACATGTACGAGCCGCTGGTGGACCGCGGCAAGAAGCTCGAGCTGGTGCCGGGCCTCGCCACGAGCTGGAAGCAGACCTCGCCCACGGTGTGGCGCTTCGAGCTGCGCCGCGGCGTCAAGTTCCACGACGGCACGCCTTTCACCGCCGACGACGTCGTGTTCTCCTACCAGCGCGCCAAGGGCGAAGGCTCGGACATCCAGTCCTACGTCGGATCGTTCAAGGAGGTGCGCAAGATCGACGACTACACGGTCGAGATCGAGACCAGCGCACCCTTCCCGATCCTGCCCGACGTCATCAGCCAGTGGCGCATGATGTCCAAGGCCTGGTGCGAGAAGCACAGCGCGCTGCGCCCGGTGGACGTCAGGAAGGGCACCGAGAACTACGCCTCGAACCACGCCAACGGCACCGGGCCGTTCATGCTCAAGGAGCGCCAGCCGGGCGTGAAGACGGTGCTGGTGCCGAACCCGAACTGGTGGGGCAAGCCCGAGCACAACCTCACCGAGGCGGTGTTCACCCCGATCGCCAATGCCGCGACGCGCGTCGCGGCGCTGATCTCCGGCGAGATCGACATGATGGAGCCGGTGCCGCTGCAGGACATCGCGCGCATCTCCGCCGACCCTGCGCTGAAAGTCATGCAGGGCCCGGAGCTGCGCACCATCTTCCTCGGCATGGACCAGAAGCGCGATGAGCTCCTCTTCTCCAACGTCAAGGGCAAGAACCCGTTCAAGGACCTGCGCGTGAGGAAGGCTTTCTACCAGGCGATCGACGAAGAGGCGATCAAGTCGCGCGTGATGCGCGGCGCGGCGACGCCCACCGCGCTCATGGTCGCGCCCGGCATCAAGGGCTTCGACCCCGCGCTGAACGAGCGCTACCCGTACGACCCGGCGGCCTCGAAGAAGCTGCTCGCCGAAGCCGGCTATCCGGACGGCTTCCAGGTGGGAATGAACTGCCCGAACGACCGCTACGTGAATGACGCCGAGATCTGCCAGGCCGTCGCGGCGATGCTGGCCAAGGTGGGCGTGCGCGTCGACCTGATGGTAGAGCCCAAGGCGACCTATTTTCCCAAGATCCTGCGGCGCGACACCTCGTTCTACATGCTCGGCTGGACGCCCGCCACCTACGACTCGCACAACCCGCTCTACGCGCTGATGGCCACGCCGGGCGCGGGCGGCCAGGGCCAGTTCAACCTCGGCTGGTATTCCAACAAGCGCGTAGACGAACTCACCGCGGCGATCGCCTCCGAGACCGATCCGAAGAAGCGCCAGGCCATGATTTCGGAGGCGTTCCGCATCCACAAGGAGGACTTCGGCCACATCCCGCTGCACCAGCAGGCGCTCGCCTGGGGCATGAAGAGGACGGTCGAGCTGGTGCAGCTGCCCGACAACTTCAACTACCTGCGCTGGGTCAGGATCAAGTAGCGCTCGATGCGCGCAGCGCTCGCTCGCGCCTGGGACTCGGACCTCGCGTACAGCTTCCGCAGGTCGCCCGTCACGGTCGCAGCCGCGCTCGTGGCGCTCGCCTGCGTCACGGGCGCGCTCGGCGCGCCCTGGCTCGCGCCGCACAATCCCTTCGACCTCGCCTCGCTGAATCTGCTCGACGCCTTCACCCCGCCGGCGTGGACGGCAAAGGGCAGCAGCACGTTCCTGCTCGGCACCGATGACCAGGGCCGCGACGTGCTCTCGACGATCATGTACGGCGCGCGCATCTCCCTCGCGGTGGGGGCAGCTTCGGTGCTGCTGTCGATGCTGGTCGGCGTCGCTCTCGGCCTGGTCGCGGGCTACTTCGGCGGCACGCTCGATGCGTTCATCATGCGCGTCGCCGACGTGCAGCTATCGTTTCCGGCGATCCTGATCGCGCTCCTGATCGACGGCGTGGCGCGCGTGATGCTGCCGCACGCGGCGCAGGACGTCATCGCGATCCCGGTGCTCGTGCTGGCGATCGGCGCCTCGGGCTGGGTGCAGTACGCGCGCACCGTGCGCGGCTCGACGCTGGTGGAAAAGAACAAGGAGTACGTGCAGGCGGCGCGCGTCATCGGTCGGCGGCCGGCAGCGATCATGCTCGCGCACGTGCTGCCGAACGTCACCGGCCCGGTGCTGGTGATCGGCACCATCCACATCGCGACGGCGATCATCACCGAAGCGACGCTTTCCTTTCTCGGCGTCGGCGTGCCGCCTACGCGTCCTTCGCTCGGCACGCTGATCCGCGTCGGCAACGACTTCCTGTTCTCTGGCGAGTGGTGGATCACCGTGTTCCCGGGCATCGCGCTCGTGGCTCTGGCGCTGTCGGTCAACCTGCTGGGCGACTGGCTGCGCGACGCGCTGAATCCCAAGCTGCGATGAGCGGTCCGCTGCTCGAAGTGCGCGGCCTGCAAGTCGAGTTCCCGACGCGCCGCGGCAGGCTGGTGGCGGTAGACGGCGTTTCGTTCTCGATCGCGCCGGGCGAGGTGCTCGGCGTGGTCGGGGAGTCGGGCGCCGGCAAGTCGCTCACCGGCATGGCGATCATCGGCCTGCTCGAGCCGCCGGGGCGCATCGCCGCGGGCGAAATCCTGCTCGAGGGAGAGCGCATCGACCGGCTGCCGCCCGAGCGCATGCGCCGTATCCGCGGCCGGCGCATCGGCGCGATCTTCCAGGACCCGCTCACCTCGCTCAATCCCCTCTACACGATCGGCGAGCAACTGGTCGAGACGATCCTCACCCACCTGGATGTCGACCGCGCCGGCGCGCGCCGGCGCGCGCTCGCGCTGCTCGCGGAGGTCGGGATTCCGGCCCCGGAATCGCGCTTGTCCCACTATCCGCACCAGTTCTCCGGCGGCATGCGCCAGCGCGTGGTGATCGCGCTCGCGCTCGCCGCCGAGCCGCGCCTGGTGATCGCCGACGAGCCCACCACGGCGCTCGACGTGTCGATTCAGGCGCAGATCATCACGTTGCTCAAGCGCCTGGCGCGCGAGCACGGCACCGCGGTGATGCTGATCACCCACGACATGGGCGTGATCGCGGAGACCGCGGACCGCGTGGCGGTGATGTACGCGGGGCGTATCGCCGAGATCGGGCCGGTCGGCGAGGTGGTCCACGCCGCGCGCCACCCTTACACCGCAGGCCTCATGGGGTCGATACCGCGCGTGGTCGCCGCCGGCGGTGCACAGCATCGCGGGCGCCTGCAGCAGATCGAGGGCTCGATGCCGCGCCTCACCGCCATTCCGGGCGGCTGCGCCTTTCACCCGCGCTGCCCGCGCAGGCTGGCGCGCTGCTCGATCGAGCGCCCCGAGCCGGTCCCGGTCGCCGGCAACCAGGTCGCGTGCTGGCTGTATGCCGAGCAGCGCTGAGCGGCCCCTGTTGCGCCTGCGCGGCCTGGGGCGCGATTTCGACGTCTCGAGGCCGTGGCTGAACCGCGCGCTCGAGCGCGCGCCGCGCCAGCTGCTGCGCGCGGTCGACGAGCTGAGCTTCGACGTGCGGCGGGGCGAGACGCTCGCGCTGGTGGGCGAATCCGGCTGCGGCAAGTCGACCGTTGCGCGGCTGATCGTCGGCCTGTATGCGCCCTCGCGCGGCACGGTCGAATTCGACGGCATCGAGCTCACCGACCCGGCGCGCGCCGCCGACGCGCGCGCCGCACGCCGGCGCATGCAGATGATCTTCCAGGATCCCTACGCGAGCCTCGATCCGCGCTGGCGCGTGCGCGACATCGTCGCCGAGCCGATCCGCGTGCTCGGGCTCGCGCGGACGCGCGCTGAGGAGCGCGCGCGAGTGCGCGCGCTGCTCGCCCAGGTCGGCCTTGCCGCCGAGGATGGCGACAAGTTCCCGCACGAGTTCTCGGGGGGCCAGCGCCAGCGCATCTCGATCGCGCGCGCACTCTCGGGCAATCCCGAGTTCCTGGTATGCGACGAGCCGACCTCGGCGCTGGACGTATCGGTGCAGGCGCAGATCCTGAACCTGATGAGCGAGCTGCAGAGCCGCCTCGGGCTGACGTATCTGTTCATCTCGCACAATCTCGCGGTGGTGTCGCACGTCGCCGACCGGGTCGGGGTGATGTACCTCGGGCGCCTGGTCGAGCTCGCCGAAGCGGCGAACCTGTTCGCGCGCCCGCGCCACCCCTACACGCGCATGTTGCTGGATGCCGTCCCGCGCCTGGAGGTGGCCGGCGCGCGGCGCACGCCGGTCGCCGGCGAAGTTCCCGATCCGCTCGCGCCGCCCACGGGCTGCGCCTTTCACCCGCGTTGTCCGCACGCCAACGCGCGCTGCGCCGCCGAGCGCCCGGCGCTGGAGGGCGCGGGCGCCTGGCAAGTTGCCTGTCACGCGGTAAGCGAGGGGCGCTTGGGACCTAGCGCTTGAACAGGTCGCGCAGCTTTTCCTGGATCGCGCCTTTGCCGCCGAGCTGCTCCTCGAGCTTCTTGGTGGCCTGCGACTTAACCGCCTCGGTCGCGACCGCACGGTAGTCGACCTCGTATTTCAGCGCGTCGAACGGCCCGACCACGCGCACCGGCACCGTGATGCCGTGCAGCTCGGCGCGCTCCCTGCCGCCCTGGCCCGTGGCGGTTCCGACCAGCGACGCCTTGGCCAGGTAATCGATGCGCGAATTGCCGATATCGATGTCGCCCGCCCCGCCCACGCGCAACAGCGGCGACTTGAGATTCAGGTCGTCGCTGTGCGCCACGCCGTTGCGAATCACGAAGCTCGCGGTCAGCTCGCTGAAATCGGTCTTCTGCGACTGGTCGGCGGCCTGGGTCTGCGCGCTCTTCGAGCCGACCAGCGTCTCCGCCTTGCGCAGGGCCTCGCCCACGTTGAATCCCTTGATCGCGCCGTCGCGCAGCGCGAGCTGCGCGTTGCCGGCGAGCGATTTCTTCATCGCATTTACGCTGGCGCCCGCGGCCTGCACGTCGAGCGTCACGTTGCCGCGCCCCTCGATGACGTCGCGCTGCGCAAGGTCCCTGACGAGCGGTCCGACCGCGATGTCCGTCAGCTTGTCCTTGAGAAAGACGCGGTTCGCGTTGCCGTCGAGCGCAAGCGCGCCGGCGAGCGCGCCCTGGTAGAGCTTCGCCGAGTGCGGCGCGAGCTCGGCACGCCCGCTCGCGGCGCGCACGTCGGTCTTCACCTCCGCGAGCTTGAGGCCCTCCAGCTGCAGCTGGCCGATACGCAGCCGCCCGCGCGCGGTGAGGCCCTTGAGCCAGGAAAGATCGACCGGCGTATCCGCCGCAGCGGCGCCCCCGGCGCGAGCTGCCTTGCCGCCCTCCGCGGCCGCCTTGCCCTCCGGCTTAGACTTCAGATAGCGGTCGACGTCAAGCCGATCGACGTCGACGTCGAAGTTGTATGCCGCTGGCGCAAAGCTCTCGACACCGAGCTTGGCACGGATGTTCGAGTCGTCCAGCATCACGGCGAGATCGGCATGCGCGGTGCCCTTGCCGAAATCGACCTGCGCGGAGCCGGTGATCGGCAGCGTAAGAGTTCCCTGCGGCAGCGCGGGGCTCGACGCACTGATGCGCGCGTCCAGCCCGCTCAGTTCCGCCGTCTCGCGCTCGGCGTCGAAGCGGTAGCCCGTCGCGAGCTTGAACTTGGCGTCGAGCTCAGGTTTCGTGCCCTTGATCGCGGCGGAGATGTCGAGCTTGCCGGGCACGCCGCTCGCAATGCGGCCGGTGCGCAACTCGAGGTCGCTCACCGCGATTTGCTGCCCGCTTTTCAGGTCGCGGTACGAGACGTTCGCACGTTCGATGCGGACGCCGGATATGTCGAACTGCACGCTGGACCCCTTCGCAGCCGGCGCAGCTGCGGGCGCCTTTCCTGCCGCGGCGGCCGGCGCGCCGAGCAGATCGTCGAAGTTGAACTTGCCGTCGGCGCGCTTGACCAGGTTCACCTTGAGGCCGGCGAGCTGCACCTTGTCGACCAGCGTCTGCCCGCGAAACAGCGGCAGCAGCGCGACTGCCACGTGCGCGGAATCGATCGACGCGAAGGTGGCTTCGCTCGCGCGCTCCGACAGGCTCGCGCGCCCCATCGACGCACCGATGCTCGGCCAGAAGGCGAGATGCAGGTTGCCTTCCAGCTTCAGCGTGCGGCCGGTGTCCTGCTTGACCACGCGCTCGATCTCGCCTTTCAGCTTGTTCGCGTCGAACAGCAGCGCGAACGCGATCGCGCCGATCACCACCAGAGCGACGAGCGCACCCACCGCGTACAACAGGTACTTGAGCGCTTTCACGACGCCTTCCGCTCGATGTTGGCGACGCCGAACGGCACGTGCCCTGTGGCCACGTGGCGCCTGGCCGACTCTACGTGCGCACGCTGGTCGTCGAAGAAGAAATCCGGCTCGAAGGCGCGCAGGAATTCGCCCTTGTCCAGTCCGCCCAGGAACATCGCCTCGTCGACGCCGATGTTCCACTGCATCAGCGTGCGCACGGCGCGCTCGTGCGCCGGGGCGCTGCGCGCCGTGACGAGTGCCGTGCGCAGGCGCATCGGCACGTCCGTGCCGGCGGCCTTCTGCAGGCGGTGCAGCGCCTCGAGCAGCGGCTTGAACGGCCCCGGCGGCAGCGGCCGCAGCGCATGCTCGGTCTCGTGGCGCGTGAAGGCGTCGAGGCCGTCGGCCTGGAACACGCGCTCGGCCTCGTCGGAGAACAGCACCGCGTCGCCGTCGAATGCAATGCGCACCTCGTCGGCGTGGCGCTCGGCGGCACGCGCGGAATCGGGATACACGCGCGCCGCGGGCACCTTCGCCTCGAGCGCGCTCATCACGTCGGCCTCGTTCGCCGACAGGAACAGGTTCGCCCTCAAGGCATCCAGGTAGCGATACGGCGTGCGGCCGCGCGTGAACACGCCGCGTTCCAGGCGCAGCCCCTCGCGCGCCGCCGAGCGGAACACCCGCAGGCCGCTCACCGGGTCGTTCTTGGAAAGGATTACCACCTCGACGCGCTGCGCGCCGGGCGTGTTGAAGGCGAGCAGCTTCTTGACCAGCGCGAACGCGACGCCCTCCTTCGCCGGGACGTCCACGCGCGAGAGCTGCAGCTCCACGTACTCGCGCTCGCCGCGGCCCTCGAACACCGCGTTCTCCTCCTCGAAGTCGAACAGCGCCCGCGAGGAGATCGCCACCACCAGCTTGCCTTCGAACGAAACGGGCATCGGACGCTCATTTTAGGCGAGCCCCCGGGCGGCGGCAACGCGCGCTTGGCCGTCCCGTCGCGCCGTGCGAGACTCGCCGCATGATCAGAGTCTGCACCGGCGTCGTCGTCGCGCTCTGCCTGGCGCTTGGCCTGCTGCCCGCCGCGCTCGCGGCCGAGCAACATCGCGTCGCCGTCGCCTATCTCGCGCCGAGCGACCCGGCGCAGCACAAGATCTACGAGACCCTGAAGCGAGAACGCGTTCTCGAGAATCTCGCCGAGCTTCTCAGCCCCTTCGAGCTGCCGCACACGCTTACGCTCAAACTCAAGGGCTGCGACGGCGTCGAGAACGCCTGGTACGACGACGAGCAGCATTCGGTGACGGTGTGCTACGAATACCTCGCGCGCGTGCTGCGCGACGCGCCGCGCGAGACGACGGCGGCGGGCGTGACGCCGGAGGATGCGGTGGTCGGCCCGACCGCCGAGGTGTTCCTGCACGAGTTCGCGCACGCGCTGTTCGACCTGCTCAAGATCCCGGTGCTCGGGCGCGAGGAGGACGCCGCCGACATGGTCGCGGCCTACACGCTGCTGCAGCTCGGCCCGAAGTTCGCGCGCGGTGCGATCGGCGGCGTAGCCTACATGTACGCACGCCAGGCGAACGACAAGCCGCTAAACGCCGAGACCGCGGCGGAAGTGCACCCATTCACCCAACAGCGCTTCTACAACCTGCTCTGCCTCGCCTACGGCGCCGATCCCAAGACCTTCGGCGACGTCGTCGACAAGGGCTACCTGCCCAAGGAGCGGGCCGAGAACTGCGTCTACGAATACGGGCAAGTGGACTACGCGGTGCGTACGCTCCTGTGGCCGCACATGGACCCAACGCGGCGCGCGGCGGTGCGCGCCCGCTTCGCCGGGAAGTTCGCGACGCCGGACAAGCGCCCGGCCAAGAACTGAGTAACTGGAGCGGGTGAAGGGAATCGAACCCTCGTATGCAGCTTGGGAAGCTGCCGTTCTGCCATTGAACTACACCCGCCCAGGGTGCGGATTCTAAGAGGGAAGACCGAGCGCCGCAATTTGCACCCAGAGGCCGCTTCCGTCCGGTGAAGGTGCCTCGCGGCTGCATGGCAGTACAACTGTCCCGCGTGCGTCGCGCCGGCTAATCGCCGGGTCCGAAAATCGCAGCAAATGGATGCTGCGGGCTACCGCGGCGGCCCGCCTCGACGTAGCCTATGGGCAGATTCGCCCAACCTCCATTTCAAGCCCATGGCGACAGCGCTTGCGCCTGCGACGGCTGCCCGGCTCGCGGTGGTACTTTCCGCGGCACTTGCAGCGGGCGATGTCCACGCACAAGCCGCCGTAGCGGTGAGCGTTGCGGCGCACGTCCTCGCCTCGTGCACCACGACGATGGCGCATCCGCAGTCGACCTGCAGCCAGCAAACCGTCGCCCAGCAGAGCAACGTCGGCGGCGCTTCGGCGAGAATCTCGACGACCGCGAACGACGTAGGAGTCACGCAAAATGGCGGGCCGTCTCCGAAGATCGAGCTGAGCGGCAACCAGGCTACTGTCACCTTCTAGCGGCAGGCTTGAACGGCGCCCGAGCGGCCCCATGTTCTTCGGCGGATACCAGCCGGAGGAACCCATGAGCAAATACGCATTCGGCAAGACCGTTGCCCTCGACCCCGCCGCCGCGGTGCAGAAGGTGACCGAGGCACTCTCCAAGGAAGGATTCGGTGTGCTCACCGAGATCGACGTCGCGGCGACCATGAAAAAGAAGCTCGGCCTCGAGCTGCCGCCGTACAAGATCCTCGGCGCTTGCAACCCGCAGCTCGCCAGCAGGGCGATCGCCGCCGAGCCGGAGATCGGCGCGCTCCTGCCGTGCAATGTGGTCGTGCGCCAGGACGCGACGGGCAAGACGCGCGTGGAGTTCATGGATCCGAGCGCTGTCCTGACGCTCGTGGACCGGCCGGAGATCGCGACACTCGCCGCCGAAGTGCGTGGCCGGCTCGAGCGGGTGATGGCCGCGCTCTGAGCGGCTCGGACGCCCACGCCCGGGGTAGAATTCACGCATGATCCAGGTGACCGTGAACGGGGCGCCGCACCGCTTCGAGCAGCCGCTCGACGTGGCCGCCCTGCTCGCGCGCCTCGAGCTCGCCGGCAAGAAGATCGCGGTGGAGCGCAACGGCGAGATCGTGCCGAAGAGCGCGCACGCGGCGACCCAGCTCGCCGACGGCGACGCGCTCGAGATCGTCGTCGCGGTGGGCGGAGGCTGAGCATGGCGGCGCAGGACGAGCTGCTCGTCGCGGGTCGCGCATACTCCTCGCGCCTGCTGGTCGGCACCGGCAAGTACAAGGACTTCGCCGAAACGCGCGCGGCGATCGAAGCCTCCGGCGCCCAGATCGTGACGGTGGCGATCCGGCGCACCAACATCGGCCAGAACCGCGGCGAGCCTTCGCTGCTCGAGTTCCTGCCGCCGTCGAAGTTCACCTACCTGCCGAATACCGCCGGCTGCTACAACGCGCAGGACGCGGTGCGCACGCTGCGCCTGGCGCGCGAGCTGCTCGAGGGCCACAAGCTGGTCAAACTCGAGGTGCTCGGCGACCCGCAATCGCTCTACCCGAACATGCCCGAGACGCTCGAGGCGGCGAAGACGCTGGTGAAGGAAGGCTTCGAGGTGATGGTGTACTGCTCGGACGACCCGATCCAGGCGAAGATGCTCGAGGACATCGGCTGCGTGGCGGTGATGCCGCTCGCCTCGCTGATCGGCTCGGGCATGGGAATCCTCAACCCCTGGAACCTGCAGCTCGTGATCGAGCGCGTCAGCGTGCCGGTGCTCGTCGACGCGGGCGTGGGCACCGCATCGGACGCCGCGATCGCGATGGAGCTCGGCTGCGACGGGGTACTCATGAACACTGCGATCGCCGCTGCGAAAGATCCGCTTCTCATGGCGCAGGCGATGAGAAAGGCCGTGGAAGCGGGCAGGCAGGCGTTCCTCGCCGGACGCATGCCGAAGAAGCTCTATTCGGCGACGCCCTCCTCGCCAAGCGCGGGAACCATCGCAGCGTCGCAGCCCAAGGCTGCGTGACGCGCCGGATCCGCAGCTACGTGCTGCGCCAGGGCAGAACGACGCCTGCGCAGCAGCGCGCGCTCGACGAGCTCTTAGGCCGCTACGGCATCGCCTTTCGCGACGCGCTGCTCGACGCCGCGGAGGTTTTTGGCCGCCATGCGCCGCTCGTGCTCGAGGTCGGCTCCGGCATGGGCGAGACCACCGCGGCGATCGCGCAGGCCGAGCCCGAGACCGATTTCATCGCGGTCGAAGTCCATGCGCCGGGGGTCGGAAGCCTATTGAGGAAAATTCAAGCACTGGACTTGCGCAATCTGCGGGTCGTACGCCACGACGCAGTCGAAGTGCTCGCGCGGATGATCCCGGACGGCGCGCTCGCCGGTATTCATCTCTTTTTTCCCGACCCCTGGCCGAAGAAGCGCCATCACAAGAGGCGCCTGGTTCAGCCGGCGTTCGCGGCGCTCGCCGCGCGCAAGCTCGCTGCCGGCGGCACCCTGCACGCCGCCACCGACTGGCCCGAGTACGCCGAGCAGATGCTGGCGGTGCTCGGCGCCGAGCCGCTCTTAGAGAACACCGCCGCTGCCGGCTACGCGGCGCGCCCCGCGCGGCGCCCGCTCACCAAGTTCGAGCAGCGCGGCCTCGCGCGCGGCCTCGCGGTGCGCGACCTCGTGTTCCGGCGCCGCGCGCCCTAGGGCAGGAACAGCGCGAGCGCCTCGTTCAGGAAACGCTGCCCGCGCGCGGTGGGACGCACGCGCTGCCAGTCGCGCTCGACGAAGCCCTGCTCTTCGGCGCGCGCGAGCGCGGGCTCGAGCGCGGCGGGCGGCAGGCCGGTGCGCTCGCGAAACAGCGCGAGCGGAAAGCCCTCGGTGAGCCGCAGCGCGTTTAGCATGAACTCGAACGCCAGCTCGCCGGCGGGGACGTCTTTCTCGAGCGCGATCGTCTTGCCCTCGGCGCGCAGGTAGTCGCGCGGCTGCTTGATGCGCTCGTGGCGCGAGATGCGCCCGGCAAAGCTGATCTTGCCGTGCGCGCCCGCGCCCAGGCCGAGGTAATCGCCGAACTGCCAGTAGTTCAGGTTGTGGCGCGAGCGCCGCCCCGCCAGCGCGAACGCCGAGGTCTCGTAGTGCTCGAAGCCGCGGGCGGCGAGCGCCTCCTCCACCGCGAGCTGCATGTCGGCGCAGGCATCGTGCGCCGGCAGCGCGGGCGGACGGCGCCAGAACGCCGTGTTCGGCTCGATCATGAGCTGGTAGGCCGAGACGTGCTGCACGCCGAAGGCCGCGGCCTGTTCGATGTCAGCGCGCGCAGCCTCCGGCGTCTGCCCGGGCAGACCGTACATCAGGTCGACGTTCACGTTGTCGAAGCTCGCGAGCGCGAGCTCGACCGCGCGCCGCGCCTCGTCGGCGGAGTGGATGCGGCCGAGCGCCCCGAGCATGCGATCGTCCAGGCTCTGCACGCCGAGCGACAACCGGTTGACGCCCGCGGCGCGATAGCCGCGAAAGCGCGCGGCCTCCGCGGTGCCGGGATTCGCCTCGAGCGTCACCTCCGCAGCGGGCTCGAGCGGCAGGCGCGCGCGCAAGTCCGACAGCAGCCGCTCGATCGCCGCGGCTGAGAACAGGCTCGGCGTGCCCCCGCCGATGAACACGCTCGCCGCGCGCCGGCCCCACACCGAAGGCAGCAGCGCTTCGAGGTCGGCCACCAGCGCGTCGACGTACTCGCGCTCGGGCAGCTCGCCCGTTCGCTCGTGCGAGTTGAAATCGCAGTACGGGCACTTGCGCACGCACCAGGGGATGTGCACGTATACGGCGAGCGGCGGGAGCGCTTCGAGCCGCACCCGGTCGGCACGCTCAAGCTCGATCTTCATTTCTCAGGCGCTCGGCGAGCGCCGCGAGCGCCCGCCCTCTGTGGCTGATACGGTTCTTCTCCTCGGCCGCGAGCTCGGCCGCGGTGCGGCCGGTCCCGGGCACGAGGAAGAGGGGGTCGTAGCCAAAGCCCCCGCCGCCGCGCGCCGCGTGCGCGATCGCTCCGTGCCAGGCGCCCTCCGCGACGATCGGCTGCGGGTCCCCGGCGCTGCGCAGCAGCACGAGCACGCAGTAGTAGTGCGCGCGCCGGTCGGCCACGTTTTGCAGCGCCTCGAGGAGCCTGGCGTTGTTGCGCGCGTCGCGCGCCTCGCGCCCGCCTTCCCGGCCGGCGTAGTACGCGGAATGCACGCCCGGCTCGCCGCCGAGCGCGTCGACGCAGATGCCCGAATCGTCGGCGAGCGCAGGCAGCCCGGCCGCCGCGCTCGCGTGGCGCGCCTTGGCGAGCGCGTTCTCGAGGAAGGTGTGATGCGGCTCCTCGGCCTCGCCGATGCCGAGCTCGGCCTGCGTCACCACCTCGATCGCGAGCGGCGCGAGCAGGGCCCGGATCTCTTTCAGCTTGCCCGGATTGTTGGAAGCGAGGACGAGCTTGTTCACGGAGCGAGCGCGGCGCGCTGGCGCGCCACCAGCTCGCCGATGCCCCGCTCGGCGAGCGCGAGCAGCGCGTCCATTTCGGCGCGCGAGTAGGGTGCACCTTCGGCGGTGCCCTGCACCTCGACGAAGCCTCCCGAGCCGGTCATCACCACGTTCATGTCGCTGTCGCAGGCCGAGTCCTCGGCGTAGTCCAGGTCGAGCAGCGCGACGCCGCGGTATATCCCGACGGAAACACCCGCCACGAAGTCCTTCACCGGCAGCGCGGCAAGCATTCCGCGCGTCTGCATCCACGCGAGCGCGTCGTGCACCGCGACGAAAGCGCCGGTGATCGCCGCGGTGCGCGTGCCGCCGTCGGCCTGCAGCACGTCGCAGTCGACCTGGATCGTGCGCTCGCCGAGCGCATCGAGATCGATCGCCGCGCGCAGCGCCCGGCCGATCAGGCGCTGGATCTCGAGCGTGCGCCCGGACTGCCGGCCGCGCGCCGCCTCGCGCTCGGTGCGCGTGTTGGTGGCGCGCGGCAGCATGCCGTACTCCGCGGTCAGCCAGCCGCGCCCCTTCCCCTGCAGGAAGGGCGGGACGCGCTGCTCGACGCTCGCGGTGCACAGCACGCGCGTGTCGCCGAACTCCGCGAGCACCGATCCTTCGGCGTGCCGCGTCCAGCCGCGCGTCAGGCGCACGGCGCGCAACTCTTCTGGCCTCCTGCCGCTCGGCCTCATCCCGGCCCCATGTGCTTGCGCAAGGCCTTGCGGATATCGGCAATCGCGCGCTCGATGTCCTCGTCGGTCATTTCCAGGAAATCCGGTTCGATTGCGGCAAGGTCCTGCACGTCGGTCGGCAGCTCGTGGAACGGCAGCGTATGCGGCTCGTCCGCCGGCGCGATTTCGTTTTCGCCCCAGCACATCGCCACCGCGGACACATTATCGCACTCCCGTCCGCCGCGAATCTCGGCGAGCGCGACCAACTCGGCGACCGCCGGTTCGAGCTCCCTGGCGATCAGCGAGTGCAGCAGCTGGCGCTGCGTGAGCGGACCCCACAGGCCATCCGAGCAGAGCAGCACGATGTCGTTCTCGAGCAGGCGCGCGCTCGAGGCGGGCGCGAGCCGCGGCGGCCTGTCGCCGCCCAGGCACTGCAGCACCTTGTTGCGGTCCGGGTGCGTGGCGAGCGCCTCCTCGCGCAGCAGGCCGTGGTCGAGCAGCAGCTGCACCCGGGTATGGTCGCGTGTGCGCGACAGCACGCGACCCTTGCGCACGAGGTAGAGCCGCGAGTCGCCGACGTGCGACCAGTAGGCGTAGCCGTTCTGCACGACGCTGGCGACGATGACGGTGCGCGGGGTCTCCTCCAGCCCTAGCTTGCGCGCCTCCTGGTGCAGCATGGCGTGCACCCGCCCGATGCTGCGGAACAGAAAGATGTCCGGATTGGCGAGCCTGGGCTTCGCGTCGCGCTTGAACGCCTCGATCATCTGCGCGAGCGCGAGCTGCGCCGCGATGTCCCCGTGCCGGTGGCCGCCCATGCCGTCGGCGACCACCATGATTAGCGCGTCGCTCGTGGCCCAGTGGCCGACGCGGTCCTGGTTGTACGGCCGCGCGCCTGGGCGGCTAAGCTGGGCGATCGTGTACTTCATCTCCTGCGCACGTCACAGTACCCGGCGCTTCGTGATCTTGACGAGCGCGTCGCGCATCTGGCCGAGCACCGGCACCCCCCTGCGCGGCACGGGCTCTCCC
Source organism: uncultured Pseudomonadota bacterium (assembly GCA_963739205.1). Taxonomy (GTDB): domain Bacteria; phylum Pseudomonadota; class Gammaproteobacteria; order Burkholderiales; family SG8-39; genus DAHVFK01. The sequence continues at coordinate 704,763 of CAVTZJ010000003.1, read as the reverse complement.
TTGCCGAGCAGCGCCTTTTGCAGCGCGAACACGCTCTGCGGCCGCTGCAGGTGGTCCAGCCGCAGGCACCAGTCGACGATATCGAGCAGCTCGTTCGAGTACTTGCCGGCCCAGCTCTTGCGCGCGGAGACGAGCCGGTCTTTCTGCTGGCGCTGCTCCGCGGGCTGCGGCGCGTTCGCGCCAAGGCAGGCGTAAATGCTCGCGCCGACGGAGTAGATGTCGCTCCAGGGCCCGAGGTGCTCGCGCGCGCCGTGGTGCTCGGGCGAGGAGAAGCCCGGCGTGTACATCGGCGGCAGCTTGGTACCTTCCTCCGAGAGCGTCTGCCGCGCGGCGCCGAAGTCGAGCAGCAGCGGCGTGCCGTCGTTGCGCACGTAGATGTTGCCCGGCTTGATGTCCAGGTGCAGCAGCTTGTTCGAATGGACCTCGCGCAGGCCGTTCAGCAGCTGCGCGAAGGTGCGCCGCACCCAGGACTCGCGCAGCGCGCCGCGGTGCGCGTGGATGTGCTCCTGCAGCGTGCGCCCGCGCTCGTAGCGCATCACCATGTATACGGTCTCGTTGGCACGGAAGAAGTTGAGCACGCGCACCACGTTTGGATGGTTTAGCCTGGCTAGCGCCTTGCCCTCTTCGAAGAAGCAGCGCAGGCCGTAACGGAAGGCGGCGAGATTGGATTCGGATACGTCGGGCACCGGGTCCGTGCCGACCCGCAGGGCGAGCGTCGAGGGCAGGAACTCCTTGATCGCCACCGGCGCCTCGTTCTCGTCGTGCGCGAGGTACACGATCGAGAATCCTCCCGAGGCCAGCACTCTGAGCAAGCGGTAATTCAGCAGCTGATAACCTTCCGGCAGCGGCTGGTTGGCTTGGGCTGGCATCGACCTTATGATACGCGTTCCCCATGATTCAAAGCATGACCGGTTACGCAGTCGCGACCGCCGACACGCCGCGCGGCGTGCTCAGCCTCGAGTTGCGCGCGGTCAACTCGCGCTACCTTGATCTGCAGTTTCGCGTCGCGGACGAGCTGCGCGCGCTCGAGCCGCTGCTGCGGGAATTGCTCGCTGCGCGCGTCGCGCGCGGCAAGGTCGATTGCCGCCTGTACTTCGCCGCCGGCGGCGGGCGGACGCAGGCGCAGACGCTGAACGCGGCCGCACTCGAGGACCTGCGCCGGCTCGCCGCCCAGGCGGGCACTGCCTTTCCCGGCGCTGCGCCGCTCGCGCTCGCGGACGTGCTGCGCTGGCCGGGCGTACTCGCCGAGCCGTCGCTCGACGAGGAGCGCACGCGCGCCACGGTCGAAGGTCTGTGCCGCAGGGCACTGGAGGAGTTCGTCGCGACGCGTGCGCGCGAGGGCGCTAAGCTCGCGGCGAGCGTCGCCGAGCGCGTGGCGCGCATGCGCGGCAGGCTCGAAGAGGTGCGCCCGCTCATTCCCGCAGCGCTCGCCGCCTTCCAGGACAAGCTCGCCGCGCGCCTGCGCGAAGCGCTCGGCGCGGCGGACGAGGAGCGCGTCCGGGCCGAGCTCGCCGTGTTCGCCATGAAGACCGACGTCGACGAGGAGCTCACCCGGCTGTCCGCGCACCTGGACGAGACCGAGCGCACGCTCGCCAAGGGCGGCGCGGTCGGCAAGCGGCTCGATTTCCTCGCCCAGGAGCTGAATCGCGAGGCCAATACGCTCGCCTCCAAGTCCGCGACGCAGAAGGTCTCCGACTGCGCGCTCGAAATCAAGCTGCTCGTCGAGCAAATGCGCGAGCAGGTGCAGAACATGGAGTAGCCAGGCAGGTGAGCGGCCTTCTATTCGTGATCACGGCGCCCTCCGGCGCGGGCAAGAGCTCGCTCATCAGGGCCGCGCTCGCCGAGGAGAGCGGCGTCAGGCTTTCGATCTCCTACACGACGCGCGCCCCGCGCCCGGGCGAGCAGAACGACCGCGAGTACCACTTCGTCGACGAAGCCACCTTCCTCGCGATGCTCGGGCGCGGCGAGTTCCTGGAGAGCGCCCTGGTGCACGGCAATCGCTACGGCACCTCGCAAAAAGCGATCGCCGTGGCGCTCGAGGGCGGCAACGACCTCGTGCTGGAGATCGACTGGCAGGGCGCGCAGCAGGTGCGCCGGCTGCTGCCCGAGTGCGTTTCGATCTTCGTGCTGCCGCCCTCGCTCGAGGAGCTCGAGCGGCGCATGCGCGCACGCGCGCAGGACAGCGAGCAAGTCATCGCGCGTCGCATGGCCGGAGCGCGCGAGGAGTTGTCGCACGCCCCGGAGTCGGATTATGTTATTATTAACAAAGACTTCGATACCGCCAAGCGCGACCTGCTGGCGATCATGCGCGCCGCGCGCCTGGTCACGCGGCGGCAGCTCGGCCGCCACCCTGAACTCTTTTGAACGGAAACGCCCGACATGGCTCGCATAACTGTTGACGACTGCCTGAAGAGAATTCCAAACCGCTTCCAGCTCACGCTCGCCGCGACGTACCGCGCACGCCAGCTCACCGCAGGCGCCTCGCCGCTGCTCGAGCCGCAGAAGGACAAGCCGACGGTCATCGCCTTGCGCGAGATCGCGGTTGGCAAGGTCGGAATCGAGGTGCTCAAACGCAATCCGAGCCCGCCCGCACCCGGTAGCGTCTGACCCGGTACGCAATGCGCGGCGCTTCGGGTAGGCTCCCCGAATGGCCGCCGTCACGACGCTCGACGAGACCCGCTTCGCCTACCTGAAGCCGGCGGACGTCGCGCGCCTGGCCGACGCCTACCGCTTCTCCGAGGCGGCGCACGCAGGCCAGAAGCGCCAGTCGGGCGACCCCTACATCTCACATCCGCTCGCGGTCGCCGACATCCTCGCGAGCTGGCGCCTGGACGCCCAGACGCTGATGGCCGCTCTGCTGCACGACACGCTCGAGGACGCCTCGGTCACCAAGAACGAGATCGCCGAGACTTTCGGCAAGCCGGTTGCCGAGCTGGTCGACGGCGTGTCCAAGCTAGACAAGATCGAGTTCCAGACCGCGCAGGACGCGCAGGCCGAGAACTTCCGCAAGATGCTGCTGGCGATGGCGCGCGACGTGCGCGTCATCCTGATCAAGCTCGCCGACCGGCTGCACAACATGCGCACGCTCGACGCCGTTCCGCCCGCCAAGCGCCGGCGCATCGCGCGCGAGACGATGGAAATCTACGCGCCGATCGCCAACCGCCTCGGGCTGAACGCGCTCTACCATGAGCTTCAGGAGCTCGCCTTCTCCCACCTGTACCCGCTGCGCTACAAGGTGCTCGCGCGCGCCACCCGCGCCGCACGCGGCAACCGGCGCGAGGTGATCGGCAAGACTGAAGCCGCGCTCAAAGCGAGGCTCGCGGATGCGGGCATCCGCGCGACCGTCACCGGGCGCGAGAAGCACCTCTATTCGGTCTACAAGAAGATGGTCGAGAAGCACCTCTCGTTCTCGGAGGTGCACGACATCTACGGCTTTCGCGTGATCGTCGGCGAGGTGCGCGACTGCTACCTCGCGCTCGGCACGCTGCACGGCCTGTACAAGCCGGTGCCGGGCAAGTTCAAGGACTACGTCGCCATTCCCAAGGCGAACGGCTACCAGGCGCTGCACACCACGCTGATCGATCCCTACGGTCTGCCGGTCGAGGTGCAGATCCGCACCGAGCACATGCACCACGTGGCCGAATCCGGGGTCGCCTCGCACTGGATGTACAAGGACGAAGAGAGCCAGCTGTCCGACCTGCAGCGCCAGACCCACCTGTGGTTGCAGTCGCTCCTGGAGATCCAGAACCAGTCGGGCGATTCGGCCGAGTTCCTGGAGAACGTAAAGGTCGACCTGTTCCCCGACCAGGTATACGTGTTCACCCCGAAGGGCAAGATCATGTCGCTGCCGCGAAGCGCGACGGCGGTGGACTTCGCCTACGCAGTGCACACCGACATCGGCAACCGCTGCGTGGCGGCGAAGGTGAACGGTGAGCTGGTGCCGCTGCGCAGCGAGCTGAAGAATGGCGACCGCGTCGAGATCATCACCGCGAGCCACGCCAAGCCAAATCCCGCATGGCTGCAGTACGTGCGCACCGGCAAGGCGCGCTCGAACATCCGGCACTTCCTCAAGACGATGCGCTACGAGGAGTCGGCGAGCCTCGGCGAGCGGCTGCTCGAGCAGTCGCTCAGGGCGCTCGGCACCGACCTCACAGAGATCGACGAGGCGAGCTGGGAGCGCGTGATCCGCGACACCGTCGGCAACACCCGGCAGGAGCTGCTCGCGGACATCGGCCTGGGCAAGCAGCTGCCGGCGGTGATTGCGCGGCGACTGCTGCTGCACGCCGGCTCGGTGCGCGAGGACGCCAAGGCCGCTGCGATGTCCGGTGCGGTCATGATCCGCGGCACCGAGGGCATGGCGGTGCAGCTCGCCTCGTGCTGCCGCCCGATTCCTGGCGACGCCATCGTGGGCTCGATCAAGAAGGGCCAGGGGCTGATCGTGCACGCGGCCGACTGTGCACTGATCGCGCGCTCGCGCCGCAACGAGCCGGAGCAGTGGATCGACGTCGAGTGGGACCCCGCGGCGACGCGGCTGTTCCTCACCACTATCAAAGTCATGGTCGCCAATCAGCGCGGCGTGCTCGCCAAGGTCGCCTCCGAGATCGCCGACGCGGGCTCGAACATCGATTCGATAAGCATGGAGGAGGAACGCTCGGTGTACGCCAACATGCTGTTCGTGCTCGAGGTCGCGAACCGCCAGCACTTGGCGCGGCTGATGCGCGCGCTCAGGCGGCTTCCGGACGTGAAGAAGATCTCGCGTGTGCGCGAGGAGCGCGGCGCCGCCTAGATGCGGCTCGCCACGCTGCGAAAGTGATGTCCGAGGATCGACAGCTCGATCGCCGCGCGGAACTTGCGCGGCCGCGCGAGCAGGGTCGACCAGAACAGGCCCCAGAACTGCAGTCGGCCCGCATTGCGCATCCCCAGTACCCAGAGCGATTTCAGGAACGCACTCAGATCCGAGGGTGAAAGGCGCGAGCCGGGTCCGCGCGGCTGGTAGGTGGACAGGAAGGTGCGGATGCGCCGGTAGTAGTTCGCCGGCTCGTACAGCCGCCGCATCAGCTCGCGGTAGCCCGAGATGAGGAACTCGCGGTCGAGCCGCGTGACGAAATTGATCGCCGCGCCGGTGTTGTTGCCGCGGCTCTCGGCGAGAATGCGCCCCTCGCGCGCCAGGCGCTTGTAGAGCGCCGTCTCGGGCAGCGCGCTAAGCAGGCCGACCATCGCGGTCACGACGCCGGTCTGCTGGATGAATTCGAACTGGCGGCGGAAGATGTCGCTCGGGTCGTTGTCGAACCCGACGATGAATCCGCCCATCACCTCCATGCCCGCGCCCTGGATCGTCCTCACCGCGGCGGCGAGGTCGCGCTTGCGGTTTTGCTGCTTGCGGCATTCCTCGAGGCTCTCGGCCGAGGGCGTTTCGATGCCGAGGAACACCTTCTTGAAGCCGGCCTGCACCATCAGCTCGCACAGCTCGCGGTCGTCGGCCAGGTTGACCGAGGCCTCGGTGAGGAAGCCCATCTGCGGCGCGCTGCGCGCACGCCACTCGACCATCGCGCGCAGCAGCTCGCGCGTGCGCTTGCGGTTGCCGATGAAGTTGTCGTCGACGATGAACACCATGTCACGCCAGCCCGCGCGGCGCAGCGCCTCGAGCTCCTCGAGCACCTGCGCGGGCGTCTTGGTGCGCGGCACCCGCCCGTTCATCACCACGATGTCGCAGAACTCGCAGTCGAAGGGGCAGCCGCGCGAGAACTGCACCGGCATCGTGACGTAATCGCGCAGGCGCACCAGGTCCCAGCGCGGCACGGGAGTGGTACGCACGTCCGGCCACTCGGAGGCGCGGTACTCGGCACGCACGCTGCCGGACTGCATGTCGCGCACCAGGTCGCCGATCACGCCCTCGGCCTCGCCGAGCACGAAGTGCGGGATCTCCGGGAAATTCGCGGTGCCCGGTAGTGAACAGCGGCCCGCCGGCGATCACCGTCTTGCCGAGCGCCGCCGCACGCGCGGCGACTTCGTGCGCGGAATCCTTGTGCACGATCATCCCGCTCAAGCAGCACGTAATCGGCCCAGCGCAGGTCGGCGTCGGTGAGCGGGCGCACGTTCAGGTCCACCAGACGCTGGTTCCAGTCGCGCGGCAGCATCGACGCCACGGTGAGCAGCCCGAGCGGCGGAAAGGCCGAGCGCTTCGCCACGAAGCGCAGCACGTGCTGGAAGCTCCAGAACGTTTCCGGGTTGCGCGGGTAGACGAGCAGGATGTTCATCGGCGCCTCGGGCAACTTGCCGCAGCCCCGTCGCGACCGCAACCGCGCGTTGGCGCGAACTTATTCGCGGTCAATTTCTGCGCGCTCAGCGCCGGCGGTATTGCGCCGGCCGGCTTTGCACAACCGGCGCGCGCTCGTCCTTGTGACGGAAATTGATGCGACCCTTGGAAATGTCGTAGGGGGAGATCTCGAGCGTCACCTTGTCCCCGGCGAGAATCCGGATGCGGTGCTTGCGCACCTTGCCGGAAGCATACGCCAGCACGACGGCGCCATTGTCGAGCGTTACCCGGAACTGCGTGTTCGGCAGCACCTCGTTCACCACCCCGTCCATCTCTACCAGCGCTTCCTTTGCCATTCTTGATCCTCAAAACAAAAAGCCCCGGCTCGCGCCAGGGCTTCGATTTCACAGCGGATTACGACATTCTACTACGTATCGCCGCTCGCTCTGGACAGCGCGTGCGCGGCAGGTCACGATGCGCACAAATAAGGGAGGAGGGTTCGTCATGGGCGCGTGGCGGCGTGCGGCGGCGAATCGGGGAGGCGCGAGCGTCCTGCTCGCGCTCTCGCTCCTGCTCCTTCACACACCCTCGTCGGCCGCGCCGACGGCGCATGCGACGGTCTTCGACCAGGCCGAGTTCGTGCTGAGCGACGCCAAGACCCCGCCCGGCGACGCCGCGCCCTGGCAGCCCGTCACGCTACCCGACGAATGGCGCCGCTCGCGCCCTGGGGTGAGCGGTGAGGGCTGGTACCGCATCGTGGTCGACCTTCCCGCCGCGCCGACTCGCGCGCAGGCACTCGAAGTGCCGCACGTGCGCGCCGACGCGATTGATATTTATGTAAACGGGACTCTGGTCGGTCGGTCGCAGGACATCGTCGCGGGCTCCTCGATTCTCGGCGCACTCGACACGCCGGTTTTCCTGCCGTTCCCCTATTTCCTGCTGCACGCCGGCCACAACGTCATCTATTTCCACATGAAGGCGGCAGCGCATCCCTTGAACGTCGACGGGCTGAGCCGGGTCACGTTCGGCGACGCGCGTCCGGTTAGAAAGGAGGCCGCCATCCGTTCGGAATGGGGCTTCTACGCGGGCCGTTCGTTTCTCGCGATGGCGCTCGGCGCTGGGCTCATCACAGTGTTCGTCTGGTTCGCGCACCGCCAAGATCGCCTGATGTTCTGGTTCGCGATTACCTGCCTGTCCTGGGCGCTTGCGGGCGGCGCGTGGAACGCGCTGCGCTGGTTTCAGACGCCGTTCTATCCGGCACTCCTTCTGTATATGACTTACGGGCTCGTCGTCCCGGCGGTAGTTCTTTCGCTGCGCACTGTGGACCTGAGGTGGCCGCGCTTCGAGGCGCTGATGTGGGGGTTCGTGCTGGCCGAGGTGACCTATCCGTACTGGTTGGACCGTTCGAACAATCTGCTCCGCCTCGGGTGGGATCTCGTCAACACGGCGCTGCTCCTGATCGGCGTCGGTATCGTCATTTACGGGGCGAAGAGGCCGTTGCGCTGGTCGGTCAGACTCGAGATCGTGGCGCTCGTGGCGATGGCCGTCTGCATGTTTCACGAAGGCGCGCGCTTCCTCGGCTGGGTCGATCTGGAGAGCCCGGTGCTGCGGCCGTACCACGTTCCGGTCATGCTGCTCGCCATCGGCCTGGCGGTGTTCGAGCGGCATTGGGACGCGATGCGGCGGCTCGAGGGCATGAACGCGGAGCTCGAGCGCCGCGTGACGGAAAAGGCGCGCGAAGTCGAGGCCTTCCATGCCGAGCGCGAGGGGGTGCTGCGCCAGCAGGCCTTTGCGGGTGAGCGCCAGCGCATCCTCGCCGACATGCACGACAGTCTGGGCGCGACCTTGGTCGGACTGCTGCGTTACGCGCAGAGCGACGGCATCGACCGGCACAGCCTCGAGCTGAGAGTAAAGGAAGCGTTGCAGGAGCTGCGCATCGCGGTCGACGCACTGGAGCCCGCCGAAGGCGACCTGGCAAGCGTGCTCGGCAAGCTCCGCTACCGCCTCGAGCCCTTCCTCGAGCCGGCCGGCATTCGCCTCGTCTGGGACGTGAGTGATTTGCCGGACGTCGAGGGACTCGAGCCCTCCGCGGTCTTCGCGATCCAGCGCATCCTGCTGCAGGCGTTCGCCAACAGCCTGCAGCACTCCGGCGCGCGCGAGATCCGGCTGGCGGCGCACGCGAACGGCGAAGACATCGAGATACGGGTCGAAGACGACGGCCGCGGCTTCGATCGGGCGCAGCGTGGCAATGGCTTCGGTCTGGGCAATATGCGCGCACGGGCAGCGGGCCTTGGAGCGAAGCTCGACATCGAGGCGCATCCGGGCGGCGGAACCGTGGTGCGCCTCTCGGTCCCGCGGCACCTAACGCCGCCTGCGCCGACACCCGCGCTGGCGCCGAGCGCCGCCTAGCGCTTGTCGAGAAGGCGCAGCGCCGCGGCGCGCGCCACCGCAGCGGCCGCGGAGTGCACCGCGAGCTTGCGGTATGTTTTCTTCACGTGGCTGCCGACGGTGTGCACGGAGATGCGGAGGCGCTCCGCGACCTCGGAGTACGTGTAGCCGCGCGACAGAAGGCGCAGCACTTCCACCTCGCGCGCGGTCACCGGCCCTTCGGCATCGGCGCTCGCCGCGTCCTTCGGGTCCTCGGATTCCTCCTTGACCCGCACCCGGTTGAGCACCATCCGGGCGATCCCGGGGCTCATCGGCGCGCCGCCAGCGCGCAGCTCAATCACGTGCTCGATCAGGTCCGCGTCGCTGCAGTCCTTGAGCACGTAGCCCGCCGCGCCCGCCTCGATGCTCGCGAGGACGTTGCGCTCGTCGCCGAACACCGTGATCACCATCGCGTCGCAATCCGGCAGATGGCGCGCCGCGAAGCGGATCACCTCCGTGCCATGGATGTCCGGCAGCCCAAGGTCCACCAGCAGCACGTCCGGGCGCGCCGCGGGCAGCTGCGCGATCGCCTCGCGCCCGGTGCCCAGCGCCTGCACCAGCGTCGTTCTTGGATCGTTCGAAACCGCATCGGCGAAGCGCTGCCGCGTGGTCTGATCGTCCTCGACAATCATCACGCGCACCATCCCCTGCGGCCGGGTTGACATATGCGCCATCTATACCGGTGCCCAACTACGCATCGTAGGCAACGTTGTTGTCGCCCGCCATACCATGATCTTGGCACGGCCGTTTGCAGGATTTGGCGAGTCCGGTTGTCAAGTTCTGACTAGCCCGACGCAGTCCTCAGGGGATCATGCGGCTCGCGGCGGCGTTGCCGAAGCCCTGCAGCGGGCCAAGCGGATTGATGTCGTCCTCGTTCGAGTGGATCGCCGGCTGGCCGCCGGTCAGCTTGTAGATGACCGTGCCGTTCTTGATCAGCAGCACGCCGTTGAAGCTCCAGCCGGCGACGTCGGTCCTGCGCCGGAAGCTGAAGAAATCGAGCAGGAAGCTGCCGTAGCGCTTGCGTTTCTGGAACGACTGATTGACCTCGTAGCCCTGGCACTCGGTCTTCGCGGCGATGCATTCCTGCACCCCGGCATCGAGATCGGCCGGGTTGATCGAGGGGCTCGGAAGGAAGCGCCGCAGCACGTCGGAATAGTTGAGGATCGTGATGTTCGGGTTGTCGCGCGGATCGAGCTTCAGCGCCTTCAGGTCCTGCACGGTGGTCTGGTGCGGAACGATGCCGTCGAAGGTCTGCTGTGCCTCGGCGTAGTTCTCCCACGGGCTGTAGGTGCGCGACTCCGATTTCGGCAGGAGGTCGCTGCAGGCGGAAATTACCAGCGAAACGGCAATCGCCGTCGTCAGCATCGCAGCTCGTTTCGAATGACTCATCTTCCCGTTTTCTGCATCGACCTTTTTTCTAGGATAGGGGCGAACCGGCCAGTGCGATTGCGCCAGATCAAATTCCGCACGTCAGAAAGGACCGTCACCGGCCTTGCGGCGAGGACTTCTGCCCTGCGAGTTGCTCGAGCGCGCGCAAGCTGAACTCGAGCTGCTCGCGCAGCGTGCGCTTTATCACCCACAGCCCGATCAAGGGAGGGATCCAGAAGCTCGCCACGCGCGTGGATTCGTAGTGTAGCCGAGTGCGCCCGCTTTCCGCGGTGAGCCGCCACAGGCTCGACCCGCTCGCGAAATCGCCCTCGCCCGGCACGATGCGCCCGACGATGGTGCGCCTATCCGGCTCGGTCACGTCCTCCACCGTGACGACCGTCCTGCAAAAAAACCACACGCATGATCTGAGCACGCTGCGCACACGCGCGCCGCGCCCGTCCGGTGCGGCCGCGACGCTCATCGAGACGATGGCGGGATTCATTCTGCCGAAGCGCGCGTAGTCCGAGAGCACCTCGAACACCAGGCGCTCGGGCGCATCGACCACGGCGTCGAACGCGAGGCGCAGGCCCGCATCGCCCCTCGACACGGTGACGTCTTCCAGCTGCGCGGCCCACGCAGTGCCGGTGCCAAGCGATGCGAGGAACGCTGCCGCGTAAGCCACCGCACGCCGCCTCGCCGACGCGCCTGTCATGGTGCACGGTTAACGCGGCGCGCCGCGAGGCGGATACGAACGCGCACTTCGTCGGCTACCCGCAGGCCACCGCCCAGTGCGGCATACGGCTCGATGCCGAAATCCGACTGCCGGAACGCGAAGCTTGCGATGACGGTAAGCCGGTCGCCGTGCTCGACCACGGCCGCCGGAAAGTGCAGCTCGCGCGTCGCGCCGCGCAGCGTCACGCGCGCGATGACCGAGGGATTCCAGCGCGGCCCGGACAGCGCGACCGATTCCACCCGGATGACCGGGTAGTGTTGCGCGTCGAGCACCTCGCTGCCCAGCATGTGCTCGCGCGTGCCTTGGCGCGCCCCATCCGACACCACGGCGGCGAAGTCCTTGCCTTCCTCGGCGCGCGCCGCGACCGGATCCACCGAAAGCGATTCGACCGGTATTTCCAGCAGGAAGCCGCTCTCCTCGGCCGTGCGGCCGGCCCAGATCTCGCCCTGTACCGGCCCCACGATTACGTGATTGTGACCGAAGCGCGCGAGCGGTCCCGCGCGATAGACGAGCAGCCGGATCTCCGACCCTGCGCTTTCCACCGCATAGCGTTGCGCCCCCACGGGAAGATGCGCTTCGGCACGCGCTCCAGGGGCCGGCGCCGCGGTATGCTCGGCGGGCGGGGCGAGCTGGCACGCGGCGAGCGCAAGCAGCGGGAATAGCGCGCTGCGCCGCAGTGTCTTACGCATGAGGTCGCCGCAAGCTGTCACGAAGCCTTCCCGATGATGAACTGGCGAAATTCGGAACACTCCTACGGCATGGTAGCGCAGGCGCTGCATTGGCTGGTCGCCGCGCTCGTGTTCGCGCAGCTCGGCCTCGGACTGTACGCGGCGGGCCTTCCGCTCGGCATCGCGCGCCTCGAATGGCTGTCGCGCCACAAGTCGCTCGGCCTGGCCGTGCTCGCGCTCGCGCTCGCGAGACTCGCGTGGCGCCTGCTCTCCCCGCCGCCCGCGCTGCCCGCGTCGATGTCGCGCGCCGAGCGTTTCGCGGCCAGCGCCACGCACCGCCTGCTCTATGCGCTGCTGATCGTCGCGCCGCTCGCCGGCTGGCTGTACGCTTCGGCTGCGGGCCTGTCGATCAACTGGTTCGGCCTGTGGCTGGTGCCAGACTTCGTGCCGAAGGACGTCCATTGGGCGGCACGATTCAAGCTCCTGCACAAGCTTTCCGTCCTGCTGCTCGCGGTGCTGCTCGTGGGACACATCGGGGCGGCGCTGCGCCACGCGCTCGTGCGGCGCGACGGCATCTTGCGCCGCATGCTGCCGTGGGGAGGAGGCCCGCAGTCGTGATGCCTAGAACCCTGCTTGCCGTCCTGCTCGCGGCAGCCTGGTCACCCGCATATCCCGAGTGCCGCGCAGTGGACGCCGCGCGCGGGCAAGTCTCGTTCGAGCTCGAGCAGGCCGGCGCGCCGTTTCGCGGCTCGTTCAGGCGCTTCGGCGGCGAAATTTGCCTCGCGGGCGAGCGCGTGACGAAGATCGACGTCTGGCTGGACCCGGCGACGGTCGACGCGGGCCTGCCGGAGATCGACGCGGCGCTCAAGGGCGGCGACTTCTTCGCCGTCGACCGCTATCCGCGCGCGACCTATTCCAGCGACTCCGTCTCGGCAAAGGCCGGGCAACAGGTCGCCCAGGGCACCCTTACGATCAAGGGGAAGCGCCGTGCGCTCGAGGTTCCGTTCAGCCTGCATCAGCAGGGCGGCAACGTGGTCCTGTCGGGCGCGCTCACCCTGAACCGCCTCGACTACGGAATCGGGACCGGAGACTGGGCGAACACAAAGTGGCTCGGCGCCGACGTCAGGGTGAGCTTCAGCGCCCCGCTCGCTCAGGCTCGCTAACCCTCTTCCCACGAAGGGGCGGGCGCGAACCGCTGCACGAGAAAGTCGATCAGCGCGCGCACGCGCGACGCGAGCGTGCGGTTGGGCAGGTAGACCAGGTAGATCCCGCTCTCCGGGACGACGTGATACTGGCGTAGCAGCGCCACCAGACGCCCCTGCCGCAAGTCCTCCGCAGCCATGTAGAGCGGCAGGACGCCGATTCCCAGCCCGGCGGCGACGCCCGCGCGCACCGCGTCCATGTCGTCGGTTTCCAGGAAGCCGCCGACCTGCACCTGGGCTTTCCGCCCGCCGCGGGCGAGCGTCCAGCGCCCTTTCGGCGCGAGCGGCGGAAACAGCACGCAGTCGTGCTTGCTCAAGTCTTCGATGCGGCGCGGCGTTCCGCGCCGCTCGAGGTAGGCGGGCGAGGCGCACAGCACGGACCGGTTGGCGGCGAGCTTGCGCGCCACCAGATCCGGCGCCGGGGCGAAAGACACACGGATGCCGAGGTCGAATCGCTCGTCGCCCAGGTCGAGCGCGTGGTTGCTGCAGGAGAGCTCGACCCGGATCTTCGGATACTTCTGATGGAACTCGGCGAGCGCAGGCAGCACGTGCCGTGCCGCGAAGGGCTGCACGGATGTCACCCTCACCAGGCCGGCCGGCTCGATTTGCGTGCGCGTCAAGCGCTCCTCGGCGAGCTCGGCTTCCTGCACCACCCGGGCGCAGTGCTCGTAGAACACGGCGCCGGCTTCGGTGAGGCTCAACTTGCGCGTCGAGCGATTCAGCAGCTTCACCGCGAGCGCGCGCTCGAGCGCGCTCACGTGCCGGCTCGCCAGCGACTTCGACATGCCGAGCTTGTCAGCGGCCGCGGAGAAGCTCTTCGCCTCCACCACCTGCGCGAACACGCGCATGCCGTTCAGCCTGTCCTTCATTAGTCGCGTTCCTGCAACAATAGGTTGCAGTAAACCCGATTTATCCGATCCCTGCAATTCAATACAGTATGCGGACAACTTACATAGGAGGTCGTAATGAATCAGCCGCTAAGGGTGGGGCAACTGGAAATCCGCTATTTCGTCGACGGCACGCACAAGCGCGGGCTCGGGCTGTTTGAAATGACCGTTCCGGCCGGCGCGCACGTGCCCCCGCCGCACAGCCATACCGACAACGAGGAGTGCGTCTACGTGCTCGAGGGCATGCTCAGGTATACGGTCGACGAGGAAACGCGCGACCTCGCGCCGGGCGAATGGATGTCCACGCCGCGCGGCTCCGTGCACCAATTCAGCAACCCCTTTTCCAGCCCCGCGCGCGCGCTCGTGATGCTTACGCCGGACATCGGCCTGCAGTACTTCCGCGACGTGGGCGACGTGATCAATGCGGGGGGGGCGCCCGATCGCGCGAAGCTGCTCGAGGTCATGGGCCGCTACGGTCTCGTGCCCGCCGCGCCGAAGCAATGAGCGGCACATCCCGCACGCAGGGATTGCGCAATGCCGACCCGTTTCGAGACGCTGCTGCGCTATCGGGCCGAGCACAGCGGTGGCCCCGAATCGTGTCGGGTGTGGCTGTTTCATTCCCACGCGTACTTCGATCACACGGCGCCAGCGCGCGTCGCGGAAGCGCGCGCATTCATGGAACTCCTCCGTCGGACGTTTGCGGCGACGGCCCACGTCGAGATCCATTCGTTCATTCCAGCACCGGTCGGGCCGCACCCGCGCGGAAGCTTCGAGGTGCTCTTCACGCGCGAGGTGTTCGCGGACTACGTGTCGTGGCTAATGTTCATGCGGCCGGACAAACTCGACATCCTCGTTCACCCGCTCACGCGGTCGCAGGTGCTGGATCACACAACACGCGCGCTCTGGCTCGGCACGCCGCGCGCGATCGACCGCGCAATGCTCGAGGCGGTGGACGCCAGGCTGCTCGCGTTCGGCGCTAGCGAGGAATCCATCATCGATGGCACGAAAAGGCACTGAGAACAGCCGCGCGCCGGAATGAAAAAGGCCCTAGCGCGAGCTAGGGCCTTGAAAGATTGGTAGGCCGTGGCGGATTCGAACCGCCGACCAACGGATTAAAAGTCCGCTGCTCTACCAGCTGAGCTAACGACCCGGAAAAGGCGCGGATTTTAATCGGCCGGCGGGGTGAGCGTCAACGAAATGCCGGTTCAGCTCTCCCGCATCATGCGGGCGTACTCGAACTTCATCGTCGCCGCGGCGCCCGCGACGATCGAGGCGAAGGTGATGATCGAGCCGAGCGCAAGCGTCGAAAATCCCGAGATTCCCTGGCCGACGGTGCAGCCGAGCGCGGTGATGCCGCCGAAGCCCATCAGGATGCCGCCGAGCATATGCCTGCCGGTGTCGGCCGCGTCGCGGAAGCCCTCCCAGCGGAAGGTCCGCGTCGCGAGCGCATAGGCCGCGGAGCCCGCGATCACGCCGGCGGCCGAGGCGATGCCGTAGGTGATGACGAGCGACTTGTCGGTCCACAGCATCAGGTATTCGAGCGCGAAGGCCATCGGCGAGACGAAGGAGAATGACTCCATGCGCCCGGTATTGGTGCCGAGGAACGCCTCCTGCAGGGTGTTCGGGTCCTCCGCGATGTAGCCCAGGTGCCCGCTCACGTACCAGCCGCCGACCACCACGAGGCCCGTGACCACGCCGCCGAGCGTGTAGTCGAAGCTGGAGCGGAAGTCGCGGCTCGCGTACACGAACGCGAGCAAGCCGCCGCCGACGAGCACCGTGAGAACCGCGACCCAGGTGCTCTTCGCCGCGCCGGTCGCCGCCGCAGCGAGCGAGGGAAGATCCTGCCCCGAGGAGAGCGTAAGCGAGGCCTTCTCCAGCACGTCGACGCGGAAGGCGCCGAACAGTCCGCGCAGCGTCATGTACGCGGCGATGCCGAGGAACACGCACACGACCACCGACTTCAGGTTGCCCGCACCGATGCGAATCAGCGTCTTCGAGCCGCAGCCCGAGCCGAGCGTCATGCCCACGCCGAACAGCAGCCCGCCGACGACATACGACAGCCAGGTGAAGTTCGGCGTCTGGTAGATCGACTTGGAGAGATCGAGCACGCCCGCGAGCTGCAGCGCGTTGGCGCCGATCACCGCCACCGCGATCGCGAGCAGCCACATGCGCATGCGGTTCATGTCGCCCATGTTGACCCAGTCGGAGACAGCGCCCATGGTGCAGAAGTTGGTCTTGTTCGCCACCGCGCCGAACACGAACGCGAGGACGAAAGCGCCCCAGGTCACGTAGTGGACGATCTGGGCCGGATTGGGATCGGTCACGCGGGTCTCCTCCCTGCTGCGCAATCGAGCGCTGCAATATAGCGCAGCCGCGGACGCGCCCGGATCGGACGCGCAAAAGCGTCCATCAACGCGGCTGATAGCGCGTCGTGTCGGCCGCGCCGACGGCGGCGAAGCCCGCCTTGCGGATGCGGCAGGCGTCGCACACGCCGCAGGCGCGCCCTTCGGCGTCAGGCTGATAGCAGGTGACGGTCTCTCCCGGCTCGACGCCGAGCTCGAGCGCGAGCCTGACGATCTCGGCTTTCGAGAGGTCGACGAGCGGCGCGCGTACTTCGATGCGCCGGCCCTCGAGCGCCGCCTTGGTGGCGAGGTTCGCCATCTTCTCGAACGCCTGCAGGAACTCGGGCCGGCAGTCGGGGTAGCCCGAGTAGTCGACCGCGTTCGCGCCGAGGAAGATGTGGTGCGCGCCGAGCACCTCGGCCCAGGCGAGCGCGAGCGAGAGCAGGATCGTGTTCCGCGCCGGCACGTAGGTGACCGGGATGCCGGGCGCAAGACCGCCGGTTGGCACGGCGATCTCGCGGTCGGTGAGCGCCGAGCCGCCGAACGCCGTCAGGTCGAGCTTGAGGGTGAGATGCCGGCTGGCACCGAGCCGCTCGGCAACGCGGCGCGCGGCCGCAAGCTCCGCCGCATGGCGCTGACCGTAGTCGACCGTCAGGCAATAGCAGTCGTAGCCTTCGCGCTGCGCCCACGCAAGCGTGGTCGCGGAGTCGAGCCCACCCGAGAGCAGGACGACCGCTTTCAGCGTTTCGATCCCTGCGCGAGCCGCTGCTTGGCGCTCGCCGCAGCCGGGCTCGCCGGGTATTTCTGCACCACTGCCTCGAGCGTCTTGCGCGCCGCGCCGCGATCGCCAAGCGCCTCCTGCGAGCTCGCCATGTTGAGCATGGCGTCGGGCGCCTTGCTGCTGTCGGGCCAGCCCGTAAGGAGCTTCTGCTGCGCCTCGATCGCGTGCTTGTAATCGCGCCGCGCGTAGTAGGCATTGCCGATCCAGTACTGCGCCGAGGCCGCGAGCGCGCTGGAGGGATAGGTCACCAGGAAGCCCTGGAACGCCGAAATCGCCGTGGTGTAGTTGCCGAGCTTGAACTGGTTCAGGGCCGCCTCGTAGGCCTTCGTTTCGGCGGGCGAAGCCGTCGCCTCTCCCGAGGTGGAGGCGGGCGGCTGCTCCTTCGCCTGCTCGAGCTTGCGCAGGCGCGTGTCGATGTCCAGGTAGAGGTCCTTCTGCCGCTTCTCGGCGCTATCGATCTGGTTGGAGAGCACCTCGACCTGGCCGCGCAGCCGCGCAAGATCGGAGCGCAGCTGGTCGAGCTGTCCGGAGAGGTCGAGGAGCGAGTTCCGGTCCGCTGCGCTCGCCTCGAGCTTGGCGATGCGGGCCTCGAGCGCCTTCTCGTTTGCCTGGATTTCCCGGCGCAGCTGCTCGAGCTTCTCGTCGTCGCCGAACAGCGCGGCGTGGCTCGCGGGAGCCGCAAGCCCGGCGCCGAGCGCGGCCGCGAGCGTCAGGCAGGCGAGCCGCGCGCGCATGTTCAATACTCCCCTTGATACAGCATGTCGCAACGGCGGTTCTGGGCGTAGGCCTCTTCGTCATGTCCCTGCGCCTTGGGCTTTTCCTCGCCCAGGCTGACCGCCTCGACCTGGTCGTCCCGCACGCCGAGCAGCTTCAGCATGTTCTTCACGCCGTCGGCGCGCCGCTGGCCGAGCGCGACGTTGTATTCGCGGCTGCCGCGCTCGTCGGTATTGCCCTGGATCAGCATCTTGGCCTCCGGGTGCTCGCGCAGGTACTTGGCATGCGCCTCGATGATCGGCTTGTACTCGTCCTTGACGTCGTACTTGTCGAAATCGTAATAGATCGAGCGCTTGGAGAGAATATTGTTCGGGTCCTTGAGCGGACTCAGGGCGCCCGCCTGCTGTGCGCCCAGCGCGGTGCCGCTCACCCCCGTGCCCTGGACGGCCTGGCTCTGCGCGCCCCCGGCGCCTGCCGCGCCGGGCGAGCGCTCCTCGACCCCCGCCGGGGACTGCTCGCGCGAGGCCCCGGCACAGGCGGCGAGCATCGCGGTGAGCGCTAGGATGAGGATCGGACGCATGGGCGATCTCCTTGTCACTGTTGGAACGGGCCCCAGGCCGGCTCGCGCACGTCCCCGTCGGTGACCGTCAGGCGCTGCCGCACGGCTCCGTCGACGGAAACCGCGGAGAGAATGCCGCGCCCACCGACGATCGTGGCGTACAGGATCATGCGGCCGTTGGGGGCAAAGCTGGGGGATTCGTCGCGGTCGCTGTCGGTCAGAACCTGAGTCTGCTGCGAGTCCAGGTCGAGCAGCGTTACCTGGAACTTGCCGTCGCTGCGAGCGATGTAGGCGAGGCTCTTGCCGTCCGGACTGATGTGCGGCGAGACGTTGTAGTTGCCGTTGAAGGTGATGCGCTGCGCCGGCCCGCCCGCGGCCGGCATGCGGTAGATCTGCGGGCTGCCTCCGCGGTCGGAGGTGAAGTAGATCCACTGGCCGTCGGGCGAGAACCTGGGCTCGGTATCGATCGCGCCGGAATTGGTCAGGCGCTGCACGCCGCTGCCGTCCGGATTGATGAGGAAGAGCTGCGAGCCGCCGTCTTTCGAGAGCGACACGGCGAGCTTCGAGCCGTCGGGCGACCAGGCGGGCGCCGAGTTCGAGCCCTTGAAGTTCGCCACCACGCGGCGCTTGCCGTCGATCAGCGAGTGCACGTAGACGACCGGCTTCTTGTTCTCGAACGAGACGTACGCGAGGCGCTTTCCGTCCGGCGACCAGGCCGGCGAGATGATCGGCTCGAAGGAAGCGAGCGCGGCTTCCTCGTCCGCGCCGTCGGCGTCGGCGATCTGCAGCTCGTAGCGGTTGCCGCGCTTGACCACGTAGGCGATGCGCGTCGAGAACACCCCGCGCTGGCCGGTGAGCTTTTCGTACACGTAGTCCGAGATGCGATGCGCAGTCGCGCGCACCTGGTCCTTCGCGAGCGTGTAGGCAACGCCGCCGAGCGACGTCTGCTTGACCACGTCGTACAGTCGGAAGCGCACCTCGAAGCGCCCGTCGGGGCGTGCGGCGACCGAGCCGAGCACGAGCGCGTCGGCGAGCCGCGCGCGCCACTCCGCGTAGTCGACCGTGGAGGCCTCGGTCGGATGCGGAATGAGCGTCGGAACCTCAATGCCGCGGAACAGGCCGCTGCGCTCCAGGTCCGCGCGCACGATCGAGGTCACCCCCGGCGGCAGCGCCGCTTCGCCAGCGAACGGCACGATCGCGATCGGGATGCGGTTCGCCCCGGCGCCCGTGATCTCGATCGAGAGCTGCGCGTGCGCGCGCGGCGCGGCAAGCAGCACAAACGCCGCGAAGAGCGACGCCAGGAACGGAATCAGGCGACAGGAACTTTTCTGCATGGAGACGAATGTCGCGATCGGCGAGGGTGGATTATAGCGAACGACCATGACGCGCCGCTTGTCGCCACCGAACGACAGCGAACGGCTCACTGCTCATCGCGCGGACGGTAGGTGATCTCGAATTTGCGCTCGAACACGCGCGTATCGTCCGGCTTCGGCAGGGGCGAGGATTTGCGGATGGCGCGGTCGATCGCATCGTCCAGCGCGGGAAGACCGCTCGACTGCGTCTTTCTTACGTCCAGCACCTCGCCGGTCGGCAGCAGAACGATAACGAAGCGCGCTTCCGGATTGCCCCTGATGCCGGGCGGCAGCACGATGTTTCCGCGGATCTTCGCCCTGATCTTGTCGACCCAGCTTACGAGCGCCTTGCTGCGGTCGCTCGCGGCCTCGGCGGCGAGCAGCTGTTGCACTTCCGCTTCCTGGCGCTGCGCATTGATCGCCGCCTCCTCTTTCGCGAGCTGCGCCTTCTGCGCCTGCAGCTGCCTGCGGAACTCGTCATCCTTGGGCGGCGCAGGCTTGGGCTGCGGCTTGGCGACCGGCTTGGGCGGCGGGGGCTTCGGCTCGGCCTTCGGCGGCGGAGGCTTCGGCTTGGGCGGCTCCTTGATCGCGATGTCCGGCTTCTCGATGCGCGGCTCGGGCTTCGGCTCGGCCTTCGGCGGCGGGGGCTGCGGCTTCGGTTCGAGCTTGGGCGGCGGCGGCTGCACCTTGGGCGCCGGCTTGGTCGGTGGCTCGCGCCACAGCTCGACCGTCATCGCTGCGGGCGGGTGGCTCTGCCAGCGCACGCCGAGAAACAGGATCACGATCAGCACGATGTGCACGCCGAAGGCGAGCAGCACCGCGCGCAGCAGTCCCGGCTCTTCGCGCTCCTCGAATCCCTCGAAGGTCGGCGCGACGCTCATTTACCCGGATTGACGAGCAGCCCCACCCTGCGCACGCGCTCGCGCTGCAATTCGTCCATCACGTTCATCACGGCCTCGTAGCGCACGTCCTTGTCGGCGGCGATCAGGACGGGCGTGTCGGGCGCCTTGTCCTGTTGCGCGCGCACCAGCGGTGCGAGCTCGCCGCGCCCCACGCGCCGCTCGAATTCGCGACCTTGCGCGTCGCGGGTGCGCAGGATCACGCTGCGGTCGGCCTTGATGAGCACCTCGAGCGGCGCAACCGACGCCGTGGGTGCCTTGGAGACCGACGGCAGGTCGACTACGCCGGGCGTGATGAGCGGCGCGGTCACCATGAAGATCACCAGCAGCACGAGCATCACGTCGATGTAGGGCACGACGTTTATCTCGTGCATCGGGCCGCGCTTGCGGTGCAGGGACGGCACGCCGCGCTCCGCTAACGCACCACCTGCCGGTGCAGGATGTTCGAGAACTCCTCCATGAAGCTCTCGAAGCGGATCGCCAGCCGGTCGATGTCGGTTGAATAGCGGTTGTACGCCACCACCGCGGGGATCGCGGCGAACAGGCCGATCGCCGTCGTGACGAGCGCCTCGGCGATTCCCGGCGCGACCTGCGCGAGCGTCGATTGCTGCACGTTAGCGAGGCTGCGGAACGCGTGCATGATGCCCCACACCGTGCCGAACAGGCCGACGTAGGGGCTCACCGACCCGGTCGACGCGAGGAACGCGAGGTGGCGCTCCAGGTGGTCCATCTCGCGCTGGAAGGTGGCGCGCATCGCACGGCGCGCGCCGTCCACCATGTCCGAAGCATCCGTCGCGCGCTGACCTCTCAGCTTGGTGAACTCGCGAAAGCCCGCTTCGAAGATGCGCTCGAGGCTGCCGATCGAGTGCCGGTCGTGCAGCGCCTTCTGGTAGAGCGAGTTGAGATCGCTGCCGCTCCAGAAGCTGCGCTCGAATTGCTCGGTCTCCACGCGCGCGCGGCGGATCGAGAACAGCTTGCGGAAGATGAACATCCAGGACATGAAGGACACCGCGACCAGCAGCGCCATCACGCCCTTCACGATCAAGCTCGCGTGCGCCACGAGCGTCCAAATTTCCATATCCGAGGTGACAGTCATGTCGTCGCCAGCACTTTCCTGAGTTCGTCGGGCACGCGCGCCGGCCGCATCCGGTCGGTATCGACCACGGCAAGGGTCACCTCGGCTTCGACCAGCAGTTCGTCGTCGCGTTCCACCCGCTGCCGGAACACGAGACTCGCGCGCCTCATTTTAACCACTTCGGCGCTGACCGCGATGAGCTCGTTGAGGCGCGCCGGCTTGTGGTAGCGCACCGCGAGCTCGTGCACGAAGAACATCACGTGCCGCTCGGCGGCGAGCCGCGCGAGGTCGAGTCCCGCCGCGTTCAGGAGCTCGGTGCGCGCGCGCTCCATGAACGCGAGGTATTGGGCGTGGAACACCACGCCGCCGGCGTCAGTGTCCTGGTAATACACGCGCAGCGGTATGCGAAAGGCTTCGATGGCGAAGGGCTAGCCGGGCTCGCCGCGGGGCTCGGACAGCAGGTCCTGCGCGGCGGCCGGCGCGACGATGCCGAAATGCCGGTAGGCGACCAGCGTGGCCATGCGCCCGCGCGGCGTGCGCTGCAGGTAGCCCTGCTGGATGAGGAACGGCTCGAGCACGTCCTCGATAGTGTCGCGCTCCTCGCCGATCGCGGCGGCCAGGTTCTCGACGCCGACCGGACCGCCCGCGAACTTCTCGATCACCGCGAGCAGCAGCTTCCTGTCCATCAGGTCGAGCCCCAGCACGTCGACGTCGAGCATGCGCAGCGCCGCGTCCGCGACGGCTTTCGAGACCACGCCATCGGCCTTCACCTGCGCGTAGTCGCGCACGCGGCGCAGGAGCCGGTTCGCGACGCGCGGCGTGCCGCGCGAGCGGCGCGCGATCTCGAGCGCGCCCTCCTCGGCGAGCTGTACCTCGAGCAGGCGCGCCGAGCGGTGCACGATCGTCGAGAGTTCCCTCTCCTCGTAGAACTCGAGCCGCGCCACGATGCCGAAGCGGTCGCGCAAGGGGTTGGTGAGCATGCCTGCGCGCGTGGTCGCGCCCACCAGCGTGAACGGCGGCAGGTCGAGCTTGATCGAGCGCGCCGCCGGCCCTTCGCCGATCATGATGTCGATCTGGTAGTCCTCGAGCGCCGGGTAGAGGATCTCCTCGACCACCGGCGAGAGCCGATGGATCTCGTCGATGAACAGCACGTCCCTCGGCTCGAGGTTGGTGAGCAGAGCCGCGAGGTCGCCCGGCCGCTCGAGCACGGGACCCGAGGTCTGGCGCAGGTTGACGCCCATCTCGCGCGCGATGATGTGCGCGAGCGTGGTCTTGCCCAGTCCCGGCGGCCCGAACAGCAGTACGTGATCGAGCGCCTCGCCGCGCGCGCGCGCCGCCTGGATGAAGATCTCGAGCTGGCCCCTCACCTTCGCCTGGCCGACGTATTCGGCGAGCGTCGCGGGACGCAGCGAGCGCTCGAGCTGCTCCTCCTGCGGGGAGGTTGGCTTGGCGGAAATCAGCCGATCGGTCTCGACGCTCACTTCAGGATTTTGCCAGAGCCTTGAGCGCGGCGCGGATGCCCTCGGCCACGCTCACGCCCGGCGGCAGGGTCTTGGCGGCCGCCGCGGCCTCCTTCTCGCTGTAGCCGAGCGCAAGGAGCGCGTTCAGGATGTCGGCCGCGGCGCCCGCGGGCGCGGCGCCGCCCGCTCCGGGCAGCGCCTCGGCGAGCTTGCCCTTCAGCTCGAGCAGCAGCCGCTCGGCGGTCTTCTTGCCGATGCCCGGCACCTTGGTCAGGCGCGCTGAGTCCTGCGTCGCGACGGACTGCGCGAGCTCGGCGACCGACAGCCCGGATAGCAGCGCGAGCGCGGTGCGCGCGCCGATGCCCGAGATGCGGATCAGCTGCCGGAAAACGCTGCGCTCCTCGAGGCTGGCGAAGCCGTACAGCGTGTGCGCGTCCTCGCGCACCACCAGGTGCGTGTACAGGGTCGCCGTGTCGCCCGCCGCCGGCAGGTTGTAGAACGTGCTCATCGGTACGTCGAGCTCGTAGCCCACGCCGCCCACGTCGAGCGTCACTTGCGGCGGGTGCTTCGCGACGAGCCGCCCGACCAGCCGGCCGATCATGCGAGCCGGCCCCTCTTCATGCGCAGCCGGCCGAGCGGCAGGCTGCCGAGCGCGGAACCATGGGCGTGGCAAATGGCGCAGGCGAGTGCGTCGGCCGCATCGGGGCTGGGGTCGCCGGGCAGGTCGAGCAGCCTCCGCACCATGTGCTGCACCTGCTCCTTGCCCGCGTGGCCGTTGCCGACCACCGCCTGTTTGACCTGCAGGGCAGTGTACTCCGCGACCTGGAGCCGGGCGAGCACCGCGGCGCAGATCGCCGTGCCGCGCGCCTGGCCGAGCGCGAGCGTCGACTGGGGATTCGCGTTCACGAACACCTTCTCCACCGCCGCCACCTGCGGCGCATGCGCGGCGATCACCTCGGCGAGGCCATCGAGAATCACCTTGAGCCGTGCCGCGAGCTCGCCCGCCGGGGTCTTCACGCAGCCGCTCGTGATGTACGCGAGACGCGGGCCGCGCTTCTCGATGACGCCGAACCCGGTGACCTGCAAGCCGGGGTCGATGCCGAGGATGCGCACGGCCTCGCTCAGGCGTCTTCCAGCGTTGCGGTGGTGTAGACCTGCTGGACGTCGTCCAGCGCTTCGAGCGCCTCGAGCAGGCGGCGGATGCGTGCCGCATCGTCGCCCGCGGGGGTGACCTCGCCGGTCGGCTTCATGGTGATCTCGGCCAGCTCGGGCTTGAGGCCCGCTTTCTCGAGCGCGGCCTTGACCGCGGCGAAATCGCCCGGCGCGCAGATCACTTCGATCGAGCCGTCGTCGTTCGCGATCACGTCGTCGGCACCGGCCTCGAGCGAGACCTCCATGACCTTGTCTTCGCTCGTGCCCGGCGCGAACACGAACTGTCCGCAGTGCTTGAAGAGATACGCGACCGAGCCGTCCGAGCCGAGATTGCCTCCGTTCTTCGTGAACGCGTGGCGCACGTCGGCCACCGTGCGCGTGCGGTTATCGGTCATGCAGTCGACCAGCACCGCGGCGCCGCCCGGGCCGTAACCCTCGTAGCGGATTTCTTCGTAGGCGACGCCCTCGAGCTCGCCCGTGCCGCGCTGGATGGCGCGCTGGATGTTGTCCCCGGGCATGTTGTTCTCGCGCGCCTTGTCGATCGCGAGGCGTAACCTCGGGTTGCTCGTCGCATCGCTCCCGCCCAGGCGCGCGGCCACCGTGATTTCCTTGATTAGGCGGGTGAACACCTTGCCCCGCTTGGCGTCCTGGCGCCCCTTGCGGTGCTGGATGTTCGCCCACTTGCTGTGACCGGCCATGCGTTAGTATCTGCGCTGGAAAACGCGCGATTTTACCGCCATGGCGAAGCCCCTGCTCGTCGCGAAGAACAAGAGCGCCGAGCTCTTTCTGCTGCCCGCGCTCGCGAACCGCCACGGCCTGATCGCGGGCGCCACCGGCACCGGCAAGACCGTGACGCTGCAATCGCTCGCCCAGTCCTTCAGCGCAATCGGTGTGCCGGTGTTCATGGCCGACGTGAAGGGCGACCTCGCGGGAATGGCCCGGCCCGGCGGCGGCAACCCCAAGGTGGCCGAGCGGGCGAAGCTCCTCGGCATCGATCTCAAGTACGAGGCCTGCCCGGTGGTGCTGTGGGACGTGTTCGGCGAGGCGGGTCACCCGGTGCGCGCCACCGTGTCGGACATGGGGCCGCTGCTGCTGGCACGCATGCTGGGTCTGAACGACACCCAGGAGGGCGTGCTCAACCTGGTGTTCAAGATCGCCGACGACTCGGGGCTGCTGCTGCTCGACGCCAAGGACCTGCGCGCGATGCTGCAGTTCGTCGGCGAGAACGCCGCCCAGTTCACCACCGAGTACGGCAACGTTTCGGCGGCCTCGATCGGCGCCATCCAGCGCGGCCTGCTTACGCTGGAGAGCCAGAGCGCGGACAAGTTCTTCGGCGAGCCGATGCTCGACATCGCCGACCTGATGCAGACCGCCGAAGGCGGCCGCGGCGTGATCAACATCCTCGCCGCCGACCGGCTCATGAATTCGCCCAAGCTCTACGGGACGTTCCTGCTCTGGATGCTCGCCGAACTGTTCGAGCACCTGCCCGAGGTGGGCGATCCGGACAAGCCGAAGATCGTGTTCTTCTTCGACGAGGCGCACCTGCTGTTCGACGACGCGCCCAAGGCGCTGCTCGACAAGATCGAGCAGGTGGTGCGCCTGATTCGCTCCAAGGGTGTGGGCGTGTACTT
Organism: uncultured Pseudomonadota bacterium; assembly: GCA_963739205.1. GTDB lineage: Bacteria > Pseudomonadota > Gammaproteobacteria > Burkholderiales > SG8-39 > DAHVFK01. The sequence goes on along the minus strand of CAVTZJ010000003.1, from coordinate 679,257 downwards.
CGCGACGCAGAATCCGCTCGACATTCCGGAGTCGGTGCTCGGGCAACTCGGCAACCGGGTCCAGCACGCGCTGCGCGCGTTCACGCCCAAGGACCAGAAAGCGGTGCAGGCCGCCGCCGAGACGCTGCGTCCCAACCCGAAGCTCAAGGTGGCGCAGGCGATCACCGAGCTCGGCGTCGGCGAAGCTTTGGTGTCGCTGCTCGACGAGAAGGGCCGGCCGAGCATCGTCGAGCGCGCGTTCGTCGTGCCGCCGAGCAGCCGGCTCGGGCCTCTGGAAGACGCCGAGCGCAAGGCGGCGATCACCTCCTCCACCGTCTACGGCCACTACGAAAAAACGGTGGACCGCGAATCGGCCTACGAAAAGCTGAAGGCGCGCGCGGCCGCGAAGCAGCCCGAAGCCCAGGCGAGCGCGGGCGCAAGCGTAGGCGGCGCGCTGAACGACCTGCTCTTTGGCAAGACCGGGCCGCGCGGCGGCAAGCAGTCGCGCGGCATCGTCGAGGCCATGGCCACGAGTGCGGCGCGCTCGATCGGCTCGGGGGTCGGGCGCGAAATCCTGCGCGGCGTCCTCGGCTCGATCCTGGGCAAGAAGCGCTAGCGCCTTGAGCGCCGCCGGCTACCGCGCCTGGGGCATCGCCTTCGCCCTCGCTGGCGTGGTCGCGTTCTCCTTCCGCCCGGTGCTGATCAAGCTCGCTTACGCCGCCTGGCCGGTGGCGCCGGTGACGCTGCTCTTCCTGCGCATGACGATCGCGCTGCCGTTCTTCGGCGCGATCGCCGGGTGGCTCGGGCCGCGCGAGCCGCGGCTCGCCGCGCGCGACTGGGGTGCGATCGCCGCGCTCGGTTTCGTCGGCTACTACATGGCGAGCTTTCTCGACTTTCTCGGCCTGCAGTGGGTCGGGGCCGGCCTCGGGCGGCTGATCCTGTTCCTCTACCCGACGCTCGTGCTGCTGCTGTCGCTCGTGTTCCTGAAAAAGCGCCCGAGCCGCCGCCAGCTCGCCGCGCTCGCACTTAGCTACGCGGGCATTGCGCTGGTGGTGTCGGACCGCTTCGGCGGAGGGGCGGAAGGCGGGCGGTTCCTCGGCGGCGTCGCGCTCGTGTTCGGCTCGAGCCTGTGCTACGCGATCTACCTCGTCGCAGGCAGCCAGCTGGTGCAGCGCGTCGGCTCGATGCGCTTCACCGCGTATTCCATGATCGTCGCCACGGTTCCTGCGGTGGCGCAATTCCTCGCGCTCGAGCCGCTTTCCGCGCTCGACCTGCCAGCCAAGGTCTGGTGGTACGCGGCCATCATGGCGACCTTTAGCACCGTGCTGCCCGTATTCCTGGTGGCCGAAGCGCTCAGGCGCATCGGCGCCAACCACTTCGCGCTGATCGGCGCGGTCGGGCCGGTCACCACGGCGCTTGCCGGCGCGATCGGGCTGGAGGAGCCGCTCAACGGACTGCAGGCGGCCGGCGGCGCGCTGGTAATCTTCGGGGTTCTGCTCGTATCTGTGAAGAGGAGATCGTAGCGATGGATCTGGGAATCAGGGGCAAGACGGCGCTCGTGTGCGCCGCCTCCAAGGGGCTGGGCAAAGGCTGCGCCATGGCGCTCGCGCGCGAAGGCGTGAACGTCGTGATCACGGCGCGTGGCAAGGAAGCGCTCGACGCGACCGCCGAGGAGATCCGCAAGGCGAGCGGCGTGAAGGTGACCGCGATCGCGGGCGACATCACCACGCCCGATGGGCGCGCGGCCGCGCTCGCCGCCTGTCCGCAGCCCGACATCCTGGTGAACAACGCCGGCGGGCCGCCTCCCGGGGACTTCCGCAACTGGACCCGCGACGACTGGGTGAAGGCGCTCGAGGCGAACATGCTCACGCCGATCGAGCTCATCAAGGCGGTGATCGACGGCATGATCGGGCGCAAGTTCGGACGCGTCGTGAACATCACCTCGGGCGCGGTGAAGATGCCGATTCCCGAGCTCGGCATGTCGAACGGCGCGCGCACCGGCTTGACGGGCTTCGTCGCGGGGCTGTCGCGCGCGGTGGCGCAGCACAACGTCACCATCAACAACCTGCTCCCGGGGCCCTTCGACACCGACCGCCTGCGCTCGAACATGGCGTTCAACGCGAAGAAGCTGGGCAAGACGGCGGAGGAGCTCGCCAGGGTCCGCATGGACGCCAACCCCGCGCGGCGCTTCGGCACGGTGGAGGAATTCGGCCAGGCTTGCGCGTTCCTGTGCAGTACGCAAGCCGGCTATATCGTCGGGCAGAACCTGTTGCTAGACGGAGGGGCGTTCCCCGGAACTTTCTGACAGCAGTAGAATTCCAGGCCCACCGTACCGGAGGACTTATGAACGCTCCGTCCCGCGCGGGCCTGCCGGCCCTCAACCTCAAGGATCCCAAGCTTTTCCGCGAGCAGTGCTACATCGACGGCGCCTGGTTCGCCGCCGACTCGAAGAAGACGTTCCCGGTCGACAATCCCGCCACCGGCGAGACGATCGGTGTCGTCCCCGACATGGGCGCAGCCGAAACCAAGCGCGCGATCGAGGCCGCCGACAAGGCTTGGCCCGCGTGGCGCGCCAAGACCGCGAAGGAGCGCTCGGCGATCCTGCGCAAGTGGTTCGACCTGATGATGGCCAACCAGGACGACCTGGGCCTCATCCTCACCACCGAGCAGGGCAAGCCGCTTGCGGAGGCCAAGGGCGAGATCGCCTACGGCGCCTCGTTCGTCGAGTGGTTCGCCGAGGAAGCGAAGCGCGTTTACGGCGACGTCATCCCGCCGCACCAGGCCGACAAGCGTATTCTGGTGCTCAAGCAGCCCATCGGCGTGTCGGCGATGATCACGCCCTGGAACTTCCCCAACGCCATGATCACGCGTAAGGCGGCGCCCGCGCTCGCCGCGGGCTGCACCGTGGTCATCAAGCCCGCGGAGCAAACGCCGTTCTCGGCGCTCGCCATGGCCGAGCTCGCCGAGCGCGCCGGCATACCGAAGGGCGTGTTCAACGTGATCACCGGTGATGCGCCGACGATCGGCAAGGAGATGTGCGCCAACCCCACGGTGCGCAAGCTCTCGTTCACCGGCTCGACCGAGGTCGGCCGCATCCTCATGCGCCAGTCGGCCGACACGATCAAGAAGCTCTCGCTCGAGCTCGGCGGCAACGCGCCGTTCATCGTCTTCGACGACGCCGATCTCGACGCCGCGGTCGAAGGCGCGATCGCGAGCAAGTACCGCAACGCCGGCCAGACCTGCGTGTGCGCGAACCGCATCTACGTGCAGGACAAGGTCTACGATTCCTTCGCCGCCAAGCTCGCCGAGAAGGTCAAGCTGTTCAAGGTCGGCGCCGGCACCGAGGCAGGCGTGGTGATCGGCCCGCTCATCGACCAGCAGGGCATGAAGAAGGTCGAGGAGCACGTGGCGGACGCAACCGCCAAGGGCGCGAAGGTGATCCTCGGCGGCAAGCCGCACAGCCGCGGGGGCCTGTTCTTCGAGCCGACGATCCTGACAGGCGTCACGCAGGCGATGCGCGTATCGAACGAGGAGACCTTCGGGCCGGTGGCGCCGCTGTACCGCTTCAAGACCGACGACGACGCGATCGCCATGGCGAACGCCACCGAGTTCGGGCTCGCGGGCTACTTCTACAGCCGCGACATCGGCCGCATCTTCCGCGCCGCGGAGCAGATGGAAACCGGCATGGTGTGCGTCAACAGCGGCATCCTCTCGACCGAGATCGCGCCCTTTGGCGGTGTAAAGCAGTCCGGCCTCGGCCGCGAGGGCTCGAAGTACGGCATCGAGGAGTACCTCGAGATCAAGTACCTGCTGCTCGGCGGCATCTGAGGTTGAGCGGGGCCGCTTACGCCTGGTCGCCTGACGCGCGCACGGTCGATCAGGCGAACGCGACGGCGCTGATGCGCAGGCTCGGCGTCGCGCGCTACGAGGACCTGCTCGCAATCGCCGACGACGAGCCCGAGCGCTTCTACCGCGCGCTGCTCGCGGCGGTCGATTTTCGCTTCTACCGCCCCTACGAGCGCGCGCTGGACGAATCGCGCGGCATCGCCTGGCCGCGCTGGTGCGTCGGCGGCACGACCAACGTCGTGCTGAACGCGCTCGATCGCTGGCGCGGCACACCGACCTGGGACAAGCCCGCGCTCGTCTGGGAGGGCGAGGACGGCGCACGCAGGGATCTCTCCTACGCCGAACTCGACTGCGAAGTGTGCCGTTTCGCGGGCGGCCTGCGCGCACTGGGCCTCGGTCGCGGCGACGTGATCGCGGTGTACATGCCGAACGTGCCGGAGGCGGCGGTCGCCATGCTCGCCGCCGCCAAGATCGGCGCCATCGTGATGCCGCTCTTTTCCGGCTTTGGCGCCGACGCCCTGGCCGCGCGGCTCCAGCTCGGGGGAGCGAAAGCCCTCGTCACCGTCGACGGCAGCGCGCGGCGCGGCAAGCTGGTCGACGCAAAGTCCGTCGCCGACGAGGCCGCCGCCTCGAGCCCGACCCTCGCGCACCTGATCGTTCTGCGGCGTGCCGGCAACGCGGTGGCGTGGAACGGCAGGCGGGACCGCTGGTGGCACGAGCTCGTCGCGGGCCAGCCCGATACGGCGCCCACCGAGCAGATGGAGGCCGATGCACCCTACCTGCTCATATTCACCTCGGGCACGACCGGCAAGCCGAAGGGCGTGGTGCTCACCCACGTCGGCTTCCCGATGAAGGTCGTCGTCGATCTCTGGCTGACGATGGACTTCAAGGCCGAAGACCGCATGCTGTGGATGAGCGACATGGGCTGGGTGGTGGGCCCGATCATCGTCTACGGCGTGCCGGTAATGGGCGGCACGCTCGTGCTCGCCGAGGGCGCGCCGAATTTTCCGGACGCCGAGCGCATGTGGCGCCTCGTCGAGGCGCACCGCGTGAGCTACCTCGGCGTCGCGCCCACCACGATCCGCAGCTTCATGGCGCAAAAGAGCGAGCCGTGGAAGCGCTACGACCTCTCGCGGCTGCGCGTCTGCGTGTCGAGCGGCGAGGCCTGGACGCCTGACGCCTGGCAGTGGCTGTTCGACAAGGTCGGCGGCGGCCGGATGCCGCTGCTCAACTTCTCGGGCGGCACCGAGATGATCGGCATCGTCGGCTGCACCGTGCTGCGCCCGTTGAAGCCTTGCGGCTTCAACACGCCGATTCCCGGCACCGGCGCCGACGTGCTCGACGAGCGCGGCCGCAGCACGCCGCCGGGAACGGTCGGCGAGCTCGTGATGCGTCGCCCGCCGATCGGCCTCACGCAGGGCATCTGGCGCGACGCCGAGCGCTACATCCAGACCTACTGGAGCACCTGGCCCGACATCTGGCACCACGGCGACTTCGCGAGCCGCGACGCCGACGGCCACTGGTTCATCTGGGGGCGGTCGGACGACACGCTCAAGATCGCCGGCAAGCGCACCGGGCCGGCGGAGGTCGAGGCGCTCCTCATGGCGACAGGCAGGCTCGCCGAGGCGGCGGCGATCGGCGTGCCCGACCCTGTCAAGGGCTCGGCGCTCGTGCTGGTGTGCTCGCTCAAGGCGGGAATCGCACCCTCGCGCGAGCTGGAACAAGAACTCGCGCGTGCGGTGACCCACGGCCTGGGCACGGCGTTCAGCCCCAAGGCGGTGCTGCTCGTCTCGGATCTGCCGAAGACGCGCAACCTGAAGATCATGCGCCGCGTGATCCGCGCCGCTTACCTCGGCGAGGATCCGGGCGACCTTTCCTCGCTGGTCAATCCGGAGTCGGTGGACGAGCTGCGCGCGAGGCGTCAGGCAGCGTAAGGCGCCGCCTGCGCCGCGAGCCGCGCGCGCGCCGCGTCGTACTCGCGCGCGAGGCGCGCCACCGCCTCCGCAGTCGGCGCGATGCCGTCGATGCAGCCCACCCCCTGCCCCGCGCCCCAGATGTCGCGCCAGGCCTTCTTCTCCATGTTGCCGCCCGAGCCGAAGCTCATGCTCGCCTTGTCCGCGACGGGCAGGTTGTCCGGGTCGAGCCCCGAGGCGGCCACGCTCTTCTTGAGGTAGTTGCCGAGCACGCCGGTGAAGAGCGACGTGTAGACGATGTCGCCTGCTGCCGAGTCGACGATCATCTGCTTGTACTCGGGCTTGGCGTTCGCTTCGCGCGTCGCGATGAAGCGCGTGCCGATGTAGGCGAGGTCCGCCCCCGCGGCCTGCGCGGCGAGCACCGCGTCGCCCGTGGCGATCGCGCCGGCGAGCAGGACCGTGCCCTTGAAGAAGCGCCGCACCTCGTGCACCAGCGCGAACGGGCTAAGCGCGCCGGCATGCCCGCCGCCGCCAGCGCACACCAGGATCAGTCCGTCGACGCCCGCCTCCATCGCGCGCCGCGCGTGGCGCACGCTGATCACGTCGTGGAACACCACCCCGCCCCAAGAGTGCACGCGCGGCACGATCTCGTCGGGCGCGCGCAGCGAGGTGATGATGATCGGTACTTGGAAGCGCTCGCACACGTCCATGTCGTGCGCCAGGCGCTCGTTCGACGCATGGATGATCTGGTTGACCGCGTACGGCGCCGCCGCGGGTGCGGCGGCGAGCTGGGAGCGGATGCGCTCGAGCCAGGCTTCGAGCTGCTCCTTGGGGCGCGCGTTCAGCGCCGGGAACGAACCGACGATGCCCGCCTTGCACTGCTCGATCACCAGCTCGGGATTTGAGACGATGAACATCGGCGCGCCGACGACCGGCAGCCGAAGCCGTCCTTGCAGGACTTTGGGAATTGGCATGCGTTCAAGTATGGCACGACTGGTAGAATCCACCTCTTTCGCGCTCCATTCATGCCGCGCCCGATCCGCAACATCGCCATCATCGCGCACGTCGATCATGGCAAGACCACGCTGGTAGACAAGCTGCTGCACCAGGCGGGCGCGTTCGCCGCGCACGAGCGCATCGCCGAGCGCGTCATGGATTCCAACGACCTCGAGCGCGAGCGCGGCATCACGATCTTCGCCAAGAACTGCGCGATCGACTACGTGGGCGTGCACATCAACATCGTCGATACGCCCGGCCACGCGGACTTCGGCGGCGAGGTCGAGCGCGTGCTGGGCATGGTCGATGGCGTGCTTTTGCTGGTCGACGCGGTCGAAGGACCGATGCCGCAAACGCGCTTCGTCACGCGGAAGGCGCTCGCCCTGGGCTTGAATCCGATCGTGGTGGTCAACAAGGTCGACCGCGACGGCGCACGCGCCGACTGGGTTGTGAACCACACCTTCGAGCTGTTCGACAAGCTCGGGGCGACCGAGGCGCAGCTCGACTTCCCGGTCGTGTACGCCTCCGCGCTGCAGGGCTGGGCGAGCCTCGAGCCGGGCGTGCGCGGCAAGGACATGCGCCCGTTGTTCGACACCATCCTCGCGAGGGTGCCGGCGCCGGCGGACGAAGGCGTAGACGGGCCGCTGCAGCTGCAGATCTCGGCGCTCGACTACTCGAGCTATGTCGGACGCATCGGCATCGGGCGCATTCGCCGCGGGCGTTTGCGGCCGGCGAGCGAGGTTGCGGTGCTGTTTCCGGGCAAGCCGCCCGTGCAGGCGAAAGTGGCGCAGGTATTCGGCTTCCAGGGGCTCGAGCGCGTGCCGCTCCCCGTGGCGCTCGCGGGCGACATCGTTCAGTTCACGGGCATCGACAAGCTGGCGATCGGCTGCACGCTGTGCGACCCCGAGCATCCCGACGCGTTGCCGGCGCCCAAGGTCGACGAGCCGACCATCATCATGAACTTCCAGGTGAACTCGTCGCCTTTCGCCGGCAGCGAGGGCCGTTTCATCACCAGCCGCCAGATTCGCGAGCGCCTGACGCGCGAGCTGTACACGAACGTGGCGCTGCGCGTCGAGGACACGAGCGATGCGGACGTGTTCCTGGTGTCGGGGCGCGGCGAGCTGCACCTCACCGTCCTGATCGAGAACATGCGCCGCGAAGGCTACGAGGTCGCGGTCGGCCGCCCGCGCGTCATCACGCGCAGCGAGGACGGCGTGCTCCTCGAGCCCTACGAGATGCTCACGCTCGACGTCGAGGAGACGCACCAGGGTCCAGTGATGGAAGCGCTCGCGCTGCGCAAGGGCGAGATGCAGGACATGGTGCCCGACGGTCGCGGCCGGGTGCGCCTCGACTACCGCATTCCGGCGCGCGGCCTGATCGGGTTCCAGGGCGAGTTCATGAACCTGACGCGCGGCAACGGCATCGTGAGCCACGTGTTCGACGACTACGCGGTGTGGCGCGGCGAGATGCCGGGTCGCAGGAACGGCGCGATGGTGTCGCAGGAGAACGGCGAGGCGGTGGCCTACGCCCTATTCAACCTGCAGGAGCGCGGGCGCCTGTTCGTCAGCCCCGGCGACAAGGTCTACGAGGGCATGATCGTCGGCATCCACAGCCGCGACAGCGACCTCGTGGTCAATCCCAGCAAGACCAAGAAGCTGACCAACGTGCGCGCTTCGGGCAAGGACGAGAACGTCCTGCTCACGCCGCCGGTGAAGTTGACGCTCGAATTCGCGGTGGAATTCATCGAGGATGACGAGCTTGTCGAGGTCACGCCGAAATCCATCCGTATCCGCAAGCGCCACCTCACCGAGAACGAACGGCGGCGCGCGGTGCGCGCCGCGGCAGGCGCCCAGCCGCTTACTGCGCCGGTATAGGAACTGAACGTAAGGCTGAAGGGTGTGCCGGCAGGGGCGTGCCCCGGGGATAATCGCACTTGTGATGAGAGCGTTTGCCTTCGCTGTCGCGCTGCTCGCCTCCGCCGAAACGTGTGCCCAGCCTTGTCTGGAGCCGGGCGCGTGGTTCTCGACGACCGGTGAGGCGCCGCGCAGAATTCCGGCCTCCGACGCGCTCGCAGCGAGTTCGCAACGCGACGTCGTGCTGCTCGGCGAGCAGCACGACGTCGCGGACGATCATGTCTGGCAGCTCGCGATGCTCGCCGCGCTGCGCAGCGTGCGGCCTCAGATGGTGATAGGCTTCGAGCAGTTCCCGCGGCGCGCTCAGCCGGTGCTCGACGCATGGATCGCGGGCCGGCTTACCGAGAAGCAGTTCCTCGAGCAAAGCGAGTGGCGCAAGGTCTGGAACTTTCCGCCCGAGCTGTATTTGCCGCTGTTCCGCTTCGCGCGCATCAACGGCATCCCCATGATCGCGCTGAACGTCGACCGCGAGCTCATCGACGCCGTCGCGACAAAGGGCTGGGACGGCGTGCCCGATGCGCTCAGGGAAGGCGTCTCGCGCCCGGCTCCCGCGAGCAAAGGCTATCTGGACATGCTGCAGCGGATCTACAACGAGCATCCGCAGCGCGATGGCGCAGAGTTCCTGCACTTCGTCGACTCGCAGCTCACCTGGGACCGGGCCATGGCCGAGGCTCTGGCGCGCAGCGCCGCGCAGGGCCGGCCGGACGAGCATCCGCTCGTCGTGGGTATCATCGGCAGCGGGCATCTGCGCTTCGGCTACGGGGTGCGGCACCAGCTGCGCGCACTCGGCATCGACAACGTCGCAACGCTGCTGCCGGTGGGCGCCGACAGCCGGTGCGAGCAGCTGGGCGCGGGCATCGCCGACGCGGTGTTCGCGATCCCGCAGTCGCTGGCAAAGGACGCGCCGCCGCGCCCGCGCCTCGGCGTGCGCCTCGAGCGCTCGCCGGACGGAATCAAGATCGTCGAGGTCACGCCCGGCAGCCTCGCCGCGACGAGCGGGCTGCAGAGCGGCGACCGCATCGTATCGCTCGCTGGCGCACCCGTGAGCGCCCTGCACGCTGTAATCGATGCGGTGCGCAGCCAACCGGCCGGCACCTGGCTTCCCATGCAGGTGCGGCGCGGCGACGAGACGCTCGAGGTGATCGTCAAGTTCCCGCCCCAGGAATGAGGGCGACCGCCCTCCTGTGCGCCTTCACCGCCGGCGCGCTGATCACCGTCTCGGCCACCGCCGCGCCGAGCCTCGTGCTCGACGTGGCGCTCGACCCGAGCACCCGGCGCCTGGATGCGGTCGCAGAGCTTCCGGCCCCCGCAGACGCGCGCGTCGCGCTGCACCGCTCGCTGTCCATCAGCCGGGTGACGCTTGGCGACCGCCCGGTGCGCTTCGCCCGGGAGGGTACCAAGGGCGATCTGCGCCTGTGGCGCATCGAGGCCACGCCCGGTGCCCCGCTGCGCATCGAGTACGGCGGCGTGCTGCCCGCGCTCGACCCGCAGCTGGATTTCCGCCGCGTGCTGCAGGAGTTGCCGCCGATGGCCTCGCCGGAAGGAAGCTTTCTCGGCGCGGGCTCGGGCTGGTATCCGCGTCCCACCCGGCCTTTTAGCTACCGCGTGCGGCTGTCGCTGCCCGCGGGGCAGCGCGGGCTGGTTCCCGGTCGCCTGCTTAGGGAGCAAGAGCCACGCGGCCCCGACGGCCGCTACAGCGCGGAGTTCGCCTTCGAGCACCCCGCGGAGGGCATCGACCTGATGGCCGGCCCGTACGTCGTACGCGAAAAGCTCGTCGCGCGCGCGTCGACCGAGCCGTTGCGGCTGCGCACCTATTTCTACCCCGAGCTGACGCCTCTCGCCGACGACTACCTGGCAGACAGCGCTCGCTACATCGCGCGCTACGAGAAAGAAATCGGCGCGTATCCGTTCGCCGGCTTCTCGGTCGTCGCCAGCCCGCTGCCCACGGGCTTCGGCATGCCGACGCTGACCTACATCGGCGCGCAGGTGCTCAGGCTACCGTTCATCCGCGCCACCTCGCTCGGGCACGAGGTGCTGCACGACTGGTGGGGCAACGGCGTGTACGTCGACTATGCGCACGGCAATTGGTCCGAGGGCCTCACCACCTTCATGGCCGACTACGCCTACAAGGAGGAGGCCTCGGCCGAAGAAGCGCGCGCCGCGCGGCTCGCGTGGCTGCGCGACTTCGCATCGCTCCCCGTCGGCGAGCCACAATCGCTCGCCGAGTTCCGCTCGCGCACGCACGGCGCGGCTGCCGCGATAGGCTATGGGAAGGCGGCGTTCGTATTCTTCATGTTGCGCGACCTGATCGGCGCGGACGCGTTCGGGCGGGGCATCCGGACGTTCTGGCGCCAGCAGCGCTTCCGCGTCGCATCCTGGGCGGACCTGCAGCGCGCCTTCGAGCAGGCGTCGGGACGCTCGCTGGCCACTTTCTTTGCGCAATGGGTCCGGCGTGCGGGCGCACCGGACCTGCGCATCACATCGGCGCGCCTGCGGGAGGGCGTGCTCGAGGTTACCTTCGCCCAGTCGGATCCGCCCTACGCGCTCCGCGTGCCGCTCGAGATCGTGGGCGAGAAGGGCTCGGAGACCCGGGTGGTCGAGTTGGACCGCCCGCAGCAGACCGTCACCCTGCCGGTCGACGGCAGTCCGACGGGGCTGCGCGTCGACCCGGAATTGCGCCTGTGGCGTGTGCTAGATCCCGCCGAGCTGCCGCCGATCCTGCGCCAGTGGATCCTGGCGAGCGCACCGCGCCTGGCGCTCGCCTCGGCCGCACTACGCACCGACGCCTTGGCACTCGCCGGGCAGCTGTTCGAGAACCGCTTCGAGGAGATACCTCTCTCGGAGACGGGTCACGGGGCGCAGCCCGTGCTGCTCATCGGATTGCGGCCGGACGTCGATGCCGCACTCGCGGCGCGCGGGCTGCCGCCCGAGCCCGCGCGCCTCGCCGGCCGCGGCACGGCGCAGATCTGGACGCTCCCCCGATTCGCAGGCCCCCTAGCCGTGATCTCGGTGCGCGACGCCGAAGCGCTGCGTGCGCTCGCGCGGCCGCTGCCGCACTACGGCGCGCAGAGCTTCCTCGCTTTCGAAGGCGCGCGCGCAATCGAGCGCGGGGTCTGGCCCGCGACCGCAACGCTCGTGCCGGTGACGCGCTAGGCCGCGCCCGGCCGGCGCAGGCGCATCGGGCGCATCGCAGAGGCGCTGAAGCCGACCCCGCGGTACAAATCCTGGGCGCGCTCGTTCCCCGCGTCGGTGAGCAGGCTGATGCGCAGCACCCCGTCGGCGCACGCCTGCGCGATCACGTGCTCGAGCAGCATCCGGCCGATGCCACGACCGCGCCGCTCCGGACGCACCACGAAGTCCTCCAGCCACGCCGCCTTCCCCCCCTCCGCGGTGCTGACGGTGTACAGGAGGCTGCACATGCCGAGTACGCGCCCGCCTTCGCGCGCGACGTAGATGCTGCCGATCGAGGCATCTGCGAGGATGCGGCCTAGGGCACTGCGCTGCTTTTGCACGTCCGGTGCGAAATCGGCCTCCTGCGCGAACAGCAGCCCGAGCAACTCGACGAGTTGATCGAGGTCTTCGTTGCGCGCTATTTCCGATTCTGCCATGGCTGTTGCGCGCAATTTTACCGCCTGCGCTCCTGCCGGGCCTCCGGCGGGCGATAGGCGACGGTGACCAAATCACGCCAAGTGAGTAGTACGCCGTATGCGATCGCGCCCCAACTGAGTACCGTGTTGGCATGCACGCGACCGCGAACAGGCCCCATACGACGCTGCCCAGCACGCTCGCGTCGTCGATTTTATCGGGCTGTCTCGTCGGGATCGCGGTTGCCGCCCTGTACACCGGAATCGCGCCTGCCCCCTCCTCCGGCTTCGGCGCCGTGCCGGGCGCTGGCAGCGCGTGCCGCGCCTGCGGCGTGGTCGAGCAGATCCGCAAGATCGAAAACCCGCGGCCACGCGACGATGCGAGCACGGTGGTCGGCAGCCGCGATGAATCGATCGTGATGCTGCTCGTCGCGCTGGGCGGTGCGACGCTCGCTCCGCCGCCGGCCTCGCTCTACGAGGTCAGCGTCAGGATGGCCGACGGGACCCTGCGCGCGATTCGCGGCGACCACGCGCCGCGATGGCAGCCGGGCGATCTCGTCAAGGTCGTCAAGGGAGAGCTCGAGGCACGCACTACACGTTGAAGCGGAAGTGCACGACGTCGCCGTCGCGCACGACGTATTCCTTCCCTTCGACGCGCAGCTTGCCGGACTCCCGGGCGCCCGCCTCGCCCTTGCAGGTAAGAAAGTCGGCGTACGACACGACCTCGGCGCGGATGAAGCCGCGCTCAAAATCGGTGTGTATGACGCCCGCCGCCTGCGGCGCGGTCGCGCCGACCGGAACGGTCCAGGCACGCACCTCCTTCGGACCGGCAGTGAAGTAGGTCTGCAGGCCGAGAAGCTGATAGCCGGCGCGTACCACGCGGTTCAGGCCCGGCTCCTCCATCCCCATGTCGGCGAGGAACACCTTCTTGTCCTCGTTGCCCAGATCGGCGATCTGCGCCTCGAGCGCGGCGCAGATCGCCACCACCGGCGCACCCTCCTCACTCGCGCGCGCCTCGACCGCACCGAGCAGCGGGTTGTCGATAAAGCCGTTCTCATTGACGTTCGCCACGTACATCGTCGGCTTCATCGTCAGCAGGAAAAGCGGCTTGATCACCGCCTGCTCCTCCCTGCTGAGCGTCACGGAGCGCGCCGGGCGTCCCGTCGTTCAGGACCGCCTGCACCTTGTCCAGCGCCGCCACCAAGCGCTGCGCCTCCTTGTCGCCCCCCGCCTTGGCCAGCTTGGTGCTGCGCGCCAGCTGCTTTTCCACCGACTGCAGATCGGCGAGCGCGAGCTCGGTATTGATCGTCTCGATGTCGGACATCGGGTCCACGCGCCCGGCGACGTGTACGACGTTCGGATCCTCGAAGCAGCGCACCACGTGCGCGATGGCGTCGGTCTCCCGGATGTTGGCGAGAAACTGGTTGCCGAGCCCCTCGCCCTTGGAGGCACCGGCGACCAGCCCGGCGATATCCACGAATTCGACCACCGCGGGAATGACCTTCTGCGGACGCGCGATGGCAGCCAGCGCGGCGAGTCGCGCGTCCGGCACCTCGACGATCCCGACGTTCGGCTCGATCGTGCAGAACGGGTAGTTCTCGGCGGAAATTCCAGCCTTGGTGAGGGCGTTGAACAGGGTCGACTTGCCGACGTTCGGCAATCCCACGATGCCGCACTTCAGGCTCAAGTCTTCTCCTTGGTGTGGAGTTTGAGCATTGCGCCTTGCATGTCCCCTGCGAGGCAGAGCGGCAGCACGTCGAGCGCCTTGCCGATGCTCGCATCGATCGCTTCGCGGTCCTCTGGCGCGGGCTTGCCGAGCACGTAGTCAGCGACGGCGCTGCGCTCACCCGGGTGTCCTATGCCGATGCGCAGGCGCCAGAACTCGGGCGAGCCGACGCGCGCCGCGATGTCCCTGAGTCCGTTGTGACCTGCGACGCCGCCGCCCTGCTTCAGCCTGGCGACCCCGGGGGCGAAGTCGAGCTCGTCGTGAGCCACCAGGATCTCGGGCGCGGAGATCTTGAAAAACCCCGCGAGCAGTACGACCGATTTTCCGCTCAGGTTCATGAATGTCTGCGGCGCGACGAGCCAGGCACCGCTCTGCTCGTGCCGGCCCAAAAGCGCGCTGTATTTCGCTTCCTTGCGCAGCGCGATGCGCTCTCGCGCCGCGAAGCGCTCGAGCAGCCAGAAGCCCGCGTTGTGCCGCGTGCGCTCGTATTCCCTGCCCGGATTGCCCAGGCCGACGATCAGACGGATGCCAGACATACCTGCCTATAAAGAAAAAGCGGCAAGGACCTGCCGGCCCCTGCCGCCCGCGCGAAATCGCGGCGCTACTTCTTCTCTTTCTTCTCGGCCTTCTCCGATTTCTCCGGCTTCTCGGGCTTCTCGGCGGCCGCGCCCTCTGCCGGGGCCTCCGCCGCTGCTTGCGCGGTGGTCGGCACTTCGCCGGCTGCCGGGATAGCCTCTGCCGCCGCGGTTTCTTCCTCCTCGCTCACCAGCGCGGGCAAGATCACCGTCGCCACCACCGGATCTTCACCTTTGTGCAGCATGGCCTCGACGCCCTTCGGCAGCCGCAGCTCACGCGCGTGGATCGAATTGCCGACCGCGAGATTGCCCAGGTCCACCTCGATGAACTCCGGCAGGTCGTCCGGGAAGCAGGTGATGTCGATCTCGTTGATGATGTGGTTCGCCACGCCGCCCTGTTCCTTTACCCCCGGCGACTTGTCGGCGTTCACGAAGTGCAGCGGCACCTTCATATGGATCTTCTTGTCCTTCGATACCCGCTGGAAGTCGACGTGCTGGACCTGCGGCCTGTACGGATGCATGTTGAAGCTGCGCAGCAGCACCTGTTCGGCCGCCCCACCGTCGAGCCTGAGGGTGAGGATCGAGGCGTGGAAAGCCTCGTTATGCAGCTTCTGCAGCAGGTCCTTGTGCTCGAGCTCGATGTTGACCGGCTGCTTGTCTCCGCCGTACAGGATGCCCGGCACCCTGTCCGAGCGGCGCAGACGGCGGCTCGCACCCGTTCCTTGCGCCTCGCGCTTGCGCGCGCTGATTTCGATTTTCATCGCGTTGCTCCTTGGTTGAGCCGTCCGCTCCGCGACCAGACGCGGACAGCGTTGAGAATTCCTATTCTATGAACAGCGAACTCACCGACTCCTCGGTGAAGATCCTGAGAATGGTCTCCGCGAGCAGCGCCGCCACCGAAAGCTGGCGGATCTTGCCGCAGGTGCGCGCCTCCTCGCTCAATGGGATGGTATCGGTCACCACCAGCTCGTCCATGTCCGAGCCTGCAATACGCTCGACCGCGCCGCCCGAGAGCACGGCATGCGTGCAGTACGCGACCACCTTCGTGGCGCCCTCCTGCTTGAGCACCTGCGCCGCCTTGCACAGGGTACCGGCGGTGTCGACCATGTCGTCCATGATCACGCAGGTGCGCCCGGCCACTTCGCCGATGACGTTCATCACTTCGGACACGTTCGCCTTCGGCCGCCGCTTGTCGATGATCGCCAGGTCGGACTCGAGCCTCTTGGCGAGAGCGCGTGCGCGCACCACGCCGCCGACGTCGGGAGAGACCACGATCAGGTTCTCGTAGCGCTGCTTCCAGACGTCGCCGAGCAGAACCGGCGCGGCATAGATGTTGTCCACCGGGATGTCGAAGAAGCCCTGTATCTGGTCGGCATGCAGGTCCATGGTGAGCACCCGCGCCACGCCGACCGCAGTGAGCATGTTGGCAACGACCTTCGCGCTGATCGCCACGCGCGCCGAGCGCGGGCGCCGATCCTGGCGTGCGTAGCCGAAGTACGGAATGGCAGCCGTGACGCGCGCGGCCGACGAACGCTTGAGCGCGTCGACCATGATCAGCAGCTCCATCAGATTGTCGTTCGTCGGCATGCACGTCGGCTGCAGCACGAATACGTCCTTGCCGCGCACGTTCTCGAGCAACTCGATCATGACCTCGCCGTCGGAGAACTTGCCCACGATCACGCGCCCGAGCGCGATGTTCAGGTGACGCGTCACGTCCTGCGCGAGGCGCGGGTTGGCGTTACCCGTGAACACCATCAGTCGCTCAAGCGGTGTGACTGCCATGGGGGCGCGGTTCAATGTTGTCGGCGAGAGAAGTGGCTGGGGAGCTAGGATTCGAACCTAGGAATGCCGGAATCAAAATCCGGTGCCTTAACCAGCTTGGCGACTCCCCAATAAAAATACGGTCAATCGGTCCAGTCGTGCAACGGATGGCGCTCCAGGGACCGCGTTACAAAGCCATGCATCGTGTCCGGCAAGCGCGACAGGAGGGCGCGAGCTTCGTCTTCCTGCACAAACTCGGCGAACACGCACGCTCCGGATCCTGTCATACGGGCCGCCGGACGGTATTGCCTCAACCACGCCAGGTGCGCCGCAACTTCTGGGTAGCGGGCGGTCACGACGGCTTCCAAGTCGTTTCTGCCCTGCCCAGCGAAAAAGGGCGGTATTTTGAGCGGTTTCGTATTGCGTGTCAACGCGGCGTCGACGAAGATTTCCTTCGTAGAAACCGATACTTGAGGGACCAAAACGAGGTACCAGGCGGGCGCGAGCGGAAGCCGCGTGAGACGCTCGCCGATGCCCTCGCCTAGCGCGCTTTCGCCGAATACGAACAGCGGCACGTCTGCTCCGAGCCGCGCGGCGAGCGACTGCAGCTCGGCGCGTCGCAGCCGGAGATCCCACAGCCGGTTCAGGACCAGCAGCACGGTGGCGGCGTCGGACGACCCGCCGCCGAGCCCGCCGCCTATGGGAAGCACTTTCTCCAGCGCGATATCGGCGCCGAGCCGCGGGGCGCGCGCGTGGTCCTTCAGCAGGTGCGCGGCACGCAGGCAGAGATCGTCCTCCGCGCCGATGTGCGCGTCGCCTCCCACGCGCCTGATTTCGCCGTCCGCGCGGGTTGCGACGCCCACCCGGTCGGCGCGCTCGATCAGGCGAAAGACCGTCTGCAGCAGATGGTAGCCGTCCTCGCGGCGACCCAGGACGTGCAGGAACAGATTCAGCTTGCCCGGAGCCGGATACCAGTTCACGGCGTGCGCGCGGGCCGCTGTCGCCAATCGCCGATCGCCAGGCGCAGCTCGAGCCCAGGGTAGTCCAGGCGCAGGCGCGAGGGCAGCGTGCCGTCCTCGGCGTATGCGAGGAACTCGACGCGCCAGCCATCCTGCTGCAGCACGCTCAGCCTCCCCTCCGCGTCGTGCGTCTCTTCGGCCGGCCCCGGCGCGCGCCGGCCGCGTACCCAGTCGGCCAGCCCGGCGAGCGGGAGACGATATCCGAGCACCTCCTCGGTAAGCGTCTCGGCGTCGCGCGCCCGGTACTGGCGCCCGTCCGAGGCGGTAAGCGTGACGACTCCGTCGCTGCGCACGATGCGCGCGACACCCTGCCCGAGAGGCGAGGTGATCAGCATTTCGTCATCGGTGGAGGCGTGGCGCCACGCGATATTGCCGCTCGAAGCGTCGCTCCCGTAGCGCACGGCAATGCGTCCCGACAGCTCGAACTCGACCGGGCCGTGCCCCGTGCGAGGAGTCAGTTCTGCGCAAGCCGCCACGGCAAGCAGCGCTGCGGCGCCGAGAACGCGAATGGCAGATCTCACCGCCTGGCCTCTAGCGTTCGAAGCGGTCGATGGTCTTCTTCAGCGTTTCATTGTCCGGGTGGCTCTTTAGCGCCTCGTCCCAGATGCGGCGCGCCTCGTCGTGCTCGCCCTCCACCCAAAGCACTTCGCCCAGATGCGCACCGATCTCCGCGTCCGCCCGCCCAGCGTATGCGCGCCGCAGGTAGGTCGCGGCGCCCTTCAAGTCCCCCTGGCGATACAGCACCCAGCCCATGCTGTCGATGATGAAGCTGTCGTCGGGCGACAGCTGCAGCGCCTTCTCTATGAGCTTGCGCGCCTCGGGCAAGCGCACGTTGCGATCCGCCAGGGAGTAGCCGAGCGCGTTGTAGGCATGCGCGTAATCCGGCTTGACCTTGATCAGCTTGCGCAGGTTCGCCTCGAGAATGTCGAAGCGGTTTAGCTTGTCGGCGGTGAGCGCCATGTCGTAGAGCAGCTCGGGCTGGTCGGGCTGTGACTGCAGCGCCTTGCCGAGCAGCTTGAGCGCCGCGTCCGCCATGCCAGCGTCGCGCAGAATCTGCGCCTCTGCGGTGATCAGCTGAATCTTCGCGTCCGCGCCGTTTACCTTGACAGCGTGCAGGTAGGCGCGCGCCTCTTTCACTTTGCCCTGCTTCGCGATTGCCTGAGCGGCGCGTATCCGCGCCGGCACGTAGTGCTCCCCGCGACCGACTTTTTCGTACCACTGCACGGCCTTGGTCCACTGGCGCTGCTCCTCGGCAATTTGCCCGAGCAGGTAGCGCACCCCGTCGGCATCGCGGTATCCGAGCGTGAGCAGCCGTTGCATGCTCGATTCAGCGGTGGCGTAGTCGCGCAGCTGCAATGCGAGCAGGCCGACCGCGTATACGACGTCGCCGTTGTTCGGGTTGTCCGCGAGCAGCCTCTCGAACTGCGCACGTGCGTCAGCGTAGCGCTTGTCGGCGACGAGCAGGCGCGCATAGTTCAGGCGCACGTCGCCCTTGTCCGGATACTTGTCCAGGTACTCGGCTAGGCGGCGCGCCGCGTCTTCGGGGGACTTCTTCTGCAGGATCTGGGCTTCGTACAGCGCGGCGACGTCCCAATCGGGCTTCAGCTGCGACGCGCGGCGTATTTCCGCAAGCGCCAGCGTCTCGTCGCCGGCGATGAGCGCCGCCTGCGAGACCGCGAAGTGTGCTTGCGGCATATCGGGATAGGACGCGGCGAGCTTGCGCACGACGCGCAGGTTGGCCTGCTTGTCCGGATTCGTCGCGAGCAACCGGTTGAGCTGCATGAATCCGTTCTCGGCATTGGTGCCTTTCGATGCGAGCAGCCTCTCGAGATACGGTTCGGCCTCGTCGATGCGCCGGGCGCTCACCAGCAGCGCGGTCACCATCTGCAGCGCGGCCGCCGAGTCAGGGTCCGTTTCGTGCCAGATCCTGGCCGCTTCGAGAGCAGTCCCAGGCAAGCGCGCGAACTCCGCCATCTCGACCGCGCGCCGGGCGATGCGCGGATCGCGCGTGCGCTTCGCGAGTTCGAGATAGGTCTTGGCCGCCAGCTCCGCATCTCCGCGCTGGGCCGCGATTTCGCCCAGCAGAAGCCCGTAGAGCACGTCCTCGCTCAAGGGCTCGCTCGGCAGGTTCACTTGGCGCTGCGCGGGCTTCCCCTGCGTCTCGTCCGCCGGCTGCGCGAGCACGCAGCCTACCGGGCCGAGCAATATCGCCAGGACGACTCGCCGCGCAACTGGGGGCCATGCGACCATCATCATTCCTCTGGGCTCCGGAGCGGCGCGGACGCGCGCGCAAGTGGGAACCGGATGCGGCCTCATCTTAGGTATATTTGATGCCCCGCACAAGCCGCGCCGCGGGACTGGCAGCGCGGTCTTGCATGGACCTTATTTCTCGCCGCAGGTTCACGTGCCTGAATTGCCCGAGGTCGAAGTCACGCTGCGCGGCATCGCGCCGCGGCTCGCAGGTCGCAGGATCTCCGGCGTCGTGGTGCGCGAGGCGCGGCTGCGCTGGCGGATTCCGGATCTGCTCCCGGTCCTGCAATCGCGCGCAATACGCGCGGTGCGCCGGCGCGCCAAGTACCTGCTGTTCGATTGCGGTGACGGCCACCTCATCGTACATCTGGGCATGTCGGGCAGCCTGCGGCTGCTGCCGCGCGATGCGCCGCCCGGCAAGCACGACCACTTCGACCTGTTGCTGGATGACCTATTGCTCAGACTGCACGATCCGCGCCGCTTCGGCGCGGTACTATGGATCGAGGGCCGTGCTGAATCGCATCCCTTGCTGCGCGACTTAGGCATCGAGCCGCTGACGCGCGCGCTCAGCGGCGCGCGCCTGCACGCCCTCACGCGCGGCCGCGGCACCGCGATCAAGCAGCTGCTCATGGACGGCCGACGCATCGTCGGCATCGGTAACATCTACGCCAACGAAAGCCTGTTCCGCGCTGCGATCCATCCCGCCACGCCCGCGCGCCGGCTGTCGCGCGAGCGCTGCGCGCGGCTCGCCGCGGCGATCAAGGAGACGCTGCGCGCCGCGATACGTGCCGGCGGTTCGAGCCTGCGCGACTTCGTCGGCAGCGACGGCAAGCCGGGCTATTTCCAGCAGCGCTACTGGGTATACGAGCGCGCCGGGCAGCCCTGCCGGCGCTGCAGCACGCCGATCCGCCGCAGCCTGCAGGGACAGCGCTCGAGCTTCTACTGCCCGCGCTGCCAGCGGCGCTAGCGCCCGCCGAGCGCCTTGACCTTGTCGGCGAGCTTGTCGCGCACCAGGGGGTGCACGAACTTCGACACGTCGCCGCCCAGCGTAGCGATTTCCCGCACCAGCGTCGCCGAGATGAACATGTGCTGTTCCGAGGGCGTGAGGAAGATCGTCTCGACGTCCGGGTAGAGGTTGCGGTTCATGCCGGCGAGCTGGAACTCGTACTCGAAGTCCGACACCGCGCGCAGCCCCCGCAGGATCACGCGCGCCTGGTGCTCGCGGATGAAGTCGATCAGAAGCCCGCCGAAGCCGACCACTTCGACGTTCTTCACGTCCGCGAGCACAGCGCGCGCCATGTCGACTCGCTCATGGCTCGTGAAGAACGGGTGCTTGGCGCGGCTGTCGGCGACACCGATGATGATGCCGGAGAACAGCGTGCTCGCGCGACGAATCAGGTCCTCGTGACCACGTGTGAACGGGTCAAACGTCCCCGGATAGACGGCTCGTATCATCTGCGCTCCATCGTATCAGCTGATAGCTCACATGCCCGGCGCGCTTGCGGCGCAGCTCCTCCCAAGGCGATCGCAGCGCCAGCGGCTGCGCGGCCTCGAGGTACACGCGCGCGGCAGGGCGGAGATGGGACGCGAGCCCGGCCAGCGCCGCCGGCAGCGCATTCTGCCTGAACGGCGGATCCAGGAAAACCACGTCGAAGCGCTCGCCGCTGCGTGCGAGATACGCGAAGGCGTCGCCCGGTACGACTTCCACCCGCTGCGCGTCCAGCGCGGCGCGGTTGGCGCGCAGTTGCGCGAGCGTCTCGCGCTCGTGTTCGACCATCACCACGCGCGCGGCACCGCGCGACGCCGCCTCGAAGCCGAGCACGCCGCTGCCCGCGAACAGGTCCAGGCAGGCGAGCCCGGACAGGTCCTGGCCGAGCCAGTTGAACAGCGTTTCGCGCACGCGATCGGGCGTCGGCCGCAGCTCGGGGCTCGCCTGCACGTCGATCAGGCGGCTGCGCCAGGTGCCGCCGACGATGCGCACCCTGCCGTGCGGCTTGCGCTGCGGGCGGCGCGACGCAGCAGGCATGGCGACCCCGTTTGATAGAATCAGGCGGCAATCTTAGCGGCTTTGCGCCGCCCGCAGCGTGTTCGGCCTCGCGAAAAAACCCTCCGACGATCAGGCGTCCTGGCGCGCCCGCCTCAAGGCGGGGCTCGCGCGCACGCGCGGCGCGCTCGGCGGCGGGCTTGCTGAGCTGCTCGTACGGCGCAGGGTGGACGAAGCCCTGTTCGAAGAGCTGGAGACGGCGCTGCTCGGCGCGGATTGCGGCGTGGAGGCGACGCAAGCGGTGATCGGCCGATTGCGCGAGCGAGCGCGCGCGCAGCGCGTCCAGGATGGCGCCGCGCTAAGCGCAGCGCTCAAGGACGTGCTGTTCGAGCTGCTGGCGCCGCTCGAGCGGGCGCTCGATGTATCGCGCGCCAAGCCCTGCGTGATCATGGTCGCGGGAGTCAACGGCTCGGGCAAGACCACGTCGATCGGCAAGCTGGCGAAATGGCTCCTGGGGCAGGGCAAGAGCGTGCTGCTCGCTGCGGGCGATACGTACCGCGCGGCGGCGCGCGAGCAGCTGCAGGCCTGGGGAGAGAGGAACGGCGTCGCGGTGATCGCGCAGCAGTCCGGCGATCCCGGCGCCGTGGTTTTCGACGCGGTGAGCGCGGCGCGCGCGCGGGGCATCGACGTGGTGATCGCGGACACGGCCGGGCGCCTGCCGACGCAGCTCCACCTCATGGATGAGATCCGCAAGGTCAAGCGCGTGCTCGGCAAGGCCCTCGAGGGCGCGCCGCACGAGGTCCTGCTGGTGCTGGACGCGAATACCGGGCAAAACGCGCTCGCGCAGGTGAAGGCCTTCGACGACGCGCTCGGGCTCACCGGACTGGTGCTGACCAAGCTCGACGGCACGGCGAAAGGCGGTGTCGTCGCGGCGATCGCGCGTCAGCGGCCGATTCCGCTGCTGTTCGTCGGCGTCGGCGAAGGCATAGACGATCTGCGGCCTTTCGTCGCCCGCGACTTCGTCGAGGCGCTGATTGATTAGCTTCTCCGGCGTCTCCAAGCGCTATCCCGGCGGACAGGAGGCCCTGAGAAGCGTTTCGTTCGCGGTGCAGACCGGCGAGATGGCGTTCCTTACCGGCCCCTCCGGCGCGGGCAAGTCGACACTGCTCAAGCTGATCCCGGCGATCGAGCGTCCGAGTTCCGGATCGGTGGTGGTAAACGGACAGAACGTCGGCGCACTCAAGCCCGCAGCGATTCCGTACCTTCGGCGGCATCTGGGGATCGTGTTCCAGGACCAGAAACTGCTCTATGACCGCAGCGTCTATGACAACGTCCTGCTGCCGCTCGCGTTCTCCGGTGTCGCGCCGCGGGAGGCGACGCGGCGTGTGCGCGCTGCGCTCGACAAGGTCGGGCTGCTCGGGCGCGAGAAGGCGAACCCGGTACAACTTTCCGGCGGCGAGCAGCAGCGGGTGGCGATCGCGCGCGCCGTGGTCAATCGGCCCGCTGTGCTGGTTGCCGACGAGCCGACCGCCAATCTGGACCAGGAATCGGCGCTGCGTATCGTCGAAATCTTTGTCGCCTTCCATCAGGTGGGCGTCACGGTCCTGATCGCAACGCACGACCAGGGGCTCGCGGCGCGCTTTGGCCAGCGCGTCCTGCGCCTCGCCGCCGGCCGCCTGGCGAGCACGGAGGCCGGCGCATGAGAACCTGGCTGCGCCATCACCGACAGGCGTTCGCGGCAGCGCTCGGCAAGCTCGCCGCACAGCGGGCGAGCAGTGCGGTAAGCGCCTTGGTGATCGGCGTGGCTCTCGCCCTGCCGGCAGCGGGCTACACGCTGCTCGAGAGCGTGCGCACGCTCACGGGGCGGATGGCGCTCGATCCCCAGCTGACGGTTTTCCTGCGCGGCAACGCGGCGCGCGGCGACGTCGACGCCTTGGCGGCCCGCATCAAGTCGGATCCGCGCGTGGCAGCGTCGCGCTTCGTGCCGCGCGAACAGGCGCTCAAAGAGCTGGCGAGCGTCGAGGGTCTGACCGACGTGGTGGGCGCGCTGGAAAGCAATCCGCTTCCCGACGCATTCGTACTGCGCGCGCGCGACCCCGATGCGCAGGCGATCGATGCGCTCGCCGCCGACCTGCGACGCGAGCCCTCGGTCGAGCACGTCCAGGCGGATACCGCCTGGGCGCGCCGGCTCGCGGCCGTCACCCGACTCGCGCGCGTGGCGGTGCTGCTGCTCGCAGGACTGCTCGGCTTCGGACTGGTCGCCGTGACCTTCAATACCATCCGGCTGCAGATCCTCACGCAGCGCGACGAGATCGAGGTGTCGAAGCTGATCGGCGCCACGGACGGCTTCATTCGCAGACCGTTCTTTTACCTCGGTCTGCTGCAGGGGGCGGGCGGCGGACTGCTCGCTCTTGTGATCGTCTGGGGAGCCCTCGCGCTGCTCAACCCGCAGATTGCCGCGCTCGCGGCAAGCTACGGCGCGAATTTCCGCGTGGCTTTCCCTCCCGCGGTTAGCGCGTTCGCCGTCGTCGCCGTCGCGGCCGCCCTGGGTTGGCTGGGCGCGTATATGTCAGTGAGCAAATACTTACGTGAAATACAGCCAAAATAGGACGCCAATCAAGCGAATCAGAGGGAACTTGGGCCGCGCTTAGCACTCGAATAGTACGAGTGCTAAAATTTGGCGTGTAAGGAGGAATTTGCATGCGAGCGACTTTGCCGGTAGCTGTACCCGTGCCGATGGCAGCGGGCAGCATCGAGAGCTACATCCAGACGGTGAACCGCTTTCCGATCCTCAGCGTGGAAGAGGAGCAGGCGCTTGCGCGCCGCTATCGTCAGCACGACGACCTCGAGGCGGCGCGTGGGTTGGTGCTGTCGCACCTGCGCCTGGTGGTCGCGGTTGCGCGCGGCTACCTTGGCTACGGCCTGCCGCACGCGGACCTGATCCAGGAGGGGAACGTCGGCTTGATGAAGGCGGTAAAGCGCTTCGATCCCTCGCGCGGCGTACGGCTGGTGTCGTTCGCCATCCACTGGATCAAGGCGGAGATCCACGAATACATCCTGCGCAACTGGCGGCTGGTGAAGATTGCCACCACCAAGGCGCAGCGCAAGCTGTTCTTCAACCTGCGCTCCATGAGGCCCGGGCTCGCGCCGCTCACACGCGACGACGTCAAGCGCGTTGCCGCCGAGTTGCGCGTCAAGCCGGAAGAGGTGCTCGAGATGGAGACCCGCCTCGGGGGACAGGAAATCGCCTTCGAGGCCGAGGACGACGAGGATGCCTACGCGCCGGCGCAATTCCTCGCCGACCCGCAGCCGGAGCCCTCGCAGCTGCTCGAGCATGACGAAAGCGAGCGGCTGCAAGCTGAAGGCCTGAAGCGCGCACTTGCCGCGCTCGACCCGCGCAGCCGACGCATCATCGAAACGCGCTGGTTGCGGGAGAAGGACGGCGCCACACTGCACGACTTGGCGCAGGAATACAAGGTCTCGGCCGAGCGCATACGCCAGATCGAAGCGAAGGCGCTCGAGAAGATGCGCAAGGAGATGGAGAAGCACGGCGCCGCGCTCGCGCTGCCGGCGCCGGCCTGAGCTTCAGCCGGCCTCGCGCAGCAGGATGCGGATGTCGGCGGCGAGATCGTCGGCGCCGACGCGCCCGTAGCCCACGAACAGGCGCAGACGGCCCTTAGTATCGAGCACGTAGGTCCCCGCGCTGTGGTCGACCGTGTACTCCCCGTGGGCTTCGCCTTTCTTCACCTCGTAGAACACCTTGAACTCCTTGGCGGCGCGGCGCGTCGCCTCGGCGTCGCCGTATAGCCCCAGGAAGCGCGGATCGAACGCGGGTACGTAGCGCGACAGAACCGCGGGCGTGTCGCGCTCCGGGTCCACGGTGACGAAGAGCACCTGCACGCGATCGGCCTCCGGGCCCAGTTTCTTCATCACTTGCGCCATTTCCGCGAGCGTCGTCGGGCAGACGTCCGGACAGTGCGTGTAGCCGAAGAACAGGACCACCACCTTGCCGCGGAAATCCTGCAAGCTGCGCGGCCGGCCGTTCTGATCGGTAAGCGAGAGCTGCTTGCCGTAGTCGACGCCGGTGATGTCGGTGCTCTTGAACTTCGGCCCGCCCGCGTCGCAAGCTGCGAGCAGCAGCGCGCCGAGGATGGCGGCGAGACTAGAGCGCCAGGTAATGATCAACGAGCAGCGCCGCGAACAGTGCGGCGAGGTAGATGATCGAGTAGCGGAACATGCGACGCGCCAGACGGTCGCTGTATGCCCGGTAGATTCGCACCGCATAGGCGAGGAAGACCGCTCCCAGCGCGCATGCCGCCACGAAATACGGCATCCCGCTCATGCGCACGACGTAGGGCAGCAGGCTCACGCCGCACAGGATGACGGTGTACAGCAGCACTTGCAGCTGCGTGTACTTGCGCCCGTGCGTCACCGGCAACATCGGCAGGCCCGCGCGCGCGTAGTCGTCCGCGCGGTAGAGCGCGAGCGACCAGAAATGAGGCGGCGTCCACGCGAATATGATCAGGAACAGGAGCATCGCCTCGATCGTCACCTGGCCGGTGACCGCCGCCCAGCCGAGCACGGGCGGCATCGCCCCCGAAGCACCGCCGATCACGATGTTCTGCGGCGTCGCCGGCTTGAGAATCACGGTGTAGATGATCGCGTAGCCGACGAAGGTCGCGAGCGTGAGCCACATCGTGAGCGCGTTCACGAAGTACGCCAGCACCCACAGCCCGGCTCCGCCGACCACGCCCGCGAACATCAGCGTGTGCAGCGCGCCGAGCTCGCCGCGCGGCAGCGGCCGCCAGCGCGTACGCTGCATCACCGCATCGATGTGTTGTTCGACCAGGCAGTTGACGGCGGCGGCCGCGCCCGCGACCAACGCGATGCCGAGCGTCCCCGCTATCAGCGCCTGCGGCGGGACCATGCCGGGTGCGGCGAGCAGCATGCCGATCACGGCGGTGAAAACGATGAGCGACACGACGCGCGGCTTGGTCAGCGCGTAGAAGGCCCGCGCCCGTTGCGCGAGGCCGCGTGCGATGCCCGGAGAGAGGACCTGAGTATTCACGGAGCCGAAAATTTTATCACGGCCGGTCAGCCGATCTGCGAGTACTTGAGCAGACGCTGCAAATCCTTGAGCATCTTCGAAGGGTCGGGATCGCGCGGGAAGCGCAGCATCAAATTGCCCATGGGATCGACGAGGTAAATATGGTCGGCCAGTTGCGCGGGCGCGCCGAACGTCGCGGCAAAGCGGCCATTGTCGGAGCGCAGTATCTCCGTGCCTTCGAACGCGGCGACTACTGCTGCCGCCGGCGTGCCGCTATCGGTGAGCACCCACAGCCGCGCGACGCGCTCCATGTCCTTGCCCAGTGCCCTGCGCACCTGGCGCATGTAGTAGAGCTTGCGCTCGCAGTACGCGTCGCAGCGCGCCGCGTCGAATTGCACCAGCACCCACTTGCCGCGCAACCGAGACGTCGAGACCTGCCCGCCATCGAGCACCGTAAGCGTAAGCTCCGGCAAGGCAGTGGGCCCGACAAGCTCGCCGTAGTTGCCCGAAGCGCCTGTCCCCCATTCGAACCGGTACGCGAGCCAGGCGAGCACGAGCGGCGCGGCGAAGAACACCGCGAGCAGCAGCAGCTTGAGGCGGGCGCGCCGCGCGGCGTCAGGGCTCGGGGGGTTGCTCACGGCGGAACGACTGTACCAGGAAGAGAATGGCGGCCAGGGCCGCGAACGAGTACCACTGCAAGGCATAGCTCGCGTTCCGCTCTGCACCGGTGTCGGGCCGCGCCCAGTCGCGCAGCAGCCCGTCATCGACCTGCGAGAGCTGCTCGATGACCAAGGGCTGCAGCACGAGACCCGTGGCGGCGGCGAACTCGTCGAGCCTCAGGTTCTGCCACACGCGGCCCTGCGGCGGGCGGTGCTCCGGCTCGAATGCCTGCGGCAGGCGCTGCAGGGCGATACCCTCGATGCGCAACTCGCCCGGCGGGGTGCGAATCTCGGGCAGCTCGTCGCGCCGCGCGCCTGCAGCGACCCAGCCACGGTCGACCAGCACGTGCAGGGGACTTTGTCCCAGCCGCAGGGGCGTCACCACCTCGTAGCCGAGCCGGCCATCGTGGATCTTGTTTTCTAGCAGCACGGTGTATTTGGGAACGAATGTACCGAGCGCAGCGACCCGCTGCTGCGCGTAGTCTGATGCCGCCACGGGCCGGGCCGGAAGCGCGCGCGCCGGCGCGCGCAGCGCCGCATCGAGCCGTGCCGCGAGTGCCCGCTTCTCTTCGGCACGCCTAGCCTGCCAGTTGCCGAGCGCGATGAACGCGGCGCAGCCTGCGACTGCTAACGCGAAGCCCCACCACTTCGGCCGAAATGTCCTGCCTCGAAACATGAGCACCATACTGTCACGTGCAAGAGAACGGGTGCTTGCCTTAAACTCCCCCTCCTCCATGCGCTATATCGTAATAGCCGTATTCCTGATGATCGTCGCCAGCCTCGGCTCGGCGCTGTTCTTCGTGTACCACGACAAGAGCGGGTCCAACCGTGCCGTCAAGGCTCTCGCGCTGCGCGTTGCGCTGTCGATCGCCCTGTTCCTTTTCCTGATGGCGGGGTTCTACTTCGGCTTCATTCCCGGCCGCCTGCGTTAGCGTCCGGCGAAAAAAATACGCCGCACTGCGTGCGGCGTAGAAGCTTCTCCTCCGTGGCGCCTCGCGGGCGCCTTCCTCCTGTTGTCCGTCGCGGCTTGGAACTCCTACAGCACGTAAACGAAGATGAACAGTCCGAGCCACACCACGTCCACAAAGTGCCAGTACCACGCGACCGCCTCGAACGCGAAATGGTGGTCGGGCTTGAAATGGCCCTTCAGGCTGCGCACCAGGATGACCGACAGCATGATGGCACCGAGCGTCACGTGGAAGCCGTGAAAGCCGGTGAGCATGAAGAACGTCGATCCGTACACGCCGGTGCTGAGCTTCAAGTTCAGCAGCGAATAGGCGTGGTGGTACTCGTACGCCTGGAACGAAAGGAACGTCACGCCAAGCGCCACCGTGAAGAACAGGAACAGGCTCAGCAGGCCGCGCTTGTTCTCCTTCAGGGCCCAGTGCGCGATCGTCACCGTGACGCCCGAGGAGAGCAGCAGCAACGTGTTGATCGCCGGTATGCCCCACGCCTCCATGGGCGAGAACTTCTGCTCGAAGCCCGGGCCTGCGGACGGCCAGTGACCTAGGAAATCCGGCCATGCGAACGCCTGGCTCTGCAGGCTCGCCAGATTGGGCACCGAGATCTGGCGCGTGTAGAAAAGCGCGCCGAAGAACGCCGCAAAGAACATCACCTCGGAGAAGATGAACCAGCTCATACCCCAGCGGAACGAGACATCCTCCCAGCCGCCGTACTTGCCGCCTTCCGACTCGCGGATTACGGCGCCGAACCAGCGAAACAGCATGTAGAGCAGCACCAGGGCACCGCCTGCAATCGAGAACCAGCCGCCTGAGGATCCGTTGAACACGAAGACCGCGCCGAGGGCCATGAGGAACAGCGAAATCGATCCCATGATCGGCCACGGCATCGGCTGCGGCACGTAGTAGTGCTGACGGCTGGATGCGATCTGCGACATATTGCTTTCTCCCTGCCTTGAGTTCTCGGTTCTTGCTCAGCTCGTCACGATGCGCACGACCAGGACGAGCGTCAGTATGAACAGCGCCGCGAACACCAGGCCCGCGACGATCAGATAGACCGGCTTCAGGGCCCGCGTCTCGCGCTCGTGATCGGCCCTGCGGCGAATTCCCAGCGCGCCAAACAGAACCGTCTTCGCGACTTCCAGCAGCCCGGGATTCTTGCCTTCTGGCATTTCCGCCTCCGCGGCGCTCACGAGCGTTCCCCAGCGCCCGGCACCTCGAAGAAAGTATAAGACAGCGTGATGTTGCCCACGTCGCGCGGCAGCTGCGCATCGATCACGAACACGACCGGCATCCTGCGCGTCTCCCCCGGCGCGAGCGTCTGCTGCTTGAAGCAGAAGCATTCGAGCTTCTTGAAATAGCGGCCCGCGATCTGCGGTCCAAAGCTTGCCACTGCCTGACCGGTGATCGGGAGGGAGCTCGAATTCACGACCTCGTATTCCACGGTGAACAGCTCACCCGGATGCACCGAAACATGGCGCGTGAGCGGACGAAATTGCCAAGGTACGTCGGCGGTGTTGGCGTCGAGCTCCACCGATACGCTGCGCGTGCCGTCGATCTGGGTGTTCACCGGCGCCGCGTCGCGCTTGTAGACATAGTTCAGCCCGAACGCCTCGCAGATCTGCTTGTAGAACGGCACCAGCGCATAGCCGAAGCCGAACATGACGACGGCGACGATCGACAGCCGCAGCAGCAGCCGGCGGTTGTCCGCACCGCGCTCCGCGTGCATGGCGCTCATCCGCCGAGCAACCAGTACTTGGCGACGATGCCGAGGAACGCCGCCAGCGCGATCGTTGCCAGCACCAGCGCCGTCCTCGCGTTCTGTGTCATGTCCGCTCGCCCGAGGCCTACTTGATCACCGGCGGCGTCTCGAACGAGTGGTACGGCGCCGGCGTCGGGAGATGGGTCCACTCGAGCGAGTCGGCACCGTCCCAGGGCTTCTGCGGGGCTTTCTCGCCGCTCGTGATGCACTTCACCACGATGTAAAGGAACAGCAGCTGCGTCAGGCCGAAGCCGAACGCGCCGATCGAGGAGATCTTGTTCCAGGTCTCGAACATGAGCGGATAGTCCGGAACGCGCCGCGGCATGCCCGCCAGTCCGAGAAAATGCTGCACGAAGAAGATCATGTTGAAGAAGATCATGGACAGCCAGAAGTGCCATTTGCCGAGGGTCTCGTTGTACATGCGCCCGGTCCACTTCGGCAGCCAGAAGTAGATTCCGGCGAAGGCGGAGAACAGCGCGCCGGCGACCATCACGTAGTGGAAGTGCGCCACGACGTAGTACGTATCCTGCAACTGGATGTCGACGGGCGCGAGCGAGAGCACGAGGCCGGAAAACCCGCCCATGGTGAACAGGAACAGGAACCCGATGGCGAACAGCATCGGCGTCTCGAAGCTAAGCGAACCCTTCCACATCGTGGCTACCCAGTTGAACACCTTGACGCCGGTGGGTACCGCGATCAGCGTGGTCGCGTACATGAAGAATAGCTGCGCCGTGACCGGCATTCCCACCGTGTACATGTGGTGCGCCCAAACCATGAACGACAGGATCGCGATCGCGGAGGTCGCGTACACCATCGAGGCATAGCCGAACAGCGGCTTCCTCGAGAATGCCGGAATCACCTGCGAGATCACGCCGAACGCGGGCAGCGCGATGATGTAGACCTCGGGATGCCCGAAGAACCAGAAGATGTGCTGGTAAAGGACCGGGTCGCCTCCGCCCGCGGCGTTGAAGAAGGTGGTGCCGAAATGGCGGTCGGTGAGCGTCATCGTCACCGCTCCGGCGAGCACCGGCATCGCCGCGATGAGCAGGTACCCGGTGATCAACCACGTCCAGCAGAACAGCGGCATCCGCATCAGCGTCATGCCGGGAGCGCGCATGTTGAGGATCGTGGTGACGATATTGATCGAGCCCATGATCGAGCTCATGCCGAGCAGGTGCACCGCGAAGATGGTGAGGTCCATGCCCATGCCCATCTGCACCGTGAGCGGCGCGTACATCGTCCAGCCCACGCCCGGGGCGCCGCCCGGAACGAAGAAGGAAATGATAAGCAGCGAGCCGGCGAACGGTAGCAGCCAGAACGACCAGTTGTTCAGGCGCGCGAAAGCCATGTCGGGCGCGCCGATCTGCATCGGAATCAGCCAGTTCGCGAAGCCGACGAACGCCGGCATGATCGCACCGAACACCATGATCAGCCCGTGCATGGTGGTCATCTGGTTGAAGAAGTCGGGATCCACGATCTGCAGGCCCGGCTCGAACAGCTCGGCGCGAATGACCATCGCCATCGCACCCCCGACCAGGAACATCGTGAAGCTGAACCACAGGTACATCGTGCCGATGTCCTTGTGGTTGGTGGTCGTGATCCAGCGCATGATGCCGCCGTGCGGGCCGTGGTGACCGGCGTGGCCGTGCGCGTGGCCGTGGCTGTCGATAACTGCGCTCATCGAGATTCTCCTGATTGCCTGGATTCGTTAGCCGCTACTTCGACGCATTCGCCTCGGCGGTCTGCACCGCCGCGCCGGCCGACGCCTGGCGCTTCTTCTGCTGCTCCACCCAAGCGGTGTACTCCTGCTGCGGCACGACCTTGACGACGATCGGCATGAAGCCGTGATTCTTGCCGCACAGCTCCGCGCATTGCCCGCGGAAGGTGCCGGTCTCGGTCGCCTTGAACCAGGTGTCGCGGATGAAGCCGGGGATGGCATCCTGCTTGACCGCGAAGGCCGGCACCCACCACGAGTGCACCACGTCGACCGCGGTGGTGAGGACGCGCACCTTCTTGCCCACCGGCACCACCAGCGGATGGTCCACCTCGAGCAGGTAGTGTGCGTCTTTGGTGGCGCGCCCTTCGATCTGCTCGTTCGGCGTGGACAGCTCGGACACGAGGTGAATGCCCTCGCCTTCGCCCTTCACGTAGTCGTAGCCCCACTTCCACTGCATCCCGGTCGCCTTGATCGTGATGTCGGCGTTCGAGGTGTCCTTCTGCGCGATCACCGTCTTGGTGGCCGGCCAGGCGATGAAGATCAGGATGACCAGCGGGATCACCGTCCACAGCATCTCGACCATGGTGTTCTCGTGAAATTGCGCCGCCTGGTGTCCCTTCGACTTGCGGTGCGCGTACACCGACCAGAACATCACGGCGAATACGCCGACGAAGATCACGATGACGAGGATCATCACGTACTCGTGCAGTCCGTGCACATCGGCCGCGATCGGCGTGGCAGGAGGCTGCAGGTTCCATTCGAGGGCCTGCGCGAGGCCCGAGAATGCCGCGAGGAACGCGGCCGCCGCCCAGCGCGCGGCGCGGTGTTTCGACTTGCTTGGCATCATCGCTCTTTCCCGGATCAGATTCTCAATCGCTTCGTGAGCTCCGCCGCGAGTTCGACGCGACGCTCGCCGTCGAGATGCCGGCCCAGCTCCACACTTCCCTGCGCCCCGCACAACTGCACGCGCGGGACACCATATCCCCCTGCCTCGCGGCATACCGCGACCCGCGTCGCACGCGCGTCCATCGCGTAGCGCGCGGTGCGGGGCCCCTCGGCCACCTCGACCGTTAGCCGGCCGTGCTCGAGCTCGATGCGCTCGTAATCCCCCGCATGGCGCCCGTTGAGCAGGAACGCCAAGCCAAGCGCAAGCACCTCCAAGCCGGCGAACGGCAGAATCAGCCACGCGCCGGCCGCCGCGAACCCCGCCCCGATTCCGAACGTTGTGAGCGCAACTAGCGCAAAGACGCGGAACAGGCCAGCAGGGGAGATCGAGCAGTTGCGCTTGATGAGCAGGCGGAAATTCTCCGACTGCCCCAGGAACGCCGACTCGTGCCGCGGATTGATCGTGCTCGCCATGCTCGAGAAGGCGCTCTCGCGCCCTAGGGTGCCGCCAAAGCCGCGGTAAGTTACCACAGTCGAGCGCCGCGCATCAACAAAAGCGCGTCGAGATTCACGCTGTCCCGCTGTTGCGCCGCTCAGGATTTTTTATGGCGCGCGCGCTCCATGCGCACAACCGCGGGCGCGCCGGGTGCGGCGCGCGGCGTACCCTTCCAGGCGTGTCCGTAGACCACCTCGAAAGTCACCGGCAAGCGTGAATTCTGCGTCTGTGCGGCGAGTCCGTCGCGCAGCTGCGCGAGAAAGCGCCGTCCCGACAGTCCCTGCGGCCGGTCGGCACGCACGCTCGTCTGTCCGGTCGCGCGCAACTCGCCGAGCAGCGCTTCGCTGCTCGGATAGGTGACCGTGATGAGCTCCATGTCCATCACCGGCGCCGCGAAGCCCGCCGCAACCAGCCGATCGCCCAGATCGTGCATGTCCATGAAACGGTGCACGCGCCGCGCGCCAACCGCGGCACGCAGCTCCTTCAAGGTATCGGGGCCAAGGGTACTGAGCATGAGCAAACCGTCGGGCGCGAGCACGCGCTGGAATTCGCGCAGCGCGTCGAGCGGCTCGTCGAGCGCGTGCAGCGCCATGTTCGACCACACCAGGCCGACGGCCCCCGCCGCGACCGGCAGGCGCGTCATGTCGGCACACACGGCGAGCAGCCGCCGGCCGCCGAAAACGCGCGACAGGAATCCCTCAGCGCGTCGTGCGCGCCGCAGCATCCCGAGAGAGAAATCCAGCGCCACGATCGCGGCCGCGGGATAGCGCTCGGCCAGGCGCCGCGCCTCGCGCGCCGTGCCCGCGCCGGCGTCCAGGATGCGTCGGGGCTCGATGCGCACGTAATCGAGCCGCTC
Source organism: uncultured Pseudomonadota bacterium (assembly GCA_963739205.1). GTDB lineage: Bacteria > Pseudomonadota > Gammaproteobacteria > Burkholderiales > SG8-39 > DAHVFK01. Next base: position 645,330 of record CAVTZJ010000003.1, on the reverse strand, counting down.
GAGCATGCGTGCGCCCACTTCGGCCTCGAGCCTCGCGGCATCCTCGTAGGTTCGCGCGGCGCGCTCGTAGCGCCGGCGCGTCGCGCGGCGCTCAAGCCTGTCGTCGACTTCAGCCACGCCCCGCCGCGGCACGCCCGGTGATCGGTTCGAGGGCGCGCTCCACTGCGGCGGCCACGGCGAGCACATGGTGATCGGCGAGCGCCACGCCGCACACCGATAGCCCCACCGGCGCCGTGCCCGGTGCGTGGCAGGGCACGGACGCCGCGCAACCGTCCAGGAAGTTGACGATGCCCACGTTGCGCAGGATGAGCATGTTCCACCGGAAGTAGTCGTTGTCGCTGCGCTCCACCTCCGCGATCGGCGGCGCGACGCAGGGCGTCGTCGGCATCAGGAACGCATCGTAGGGCGCCGCGACCGCCTCGACTTCGCGCACGAAGGCGGCGCGCAGCTGCCCGAGCTCGACGTAATCCGCCGCCGAGACCTGCTTGCCGTACAGAATGCGCTTCGCGACGCGCGGATCGTACTCGTCCAGCCGGTCCTCCCAGCGCCGGTGGATCGCGTAGGCCTCGGCGCCGGCGAATCCGCCGTTGCGGAAGTATTCCGCCTGGCGGTCGAACGCCGGCACGTCGAACTCGGTGAGCGCCGCACCGGCCCCGGCGAGCGCCTTGAGCGCCTCCTCGAAGGCACGCGCAACCGGCGGCTCGAGATCCTCCAGCACGCTCGAGCGCGGCACGAGCAGCCGCAGCCCCTTGACCGGAAGCTGCGGCAGCGGCGTAGCCTGCTCGCCGGCCAGCACCGCGTCGTAGGCCGCACAGCACGCCATCGTATTGCCGAGCGGTCCGACCGAATCTAGCGTGTAGGACAGGGGGAACGCGCCCTCGCGCGGCACGCGGCGCGCGGTCGGCTTGAAGCCGGTCAGGCCGCACAACGCTGCGGGCACCCGTATCGAACCGCGCGTGTCGCTGCCGAGCGCCATCGCGCACATGCCGTCGGCCTGCGCCACGGCCGCCCCCGAAGACGAGCCGCCCGGGATGCGCCCGGTCTTGCGGTCCCACGGATTGCGCGGGGTGCCGTAATGAGGATTGATCCCCGTGGTGCCGAACGCGAACTCGACCATGTTGGTACGGCCGACGATGACCGCTCCCGCCGCGCGCAGGCGCGCCACCGCCGGCGCGTCGCGCTCTGCCGGCGCCGCGCCGGCGAGCAGCTTCGAGCCCGCGCACGTGACGTCCCCGCCGACGTCGAAAAGATCCTTGACCGACACTGGCAGGCCATCGACCGGCGAGCGCACGATGCCCGCAGCACGCAGCCGGTCGGCGAGCGCCGCCTCCGCCCGCGCGGTGTCCGCGTAGGTCCTCACGAACGCGCGCGCGCCCTCGCCCGCTCCGTCCGCGATGCGCGAGAGCGCCCGCTCCACCAGGTCCCGGCTGCTCACCCTCCGCGCGGCGAGATCCGCCGCCAGTTGCGCTACCGTCCACATCGTCGCACGCCTCCCTCGTCCACTCGGGCCGATTCTAGCGCGCATAATTCGGCCAACCGCCGCCGCCATGCTCTCGCGCGCCGCCCATCGTTTCGCCAGCCATCTGTTTGGCGGCACATGTGTGCTGTGCCGCGGCGCGGCCGACCCTGCGCGCGACGAAGGGCTGCTATGCGCCGCCTGCGACGCGGACCTGCCGCGCGTGGACGACGCGCTCTGCCCGCGTTGCGCGCTGCCTTCGCCCGACGGCGTGCTCTGCGGCCGCTGCCTCTCGCGGCCGCCGGCTTACGATGCCACCGTCGCCGCGCTCCAGTACCGCTTTCCGGCCGACGTTCTGGTGCACGCGCTCAAGTTCCGGGGAGAGCTGGCGCTCGCCGCGCCGCTCGGGCGCCTGCTCGGCGCGCGCGTGGCGCGCGCCGGCGAGCGCGTCGACTGTGTGCTGCCGGCGCCCCTGTCCGTGGCGCGGCTGCGTGCGCGCGGCTACAACCAGTCGCTCGAGATCGGGCGGCACGCCGCGCGCGCGCTGGGCGCGCCGCTCGCCGCACACGCGTGCGAGCGCGGCCGCGACACCCTGCCTCAGAGCGCGCTTCGCTGGGACGAGCGCGCGAAGAACGTGCGCGGCGCGTTTCGCTGCACGATTCCCTTGCAGGGCGCGACGGTCGCGGTCGTGGACGACGTAATGACCACCGGTGCCACGCTCGAGGAGATCGCCGCCACCCTCAAGCGCGCCGGCGCCGCGCGCGTGGTGAACTGGGTCGTGGCGCGCACCTTCGCCGCCTGAGCGCGCATGTTCGATATCGTGCTGCTCCACCCCGAGATACCGCCCAACGCCGGCAACGTGATCAGGCTGGCGGCCAACAGCGGCGCGCGGCTGCACCTGGTCGAACCGCTCGGTTTCTCGATTGACGACCGGCAGCTCAGGCGCGCCGGCCTCGACTATCACGAGCTTGCGACGGTGCGCACGCATCGCGGCTGGGACGCCTGCCGCGCGGCGCTGGGTGAGCGGCGCATGTTCGCCGTCACCACGCGCGGCGAAACCCGCTACACCGACGTACGCTATGCACGTGACGACGTGTTCGTGTTCGGCCAGGAAACGCGCGGCCTGCCCGAGGACCTGCTCGCGCAGTTCGCGCCCGCGCAGCGCCTGCGTCTGCCGATGCGGCCCGGCAACCGCAGCCTGAACCTATCCAATGCGGTCGCGGTGCTGGTGTTCGAGGCCTGGCGCCAGCTCGGCTTCGCCGGCGCTAGCTGAATGCCTCGCGCTTGGGGTCGCGCGCGAGGAGCCGCTCGGCGGCGGCCGCGGGTGCGAGCGCGCCTTCGAGCACCGCCTTCACGGCCTCGGTGATCGGCATCTCAATACCGAGCGGCGCGGCGAGCCGCGCGACCTCGGCCGCCGAGCCCACACCCTCGGCGACGTGGCCGAGCTCGGCGAGGATGTCGCGTAGCGCGCGCCCGCGCGCAAGCGCCAGCCCGACGCGCCGGTTGCGCGAGAGATCGCCGGTAGCCGTGAGAATGAGGTCGCCGGCGCCGGCCAGGCCCATGAAGGTTTCGGCGCGCCCGCCGAGCGCCACGCCGAGTCGCGATATCTCCGCCAGGCCTCGCGTGATGAGCGCGGCGCGCGCGTTCTGTCCGAGCCCGAGCCCGTCGCAGATGCCGACTGCGATCGCCATCACGTTTTTCACCGCGCCGCCGATCTCGACGCCGATCACATCGGCGCTGTAGTAAATGCGCAGCCTGCCGCCGTGCAGCTGCGCCGCGGCACGGCGCGCGAACTCCGCGTCATGCGAGGCGAGCGTGAGCGCGCATGGCAAGCCCTGCGCCACCTCGAGCGCGAACGAAGGCCCGGAAAGCGCGCCGCTCGCGAGGCCCGCACCCAGCTCATCCTCGACCAGCTGGTGCGGCAGGCGCCCGCTGCCCTGCTCGAAGCCCTTGCACAGCCACACCAGCGGCAGCGCGGCGCCCCTGGCACGCAGGCGGCGCAGGAGGTCGCGCAGGCCGCCGACCGGGGTCGCCGCGAGCAGCAGCTTGGCGCCGTCGAGCGCGTGCGCCAGCTCGGATACCACGCGCACGCCCTGCGGTAGCGTCACTTCCGGCAGGTAGCGCTCGTTGCGGCGTGCCCGGTCCATCGCCGCAGCCTGTGCCGCGTCCCGTGCCCACAGCCTCGCGCCGTGCCCGGCGCGCGCCAGCGCCACGGCGAGCGCCGTGCCCCAGGCGCCCGCCCCGAGCACTGCGATCGCGCTCATGCGCGCAATGCCGTCGTCAGCCGCCCCAGACCGCGGTGGGACGAACGTAGCCGCTCGAGCCGTCGGCGTGGCGCACCCGCAGCCACCCGCCCGGCACCACTTCGAGCAGGTCGAGCACCACGTTCTGCGCCGCGCTGAAGGCGATCGGCGAGTTGTCGTCCGGCCGCACGTGCACCTGCGCCGCAGGCGCCGTGACCACCACGGTGCGCTGGTCGGTCAGCACGCTGCCCTGTACCCAGGACAGGGCGCCGGTCTGGTCGCGCACCTTGATCCAGGCCCCGAGCTCGACGATCACCTCGAGCGGGTACTTGGGCGAGACGACGTACAGCGGCGTGGCCTGCATCGAAGGCGCATCGTAGAGCACCGCGGGCTGTCCGCCTACGCTGCGGTAGTCGACGGCGTGCGCGCTGCCGGCGGCAGCGGCGAGCAGCGCGGTGAGCAGCGCGCGGCGCATCGCGCTCAGGAAGCGATCTCGATGCGCGGCTGCGCGCCGGCCTGCTGCTGGCGCTGCGCGTAGAGCGCCTCGAACGACACTGGCGCGAGCAGGACCGCCGGGAACCCGCCGCGCGTGATCACGTCGGAAACCGTTTCGCGCAGATAGGGGTAGATGATCGTCGGGCAGGCGACGTTCAGCAGCCCAGGGAGATCGTCCTGCGGCACCCCGCGAATGGAAAAGATGCCCGCCTGCACGGCTTCGGCGAGGAACACGGTCTTGTCCGCGGCGCGCGCGGTCACCGTGACGGTCACCGTGACCTCGTAATAGCCCTCCGCGAACTGCGCCGCGTCGTTGCCGATCTGCACCTCGAGGCGCGGCTGCTCGGCTTGCATGAAAGTCTGCGGTCCGCCCGGAATCTCGAGCGACAGGTCCTTGACGTAGATCTTCTCGATCTGAAAGCTTGGCTGGTTGTCGCTCATCCCGTCTCCGTAAGTTCGCGCAGCAGCCCGTCCAGCCGGCCTTGGCGCTCCAGGGCGTACAGATCGTCGCAGCCGCCGACATGGCGCGTGCCGATCCAGATCTGAGGCACCGTGTGGCGCCCGCTACGCTGCATCATCTCGGCGCGCCGCTGCGGCTCCAGGTCGACGCGCACGATATTCAGGTCAGTCACTCCCTTCTTGCGCAGCAGCCGCTCGGCAGCCTGGCAGTACGGGCAGCTCGCTGTGCAGTACATCAGTACTTCGGCCATGTTACTTCTCCACCGGCAGCCCCGCCTGCTGCCAGGCGGCGAACCCGCCGGTGAGATTGAACACCTGCTCGAATCCCTGCTTGCGCAGTACCGCCACCGCCTGTCCCGAGCGGGTGCCGCTCTCGCAATACGCGATCAGCGGCTTCGACCTGAATTTCTGCAGTTCGCCGGCGCGGGCGCTTAATTGCGACAGCGGAATGTGGCGCGCGCCCATGACATGGCCTTTGGCGTACTCCGGGTCCTCGCGCACGTCGACCACCACCGCGTCCTGCCGGTTGATCATCTGCGTGGCCTGCAGCGTGGTCGCCGCGGGTCCGCCGCCGGTCCGGCGCAGCATCGGCCAGATCAGCATGGCGCCGGAAGTCACCGCGACGGCGAAAAGGAGCAGGTTGTCTTTGACGAACTCAAGGATCATTTTTCTCGAAAACGCCGGCGGCGCTCACGCCGGGCGCATCCTCAGCCGTGCGGCACGCCGCAGAAGACCTCGCGCATCATGCCGATGAGCTGCAGCGTGCGCTCGTCGCTCACGCGGTAGAACACCCGGTTCGCGTCCTTGCGCGTGCGCAGCACCGACTTGTCCCGCAGGATCGCGAGGTGCTGCGAGATGTTGGATTGCGAGGTGCCCACCGCGTCGACGATGTCCTGCACGCTCAGCTCACTGGGGCCAAGCACGCACAGGATCTTGAGCCGCAGCGGGTGCGACATCGCCTTCAGGGCGCGCGCGGCCTGCTCGATGTGCTCCTGCTTCTCGATCAGGTCGAACTGGTCGCGCTTCATTTGTTTACGGCCGCGCGGCGCGGCCCGCAGAAAGGAACGTACGTATTATAGAATAGCCGGGGCCTCAAGCCGACCGCGATGCAAGCTGCCCACAAGCTCGTCCTACTGCGCCACGGCGAATCCGACTGGAACCGCGAGAACCGCTTCACAGGCTGGACCGACGTCGATTTGTCTGCGAAAGGCATCGAAGAGGCGCGCGCCGCCGGCGGCCTGCTGCGCGCGCAGGGCTTTGCCTTCGACCTCGCCTTCACCTCGGTGCTCAAGCGCGCCATCAGGACGCTGTGGCTGGTGCTGGAAGAGATGGACGTCATGTGGCTACCGGTGGAGAAGAGCTGGCGCCTGAACGAGCGTCATTACGGCGCACTGCAGGGCCTGGACAAGGCCGAGACGGCGGCCAAGTTCGGCGAGCGGCAGGTGCTCGTTTGGCGCCGCAGCTACGACACGCGGCCACCCGCGCTCGCGCCGGATGATCCGCGCCTCGCCGCGGGCGACCCGCGCTACGCGGAGCTCGGAGCAGACGGTATGCCGCGCACCGAGTGTCTCAAGGACACGGTGGCGCGCGTCCTGCCGTATTGGGAGGGAAAGATCGCGCCCGCGATGCGCGCCGGCAGGCGCGTACTTGTGGCTGCGCACGGCAATTCGCTGCGCGCCCTGGTCAAGTACCTCGACGGAATCTCCGACACCGACATCGTCGGCCTGAACATCCCGACGGGCGTGCCACTCGTCTACGAGCTGGACGAGCGGCTGCGCCCGCTTGGACATCGCTATCTCGGCGACGAGCAGGAGATCGCGCGACGCATCTCGGCGGTCTCTGCCCAGGGCAAGGCAAAGGCCTGAACCCCGCGCGGATCGCAGGGCTCGTGCTCATCGCCGCGGTCCTCGCCGCGCCTGCGCACGCCGGCAAGCGCGAACGCGACCTGGCGGCACTCAGGGCGCGCATCGCGGCGCTAAGTACGGAGCTGAACGAAAAGCAAGCATCCCGGCGCGAGGCGCGCGACGCGCTACGCGACTCCGAGCGCGCGATCTCGGACGCCAACCGTGCACTCGCCGAGCTCGACGCGGACGGGCGCGTGCTGCGCGCGCAATCCGACGCGCTCGAGGCGCGCCGCCGCAGCCTGACCCGGAGGCTCACCCTGCAGCAGGCGGCGCTCGGCAGCATCTTGGCCGCGCGCTACGAAGGCGGCGCACCCGGCGCGCTGCGTCTGGTGCTCTCCGGCGAGGATCCCGGCGAGGTCGCGCGCAAGCTGTACTACCTGACGCGCGTCTCGCAGGCCTCCGCAGCGCTCGTGGCGTCGATGCGCGACGGGCTGGCCGAGCTCGCCGATCTTCGACGCGAACTCGATGCGCGCAGCGCCCGGCTCGCGGAGGTCACGCGCGCGCAGCGCACCGACCGCGAGCGGGTGCTCGCCGAGCAGCGCGAGCGGCGGAGCGTCCTGGCCAAGCTCGGCGACGAGATCCGGCGCGACCAAAAGCAGATCAAGGTGTTGCGCGCGGACGAGGCACGGCTTTCGCGCCTGGTGGAAGAGATCGGCCGCGTGCTCGCCACCAAGCCCGGCGCAGGCTACGCGCGGATCGAGAAAGTGCCCGAGCCGGACGCGGCGAGCGGCCCGTTCGATACGCTGCGCGGCAAGCTTCGCCTGCCTGTGCGCGGGGAACTGACCGGGCGCTTCGGCGCTCCAAGAGGCAATGCCGGCATCAATCTCAAAGGGGTCTTTATCCGCGCGCCCGAGGGCCGGCAAGTCAGGGCGATCGCGGCGGGACAGGTGGTATTCGCCGACTGGATGAGGGGGTTCGGAAACCTGCTGATCATCGATCACGGTGAGGCATATTTGTCGGTTTACGCGAACAACGAGACCTTGCTGAAGCAGGTCGGTGACATAGTAGCCGCGGGCGAGCCGATTGCGACCGTGGGCGCGACCGGTGGCAGCGAGGAATCGGGTTTATACTTTGAATTACGGCATCTGGGTAAGCCATTCGACCCGTTGACGTGGGTCAATCTCAAGTGAGGCGCTTAATCCGGCATCCTGCCGGTTGAGGAAGCAAACGCTATGCGCAGCAGACTTCGTGGTTTCGGACTCGTCCTTCTCGGCATCGTCGCCGGAGTACTCATCAGCCTCAACCTGCAGGCGATCGCCGATCGCGACGCGCAGGGCCCGCTGCCGCTCGACGAGCTGCGCGCCTTCACAGACGTGTTCGGCACCATCAAGCAGAACTATGTCGAGCCGGTGTCCGACAAGAAGCTGATCACCGGCGCGATAAACGGCATGCTTTCGGACCTCGACCCGCACTCGGCCTATCTCGACGCGGACGCCTACCGCGAGCTGCAGGTGGGAACGCAGGGGCAGTTCGGCGGCCTGGGCATCGAGGTCGGCATGGAGGACGGCTTTGTCAAGGTCGTATCGCCGATCGAGGACACGCCGGCGTACAAGGCCGGCATCAAGCCGGGTGACCTGATCATCAAGCTCGACGACACGCCGGTAAAGGGCATGACGCTGAACGACGCGGTCAAGCGCATGCGCGGCAAGCCCGACACCAAGATCACGCTGACGATCGCAAGGAAAGGCGAGTCGCAGCCGATCGTGGTGACGCTGACGCGCGCGATCATCCACGTGCGCAGCGTGAAGTCCAAGCTGATCGAGCCGGGCTACGGCTGGGTGCGGGTGTCGCAGTTCCAGGAGTCGACTCCCGAGTCGCTCGTAAAGCACGTGCGTGACCTCTACCGCCAGGGCGCGCTCAAGGGGCTGGTGCTCGACCTCCGCAATGATCCCGGCGGCCTGCTGTACGGCGCGGTGGCGGTCTCGTCCGCCTTCCTGCAACCGAATGCGCTCGTGGTATCGACCGACGGGCGCACCGAGGAATCGAAGAAGAAGTACTTCGCCACGCCGGATGACTACCTGCGCACCGACGGCGACGACTTCCTGAAGAGCCTGCCCGCCGGGATCAAGACCGTTCCGATGGTCGTGCTCGTGAACGGCGGCTCGGCGTCCGCCTCGGAGATCGTGGCGGGCGCGCTGCAGGACCAGAAGCGTGCCACCCTGATCGGCACCCAGACCTTCGGCAAGGGCTCCGTGCAAACGATCATGCCGCTCAACAACAACACCGCGATCAAGCTGACGACCGCGCGCTATTTCACGCCAAGCGGACGCTCGATCCAGGCAAAGGGCATCACCCCCGACCTGATCGTCGACGAGCCCGGCGAGCCGAAGACTCGCCTGCGCGAGGCCGACCTAGAGCACCACCTCGGTAACGACCAGGCCGGCGCAGGGGCCGCGCAGGCCGACAAGGAGAAGCCCGAGGCTGCCGTGACGCAGCCGGCTGCAGCGGCCAAGCCGATCGAATTCGGCGCAAAGGACGACTTCCAGCTGGAGCAGGCAGTTGCGTATCTCAAGGGACAGCCGGTTCTGGGACAGCCGTCCAAGACCGTCGCGCAGCGGAAATCCGGCGGCTAGTCGGAACTTGAACGACGAACAGCTGCTGCGCTACAGCCGGCACATCCTGCTGCCGGAGATCGGGGTAGAAGGTCAGGAGCGGCTGCGCGCGGCGCGCGCGCTGGTGGTCGGCGCGGGAGGTCTCGGCTGCCCGGCCGCGCTGTATCTCGCCGCTAGCGGCGTCGGCCGGCTGACGCTGGCGGACCCGGACCGGGTCGACCTCACCAACCTGCAGCGTCAAATCCTGTTCCGCACCGATTCGATCGGCGCACGCAAGGTGGACGCCGCCGCCGCTGCGCTCGGCGCGCTCAATCCCGAGGTGGAGCTGGTGACGCTTGCCGCCCGCCTGGAAGGCGAGGCGCTGGAACGTCTGGTCGCGGGCGCCGACGTGGTGCTCGACTGCTCGGATAATTTCGCCACGCGGCACGCGGTAAACCGCGCCTGCGTGCGCCACGCGCGGCCGCTCGTGTCGGGGGCCGCGCTGCGCTTCGACGGCCAGGTCGCGGTATTCGATCTGCGCAGGCCCGACGCGCCCTGCTACGCCTGCCTGTTTCCCGAAGGCGGCGAAACCGAGGAGCTGCGCTGCGCGGTGATGGGCGTATTCGCGCCGCTCACCGGCACGATCGGCGCGCTGCAGGCACTAGAGGCCGTGAAGATCGCCTCCGGTGCGGGTCAGCCAGCATCCGGGCGCCTGCTGATGCTCGACGCGCGCAACGCCGAATGGCGCTCGGTGCGCGTTTCCAAGGATCCCGATTGCCCCGTGTGCGCCGCGGCCGAAGTTCAGGCAAACAGGTGACGGCGCTGGGCGGCAAACCCCTCCGAGGGTTTCCTCGCGAAGCCGCTGCGCGCGAACTGGTGCAGGCTGCCGATGGTGTAGCAAAGCAGCGTCGCGGCGCGCGCCGCGGCGTCGTTTTCGGCGGCCGCGGCCTGGCTCGCGGCGACCCGCAGCGCCTGCTTTAGCGTCGCCTCGAAGCGGTCGAAAAACTGGTTCATGCGCGCCTGAAGGCGCTCGTGCTCGCCCACCAGCGCGTCCCCGATCATCACGCGCACCATGCCGGGGTTCTTTTCGGCGAACGCGAGCAGCATCTCGACCAGCTTGGCGGCCTGCTCGGAGCCGTTCGGCTCATCCTGAGAGATCCGGTTCGCCAGCGAGAACACCGAGTTCTCGATGAACTCGATCAGGCCCTCGTACATCTGCGCCTTGGATGCGAAATGGCGGTACAGCGCCGCCTCCGACACGTGCAGCTTGGCCGCGAGCGCGGCCGTGGTCACGCGTTCCCAGCGCGGCGCCTCGAGCAGCTGCGCAAGGGTCTTCAGGATCTCGAGCCGGCGTTCGCCTTTGGCGCGTGGCATAGGGCTAGGAGCGCAAGTGTGCGCGATTCTAGCTCAAGCATGCCGGAACACGAGTCCGGGCAGCTCGAGCACCGATGCGACGCGCAGGTCGACGTACGGGACGCGTCTTCGCGTGCGGCTCACCCACACCGTGTTCATGCCCAGGCGCTTGGCTGTGCGCAGGTTCTCGAGCGCGTCGTCGATGAAGGCGCAGCGGTGCGGATCGAGGTCGTGGTTGCGCAGCAGCAAGTGAAAGCCGTAGAGCGCCGGCTTGCCGCGGAAGCGGGCGTCCTCGATCGTGTAGACCGCGTCGAACCAGCGCGCCACGCCGATCGCGCGCAGCACCCCGTCGACGTAGTGGCGGGGGGCGTTCGAGAACACGAGTTTCTTACCGCCCAGGCGCCCGAGCGCGTGCCGCAGCGCGTTCTCGTGCACGACCATGTCGGCCAGCTCGGGGAAGCGGTGGGTCTCGGCGAGGAACCTGCGCGGGTCGGTGCCGTAGTGCCGCATCAAGCCGTTCAGCGTCGTGCCGTAGCGCTGCCAAAAGCCGCGCCGCATGGCGTTCGCACCTTCCTTGTCCACGCCGAAATGGCGCATCAGGTAGTCGTTGATCTGCTCGTGCATGGAAGGGAATATGCGCGCGCCGGCGTCGTGCAGGGTGTTGTCCAGATCGAAGATCCACACCCTCCGCGAGGGCGGGATGCGCGCGAGGCGCATCAGTGCGAGCGGATCAGCGTGCCGACGCCGCGGTCGGTCAGCACTTCGAGCAGCAGCGCATGGGGCACGCGGCCGTCGATGATGTGCACGCTCCTGACGCCCGAGCGCGCCGCCTCGAGCGCGGAGGAGATCTTGGGCAGCATTCCGCCGGATAGCGTCCCGGCGGCGACCATCTCGTCGATCTGGCGCGGCGTGATGCCGGTAAGCAGCCTGCCCTGCTCGTCCAGTACGCCCGGGGTGTTGGTCATCAGCACCAGCTTCTCGGCGCGCAGCACCTCGGCGAGCTTGCCGGCGACCAGGTCCGCGTTGATGTTGTAGGACAGCCCGTCGGCGCCCACGCCGATCGGCGCCACGACGGGGATGAAGCCGCCCTGCTCCAGCGAATCGATCACGCGCGGGTCGATCGACGCCACCTCGCCCACCTGCCCGATGTCGAGCAGCTCGCTCGGCCGCTCGGGCGAAGGCATCATCAGCTTGCGCGCGCGGATGAACGCGCCGTCCTGGCCGGTCAGTCCCACCGCCTTGCCGCCGGCCTGGTTGATCAGCGTCACGATGTCCTTGTTGACCGCCCCGCCGAGCACCATTTCGACCACGTCCATGGTCGCCGCATCGGTCACCCGCATGCCTTGTACGAACTCGCTCTTGATGCCGAGCTGCTTGAGCAGGCGCTCGATCTGCGGCCCGCCGCCGTGCACCACCACGGGGTCCATGCCGACCAGCTTGAGCAGTACCACGTCGCGCGCGAAGCCCGCCTGCAGAGACGGGTCGACCATCGCGTTGCCGCCGAACTTCACCACGATCGTCTTTCCGTGGAAGCGGCGGATGTAGGGCAGCGCTTCGGCGAGGATGCGCGCCTTGGCGGCGGCGTCTGCGGCGTCGTTCATGGCGTGCCGATTCTACAAAGAAAAAGGGCCGACAGTCGCCGGCCCTGTGCACGCCCTGCGGCGCAACGCTCAGCTGATCGCGATCTGCCTGCGAGCCGCGGCGGCCTTCTTGGGCAGGGTGAGCTCGAGCACGCCGTCGCGCAGCTTCGCTTCGGCCTTGCTCTCGTCGACTTCCTGCGGCAGCGCGAAGCTGCGCGTCGCCTTGCCGTACACGCGCTCGCTGTGCAGCACGCGCTCGTCCGCCGCGACTTCCTTCTCGCGCTTGACCTCGGCGCTAAGCGTCACCTGCGCGCCGTCGATCGTCACCTGCACATCCTCCCTGCTGACCCCCGGCAGCTCCGCGGTCACGAGGTAGTCGCCGTCCTTCTCGACGACGTCGACCTTCATGCGCGCAGGCTCGCCGCGCGGCTCCGCGTACATCGGCCGCAGGAGGAAGCCCTTGAATAGATCGTCCACCAGATCGTTGAACGGGTCCAAACGGGTGATGCTCGCCATATTCCTCTCCTATGCTCTGCTTGCCTGAAACAGGTCCTGCTGAAGCCAAAATGGGGGGAAGCCGGGCGCTTTCAAGACCCCCGCGGCGGTCGGCGGGCGGTTGCCCACCGTACGCCGGCCCGGTTAAAGTCCCCGGCCGGTCCCCGCCCCAATGTCCCCGCCCGACGACTTCCGCCGTCGCATCGAGCAGCAGCGCGCCTACCTGCTGCGCTTCGCGCGGCTGCAGCTGCGCGACCGGGACGCGGCCGAAGATGCCGTGCAGGAGACGCTGCTCGCGGCGCTCGGCGCCGAGGCGAGCTACGCCGGACGCTCCGAGCTGCGCACCTGGCTCACCGGCATACTCAAGCACAAGATCATCGACGCCATCCGGCGCGCGGGCCGGGAGCCGCAGGCTTCGCTGGACGACGCCGACGACAGCGCGGCGCTGGAGGAGCTCTTCGACCGCAGCGGCCACTGGGGAGCCCCGGTACCTGCCTGGCGCGACCCGGACGCCTCGCTCGAGCAAGCACAGTTCTTCGAGGTGCTCGAGTCCTGCCTGGCCGAACTGCCGGCCAAGACCGCGCGCGCATTCATGATGCGCGAGCACCTGGGCCTGGAGACCGACGAGATCTGTAAGGAACTGGGCATCACCCCGACGAACTGCTGGGTTATGCTGCATCGCGCCCGTATGGCCCTCAGGTTGTGCCTGGAGGCCCGCTGGTTCGGCGCGCAGGAGACCCCGCGCACATGAAACCGATACTCTCTTGCAGGGAAGCGACGCAGCTCGTGTCCGACGGGCTGGACCGCCGGCTCGGCTTCGGCGAGCGCGTGGCACTGCGCGTGCACCTCGCCATCTGCCGGAGCTGCACCAACTTCAATCGGCAGATGGGCTTCCTGCGCCAAGCGATGAAGCGCCTTGCCGACGCCGAAAGCCCCGGCAACCCCTGAGCGCTGCGCGCTCAGAGTACGTAGCGCGCCAGGTCCTCGTTCTTCGCCAGCTCGCCTAGCCGCGCATCGACGTAAGCCGCGTCGATCACCATGCTCGCCGCGCCGCGCCTGCCGGCCTCGAACGAAATCTCCTCGAGCAGCTTCTCCAGCACCGTGTAGAGGCGGCGCGCGCCGATATTCTCCGTCTTCTCGTTCACCTCGAAGGCGATCTGCGCCAGCCGGCGCAGCGCTTCCGGCCGGAAATCGAGCGTGACGCCCTCGGTCGCGAGCAGCGCCTGGTACTGCTTGATCAGGCTCGCATCGGTCGAGGTGAGGATGCGCTCGAAGTCGCCGACCGACAGCGAGTCGAGCTCGACCCGGATCGGAAAGCGCCCCTGCAGCTCCGGAATGAGGTCCGACGGTTTGGCGAGGTGAAAGGCGCCCGAGGCGATGAACAGGATGTGATCGGACTTGACCATGCCGTACTTGGTCGAAATCGTGGTGCCCTCCACGAGCGGCAGCAGGTCGCGCTGCACCCCCTGGCGCGAGACGTCGGCGCCGGCGAGCTCGCCGCGGCTCGCGATCTTGTCGATCTCGTCCAGGAATACGATGCCGTTCTGCTCGGCATTGGCGAGCGCCTTGGCCTTCAGCTCGTCGTCGTTCACCAGGCGCGCGGCCTCCTCGTCGGTGAGCAGCTGCATCGCCTCGCGGATGCGCAGCTTTCTGAGCTTCCTGCGCCCGCCGGAGAGGTTCTGGAACATGCCCTGGATCTGCGAGGTGAGCTCCTCCATGCCCGGGGGCGCGAGGATCTCCATCTGCGCCGGCGCGGCCGACAGCTCGAGCTCGATTTCCTTGTCGTCCAGCTCGCCCTCGCGCAGCTTCTTCCTGAACTTCTGCCGGGTGGCGCTCTCCTCGGCTTCGGCGCCGCGCGCCGGGGGCAGCAGCGCATCCAGGACGCGCTCTTCGGCCGCGTCCTGCGCGCGCGTGCGCACGGCGCGCATCGCGCTCTCGCGCGTCTGCTTGACGCTGATCTCGACCAGGTCGCGCACGATGGTGTCGACGTCACGCCCGACGTAGCCGACCTCGGTGAACTTGGTCGCCTCGACCTTGATGAAGGGCGCGTCCGCCAGGCGCGCCAGGCGCCGCGCGATCTCGGTCTTGCCCACGCCGGTGGGACCGATCATGAGGATGTTCTTCGGAGTGATCTCCTGGCGCAGCGGCTCGCCCACCTGCTGGCGGCGCCAGCGGTTCCTGAGCGCGATCGCCACCGCGCGCTTGGCGCGGTCCTGCCCGACGATGTTCTTGTCCAGCTCGTGCACGATCTCCTGCGGCGTCATCTGCGTCATTCGAGCACCTCGATGACCCTCCGCTGGTTGGTGTAGATGCACAAGTCGGCCGCGATGGCGAGCGCCTTGTCGACGATGTCGCGCGCCCCGAGCTCGGTGTTCTCCAGCAGCGCGAGCGCGGCGCTTTGCGCGTAGGGTCCCCCCGAGCCGATCGCCACGACGCCCTGCTCGGGCTCGAGCACGTCGCCCATGCCGGTGATGATGAGAGAGTGCTCGCGGTCGGCGACCGCCAGCATCGCCTCCAGGCGCCTGAGGATCCGGTCGGTGCGCCAGTCCTTGGCGAGCTCGACCGCCGAGCGCATCACGTTGCCCTGGTGCTTGTCGAGCTTCGCCTCGAAGCGCTCGAACAGCGTGAAGGCGTCCGCAGTGCCGCCGGCGAAGCCGGCCAGGATGCGGTCGTTGTACAGCCGGCGCACCTTGCGCGCCCCCGCCTTGATCACGACGTTGCCTAGGGTCACCTGCCCGTCGCCGCCGAGCGCGACGCTCGTGCCGCGCCGCACCGACAGGATGGTGGTGCCGTGGAACTGCTCGCCGCCCGGGAGGCTCATTTCGCCAGGCACTGCTCCAGGCCCGCCAAAAACAGATCGCGCGGCAGCTTCTTGCCGATGAACACCATCGTCGACTCTTTCTTCTCGCCCTTTGCCCAGGGCTTGCCGAGGTCGCCGCCCATCATCATGTGAACCCCCTGGAACACCACGCGCCGGGGATTCCCCTTCATCCACAGCACGCCCTTGTAGCGCAGCAGGTCGGGCCCGTAGACCTGGATCATGCCCGAGAGGAACTGCTCGAGCTTGTCGCCGTCGAAGGGCTTGTCGGAGCGGAACACGAACGACTCCACCTCGTCGTGGTGCTCGTGCTGCGAGTCGACGAGGAACTCCGGGTCGAGCTCGAGGATCGCGTTCAGGTTGAAGCCGCGGATGTCGAGCACCTCGGCGATCGGCGCATTGCCGAAGTGGACCTTCTTGATCGGTGCGCGCGGATTCATGCCGCGGATGCGCTCCGAGAGCTTCTTGACGTCCTCTTCGTCGACCAGGTCCGTCTTCGACATGAGGATGCGGTCGGCGAAGCCGACCTGCTCCTGCGCCTCGCGGAATTCGTCGAGCTGCTTTTCGGCGTGCTTGGCGTCGACCAGGGTGATGATCGAGTCGAGCAGGTAGTAATTGCCGATCTCCTCGTCGGTGAAGAAGGTCTGCGCCACCGGGCCCGGATCGGCCATGCCGGTGGTCTCGATCACCACGCGGTCGAAGTTGAGAGCTCCCTGGCTGCGCCTGTCCTTCAGCTCGCCCAGGATGCGGATCAGGTCGCCGCGCACGGTGCAGCAGATGCAGCCGTTGTTCATCTCGACGATCTGCTCGTCGGACTTCTCGATGATGTCGTTGTCGACGCCGATCTCGCCGAACTCGTTCTCGATCACCGCGATGCGGTGACCGTGCTCCTCCTTGAGGATGCGGTTCAACAGCGTCGTCTTGCCGCTGCCCAGAAAGCCCGTGAGGATGGTCACGGGAACCATGTTCTCCTGCTGCATGTCGGCTCCTGGCGAAGAGCGGAATTCTACCGCCGGGCGGCGCCTGCTACGAGCGCAGCAGCAGAAACCCCTTCAGGTAGTCGCCTTCGGGGAACTCCAGCGCCACCGGATGGTCGGCGGCCGCGCCGAAGCGCTCGACGATCTTCGCCTCGACCCCCGCGTCGAGCGCCGCGCCTGCGAGGATCGACTGAAACAGCTCGCGCGAAACGCCGCCCGAGCACGAGAAGCTGGCGAGCAATCCTCCGGGCGAGAGCAGCTTGAAAGCCAGCAGGTTGATGTCCTTGTAGGCGCGCGCGGCGTTCTTCGCCTGCGCCGCGGTCGGCGCGAACTTCGGCGGGTCGAGCACCACGAGGTCGAAGCGCGCGCCGCGGTCGCGCAGCTCGCGCAGGCGCGCGAACACGTCGGCCTGCTCGAAGCTCGCGCGCGACGCATCGAGCGGGTTGGCCGCCAGGTTCTCGTGCGCTACCGCGAGCGCCGTGGCCGAGCTCTCCAGCGCCAGCACGCGCTTCGCGCCGCCGGCGAGCGCAGCCAGCGAGAAGCCGCCGGTGTAGCAAAAGCCGTCCAGCACCTCGCGCCCCGCGGCGAGCGCGCGCACGCGCTGGCGGTTGTCGCGCTGGTCGAGGAAGAAGCCGGTCTTCTGCCCCTGCTCCACGTCGACATGGAAGTCGAGCCCGTACTCGACGATCGCGCAGCGCGCGGCGGCGCGGTTGCCGCGCACGAAGCCCAGGTGCGGCGCGAGCCCTTCCAGCCTGCGCACGTCCGCGTCCGAGCGCTCGAACACCGCTTCGCAGCCCGTCAACTCGGCGAGCGCGTCGAGGATCGGCTCGCGCCAGCGCTCCACCCCGGCCGCCAGGAACTGCGCGACCAGCACGTCCGCGTAGCGGTCGACGACCAGCCCGGGCAGGCCGTCGGACTCGCCGTGCACCAGGCGCAGCGCGTTCGTGTGGCGCGCGGCGGGCAGCGCCGCGCGCAGCGCGAGCGCGCTCTCCAGGCGCCGGCGCATGAACCGCGCATCGACTTCGACGGACGGATCGAAGGTCCAGGCGCGCGCCCGGATCTGCGAGCTCGGGCTGTATGCGGCGAGCGCAAGCGTCTTGCCTCCCACGTCTTTCACCGCGACGGTGTCGCCGCGCGCGGGCTCGCCCTCGATGCGCGCCACCGCGCCCGAGAAGATCCAGGGGTGGCGGCGGCGCAGCGACTTGTCGCGCCCGGTCTTCAGCAGCAGCGCGGGCGTCATTTCTTCCTCGCCCTCGGGTGCGCCGCGTCGTAGACCTTGGCGAGGCTCTGGAAGTCCAAATGCGTATACACCTGCGTGCTCGAGATGCTGGCGTGGCCGAGCATCTCCTGCACCGCGCGCAGATCCTGCGACGACTGCAGCACGTGCGTGGCGAAGGAGTGGCGCAGCATGTGCGGATGCAGGTGCGTCTCCAGGCCGCGCGCGCGCGCCCACTGAGCAAGGCGCGCGCGCACCGTGCCCGGCGCGATGCGTGCACCGCGCGCGCCGACGAACAGCGCGCGCTCGGCCGGCCGGGCGAGCTGCGCGCGCGCCGCGAGCCAGTCGCCGAGGGCCGCACGCGCCTTCGCACCGACCGGCACGCTGCGCGTCTTGCGGCCCTTGCCCGTCACCGTCACCTCGCCCTGCTTGAGGTCGAGCGCCCCGCCCTGCGCGTCGAGCGAAACGAGCTCAGCGAGCCGCAGGCCCGAGGAGTACATGAGCTCGAACATCGCCCGGTCGCGCAGCTGCGCGGGCGAGCCCGCCTGCGGCGCGTCGAGCAGCCGCTGCGCCGCCTCGACGCTAAGCGCCTTGGGCAGGGTCTTGGCGGACTTCGGCGCGCGCAGGCCGCGGCACGGGTCGGCGCGGAAGCCGTGCTGGCGCGCGAGCCAGCGGTACAGCCCGCGCCAGGCCGACAGCGTGCCGGCGAGCGAGCGCCCGGAGACGCCCGCGGCGTGCAGCTGGCCGACGAAGCGGCGCAGCTGCGCCGCTTCCAGCGACGCGAGGCCCGCGCCGCCCGAGAGGCGCAGCAGCGCGGCCAAGTCGCGCGTGTAGTTGGCGAGCGTGCCGCGCGCCAGCCGCCGCTGATGCGCGAGCGCCTCGAGGTAGGCGCGCACCAACGGCTCGTCGGGATGCGTGGCGCGAACCGCGTCTGCCACGCCGCCCCCGGAGCGCGCTACAAGCGCGCCGCGACGCCGCTGGCGCACAGCTCGCCGATGCGGCGCAGATACAGCGTGCCCATTTCCGGGAAGAAGCGCTCGGGATCCTCGCTCCCCAGGGCGAGCAGGCCGAACCCCGGGCTCTGTCCGAGCGGCACCAGCGCCATCGAGCGTACGTGCTCGGCGGCTTCGCCGAACCAGGGCAGGAAAGGGTTGCCCGCGAGCGCGGCGCACTGCGGTCCGTTCATCGCCTCGGCGTGGCGCCGCTGCTCGTCCGTGACCGCCTGCGCCTCGACGAAGTCGAACGGCACGGCCTTGCCCCATACACGCAGCGCGACGTGCGGCACCGAGAAATCCTCGCGCAGGTGAAAGTACAGCACCTGCGTGAGCGCCGGGAAATCGCGCGCCCCCGCGACCGCGATGGCCAGCCGGTGCACCTTCTCGCTGATCGCGTCGTTTTCCTCGCCGAACTGGATCAGCTCTGCAAGCTTGCCCTCGAGCAGGCGCAGCTTTTCGCGCAGCGTGATCGTCTGGCGCTCGGCGAGCGGGATGGCGCGTCCGCCGTAGGGATGCGGCACGTAGATCGCCTCGAGGAGCCCGGGATGCTGGTCGAAGAACTGCGGGTGCGATTTCAGGAACTGCGCGACTTCCTCAGCATTCATTTTCAATCCTCGAGCTCGATCACGCCTTCGAATACGGTTTGCGCAGGGCCTTTCATCCAGACGGCATTGTCGCCGCCGGCCCAAGTCACGGTCAACGTGCCGCCGCGCGCCTGGACCCGCACCGGCGACTCGACGAGCCCGCGCAGTACGCCCGACACCACCGCCGCGCAGGCGCCCGTGCCGCAGGCGAGCGTCTCGCCCGCGCCGCGCTCCCAAACGCGCAGCCGGATGCGGTGCCGGTCGAGCACCTGCATGTAGCCGGCGTTGACGCGATTGGGAAAACGCGCGTGATGCTCGATGAGCGGACCTTGCGTCGTCACCGGCGCGGCGTCCAGGTCGGCAACCACCTGCACCGCGTGCGGGTTGCCCATCGAAAGGATCGCGAGCTCGAGGCGCTCGCCAGCCACTTCGAGCGGCTGCACGAGCGGCGCTTCCGGCGCAGGCGGTCCCATGTCGACGCTCACCTCGCCATCGGCCTCGAGGCGCGGTGCGATCGGGCCGCCGAGCGTCTCGACGCGGATCTCGCGCTTCGCGGTGAGGCCGTGCTCGTGCACGTAGCGCACGAAGCAGCGCGCGCCATTGCCGCACTGCTCGACCTCGCCGCCGTCGGCGTTGAAGATGCGGTAGCGAAAGTCCGCGCCGCGGCCGCGGGGCGGCTCGACCACCAGGATCTGGTCGCAGCCCACGCCGAAGTGGCGATCGGCCAGGCGGCGCAGCTGCGCCGCCGAAAGCGTGAAGGGCTTGCGCGTTGCGTCGAGCACCACGAAGTCGTTTCCCGCTCCCTGCATCTTGGTGAAAGCGAGGCGCATCAGGCGGGCACCATGAGCCGGCGGTACTCGACCGAGATGCAGCGGTCCATCACCACGAACATTCCGGCGGCGCGCGCACGCTCCGCTGCCGCCTCGTCGACGATGCCCTGCTGGATCCAGATCGCCGGCAGGCCGAGGCCGATGCACTCGTCTACCACCCTGCCAACCTTGTCTGAGGAGCGAAACACGTTCACCAGATCGGGCTTCACCGGCAGCTCGGCGAGCCGCGCGTAGGCCTTCTCGCCGAGCACCTCCGAAATGCCGGGGCGCACCGGAACGACGCGGTAGCCCCACCCCTGCAGGCGGCGCGCGATGCGATGACTCGGCCGCTCTGGTTTGGGCGATAGGCCCACCACGGCGATCGTCTTCACGCGCGCAAGCACCGCGCGCATCTGTTCACCTGCGGGATTCGCGAACACGGCGGCGATTCTAGGCGTAAAAGCCCGCCTCGCCCTCGGGGCGCGTCTTGAAGCGCCTGTGCACCCAGTAGTACTGCTCGGGCATCTCGAGAACTTTTTGCTCGATGTAGGCGTTCATGCGGCGCGTGTCGGCCTCGACATCCTGCGTCGGGAAATCCTCCCACGGCGGCTCGAAACTGGCGACGTAGCCTTCCCCGCCCGGCAGCATGCGCGTCACGAAGGGCAGCACTCTCGCTCCGGTCGCCGCGGCGATGCGCGCGAGGCCCGGCATGGTCGCCGCAGGGACGCCGAAGAACGGCACGAACAGCGCGCCGCGCCGGCCATAGTCCATGTCCGGCAGGTAGTACAGCGGCCGTCCCTCGCGCACCGGGCGGATCACGGCGCGGATGCCGTCCTGGCGCGACACCAGCAGCTGGTCGCCGAAGCGCGAGCGGCCGTGGCGCAGCAGCGCGTCGATGTGCGGGTCCTTCTGGCGCGCGTACATGCTCACCGCGTTGATCTCGCAGGCGAGCCGCGTGCCGCCCGCGTCCAGCCCGACGAAATGCGGCACCAGAATGATCGTCGGCGTACTGCCCAGCGCGCGCAGGTGCTCCAGGCCTTCGAGCCTCACGAGGCGCTCGATGCACGCGCGCGGCGCCCACCACAGGATCGCGTGCTCGAAAAACGCGCGCGTGACCGCCCTGAAATGCGCGCGCGCAAGCCGCGCGCGCTCGGCCGCAGTCATGTGCGGGAAGCACTTCGCGAGATTGACCAGCGTGACGCGGCGGCGCTTGCGCGCCGCCAGGTAGACGAGCAGCCCCAGCGCGTTGCCCAGCGCGGCGAGCGCGCCGAGCGGCAGGAAGTGCAGCAGCCAGAGGACGGCGATCGCGATGCGGCTCATGCGGCGGCCTCCGGCGGAGGCGGCGCCCCGCGCGGCCGCTTGTAGCGGTTGTAGCCCCACAGGTACTGTCCCGGACATTCGCGCAGCTGCGCTTCGAGCGCGCGGTTCAGGCGCCGCGCGTCGCTCTCGCCGGGCAATGCGTCCGGCATCGCCCGGATGTGCACCGCATAGCCCGCGCCGCGCGGCAGGCGCTCGCCGAAGACGAGCAGCGCCACCGTGTCGGGGCGGCGCGCGAGCTTCATGGCGAGCGTCATCGTGTACGCGGGCCGGCCGAAGAACTCCGCCCATTCGCCCTCGCCTTCGCCGGGCACCTGATCGGGCAGGATGCCCACCGATTCGCCGCGCTTGAGCGCCGCGAGCAGCTCGCGCACGCCCGAGCGGTCGGCGGGGGCGAGGCGCACGTTGCGCTTGCCGCGCCCCTCGAGCGTCAACGGGCCGAGGAACGCGAGCTTCGGCGGCCGATACATCGCGGTCAGGGGCACGCGCTCGGCGATCGCCTGCGCGGTGATCTCGAAGCAACCCTGGTGCGGAGTGAGGAACACGATGGCCTGACCGCGCGCGCGCGCTTGTGCGATGAGGTCCTGCTCGTCGAACGCTTTGACGAGCCGCATCACGTCCTCGCGCGGGCGCATCCAGATCGCCGGCAGCTCTGCCACCATCCTGCCAGCCGAGGCAATGGCGGCGCGGCGCAGCGCGGGGTCGGCGAAACCTGCCTGCGCCATGTTCTGGCGCAGGTGCCGCCGATAGGTGGGCGAGGCAAGGTACGCGAGCCAGCCGAGCAGCGCACCGAGCGCGTGCAGCGCGTGCAGCGGCACGTCCGCCAGCATGCGCATCACGAAGCGCGTCATGTCCCGATCCGGGCGCCGGCTGCGCTATGGGAGGCGTGCAATCTTTGGTATCCTTGCGGCCTTTTCGCAACCCGCTCGCTGCGCGCTCAACGCGGCGACGCAATCCATCGAGGCGCGAAGAACATGAGCGAGTTCCTGTTCACTTCGGAATCGGTGTCCGAGGGGCACCCGGACAAGGTCGCCGACCAGATCTCGGATGCCGTACTCGACGCGATTCTAGCGAAAGACCCCCGCGCGCGCGTCGCCGCCGAGACGCTGGTCACGACCGGCCTGGTGGTGATGGCGGGCGAGATCACGACCAGCGCGACCGACATCGACTTCCAGCAGGTCGCGCGCGACACGATCAAGGGCATCGGCTACGACAACACCGAGTACGGCATCGACTACAAGGGCTGCGCCGTCATGGTGTGCTACGACAAGCAGTCGCCCGACATCGCGCAGGGCGTCGACGAGGGCAAGGGCCTCGACCTCGACCAGGGCGCGGGCGACCAGGGCCTGATGTTCGGCTATGCCTGCGATGAGACCCCGCAGCTGATGCCGCTGCCGATCCACCTCGCGCACCGCCTGGTCGAGCGCCAGGCCGAGCTGCGCCGCGACGGACGCCTGCCGTGGCTGCGGCCGGATGCCAAATCGCAGGTGACGGTGAGATACGCCGACGGCAAGCCGCAGGCGATCGACACCGTCGTGCTGTCCACCCAGCATGCCCCGGACGTTGCCCATGAGCAGCTCTCCGAGGCGGTGATCGAGGAGATCATCAAGCCGGCATTACCCAGGGAGCTCGTCAAGGGCCAGGTGCGTTATCTGGTCAACCCGACCGGCCGTTTCGTGGTCGGGGGTCCGCACGGAGACTGCGGGCTGACCGGACGCAAGATCATCGTCGATACCTACGGCGGCGCAGCGCCGCACGGCGGCGGCGCATTCTCGGGCAAGGATCCCTCCAAGGTCGACCGCTCGGCCGCCTACGCCGCGCGCTACGTCGCAAAGAACATCGTCGCCGCGGGCCTCGCCTCGAAGTGCCTGGTGCAGGTCGCCTACGCGATCGGCGTGGCCAAGCCGGTGTCGGTGATGGTGACCAGCTACGGCACCGGCAAGATGTCCGACGACGCGCTCTCCAGGCTCGTGGCCGCGACCTTCGACCTGCGCCCCAAGGCGATCATCGCGTCGCTGAAGCTGCTGCGGCCGATCTACAAGAAGACCGCCGCATACGGCCATTTCGGTCGCGAAGAGCCCGAGTTCAGCTGGGAAGCGACCGACAAGGCGCTCGCGCTCAAGCAGGCCGCCTGAGCGCGCTCGTACTCTCGGCGGCGACTTTTCTCTCCACCCTGGGGGGCGGGCTGCTCGCCCTCCGGTTCCGCGACCGGCTGCACTACATCCTGAGCTTCACCGCCGGCGTGCTGCTCGGCGTCGTCGCCTTCGACATCCTGCCCGAGATCTTCGCGCTCGCCGGGCGCCACAGCCTCGACGCCGGCGGCGCCATGATCGCGCTGGTAGTCGGCTTCCTGCTCTTTCACGGCCTGGAGAAGTTCGTGCTGGTGCACCACGTGCACGAGGCGGACTACCCGGAGCACCATCATCCGCGCGTCGGCATGCTCTCCGCGCTCGCCCTCGTCGGGCACAGCTTCATGGACGGCGTGGCGATCGGCCTCGCGTTCCAGGTCTCGCCCGCGGTCGGCGGCATCGTCGCGCTGGCGGTGATCGCGCACGACTTCTGCGACGGATTGAACACCGTGAGCCTGATGCTGGTTCACCGCAACAGCGCCCGCCGCGCGTTCGCCATGCTCGCGCTCGACGCGCTCGCGCCGGTGCTCGGCGCGGCCTCGACGCTGCTCTACACCCTGTCGCCTCGGGCGCTGATGATCTACCTTGGGTTTTTCGCCGGGTTCCTCCTGTACATCGGCGCCGCGGACGTCCTGCCCGAGGCGCATTCGCGCAGCCGCGCCGCGGTCACCGCGCGACTCATCGCGCTCACCTGCCTCGGCGCGGCGTTCATCTACGTCACGGTGGACCTCGCAGGCTAGGCGCAGCAAGGCAAAAACGGTAGACTTGCGCCCGCCTGAGGAGCGCTGCAACGGGTCCTTCCCGCCAGGCTCAGGTCTTTCCAAGCCTCAACCGCGCTCACCCGCACGTGCAGTCCGGGTGAGCCGCGCCCGGGCCGCCCGGCGGGTCTTTCGCGCAAGGAGTGAAAGATGAACGCCGCCGTAATCGATTCCAAGTTCACCGACTACAAGGTCTTCGACCTGTCGCTCGCCGACTGGGGGCGCAAGGAGATCGCCATCGCCGAGGCCGAAATGCCGGCGCTCATGGCGATCCGCAGGGAGTACTCCGCGTCGCGTCCGCTCAAGGGCGCGCGCATCGCCGGCTCGCTGCACATGACGATCCAGACCGCGGTGCTGATCGAGACGCTCAAGGCGCTCGGCGCCGAGGTGCGCTGGGCCTCGTGCAACATTTTCTCGACGCAGGACCACGCCGCGGCCGCCATCGCCGCGGGCGGCACGCCGGTGTTTGCCTACAAGGGCGAGTCGCTGGAAGAGTACTGGGAGTTCACGCACCGCATATTCGAGTTCGGCGACGGCAAGGGCCCGAACATGATCCTGGACGACGGCGGCGACGCGACGCTGCTCGTGCACCTCGGCAAGCGCGCCGAGAAGGATCCATCGGTGCTCGCCAAGCCGACGAGCGAGGAGGAGATCGCGCTGTTCAACGCGATCAAGAAGCGCAAGCCCGGCTGGTACTCGCAGATCGCCTCGGAAATCCGGGGCGTGACCGAGGAGACGACTACCGGCGTGCACCGCCTGTACCAGATGCACAAGGAAGGCCGGCTGCTGTTCCCCGCGATCAACGTGAACGACTCGGTCACCAAGTCGAAGTTCGACAACATCTACGGCTGCCGCGAGTCGCTGGTCGACGGCATCAAGCGCGCCACCGACGTCATGATCGCCGGCAAGATCGCGCTCGTCGCCGGCTACGGCGAGGTCGGCAAGGGCTCGGCGCAGGCGCTCAGGGGCCTGCAGGCCCAGGTGTGGGTCACCGAGATCGATCCGATCTGCGCCCTGCAGGCGGCGATGGAGGGCTTCCGCGTCGTCACCATGGACGAGGCAACCGACAAGGCGGACATCTTCGTCACGGCGACTGGTAACGTGCACGTCATCACGCACGCGCACATGAAGAAGATGAAGAACAACGCGATCGTGTGCAACATCGGCCACTTCGACAACGAGATCGAGGTCGCGTCGCTCAAGCAGTACAAGTGGGAGAACATCAAGCCGCAGGTCGACCACGTCGTGTTCCCGGACGGCAAGCGCATCATCCTGCTCGCCGAAGGGCGCCTGGTGAACCTCGGCTGCGCCACCGGCCATCCTTCGTACGTGATGAGCTCCTCGTTCGCCAACCAGGTGCTCGCGCAGATCGAGCTGTTCACGAAGACGAAGGACTATCCGGTGGGTGTGTACATCCTGCCCAAGGCGCTCGACGAGAAGGTCGCGCGCCTGCAGCTCTCGACGCTCAGCGCGCAACTGAGCGAGCTGACCGACGAGCAGGCGGCGTATATCGGCGTGCCGAAGAACGGCCCCTACAAGTCCGAGCACTACCGCTACTAGATGCTTAGAATTCTCACCGTCTGGCTGATCAACGCGGTGGCGCTGCTCGCTGTCGCCTACGTGATGCCGTCGATCCACGTCGACGGCTTTGGCACCGCGCTGGTCGCGGCCGTGGTGCTGGGGCTGGTGAACGCGGTCATCCGGCCGATCCTGATCCTGCTCACGCTGCCTGCCACGATCCTGAGCCTCGGGCTGTTCATCTTCGTCATCAACGGCCTGCTCTTCTGGCTCGTCGGCTCGTACCTGCAGGGCTTCACGGTGGGGGGCTTCTGGTCGGGATTCTTCGGCGCAATCATTTACAGCATCGTGTCCTGGGCGCTGTCCTCGGCGCTGCTCCCGGGGCGGCGCGTGCACATCCACGTGCAAAGGATCGACGGGCCTTGAAGATCGCAGTGATGGGCGCGGGCGGCGTCGGCGGGTACTTCGGCGGCCGGCTGGCGCAGGCCGGGCATGATGTCTCCTTTGTCGCGCGGGGCAGGCACCTCGAGGCGCTCAAGGCGAAGGGCCTCAGCCTGAAGAGCCCGGCGGGCGACGCGGCGATCAAGGTGAAAGCCTCGGCGAATCCCGCCGAGCTTGGCGACGTCGAGGTCGTGCTCTTCGCCGTGAAGCTCTGGGACACCGAGAGCGCCGCCGAAGCGATCCGCCCGCTCGTCGCCAAGGGCGGCGTGGTGATCCCGTTCCAGAACGGGGTCGAATCGATCGAGCGCATCGGCAAGCTGCTCGGCAGGGAACGCGTCATGGGCGGCGCCGCCTACATCGCGGCGCGCATCGCCGAGCCCGGAGTGATCGCGCAGACCGGCCAGATGTCGCGCCTGCGCTTCGGCGCGGTGGAGCCTTCGCAGCGGCCCTTGGCCGTGGCGTTTCATGCCGCCTGTGCCAAGGCGGGCATCGACGCCGAGCTCGCGGACGACATCGTGCGCGTGCTGTGGGAGAAGTTCGTGCTGCTCGCGCCGCTCGCCGGCGTGACTACGATTTCGCGCTCGCGCATCGGCACGGTGCGCGCCGACCCCGACCTGCGCTGGCTGCTCGAAAACGCGATGCGCGAGACCTGGGAGATCGGCAGGCGGCGCGGCGTCGCGCTCGCGGACGATCAGGTCGCGGCGACGATGAAGATGGCCGACGCCCTGCCCGCTGAGATGACTTCGTCGATGCACGGTGACCTGGAGGCGGGCGGCCGCCTGGAGGCGCCCTGGCTCGCCGGCGCGGTCGCGCGCATGGCGCGCGAGCTCGGCCTGGAGGCGCCGGTCAACCGCGCCATCTACGCCGCGCTCAAGCCGTTCGTGGACGGCAAGCGTTGAACCCGGCTGCCGAACGCATCTTCAGCTTCGAGTTCTTCCCGCCCAAGACGCCGGAGGGAAAGGACCGGCTGCGCGCGACCTGGCGCCAGCTCGCCGGCCTCAAGCCGCGCTTTTTTTCGGTAACCTTCGGAGCCGGCGGCTCAACGCGCGAAGGCACGCTCGAGACGGTGCTCGAGATCCGCACCGAGGGGCACCAGGCCGCCCCGCACATTTCCTGCGTGGCCTCGTCGCGCGACGAGATCGCGAGCCAGCTCGAGCGCTACAGGCAGCACGGCATCCGCCACATCGTGGCGCTGCGCGGCGATCTGCCCTCCGGGCTCGCGTCCGCGGGCGAGTTGCGCCACGCGAACGAGCTGGTCGCCTTCATCCGTAGCGAGACCGGCGACTGGTTCGAGATCGATGTCGCCTGCTATCCGGAGTTTCACCCGCAGACGCGCAGCGCCGCCGACGAGATCCGCCGCTTCAAGCAGAAGGTCGACGCCGGCGCGAACTCGGCCATCACCCAGTACTTCTACAACGCGGACGCCTACTTCCGTTTCGTCGAGGACTGCGAGGCAGCGGGCATCACGGTGCCGATCGTCCCGGGCATCATGCCGATCGGCAACTTCTCGCAGCTGGCGCGCTTCTCGGACGCCTGCGGCGCCGAGATCCCGCGCTGGATGCGCTTCAGGCTCGAAAGCCTGCGCGACGACAAGGCCGCGATCCGCGAGTTCGGCCTGGACGTCGTCACCGCGCTGTGCGACAGGCTGCTGGCGGCCGGCGCGCCCGGGCTGCACTTCTACACGCTGAACCAGGCGGGCCTGACCAACACCCTCTGGCAGCGCCTCGGGCTGTAGGCCGCCGCCGCGCGGCAAGTCCTTGTTCCTGGTCGCCTTCCTCCGCTCCTAAGCGATCCGTAACCCGTCCGTAAGCGGCGCGTCGGCGGCCGCCGCGCAGGATCGCTTCCACCAGGTCACGCATGTCGCGTGTTCCCTGCAGACATGACTAGGAGGCGTTATGAAGATCCTGCGCAAGACCGCACTGGCGTTGTCGATTCCTACGCTGCTGATGTCGGGCTGCTACGTGCTGCCGATGGGTCCCGAAGGTAGGCCTTGGTACGTGTACCCCCCCGGCGTGCCGCCCTACGCGCGCGAAGGCAACATTCCGAGCGGACCGCTGCCGGTGGTGCTGACCGCCCGGCTCTATCCGGAAAACGACGTCGCCGCTCAAACGGGCATGATCACCGGAACCGTCACCAACATGATGAACGGCAAGGGTCGCTTCATGCTCAACTACAAGGGCGAAGAACTGGTGGGCGAAGCGACGCGCGTATCGAACGACGCGCGCCGGGGCGTGGCGAGCGCCTACAGCCGCAGCGGGGCGTTCATGAGCTGCGATTACCAGATGGCCAATCCGCGCCAGGGAGCGGGCATGTGCACCTTCTCCGACGGCGCCAAGTACCAGGTGCACCTGGGCGGCTGAGCGTCCGCGTGGGTATCATGCCGCCGGGGCGGGCGATCGGCCCGCGGGGGCGGGCGGTCGGCCCGTGCGTCGGGGGCTCATGGAGCGCCACGCGAGGGGGTGGTGTGGTTGAGGCGGGTCGGCGAACGGTCGCATTCGCCAAGACCACGCGCCCCGCGCTCGGCTTCGTCGTGGCGCGCGAGCGTCTGTTCGCGCGCCTCGACGGCGGAGCGGGACGCAGCGTCGCCTGGATATCCGGTCCGCCGGGCGCAGGCAAGACGACGCTCGCGGCGAGCTATCTGGAAGCGCGCCGCTACCGCAGCCTGTGGTACCAGCTCGATCCGGACGACACCGACGTCGCCACCTTCTTTCACTACCTCGGGCACGCCGCGAGCAAGCTGGAAGGCATGCGTGACCTGCCCGTGTTCTCGCCGCAGTACCGGTCAGACGCCGCGTCGTTTGCGCGCAAGTTCTTCCGGCAGCTGTTCGCGCGCGCGAAGCCGCCGTTCGCGCTGGTGCTCGACAGCCTGCACGAAGTGCCGGCCGAGAGCGCCCTGCACGGCTTGCTCGAGATCGCGTTTGCGCAGATTCCCCGGCATTGCGTGGTAATCGTCACCAGCCGCAGCGATCCGCCCGCGGCGCTCGCGCGCATGCGGCTGGCCGGCGAAATGACCTGCGTCGGATGGGAAGATCTGCGCATCGCCCCGGACGAGCTGGCCGCGATCGCAAAGCTGCGCGGCCAGCAGCTGAGCGAGGAATCGGCCGCACAGCTGCGGGAGCGCACGCAAGGCTGGGCGGCCGCCATGGTGCTAATGCTCGAGCACGCCAAGCTCGCCGGCCGGGTTGCCGAGCCGCCCGAGGAGGCCACGCCTCAGGTCGTGTTCGACTATCTCGCCGGAGAAATCTACGACCGCTTCGAGCCCGAGACGCGGCGCTTTCTCGCGCGGGTCGCCTGCCTGCCGCGCATGACGACTGGCGTCGCGCAAGCGCTCTCGGGAGAGCCGATGGCGGCTCGCCTGCTGATCAACCTCGCGCACAACGACTATTTCGTAAGCGAGGTTCTGACCGACGAAGGGCGCATCTACCAGCTGCATCCGCTGTTGCGCGAGTTCCTGCGCAGCCGCGCGGCGCACGAAGACCCCGCCGCGCTCGGCGCCGAGCACCTGCGGCGCGCGGCCGCGCTGCTCGCCGAGGCGGGCCAGACCGAGGACGCGGTGGCGCTGCTCGTCGAATGCCGCGACTGGGACCAGGTCGCACGCGTCGCGGCGCTCGAAGCGCCCGCCATGCTCGCCCAGGGGCGCAGCGAGACGCTCGCCGGCTGGCTCGAGCTGCTGCCGCCGGCGCTGCTCGCCGCCGATCCGGGGCTGCTGTATGCCGCGGGTGCATGCCGCCTGCACGCCAGCCCCAGGGCGGCGCGGCGCTATTTCGAGCTCGCCTACGAGCGCTTCCAGGGCGCGAGCGAGCGCACCGGCATGATCCGCGGAGGCTGCGGCGCGATCGAAGCGACGATCCTCGAGTTCGACGACCTGGCCCAGCTCGATCACTGGATCGCAGCGCTCGCCGGGCTGCTCGGCACCGGCCCTGCGGAGGACGAAGCGAGCGCGCGTGCGCTGCTTGCCTGCGCGCTCATGCTGCGCGACCCGGGCCATGCCGCGCTCGGCGCATGGCTCGAGCGAACGCGCGGCGCCGCAGGTGAGCTCGGCGCGGCGCGCGCCGTGGCCGGGCTGCTGCGCGGCGACGTCGCCGCCGCGCGCGCCGCGGTGGGCGCGGATTCGCCCGCGCTCGCGCTCGCCGCTTCGCTGCACCAGCTGCTGACCGGCGAGCTCGAGCGCGCACACGGCATCGCCAACGAGGCGCTCGCGGCGGCCGAAAGCGAGGGCGTGCACGGCTACGACGACTGGCTGCGCGTGGTCGCGGCCGGGGCTTTGCTCGGCGCCGGCGATCAGACCGGCGCACGCGGCGCGCTCGATGCGCTCGATGCCGCGGGCGCGCGCCTGCGGCGCGGCGACCGCGCTCTGCTGCACTACCTGCGCGCCTGGCTGGCGGCGCTCGAGGGCGAGCCGGCGCGCGCAGCGCTCGAGGCGAAGAGCGCGCTCGCGCTCGCAGCCGAGACCGGTATGCCCTGGCTGGAATGCCTCGCGCGCGCCGCGCTCGCGGACGTGCTCGCTTGCGCCGGAGACCGGCGCGGCAGCGAGGCCCAGTTGCGCGGCGCCGAGGCGCTTGCCGAGCGCGCGCAAAGCCCGCTGCTCGGCTTCGCCGTGCGTCTTGCGGCCGCGCAGGCGGCACTCGCCGCGAACGACGAGCGTGCAGCCCTAGACAACGTCCGGGGCGCCTTCGCGCTCGGGCGCGAGCACGGCTTCGGGCACGCGCTGTGGTGGCGCCCGCAGGCGGTCGCGGAGCTGTGCGCGCTCGCGCTGCGGAACGGAATCGAGAGCGAGTTCGCGCGCGCGTTGGTGCGCGCGCGCAAGCTGCAGCCGCAGGTCGCGCCGCTGCGCGTGCGCGAGTGGCCGTGGCCGTTCCGGGTGCAGGCGCTGGGAGGGTTTCAGCTCCTGCGCCAGAACGTGTCGATCGAGTTCTCCGCCAAGGTACCGGGCCGCCCGATGGAGCTGCTCAAGGTGCTGATCGCCCTCGGCGGGCAGAACGTGCGCGCCGATCAACTGGCCGACGCCTTGTGGCCGAATGTCGATGCCGACTACGCGCACAAGTCGCTTACCGCCACCCTGCACCGGCTGCGCCGGCTGCTCGGCGACGACGAAGCGCTCATCCTGCGCGATGCGCGCCTGAGCCTGAACGCGGGGCTCGTCTGGGTCGACGTCTGGGCGCTCGATCATGTGCTCGCGGCGCTGGACGACGCGCTGCGCACGGCGGACGCGGGCGCACCGGCGCCGCAGGCGCTCGCGGACGAAGCCTTCGCGCTCTACCGTGGCCCGTTCCTGCCGGACGAGTCCGAGCAGCCCGGCTACATCGCCTGCCGCGAGCGCGTGCGCGCGCGGCTGCTGCGCTGCATCGGGCGCGTTGCGCGCCGTCTGGAGGATGCGGGACAAGCCGACGCCGCCGCCGACTGCTACCTGCGCTTGATCGAGGCGGACAGCCTGTTCGAAGCGCCGTACCGGAACCTGATGCAGTGCTACCAGCGCGCGGGCAACCTGCTCGAAGCGCGCGCCACCTATGAGCGCCTGCGCACCGTGCTTTCGACTCGGCTCAAGATCATGCCCTCGCCCGAGACGCAGGCGGTCTACTCAGGCCTAGGACCGCCCGCACCGGGCTGAGCACCGAAGCCGTCAAAGGCGCCGGCTTCCGGGTGGAAGCTCGTGCTCGATCGCTGTCCAGAGCTTGTGAAGTCCCATGCGTACGGCGGTGGGCGGTGCATATTCGCGGCGCGGGTAGCCTGTTTTCGGAGGCGCTACCTCGCGCATCCTCATTGTGAGCGAGATCGCCGTCCCGCCGCGCACCTCAATCGCCGTTGCGTTGATGACGACATCGAGGCCCTGGGGCTCGAACTGAAATAGATAGCCGAGCGGTCCGACCCGCTGCACAACGATGGCGCGCACGTTAGGTAGGTCGACGCTCGCTGCCTGACGCCATTCGTCGTACGTAAGCGGCACCGGGGCTGGCGCGAACACGCTCAGATAGCCGAGATCCGGCGACTGGTCGGCAACGCGCAATCCGAGACGGCCGAAACCAGTGCGCATGGCGTCAAACGCTTGATCGCGCGAGACAGCGTAAGTGTGAGTTCCGTCCTCGGCGAGAATGCGCTCGTATTCTCCGCGAAGCACGTCGTTCACGGCCTGAATCGCGCCGATCTTCTGCGGCTCGCTCACGCAGCCTGCGGCGAGCGCAAGCAGAACGATTGCGCAAAACCGTACGCACTGGCGCATGACGAACCCTCCGGGCAGTGCTCTCCCCATGCCTCGCCCCCCGATTCGCTTGCCGGGAATCTTACCGTTACTTGGCACTGCCGGGCAGCGGCAGGCTGGCGACCAGCTTGCTGGCCTGAGCAATTTCAACCGGCTGCAGCAGCTTCGCGGCCTGTTCCTGGCGGGCCCTGGCGGCTGTGCTGCCGCCGCGCGCGGCGGCGCTGAACCATACGTAAGCCTGGAAATCGTCGCGCGGTACCCCGCGGCCGTCTGCATACAGCGCGCCCAGCCGCAGCTGCGCCTCGGCGTTGCCCTGCAGGCCGGCCTTGCGATACCAGATCGCCGCGCTCGCGTCGTCGCGCTTGACGCCGTGCCCGTCGGCATAAGCATTGCCCAGGTCGAGCTGCGCCTCGGCATTGCCCCCCTCCGCCTGCTGCCTGAACACAGGCACCGCGTCCGCGTGCTTCCCCGCCGCGAAGTCGCTCTCGGCCTTTTTGAGCTGCTGCGCGGGACTCGTTGGCGGCGGCGTCACGACAGGCGCGACGGCGGCGACCTGCGTCTGCGCGCTCGCCTGCTTCTTCGCCTCGCGCTCCGCGGCGACTTTCTTCTGCGCCTCTTCCGCTTTCTTCTTGCGCGCCGCCTCGGCCTGCTGGTGGGCGAGCTCTTGCTTCTGCGCCGCAGCAAGCTTTTCCTGCTCCTGCTTCTTGCGGGCCGCCTCGGCCTGTCGTGCGGCCTCGGCCTGTCGTTGCTCCTCGGCGCGCTGCTTTTCCTCGTCCGCCTGCTTCTTGCGCGCCACCTCAAGCAATTTCTGCTGCTCCTCCTGCTTCTGCTTAAGCTCGTCCTCCCTTTGCTTTTGTTCCGCCGCCTGCTTCTTACTCTGCTCGTCCATCTGCTTCTTCAGGTCCTCAATCTGTTTCTCAAGGTCCTTCGAGGAGCCAGGATTTACCGGCTCGTGCGGTCCGAAATCGATAATGCCGCGATGTAGCAGAAGCACTGTGGCGGCGACGATCGTCACTGCTGCGCCCGCGACGCCCGCCAGCACGGCCGTGCGGGCGCCCGTGCGGACGGGCCTCGTTGGTGACTCGGCCGGCTGCGGCGCAGATGGCGCTGCGGCCGATTGCGCGGCCGGCTGGGTGTGAGTCGCGCCTGCCTGCGCCAGCAGTTCGCGGCGCCACTCGGCGATGCTCTGCGGACGCTTGCGCTCCTCGAATTCGAGCGCGTGGTCGATCGCCTTGAGCAGGCGCTCGGAGTATTTCCCCGCGCCGACGACGCTTGCCGGCACGAGCATCTCGCGCGCGCTGCCGAGCACGCCCTTGCTGCGCGCGATGGCGTCGAGCGGCGCCGCGCCCGAGATGGCGCGGTAGCAGGTCGCGCCGAGCGCGTAGATGTCGGTCCAGGGACCCTGATTCTCGCCGCTGCTGTAGTACTGCTCGAACGGCGCGTAGCCGGGCGCGACCAGGATGGTCATGCTCGGCGCATGGCTGATGGGCTGGCGCGCGGAGCCGAAATCGAGCAGCACCGGGCTGCCATCGGCCCGGATGTGGATGTTGTCCGGCTTGATGTCGCGGTGGATGAAGCCCGCGTTGTGCACCAGCTCCAGGCCATCGAGGATCGGCTGCACGATGCGCATCAGCTCGCCTTCGGGCAGGGTGCCGCGCTTCTCGAGCACCGCGGCGAGATTGTTCCCCTCCTCGAAGCGCATCACCATGTATGCGGTGTTGTTGAATTCGAACACCGACAGTACGCGCACGATGTTCGGGTGATCGAAGCGCGCCAGGGTGCGCGCCTCGCGGATGAAGCGCGCCAGGCCCCCGCGGTAGCGCTCGTCGTGCTCCTCGGTGCGCGCCCGCACCGAGGCGTCGTTGCGCCGCGCGGCCACTTCGACCGGCAGGTATTCCTTGATCGCTACGCGCTGGTCGAGGTTCGTGTCGCGCGCGAGATAGGTGATGCCGAAGCCGCCCTGGCCGAGTACCTGCTCGAGCAGGTACCAATGCAGGTGGTAGCCGCGCGGCAGCGCGTCAGGGTAGCCGTCGTCGGTCTGCATGCGGGCCCTCGTAGGCTGGTCTGTCGCCTCCAGGCGTCAGACACTGTACTGCAAGCCCGCGCGCCAGGCTACGCGGCCTGCGCCATCCGCTTTTTGCGCTGCGCGTCCCGGGTATGCATGCTGGCGTAGGCCGCATGGGCCGCAGCTTCCGCGTCGCCGACCTGCACCGGCAGCCCCATGTCCTCGAGCACCGAGCCTAGCGCCGACAGGCACAGCATCACGTTGTCCGGGCGGCACGAATAGCCCATCAGGCCGAAGCGCCAGATCTTGCCGGCGAGCGGCCCGAGGCCGGCGCCGATTTCGATGCTGAACTCGTTCAGCAGCGTCTTGCGCACCTCGGCCTCGTTCACGCCCTCGGGGCAGAGCACCGCGTTCATTTGCGGCAGCTGGTGCTCCTCCTTCACGAGGTATTTCAGCCCCATCGCCTCCAGCCCCGCCTTCAACGCGACGTGGTGGCGGTGATGCCGCGCCCAGCAGTTCTCCAGCCCCTCCTCGCGGATGAGCAGCAGCGCCTCGTGCAGCGCGAACAGCGAATTCGTCGGCGCGGTGTGATGGTAGGTGCGCGTGGTCGCGCCCCAGTAGCCGAGCAGCAGGTTCATGTCCATGAACCAGCTGTGGATCTTGTCCTTGCGGTGCTTGACGTGCTCGACGACGCGCTCCGAGAAGGACACCGGCGACAGGCCCGGCGTGCATGACAGGCACTTCTGGCTCGCCGAGTACACCGCGTCGATGCCCCATTCGTCGACCTTCACCGGCGTCCCGCCGAGCGAGGTCACCGCGTCCATGATCACCATCGCGCCGTGCTTGTGCGCCACGCGCGCGATCTCCTGCGCGTCCGACTGGCAGCCGGTCGAGGTCTCGGCGTGCACGAAGGCGACGATCTTCGCGTCCTTGTTCTTCTTAAGCGCGTCCTCGACCTTCTGCGGGTCGACCGGCTCACCCCACTTGTCCTCGACGATTACCGGCACGCCGCCGCAGCGGACCACGTTCTCGAGCATGCGGCCGCCGAATACGCCGTTGATGCACACGATCACCTTGTCGCCCGGTGCCACCATGTTGACGAAGCAGTACTCCATGCCGACCGAGCCTGGGCCCGAGATCGGGAAGGTGAGCGGGTTCTTCGTCTGGTAGACGTAGCGCAGCAGCGACTTGAGCTCCTCCATCATCTCGACGAACACGGGATCGAGGTAGCCGATCGCCGGCTGGCTCATGGTGGTGAGCACGCGCGGATGGATCTCGGTCGGACCGGGGCCCATGAGCGTCCTCTGCGGCGGATGGAACGAATGGATGCGCTTCGACGGTACGTACGGGTTCATGGAATCACTCTCCGATAGGATGCCGAACGGCGCGTCGTCGGGGCGCGACTTGACGCGCACCGGGCGCTTGGCGCTCGCTTCGGTCAGGATATCGACTGCACTGATGTGTCCCTGGGTCACGCGCTCGACTTCGGTCGCCCAGCGCGCCGGAACGTAGCCCGACTTCACCCAGTTGTTGATCACGGCGCGATCGAGCTGGAAAGCGCGCGCGACGTCTGCCTGGCTGCCGAAAAGCTCGACGAGTCTGAGCGCGCAATTCATGGATCGACCGTGGCGGCAAGACTAGCATGTCAAGATCAGTTTGACAATGCCGGCGCGCCCCAACACTGTGACGGCGGGCCGGAGAGTCGGTACGCTCTGCCGACCAGCACGCCGACCAAACCGCGAAACCGGGCATGAACTGGCGCCTCCTCGCCCCCGCCGCTCTTTTCACGCTGCTCGCAGCGCCCGCCGCCCCCGCGCGCGCCGACGACCTGCCGCTGTGGGAAGCCGGTCTGGGCGCCTATGCGCTGCGCCTGCCTGACTACCGCGGGTCGAACCAGTCGCGCGACTACCTCTATCCGCTGCCCTATCTGCGCTATCGCGGCAAGTTGCTGCGCATGGACGACCGCCATGGCCTAGCCGCGCTGCTGCTGCTCGAGAAGCGCGCCGTCGAGCTCGACGTGTCGCTCAATGCGAGCCAGCCGGCGCCGAGCGACCAGAATGACGCCCGCCACGGCATGCCGGATCTCCAGCCGACGCTCGAGATCGGTCCGGTCCTGCGCTTCAATCTTTGGCGCAATTCGGCCGACACCGACGTACTGTCGCTGCAGCTGCCCGTGCGCGCTGCGTTCGCCTTCGACGGCCTGCATCCGCACGATATTGGCTTGGTGTTCAACCCGGTCATCGACTGGTTCATGCGCGATGCCGGGCCCGGCGGCGGGTGGCGCCTCGGGCTGCAGGCCGGGCCGCTATTCAACGATCGCCGCTACAACGCCTATTACTACCAGGTCGATCCGCAGTTCGCCGAGTCCGGCCGGCCCGCCTACACGGCAAGCGGCGGCTACGGCGGCACGCAGTTCACGGCGAGCCTGAACAAGCGCTTCCGCTCGGTCTGGGTGAGCGCTTTCGTGCGCGTTTACGACCTGCACGGCGCGGTGTTCGATGAAAGCCCGCTGGTGAAACAGAGCTCCGCCGTGCTCGCGGGCATTGGCTTCGCCTACGTCTTCGCCGAGTCGAAAACGCGCGTCGAAGCGAAAGACTAGCTCCCGGTCAGCCCTTTGCCTGCGGGTGCCGGTACTCGGGATCCCTCTCGATGTCCTGGTTCAGGTGGTTGAGCAGCCCCGTCCCAGTGAGCGCCTTGCGCATCTTCTCCGGAATCACCGCCGAGTTGAGCGTTCCGTCCTCGTTGATGCGCGCGTACACGCGCGTCGCGGTGCCTTCGGTGACCAGCGCCCCGGTGACCGCGTTGATCGCCTTGCAGTTCCAGTGCAGCGTGCGCTCGCCGAGCTTCGCCAGCGTAACGGAGGTGGCGACGCGGTCGCCGTAGGCGGCCGGTCCGATGAAGCGGAAGTGGATGTCGCCCATGACGAACGTGGTGCGGTCGTTCTTGATCATCTGGTCGATCGGAAAGCCGATCGTGCGGAAGAAGTCGTGCTCGGTGTCGTTGAACCAGGCGACGATGCGCGGGTAATACACCAGGCCGAAGGGATCGGACTCGCCCCAGTTGACGGTGATCTCCTTCCAGTACATGGCGGTCGTGCTCACGTCTTCCTCCTCAGACCACGGAAATGTCGGCGAAGCGCGGCTCGCCGAAATCCTGCGCGTCGAAGGCGGTGTCGCCTTCGGGATCGGCGACGCCGGTCGGCCGCAGGCCGGCGAAATCGAACAGCTTCCTGTCCATCAGGTGCGACAGCCGCACGTCCGAAAGCGCGCGCAGGATCGAGGCGCTGCGACCGGGATAGCGCCTGTCCCATTCGGCGAGCATGCGGCGTACCGCCTGCCTTTGCAGGTTCTCCTGGGAGCCGCACAGCGTGCAGGGAATGATCGGAAAGCGCTGCGCCTCGGCGTAAGCGGCCAGGTCTTTCTCCTCGGCGTAGGCAAGCGGCCGGATCACCACGTGCCGGCCGTCGTCCGAGACGAGCTTCGCAGGCATCGCCTTGAGCTTGCCGCCGTAGAACAGGTTCAGAAAGAAGGTGGCGAGGATGTCGTCGCGGTGGTGGCCGAGCGCGATCTTGGTCGCACCCAGCTCTCCCGCCACGCGATACAGCACGCCGCGGCGCAGCCGCGAGCACAGCGCGCACATCGTCTTGCCCTCGGGTACGACGCGCTTGACCACCGAGTAGGTGTCCTGCTCGACGATCCTGAAAGGCACGCCGCGCGCCGTCAGGTAGTCAGGCAGCACGCGCGCCGGGAAGCCGGGCTGCTTCTGGTCGAGGTTGACCGCGACAATGTCGAACTCGACCGGCGCCTTGTCGCGCAGCGCGAACAGCAGATCGAGCATGCCGTAGCTGTCCTTGCCGCCCGACAGGCAGACCATGACGCGGTCGCCGGGCTCGATCAACCCGAAATCGGCGATCGCCTCGCCCACCTGGCGGCGCAGGCGCTTGGCGAGCTTGTTGCGCTCGTACTGTTCGCGGCGCGGATCACTCATGGCGGTTCGCTTCGGCGATCAGATGAAGATCGAGCGCCCGCCGTCGACCGCCAGCGTCTGGCCGGTGACGTAAGGCGCGCAAGCGAGGAAGTGTACCGCCTGCGCGATGTCGCCCGGGTCGCCGATGCGCCCGAGCGGCGTGGTCGCGACGATGCGCTGGCGCTCGGCGTTCTCGAACTTGCCGTCTTCCGGCCACGCGATCGCGCCGGGGGCGACCGCGTTCACGCGCACGCCCGGAGCGAGCTCGAGCGCGAGCGAGCGGGTGAGCGCCGCGAGCCCGGCCTTGGCGACGCTGTACACGACGAAGTTCCTGAGCGGCCGCTCGGCGTGGATATCGGTCACGTTGACGATCGCCCCGCCGCGCTCCTTCAGGTGCGGCGCCGCCGCCTGGGACAGAAACAGCGGCGCTTTGAGGTTCGAGCCCACGATCTCCTCCCATTGGCGCGCCTCGATGCGACCGATGCGCGTCACGTAGAACATCGAGGCGTTGTTCACCAGCACGTCCAGCCCGCCGAAGCGCTGCGCGGCTTCGCTGACGAGCGCTTCGGCCGCGCCGTCTTCGAGCAGGTCGGCGCGCAGGCGCGCGCAGCTCTCAGGGCGCCGTGCGTTCAACTCTTCCTCGAGCGCCCGCGCGGCGGCCTCGGCGCCGCGGTAGTGCAGTACCACGCTCGCTCCGGCGCCGTGCAGGCGGCGCACGATCGCCGCGCCGACACGCCGCGCACCGCCGGTCACCAGCGCCACCTTGCTTTCGAGGGACTCGCCCGTCACATTGCGAATTCTAGCCGACCGGGTACGCTTGGCCCGCCATGGATCCCGCCCTTCCCGCGCCCGGCGCCGACGCGCTCGCCGCGAGCCGCGCGCTGCTCGAGCGCATCGGGGAAGAGCTCGCGGCGCACGGCAACTGGATGAGCTTCGCGCGCTACATGGAGCTTGCGCTGTACGAGCCGGGGCTCGGCTACTACGCCGGCGGCGCCGCCAAGCTCGGCGCCGCCGGCGATTTCGTCACCGCGCCGGAGACGGGCGCGCTGTTCGCGCGCACGCTCGCGCGCCAGATCGCCGCGCTGCTCGAGCCCGGCGGCTCGATCCTCGAGTTCGGCGCCGGCAGCGGTGCGCTCGCCGCCGCGCTCATCGACGTCCTGCCCGAGGGAGTGCCGTACCTGATCGTCGAGCCGAGCGCCGAGCTCGCCGCGCGCCAGCGCACGCGGCTGGGCACCCGCGCGCGCTGGCTCGCGCGCCTGCCCGAGCGCTTTCGCGGCGTGGTGCTCGCCAATGAGGTGCTCGACGCGCTGCCGGTGCACGCGCTCGCCTGGACGCGCGCAGGGATCAGGGAGCGCGGCGTGTGCGCAAACGAGGGCATGCTCGCCTGGAGCGAGCGGCCGGCGACGGGCGAAGCGCTCGCCGCCGCGCGCGCGCTCGAGATCGAGCTGCCGCCCTCGGGGCGCTACGAGAGCGAGCTCGGCCTCGCCGCACGCGCCTGGATCGCGGCGCTCGCCGGAGCGCTCGAGTCGGGCGCGATCCTCGTCGTCGATTACGGCTTCCCGGCGCGCGAGTACTACCATCCGCAGCGCTCGATGGGCACGCTGATGTGCCATTACCGCCACCGCGCGCACGGGGATCCGTTCTATTTGCCGGGCCTGCAGGACATCACCGCGCACGTCGACTTCAGCGCTCTGGCGCACGCCGCCGACGATGCCGGGCTGGACGTGCTCGGCTACGCGTCGCAGGCTCAATTCCTTGTCAATTGCGGCATCACCGAGCTGCTCGCCGAGACCGACCCGGGCGACGTGCGCCGCTACGCTCCGCTCGCCGCCGAGGCGAACCGGCTGCTCTCGCCTTCCGAGATGGGCGAGCTCTTCAAGGTGCTCGCCCTGGGGCGCGGCGTCGCGCGGCCGCTTGCCGGATTTGCGCAAGGCGACCGCTCGCACACGCTTTGACCATGCGCCTGCGCCCCGCTCTGCTGTGCTTCGCGCTGCTGATCGCTCACGGCGTGCGCGCCGCGGCCGACCCGGTTTCCTACGACGCCGCGGTCGCCGATGCACGGCAACGCTGGCAAACGAGTCCCTACGGCCCGATGCTCGAGCGCATCCTGCCGCCCGGCTTCACGCCGGGGATGCTGCCGGAGTCATCCTCGCTCGGCGCCGCGCTCACGGTGCGCTACTGCGTGCAGTGCCACAACCTGCCCAATCCAGCGATGCACCAGCCCTCCAAGTGGCCCAAGATCCTCGAGCGCATGGTGGCGCGCATGCGCGGTCAGGGCAACATGGGCCGTCTGATGACGGACATGATGGGCGGATTGGCCGCGCCGAGCGACGCGGAAGCGCGCACGCTGCTCGCGTACCTGCAGCGCTTTGGCCAGCAACCGCTCGACCCGAAGAAGTACCCCGACGCCTTCGCGCCCGAGAATGAGCCCTTCCGGCTCGCCTGCCAGCAATGCCACGTGCTGCCCGACCCGCAGCGCCACACCGCTGCAGAGTGGCGCGGCGTGGTTGCGCGCATGCAGCAGAATATGCGATGGATGAACCGCGTGGCGGGCTCCAGGCCCGATCCGGACGAGCCGCAGCTGCGCGTCGACCGGATAAACGCATTCCTGGCGCGCCACGCGCGCCGTTGACCAGAAGGAGCTCGAATGGCCGAACGCAAGAAGGCGATCGTGACCGGCTCGGCGACCGGCGTCGGCGCGGCGAGCGCGCTCGCGCTGGCGCGCCGCGGCTACGACGTGCTGATCAATTACTCGAAGAGCGAGCACGAAGCCCGGGAAACCGAGCGCGCCTGCCGCGAGGCGGGCGCCGACACCCTGCTCGCGCGCGCCGACGTCGCCGAAGACGCTTCTTGCCGTGCGCTGGTCGACGCGGCGCTCGCTCGCTGGGGGCGGCTCGACGCGCTGGTGAACAACGCCGGCGTGACGACCTTCAGCGGACCGTCGAACTGGGACGCGCTCGACGCGCAGGTTTTCCAGCGCATCTACGCCGTGAACCTCGTTGGCGCCTTTCAGATGGTGCGCGCGGCGGCGCCGCATCTGAAGCGCGCGCGCGGCGCGATCGTCAACGTCTCGTCGATCGCCGGCACGC
The DNA here is from genome assembly GCA_963739205.1 of uncultured Pseudomonadota bacterium. Taxonomy (GTDB): domain Bacteria; phylum Pseudomonadota; class Gammaproteobacteria; order Burkholderiales; family SG8-39; genus DAHVFK01. The sequence continues at coordinate 603,996 of CAVTZJ010000003.1, read as the reverse complement.
TCGGCACCGGCTCTTCAATCCCCTACATCGCCTCAAAGGGCGCGCTGAATTCCCTCACCCTGCACCTCGCGCGCGCGCTCGCACCCGAGGTACGCGTCAACGCGGTCTGTCCGGGCCTGATCACGACGCGCTGGTTCGTCGAGGGCGTCGGCCAGGAAAATTACGAGAAGATCAAGGCCGGCTTCGAGCGCAACGCGCCGCTCGCGCGCGCGTGCAGCGCGGAGGACGTCGCCGAGGCCGTGGTGTGGCTGATCGACGGCGCTCCGACCGTCACGGGAGAGCTGATCCAACTCGACTCGGGCATGCACCTCGGGGCCGCGCCCGCGCGGCGCTGAGCCGCGCTAAAGGCCGAGCTGCGCGAGCCATCCCTGGAGCGCCTCGGCCGCCGCGCGCCAGCCCGGATCGAGCATCACCGCATGCCCCAGCCCGGGCAGCTCGCGGTATTGCGCGCCGAGCAGCTGCGCGGTGGTGCGCGCCGCCGACGCGCCGATGAGCGCATCGCGCTCCGCCCCGAGGACGAGCGCCGCAGGCAGCTCGAGGCGCCAGGTCTGCGGCAGCCCCCAGCCGCTCATGTCGAGCAGCGCGCGGCGCGACTCCGGCTGCATGCGCGCGTAGTAGCGCTCGATGCGCTCGTTATCCACAGGGCCGGCGAACAGCGCCTCGTGCAGCGCGCCGCGCGACACGCGCCGGCCGACGGCGAGCCCATTGATCTCCGAGAACAGCGCGGGGCGCGTCCAGGCGAGCATGAAGCTCGAGGGCAGCACGCCGAACGGCGGCACCGGGCAGACGAACGCGGCCGCGGCCGCGCGCCGCTCGCCGCGCTCGAGATACTTCTGCACCACAAGCGCGCCCATCGAGTGGCCGATGAGCACCGCCGGGCGGCCGAGGTCTGCGAGCACGGCTTCGAGATCGTCCGCGAAGTCGGCCAGCCCGAAGCTGTGCAGCTGCTCGCGGCCTGCGCTCTTGCCGTGCCCGCGCAGGGACAGCGCGTACGAAGGAAAGCCGCGCTCGGCGAACCACGGCAGGAAGTGCTCTTCCCAGCACCAGGCGCCGACGTAGGCGCCGTGCACGAACACGAGCGGCGTACGCCCGGCGGCACCGCCGTGCGGCACGGAAAGCAGCTCGAGCATCCCGCTCAGTTCAGGAACGGCACTACCATGCCGCGCGCCACCGCCGGGCGGCGGCCGATCGTGTCGAACCAGCGCTTCACGCTTGGGAACTCGGCGAGATCGACCCGGTGCCATTCGTGGCGCGCCACCCAGGGAAAGGTGGCGATATCGGCGATCGTGTACTCGCCCGCAGCGAGGAACGGCGTGCTCTCCAGACGTCGGTCCATGACGCCGTACAGGCGCTTGGCCTCCTGGCCGTAGCGCTCTGTGCCATAGGGGATCTCGTCCTTCTTGGCGCGCATGAAATGGTGCGCCTGGCCGAACATCGGTCCGACGTGCCCCATCTGGAACATGAGCCATTGCAGCGCCTCGTACTTGCCGCGCACCGACTGCGGCAGGAAGCGCCCGGTCTTGCCGGCGAGATAGACGAGGATCGCGCCCGATTCCATCATGCTGATCGGCTCGCCGTCCGGACCTTCCGAATCGACGATCGCCGGAATCTTGCCGTTCGGGCTGATCGCCACGAACTCGGGCGCGAACTGCTCGCCCTTGCCGATGTCGACCGGGTGAACGCGGTAGGCAAGCGCGCATTCCTCAAGCATGATTGAGATCTTTCGGCCATTCGGTGTGCCCCACGTGTACAGATCGATCATCGCGCTTCCCGTCACCATGAATCCAGCGAGTTTATCGCGTGCCGCAGCCCGTGCAGGGAGCGTTTCGCCGTGCTGAAATGGCTGCTGACGCTGTTCGTCGCGCTGCTGGTGCTCTCGGTGGTGGCGCCGGGCCTCGCGCGCGTGGGCCTCGGCAGGCTGCCCGGCGACCTGCGCATCCCCCTGCGCGGGCGCGTGGTCTACGTCCCGTTCACCAGCACGGTCCTGCTGTCGCTCCTGCTCTACCTGCTCGGGCGCATCATCTGAGCGCCGCGGCGATCGCCGCCTCGCGCGCACGGTCCAGCCGCGCCGGGATGTCGGCGGGCGAGGCCGCCGCCGCGGCGATTGCGCCGGCGTCGACCTGTTGCGCGGCCGCCAGGGCGCGCTCCAGCCGCCCGAGGCCTGCCGGCGTGGCCGCCTCGGCAATGCGCGCCGCGGCGAGCAGCCCGGCATAGCGTTCCGGCCGGCGCAGCGCGTCGGCGCGCTTGAGTGTCTCGAGCAGCTCCGCTGGAGTCGCCGCGGCCGCGCGGCGCAGCAGTTCGCGGCAACGGCAGTAGGTAAGCGCCAGCTCGCGCACCTCGTTCGGGGCGCGCAGGCGCTCGGCGACCGCCTGCACCTCGGGCTCGGCGAGCCGCGCGGTGAGCACGGCGAAGCGCACCGCGAGCGGCGCCTGCGCTGCCGCTGCGCGCGCGAGGGCCGCGTCGAGCGCCGCGTCCGGAGGCAGCTCGGGAAGCAGGCGCGTCAGCGCGCCGCAAGCTGCCAGCACCTCGAGCATGCGCTGCGGGTGCGGCTCGGCGAGCCCGCGCGCGAGCTCCTGCCAGACGCGCTCGGGCACCAGGTCCTCGGCCTCGCCGGCCTCGACCATGGCGCGCATCAGCGCGGCGGTCTCCTCGGCGACGCGGAAATCGAAGCGCGCCGCGAAGCGCGCCACCCGCAGGATGCGCACCGGGTCCTCGCCGAACGCCTCGCTCACGTGACGCAGCACGCGCGCCGCGAGGTCGCGCGCGCCGCCGAAGGGATCGATCAGCGTGCCGTCCTCGGCGCGCGCCATGGCGTTGATCGTCAGGTCGCGCCGCCGCAGATCGTCCTCGAGCGTCACGTCGGGCGCCGCGTACACGGTGAATCCCTTGTAGCCGCGGCCGCTCTTTCGCTCGGTGCGGGCGAGCGCGTATTCCTCGCGCGTCCGCGGGTGCAGGAAAACGGGAAAATCCTTGCCGACCGGGCGAAAGCCCTGCGCCGTCATTTCCTCTGGCGTCGCGCCGACCACCACCCAGTCGCGGTCCGCGACCGGCAGGCCGAGCAGCTCGTCACGCACCGCGCCGCCGACGACGTAGGCCTTCATCGCCGCGCCAGATAGCGCGCGTCATCGAAGGTCGCGACCCATTCGCGTCGGTAGACCACGAACAGCGTGAGCAACGCGCCGGTGAGGAACGCCTCGCCGAAGCCGAGCATCAGGCCGAGTGCGACGAACGGCTCGACGCTCGCCCCGAGCAGGCGGTGCGCGGCGAGCGATGCGATCATGGACAGCCCCGCCCCCGCGAAGGCGACGGCGAACACGTAGACGAACAGGTTGGGCGGCGCGTGGCGCTCGACCGCGCGATGCACGGCCCAGGCGCAGGCGACCGGCACTGCGCCGTCGGCGAGCCACTGCACGGACAGCTGGGCCCAGTCGCCCGCGCCCAGCGCGCAGGCGAGCACCGCGGCGAGCGCGATGCCGATGAGCGCGAGCGGCGCGCCGAACATCAGGTAGAGCGCCGCGGCCCCGAGAAAGTGGAGCGCCGGGCCAGCCGGCAGCTCGGCGCGCAGGCCCCACAGGGCGGCCACCAGCGCCGCGGCGGCGGCAAGCCGGTGCAGGCGCGCGGCATGGGGCCGGGGCAGCACGCGTGCCCTAGCCGTACTGCTCGAACTGCGGCAGCGTTTCCGTCTCGCGCTCCGCCGCGCCGATCCACTCGCGCAGCGCGGGAAGCGCGAGGATCGTGTCGGCGTACGCACGGCAGGCCGCCGGCAGCTCGACCTCGTAGGTACGGAAGCGCAGCACGACCGGCGCATACATCGCGTCCGCGGCGCCGAAGCGTCCGAACAGGAAGGGCCCGGTGGCGCCGAAGCGCGCGCGGCAGTCGCTCCAGATGTCGATCACGCGGCGCACGTCGGCCTCGGACTCGGGCGTGCGTCCCTTGCCCGGGTGGCGCTTGCGCACGTTCATGCTCATGCGCTGGCGCAGGTTCGCGAAACCCGAGTGCATTTCGGCGCTGATCGAGCGCGCCAGCGCGCGTGCGGCAGGCGCATCGGGCCACAGCTCGCGGTGCGACTCCGCCAGGTATTCGATGATCGCGAGCGAGTCCCACACCCGGATCGAGCCGTCGACTAGGCACGGTACCTTGCCGGCGGGCGAGTAGCGCAGGATCGCCACCTTGGACTCGGGCTGGTACAGCGGGATACGCACCTCGTCGAATTCCAGGCCGAGCATCTTCATCGCCAGCCACGCCCGCAGCGACCAGGAGGAGTAATTCTTGTTGCCAACGACCAGTACCGGCTTGCTCACCGGCGCGCCTTCCAACGCAGGGTCGAGTAACGCTGGCGCGGCGCGGCGGGCGTGAGCCAGGCCGGTGCGAGCGCTTCGAGCGCCTGCGGCGCGATACCGAACGGGGGCTCGCAATCGCACACGCTCGGCACCCGCATCGAGCGCAAATTGTCGCGCGACATGAGCGTCGGCCCTGGGGCCCATTCCATCGTCCACGCCTGCAGGTAAGCGAGCGCGCCGGGCAGCCCGAGCACTGCGCGGCGGCGTCCGCCCAGCGCACACACGTACTCGACGAGCTGGCGCAGCGTATACACCTGCGGGCCGCACAGGTCGTAGGCCTTGCCGGCCGATGCGTGCTCCTCCAGCGCCGCGACGAAGGCGCGCGCCACGTCGCCCACGTAGACCGGCTGGAAGCGCGCATCGGGACAGGGCAGCGCGAGCACCGGCAGCCAGCGCGCGAGCGCCGCGAACATATTGAGGAACGCGTCGTCGGGGCCGAACACCACCGAGGGACGGAACACGGTCACCTCGAGGTCCCGCGCGGCGAGTACCAGCTGCTCGCCGACTCCCTTGGAGCGCAGATATTCGGAGGGCGCCGTCGGCGAGGCCCCGAGCGCGCTCATGTGCAGCAAGCGCCCGACGCCGGCGACCCGGCAGGCGCCGAGCAGCGCCTGCGGCAGCTCGACGTGCGCGCGCGCGAAATCCGGCCCGTAGTCGTTCGGTCCATGCTCGGAGGCGCGCCCGCGCCGGCTGTGCAGCACGCCGACCAGGTTGATCACCAGATCGCGCCCCGTCGCGAGCCGCTCGAGCACCTGCGGCTCGTTGACGTCGCACTGCACCACCTCCACGGTGGGTAGCAGCAGCAACTCCTTGGCGCGCTCGCGGCGGCGCGTCGGAACGCTCACCATTGCGCCGCGCGCGGCGAGCGCGGCGACCAGGTGACGGCCCACGAAGCCCGACCCGCCGACGACCAGGATGTTCTCGTAGCGCATCACTTGCGCGCGCTCAGGGAAGCGTGGCGTCTCCGCCGGCGGACGGGTCGTCGGACGAAACCATGCCCAACCTCTCCTTGAGCGACGAGGGTCCGTCACCGTACAAGGACGCGTAGAAGATCGCGTTCGCCATCACCTTCTTCACGTAGCGCCGCGTCTCGTCGAAGGGGATGTTCTCGGCATAGATCGCCCCCTCCAGCGGTTTCGCGTCGCGCCAGCTCCTGGCGCGGCCCGGTCCGGCGTTGTAGGCCGCCGAGGCGAGCACCTCGTGACCGAGGTTGTCGAGCACCAGCTTGAGGTATCCCGTACCGAGGGTGATGTTCGTCTTCACTTCGGCCATGTGCCCGGGGTGGTAGTGCTTCAGGCCGATCTTGCGCGCCACCCAACGCGCGGTGTGCGGCATGAGCTGCATCAGCCCGCGCGCGCCGGCCGCCGAATGCGCGTCGACGATGAAGTGGCTTTCCTGCCTCACCAGCCCGAGCACCCAGGCCTCGTCCACGTCGTGCTCGCGCGCAAATTCCGCGAACACGTCGCGATACGGGGCCGGGTAGCGCAGCTCGAAGTTGTGCACGCGCCGGGTCATGTCCGCGGTCGTGATGCTGCGGTCGAACAATTGCGCGCGGCGTGCCACCTCGGCGGCGGCGAGCAGCTGGTGATCGTTCATGCCGCGCACCGCGTAGGTCCACTCCGCCGCCCCCTCGGTGCGTAAGTCGAGCCGGTACAGCTCGAGGGCCCGCAGGATGGCGGGCTGCGCGGCGGCGGCAGCGACTTCCGACTCGATCGGCACGTAGCCGTCCTTGGGTGCAGTCGCGAGAAAGCCGAGCTCTTCCGCGGCGAGCACGCTGTAGAAATCCGTGTTGCCCGCGATGCGCATGTAGTAGGCGCGCGCCGCCTCGGGCTTGCCTTGCGCGGCGAGCGCGCGTCCGTACCAGTAGATCCACGCGCTCAGGCGGCCTTCCTGCGCCGACATGCCGTCGATCGCGTCGCGCACCGCCTGCCAGTCGCCCGCACGCAGCGCAGCGCGCACCTTCCACCCCAGCTGCGCATCGCTAAGCGGGTAGTCGCCCGCCTCGGCATACCACTCGAGCGCCTGGTCCTCGTGCGCGAGCGCGCCTTGGTAGCCGATCTGTGCCCAGAGGTAGGCGCGGTCCTGCGCATCAAGCACCGGAGCGAGCCGGCCCTGCAGCGCATCGGCGGCCGCCCGCACGTCTTTGCGCGCGAGGCGCACCGCGGCGAGCACGAGCAGCTCGCGATCGGCGCGCGTCTGCGCATGCAGGGGGCGCTGCGCGAGCAGCTTCTGCGGGTGCGTGGCCGCCAGCGTCAGGCGCGACTCGTTGGGTGACTCCTTCTTCGGCAGGTAATCCAGCGTGCGTTTCGCAGCGGCGATCTGGCCGTTCTCGAACAGCACCCGGACGCGCCGCCAGACGTCGCCCACGCCGATCGCGTTGCGCGCCGCAAGCCGGTCGACGAGCGCATTGCAGCCGTCGGGCAGATCGCGCGGCTCGAGCCAGATGGATTTCAGCGCGCGCAGCGCGACGGTCTCGCCGCGCGCGATGTGAGCGAGCCAGCCATAGCAGGCCGTCTCGAGGTCGGGGGATGGCACCGACGCACGCTCTTTTTCGAAATCGGTCCAGTCCGTGCGTTTGCCGAGCACCTTGAGCCAGTCGGCGCGCAGCAGCCTGGCAACATAGGTGCCGGAATATTTTTCGAGGAACGCCTGCACGTCCGCGTCGCTCGCGTCTTCGAGACGCAAGGAAAGCGTCCAATACGCGACGTACGGCTCGAGCACGTAGTCCTTGGGCAGCGCCTGCGCGGCGCGCGCGAGCTTCATCGGATCGCCTGCGTGGTAGGCGTCGTAGGCGGCGAGCACCGCGTCGTCCACGCTGCTGCCGCGCGCTGCGGCTTGCGCCGTCGGCGCGAGCAGGCAAAGCACTAGCGTAACATTGCGGAAGTGCTTCAAAATCATCGATGAAGCATAGCACGGGCGTGGACCGGAAAGCATTGATGCAGTGGCGCAAAAGCGAGCGCGAGCGGCTCATCGCGGCGCGCGTCGCGCTCGCGCAGGCGACGGTTGCAGCATGGCGCCGGAGCATCGACGCGTTGCTCGAGCGGGCGTTCCCGGGGCTGGCCGGCAAAACGCTCGCGCTGTGCTGGCCGATCAGGAACGAGTACGACGCGCGCCACCTGGCGCACCGCCTGCGCGCGCGCGGCACGCGCACGGTGCTCCCGGTGGTCGTCGGCCCCGGCAAGCCGCTCGAATTCCGCGCATGGCACCCCGGCGTCAGAATGGCCGAGGGCGCGCTTCGCATTCCCTACCCGGTCGATGGCCCCGCCCTGGTGCCGCAAGTGGTACTGCTGCCCATGAACGGCTGGGACATGCAGGGCTTCCGCCTCGGCTATGGCGGCGGCTTCTTCGACCGCACGCTCGCGGCTCTGGCCGCCAGGCCGGTCGTGATCGGCGTCACCTACGAGATGGCGCGCATCGACACGATCCATCCGCAGGAGTGGGACATTCCGGTCGACTACGTGGCGACCGAGCGCGGACTGTATCGGCGCGACCCGGAGGGACTCGTCTTTCTCGGCATGCCGGAGCCGGGCGCTGCGGGCGCGCTCGCCTCGCCGGTGTGCTACGCCGACGAGCGGCACTTCGGCGGCGACGGCGGCTAGCGCTTCAGCGCCAGCGTCAGGCCGTCGCCGATCGGCAGCAGGGCGATCTCCACGCGCCGGTCGCCAAGCAGCTTGCGGTTGAAAGCGCGCAGGGCGCGCGTGTCGGGATCCGTCGCGAACGGGTAGGCCACCGTGCCTCCCCACAGCGTATTGTCCGCAGCGATCAGCCCGCCCTTGCGCACGAGCTTCAGGCAGCGCTCGTAGTACGCGGAGTAGTTCTCCTTGTCCGCATCGATGAACGCGAAGTCGTAGCGACCGGGGCCGCTGCGCGCGAGCAGGGCGTCGAGCGTCGCGAGCGCCGGCCCGAGCCGAAGGTCGATCTTGTGCGCCACGCGTGCGCGCCGCCAGTAGCGCCGGGCGATCGAGGTCCATTCCTCGCTCAGGTCGCAGCAGACGATCCTGCCGCGCGGCGGCAGCGCGAGCGCCACCGAGAGCGCGCTGTAACCGGTGAACGTGCCGATCTCGATGCAGCGCCGCGCGCCCATGAGCCGCACGAGCAGCGCGAGCAGCGCTCCCTGCTCCGCGCCGATCTGCATGCTCGCGCGCGGCATGCGTTGCGTCTCGGCGCGCAGCGCCCGCTGCACGGAGGTTTCGCGCGCCCCGTGCGCGAGCACGTAGGCGCGCAGCCGCTCGGTGAGCTGCAGCGTGCGCGCGGTCACCCCAGGAACAGCCGGTAAGCGGGATTCCTCGACTCGTCGGCGCAGGGGTAGCCGAGCTTGTCGAGAAAGCGCTGGAACTCGCGCATCTCCGCGGGCGGAACCTGGATGCCGACCAGGACGCGGCCGTAGTCCGCGCCCTGGTTGCGGTAGTGGAACAGGCTGATGTTCCAGTCGCTGCGCATGTTGCTGAGGAAGCGCATCAGCGCGCCGGGCCGCTCGGGAAACTCGAAGCGGTACAGGAGCTCGTTCGCCGCGCGCGTCGCGCGCGCGTCGCCCGACCACGGCGCGCGCCCGCCGACCATGTGGCGCAAGTGCGTCTTCGCCATCTCGTTGTCCGACAGGTCGAGCGTCCTCAGCCCGTGACGCTCGAGCCTGCGCACGATCCTTGCCGTCTCGTCGCGGTTGGCGGTCTCGACGCCGACGAAGATGTGCGCCTCGTTCGATTCCGCGATGCGGTAGTTGAACTCGGTGATGTTCTTCGCGCCTAGCGTGGCGCAGAATTTCTTGAAGCTGCCCGGGCGCTCGGGGATGGTCACCGCGAGGATCGCCTCGCGGTGCTCGCCGAGCTCGGCCTGCTCGGCGATGAAGCGCAACCGGTCGAAATTGGTGTTCGCGCCGCAGGCCACCGCGACCAGCGTCTTGCCGTGCGCGCCGCGCTTCTCGACCCAGGCCTTGGCCCCGGCGATCGCGAGCGCGCCCGCCGGCTCGAGCACCACGCGCGTGTCCTCGAAGACGTCCTTGATCGCGGCACAGATCTCGTCGGTATCGACGAGCACCATCTCGTCGACCAGCCTGCGTGCGAGCGCAAAGGTTTCCTTGCCGACCTGTTTGACCGCCACGCCGTCGGCGAACAGCCCCACCTGATCTAGCACCACCCGGCGCCCCGCCTCGAGCGAGCGCGTCATGGCGTCGGCATCGGTCGGCTCGACGCCGACGATGCGCACGCCGGGGCGCACGCGTTTAACATACGCCGCGATTCCCGAGATGAGCCCGCCGCCGCCCACTGCGACGAAGATCGCATCGAGCGGCCCGGGATGCTGGTGCAGGATTTCCATGCCGATCGTGCCCTGGCCCGCGATCACGTCGGGATCGTCGTAGGGGTGAACGAACGCGAGACCGCGGCGGCGCTTGAGGCGCATCGCATGCGCGTAGGCCTCCGCGTAGGTATCGCCGTGCAGCACGACCTGCGCGCCGCGTGCGACCACCGCATCGACCTTGATGCGCGGCGTGGTGACCGGCATCACGATCACCGCGCGGCAGCCGAGCTTTTGCGCGGCCAGCGCAACGCCCTGCGCATGGTTGCCGGCGCTCGCCGCGATGACGCCCTTCTTGAGCCTTGCCGGCGGCAGGTTCGCCATCTTGTTGTACGCCCCGCGCAGCTTGAACGAGAATACCGGCTGCAGGTCCTCGCGCTTGAGCAGCAGCGTGTTGCCCAGGCGCTTCGACAGCCCCGGGGCGCGCTCGAGAGGCGATTCGATCGCCACGTCGTAGACGCGCGCCTTGAGGATGCGCTCGAGATAATCGTTGCGTTTCACCCAGAAAAGACTAGCACACCCTGGACGCGCTCCTTTCGCCTGAAGGCGGCCTCGCCGGCCTGTTCGCCGCGAGCTTCGTCGCCGCGACGCTCGTGCCGCTTTCCTCCGAAGCGGTGCTGTTCGGCTACCTCAAGCTCTATCCCGAGCACGCGGCGCTCGCGATCGCGCTCGCGACGCTCGGCAACACCGCGGGCGGCATGACCACCTACGCGCTCGGGCGTCTTGTGCCCGGGCGCACGCGCGACAAGCTTGACCCGCGCGCGCTCGCCTGGCTCGAGCGCCACGGCAGCCCGGCGACCTTCTTAGCCTTCCTGCCGCTGGTGGGCGACGCGCTGTGCCTCGCCGCAGGATGGCTGCGCGTCAACTGGCTGGCCGCGCTCGGGTTCATGGCGGCCGGACGCCTCGCGCGCTATCTGCTCGTCGCCCATTTTTCTTGATTTGCAGCAAAGCCGGGCGGCGCTCGGGGACTAGGCTTTGCTGCTGAATGCGGTTCAGAGCCGCTGAAGCTTGCGCGCGGCCCCGGCGTAGAGCACTTCGCGCATCGCGCCCGCGGCGCGCGCGTGGAAGACCACCGCCTGCGGGTCGAAATCGCGCGCCGGGATCGGCGTGTGCGCGAAATGACCGAAGCGGTCGGTCCCGCGCACCAGCGCGGCGCAGTCCCAGGTGCCGACAACCTGCTTCGTGTCGGGCGGCATGAAGTGCATCGACACGCCGATGCGGCGGTCGCTCGAGAGGTTCGGCCCCGAGCCGTGCGCGAGGCAGTAGTTGTGCAGCGACATTTCGCCGGCGCGCAGGGGCATGCTGGCGGCGCGCGACTCGTCCAGGCCGCGGATCGACTGACCCCGCGTCAGCATGTTGTCCTCGTCGTAGGTGTCCTCGTGCGCCAGCGTCTCCCCGGTGTGCGTGCCCGGCATGACCTTCATGCATCCGGCCTCGACGCTCGCGTCCGAGATCGCGAACCAGGCGGTCAGCACTTTGCGGCTCGACAGGCCCCAGTAGGTGTTGTCCTGGTGCCAGGAGACGAAGCTCTTCGAGCCCGCGTCCTTGATCCAGAAGATGGTGCTCCAGCACAGAATATTGGGACCGATCAGCTGCTCGATCGGGTCGAGCACGCGCGAATCGCGGATCAGGTCGTCTAGCCATTTGAACAGCAGGAACGCGCGGCTGCGCTGGCCCGGCTCGAGCCTACCGCCCTGGGTCGCCTCGAACGCCTCGAGTTTCTTACGCAGGCCTGCGGCCTCGGCCGCCGGCATCACCGGGACCGGGCATATGTAGCCGTCGCGGCGGTATTGGGCGATCTGCTCGGCGGTCAGCGGCATGCGGGCCTCCTAGAGGGCACTGCGCACGATATTCTGCGCCTCCGCGACGATCAGATCGAGGTGCGGTTCGTTCTTGAAGCTCTCGGCGTAGAGCTTGTAGATGTTCTCCGTGCCCGAGGGGCGCGCGGCGAACCAGCCGTTCTCCGTCACCACCTTGAGCCCGCCGATCGGCGCGGCGTCGCCGGCGCGCGCTTGCCCGCGAGCGGATGCAGCGCCACCTCAGGCCGCCTGCAGCTTCGCGACGCTCACCGCGAGCCACTTGACGCCCTGCGCGCCGAAATTCACCTGCACGCGCGCGTCGTTGCCCTGGCCCTCCGCGTCGACGATCACCCCGGTACCGAACCTGGGGTGCATGACGTTCTGGCCGATGCGGAATCCGGCGACGTCGCGCGGCTTGGAGAACACGGGCGCCTTTTTCGGCGGGCTCCAAGCAAGCGCCTCGCGCACGCGCTGGCCGGCGAAGCGCGGGGTGAGCCATTTCATGAGGCCCGAGGGAATCTCTTCGAGAAAGCGCGAAGGCAGGTTGTAGCGCGTCTGCCCGTGCAACATGCGCGTGCGGGCGAAGGAAAGGTAAAGACGCTTGCGCGCGCGCGTGATCGCGACGTAGGCGAGGCGCCGCTCCTCCTCCAGCCCATCCTTCTCCATCACGCTCTGCTCGTGCGGGAACAGCCCTTCCTCCAGGCCGGTGAGGAACACCGCGTCGAATTCCAGGCCCTTGGCCGAGTGCACGGTCATCAGCTGCAGCGCGTCCTGGCCCTCGCCCGCCTGGTGCTCGCCCGCCTCGAGCGCTGCGTGCGTGAGGAAGTCGATAAGCGCATCGCCGGTCTCCTCCAGCCCGTTCTCGCGCTCCTCCGAATCGAACGCCGCGGCCGCGTTCACCAGCTCGCCGAGGTTCTCGACGCGCTCGGCGCCTTCGCGCTCGCCCTTGTAGTGTTCGATCAATCCACTCTTCGCGACCACCAGCTCGACCTTCTCCGCGAGCGGCAGGTTCGCGCTTTCGGCGCCCAGGCTCTCGATGAGCGCCTTGAACTGCGCCGCCTTGCCCGGCAGCGCATCGATCGCGCCGTAGAGCGAGGTTCCCGCGCGCGCCGCGGCGTCCTGCAGCTGCTCCAGGCTTCGCGCGCCAATGCCGCGCGGCGGGAAATTCACCACGCGCAGGAACGCGTTGTCGTCCCCGGGCGAGGCGACCAGGCGCAGGTAGGCAAGCGCGTGCTTCACCTCGGCGCGCTCGAAGAAGCGCAGCCCCCCGTACACGCGGTACGGGATCCCGGCCGAAAACAGCGCGTGCTCGAGCACGCGCGACTGGGCGTTCGAGCGGTACAGCACCGCGATGTCGGCGAGGCGCGTGCCCTCGCGCGCCAGCGCCTGCACCTCTCCGGCGACGAAGCGCGCCTCGTCGGCGTCGGATTCGCCCTCGAACACCCGCAGGGGATCGCCGCTGCCCGCGGCCGTCCACAGGTTCTTGCCCAGCCGCTTGCGGTTGTGCACGATGAGCGCATTGGCCGCGTCGAGGATGTTGCCCTGCGAGCGGTAGTTCTGCTCCAGCCTGATCACGTGCGCGACCCTGAAGTCGCGCTCGAACTCGGCCATGTTGCCGACGTTCGCGCCGCGAAAGGCGTAGATCGACTGGTCGTCGTCGCCCACGGCGAACATCGTGCTCGAGCGCCCCGCGAGCAGCTTGAGCCAGCGGTACTGCAGGCGGTTGGTGTCCTGGAACTCGTCCACCAGGATGTGGCGGAAGCGCGCGGCGTAGTGCTCGCGCAGGATCTCGTTTCTCGCCAGCAGCTCGTAGCTGCGCAGCAGGAGCTCGGCGAAATCGACCACGCCCTCGCGCTGGCACAGCTCGTCGTAAGCGGCGTACAGCTCGACGAAGCGGCGCGTGCTTTCGTCGACCGCCTGCACGTCGCGCGCGCGCAGGCCCTCTTCCTTCCTCGCGTTCGCGAAGTACTGCACCTCGCGCGGCGGCGTGCGGTCTTCGTCCGCGCCGAGCGACTTGAGCAGGCGCTTCACCACTGCGAGCTGGTCCTGCGAATCGAGAATCTGGAACGTCTGCGGCAGCCCCGCGTCGCGATGATGCGCGCGCAGCATGCGGTTCGCGAGGCCGTGGAAGGTGCCGATCCACATGCCGCGCAGGCTGAGGGGCAGCATGGCGGAGAGCCGCGTGAACATCTCGCGCGCCGCCTTGTTGGTGAAGGTGACCGCGAGCAGCCCGCCCGGCGAGACGCGTTCGCCCTTGACGAGCCAGGCGATGCGCGTGGTGAGCACGCGCGTCTTGCCGCTGCCCGCGCCCGCGAGGATGAGCGCGTGCTCGTCCGGCAGCGTGACCGCGGCGAGCTGTTCCGGGTTGAGGTTTTCGAGGTGCAGCGACAAGCGGCAAATTATACGCGGCGTGCGCGCCCTCTCCCGCGAACCGGCTAGTGCTTCTGGAGAGGCCCCGCTAGTCCGTCCGTCTAATTACCTTCCTTGGCGGACTTCGCAATACTGCAGCTGCAGTAAACAGAGGAAGGAGTCTCACATGGCGATCGACAACAGGCTGCCCCACCTCGAACGGCGTATCGGCCGGCGCTACGCGCATCTCGTTGCCAGGATCGGCGTGCTGCTGCTGCTCCTGTTCGCCTCGGGCTGCAACTTCGACGCGAGCAACGCGCTGCCGAGCGTGCATGCGGCCGAGCGCGAGCGCCCGGCCGATGCGCCGCAGCTCGACGCGCGCCACATCACGGCGCGCGGCATCCCGGACGATTTTCTGTTCGCGCCCGATTTCGTATGGCTCCACGCCGACCGCACCGACGTCCCCTGGGGCGCATCGCGCATCGATGACCCCGACAACATCCGCGGGTTCTGATTACCTCGAGATCGTCGGTTCGGTGACCCCGGGCATGCCGCGCAGCCGCGCGGCGAGCGCCTCGGCGTCGGCCCGGCTCGCCAGGTCGGCGATGCGAACTTGATATGCGAATCCGCCTTGCGTCTTCACCGGCACGATGCGCACGGCGTAGCCCGCGGCGCGCAGCGCATCGTAGACGGCGAGCGCCGGCGCCTTGCGCGATCTCGGTCTCGGCGGCCCACTTGGCGAGCTGCTCCGGCGTGACGAAGCCGACCGGCTGCGATCTTCCGTTCTCGCGCACGTAGAACTGGCGCGGCTGGTCCATGTCGATCGCGTTCTCGTGCTCGGGGCTCACTTCGATCTTGCCGTCGATCAGGCAGATGATCTGCTTCGCCTCGGTCGACCTGCCCCACAAATCTGTGCCGCGGATGCCGGCGGTCACCTGGCGCACCGTGATGCGCACGTCGCGCTGCACCCAGGCGGGCATCTGCACGCCTTCGATGACGGCCGCGGGCAGCGCCACGGCCTCGCCCGCGGCGGGCACGAGCGCGGCGCCGAGCAGCAGCGCAAAGCTATAATCCGCGGCTCCCCGTCCCTTCATAGACACCCGCCCGCCGGCATGCAAGACCGCTACGATGCGCTAAGCGTGGAGCGCGAGGCCCAGCAATTCTGGGAATCCCGCGGCTCATTCCGCGTCCTCGAAGACCCCGCGCGGCCCAAGTTCTACTGCCTGTCGATGTTCCCTTACCCCTCGGGAAAGCTGCACATGGGGCACGTCAGGAACTATACCATCGGCGATGTCCTCACCCGGCACTACCGCATGCGCGGCATGAACGTGCTGCAGCCGATGGGCTGGGACGCGTTCGGCCTGCCCGCGGAGAACGCGGCCATGGCGAACAGGGTGCCACCCGCCAAGTGGACCTGGGACAACATCGCGTACATGAAGTCGCAGCTGAAGAGCCTCGGCTTCGCGCTCGACTGGTCGCGCGAGCTCGCCACCTGCAAGCCCGACTACTACAGGTGGAACCAGTGGTTCTTCACGCGGCTGTTCACGAAGGGCCTCGCGTACAAGAAGACCGGCGTGGTGAACTGGGATCCGGTCGACCAGACGGTGCTCGCCAACGAGCAGGTGATCGACGGGCGCGGCTGGAGGACCGGCGCGCCGGTCGAGAAGCGCGAGATCCCGATGTACTTCCTCAGGATCACCGCCTATGCCGAGGAGCTGCTGGCGGCGCTCGACGAGTTGCCCGGCTGGCCCGAGCAGGTCAAGCTCATGCAGAAGAACTGGATCGGGCGCTCGGACGGCGTGCGCGTCGGCTTCGAGTACCAGCTCGAGGGCGAGCGGCGCGTGCTGTGGGTGTTCACCACGCGCGCCGACACGCTGATGGGCGCCACGTTCTGCGCGGTCGCGGCGGAGCATCCGATCGCGGCCTGGGCTGCGCAGCGTGACCCGAAGATCCGGGCGTTCGTCGAGGAATGCCGGCGCGGCGCGGTGATGGAGGCCGACCTCGCCCAGCTCGAGAAGAAAGGCATGCCCACCGGGCTTTTCTGCACCCACCCGCTCTCGGGCGAGAAGATTCCGGTGTGGGTCGCGAACTACGTGCTCATGGGATACGGCGAAGGCGCAGTCATGGCCGTGCCGGCGCACGACGAGCGCGACTTCGCCTTCGCATCATTGAAGCGCCTACCAATTAAGCAAGTGATTCACCATGGAGTCTCCGTAGTGGCGGAACGGAAAAATTGGAAGGAAGCGGACTTCAAGTACTACGAATTTGATGAAAGGAATTGGAAGCCCTGGTACGAAGAGAAAGAAAGGGGTGTATGTATAAATTCTGGTAAGTACGATGGGCTTACCTATCAAGCCGCGGTCGATGCCATCGCCGCGGACCTGAAGGCGAAGGGCCTGGGCGAAAAGCGGGTGCAGTGGCGCCTGCGCGACTGGGGCATTTCGCGCCAGCGCTACTGGGGTTGCCCGATTCCGATCGTGCATTGCCCCGCCTGCGGCGACGTGCCGGTGAAGGACGAGGACCTGCCGGTCGTGCTGCCCGAGGACCTGGTGCCCGACGGCACGGGCAACCCGCTGAACAAGCTGCCCGCGTTCCTCGATACGCGCTGCCCCTCGTGCGGCAAGCCGGCGCGGCGCGAGACCGACACCATGGACACGTTCGTCGACTCGTCGTGGTATTTCGCGCGCTTCGCCAGCCCGGGCAGCGACGCGGCGATGATCGACGCGCGGGCGCGCTACTGGATGCCGGTCGACCAGTACATCGGCGGCATCGAGCACGCGATCCTGCACCTGCTGTACTCGCGCTTCTTCACGCGCGTCATGCGCGACCAGGGCATGCTCGAAGTTTCCGAGCCGTTCACCAACCTGCTCACACAAGGCATGGTGCTCGCCGAAACCTACTACCGCGACACGCCGCAGGGGCGGCGCGAGTGGGTCAATCCCGCGGACGTGCTCGTGAACCGCGACGCCAAGGGCAAGATCGTCGCGGCGAAGCGCGCGGGCGACGGCGCCGAGGTGAGCTTCGCCGGCGTCGGCACGATGTCCAAGTCGAAGAACAACGGCGTCGATCCCCAGGCGCTGATCGAGAAGTACGGCGCCGACACGGCGCGCTTCTTCATTATCTTCGCCTCGCCCCCGACCAACACGCTCGAGTGGTCGGACGAAGGCGTCGAGGGCTCATACCGGTTCCTGAAGCGGCTTTGGGCCTACGGCGCGAAATTCGGCGCGGCCGCCCGCGCCGCAGGCGACGCGGCGCTCGAGCGATCGGTGCGCTTCGAGCTGCACTCCGTGCTGCGTCAGGCGAACTACGATCTGACGAAGCACCAGTTCAATACGGTGGCCTCGGCCGCCATGAAGATCCTGAATGCGCTCGAAAAGCTGCCCGGGCGCACGCCGGCGGCCGAGGAGGGGCTGTCGATCCTGCTGCGGCTGCTCTCGCCGATCACGCCGCATATCTGCCACCACCTGTGGCGCGCGCTCGGCTTCGGCGGGGACGTGATGCAGTCGGCCTGGCCCGAGCCGGATGCGGCGGCGCTGGTGCAGGACGAGATCGAGCATGTGGTGCAGGTCAACGGCAAGAAGAAGGGCACTCTGCCCGTGCCGAGCGGCCTCGACGCGAAAGGCGTCGAGGCCTTCGCGCGCGCAAGCGAAGCCGTCGGAAACTGGATCGGGCAGAACGCCATCAAGAAGGTCGTCGTGGTGCCGGGACGCCTCATCAACATCGTCCTATGAGGCGCACCGTCGCGATGCTGCTCGCCGCGGCGCTCGCCGGCTGCGGCTTCCAGCTGCGCGGGTCCGCCGAGCTGCCGTTCGACACCGTGTACGTGCCCGCCGCGGCGGGGGGCATCGCGCTCGACCTGAAGCGCAACATCCAGGCGGGCACCAACGCGAAGGTGGTGGACGATCCGAAGAAGGCCGAGGCGGTCCTCGAGTTCAGCAGGGAGGAGCGCCAGAAGGTGATCCTGTCGCTCACCGGCACGGGCGCGGTGAGCGAGTTCCAGCTACGCTACCTGGTGAGCTTCAGGGTCCGCGACAACAAGGGCAAGGATTACGTTCCGACGAGCACCATCCAGCTCAGGCGCGACGTGACGTTCAACGACAGCGCGGTGCTTGCCAAGGAATCCGAGGAGCAGCTGCTCTACCACGACATGCAGACCGACATGGTGCAGCAGATCATGCGGCGGCTCTCCGCCGCCAAGCGACCGCAGGACTAAGGCGCGATGCAGCTGCGCGCCGAGCAGCTCGAAGCCCAGCTCGCACGATCGCTCGCGCCCGTGTATACGATCCACGGCGACGAGCCGCTACTCGCGCTCGAAGCCGCCGACGCAGTGCGCCGCGCCGCGCGCAAGGCGGGCTACACCGAGCGCGAAGTGTTCTTCGCCGAGCGCGCCTTCGACTGGTCCGAGCTCAGGCACGCCGGCGCGAGCCGCTCGCTCTTCGGCGAGAGGAAAATTCTCGAGCTGCGCATTCCGGGCGGCAAGCCCGGCACGCAGGGTGCGGAGGCGATCGCGGCGCTGTGCGCCGACCCCAACCCGGAAACGCTGCTGCTTGTGTCGCTGCCGCGCCTGGATCGCGCGGCGCAGAACTCGGCCTGGTTCGCCGCACTCGCCGCGGCGGGCGCGCTGGTAGACGTATTTCCCGTCGAGCGCGCGCGCCTGCCGGCCTGGATCGGCGAGCGGCTGGCGCGGCAGGGCCAGCGCGCGGGCCGCGAGGTGCTCGAGTTCCTCGCCGATCGCGTCGAAGGCAACCTGCTCGCCGCGTTCCAGGAAGTGCAGAAGCTCGCGCTGCTCGCGCCGCCCGGCGAGCTCGCGCTCGACGACGTGCGCGAAGCGGTGGCGAACGTGGCGCGCTACGACGCTTCCGACGCCTCGGCAGCGCTGCTCGCCGGCGACATGGCGCGCTACGCGCGCGTCATCGAAGGCCTGCGCGGCGAAGGCGAGGCGCCGACCTACGTGCTGTGGGCCATTACCGAGGACCTGAGGGCGCTCGAGCGCATCAGGCAGGGCCTCGCCGGCGGCCGGCCGCTCGAGGCGCTCATGCGCGAGAACCGCGTCTGGGGGCCGCGCCAGGCGCTCGTGCGCGGCGCGCTCAACCGCTTCGCGCCTGAGGCGCTCGAGCGTTCGCTCCTCCAGGCGGCCGTGGTCGACCGCGCGATCAAGGGCGTGGCGCGCCGCGAGCCCTGGGATGAGTTCCTCAAGCTGGGGTTAAAATTGGCTCATGGATCAAAAGCTTGACGCGAAGGCGGTAGACGTGCGCGCGTACATGCGCGAGCTCGGGCTCGCCGCGCGCGCCGCCGCGCGCGAGCTGGCGCGCGCCGACACGGACACAAAGAACCGGGCGCTGCGCGCGATGGCCGCGGAGATCCGTGCGCGCTCGCCCGAGCTGCTCGAAGCCAACAGCGCCGACGTGGCGCAGGCACGGCGGGACGGCTGCGACGAGGCATTCATCGACCGGCTCACGCTCACGCCGGCTTCCATCGAGCAGATGGCCGAAGGACTCGAGCAGGTCGCCACGCTGCCCGACCCGGTCGGCGAGATCACCGAGCGCGTGCGCCGCCCAAGCGGCATCGAGGTCGCGCGCATGCGCGTGCCGATCGGGGTGATCGGCATCATCTACGAGTCGCGCCCGAACGTCACGGCGGACGCCGCCGGACTGTGCGTCAAGGCGGGCAATGCCTGCATCCTGCGCGGCGGCTCGGAGGCGCTGCACGCCAACCAGGCGATCGCGGCCTGCGTGCGCGCGGGGCTGAAGAGCGCCGGTCTGCCCGAGGCCGCCGTGCAGGTGGTGCGGATCGCCGATCGCGCCGCGGTCGGCGAGCTGATCACGATGCCCGAGTACGTCGACGTGATCGTGCCGCGCGGCGGCAAGGAGTTGATCGCGCGCCTCGCGAGCGAATCACGCATCCCCATGATCAAGCACCTGGACGGCGTGTGCCACGTGTACGTCGACGACCGCGCCGACCCGGCGATGGCCGTTACGATCGCCGACAACGCCAAGACGCAGCGCTACGGCACCTGCAACACCATGGAGACACTGCTGGTCGCCGCGGCGATCGCGCCGCGCGTGCTGCCCGAGATCGCGGCGATCTTCCGCGCCAAGGGCGTGGAGATGCGCGGCGACGAAGCGACGCGCAGGCTGGTGCGCGACGCCAGGGCGGCGAGCGAGCAGGACTACTACACCGAGTGGCTGGCGCCCGTCGTGTCGATCCGCGTCGTAGGCGGGCTGGACGAGGCGATCGCGCACATCGCCAAGTACGGCTCGCAGCACACCGACGCGATCGTCACCGAGGACCGCGCGCGCGCCGAGCGCTTTCTGCGCGAGGTCGACTCGAGCTCGGTGCTGGTCAATGCCTCGACGCGCTTCGCCGACGGGTTCGAGTTCGGCCTGGGCGCCGAAATCGGCATCTCCACCGACAAGCTGCACGCGCGCGGCCCGGTCGGCCTGCAAGGACTCACCAGCCAGAAGTTCGTGGTCTTCGGCCACGGCGAGATCCGGCGCTAGATGGAGTCGGGCGCAGTCGGCATCCTCGGCGGCACGTTCGATCCGGTCCACTACGCGCACCTGCGCATCGCGCAGCTTGCGCTCGACATGCTCGGCCTCAGGCAACTGCTTTGGATCCCGACCGGCGCCCCGGGCTACCGCAATGCCCCCGTGGCGTCGCCCGCCGACCGCGTCGCCATGCTCGAGCTGGCCATCCGGGGTGAACCGCGCTACGTGATCGACCGCCGCGAGCTCGCCCCCGGCGCTTCGGGCTACACGGTCGACACGCTGCGCGCGCTGCGCGCCGAACGCGGCCCTGGCTGCGCGCTCGTGCTGCTGATGGGCGGCGACCAGTTCGAGAAGCTCGAGACCTGGCATCGCTGGCAGGAGCTGTTCGCGCTCGCCCGGATCGCCGTGGTCGCGCGTCCCGGATGGGCGCCGTACGCGAGCGATGCCGTGCGCGCCGCCGGGCGGGTCGAACGCATCGATATGCCGCCGCTCGACATTTCCTCGACCGAGATCCGCCAGCGCATCGCGCGCGGCGAGGACGTCTCGCGCCTGGTGCCGCCCGATGTGCTGCGGTACATTTCCTCTCATCGCCTTTATCGCTGATGGATATCCGCACGAAGCAGCGCGCCGTGGTCGAGGCGCTCGAAGACGTCAAGGGGCGCGACATCGTCGTGTTCAACACCGCGCGCTTCGCCTCGATGTTCGAGCGCGTGGTGATCGCCAGCGGCGACTCTACGCGCCAGGTCATGGCGCTCGCCGACCGCGTTCAGGAGCGCATCCGCGAGCTGGGCGGCCGCGTGTACGGTGTCGAGGGGGAAGCGAACGCCGAGTGGGTGCTCGTCGACCTCGGCGACATCGTCGTGCACATCATGCATCCCGCGGTGCGCAGCTATTACAACCTGGAGGAAATCTGGGGCGGCAAGACGGTGCGCCTGAAGCAGGCGGCCGGCAAGGTCGCGCATGGCAAACCTGCTAATCGTCGCAGTCGGCACTAAGCCGCCCGCCTGGGCGCAGGCCGCGTGCGCAGAGTACCTGAAACGCATGCCGCGGCGCTTCGCGACCGAGCTCGCGACGGTGAGGGCCGAGCCGCGCGCAACGGGCAAGCCGCCGGCGCAACTGCTCGCGGCCGAAGGCGCGCGGCTGCGCCACAGGCTGCCCCGGGGGGCGCGCGTGGTGGCGCTCGACGAGCGCGGCCGCGAGTTCGACAGCGCGGCGTTCGCCGCTCAGCTCGAGCGCTGGCTGGGCGCCGCGCAGCCGGTGGCATTCGTGATTGGCGGCGCCGATGGCCTCGACCCGGCGCTGAAGCGGGACGCCTCGCTCCTGCTGCGCGTTTCGGCGTTCACGCTGCCGCACGCGCTCGCCCAGGTCGTGCTGTGCGAGCAGCTGTACCGCGCGGCGTCGCTGCTCGAAGGCCATCCGTACCACCGCGCATAGGTTTCTCCCCCCTCTGCTACACTTTGCGGCCACCCGAGAGGCGCCGCCGCAATGCTCACCTCGCTCGATCGCAGCATCTACCTCGCCTCGCGCAGCCCGCGCCGGCGCGAGCTCCTGTCGCAGATCGGCGTGCGCTTCCACCTGCTGCTGTTCCGCGCGCGGCCCGAATCCGAGCCGGAAGTGAACGAGGACGTGCTGCCGGGCGAGATGCCGGGCGCCTACGTGGAGCGCGTCGCACGCGCCAAGGCCGAGGCGGGCTGGAAGCGGCTCACGCAGCGCAATCTGCCGCGCGCGCCGGTGCTCGCCGCCGACACCACGGTCGCGATCGAGGGGCGCATCCTCGCCAAGCCCGCCGACCGCGCCGATGCGGCGCAGATGCTCGCTGCGCTGTCGGGCGGGCACCACGAAGTGCTGACCGCGGTCGCGGTGAAGTACGACGAGCAGCTCGAGTGCGCGCTTTCGGTAACCCAGGTGCGCTTCCGTCCGCTCGGCGCGGAGGAGATCCGGGCTTACGTCGCGACCGGCGAGTCGGACGACAAGGCGGGGGCCTACGCCATCCAGGGGCGTGCGGCGCAATTCGTCGCGGAGATCCATGGCAGCTACTCCGGCGTGATGGGGCTGCCGCTCTACGAGACGGCGCAGCTCATCGAGAAGATCCTCTCGCCGCGTGAGCGAAGAAATCCTTATTAACGTCACGCCGCAGGAGACACGCGTGGCGGTGCTGGCTGCCGGCGTGGTGCAGGAGCTGCTGATCGAACGCACTGGCAGCCGCGGGCTGGTCGGCAACGTCTACATGGGGCGCGTCGCGCGCGTGCTGCCCGGCATGCAGTCGGCGTTCATCGAGATCGGGCTGGAGCGCGCCGCGTTCCTGCACGTGGCAGATATCTGGGAGCATCGCCGGCAGGGCCCTGCGAACGGCGGCGAGGCTGCGAAGCCGATCGAGAAAATCCTCGCCGAGGGACAGCCGGTGATGGTGCAGGTCGTGAAGGACCCGATCGGCAGCAAGGGCGCGCGCCTGTCCACCCAGGTTTCGATCGCCGGACGGATGCTGGTCTATCTGCCGCAGGATCCGCACATCGGCATCTCGCAGCGGATCGAGGACGAGAGTGGCAGGAACCTGCTGCGCGAGAAGCTGAAGGAGCTGCTGCCGCCCGACGAGACCGGCGGCTTCATCATCCGCACGCTCGCCGAAGGCGCGAGCGACGAGGAGCTGCGCGCCGACATCGACTA
This sequence comes from uncultured Pseudomonadota bacterium, assembly GCA_963739205.1. Lineage (GTDB taxonomy): Bacteria > Pseudomonadota > Gammaproteobacteria > Burkholderiales > SG8-39 > DAHVFK01. The sequence continues at coordinate 581,064 of CAVTZJ010000003.1, read as the reverse complement.
CCTGCGCCACCTGTGGCGCGACATCCGCACGCAGGCGCTCGGCGCACAACCGCCGAAGCTCCTGTACCAGGACCTGTCGCTCGCGCAGCGCGTGCTGCGCGACATGGTCACCGAGAGCACCGAGCACGTGGTGGTCGATTCGCGCGAAAACCACCAGAAGCTGATCGCCTTCGCCGAAACATACATGCCCAGGATGCGCGGCAAGATCGAGCACTACGTCGGCGAGCGCCCGCTGTTCGACCTGTACAACGTCGAGCCGGAAATCGAGCGCGCGCTGTCGCGCCGGGTGGACCTGAAGTCCGGCGGCTACCTGATCATCGACCAGACGGAGGCGATGACCACCGTCGACGTGAACACCGGCGGCTTCGTCGGCCAGCGCAATTTCGACGACACGATCTTCAAGACCAACCTCGAGGCCGCGCAGGCGATCGCCAGGCAGCTACGCCTCAGGAACCTCGGCGGCATCATCATCATCGACTTCATCGACATGGAGAACCTCGAGCACCGCGCCGCGGTGCTCGAGGAGTTCAACAAGGCGCTCGCGCGCGACCGCACCAGGATGACGGTAAACGGCTTCACCGCCCTGGGACTTGTGGAGATGACGCGCAAGCGAACGCGCGAGTCGCTCGCGCACGTGCTGTGCGAGCCCTGCCCGGTGTGCGGCGGGCGCGGCGAGCTGAAGACCGCGCGCACGGTGTGCTACGAGATCCTGCGCGAGATCCTGAGGGAGGCGCGCGCCTTCAACGCGCGCGAGTACCGCATCCTCGCCTCGCAGCCGGTAAACGACCTGTTTCTGGAGGAGGAGTCGGCCTCGCTCGCCATGCTCTCGGATTTCATCGGCAAGCCGATCTCGATGCAGGTCGAGACTGGCTACACGCAGGAGCAGTTCGACATCGTACTGATGTAGGAAAGCATGGACGCAGAGCTCTGCTTTACCGGCGCGAGGCGGCTCGCGCAGATGATCCGCGCGCGCAAGGTCTCGGCGAGCGAGGTGATGCGCGCGTTCATCGCGCAGATCGAGCGCGTCAACCCCAGGGTGAACGCGATCGTCACCTTGCTGCCGGAGCAGGCCCTGAAGGAGGCGAAGAAGCTCGAGCGCAAGGGCGCACGCCTCGGTCCGCTCGCCGGCTTGCCGATCGCCTACAAGGACCTGATCGATACCCGGGGTATCCGGACCACCAAGGGTTCGCCAATCTATCGCGACCACGTCCCCGCAGAGGACCATAGCCTGGTCGAGCGGTTGCGCGCCGCGGGCGCGATCACGCTGGGCAAGACCAATACGCCGGAGTTCGGCGCCGGCAGCCAGACCTTCAACGCGGTATTCGGCGCGACGCGCAACCCCTATGAGCTGTCCAGGACATGCGGCGGCTCCTCGGGCGGCGCGGCGGTGGCAGTCGCCTGCGGCATGCTGCCCTTCGCCGACGGCTCGGACCTCGCCGCGAGCCTGCGCAATCCGGCCAACTACTGCAACGTGGCCGGCTTCCGGCCGACGCCCGGGCGCGTGCCCAATTATCCCGCCGCCAACGCCTGGGACACGCAGCCGGTTCTCGGACCGGTGGGGCGCACGGTGGCCGACGCAGCGTTCCTGCTCGCCGCCATGGCCGGCCCCGATCCCCGGGTGCCGATCTCGATCACCGAGCCGGGCAAGGCGTTTGCGAAGAGCCTCGCGCGCGACTTCCGCGGCGCGCGCGTCGCCTGGAGCGCGAGCCTCGGCGGCCTGCCGATGGACGAGCGCGTCCTGCGCGCGCTCGCGCCGCAGCGCAAGGTGTTCGCCTCGCTCGGCTGCAGGATGGAGGACGCCGAACCGGATTTCGACGGCGCGACCGAGGCCTTCGAGACCCTGCGCGCGCTGTCGTTTTCGCTGCGCTTCGCGCCGCTCTTGCGCACGCACCGCAGCGAGCTCAAGGACACCGTGGTCTGGAACATCGAGCAGGGGCTGCGGCTGGACGGCGAGCGCATCGCGCGCGCCGAGCGGCTGCGCACCGGGCTCTTCCAGCGCATGCGGCGCTTCTTCGAGCGCCACGACTTCCTGGTCGCGCCGGTGAACCAGCTGCCGCCCTTTCCGGTCGAGCTCGACTATCCGCGCGAGATCGCGGGCGTCGCGATGGGTAACTACCTCGACTGGATGAAGAGCTGCTACTACGTGACCATCACCAGCCATCCGGCGATATCGGTGCCCGCCGCGTTCACCGACGACGGGCTCCCCATCGGCATCCAGATCGTGGGACGGTACCGCGACGACTTCGGCGTGTTGCAGCTCGCGCACGCCTTCGAGCAGGCAACGCAGGTCTGGAAGCGCCGCCCGCCTGTAGCGGCCTGAGGCTCATTTGCCCTTCGGTACTCGCCCCAGCAGGTAGAACTCGTCGTTCGGACGCATGTCGGTGAGATTCGCCATGCGATTGGACAAGGCGAAGAAGGCGGCGATCGCGCCGACGTCCCAGATGTCTTCGTCGCTGAAGCCGTGCGCGCGCAGCGCTGCGAAGTCCGCTTCGCCTACGGTCGCCGCCTCGAGCGACACCTTCAGCGCGAAATCGAGCATCGCCTTCTGGCGCGGCGTGATGTCGGCCTTGCGATAGTTGATCGCCACTTGGTCGGCGACGAGCGGGTTCTTCGCGCGGATGCGCAGGATCGCACCGTGCGCGACCACGCAATACTGGCAGTTGTTCGCGCCCGAGGTGGCGACCACGATCATCTCGCGCTCGGCCTTGCTGAGGCCGCCCTCCTTCTCCATCAGCGCGTCGTGGTAGGCGAAGAAGGCGCGGAACTCATCGGGCCGGTGCGCGAGGGCGAGGAACACGTTCGGCACGAAGCCGGACTTCTCCTGTACGCCGAGCAGCCGGACGCGGATATCCTCCGGCAAGTCTTCCAGCGTGGGCACCGGAAAGCGGCTGACTGGTTTATCGCTCATGGCTGTCGTCGACCAGGCCGAGGGAACTCTGGCGCGCCCGGCGGGATTCGAACCCACGACCCTTGGCTTCGGAGGCCAATACTCTGATCCGCTGAGCTACGGGCGCCCGGGGAGGCGCGAAGGATAGCCCGTTTCGCAGCGAGCGTCCACGCCGCGGCTTTCTCGCTGTCCGACATTCACGCTAAAATCAGATTTTTATCCACACGGTCAGGGCGCAGGCATGAGCGAGCACGACGAACATTCTTCCTTCATCAAGACGCCGCAGCAGCTCGTCACGATCGTGCTGCTCGCGTTCATCGTCCCGGTGCTCGGCATCGTGCTGCTCGTCAAGCTGGTGCTCTCCGGGCCGACGGCCGATCCCTCGGCGATGACCCCGGCCGCAATCGCCGAGCGCATCCAGCCGGTAGGTAGCGTGTCGTTCAGCGCGCCCGCTGGCAGCCCGGCAGCGCCGGCCGCAGCGCCGGTCGCGGTGGCCAAGGCGGGCCCGCCCGACGGCAAGAAGATCTACGAGGGCACCTGCATCGCCTGCCACGGAACGGGCGCCGCGGGCGCGCCGAAATTCGGCGACAAGGCGGCGTGGGCGCCGCGCATCGCCACCGGCATGGACACGCTGATGAACGTCGCGCTGCACGGCAAGGGCGCGATGCCGCCCAAGGGCGGCAACGCCTCCCTGTCGGACGCCGATATCCGCGCCACGATCGAGTACATGGTGTCGCACAGCAAGTGACCCAATGAAGCGCGGGGACGAGCGCCCCGCGCCGGCGGCCATGCAGTTCCTGTTCATCATAGACCCGCTGGACGAGATCAAGGCCTACAAGGACACGACCGTCACGATGATGCGTGCCGCGCAGGCGCGCGGCCACGCGGTATACGTGTGCGAGCAGCCGGGCCTCGCCTGGCGCGCCGACGGCGTGACGGCCGAGACGACGCGCATCGCGCTCACCGACAACGACGAGGACTGGTACCGGACCGACGGCCACGCGCGGCGCCGCCTCGCGGATTTCCACGCGGTCCTGATGCGCAAGGACCCGCCCTTCGACCTCGAGTACGTGACCAGCACCTGGCTGCTCTCCGCGGCCGAGCGCGCAGGGGCGCGCGTGTTCAATTCCCCGGCGGCGATCCGCGACCACAACGAGAAGATCGCCATCACGGAGTTCGGCCGATTCGTGGCGCCCACGCTGGTGACGCGCGATCCGCTGCAGATCCACGCCTTCGTCGACGAGCAGCAGGACGTCGTCGTCAAGCGCCTCGACGTGATGGGCGGGGAGAACATCTTCCGCGTGCGCGCGGGCGACCCCAACCGCAACGTGATTGTCGAGATCATGGCGCAGACCGGCAGGCGCAGCGTGATGGCGCAGCGCTACATCCCCGAGATCGTCGACGGCGACAAGCGCGTGATCATCATCGACGGCAAGGTGGTGCCCTACTGCCTGGCGCGCATTCCCAAGGCGGGTGAATCGCGCGGCAATCTCGCGGCGGGCGCGCGCGGCGAAGCGCGCGCGCTGAGCGTGCGTGACCGCGAGATCGCCGAGGCGCTCGGGCCCACGCTCGCGGCGCGCGGGCTGCTGTTCGTTGGCCTGGACGTGATCGGCGACTGGCTCACCGAGGTGAACGTCACCAGCCCGACGTGCTTTCGAGAGATCCAGGATCAGACCGGCTTCGACGTGCCGGGGATGTACATCGAGGCACTCGAGGCGAAGCTGCGCGCGTGATCGGGATACTCATCATCTCGCACGGCACGCTCGGCGACGCGCTCATCCACGCGGCAAGCCATGTGCTGGGCACGCGTCCGCAGGCGGTGCGCCATCTCGGCGTGGCCGTCGACGACGATCCCGACGCGGTGCTGCCGCGCGCGCGGGAGCTGCTGAATGAGCTCGATAGCGGGCAGGGCGTCCTCGTGCTGAGCGACATCTACGGCGCGACGCCGGGCAATATCGCGCTGCGGCTGCTCGAGCGCGGTCGCGTGGCGGGCGTGGCGGGGGTGAACCTGCCCATGCTCGTGCGTGCGCTGACCTACCGCGACGAGCCGCTCGCTGCGGTGGCGGACAAGGCGCTCTCGGGCGGCCGCGAGGGCGTCGTGAACATGAACACCGACCGCTGCAATGGCAAGCGTTGAGACAACGATCGTCAACAAGCTCGGTCTGCACGCGCGTGCCTCGGCCAAGCTGACGCAAGTCGCGAGTGGCTTCAAGAGTGAAGTCTGGCTTTCGCGCAACGGCCGGCGGGTGAACGCCAAGAGCATCATGGGCGTGATGATGCTCGCGGCGGGCAAGGGCAGCTCGGTCGTCCTCGAGGCCGAGGGCGACGACGCGCAGGCCGCGCTAGACGCGATCTGCAATCTGATCGCCGACAAATTCGGCGAGGGCGAATGAACTTCGTCCTGCACGGCTCGAGCGTCTCGGGCGGCATCATCATCGGTCACGCGCACCTCGTGTCGAGCGCGCGCCTCGAGGTGGCGCACTACGAGATACCGGAAGAGTCGGTCGAAGCCGAGATTGCGCGCTTCGATGCCGCGATCGCCAGCGTCAAGGACGATCTGCGGACGGTCGAGCAGCAGATCCCGCCGGATTCTCCGGCGGAGTTCGGCGCCTTCGTCAACCTGCACCGCATGATCCTCGAGGATCCGTCGCTGTCGCTCGCGCCGCTCGAGCTGGTGCGCGAGCGGCGCTGCAACTCCGAGTGGGCGCTGGTGCAGCAGATGGACAGGCTGACGGCGCAGTTCGAGGAGATCGACGATCCGTATCTGCGCGAGCGCAAGGCCGACGTTCGCCAGGTGGTCGAACGCGTGTTGAAGGCGCTGATGGGTGGCCAGACGCTCGCCGAGCCGCGCAGCGCCGAGGAGCGCAGCCTGATCGTCGTGGCGCACGATTTGTCACCCGCCGACATGATCCTGTTCAAGCGCCATCAGTTCGGCGGCTTCGTCACCGACGCGGGCGGCGTCACCTCGCATACCGCGATCCTCGCGCGCAGCCTCAACATCCCGGCGATCGTCGGCCTGCACCAGGCGCGCCAGACGATACGCGAAGGCGAGCTGCTCATCGTGGACGGCGCCCAGGGCGTGCTGCTGGTCGACCCGGACCCGATCGTGCTGGCCGAATACCAGCTGCGGCAGTCGCAGATCGAGCTCGAGCGCAAGAAGCTGCGGCGACTGAAGTCCACGCCCGCCGCGACGCTGGACGCCGAACCGGTCGAGCTGTACGCCAACATCGAGCTGCCGCAGGACGTGGCGCAGGCGCTCGAGGCCGGGGCAGAGGGCATCGGGCTGTTCCGCACCGAGTTCCTGTTCATGAACCGCAAGGACCTGCCCTCGGAGGACGAGCAGTTCGAGGCCTATCGCGAGGTTGCCGCAGCGCTCGAGCGCAGGCCGGTCGTGTTGCGCACGCTGGACATCGGCGCCGACAAGACGCTTTCCGGCAACGGCCACGTGATGCCCAACCCCGCGCTCGGCCTGCGCGCGATCCGATTTTGCCTCGCCGAACCGCAGATGTTCCTGACGCAGATCAGGGCGATCCTGCGCGCCTCGCACTACGGGCGCGTGCGCATCCTCCTGCCGATGGTCGCGCACGGCCACGAAATCGAACAGGCGCTCGCCTTCGTCAGGCAGGCGAAGCAGCAGCTCGACGAAAAGGCGATGCCCTACGACCGCGCGCTCGAAGTCGGCGGCATGATCGAGATCCCGGCGGCGGCGCTTGCGCTGCCCGTATTCCTCAGGCGGTTGAATTTCCTCTCGATCGGCACGAACGACCTGATCCAGTACACGCTCGCGATCGACCGCACCGACGACTCGGTCGCCCACCTGTACGACCCGCTGCACCCGGCAGTGCTGCATCTGGTGGCGCATATCATCCGCACGGCGGGCCGCGCCGGCGTACCGGTCGCCGTGTGCGGCGAGATGGCTGGCGACCTGCAGCTCACGCGCCTGCTGCTCGGCATGGGCCTGCGCAACTTCTCGATGCATCCGGCCCAACTGCTCGCCATCAAGGAGCGCATCCTGCGCACCAACCTCGCCGAGCTGCGGCCTCTGGTGCAGCGCGTGCTGCGCAGCGTCGATCCGGTGCGCACGCGCGCGCTGCTCGCCAAGCTGAACGCCTAGCGACGGATGGCCGGGCCGCTGGACGGCGTGCGAGTGCTCGACCTCACCACGGTGGTGATGGGCCCGTACGCCACGCAGATCCTGGCCGACCTGGGCGCCGACGTGATCAAGGTCGAGCCGCCCGAGGGCGACGTCATGCGTTACGCCTTGCCGGCGCGGCACCGGGGCATGGGGCACATCTTCCTGAACGCCAACCGCAACAAGCGCGCGATCGCGCTCGACCTGAAGCAGCGGGCCGCGCGCGACGCGCTGCTCGCACTCGCGAGGGGCGCGGATGTGCTGGTGTACAACATCCGCCCGCAGGCGATGGCGCGCCTGCGCCTCGCCTACGAGGACCTGAGCGCGGTCAACCCGCGCATCATCTACGTCGGCGGCTTCGGCTACAGCCAGCGCGGGCCGTACGCGGCGAAGGCCGCCTACGACGACCTGATTCAGGGGGCGGCCGGCATCCCGTGGCTGCTGAAGGCGCAGGGCGCCGACGTGCCGCGCTACGCGCCGGTGATAATCGCCGACCGCACCGCCGGGCTGCACATCGTCAATGCGGTGTGCGCGGCGCTGTACGCGCGCGAAAAGACGGGCGCCGGGCAGCGCATCGACGTGCCGATGTTCGAGAGCCTGCTGCAGACCGTGCTCGGTGAGCATCTGGGCGGCCACACCTTCCAGCCCGAGGCGGGCGAGCCGGGCTACGCCAGGATGCTCGCCAGGGACCGCCGGCCCTATCGCACTTCCGACGGCTATGTCTGCGCGCTCATCTACAACGACAAGCAGTGGCGCGCGTTTCTCGCGCTCGTCGGCAAGCCCGAGCTGATGGAATCGGAGGCGTTCCGCAGCCAGGAGGCGAGAAGCCGCAATTTCGACGTCGCCTACGCGCTGGTCGACGAGGAAATGAAAAAGCGCAGCACGGAGGACTGGATCGCGGCGCTCGAGGCGGCCGACATCCCGGTACAGCGCATGAATAGCCTCTCTGACATCGTGCACGACCCGCATCTCGCGGCGACCGGCTACTTCGCCGTCGTCGAGCATCCGAGCGAAGGGCGCATTCGCTCGATGGCCGTGCCTTCGGAGTGGTCCGGGACGGCGCCGGAATACCGGCGCCACGCGCCGCGCTTCGGCGAGCATACGCGCGAGCTGCTCGCCGAAGCGGGACTGGACGACGACGCGATCGAGGCGCTGCTCGCCAGCGGCGCCGCCAAGGCGGCCGATTGAGAAGGACCGTCGCTCGGCTATAATCCCCGCAGCGCCGATTTGATGTTCAGATTGCGGGCGCACTACAAATGCCGCTAAAGAGACGCTCTTGAACGCTCCGCTCGATCCCTCCTCGGTCGGCCCCGTGGTGGCGCAGATGGCGCACTTCGACGAGCCGATCCGCCTGCGCGGCGGGGCGCAGCTGCCGACCTTCGAGCTCGCCTACGAGACCTACGGCGAGCTGAACGCGGCGCGCTCGAACGCGGTCCTCGTGTGCCACGCGTTGAACGCCTCGCACCACGTCGCCGGCTACTACGCCGGGCGGCCGGACGACGTCGGCTGGTGGGACAACATGGTCGGCCCGGGCAAGCCGCTCGACACGCGCCGCTTCTTCGTCGTCGGCGTGAACAATCTGGGCGGCTGCCACGGCTCCACCGGGCCGATGAGCGTCAATCCTGCCGCCGGAAAACCATGGGGCGGCGACTTCCCGGTTGTCACGGTGGAAGACTGGGTGCAGGCGCAGGCGCGGCTCGCGGACCGGCTCGGCATCGAGCGCTTCGCGGCGGTCATGGGTGGCAGCCTCGGCGCGATGCAGGCACTCGAGTGGTCGCTCGCGTACCCGGAGCGCATCCGCCACGCGCTCGTGATCGCGGCGACGCCAAAGCTCTCGGCGCAGAACATCGCCTTCAACGAAGTCGCCCGCCAGGCGATCACCACCGATCCCGATTTCCACGGCGGGAATTACTACGACAAGGGCGTGGTGCCGGTGCGCGGGCTGCGCATCGCGCGCATGATCGGCCACATCACCTACCTCTCGGACGAGGCGATGATGGGCAAGTTCGGGCGCCAGCTGCGCCGCGCGGCGCTCGGCTTCGACTTCGACATCGACTTTGAGGTCGAGAGCTACCTGCGCTACCAGGGCGACAAGTTCTCCACCTATTTCGACGCCAACACCTACCTGAGAATCACCAAGGCGCTCGATTACTTCGACCCGGCGGCCGACTTCGGCGGCGATCTCGCCGCCGCGGTGGCGCGCGCCAAGGCGGCATTCCTCGTCGTGTCGTTCAAGTCCGACTGGCGCTTCGCGCCGTCGCGCTCGCGCGAGATGGTCAGGGCGCTGCTCGATGCGCGCAAGATCGTGTCCTACCTGGAAATCGACGCGCCGGGCGGGCACGACGCCTTTCTCATGGACGACGCGCGCTACTTCGGTGCGCTCGCCTCCTACTTCGGGAACATCGAGCTGTGAGCGAGACGCAGCAGGCCCTGCTCGCCGGACGTCCCGACTTCGCGGCCATCGCGCGCTGGGTGACGCAGGGCGCGCGCGTGCTCGACCTCGGCTGCGGCGACGGCGCGCTGCTCAAGTACCTCTGGCAGGCGCGCGAGGCGCCGGGCTACGGCGTCGAAATCGACGATGCCGAGGTGATCGCCTGCGTGAAGAACGACATCAACGTGCTGCAGCTCGACCTGGAGAGCGGCCTGTCGCTGTTCCGCGACGGATCCTTCGACACGGTGATCCTCTCGGAGACCCTGCAGACGATCCACCGCATCGAGCAGCTGCTGCGCGAAATGCTGCGCGTCGGCCGCGAAGCGATCGTCTCGTTCCCCAACTTCGGCCACTGGAACTCGCGCCTGCAGGTGCTGCTCGGGCGCATGCCGGTGTCCGAGGAGCTGCCCTACGAGTGGTACGACACCCCGAACGTGCACCTGTGCACCACGCTCGACTTCGAGGATCTGTGCCGCAAGCTTGGCGTACGCATCCGCGAGCGCGTCGCGCTGCACCAGGGCCGGCAGATCAACTTCCTGCCGAACCTTTTCGGCAGCCTCGCCGTGTACCGCTGTGCGACGGCCTGACTTCGCGCGCCCGGAACGCGTGACGCTCATGGGGCGCTACGCCCGGCTCGAGCCGCTCGACCCGGCGCGCCACGGCGACCAGCTCTTCGCCGCCTCGATGGCCCCGGGCGCGCAGGAGCGCTTCCGCTACCTGTTCGAGTCGCCCGAGGATCGCAGCGCCTTCGGCGCCTGGCTCGCGCGCGCGGCCGCGTCGCAGGATCCGCTGTATTACGCCGTGCTCGACGCCGCGAGCGGGCGTTGCGAAGGACGCCAGGCGCTCATGCGGATCGTCCCGGAGCACGGCGTGATCGAGATCGGCTCGATCCTGTGGGGCCCGGCGATCGCGCGCACGCGCGTCGCGACCGAGGCGTTCTTTCTCGCCGCGCGCTACGCCTTCGACGAGCTCGGCTACCGCCGCTTCGAATGGAAGTGCAATGCGCTGAACCAGCCCTCGCGCCGCGCCGCCGCACGCTTCGGCTTCGCCTACGAAGGCACCTTCCGCCAGCACATGCTGGTCAAGGGCGAGAGCCGCGACACTGCCTGGTTCTCGATTATCGATGGCGAGTGGCCGGCGCGCAGACTGGCGTTCGAGCGCTGGCTTGACCCCTCGAACTTCGACGCCGAGGGGCACCAGAAGCGCCGCCTCGCCGAATTCTGGTCGTCGCCGGGCTAGTTAGACCCGATGCTGTCGTACTGCTGACAGCGACGCCGGCCGTCGAGGGCCGCTTCGCGCACACCGCCCGAGAGCCGGGATCGAGCGCAGTATTATGCGAGCGCATGCAGCAGCAGATCCGGTTCTGCAGCAGCTTCGATGGCGCCCGCATCGCCTACGCCCTGAGCGGGCACGGGACACCGCTTGCACTGTCGGCGACCTGGCTAAGCCACCTCGAGCACCAATGGCGCAGTCTCGCCTGGTGCCCGTGGCTGGAGCATTTTTCGCACGATCACACGTTACTGCGCTACGACCTGCGCGGTACGGGGCTCTCGGACCGCTCGTTCGACCATGTTTCGGTCGACACGTGGGTGCGCGACTTCGCCGCGGTTGCCGATGCGGCGGGACTGAAGCGCTTTCCGCTCCTGGGTGTGTGTCAGGGCGGTCCGATCGCAATCGAGTACGCCGCCCGCCATCCCGAACGCGTCAGCCGGCTGGTGCTCTACGGCACCTACGCGCGCGGGATGCTTCTGCGATCCGATTTGCCGCCCGAGCCCTCCAAGGCCAGGTTGTTGCTGGAAATCGCGCAGCTCGGCTGGGGTCGCGAGAACCATGCCTTCATGCAGGTCTGGGCGTCCTTGTTCCAGCCGGGCGGCGGCATCGAGCACCTGCGCTCCTGGACCGAGCTGCAGCGCCTGGCGATCTCGCCTGAAAGCGCCGCCTCGTTTTTCCATACGACTTTCAACGTCGACGTGCGCGAAGCGGCGCGGCGCGTCAAATGTCCGACGCTCGTCGTGCACGCTACCGGCGACCGAGTGGCGCCGGTCGAGGAAGGCAGGATGCTCGGGGGGCTGATCTCCGGCGCGCGCTTCATCGAACTGGACAGCGAGAACCACATGCTGTTGCCGGAGGAGCCCTCTTGGGCCAGATTCCTGCACGAAGTGCGCGCCTTCCTCGGCACCGCTCGCGACGAAGAGCGCACGGTCGCCCTCGAGGCTCGGCTCGGCACGCTCACCGAGCGCGAGCGCGACGTGCTCGAAGCGATCGCGCGCGGACTGGACAACGCCGAGATCGCCGCCGCGCTGCATCTCTCGGAGAAAACGGTGCGCAACCACATCACGCGCGTATTCGACAAGATCGGCGTCGCGCACCGCTACCAGGCCATCGTCCTTGCCCGCGACGCCGGCCTGGGCGTCGCCAGGCTCTAACACGGGACAGCGGTCCCGACCGGCGACCGAACCGCCATTCGGAACAGGACTCCTGCCTCAATACGACCGCGCGCGCGCCCGCCATAGTGCGCTCGGGCGCGGCAATCTCGCCGGCCTGCAACTCGGACTCCATGGAGACCACAATGCCCAAGTTCGTCATCGAGCGCGGCATCACCGGCGTCGGCAAGCTGCCGCCGCAGGAGCTGCAAGCGATCTCCCAGAAATCGTGCAGCGTTCTGCAAGGCCTGGGGCCGAAGATCCAATGGGTGCAGAGCTTCGTCACGGACGACAAGATCTACTGTCTGTACGTCGCTCCCGACGCGGCCATGGTCCGCGAGCATGCCCGCCAAGGCGGGTTCCCGGCGGACAGCGTGGCACGCGTGCGGGCGGTTATCGACCCGACGACCGCGGAATAGGTCCGCCGAGTTTCACTCCCGCGGTGCGACGTCGATCGCCTCGATGCGGCGACGCTGCCAGACGAGCATCGCCACGCCCGGCAGGGCGATGACGAAGGTGGCGAAGAAGAACTCGGGCCAGCCCAGGCTCTGCGCCATCGCGCCCGCGGCCGGTCCGACATAGACGCGCCCGAGCGCGGCGAGCGCCGAGAGCAGTGCGTACTGGGTGGCCGAGTGGCGCCGCTCGCACATCGCCATCAGCAGCGCCACGAAAGCGGCCGTGCCCATGCCGCCGCACAGATTCTCGGCGGCCACCGCCGCGATCATCAGCACATAGCTCTTGCCAGCCAGGGCGAGCAGCATGTAGCCGAGGTTGGTAACCGCCTGCAGCACGCCGAAAAGGACGAGCGAGCGGTACAGCCTGAGGCGCGCCATGAGCGCACCTCCAGCGAGCGCGCCGGCGATGGTCGCGATCACGCCGAGCCACTTGTTCACGACGCCCACCTCGGTGAGGGAGAAGCCCGGCCCGCGGATGAGGAACGCCGTGGACAGCGATCCGGCGAAGGCGTCGCCCAGCTTGTAGAGCACGATCAGCGCGAGCAGGATCCATGCCCCGTCGCGGCCGAAGTACTCCCCGAGCGGCTCGCGCACTGCCTGCTCGAGCGTGTGCGGCGCGCGCGGGGGCGCGCTCGGCTCTGCCGCCGCCCATGTCGCGGCGACGCCGACCAGCATCAGCGCCGCCATCAGCCAGTAGGTGCCCCGCCACCCGAGCCACTCGTCGGCGAGGATCAGCGCCAGGCCTCCGGAAACCAGCATCGCGATGCGGTAGCCGAGCACCGAGACGGCGGCCCCCGCGCCGCGCTCTTCGGCGCCGAGCACGTCGGTGCGATACGCGTCGAACACGATGTCCTGCGAGGCCGACAGGAACGCTACGACGAGTGCGAGGCCGGCGAGCAGCCAGGGCGAGCGCTCGGGCACGACCGTTCCCATCCACGCGATTGTCGCCAGCAGGCCCAGCTGCGTGACGACCAGCCAGCCGCGGCGCCTGCCGAGCAGCGGGATCGTGAAGCGGTCCATGAGCGGCGCCCACAGGAACTTGTAGGTGTAGGGCTGACCGACCAGGGCGAACATGCCGATGGTAGTGAGATCAACCCCGCTGACGGTGAGCCACGCCTGCAGCGTGGCGCCGGTCAGGGCGAGCGGCAGGCCCGAGGAGAAGCCCAGCAGCAGCAGCAGGAAGATCCTCCTGCCGCGGAATACGCCCAGGAGCTCAGCCCCCGAGGCGCCACTCATAATCGATGATGAGCGGGGCGTGGTCGGAGAAGCGGCGCCGCTTGTAGATCGACTCGCGCACGGCGGTCTGCGCCACGCCGGGTGTAGCGACCTGGTAGTCGATGCGCCAACCGACGTTCTTCGCCCAGGCCTGGCCGCGGTTCGACCACCAGGTGTACTGCTCGGGCTTGTGGTTCAAGCGCCGGAACACGTCGACGAAACCGACGTCATCGAACACCTTGGTGAGCCAGGCGCGCTCCTCGGGCAGGAAGCCGGAGTTCTTCTGGTTCGAGCGCCAGTTCCTCAGGTCGATCTCCTTGTGCGCGATGTTCCAGTCGCCGCACAGGATGACTTCGCGCCGGCTGCGCTTGAGCTTTCCGAGATACGGCAGGAAGACCTCCAGGAAGCGAAATTTGGACGCCTGGCGGTGCGGGCCGGCGGAGCCTGAAGGAACGTATAGGGACACCACCGACAGGCGCCCGAAGCGCGCCTCGAGGTAGCGTCCCTCGCCGTCGAACTCGCGCACGCCGAAGCCCTCGCGCACCGAATCGGGCTCGGCGCGGCAGTAGAGAGCGACGCCCGCGTAGCCCTTCTTGTCGGCATGCGAAAAGAATCCGTGCAGCCCGCGCGGTGCACGCATGGTGGCGTCGAGATCGGGCTCGTGCGCCTTGATCTCCTGCAGGCACACCACATCGGCGCGCTGCGCCGCGAGCCAGCGGTACATGCCCTTGCGCGCGGCGGAACGGATGCCGTTGACGTTTAGGGTGACGATCCTCACGCGGAGGGAAAGCTGGACACGCCGCCGTGCGCCGCCGACCATTCGGCCGGCGAGTGCAGGAACTTCTCGACTTGCGCGATCTGCGCGGCGGGCAGGTAGCCCCCCGCCTTCACCACGGCGAGCACGTCCCACCAGCTCGCGAGGTAGTGCAGCCGCACATTCAGGTCCGCCAGGATCTTCTTCGACTCGGGAAAGATGTCGTAGTAGAAGTTCACGAACACGTGCTCGACCACGGCGCCCGCGTCGCGCAGCGCCTTGCAGAAATTGATCTTAGAACGCCCGTCGGTCGTGAGATCCTCGACCAGCAGCGTGCGCGCACCCTCGCGGATATCGCCTTCGATCTGCGCATTGCGGCCGAAGCCCTTGGGCTTCTTGCGCACATACTGCATGGGCAGGCCGAGCCGGTCCGCGATCCAGGCCGCGTAGGGTATGCCGGCCGTCTCTCCGCCCGCGACCACGTCGAACTGCTCGAAGCCCGCGTCGCGCGCGAGCGTCGCCTCGGCGAATTCGACGAGCTGCGACCGGATGCGCGGGTAGAAGATCAGCTTGCGGCAGTCGATGTATACCGGGCTCGCCCAGCCGGAAGTGAAGATGAACGGCTTATCCTCGGAAAACAGAACCGCCTTCACCTCGAGCAGCATCTTTGCGGTGGTCTCGGCGATGAAGCTGCGGTCGGCGGAGTGCATGAAAAAAGTCGCGCGGAGGGTGGCGCGGATTTTAGCAGGGTCAACGCGGGCCGCGCGCGACGCGTTAGAATTGGCCAGGTTAGCCGGAACGAAGGGGAACGAGATGCTACGGAGCATCGCCATCGGCGCAGCAGTCACCGCCCTTGCTGCAGCGGCTTTGCCGCTCCATGCCGCGACGCCGATGTATCGCTGCACCAGCAAGGATGGCCGGGTGTACTACGGCCAGACGATCCCGAACCAGTGCATCGGCCAGGTGGTCGAGCAAATCAACGCGCAGGGCCTGGTGATCAATCGCATCGTACCGACCAACAGCTCGCTGGAGGACCCGGCGGCGAAAGCGGCGGAGGAGAAAAGGAAACAGGAAGAGGCCGCTCGCGCCAAGGACGAGGAGCGGCGTGATAACGCGTTGCTCGCGACCTACACCAGCGTCAAGGACGTCGACGACGCCCGCGCGCGGGCGCTCTCGGAGCCGACCGCGCGGGTAGGCGAGATCGAGGTGCGCATCGCCGAGCTCAAGAAGAAACAGGAGGCCCTTGCCAAGCAGCGGGCCACGTACACCGGAAACAGGGTGCCGCCCATCTCGCTTACCGAGCAGATCCAAAACGTAGAATCCGAGGTCGGCCTGCAAACCGAGTTGGCGGCCTCCAAGCGCCGCGAGATCGACAGCATCAACGCCAAGTACGATGAGGACAAGAAGCGCTACATCCGGCTCACCGGGCGCTAGCGACGCGACGCTAGCCTAGCCGGCGGCGCAGGATCTCGTTCACCTGCGCGGGATTCGCCTTGCCCTTGGTCGCCTTCATCACCTGGCCGACCAGCGAGTTGAACGCCTTTTCCTTGCCGGCGCGGTAGTCCTCGACCTGCCTGGGATTGGCCGCCAGCACCTCGTCGATCAGCTTCTCGAGCGCGCCCGTATCGCTGATCTGACGCAGGCCCCGCTTCTCGACGATCGCGTCGGCATCGCCCTCGCCCGTCCACATCGCATCGAACACTTCCTTGGCCATCTTTCCTGACAGCGTGCCGTCGGCGACGCGCCGTAGCAGGCCAGCGAGCAATCCGGCCGGGAGGGGGCTTGCGTCGATCGCGCGGTCCTCGCGGTTTAGCGCGGCGGCGAGCTCACCCATGACCCAGTTCGCGCACAACTTCGGTTCCGCGCCGGACGCCTTGACGAGCGTTTCGTAGTAGTCCGCGGTGGCACGCGAGGCGGTGAGAAGCGCGGCGTCCTGCATCGGCAGCGCGTACTGCGCGGCAAAGCGCGCGCGGCGCGCTTCGGGCAGCTCAGGCAGCGCCGCGCGAATGCGCTCGATATCCGCCTCCGCAACGACGAGCGGCAGCAGATCGGGGTCGGGGAAGTAGCGGTAGTCCTGCGCCTCCTCCTTGCTGCGCATCGGGCGCGTCTCGTCGCGCTCCGGATCGTAGAGGCGCGTTTCCTGAACCACCTTGCCGCCGTCCTCGAGCAGGGCGACCTGGCGCGCGCCCTCATGCTCGATGGCGCGCTCCATGAAGCGGAAGGAATTCAGGTTCTTGATCTCGCAGCGCGTGCCGAGCGCGGCATCGCCCGTGCGCCGCACCGATACGTTGGCGTCGCAGCGAAACGACCCCTCCTGCATGTTGCCGTCGCAGATGCCGATCCACACCACCAGCGCATGCAGGGTACGCGCATAGGTCACCGCTTCCTTCGCGCCGCGCAGGTCGGGCTCGCTCACGATCTCGAGCAGCGGCATGCCGGCGCGATTCAGGTCGATGCCGGACATGCCGCGAAAGTCCTCGTGCAGGGACTTGCCGGCATCCTCCTCGAGGTGCGCGCGCGTGATGCGCACCGTTTTCTCGCCCGCGGGTGCCACGATCTTGAGCGACCCGCCCTGCACGATCGGCATCTCGTACTGGCTGATCTGGTAGCCCTTGGGCAGGTCGGGGTAGAAGTAATTCTTCCGCGCGAACACCGAGCGCCGGTTGAGCACCGCGCCGATCGCCAGCCCGAAGCGGATGGCATGCTCGACCGCGGCGCGGTTCAGCACCGGCAGCACCCCGGGCAGCGCGATGTCCACCGCCGAGGCCTGCGTGTTCGGCGCGGCGCCGAAGGCGGTCGAGGCGCCCGAGAAGATCTTGCTGCGGGTGGCGAGCTGCGCGTGCGTCTCGATGCCGACGACGATCTCCCAGCTCACAGGGGCGTCTCCGCGGGGACCCTGAGGTGCCAGTCGGTGGCCTGCTGATAGCGATGCGCCGCGCCGAGCATGCGTGCCTCGGAGAAGTAATTGCCGATCAGCTGCAGCCCGACCGGCAGTCCCTTGCGGTCGAACCCGCAGGGGATCGACAGCGCGGGCAGCCCGGCGAGCGGAGCGGGAATGGTGAAGATGTCGTTCAGGTACATCTGCACCGGATCGTCCATTTTGGCCCCGATCGGAAACGCGGTGTCCGGCGCAGTCGGCCCCAGGATCAGGTCGCAGCGCTCGAACGCCGCCGCGAAGTCGCGTGCGATCAGCCGCCTGAGCTTCTGCGCCTGCAGGTAGTAGGCGTCGTAATAGCCGTGCGACAGCACGTAGGTGCCGACCAGGATGCGGCGCTTGACCTCCGCACCGAAGCCCTCGGCGCGCGAGCGGCAGTACATGTCGGTGAGGTCGTCGTAGGATGCGGCGCGATGGCCGTAGCGTACGCCGTCGAAGCGCGACAGGTTGGACGAGGCCTCCGCCGGCGCGAGCACGTAGTACACGGGCACCGCAAGCCGGCTGTTGGGCAGCTCGACGGGCAGGGTGCTCGCGCCCTGGGACGCGAACCAGCGCACCGCCTCGTCCACTGCCGCGCGCACCCCGGGCTCCACGCCCTCGCCCGTGAACTCCATGGGCAAGCCGATGCGCAGGCCGGCGAGCGGCAGGTTCAGGTCCCGCACGTAATCCTCCGCGGGCCGCTCGAGACTGGTCGAGTCGCGCGCATCGAAGCCTGCCATGGCGTTCAGCAGCAGCGCGAGGTCGGCGGCGCTCTTCGCCATGGGCCCTGCCTGATCGAGCGACGAGGCGAACGCCACCATGCCGTAGCGCGACACCACGCCGTAAGTGGGCTTCAGGCCACATATGCCAGTAAGCGACGCCGGCTGGCGGATCGAGCCGCCCGTGTCGGTACCGGTGGCCGCCGGTGCCATGCGCGCGGCCACCGCTGCGGCCGAACCTCCCGAGGAGCCGCCCGGCACCAGGCGCTTATCCCACGGGTTGCGCACGGGGCCGAACCACGAGGTCTCGTTCGACGAACCCATGGCAAATTCGTCCATGTTCGTCTTGCCGAGCATCACCACGCCTGCGGCGCCGAGCTGCTCGACCACATGCGCGTCGTAGGGGCTGACGAAGTTGGCCAGCATGCGCGAGCCGCAGGTGGTCGGCATCCCGCGGGTGCAGAAGATGTCCTTGTGCGCGAGCGGGATTCCCGTGAGAGGGCCGCCCTGTCCCGCCGCACGGCGCGCGTCGGCGCGGCGCGCATCCTCCCGCGCGCGACCCTCGTCTACCGTGATGAATGCGTTCAGCGCTCCGTTCAGCGCCCGGATGCGGGCGAGAAATAGTTCCGTCAGCTCGACGCTCGAGACGCGCCGGGCCGCCAGCGCCGCGCCCAACTCGGTCAGGGTGGCGTTCAGCACCCGCTACTCGAGGACTTTGGGCACCAGGTAAAGCCCCTGCCCGACCGCCGGCGCGATCGCCTGGAAGCGCTCATGCTGGTCCGTCTCGGTGACAGAATCCTCACGCGTGCGCTGCACCACGTCGAGAGCATGCGACATGGGCTCGATGCCGGACGTATCGACTGCCCGCAACTCGTCGATCAGGCCGAGCACGCGGTTCAGCCGGGCGGCCACCGCCTCGCCCTCGGCGGGGTCGAGCGCAATGCGCGCCAGCCGCGCGAGGCGTTGGATCTGGTCTTGGGAGAGGGACATTGCGCCGCAAAAAAAGCCCGCGGCAGAGCCTTGCCGGGGTCGCCGTTAGAGTATCATAGCGACACCGTTGAGAGGGAGATTTAGCTTCCGAACCCCAATCGGGACACGGCCTTAGCGGAAGATGTTAAGGCTCAACGAAACGCTCCACGACACGCGAAGCGCTACGCACATGCTCGGATTCCTGCGCAGTTATTTTTCCAACGATCTCGCGATCGATCTCGGCACGGCCAACACGCTCATCTACGTGCGTGGCAAGGGCATCGTGCTCGACGAACCTTCCGTCGTCGCGATCCGCCAGGAAGGCGGCCCGAACGCGAAGAAAACCATCCAGGCGGTCGGCAAGGAAGCAAAGCAGATGCTCGGCAAGACGCCGGGCAACATCACTGCGATCCGACCGATGAAGGACGGCGTGATCGCCGACTTCACCATCACCGAACAGATGCTCAAGCAGTTCATCAAGAAGGTGCACGACAACAAGCTGTTCTCGCCGAGCCCTCGCATCATCATCTGCGTTCCCTGCGGATCGACGCAGGTCGAGCGGCGCGCCATCCGCGAGTCGGCGATCGGCGCCGGCGCGGGGCAGGTCTACCTGATCGAGGAGCCGATGGCCGCAGCGATCGGTGCCGACCTGCCGGTTGCCGAAGCGACCGGCTCGATGGTGGTCGACGTGGGCGGAGGCACCACCGAAGTGGGCGTGATCTCGCTCGGCGGCATGGTGTACGCGGGCTCGGTGCGCGTTGGCGGCGACAAGTTCGACGAGGCGATCATCAACTACATCCGTCGCAACTACGGCATGCTGGTCGGCGAGACCACGGCCGAGTTGGTGAAGAAGGAGATCGGCTCCGCATTCCCGGGCAGCGAAGTGCGTGAGATGGAAGTGAAGGGGCGCAACCTCGCGGAAGGCATTCCGCGCAGTTTCACCATCAGCTCAAATGAAATCCTCGAAGCGCTCACCGAGCCGCTCAACCAGATCGTATCGGCCGTCAAGTCCGCGCTCGAGCAGACGCCGCCCGAGCTGGGAGCCGACATCGCGGAGAAGGGCATGGTGATCACCGGCGGCGGCGCGCTGCTGCGCGACCTCGATCGCCTGCTGATGGAGGAAACCGGGCTGCCGGTCATCGTCGCCGAAGACCCGCTCACCTGCGTCGTGCGCGGCTCGGGCAAGGCGCTCGAGAAGATGGAGCATTTCGGGCCGATCTTTACGAATGATTGAGTGATTGGGGGGATGGAGCACAGCCCCCCACCGTTCTTCAGGCGCGGGCCCGCCCCGGTCCTCCGGCTCGCGTTCTTCGCGTCGCTGTCTCTCGCCCTGCTGGTTCTCGACGCGCGCTTCCACTACGCCGAGGGATTGAGGCGCGTCCTCGCGATCGCAGCATATCCGCTGCAGCTCGCCGCCACCGCGCCGCTCGTGCTCGGCTCGCGCCTGGCTGGCTACTTCACCAGCCAGGCGGCGCTGCGCGAGGACAATGCCGAGCTGCGCACGCGCCTGCTCTCGACGTCGCTAGACGCACAGCGCTACCAGGCTGCCGAGGCCGAGGCGGAACGCCTGCGGCACCTGATCGGCGCCTCCGCGCGCATCGATCGCCCCAGCATCCCGGCGGAGATCGTGTACGCCGGACGCGACCCGTACAGCCTGAAGGTGATCCTGGACAAGGGCACGCAGCAGGGCGTCGTCGCGGGCGATGCGGTGATCGACGATACCGGGGTAATCGGCCAGGTCACGCGCGCCTATCCGCTTACCTCTGAAGTGACGCTGCTGACGGACAAGGACCACGCCACGCCGGTCCTGGTGCTGCGCAGCGGCCTGCGCGTCATAGCCTTCGGCGGCGGCTCGTCCGGCCTGCTCGAGCTGCGCTATGTCGCGCCGGACGCGGAAATCGGCAGCGGCGACGTCCTGGTGACTTCCGGCATCGACGGCACCTATCCAGAAGGCCTGCCAGTGGCGAAAGTCGCGCGCGTGGAGCGCGACGCGGCGCACTCCTTCGCGCGCGTTCTCTGCGAGCCGACGGCCGGAGTCAATCGCGGCCGGTTCGTGCTCGTGCTCGGAGCGGGCCGCAAGCTGCCGCCCTATCCCGAGGCGCAGCCGAAGCCAAGCGAGCGGCCGCGCAACAAGCCGCACCGTGCAGCACCCAGGAAGGCCACACGATGACCCCCGATCGGCCGCAACGCATACTTCAGCCGGCGCGCGTGAGGACGATCGCCGGGTCGTTCGCGCTCGCCCTGCTGCTCGACTTCATGCCCTGGCCAGACCTGCGCCTGATGCCCGAGTTCGTCGCGCTGGTGCTCACCTTCTGGTGCGTGCGCCAGCCGCGGCTTGTCGGCCTGGGCGTTGGATGGACGCTCGGACTGCTCATCGACGCCGGCAACGGCGTGCTGCTCGGCCAGCACGCGCTCGCCTATTCGCTGCTCGCCTTTCTGGCGATCTCGCTCTCGCGCCGCATCCTCTGGTTCGGGCCGCTGCAGCAGGCCCTGCACGTGGCCGCCCTATTGTTGTTCAGCCAGGGCGTGACGGTTCTGGTACGCCTGGCTGCGGGCGCCGAGCTGCCCGGCTGGCAGATCCTTATCGGGCCCGTGATCGGCGCTGCACTGTGGCCGCTGGTGAGCTTCCTGCTGCTCATTCCGCAACGACATCCGGTCGAGCCGCAAGAACCGCGGGCGTTGTAGCGCGATGCGCCTCGCGGAGCTGAAGGACCACGAACGCGAGCTGCACCGCTTCCACCTGCGCGTCGCGATCGCGGGCGTCGCGGTGTTGCTCGCGTTCGGGTTGCTGCTGGCGCGCATGTTCTACCTGCAAGTAGTGCAGCACGAGTACTACCAGACCAAGGCCGAGGACAATCGCATCACGATCGTGCCCATTGCGCCGCCGCGCGGTCTGATTCTCGATCGCGGCGGCACTGTGCTGGCGCGCAACGACTCGGGCTACACGCTGGAGATTTCGCCGTCGCGCGTCAAGGACCTCGCGGACACGATCGATCAGCTCTCGAAAATCGTCGAAATCGGGTCCCGCGACGTCGCGCGCTTCAAGAAGTTGCTCGCCGAAACGCGCAGTGCCGACAGTCTTCCGATCCGCACCCGCTTGAGCGACGAGGAGGTCGCGCGCTTCGCCGTGAACCGCTTTCGCTTTCCCGGAGTCGAGATCCGGGCGCGTCTGTTCCGGTCCTACCCGCTGGGCGAAAGCGCCTCGCACGTAATCGGCTACATCGGCCGGATCAACGAGGATGATCAGGAGCGGCTCGACGAGCTCGACGTCGCGTCCAACTACCGCGGCACCGACACCATCGGGAAGCGCGGCATCGAGGCGAGCTACGAGCAGGATCTGCACGGCACGACGGGATTCGAGCAGATGGAGATCGACGCCGCGGGCCGCGGCGTACGCGCGCTGTCGCGCACTCCGCCGCAACCCGGCAACGACGTCTCGCTCACGCTAGACATCGGCCTGCAGCAGGTCGCCGAGCGCGCCTTCGGAAACCGGCGCGGCGCGCTGGTGGCGATCGAGCCGAGCACCGGCGCGGTGCTCGCCCTGGTGTCCGAGCCGGGCTACGATCCGAACCTGTTCGTCGACGGCATCGATCCGCAGAGCTGGGACGCGCTGAACAACTCGCCCGATCGGCCGCTGAACAACCGCGCGATCGCCGGCCTGTATCCTCCCGGCTCGACGCTCAAGCCCTACCTCGCGCTGGCGGCGCTCGAACTGGGCAAGCGTACGCCCAAGAGCACGATCCACGATCCGGGCTACTTCGTATTCGGCGACCGGCGCTTCCGCGACGACAAGCCCGGCGGGCACGGCGTGGTCGACCTGTACAAGTCGCTCGTCGTGTCCTGCGACACCTACTACTACATGCTCGCCAACGACCTGGGCATCGATGCGATCGCGAAGTCACTCGCGCCGTTCGGCTTCGGCTCGCGCACGGGCATCGACATCGACGGCGAAGCCGCCGGGGTGCTGCCCTCGCCGGAATGGAAAGAGCGGCGTTTCGCGCGCCCGGATCAGCGGAAGTGGTATCCGGGCGAGACGATCTCGATCGGCATCGGCCAGGGTTACAACGCGTACACGCCCGTGCAGCTCGCCGTAGCGGTTGCGACGCTCGCCAACGGCGGCGCCATGTACCGACCGCACCTCGTCGACCACATCGACAATCCGCGCACCGGGAGGCGCCGCTACGTCGAGCCGCAGCTCGAGCGGCGGCTGCCGCTGCAGGAGGCGAACCTGCAGTTCATCCGGCACGCCATGGCGGGCGTCAACAGCGATCCCGAGGGCACGGGTGCGCGAGCTTTCGCCGGCGCGCAATACACCAGCGCCGGCAAGACCGGCACCGCGCAGGTGATCGCGATCAAAGAGAACGAGAAATACAGCGAGAAGAATGTTGCCGAAAGGTACCGCGACCATTCGCTTTTCATCGCCTTTGCGCCGATCGACAGCCCCAAGATCGCGCTCGCGGTAGTGGTCGAGAACGGTGGCTTCGGGGCGGCCGCCGCCGCCCCGATCGCGCGCACGGTGCTCGATTACTACCTTTTGGGCAAGCTGCCCGACCAGCCGAGCGCCCCGACGCGCCCGGACGAGAGCGCCAAGGAGAGCGACTGATGAACCCGGCCCTGACCCCGCAGCGCATCGCCGCACGGCTGTTCTCCGGCCTGGATGCGCCGCTGCTCGCGATTGTGCTGCTCCTTTCGGGCATCGGCCTGGCGACCCTGTACTCGGCCAGCTACGAAACCCCGCCGCGCATCGTGGCACAGCTTGTCAATTTCGCGGTCGCGCTGGCTGCGATGTGGGTCGTCGCCCAGATTCCTCCGCAAGTCCTGATGCGCTATGCGGTGCCGGTTTACCTGGTCGGCCTGGCGCTGCTGCTCGGCGTCGCGCTGTTCGGCGAAGTGGTGAACGGTGCGCGTCGCTGGCTGCATGTCGGAGTGACGCGCGTGCAGCCGTCCGAAATGATGAAGATCGCCATGCCGCTCATGCTCGCGTGGTACTTCGAGCGCCACGAGGCGACGATCAGGCTGCGAGACTTCGCCCTGGCAGGCATGCTGCTCGCAGTTCCGGTATTGCTGATCGCGCGCCAGCCGGACCTCGGCACGGCGCTGCTCGTGGCGGCGGCGGGCTTCTACGTCATATTCTTCGCGGGCATCGGCTGGAAGGTGCTCGCGACGCTCGCACTGCTCGCGCTAGGCAGCGCGCTGCCGCTATGGGGCATGCTGCACGAGTACCAGCGCCGTCGCATCCTCACGCTCCTCGACCCGAGTCAGGATCCGCTCGGCGCGGGCTATCACATCATCCAGTCGACCATCGCGGTCGGCTCCGGCGGAATTGCAGGCAAGGGCTGGCTGCATGGAACGCAGGCGCACCTCGAATTCATACCCGAGCGCAGCACCGACTTCATCTTCGCCGTCTTCTCCGAGGAGTTCGGTCTCATCGGCAACTGCGTGCTGCTGTTGCTCTATGCGCTGCTCATCGGCCGCGGGCTGATGATCGCCGCCGGCGCACCGACGCTGTTCTCGCGGCTGCTTGCCGGATCGGTCACGCTCACCTACTTCACTTACGCATTCGTCAACATGGGAATGGTGTCCGGAATCCTGCCGGTCGTCGGAGTACCGTTGCCGTTCGTGTCCTACGGCGGCACGGCGCTCACCACGCTGTTCGTCGGTGTTGGCATCCTCATGAGCGTTCAGCGTCACCGCAAGCTCGTGCAGACCTGAACGAACGCCTGCCGCGTCGCAGCATATCCTTGAAATCGCACACCGCATGACGAAATGCGGTGCAGCTAAGTCTTTGTAACCTCTTGTTTCGTGCCTGTTTGCGCTAGTTTCATGGCGTTATTGCTGCGCGCCATTTGGCTACGGTATGGTCATCTCAATCGCGCGCCGGACAATTGCCGCCGGCGCGCGGGCAGACCGACGACTTCACCGACATAAGGACGACGATGGATCAAAGACAGCAAGAGATCGCCGCATTGAACAAGGACTGGGCGCAGAACCCGCGCTGGCAGGGCGTCAAGCGCGGGTACAAGGCCGAAGACGTGGTGCGGCTGCGCGGGAGCGTGCGCATCGAACACACACTGGCGAAACGCGGCGCTGACAAGCTCTGGCAGATGGTCAACGAGCGGCCTTTCGTCAATTCGCTCGGCGCCCTCACCGGCAATCAGGCCATGCAGCAGGTCAAGGCCGGCGTGCCGGCGATATACCTGTCCGGCTGGCAAGTGGCGGCCGATGCGAACGACTCACTGTCGATGTATCCCGATCAGTCGCTCTATGCGGTCTCGAGCGTTCCCACCGTGACCAGGCGCATCAACAATGCGCTGCTGCGGGCCGACCAGATCCAGTGGATGGAAGGCAAGGGCGACATCGACTTCCTGGCGCCGATCGTCGCGGACGCTGAATCGGGCTTCGGCGGCGTGCTGAACGCCTTCGAGCTCATGAAGGCGATGATCGAGGCGGGAGCCGCCGGTGTGCACTTCGAGGACCAGCTCGCTTCGGCAAAGAAGTGCGGTCACATGGGCGGCAAGGTGCTGGTGCCGACGCAGGAGGCGGTGCAAAAGCTCGTCGCCGCGCGCCTCGCGGCAGACGTGATGGGCGTGCCGACGCTGCTCCTCGCGCGCACCGACGCCGAGGCGGCCGATATCGTCACCAGCGACGTCGACGACAACGACAAGCCGTTCCTCACCGGCGAGCGCACTGCAGAAGGCTTCTACCGCACGAAAAAAGGTTTCGACCAGGCGCTTTCGCGCGGCCTTGCCTATGCGGAGTACGCCGACATGGTGTGGTGCGAAACGGGCACGCCGGATCTGGAATTCGCGAAGAAGTTCGCCGAGGGCATCCGCCGCAAATATCCGGGCAAGATGCTCGCCTACAACTGCTCGCCGTCGTTCAACTGGAAGCGCAATCTTGACGATGCGAGCATCGCCAAGTTCCAGCGCGAGCTCGGCGCAATGGGCTACAAGTTCCAGTTCATCACCCTCGCCGGCTTCCACGCGCTCAACTACTCGATGTTCGAGCTCGCCTACGGCTATGCGCGCAACAACATGAGCGCCTTCGTCGAGCTGCAGCAGAAGGAGTTCGCCGCTGCCGAGAAGGGCTTCACCGCGGTGAAGCACCAGCGCGAAGTCGGCACTGGCTATTTCGACGAGGTCACTCAGGTCGTGACGGCCGGCAAAGCTTCCACCACGGCGCTGCACGGCTCGACCGAGGACGAGCAGTTCTTCGACGAGAAGCTGGCGCACAAGAAGGTGGCCTGAGTCAGGTGAACGCAGGAGCCCACCTCCTACGCGTTCACGAGGAGCGCGCCGACCTCGCGCAAGGGGTCGCGCGCGCCATCCTCGCCGGATTCGACAAGCACTACGGCTTGTTTCGCGACGCGGCGCGCCAGGCCAAGCGGCACTTCGAGGGCGCCGACTGGGTCGCGATGCGCGAGCTGGCGCGAGAGCGCATCCAGATGTACGACCGCCGCGTGCAGGAGGCGGTCGAGGCGGTGCTCGAAGCCTACCCACAGGCCGCGCACGAAGAATCGCTCTGGCCGGCGATCAAGCTCGCCTACATCGGGCTGCTGCACGAGCATCGCCAGCCGGAGTGCGCCGAAACATTCTACAACTCGGTGGCCTGCCAGGCGCTGCACCGGCGCTACTACCGCAACGAATTCATCTTCTGGCGGCCGGCGATCGCCACCGAGCATCTCGAGGGCGACGAGCCGAGCTACCGCTGCTATTACCCGCGGCAGCTGGGCCTGCGCGCGATGCTGCGGACCATCCTGGCCGATTTCGGGCTCGCCAGCCCCTTCGAGGACCAGCGGCGCGACCTGCACAGCGTGCTGCGCGCGCTGCGCGCGTACTTTCCGCGGCCCGCCAAGGCCTACCCCAGCCTGCAGGTCCAGGTGCTTGGATCGCTCTTCTTCCGCAACAAGGCCGCCTACGTCATCGGCAAGATCATCAATGGGCCTCAGGAATATCCGTTTGCCGTGCCGATCCTGCAGAACGACCGGCGCGAGCTCTTTCTCGACGCGCTGCTGCTCGACCCTGACCAGCTGCTGCTCCTTTTTCTTTCGCGCGCGCCTATTTCCTGGTCGATATGGAGGTGCCGGCGGCTTACGTGTCGTTCCTGCGCCAGCTCATGCCGAAGAAGCCGCGCGCCGAGATGTACATGGCCGTCGGACTGCAGAAGCAGGGCAAGACGCTCTTTTATCGCGACCTGCACTATCACCTGAAGCATTCGACCGACAATTTCGTGACCGCACCCGGCATCAAGGGCATGGTGATGCTGGTGTTCACGCTGCCCTCCTTCCCCTACGTGTTCAAGGTGATCAGGGACCACTTCGCGCCGCCCAAGGAACTGGACCGGCAGACCGTCAAGGACAAATACCTGCTGGTGAAATACCACGATCGGGTCGGACGGATGGCCGACACGCTCGAGTACTCGCTCGTCGCCCTGCCTCGCGACCGGTTCGCCCCGGAGCTCGTCGAGGAATTGATGGCGAATGCCGGCTCGTCGATCGAATTCGAGGACGATAAGATCGTGATCAAGCACATGTACATCGAGCGCCGCATGGTGCCGCTGAATCTATACGTCGAGGAGGCGGCGCGCGAGGGGGACGATCCGCGCCTGCGGCATGCGCTGGTCGAATACGGCAACGCGATCAAGGA
The DNA here is from genome assembly GCA_963739205.1 of uncultured Pseudomonadota bacterium. Taxonomy (GTDB): domain Bacteria; phylum Pseudomonadota; class Gammaproteobacteria; order Burkholderiales; family SG8-39; genus DAHVFK01. The sequence continues at coordinate 553,520 of CAVTZJ010000003.1, read as the reverse complement.
ACTCGCTGGAGCCAATATCTTTCCCGGCGACATGCTGCTCAAGAACTTTGGCGTGACACGCCACAACCGCGTCGTGTTCTACGACTACGACGAGATCGCCTACCTGACCGACTGCAACTTCCGGCGCATCCCGGCGCCGAGCAGCTACGAGGACGAGATGGCGAGCGAGCCCTACTGGTCCGTCGGCCCGAACGACGTCTTCCCCGAGCAATTCGAGCGCTTCCTGGTCGCCAATCCGCATTCGCGCGCCCTCTTTATGCAGTACCACGGCGATCTCACCGATCCCGCATTCTGGACGCGCAAGCAGACGCGAGTGCGCAGCGGCATCCAGGAAGACGTCTTTTCCTATCCGGAAGCGATGCGCTTCCGGCGCCGCCCTCAACTTACCGGATAGAGCGCCTCGGGACCCCGCTTGGCGCCGCGCACAGCGACGCGCTTCACGCGCGCGCCGGCGCCTGCCTCGATAGTCACGTCGCGCCGTGCCGCGCCGAGCTGCTCGGCGATGAAGGCGATCAGCGCCGCATTCGCCTGTCCTTCCACGGCGCGCGCCGCGAGGCGCAGCTTGAGGCGACCGCCGTGCAGCCCCGCGACCTCGGTGCGTGCCGCGCCGGGCTGCACGTGCAGCTCGAGCAAAAGACGGCCGCTCTCGCTGCGGTGCCAGCTCCTCAGAATGTGCCCCCGCCGGAAAGCACGCGCAGGTACCAAATCGGAATCAACAGGACCTGCAGCACGATCAGCAGCACGAGCGGCGACAAATCGACGTTCGCGATCGGCGGCAACACGCGGCGCAGCGGGCGCAGAAACGGCCGGGTCAGTGCGTCGAAGACCGGCCCGAGCGGCGTTTCGGGATTCACCCAAGACAGAATCGCCTGCACCACGACGGCGAAGCTGAGGATGTAGAGGCTGAAGCGCACCAGGTCGACCAGCGCGACCACCGCGAGCGCAGCGATGCCTGGAGCGGGCCGGCTGAGCGCCGCGAGCAATACCAAGGCGATCAGCTGGAGCAGCCAGGCGGCGACCACGCTGGCGAGATCGAGCCCGGCGAGCGGCGGAATCACGCGCCGCGCAGGCTGTACGATCCAGTTGGTGGTCGCCACCACGAACTCGCCGACCTGGTTGCGGAACGGCACGCGCAGCCATTGGAAGTGAAAGCGCGCGAGCAGCAGGTAAACGAAGAACGCCGCCAGCGTCTCGATCAGGAAATGCAGGATCTGCGGCAACACGTCAGCGGTCCTTGCCGAGCTGCTCGCCGAGCTCGGCGCCCCGCCGGCTCGCCGCCTCGACGGCGCGCATGAAGCGCTCGGCGAGCCGCTCCTCGGCGAACACGCGCAGCGCAGCCTCCGTCGTGCCGCCCTTGGAGGTGACCTGCGCGCGCAGCGTCCCGGGCGACTCGCCGCTCTGCGCGACGAGCTGCGCCGCACCAAGCACCGTATGCAGGGCGAGCTTGCGCGAGACCTCGGGGGGCAGGCCGAGCTTCTCGCCGCACAGCGCCAGCTGCTCGATGAACCAGAACACGTAGGCGGGCCCGCTCGCCGAGACTGCGGTCACCGGATCGAGCAGCGCCTCGTCCTCGACCCATACGGCCTCGCCGACGGCGCCGACAATCTGTTCGGCGCGGCGGCGCTCCTCGGCGCTCACCTCGGGCGAGGCGTAGAGTGCGCTGACGCCAGCGCCGATCAGAGCGGGGGTATTCGGCATGCAGCGCACCAGTCGCGCGTGCCCGCCCAGCCAGCGTGACAGGTCTGCGACGTGCAGGCCCGCGGCGATGCTAATGATCAGCTTGGAGGCCGCCACACCGCCGAGCGAGGCAAGCGCCCGCTTCATGTCCTGCGGCTTTACTGCGAGCACCAGCGTATCGGACTCCCGCGTCGCCGCATCCGGTGCAGCGCTTACGTGCACGCCGTGGCGCCCCGCAAGCTTGTCGCGCGCCGCAGGATTGACCTCGATCACCGAGATCGATGCGGCGTCGAAGCCCTGCGCACGCAGTCCGCCGATCAGGGCACTCGCCATGTTTCCGCCGCCGAGGAAAGCGATCTTCACGCCGCGGACCTCGCTGTTTCGCGCGCGCCGAAGATCGCGGTGCCGACGCGCACGAGCGTCGCGCCCTCGGCAATCGCCGCCTCCAGATCGCCCGACATTCCCATGGACAGTGTGTCGAGCGCGAACCCTTCCTGCTGCAGGCGCTCGTAGAGCTCGCGTAACGGCCGGAAGCGTGCACGCTGTACCGCGGGGTCGTCGCTCGGCTCCGGAATCGCCATCAGCCCGTGCAGCTCCAGCCGCGGCATGGCCGCAACGGCGCGCGCGAGCGCCGACACCTCCCGCGGCGCGACGCCGCTCTTTGAGGGTTCGCCCGACAGATTCACCTGGATGAGGACCTTGAGCGGCGCCACCCCCGCCGGCCGCTGCTCCGAGAGCCTGCGTGCGATCTTCTCGCGCTCCAGCGTGTGTACCCAGGCGAAGCGCTCGGCGACGAGTCGGGTCTTGTTGCTCTGCAGCGGCCCGATCAAGTGCCACTCGAGCCGGCGCGCCGCATCGTGGCCGAGTCGCTGCGCGAGCGCCTCCATCTTCTCGATCGCTTCCTGCACGTAGTTCTCGCCGAATGCCGTCTGTCCCGCGGCGTACGCTTCGGCAACGAGGGCGGCGGGGTGTGTTTTTGACACGGCGAGCAGCCGCACGCCGTCGGGCGCGCGCCCGGCGCGCATCGCCGCCGCACGAATGCGACTTTTTACACCTTGCAAATTACCCGCAATTGTTGCCATAATTCTTTGAAAGTGTGCGTGATTTTTTTGCAAGCAGCGCGCGTCACACACTCTACGGAGAATTGTAATGGATCTGACTGAGCTGCTCGCCTTCGTCGTCAAGAACAAGGCCTCCGACCTGCACCTGTCCGCCGGACTGCCGCCGATGATCCGCGTGCACGGCGACGTGCGGCGCATCAATGTGCCGCCGCTCGAGCACAAGGACGTGCACGGCATGATTTACGACATCATGAACGACGGGCAGCGCAAATTCTACGAGGAGAACCTCGAGTGCGACTTCTCCTTCGCGGTGCCGAACCTCGCGCGCTTTCGCGTAAACGCATTCGTGCAGCAGCGCGGCGCCGCCGCGGTGATGCGCACGATTCCGTCCAAGATCCTGTCGCTCGAAGACCTGAAGGCCCCCAAGATCTTCAAGGACATCTCGGAGTATCCGCGCGGCATCGTACTCGTGACCGGACCTACCGGTTCGGGCAAGTCGACCACGCTCGCGGCGATGGTCGACCACATCAACGAGAGCGAATACGGCCACGTGCTCACCATCGAGGACCCGATCGAGTTCGTGCACGAGTCCAAGAAGTGCCTGATCAACCAGCGCGAGGTCGGACCGCATACACTTTCCTTCGCCAACGCGCTCAGGAGCGCGCTGCGCGAGGACCCCGACGTCATCCTGGTGGGCGAAATGCGCGATCTCGAGACCATTCGCCTCGCGCTGACGGGTGCGGAGACCGGCCACCTGGTATTCGGGACGCTGCATACCTCCTCGGCGGCCAAGACGATCGACCGAGTGGTGGACGTATTCCCGGCCGCGGAAAAGGAAATGGTGCGCGCGATGCTGTCCGAGTCGCTGCGCGCGGTGATCTCGCAGACTTTGCTCAAGACCAAGGATGGCTCGGGCCGGGTGGCTGCGCACGAGATCATGCTCGGCACGCCCGCGATCCGAAACTTGATCCGCGAGAACAAGATCGCGCAGATGTACTCGGCAATCCAGACCGGCGCGCAACTGGGCATGCAGACGCTCGACCAGAACCTGCAGGAGCTGATCAAGCGCAACGTCGTCTCGGTGGCCGAGGCGCGCGGCAAGGCACAGAACAAGGACATGTTCGGCGGCTGAACGGCGCAGCACAGCCGCTGCAAGCCCGCCCAAACGGAGGTTAGGCATGGAACGTGAGCAGGCAACAAAATTCATGTACGACCTGCTGCGCGCGCTGCTCGCGAAGCGGGGCTCGGACCTGTTCATCACGGCGAACTTCCCACCGGCGATGAAGATCGACGGCCGCATGACGCCGGTTTCGCAACAAGCGCTCACCGGCCAGCACACCGCAATGCTGGCGCGCTCGATCATGAGCGACCGGCAGGCGGCGACCTTCGAGGCGACCAAGGAATGCAACTTCGCCATCAACCCGGCCGGCATCGGGCGCTTCCGCGTCAACTGCTTCATGCAGCAGGGCCAGGTCGGCGTGGTGCTGCGCGTGATCACCACCACCATCCCGAAGTTCGAGGACCTGACTCTGCCCTCGGTGCTCAAGGACGTCGCGATGACCAAGCGCGGCCTCGTCATCTTCGTTGGCGGCACCGGCCATGGCAAGACGACCTCACTCGCAGCGATGGTCGGCTACCGCAACGAGAACTCGCACGGCCACATTGTCACCATCGAGGACCCCGTCGAGTACGTGCACCCGCACAAGAACTGCATCATCACCCAGCGCGAAGTCGGCGTGGACACCGACTCGTGGGAGGCGGCGCTCAAGAACACGCTGCGCCAGGCGCCCGACGTCATCCTGATCGGCGAAATCCGCGACCGCGAGGTCATGGAACACGCCATCGCATTCGCCGAGACCGGCCACCTGTGCCTCGCCACGTTGCACGCCAACAACGCCAACCAGGCGATGGATCGCATCATCAACTTTTTCCCGGAGGACAGGCGCGCCCAGCTGCTGATGGACCTCTCGCTTAACCTGAAGGGCGTGATCTCCCAGCGCCTGCTGCCACTGAAGGAAGGCAAGGGACGCATCCCGGCGGTCGAGATCATGCTCAACTCGCCGCTCATCTCCGACCTGATCTTCAAGGGTGAGGTGCACGAGATCAAGGAAGTGATGAAGAAGTCGCGCGAGCTCGGCATGCAGACCTTCGACCAGTCGCTGTTCGACCTGCACGAAGCCGGACGCATCAGCTACGAGGACGCGCTGCGCTTCGCCGATTCGACCAACGAGGTGCGGCTCGCCATAAAGCTGCACGGCAAGGAAGCCAAGGACCGCGACCTGAGCAAGGGCATCGAGCACCTCGACATCGTCTAGTCGTGCGCTTCCCGAGCGGGGAATGAGCCAGACAGATTTTCACGGCGTCTTTCCCTACCTCGTCTCGCCGCTGGATGACGCGGGCGAGGTCAACGCGCCAGTGCTCGCGCGCCTGTGCGAGGACCTGATCGCCGCCGGCGTGCACGGCCTGACGCCGCTCGGCTCGACCGGAGAGTTCGCCTACCTCACGTTCGCGCAGCGCCGCCGCATCGTCGAGGTGGTCGTGCAGGCGGCTGCGCACAGGGTTCCCGTGGTCGCAGGCGTCGCCTCCACCACGATCGCCGACGCCGTCTTGCAGGCGCGCGAGTGGCAACGTCTGGGATGCGATGGCGTCCTGGCGATCCTGGAAGCCTACTTCCCCGTAACCGACGAGGGCGTCTATCGGTACTTCGAGGCGATCGCCGAAGCGGTATCGCTTCCGGTGGTGCTCTACACCAATCCGAGCTTCCAGCGCTCGGATCTCAGCCTACCTGTCATCGAGCGGCTGAGCCGCGTGCCAAACATTCGTTACATCAAGGATGCTTCGGTGAATACCGGGCGGCTGTTGTCGATCATCAACAGGGTCGCCGGGCGCATGCGCGTGTTCGCCGCGTCCGCGCACATTCCCGCTTGCGTCATGCTGATCGGCGGGGTCGGCTGGATGGCGGGACCCGCCTGCGTCGCGCCGCGCCAGAGCGTCGAGCTCTACGAGCTCTGCCGGCGCGGCGCCTGGGACGAAGCGATGGCGCTACAGCGCCGCATGTGGGATTTGAACGAGGCCTTTGCCAAGCACAACCTCGCGGCTTGCGTGAAGGGCGGCCTCGCGCTGCAGGGCTATGCGGTGGGAGCGCCGCTGCCGCCCCAGGCGCCGCTCGGCGCGGAAGGCGTCGAGGAAGTGCGCCGCGCGCTCTCCGCGCTAGGAGCGCTCTGAAATGCTGCGCATCTCGGATCGCGTCTCGATTCCGCTCGCGGAGATCGAGCTGAACGCAGTGCGCGCCCAGGGAGCCGGCGGACAAAACGTAAACAAGGTCTCTAGCGCGGTGCATCTGCGCTTCGACATCCGCGCTTCGTCGCTGCCGGAGACCTGCAAGACGCGCCTGCTCGCGATGCGCGACCAGCGCATCACGCGCGAGGGCATCGTGGTCATCAAGGCACAGCGCCACCGCAGCCTGGAGCTCAATCGCCGCGAGGCGCTCGAACGGCTGACCGAGCTCGTGCAGCTGGCAGCCCACGTCCCGCATAAGCGCGTGCCGACGCGCCCGACGCGGGCGTCGCGCAAGAGGAGAGTCGAGGAAAAGACGCGGCGCGGCCGCGTCAAGGCGCTGCGCGCCCCGGTGCGCGACTGACGCCGCGCCGGTGGCTGCCGGCGACGATGCGGAACTCGTATAGCCGGCACTCGAGCGCACCGTTGTAGAGCGGGACGCGGCGCGCCGGCTCGAGGCGGATCAACTTGGGCAGCCTCAAGTCTGCGGTGAAAATGAAGCAGCGCCAGCCGGCGAAGCGCCGCTTGAGCGCGTCGCCGAGCGCCGGGTAGAAGCGCGCCAGCTCTTCCGGCGCGCCGAGGCGCTCTCCGTAAGGGGGGTTGGCGACCAGCACGCCCGAGGGCTCCGGCGCGGCACGCTCGAGGACGTCGGCCTGCTCCAGCTTTACCCAGCGCTCGACGCCGGCCTCGGCGAGGTTGCGGCGTGCGGCGGACAGCGCCGCCGGGTCGCGGTCGCTGCCGCAGAGTCTAGGCGACAGGGCGGGCGCCTGCGTGGGCTCGCGCTTGATCCGCTCCCAGTCCTCCTCTTCGAAGCTCGCAAGCTTTTCGAATCCGAAGCGGCGCCTTGCCCCGGGCGCCCGGCCGCGCGCCATGGCCGCGGCCTCGATCAGAAGGGTGCCCGCGCCGCACATCGGATCGAGCAATGCTTCATTGGGCTGCCAGCCGGTCAGCATGACGATGCCGGCCGCGAGGTTCTCGCGCAGCGGCGCCTCGTGCGCCGCACCGCGCCAGCCGCGCTTGAACAGCGGCTCGCCCGAAGTGTCTAGATACAGCGTGGCGGCACGCTCCTCCAGAAACGCGTGCACGCGCACGTCAGGGCGCAGCCGCTCGACGCTCGGACGGCGGCCGCTCGCGTCGCGAAAGCTGTCGCACACCGCGTCCTTGATGCGCAGCGTGATGAACTCCAGGCTCTTCAACGGGCTGCGCTGCGCGGTCACGTACACGCGCAGCGTGCACTCCACCGGGAACAGCGCCGCCCAGTCGAGCGCGCGAACTGCGCGATAGACGTCGTCTTCGCTTGCGTACGGGAATTCGGCGAGCTTCCACAGCACGCGCGAGGCGATGCGCGACCACAGGTTCGCGCGGTAGCACAGCGCCCAGTCTCCGGCGAACGCCACCCCTCCCGCCAGCGCGCGCGCGGCGCGCGCGCCGAGCCCCGTCAGCTCAGCGGCGAGCAGCGCCTCGAGCCCGCGCGGACACGGAGCGAAGAACTGCTCCTCAGAACGGCTTGACGACAACCAGGATCACGATGCCGAGGAGGATCAGCACCGGCAGCTCGTTGAACCAGCGGAACCACACATGGCTCCGCGTATTTCGCTCATTGCGGAAGTCGAGCATCAGCTTGCCGCACCATACGTGATAGGCGATGAGCAGCGCGACCAGCGCGAGCTTGGCGTGCAGCCAGCCGCCGCGGAAGTTCCAGCCGAGCCAAAGCCAGGTACCGAACATGATGGTGAGGACGGCCCCCGGGGTCATGATGCCCCAGAAGAGCTTTCTTTCCATCACCTTGAAGCGCTCGAGCGACGGGCGGTCCTGGGACATCGCGTGGTAGACGAATAGCCGTGGAAGGTAAAAGAGGCCCGCGAACCAGGTCACCATGAAGACGATGTGCAGGGCCTTGATCCAGAGCATCCGCGCAGCTATCCCGACAGGCGTCGCCGCGTGAGCACCACGGCGGCGTTGAAGGCGACGATAGCATACGCGGCGAGCACGGCCGCGTGCCCGAGCATCGCCGCCGAGGCCTCGCCCGAAAGCAGCGGCCGCACGATCGCCACCCCGTGGTACAGCGGCAACGCCGCGGCGACCGCCTGGACCGCCGCGGGCAGGCGCTCGACGGGAAAGAACACGCCGCTCAGCATCATCATCGGCGTGAGCACCAGGGTCAGGTAATAGCTGAAGAAATCGTAGCCGGTGGCGAGCGCGTTGATGGCGAGGCCCAGCGCCGCGAAGGTGAGGCCGATGAGCAGCACTACGGGCAGCGCCGCGAGCGTGCGTGGCACGCTTGCGTAGCCGAATGCCGTAATCACCAGCAGCATGCACAGGCCCGCGGCGAGCGCCTTGGTGGCGGCCCAAGCCCATTCGCCTGCGACCACGTCCTCGAGCGTCATCGGCGCGTTCAGGATCGCGTCCCAGGTCTTCTGCACATGCATGCGCGAGAACGCGGAGAACAGCGACTCGAAGGTGCCCGCGTACATGGTCGCCGAGCCTACGAATCCCGCGGCGAGATAGGCGAAGTAGGAAGTGCCCTGCATCTTTCCGAGCACCGCCCCGAGTCCGTAGCCCAGTCCGAAGAGCATGATCAGTGGATCGGCAAGGTTGCCGAGAATCGAGGGTATGGCGAGCTTGCGCCACACCAGCCAGTTGCGGCGCCACACCGCGACGAAGCGCAGGCTGAGCGCGGGCGGGGCGAAGAGCTTGGCACGCGGCATGTCTCAGTCGCGCAGATCGCGCCCGGTCAGCTTGAGGAACACGTCCTCCAGGTTGGCCGGGCGATGCAGGTAAATGAGCTCGCTCTGCCCGCGCAGGGCCGCGATCAGCGGCGCGACGTCTTCGGCGTAGCAGAAGACCGTATCGCCGGCGCGCTCGACGCGCGGCGCGAGGCGCCGCGCGCCGGCCATCCACCGCTCGACGCCCGGGCCGTGTACCTCGAGTACCTGTGCCTCGATGTGCCCGGCGATCAGCGCGCGCGGGCTGCCTTCGGCGACGATGCGGCCGCGGTCTAGAATCACCAGCCGGGAGCACAGGCGCTCGGCCTCCTCCATGAAGTGCGTGGTGAGCACCAGCGTCTTGCCTTCCTGCGTGAGCCGCCGCAGGCGCTCCCAGATGAGGTGCCGCGCCTGCGGATCGAGTCCCGTGGTGGGCTCGTCCATGAACACCAGGCTCGGTTCGTTGACCAGCGCGCGCGCCAGTGTGAGGCGTCGCTTCATGCCGCCCGACAGCGTGTTCAATCTAGCGCGGGCGCGACCCGCGAGGCCGGCGTACTCGAGCAGCGCCGGGATGCGCGCTTCGATCTCGCGCGCCGCGAGCCCGAAGTAGCGGCCGAAGACCACCAGGTTCTCGGCCACCGTGAAGTCCGGATCCAGATTGTCGAACTGCGGCACCACGCCCACCCTTGCGCGCGCCTCACGCGCGTGTTGCGGCACGGGCTTGCCGAGCAGCTCGATCTCGCCGCCGTCGGCGTCCGTGAGGCCCAGACAAAGCCTGAGGAGGGTGGTCTTGCCGGCGCCGTTCGGACCCAGCAGGCCGAAGCATTCGCCCTGAGCGACCCGCAGATCGACCCCGCCGACCACCTCGACCCCCGCATAGGACTTGCGCAGCCCGCGCGTGGCGAGCACCACCGCGCTCATCGGCCCCAGCGTTGCCGCACGATCGCGCGCAGCACCGGCAGCTTGCGATGGAAGAAATGGTCGGCGCCGGGCACCACCACCACCGGCAGCTCTTGGGGTCGCGCCCAGGCGAGTACCGCGGCAAGCGGCACCGTCTCGTCCTGCTCGCCGTGGATGACCAGAGTATCGGGCGGCACGGCCGGCACCTCGAAGCTGCCCGCCGCGACGCCCACCAGCGCCATGCGCTGCGGCGCTGCGCGCGCCGCAAGGCGCGCCTGCATCGCCGCACCGAACGAGAATCCGGCCAGCGCGACGGGCAGCGCGCCGAATTCGCGCCGCCCCCAGTCGAGAACCGCGGCTAGGTCCTCGACCTCGCCGCGCCCTTCGTCGTACACGCCCTCGCTCGCGCCGACGCCGCGGAAATTCGGGCGCAGCGCAACGCAACCCAGCTCGACAAATGCGCGCGCCAGCGTTTGCACCACTTTGTTGTCGAGCGTGCCGCCGAATTGCGGGTGCGGGTGCGCGATGAGCGCAATGCCGCTCGCCTCGCCGGCAGGCCCATCGATCGCGCACTCGAGGCGCCCGGCAGGTCCGGCGACGAACGCGCGCCGGGTGCTTGGCCGCATCAGATCTTGAGCCGCTCGACGATGCGGCCGTGGCGCACGTGCTCCTCGATGATCTCGTCGATGTCGTCGCGGTCGACGTAGGTGTACCAGACCGCCTCGGGGTAGATCACGATGCACGGACCTTCCTCGCAGCGGTCGAGGCAGCCAGCCTGGTTGATGCGCACCTTGCCCTTGCCTGCCAGGCCGAGCTCCTTGATGCGCTGCTTCGCGTAGTCGCGCATCTGCGAGGCGCCCTTGATGTTGCAGCTGGTGCGTTCGGCCGGGTCTCGCTGATTGCAGCAGAAGAAGACGTGGTGCGCGTAGTAGGGCATGGCGGCGCGATTCTACCCGAGCGCAGTGCGCCGGGCGGCGACCCATGTCAGGTAGCCGAGGGCGGCGAACGGCCACGCAGAGGAAACCAGCCGCGTCAGGCCGTTGAAGTTGAGGAAATGCCCCTGCTGCCACAGGGTAAGGTTCGCCGCGAGGTACGGATTGGGCGGCGCGAGATTTACCAGCACCGTCGCCGCCATGAGCAGCAGCGCCGCGAGCACGACGCGCGCGGCGCGTGGCAGGGCGACCGCCGCGAACGCGGCGAGCGTCCCGATGGCGAGCCCCTGCCAGGCGCCGGGCGTGAGCCAGGCAAGCACGTTCTCGGCGCGCATCAGGATCGCGAACGCCGCGGTTTTCACCGACAGGGCGAGCAGCATGAGCGCCAGGAAAACGATGCGCACGCGGCTGGCCGGCGGCGCGATCAGTGACATGAGCAGCGCGACGGCGACGAGATTCGCCGCGGAGGTCAGCGCCTCGACCGAAACGAAGAGCTCGGGCGCATGCAATGCCCCGCCCGGTCCGGCGAGGAGGTTCCTCAGGTCGCCCGCGCCGAACAGCAGCGTCGTCGGATCGAGCTGCGTGAACAGCCACAGGCCGAGAAGCACCAGCCCCAGGTCGGCGGCGAGACCGGGCTGGAACAGCGCGCTGCGCACCCGGTGCAGCGGCCCGGTGCCGAGGAGCCAAGGCGCGAGACGCAACGCGAGCGCGCCGCCTGCGAGGGTTCCGGCAAGGTTCCACAGCACGTCGAGGTTGGAAGCAAAGCGCGCCGGAAGATAGCTCTGCAGGGCCTCAAGGCAAAGCGACAGCAGCGCGCCGCTGAGTGCCGCGACGCCGAGCGCGCGCGTCCCCTGCAGCCGCGGATGGAGCGCCAGCACGCACAAGAATCCGTAGGGCAGGTAGCCGATCAGATTCGCCGCCACGTCGAAGGCGGTCACGAAGCGTGGCACCGGGGCGACGACGAACGCAAAGGGCGACAGGCCTTGATCGCGCCAGCCGGTGAAGGGGTAGAGCGAGCCGTAGATGACCAGCAGCAGATAAACGGCGAACGCAGCCCGCCCGAGCGGCGAGGCACGCACGCGCGTTAGCGAACCTTGATCTCCACCCACAGCCGGTTGAGCATGCGCCGGGTCCTGCGGTCGTAGTCGCGCAGCATTTCCAGGTGCTTGAAGTGCTCGGCGTCGGGAAAGATCGCCTCGTTGCGGGCGATCTGGGGGTCGACGAGCGGCAGGGAGTCCTGATTGGGATTGCCGGCCCCGATCAGGTTGGTGAGTTCGGCCGAAGCGCGACCCTCGAGCCAGTAATTCATGAACAACTGCGCCAGGTCCGGACGCTTGCCGGACTTGTCGATCACCAGATTGTCGAGCGCGAACACCGCCCCTTCCTTGGGCGTCGAGTAGGCGATGGTGAACGGGCGCCCGGCTTTCTTTGCGTCCTGCTGCGCCGTGTACAGGTCGTTGGAGTAGCCCTGCACCAGCCAGATGTTGCCGACCGTGAGCTCCTTGAAATAAGACGCCGCATTGAACGCAGCCCAGTACGGCTTCGCGCGCAGGATCAGGTCGCGCGCCTGCTTGAGCTTCTCCTCGCTTCTCTCATTTACGGAATAGCCGAGGTACTTGAGCGCCGCAGCGAACAGCTCGCGCTGGGAATCGAGCACCGTTACCTTGCCCTTCACCTTCTCCAGGTAGCGCGGCTCGAAGATGACCGCCCAGGTATCGGTCGGCAGGCCAAGAGCGCGCATCTTCTCCACGTTGTAGCCGATGATGGTGAGCGAGTACGCGTAGGGCACCGAGTAGCGGTTGCCCGGGTCGAACCAGGTGTTCAGGTATTGCGGCTTGATGTTCTTCAGGTTGGGAATCTTCGACTTGTCGATCGGCCGCAACTGGCCCGACTTGATCAGCGCCTCCACCGCGTTGCCCGTCGGCACGATCAGGTCGTAGCCCGTCGCTCCCGCGGCGAGCTTCGCCAGCATCTCCTCGTTGTCCGAGTAGTAGTCCTGCACCAGGCGGCAGTTGCACAGCGCTTCGAAGCGCGTGACCGCATCGTCGGTCATGTAGTTGTTCCAGTTGAACATGCGCAGGACGTCTTGCGACGCGCCGAACGCCGCGCCCGCCGCCAGCGCCAGCGCGGCAGCGAGCAGGCTGCGAGATGCGCGTTTCAGCATCACGCCTTGGCCCGCATGAGGTCGGGCGCCAGCTTGCTCGCGGTAACGATCATGGCGAGCGTCAGCACCATGAGCAGCGCCGAGACCGCGTTCACCTCGGGCGTCACCGCCACCTTGATCATGGTGTAGATCTCGAGCGGCAGCGTCTTCGTCCCCACGCCCGAGGTGAAGAAGGTGATGACGAAATCGTCGATCGAAAGCGTGAAGGCCATCAGGGCGCCGGCGATCACGCCCGGCAGGATGAGCGGCAAAGTCACGAGTCGGAATGTCTGCCAGGGCGTGGCGCCGAGGTCGCGCGCCGCCTCGAAGATCGACTCGTCCATGCCTGCGAGCCGTGCACGCACGATGATCGCCACGAACCCGATGCAGAACGTGATATGCGCGATGACCACGGTCGTCAGCCCCAGACCCATCTCGATGCCGACCGCGCCCAGCGCCGGCTTGGCCGTATTCAGGAAGAAGATGAGCAGCGACACCCCGAGCAGGATCTCGGGCATCGCGACCGGGGTGAACACGAGGAACGGCAGCAGCCGCGGCTTGAAGCGGTGCATCGAGATCCCGGCCATCGTTCCCAGAACCGTGGCGATGAGCGACGCGACGCAAGCGATGGTCACGGAATTGAGCGCCGCGTGCAGCATCTCTTCGTCGGCAAACAGCTTGGCGTACCAGCCGGTGGTGAAGCCGACCCACTCGGCGTTCAGCTTCGAGTCGTTGAACGAGAAGATCACCACGATGATCAGCGGGATATACAGGAACGCGTACACCAGCAGGCTCGCGAACCACAGCCAGAATCGCTCCAGCTCGCCGCGCCGTCCGGCGAACCCCAGGGCGAAAGCGAGCCCGAGCAGCGCGAACGCCGCGCCGGCGAGCACGGTCTTGCCGCCGGAAACGAGGAAGCTGCCGAACAGGACGGCGATGGCGAGCCCCTCGACCGCGAGCGCGAGCCTACGCACCGGCGCTCCGCCCCGCCCTCACGCGCGCCTCATGCCGCGCGCCGCGAGCCAGCTCGTCGCGCCGGCGACCGCCAGCACGGCGATGGTCAGCATGAGTGAGAGCATGCTGCCGAAAGGCCAGTCGCGCGTGCCGAGGAACGATTCCTTGATCATGTTGCCGACGATCCAGTCGTCCTTGCCGCCCAGGATCTCGGGGATCGCGAACATGCCGAGCACCGGGATGAACACGAGCGCCGAGCCGGAAAAGATCCCGGGCAGCGAGAGCGGGAACGTCACGCGCCAGAAGCGCTGCCAGGCATTCGCGCCGAGATCCTGCGCCGCGTCGAGCAACACCGGATCGTGCTTCTCCAGGTTGGTGTACAGCGGCAAGATCATGAAAGGCAGGTGCACGTAGACCATGCCGCAGATCACCGCGAAGCGGTTGAACAGCAGGTCGAACGGCCCGAGGATGATCATCCAGGCGTATACCCGCACCAGGAAGTTGGACGCGAACGGCAGCACCACCAGCAGCACCATCAGGTTGCGCTCGGTTTTCGGCCGCCGCGCGATGAGCGCGGCGAGCGGATAGGCCATCAACAGGCACACCAGCGTGGTCAGCCCCGCCACCCCGAAGGACTTGGCGAAGATCTCCAAGTACACCCAGTCACCGAAGAACACCCTGTAGCTCTCAGCGGTCAGCCCGGAATCCTCTCCTGGCCGGGCGCCAAACAGGGGCGCGAGCCCGCCGAACTCGCCGGGATAGCGGAATGACGCCACCACCATGATGAGCGCCGGCAGGAGGAAGAAAACGACCAGGAACAGGAACGGCGGCCCGCCGACGAGCCACCTGAGCGTGCGCCGCGAGCCCATCTATTCGGTCAGGACTACGCCGGCCTCGGCCGGCCAGGCGACGGACACCGGATCGCCTACCTCGAAGAACTTGGCCCGCCCGGGCGAGGAATTCGGCAGCAGCGCCTGGAGCTGCTGACCATTCGGCAGATCAACGATATAGGTTGTGACATCGCCCACGTACAGGAAATCGTGCACCTTGCCGCGGTAGCGATTCGGCAGTTCGAGCGGCGCGTCGAGACCGGCGATCCTGACCTGCTCGGGGCGCAGCGCCACGGCCGCCGATGAGCCTGCCCGCGGCGGGCTTTCCACGCGCGCCTGGATTTCGCCCAAGCCGGGGACACGCAGACGAACGCGCCCGTCGCCCGACTCGGCGACCTCTCCTTCGAGCATGTTGATCTTGCCGATGAAGTCGGCGACGAAGCGGTTTCTGGGGATGCCGTACAGCCGCGATGGCTCGTCCAGCTGCTCGATGCGCCCCGCGTTCATCACCGCGATGCGGTCCGACAGCGCGAGCGCCTCGGACTGCGCGTGCGTCACGAAGACGAAGGTGATGCCGACTTCGCGCTGCATCTCCAGGAGCTCGACCTGCATCTCCTCGCGCAGCTTCGCGTCCAGCGCGCCGAGCGGCTCGTCGAGCAGCAGCAGGCGCGGCCGATTGACGAGACTGCGCGCGAGCGCGACGCGCTGCTTCTGGCCGCCCGAGAGCTCGTGCGGATAGTGGCGCTCCTTCTCCTCCAGATGCACCAGGGCGAGCGCCTCCTTGACGCGCTCGGCGATCTGCGCGGGCGCAATGCCCGCCATGCGCAGCGGAAACGCGATGTTCTGCGACACGGTCATGTGCGGAAACAGCGCGTAGCTCTGGAACACGGTGTGGATCGGCCGCCGCTCGGGCGCCGTATCGGCCATGTCCACGCCGTCCAGCACGATCGCGCCCGCATCGGGCAGATCAAAGCCGGCGATCATGCGCAACAGCGTCGTCTTTCCGCAGCCGGAGGGTCCGAGCAGGGTGAAGAACTCACCTGCTTCCACCGAAAAGCTGACGTTGTCGACCGCGGTGAGCGAACCGAAACGCCTGGTGACGTTGCGAATCTCTAGTAGCGCCATGCTGCAGGCAGTGAACGGACGCGGAATACTAGCAAAGAAGCTGTACCGCGAGGAGCACGGCAAGCAGCGCCGCGATCAGAGCGAGCAGGCGATTGCGCCGCCCGCTCTGCTCGGCGAGGCGCGCCATCGCCCGCTCGAGCGCGCCGAGCCGGTCCGCGGCGAGCGCCCGGTGCACGAGCCTGGGCAGCTGCGGCAGCGTCGCCGCCCAGTAGGGCGCCTCCTGCCTGAGCGCCTTGCGCAGGCCGCGCCAGCCGATCTGCTCCTTCATCCAGCGCTCGAGGAAGGGCTTCGCGGTCTTCCACAGGTCGAGTTCCGGGTCGAGCTCGCGTCCCAGGCCCTCGATGTTGAGCAGCGTCTTCTGCAGCATCACCAGCTGGGGCTGGATCTCGACGTTGAAGCGGCGCGAGGTCTGGAACAGGCGCAACAGCAGCTTGCCGAAGTAGATCTCCTTCAGCGGCCGGGCGAAAATCGGCTCGCACACGGCCCGAATCGCCGCCTCGAACTGGTCGACGCGCGTGTCCTCGGGCACCCAGCCGGCGTCCAGGTGCGCCTGCGCCACGCGACGGTAGTCGCGGTTGAAGAACGCGATGAAGTTCTGCGCCAGGTAGTTCTTGTCGGTCTCGGTGAGCGCGCCCATGATGCCGAAGTCGAGCGCCACGTAGCGACCGTCGTCGGCGACGAAGATGTTGCCCGGGTGCATGTCGGCGTGAAAGAAGCCGTCGCGGAACACCTGCGTGAAGAAGATCTCGACGCCCGCGCGCGCCAGCTTGGGTATGTCGATGCCCCGAGACCGCAGCGTCTCGGTCTGTGACACGGGGGTGCCGTGCATGCGTTCCATGACCATGACGCGCTGCGAGCACCAATCCCAGTAGATCGCCGGCACCTGCAGCAGCGGCGAGCCGGCGAAGTTGCGCCGCAGCTGGCTCGCGTTCGCCGCTTCGCGCATCAGGTCGAGCTCGTCTTCGAGGTGGCGCGAGAACTCGGCCACGACCTCGCGCGGCTTGAGGCGGCGACCGTCCGGCCACAGGCGCTCCACCACGCGCGCGGCGGTCTCGAGCAGTGCCACGTCCCTCGCGACGGCGCGCTCAATGCCGGGACGCAGCACCTTGACCGCGACCTCGCGGCCGTCGTGCAGAACGCCGAGGTGCACCTGCGCGATCGACGCGCTTGCCACCGGCTCGCGCCCGAAGCTGGAGAAGACCTCGTCGATCGGCTCGCCGAGCGCGCGCTCGATCTCCGCGCTCGCCAGCGAAGAAGCGAACGGCGGCACCTGGTCCTGCAGCTTCGCCAGCTCGTCGGCGATGTCCGCGGGCAGCAAATCCCGCCGCGTGGAGAGCACCTGGCCGAATTTCACGAAGATCGGGCCGAGCGTCTCGAGCGCACGCCGCAGCCGCTCGGCGCGCGCTACCCGGGGCGCGTGCGTGAGCGCGGCGAGCAGGCGGCTTTCGCCCAGCCGTGGCACGAATTCGTACAGGCCGAAGCGCAGGCCGATCCAAAAAATGCGCAGGAGGCGGAGAAAGGCCCTCATTGTCGGCGTCAGGCAAGGCGCCCGATGCGCTTTTCCAGCCGCTCGAGCGCGTCGCGCAGCTGGGCGGCCTCGGCGGCGAGAGAATCGAGTTCAGCGCGTTTGACCAGCATGCGCCGCTCCTCGACCGCGTAGTCGACCAGGCTGTCGGCCAGGCGGCGCACGGCGTCCGTCTGCCATGCTGCGAAATCGCGTACGGCGCCCGCGAGCCGGTGCGCAGCGACGTCACCGACCAGGCGCGCCAGGTCTTCCTCGGCGTCCCAGCGTAGATGCCGCACCAGCAACAGCACCTCGCTCGCCAGTCGCGCATTGCCGGTCACCTGAACCGAACGCATGAAATGCTCCTCGCCGCGCGTCAGCGCGGCAAGCGCGTCGGGGCGCAGCGTAACCGTAAGTGAAGCCTCGGCCCCAGCGGGGGCCGGCGCCACGTGTCCGTCGGCCAGGATCGCGAAGCGCAGCTCGGGAAGGGGCGGCGTCGCGAAGGTGACCGTTTCGCCGGCAAATGGCGCGAGCCGCGCGCTCGCCCAGCTTTCGGAAGCGAGCAGGTGGTTCAGGGCTGCTACAAACGGCGATTCCAGCGCGATCATCGTAGTCTCGGAAAAAACAAAGGCCACCTCGCGGTGGCCTGCGCGCGCCCCGGGCTCCGCTCAGTGCATCTGCTGGATGCCCGCAAGCAGCCAGCCGGAGGCCCCGTCAACGGGCTTGGCAAGGTTCCACACTTCCGAGAATGCGGCAGGCGCCGCGCCCGGCGCCTCGCGCGTCGTCCCGGAAAAGCGCACGCTTGCGTGATGCCTGTCTCCTTCCGTCACCACCTCGAGCAGCTTTGCCTCGAGGGCGACAACGTCGGTCCGTTGCGCGGCGTCGCCGCGCGCAGCGAGGTCTTTGACGAGCGCATCGAACATTTCGGGAGTCGCGAATTCCCCGATCTGGTGCAGATCGCCCAGGTCGTTGGCGACCTGCAGCTTGATGAAGTTGAGCTTCGCCGCGCGCACGAAGCCCGCCACGTCGAATCCCGCAGGAACCTTGGGAGCCGGTGCGGACGGCGCACTGAATGCCGTGGGCTGCTGAGGTGATGCGGCCGGCGAGGCGTTGCCCAGGTCAAGAGCGCCATATTTCACGGGCGGCAAGGGCTCAGAGTTGCGCGCGCGGGCGCGTAGCCAGTGGTACGCGAGCGCTCCGAACGTCAGCACGACGAGCACGAACGCGCCGCCAAATCCGCTTCCGCCGAGCAGGCCGCCAAGCAGTCCGCCAAGGGCCAGCCCGCCGAGCGTAGGCAGCCACCCGCCGCCGGTTGCAACCGGGGTAGCCGGCGCCTGGCGCGCGGGAGCGGCGGGCTGAGTGGCGACGTTGCGCTGCATGCCCATCGAGCCCGCTCCGCCCAGACGCTTCGCCTCGGCGTCGGTGACGAGCAGCGCCGCGCCGACGAGCGTCCCGGCAAGCACCGCAAGCAGAGTTCGCATGCGCAATCTCGGTATCGGATCTCCGACCACGCGCATCCTACCGCAGCGTCGGGTCGGGCAACAGCGCCTCGCCTCAGATCTTGTAGCCCCGGTGCACGGCAACCACGCCGGCGGCGAGATTGAAATACTCGACCTGCGCCAACCCGGCGTCCTGCAGCATGCGCGCGAGGTTCGCCTGGTCCGGATGCATGCGGATCGACTCGGCGAGGTAGCGATACGCCTCGCCGCTGCCGGCGACGCGCTGCCCCAGCCACGGCAGCACGTTGAAAGAATAGTATTCGTAGGCGCGCTCGAGGGGTTTGGCGACATGCGAGAACTCGAGCACCAGGAGGCGGCCGCCGCGCCTGAGCACGCGCGTCATCTCGGCGAGCGCGTGCTCCTTGCGCGTCATGTTGCGCAAGCCGAACCCGACCGTCACGCAGTCGAAGCTGCCGTCGCGAAAGGGCAGGTGCTCGGCGTCGCACTGCACGGACGGCGGGAGGAAGCCGGCGTCCGCCAGACGGTCGCGCCCGCGCGCGAGCATGTGCGCGTTGATGTCGGTAAGCAGAACCTGCCCACCGGGCGCGACGCGCCGCGCGATCGCGCGCGCGAGGTCGCCGCTGCCCGAGGCGACGTCCAGCACGCGCTCGCCCGGGTGCAGATGCGCGAGCTGCACGGCAAACCATTTCCACGCGCGATGCAGGCCGAACGACATCAGGTCGTTCATCAGGTCGTAGCGCTCGGCGACGCGGTCGAACACCTCGCCCACGCGCGCCGCTTTCTCGTGTGTCGCGACGCGCTCGAAGCCGAAATCCGTCTCGGAAGTCATGTGTATGTGCTTGCTACCCTCACCTGCTCGCGCCCGCAGCTTCGAGCCGACCGAGATACTCGGCCCAAAGGCGCTCCTGATTCGCGCCCAGCTCGTAGAGGTAATCCCAGGAGTAAATACCGGTGCTGTGGCCGTCGGAGAACACGGGCTGCACGGCATACGATCCCACCGGTTCGAGCGCGGTGATATCGACCTCGCGCTTGCCCGTCTGAAGCACCTCCTGGCCCGGGCCGTGCCCGCGCACCTCGGCCGACGGGGAGTACACGCGCAGGAACTCGAACGGCAGCCGGAAGCCGCGGCCATCGCCGTACGTGAGCTCGAGCACGCGCGACTTGCGGTGCAGGCGGATTTCGGTCGGAACGGTGGCGTCTGAGCTGGACATGACGGGCCGGCGCAGGGCGGATGATACCCCGTGTCGATGCAACGTTACTGTCACAAAAAGTTCTTACAATCGTCGTATTGCGGGACGGGCGGGACGATGGCGGTCAATATCTTGGTGGTAGAGGACGAGCCGGCGATACAGGAATTGATCGCGGTCAACCTGGAGCACGCCGGTCACCACGTGATCCGCGCGCGCGACGCCGAGGAAGCGCTGCGCGTGGTGCGCCACGCGCTGCCCGACCTGCTGCTCATCGACTGGATGCTGCCCGGCATGTCGGGCGTATCGCTCGCCCGGCAGCTGCGCCAGAGCGAGCGCACGCGCCAGGTTCCGATGATCATGCTCACGGCGCGCGCGGAGGAATCGGACAAAATCATGGGCCTCGAGGCGGGCGCCGACGATTACGTCACCAAACCCTTCTCGCCCAAGGAGCTGGTCGCGCGCATCAAGGCCGTGCTGCGCCGGCGCGCGCCGCAGATGACCGACGAGCCGGTCGAGCTCGGCGGACTGCGGCTCGAGCCGGCCACGCGGCGCGTGTTCGGCGACCGCCGGCCGCTGGAGCTCGGTCCGACCGAATTTCGGCTGCTGCACTTCCTGATGACCCATCCGGAGCGCGTGCATTCGCGCGCCCAGCTTCTCGATCAGGTGTGGGGCGACCACGTGTTCATCGAAGAGCGCACCGTGGACGTGCACATTCGCCGGCTGCGCAAGACGCTCGAGCCCTCTGGCCACGACCGGCTGATCCAGACCGTGCGCGGCTCGGGCTACCGCTTCGCCGGCGCGCCGATGTGAGACAATCGCCGCGGGGCTCGGACACGGTGCTCCCGAGGCGTATGAACCGAGTTTGGACCAGCACCTTCGGCGTCGCAGTGGCGGCGGCTGCCGCGGGACTCGTGCTCTGGCCGCTGGCAGGGGGAGCCTGGGCCTGGGCCGCGGTCGCGACGGTGTTCGCAGTGCGGCTGCTGTACCACACCCGGCAGCTCGCCTCGTTCTTTTCCTGGCTCGGGCACCCGGGCGCCGAGGCCCTGCCCGTCGGCGCCGGGCTATGGGAAGACGTCTTCGCGCGCTTGCACCAGCGTCTGAAGCAGCGCGACGAAGAACACCAGGGGCTCATGCGCGCGCTGTCACGCTTTCGTGCGGCAGGACGCGCGCTGCCGGATGGCGTCGTGATACTCGACGGCGAGGACCACATCGAATGGTCCAATCCCACGGCCGAACAGCATTTCGGCATCGACGCGCGCCGCGATTTCGGACAGGCGATCAGCAACCTCGTGCGCCAGCCGGATTTCGTCGCCTACCTGGGGGCGCGGCGCTATGCGGAGCCCCTGATGCTGCGCTCGGCGCGCACGGACGCCATGCTGTCGGTGCGCGTGATCGAGTTCGGCGCCGAGCAGAAGCTGCTCTTGTCGCGCGACGTGACGAGCGAGCAGCGGCTCGAGACCATGCGGCGCGATTTCGTGGCCAACGTGTCGCACGAGCTCAAGACACCCGTTACCGTGCTGTCGGGATTCGTCGAGACGCTCGCGGACCCCGCGATCAGCCTGAGCGAGGCGCAGCGCAGCCGCTTCCTCGGCCTGATGCGCGATCAGGCGCAGCGCATGCGTCGCCTGATCGAAGACCTGCTCACCCTTTCCGCGCTCGAGGCGAGCGGCGCGCCGGATGACGAGCAGGAGATCGAGGTCGCGCAGCTGGTCGAGAAGCTGACCGAGGAAGCGCGGGCGCTCTCCGGCGCGCGACACCGCATCGCCATTTCGGTGCAGGCCGACAGCCGCCTCAAAGGCAGCCTAAAGGAGCTCACCAGTGCGTTTTCGAATCTGGTCTCGAACGCGGTGCGCTATACCCCCGAGGGCGGCTCGATCCGGCTCGCGTGGCGGCTCGAGGGGGGGCGCGGGATCTTCAGCGTCGAGGACAGCGGTATCGGCATCGAGCCGCGCCACATCGCGCGGCTCACGGAGCGCTTCTACCGCGTCGATAGCAGCCGCTCGCGCGAGACGGGCGGCACCGGCCTGGGGCTGGCGATCGTCAAGCATGCGCTCACGCGCCACCAGGCGAGCCTGAACGTGCAAAGCGAGCCTGGACGCGGCTCGGTCTTCAGCGCCGTGTTCCCCGCCTCGCGCGTGCGCGCCTCGAGCGCAGCGCGCGCGGCCTGAGAGAGCTAGGGCAGTATCTCGTAGGCGACGCGCTCGAAATCCACGCCGCGCTCGATCACCTCGGTGAGCCGTACCCGCACCGGCGAGTCGACATACACGTCGATGACGCGCTTGGGCCTGTACCAGCCCGTGGGCAGCACAACCGTTGGCGGCGAATCGAGCGCCGGAACCCCGGTGAGAGACAGCCCGGGAACGTACTGCTCCTTCATCGCGTTCACCCCTGATGGGCGCACGGCCATCGCCGCCGGCAGGCCCGGCAGCAGCCGCACGCCGGCATAAACGTCGCCCTTGTCATTGATCATCAGCCAGCGCACCTGGCCCAGCATGAAGTTCTTGCCGTCTGCGGGGCGCACGCCGACCAGCTGGCCGTGCGCATACCGTTTCCCGGGATCGCTCGCCGGGCGCAGCATCTTGAGCCCCTGTGCGCTCTCGTCTTCCAGCTTCCAGCGCTCCAGCACGATTCCCTTCGACTCGCTGTAGTCGTCCTCATGGCGCGTGCTGATGCGTCCGAAGGTCGCGATCTCCTCTCGCTCTTTCTTGGTAAGGTCGGCTTGCCCGCCCGGCTGGCGGAATGCCTGGCCCGAGATGTGGTAGTGAATCGCCGCCATGCCGTTACACACGTCCGCCGCGTGGCTCGCGCTGCGCCGCTCCTGTACGCGCGTCGGACGCGGCTGGTACCACTGGCGATACAGGAACACCAGTAGCTGCTCGCACGAGGGCTGCACGCAGTCCTCGCCCAGCGCGAGCTTGGCCGGGGACTCGCCCTTGCGCAGCAAGCCGATGCGGTTGCGCAGGCTCTTGGCGAGCCGCCGCGCGTCCAGGTAGCGCGGCTCCTTCATCGGCGCGACGGCCTCGTCGCGGGCGACGCGCTCCGGGCAGCGATCCGACGCGAGGTCCACCACCAACTCCGGCACGTCGGCCTCGCCCACCGGGTGCGTGAGGATCTCGACGCGCTCGGCCCAGCGCTCCAGCAGGAACGCGACGAACGTGATCTGGCGCTGCGCGAGCTCGTTCGGACTGCACATTCCCATCAGGATCGCGCGCAGATAGGCGATGCGCGGCGAGGTGTCGTGCACGTCCCGGTTCATGTAGTCCTTGACCGGCTCGTTGGACACGCCAAGCGCTTCCGCCCGCGCGTACACGCGGTGCAGCGCGGCCCATTCGCGCGGCGGCACCTGCCGATATGCGCGGTAGTGATGGAACATCTTGAGGCCGGAGTAGGCAAGGGCGCGCTGGCACACCAACGCCGCCTGCGCGCGCATTCCCGGTTCGCCCTCGCCCACCGCGCCAAGGCAGCGCAGGTAGCCGATATGCATCCGCTGCCACAAGGCGACCGTGTCTTGGAACACCTGCACCTCGTTCTCGGCCATCGGCAGAGCGCGATTGGTGAAGCGCTTGGCCTGCTCCATCTGCACGAAGTGCACCGGCTCGCGCAGCGTTTCCATCACCGCCAGCCGGTTGGTCGCCCTGGTCGGGAAGCGATTGAACTCTTCGACGGCCTCGAGCAGCTGGCGCTGCGCGGCAGGAATGTTCGAGAGCGGGACGTTCTCGACCCACGCCTTGCAGGCCGCCGCGTCGAGAAAATCGGGCGACGCATTCGGGGCAAGGTCGGGAAGGACGATGTCGTTCATGGGGGGCGCCTCATGCCGCGGGCTGCGCGAGCAGCGCCGCGAGGCGTGTGCCGAGCCGCGCGTCGGAAACATCGTTGCGCAACGCGCGCGGCGGGGCGCTCGCGCGCCGTGGCGCGGCCCAGATCGGATCCGGGAAATGCGGGTCGTCCGCGTGGCGGGCTATCACGTGCCAGTGCAGGTGCGGCACCAGATTGCCCAGGCTCGCCAGATTGATCTTGTCGGGATCGAACAGCTCGCGCAGCGCCGACTCGCAGGCAAAGACCGCATCCATCAGCCGCGCGCGCTCGGCAGGCGCCAGGTCGGTCATCTCGCGCGCGTGCCGATTGAGTATCACGCGGCAGAAGCCTGCGTAGTCCTGCGACGGCGCACGCACGATGCGGCAGAAGCCGTCGCGCCACAGCACGGGACCACCGTCTCGGTCACAGAACTCGCAATCCATCAGAGCAGCACTCGCTCAATGCCACCGGCGTTCGCGCGGGCGACGAATTCCGGCAACCAATTCTCGCCAAGCAGGCGGCGCGCCATCTCGACCACAATATAGTCGGCTTGCGCAGCAGTGTCACCAGAGAAGCGCGCCAGTCCCTGCAGGCACGAGGGGCAGGATGTGAGAATTTTCACACTGCGGCGCGGGTCGCCGGCCCGCAGTGCGGCGACGCCGGCCTCCAGCTCTTCCTGCTTGCGAAAGCGCACCTGCGTCGAGACGTCAGGGCGCGTCAGCGCGAGCGTGCCGGACTCGCCGCAGCAGCGCGGCGAAAGTGCTACCTCGGACCCGGTCAGCGCGCGCGCCACCTCGAGCGGCTGGTGCTGCTTGATGGGGCTGTGGCAGGGATCGTGGTAGAGATAGCGCTCGCCGGACACGCCGTCTAGCTTCACGCCCTTCTCCAGCAGGTATTCGTGGATGTCGAGCAGTCGGCTGCCGGGAAAGATCCTGTCGAACTCGTAGCTCTCGAGCTGATCCAGGCAAGTGCCGCAGGAAACGATCACCGTGCGGATGTCCAGATAGTTGAGCGTGGTCGCCAACCGGTGGAACAGCACGCGGTTCTGCGTGATGATGCGCTCGCCGCGCTCCGCCTCGCCCGCGGCGGTCTGCGGGTAACCGCAGCACAGGTAGCCCGGAGGCAGCACGCACTGCACGCCTACCCGATAGAGCATCGCCTGCGCAGCCAGGCCGACCTGGGAGAACAGTCGCTCCGAGCCGCAGCCCGGAAAGTAGAAGACCGCCTCGCTGTCCTCGCTGACCCTGGCAGGGTCGCGCACGATCGGAACGATCTTCGGATCCTCGATGTCGAGCAGCGCGCGGGCAGTCTTCTTCGGCAAGCCGCCGGGCATCGGCTTGTTTATGAGATGGATGACCTGCGTCGCCGCCGCCGGCCGGCCGGTGCTTGCCGGCGGATGCGCGCTCTGCGCGCGTGCCAGGCCGAGGCCGCGTGCCACGCGGTGCGCCGCGCGCTGCAGGCCGTAGCCCCAGCCGATCAGCGCCGCGCGCGCCAGCTTTACCGTGCGCGGGTCGGTCGCGCTGAGAAACAGCATCGACGCGCGCGTGCCGAGATTCGTCTGCCGCTTGCCGCTGCGCCGCAAGAGGTTGCGCATCGCGATCGATACGTCGCCGAAATCGATGTCTACCGGGCAGGGGCTCTCGCACTTGTGGCATACAGTGCAATGATCGGCGACATCGCCGAACTCCGCATAGTGCGAGAGCGCAACGCCGTGGCGCGTCTGCTCTTCGTACAGGATGGCCTCGATCAGCAGCGACGCGGCCAGGATCTTGTTGCGCGGCGAATAAAGCAGGTTGGCGCGCGGCACGTGTGTTGCGCACACCGGCTTGCACTTGCCGCAGCGCAGGCAATCCTTGATCGAATCCGAGACGCGGCCCAGATCGGACTGCTCCAGGATCAGCGATTCCGCGCCGATCAGCGAGAAGCTGGGCGTGTACGCATCGCTCAAGTCGCCGCCGGCGAGCAGCTTGCCGGCGTTGAAGCGTCCCTGCGGGTCGACCGCCTGTTTGTAGGCGCGAAACGCCTCGAGCTCGCCGGGCTCGAGGAACTCGAGCTTGGTGATGCCGATGCCATGCTCGCCCGAGATCACGCCGCCGAGGGACTTCGCCAGGCGCATGATACGCGCGACGGCCTGCGTGGCGCGCCCCAGCATTGCGTAATCGTCCGAATTCACGGGGATGTTGGTATGCACGTTGCCGTCGCCCGCATGCATGTGCAGCGCAACGAAAACCCTGCCGCGCAGCACGCGCGCATGCACCCTTTCCGCCCCCTCGAGAATGGGGCGGAACGCGATTCCGGAAAAGATGCGCTGCAGCGGCTCGCGCACCTCGGTCTTCCACGAAAGGCGCTCGCTGCGCGCCTGCAGCGCCTCGAAGTGCGCGTCCAGGTTCTCGCCCAGCTCGCGCCAGCGTGCGCGCACCGCGCGGATCAGCTCGAGCGCGCGCTGCGGCCGCTCGCCGAGCACCTCGGCAGCCGGTACGGGCTCCTCGAACTTGTACAGCGGCAGCTCCCCCGAGAAGTACTCTTCCAGCGCATCGAGCAGCTCGAGCTTGTTGGCGATGGAGAACTCGATGTTGATGCGCTCGATGCCGTCGCTGTATTCGGCGAGGCGCTCGAGCGGAATCACCACGTCTTCGTTGATCTTGAACGCGTTGGTATGCTTGGCGATCGCCGCGGTGCGCGCGCGATCGAGCCAGAAACGGCGCCGCGCCTCGGCGGACACCGCGACGAACCCCTCGCCGCCGCGCGCGTTGGCGATGCGCACCACGGCCGAGGCGGCGCTTGCCACCTCGTCGACGCTGTCGCCGACGATGTCGCCGATCAGCACCATGCGCGGGCGCTGGTTGCGGCGCGACTTGGTAGCGTAGCCGACGGCCTTGACGTAGCGTTCGTCGAGGTGCTCCAGTCCGGCGAGCTTCACCTGCGCATGCCCGTCGAGGTAGGCTTTCACCTCGACGATGGCCGGCACGGCCTCCTTGGCGCTACCGAAGAACTCGAGGCATACCGTGCGCACGTGCGCCGGCATGCGATGCAGCACGAAAGTCGCCGATACGATGACCCCGTCGGTGCCTTCCTTCTGTACCCCGGGCAGGCCCGCGAGGAACTTATCGGTGACGTCCTTGCCGAGCCCCCTCTTCCTGAAGCGCGTTCCCTCGATCTCGAGCATGCGCTCTTCCAGCAGGCGCTTGCCGTCGGCCGCGTAGCGGCGCAGCCGGAAACTCGCCGTCGCCGCATCGTGGATCTTACCGAGGTTGTGGCCGATGCGCTCGATCTCGAGCCATTCGGCGTCCGGCGTCACCATGCGCCAGGAGGCGAGATTGTCCAGCGCGGTGCCCCACAGCACCGCCTTCTTGCCGCCGGCGTTCATCGCGACATTGCCGCCGATGCAGGACGCGTCGGCCGAAGTCGGATCGACGGCGAACACGAGTCCCTGCGCCTCGGCGGCCTCTATCACGCGGCGGGTCACCACGCCGGCGCCGCAGCGAATCGTCGGCACGCGGCGCCCCGTGCCGGGCAGCTCGGCCCACTCGACCGCCCCGAGCGCCTCCAGCTTTTCGGTATTGAGCACCGCCGAGCGGCGCGTGAGCGGTACCGCGCCCCCCGTATACCCGGTGCCGCCGCCGCGCGGAATGATGGTCAAGCCGAGTGCGATCAGGGTTCTGACGACCGGCAGCATGTCTTCCTCGCGGTCGGGCGTAACCACCGCGAAGGGGTATTCGACCCGCCAGTCAGTCGCGTCAGTGACGTGCGAAACGCGCGCGAAGCCGTCGAAGTACACATTGTCGCGGCGCGTGACACGCGCCAGGCGGCGACGCGCCTTTGCGCGCAGCGCGCGCGTTTCCTCGAACCCGGCCTCAAAGCGCTCGAGCGCTGCGCGCGCTTCGCCCAAGAGCTCGGCAACGCGCTCGCTTTCGCCGCGCCTCGCCTCGATCTCGTCCAGGCGCCGGCGCATTCCGGCGAGCACCTCGGCGCGGCGCCGCAGATGCGCGATCAGGTCGTCCTCGAGGTAGGGGTTGCGCAGCACGACCCACATCTCGCCGAGCACTTCGTAGAGCATGCGCGCCGACCGGCCCGTGCGGCGCTCGGCGCGCAGCTCGGAGATCAGCCGCCATGCGTGCGGCCCGAGCAGGCGCGCGACGACCTCGCGATCGGAAAACGAGGTGTAGTTGTACGGAATCTCGCGCAGGCGCGCTTGCATGGGCGGATTCTAGCTGTCTGCTGCGACGCAGCAACCGTTCCCGCGAGAGGGGCTTAGGCCGCGTCGGGCGCGCCGAAGATGTCGCGGTAGCTGGCGTAGAAGCTCGCGAGCAGCGTCGGCAAGATCACCAGCAGCAGGGGAAATAGCAGCGCATCGGACTGCGCGCGCAGAGCCCCGCGCGACATCCAGTCGAACGCGCTAAGCGCCGCGAGCGGCGCCGCGGCGGTCACCAGCGCGGCCGCCACGCCATAGGACAGGAAAGCGCGCCAGTTCATGAGGCAAGCGAACAGGCTGAAGAACAGCGCCTTCGCGACGCCCATGCCGTGCCAGGCGGCCAGCACCGGCGCGAACCAGAACGCGAACATGACCGGCAGGTAGAGCGCCGCGGCGCTGGCGAGCGCCAGGAAGAACGCTCCCGACTGCAGCGATTCGGCGGCAGGCCGCTCGGCCGACAGCAGCCATTGCGCCAGAGCGCCGCCATCGGCCAGCGCGCTCGCCGCGAGCAGCAGCGCGAGGCACGCGAGGTATACGCCACCGAGCAGGAGCTGCGTCTGCACGCGCTCGCGAAACCCAGCGAAGAGCAACGGCAGCGCGAGCGGCGCGCGCCGCGCCGCGGCGCGGCTCACCGCCATGAAGCCGACCGAGAACGGCGGCACGAGAATCGACGCGAGTGCGATGCCCACCACGGGCAGCATCGACACCATGATCATCAGCATCCAGTAGCCGAACACCAGCGCGATCCAGGCGAGCGGCGCGACGCGAAACAGCCGCCAGCCATCCGCGAGCCAGTGCGCCCCGCGCGCCCACGGCACGACGCGCGCGCTGGTGGTCATCATGCCAGCCACGGCGCTTCGCCGATGCCGGCGCGCAGCGCAAGGATGTCGCGGAAGTGGTCCGGATCGTGCGCATGCACCAGCACCCCGGCGCGCGGCAGATGCAGGTCGTACAGGCGCGACAGCCAGAAGCGCAGCGCCGCGGCGCGCAGCAGCACCGGCCACGCGCCCCGCTCGAGCGCTATAAGCGGGCGCAGGGCCGCGTAGGACCCGAGCAGTGCGCGCGTCTTAGTCTCGTCCAGCCGTCGGTCGCGCGCGGCGTCGACCAGGCACCAGTCGTTTGCGCACACCGCGAGGTCGAGCAGCAGGCAGTCGACACCGGCGAAGTAGAAGTCGATGACCCCGGTGATGCGTCCGTCGTCGAACAAGGCGTTGTCGCGGAACAGGTCGGCGTGGATCGGCCCGCGCGGCAGGTCGGGAAAGCGGTACAGCGACTGGAAGCGCAGCTCCTCGTCGAGCAGCGCGAGGGCCTGCGCGTCGAGGAACGGGCGCACCGCACGCGCGGCGACGCGCCACCACTTCGGTCCCCGCGGGTTGTCGAGGTATGCAGCGTAGGAGCGTCCGGCGAGGTGCATTCGCGCCAGCAGCGCACCCAGTTCGGTGCATTCGCGCTCGCCCGGCCGAGCGATGGACTTTCCCGGCAGGCGCGTAACCAGCGCCGCCGGCTTGCCGTTCAGCCGCGACAAGTACTGGTCGGACAGATTGGCGATCGGCGCCGGGCTCGGGATGCCGTGGCGCGCCAGGTGCGCCATGAGTTCGAGGTAGAACGGCAGCTCGCCGGCGGGCAGCCGCTCGAACAGCGTCAGCACGTAGCGACCCTGGCTCGTGGTGACGAAGTAGTTCGTGTTTTCGATCCCGCTTTCGATCGGCTCAAACGCGGCCGGCGCACCGACCGAGTAGCCGCGCAACCAATCTGCGAGCTGCGCTTCGGACACGGGCGTGTAGACGGACATGGGTCGGGTGCGAGTGTGCGCCGGATCGCTCAGCGCGCCGGCGCGCGCGCCACCCGCAGGCTCATTCCCAGGTCTTGATCGGCCACATCGGCACGCTCACCCCGCTGTCGAGCGAGTCGCGCCGCATCCAGTTGCCGTTGCCGCTGGTGTCGATGAGGTAGTAGGTCGGCCCGTCCTTGGGAGTTACCTTGAGCATCACCACCTGTCCGCCCACCCGGATCGGCTCGACCTTGTCGCCTTTCTGCACCGGGATGCGCACGCTCGGCTCCTGCAGCGGATTGGTCGCGCCGGGCGGCGGAGGCGGCGGCCCGGGCAGCGGCTCGAGCTTGGGCGGCGCGTCCCCCTGCGCGAACGCCGGTAGCGCGAAGGCGACCAACACGAGGATGACGGTTCGGCGCATGGACCGGCCTGGTGAAATTCTAACAGAGCGCCGCTGCCGGCACTTACATGCCGACACTTACAGATTGAGAAGCACCTCGCGCTCCTCGGGCAGCGGCTCGAAGCCGCGTTTCTCGTAATGGGCGAAGATCGCATCGACCACCCGCTGCGGCTCGTCGATGACCTGCATTAGCCCGATGTCGCTTGCGTCGATCATGCCGTCCTTCACCAACCGCTCGCGCAGCCATGCAAGCAGCCCCGCCCAGTAGTCGCTCCCCATGAGCACGATCGGCATGCGGCGCGTCTTCCTGGTCTGCACCAGCGTGAGCGCTTCGAACAGCTCGTCCAGTGTGCCGAAGCCCCCCGGAAGCACGACATACGCGGTCGCGAACTTCACGAACATCACCTTGCGCGCGAAGAAGTGCCGGAAGCGCAGGCTCACGTCCTGGTAAGGGTTGGCGCGCTGCTCGCGCGGCAGCTCGATGTTCAGGCCCACGGCGGGGCCGCGCCCGAAGTATGCACCCTTATTCGCCGCTTCCATGACGCCGGGACCGCCGCCCGAGATCACGGCGAAGCCTGCGTCCGACAGAAGCCGCGCGGTCCGCTCCGCGAGCGCGTAGTGGGTCGAGTCGGGGGTGGCACGCGAGCTGCCGAACATCGACACCGCCGGGCGAATGCCGGCCAGCCGCTCGGTGCCCTCGACGAACTCTGCCATAATGCCGAACAGCCTCCACGCTTCGCGCGAGGGGATCTCATAAGCCGGGCCTGCTGGCTTCGGCAGCTTCTCGTTCATCATCGTGTCCGGGAACAGCCCTGATAAGTTGCTCCTGCTCGTGGACGGCTCGTCGTACCTGTATCGCGCCTTCCACGCGCTGCCGGAGCTGAAGAGCCCGCGCGGCGAGCCCACCGGCGCCATCTACGGCGTGCTGAACATGCTAAGGCGGCTCGCCGCGGACTACAAGGCAGGGGCGCGCGCCTGCGTCTTCGACGCCAAGGGCAAGACGTTCCGCGACGCGGAGTATCCCGAGTACAAGGCGCACCGCCCGCCGATGCCGGACGACCTCGCGGCGCAGATCGAGCCGCTCAAAGAGGCGATCCAGGCGCTCGGCTGGCCGGTGGTCACGATCGAAGGCGTCGAGGCAGACGACGTCATCGCGACGCTTGCCGAGCAGGCGAAGCGGCGCGGCTGGCGCTGCGTCATTTCGACCGGAGACAAGGATCTCGCGCAGCTCGTCGGCGAGGGCGTGACGCTCGTCAACACGATGTCCAACGAGACGCTCGACGCGCCCGCGGTGCAGGCCAAGTTCGGCGTCACGCCGGAGCGCATAGTCGACTATCTCGCGCTCATCGGCGACAGTGTGGACAACGTACCGGGGGTTCCCAAGGTCGGGCCGAAGACTGCCGCCAAGTGGATCGCGCAGTACGGCTCGCTCGACGGGGTCATGGCGCATGCCGGGGAGATCGGCGGCGCAGTCGGCGAGAACCTGAGAAACACGCTCGACTGGCTGCCCAAGGGACGCAGCCTGCTCACCGTCAGGCGCGACGTCGCGCTGCCGGTGACGCTCGATGCGCTGGTCGACGGCGAGAGCGACCGAGCGCGCCAGCGAGAGCTGTTCCAGCGCTTCGGCTTCCGCTCCTGGCTCGCCGAGCTCGGCGACGCGCCGCGCGCAGCAGAGGAATCACCGATGCAGAGGCAACGGCGCAGATATTCCACCGTGAGCGACGAGCAGGCACTGCGCGAGCTCGTCGCGCGGCTCGGGGAAGCGCCGCTCGTCGGCTTCGACACCGAGACCACGGGCCTGGAACCGATGCTCGCGCGCCTCGTGGGCATGTCCTTCGCCTGGGGCGACACGGCGGTATACCTGCCGCTCGCGCACGAGTATCCGGGCGCACCCGAGCAGCTCGGCGTCGAGCGCGCGCTCGGGCTGCTCAAGCCCTGGCTGGAGGATGCGTCGCGCGCCAAGGTCGGCCAGAACCTAAAGTTCGACGCGCACATTCTCGCCAACCACGGCGTGCGCCTGGCGGCCATCGCGCACGACACGCTGCTCGAGTCGTACGTGTACGAGGTGCACGAGCGCCACGACCTCGATTCCCTCGCGCAGCGACACCTCGGCTGGAAGACGATCTCCTACGACGACGTGACCGGCAAGGGAGCGGCGCGCATCCCCTTCTCGGCGGTCGACGTGCAGCGCGCGACCGATTACGCTGCCGAGGACGCCGATTGCGCGCTTGCGGTGCACGATGTGCTCTACGCGAAGATCGCCGCGGACCAAAACCTGAGGTTCGTGTACGAGAGAATCGAGCTGCCGGTGCTGCCGGTGCTGCTGCGCATGGAGCGAAACGGCGTGCTCCTCGACGCGGCCAAGCTCGAGCGCCAGAGCCACGAGCTCGGACGCGAATTGCTCGAGCTCGAACAGAAGGCTTACGAGGCGGCCGGCCAGCCGTTCAACCTGAATTCACCCAAGCAGATCCAGGAGATCCTGTTCGAGCGCCAGGGACTGCCGGTGAAGAAGAAGACACCCTCGGGCGCGCCTTCGACCGACGAGGACGTGCTCGCCGAATTGGCGCAGGATTATCCGCTGCCGAAGATCCTGCTCGAGTTCCGCGGGCTGGCGAAGCTCAAGTCCACCTATACCGACAAGCTGCCGCGCATGGTGAACGCGCACACCGGCCGCGTGCACACCACTTATTCGCAGGCGACCGCGGTGACCGGCCGGCTCGCCTCCGTCGATCCGAACCTGCAGAACATCCCGATCCGCACCGCCGCCGGCCGGCGCATCCGCGAGGCCTTCGTCGCGCCGCCCGGCTGGAAGATCATCTCGGCGGACTACTCGCAGATCGAGCTGCGCATCATGGCTCACCTGTCGCACGACGAAGGCCTGCGCCATGCTTTCGCGCACGGCCACGACGTACACCGCGCCACCGCTGCGGAGGTGTTCGGCCGTCGGCTGGACGAGGTCAGCGCCGACGAGCGGCGCACCGCAAAGGTGATCAACTTCGGCCTGATCTACGGCATGTCGTCGTTCGGCCTGGCGCAGAATCTCGGCATCGAGCGCGCGACGGCGCAGGCG
This sequence comes from uncultured Pseudomonadota bacterium, assembly GCA_963739205.1. Taxonomy (GTDB): domain Bacteria; phylum Pseudomonadota; class Gammaproteobacteria; order Burkholderiales; family SG8-39; genus DAHVFK01. The sequence continues at coordinate 520,535 of CAVTZJ010000003.1, read as the reverse complement.
TACATCGATTCCTACTTCTCGCGCTACCCCGGCGTGAAGCGCTACATGGACGAGACGCGCGAGCGCGCCCGCAGCCAGGGTTACGTCGAGACGGTGTTCGGACGCCGGCTGTGGCTGCCCGAGATCAAGAGCGGCTCGCCCCAAAGGCGCCAGGCGGCCGAGCGCGCCGCGATCAATGCGCCGATGCAGGGCACCGCAGCGGACCTGATCAAGCTCGCGATGGTCTCGGTCCAGGATTGGCTCGACGCGAGCGGATTCGCGAGCAGGCTGATCATGCAGGTGCACGACGAGCTGGTGCTCGAGGTGGCTCCGCAAGAGCTCGAAGCGGTGACCGAGGGGGTGCGCGCGCGCATGCAGGGCGTCGCCGAGCTCGAGGTCCCGCTGATCGTCGACGTCGGCGTCGGCGACAACTGGGACGAGGCCCACTAGTCGCGCGGCGCCTTCAGCGCAGCGCGCCGAACACCTTCTTAATGATGCTCGAGGCCGAGCCGAGCGGATCCTGGCGGATCTTCTTCTCTTCCTCGGCGATCATGAAATAGAGGCCGTCCAGCGCCTTCTGCGTCACGTACTGATCGAGATTCGCGTCCTGCGCGCTGATCAGCCCGAAGCGCGCGCCGACCTCGGCATAATCGTTGTACTTCTCCGCGAGCTGCACCTTCCTCGTCGCCTGCTGCACGATCGGCATGAACTTCTTGCGCAGCTGGTCCTGCGTCGTTCGCCGGAAGTACTCCGTGCCCGCGGTGTCGCCGCCGGTGAGGATCCCCTTGGCATCCTGCACGCTCATTTTTTTCACCGCGTCGACGAGCAAGGGCTTCGCTTCCGGCACCGCCGCTTCCGCGGCGCGGTTCATGGTGAGCTCGAGCTCGTCGGCGTAGCGGCCCATGCCCAGCCGCCTCATCAACCCCTCGGCGCGGCGCAGCGACTCCGGCAGCGGGATCTTGACGCGCGCATCGCCGAAGAAGCCGTCCGGCCGGCCGAGCTGCGCGACCGCGGCCTGCGAGCCCTTTTCGAGCGCCGCCTTGAGGCCGGCCACCGCATCCTTGTTGCTGATGCGCTCGAGCTGCGCCGCAGCGGGCGCCGCTGCGAGGAGCGCAGCGCAGGCAAGCACCAATGCCGCCGCCCGTCCCATGAGCCAGTGTTCAGCCGCGCTTGTAGACGATCTTCTTGGTGCCGCCGTCGCAGGTCCCGACTACCTTGCCATCGGCTTCCTGGTCCTTCGGCACGATCTCGAGCGTGTACGTCTGGACGCCGTTCGCCTTGATCTTGGCGTCGATCTCCGACTTGAGCTCGTTGCAATCCTTCCTCGCCAGCGCTGGCGTAGTCGCGAGCGCCAGCGCCGCCAGCAGTACCAGTCGTTTCATGGTTCCCTCCGTTTAGGATGAATATGAATCATGCGGCCCCGGCTACGGCAACGCCGAGGAATTATCTGACAGGCGCAAACAGCGCGATAGCCAGTGCCGCGAGCGCGACGCCCAGCGCGGCGAGCGCCACGAGGCGCGCGTGGCGCATCGAGCGCTCGGCGTTCAGCGCCCCCTCTTCGAGCGCGGTGACCGTGCGCTCGAGCTGCTCGGCGAGCAGCTTGACCGCCTCGGCGTTGCGCGTGGCAGCGCTCTGCAGCTCGGCGATCTGCTGTGCCGTCACCTCGGCTGCGCGCTCCTGGCCCTTGCGCGCGGTGAAGACCGGGAGCGTCGCCGTCACGATATTCGTGAGGTACGGCAGGACGGCCTTGAGCGCCGGGAGCCACGCGTCCATGCGCCCGGGCCGTCAGCCGAGGCCGGCGTCGAGCGCCTGCCGATCGGCGTGATACGACGAGCGCACCATGGCACCCACCGCAGCGTGGCGAAAGCCGAGCGACCCCGCCTCGCGCTCCAGATTCGCGAAGGTGTCCGGATGCACGTAGCGTTCGACCGGCAGGTGGTGCGGAGACGGTTGCAGGTATTGGCCGACGGTCAGCATATCCACGTCGCGCACCCTCAAATCGCGCATGACCTGCAGGATTTCCTCGTCCGATTCGCCCAGTCCGACCATCAGCCCGGACTTGGTCGGCACGCCCGGGTGCCGACGTTTGAATTCTGCGAGGAGCGCGAGCGAGTGCCGGTAGTCCCCGCCTGGGCGCGCCTTGCGGTAGAGGCGCGGCACGGTCTCCAGGTTGTGATTCATGACATCGGGCGGCGCCGCGGCGAGGATCTCCAGGGCCCGCTCGACGCGGCCGCGGAAATCCGGCACCAGAAGCTCGATGCGGGTGCGCGGGGAGCGCTCGCGCACGGACCGCACGCACTCGACGAAATGTTGCGCGCCGCCGTCCTTCAGGTCGTCGCGGTCGACGCTGGTGATCACCACGTATTGCAGACCGAGGCGCGCGATCGTCTCGGCCAAATGGCGCGGCTCATCGGCTTCCGGCGCGAGGGGCCGGCCGTGCGCGACGTCGCAGAACGGGCAGCGGCGGGTGCAGATATCGCCCAGGATCATGAAGGTCGCCGTGCCTTTGCCGAAGCATTCGGCAATGTTCGGGCAGGAGGCTTCCTCGCACACGGTGTGTAGCCGCTGCGCGCGCAGGATCTCCTTGACCTCGTAGAAGCGCGACCCGGGACTCGCGGCCTTGACGCGGATCCACGCGGGCTTGGCGAGGCGCTCGCGCGGGACGACCTTCACCGGGATGCGTGCGGTCTTGGCCGCGCCCTTTTCCTTTGTGCCCGCTTCACGCATGCGCCAACCTCGCGACAAGGATTTCGGCCAACTTCTCTCCCGCTCCGGCGCAGGTATGCCCGATGCCAAGGTCGCGCAGGCGCGACACGCGCAGGCCGGGATAGCCGCAGGGGTCGATGGCCGCGAAGGGGGCAAGATCGACGTCGACGTTCAGCGCCAGGCCGTGGAAAGTGCGCCCGCGCGAGACGCGCAGACCGAGCGCCGCGATCTTGGCGCCCTCGACGTAAACGCCGGGCGCGCCGGGAATGCGCGCGGCGCGCACGCCGTCTGCGGCGAGCAGATCGATCACGGATTGCTCGAGCATGGCGACGAACTCGCGCACGCGGAGGCCGCGGCGCCCGATGTCGACCAGCGTATAGAGAACGAGCTGGCCCGGTCCGTGGTAGGTCACCTGCCCGCCGCGCTCGACGCGCTGCACCGGAATGCCATTGTCGCCGCGCGGCCCGTGCGCCGGATCGGCGCCCAGTCCGAGGGTGTAGACCGGGGGATGCTCGAGCAGCCACAGCTCGTCAGGCGTGTCGGCACCGCGCCGCGCGGTGAACTCGCGCATCGCTTCGACGGCGGGAAGGTAGGGAGTTAGCCCGCGCCGCTCGACGCGCACGCACTGCATGGCCGGCGCAAGCACCGCGGACATCACAGCACCATCACGACCGAGGGGTGATCGCACAATTCCCGGTAAAGCGCGTCGAGCTGCTCACGCGAGCGCGCCTGCACGGTCACCGTGAGGCTCAAGTAGCGCCCCTGCCGGCTGGGCCGCATCTCCATCGTGGCGGGCTGGAAGTCCGGCGCGTGCTTGAGCACGATTTCCATCACGCTTTGCGCGAAGCCCGCCTCGCGGCGGCCCATCACCTTGATCGGGAAGTCGCAAGGATAGGTGAGCGTCGACTCGCGCACCTCGCCCATTCTCATGCCGCCACGGTCTGCCTGCCGGCGCGCATCACGCGCCGCTTGAAGTCCTGGTAGAGCCGGTACATGTGCCGGAACACCGGCCCGGGCCGGCCTTCGCCGATCGGCTTGCCGTCCAGCTCGACGATCGCCAGCACCTCCTTGGAGGACGAGGTCACCCAGATTTCGTCCGCCGCGCGCAGGTCGCGCTCGCTCACTTCGCCGATGCCGAGCGGCATGCCCGCCCCTTGCGCCAGCTCGATCACGACGTCGTAGGTGATGCCGGGAAGAATGAGACTCGATTTGGCCGGCCCGCGGACGACGCCGCCCTTCACGATGAACACATTGGAGGCCGATGCTTCGGTGAGCTGCCCGTCTCGCAGCAGGATCGTTTCGACGGCGCCGACGTCCGCCGAGAGCTGGCGCAGCAGGCAGTTGCCGATGAGCGAGATCGACTTGATGTCGCAGCGCAGCCAGCGAAAATCGGCAGCGGTCACGGCACGCGCGCCCGCTTCGATCAGCTCGGCGGGCGGGTTGACGAGCGGATTCGACATGATGAAGACCGTCGGCTCCACCCCTTTCGGAAAAGCGTGGTCGCGCTTGGCGACGCCGCGCGTGACCTGGAAGTACACGCCCTGGTCCTCGTAGGGCTGCTGCGCAATCAACTGAGCGATGATCTCGCGCCAGCGCTCGCGCGAGTACGGATTGCGGATCCGCACCTCGTGCAGGCTGCGCTCCAGGCGCGCAAGGTGCTCGTCGATCCGGAACGGCACGCGCGAATAGACCGGCACCAGCTCGTACACGCCGTCGCCGAATATGAATCCTCGGTCGAGCACCGGTACCGTTGCCTGCTCGATGGGCATGAACTTGCCATTGAGAAAGATCATCTGGCCCTCGCTACTTCATCCACAAGCGCAGTGTATCCCATGCCCTGCCGAAAATCCCTGCGCTGGCCACTGGCTGGAGCGCGACGAGCGGGTATTCGCCCAGCAGACTGCCCTGCAGCGTGACGCGCAGCACGCCCACGCGCTGGCCCTGGGCGACCGGCGCCTCCAACGGCCGCTGCGAAACGAGCTGCGCGGAAAGCTTGTCGGAATCGCCCTTCGGCACCGCCAGCATGAGGGCGCCGTCGAAGCCCGCGTTGACGGTGGGCTCGGCGCCTTTCCACACCTGGATCTGTTTGACCGTCTGCCCTTTGTCATACAGCTTGACGCTGTCGTAGAACTGGTAGCCCCAGTTGAGCAGCTTGAGCGATTCGCTTGCGCGCGCCTGCTCCGAGGGCGCGCCGAGCAGCACCGATAGCAAGCGCCGCTCGCCGTGCTTGGAGGAGGCGACCAGGCAATAGCCCGCGGCTTCGGTGTGGCCGGTCTTCACGCCGTCTACGTGGGGATCGAGCCACAGCAGGCGGTTGCGGTTGCGCTGCGTGATGCGGTTATAGGTGTATTCCTTCTGCGAGTAGTAGCGTGCGTACTCGGCGGGAAAGTCGCGGATCAGTGCGGCGGTGAGCAGGTAGATGTCGTGCGCCGTGCTGTAGTGTTGCGGGTCGGGCAGGCCGGTGACGTTGGCGTAGTGCGTGTTCTTCATTCCCAGCCGGGCCGCCTCGCGATTCATCATCTGTACGAACACGTCCTCGGATCCCGCGACGGTCTCGGCGAGCGCGGTGCACGCGTCGTTGCCCGAATCCACCTCCATTCCCTGGATGAGATCCCCGACGGTGACAGGCATACCCGGCTGGATGAACATCCGCGACCCGGGCGCCTTCCAGGCGCGCGCCGACACCTGGATCGTCTGCTCGAGCGAGATCTGCTTCTCGTGCAACGCGCGGAAGACCAGATACGCGGTCATCAGCTTGGTGAGCGAGGCCGGCTCGAAGCGCACGTCGGGTTTGTCCGAGGCCAGGATCTGGTTACTCGACAGATCGGCGATCAACCAGGAATGGCCGTCGATGCCGGGCGGCTGAGGCGCCGCGGCGCGCGCGAAGGTGGTGACGAGGGCGAACAGGAGTGCGATCGAGGTACGTAGCATGGTGTAGTTTCTTTCTTTCTGGAAAGCGCCCGCCCGGTGCCTGCCGGCGCGCAGCGGCGGACCGCTATCGGACAACGAATACGGGCTTCAGGTTCATTTCGGTTTCAATGCGCGCCGCGATGGCGCTCGCGTCTGCCTCGCTCGGATACGGGCCGAGATGCAGCTTGTACAGGCTTCCGCTCGTGAGCACGTAAATCTGATCGGTCAGCCACGCAAGCCGCCTATAGACCGCGGCACGATAACTTTCGGCGCTGTCGCGTGCCGAAAACGCACCGAGCTGCAGGTACACGCCGCTCGGCTCCGCGGCGGCAACGGGATCCGCGGCGGCCGGGGCCGGCTGCGCGGATGCCGTCCGCACGGGCTGCTCGCCCGGGATGATGCTCTGCACCTCGACTTTCGTGCTTCCGGCCGCCGCGTAGCCGAGCTTGTAGGCCGCGGCATAGGACAGGTCGATGACGCGGTTCGAATGGAACGGTCCGCGGTCGTTGATGCGTACCACCACGCTCTTGCCGTTGGCGAGGTTGGTCACGCGCGCGTAGCTCGGGATCGGCAGCAGCGGGTGCGCGGCGCTCATCGCGTACATGTCGTAGGGCTCGCCGCTGGAGGTCTTCTGGCCCTGGAAGCGCCTGCCGTACCAGCTCGCGACGCCGCGCTGGGTGAACGGCCGCAGCTCGGTGAACGGAATATAGTGCTTGCCGAACACGTCGTAGGGCTGGTTCGCGCCTCGCATGAGCGGCTCGCGCCTGGGCTGGGCGTCGGCGAGCTTGGCGGGGTCCGGCGTGCGCTCGCCCGGCCCGTCGTCCTTGTAATACCCGCCGCGCGTGGCGTTTTCGCTTGGCCGGGTCGGCGCGCCCGCGCATGCGGCGAGCCCCAGGACGATCAGCAAGGCGAGCGCCAGGCGCAGATTCATGCGCTCTCGTACACCGGCTTGCCCGCGACCAGCGTGTAGCGCACGCGGCCCTCGAGCTCGTAGCCGAGGAACGGGGTGTTCTTGCCCTGGCTCCTGAGCGTCCCCGCGCTTATCCGGACCGGCGCCTGCGGATCGAAGACCACCACGTCGGCCGGCGCCCCGGGCGCCAAGCGCCCGGATTGCACGCCGAGGATACGCGCCGGGTCGCTCGTGATGCGCGCCAGCGTCTTGGCGAGAGGCAGATTCCTCTGCGCGCCCCACTTGAGCGCAAGCGGCAGCAGCAGCTCTAGGCCCGTCGCTCCGGGCTCGGCCTCGGAAAAAGGCAGCTGCTTCTGATCTTCGTCCACCGGGGTGTGGTCCGAGCACATGCAATCGATGGTGCCGTCCGCGAGTCCGGCGGAAAGAGCCTCCCGGTCGCGCTGGCTGCGCAGCGGCGGAGTCAGCCTGCAATGCGAATCGAAGTACCCGAGATCCATGTCGGAGAGGTGCACGTAGTGCGCACCGACGTCACAGGTGACCGGCAAACCCTCGGCTTTCGCCGCCCGCATCAGCTGCACCGCGCCAGCGCTCGACAAGCGGCACACGTGCAGGCGCGCGCCAGAGGCGCGCACCAGCTCAAGCAGCGCACCGAGCGCGATCGTCTCGGCGAACGCCGGGATCCCCGGCAGCCCGAGCCGCGTAGCGACCTCGCCATCGTGCGCGACTCCGCCACGCGCCAGGCAGTAGTCCTCGACGCGCAGCCACACGGGGAAGCCGAAGGTGGCCGCATATTGCAGCGCGCGCCAGAGCACCTGCGTATCGGGGAGCGGGGCGTTGGCCTGCGAAAAGGCCACGCAGCCGGCCTCCGCCAGCTCGGCCATTTCGGTCAGACGCTCTCCCGCGAGCTGCACGGTGAGCGCGCCCACCGGATATACCCTCGCGCGCGACAGCGCCTTGGCGCGTCGGCGCAGCATGTCCACGAGCCCCGGCTCGTCCAGCGGCGGATCGGTGTCCGGCGGGCAGGCGAGGCTGGTGACGCCGCCCGCCACCGCAGCGTCCATCTCCGACTCGAGCGTCGCCTTGTACTCGAAACCCGGCTCGCGCAGGCGCGCAGAAAGGTCGATGAGGCCGGGCGCGACCACCAGGCCGCGAGCGTCGATGACGCGCTCGGGTTCGCGCGCGAGCGATTCGCAGATACGTCCGTCGGCGATCGCCACATCGCCGACGGCGTCGCGCCCGCTCGCCGGATCGACCACGCGCCCGTTGCGGATCAGGATCTTCACGACGTTCCCGCGACCATGCTCATCACGGCCATGCGCACCGCGATGCCGAACGTGACCTGCGGTAGGATCACCGAGTGCGGGCCGTCGGCCACGGACGAGTCGATCTCCACGCCGCGGTTCATCGGTCCGGGGTGCATCACGATCGCGTCGGGCCTGGCGAGCGCGAGTTTCTCCGCCGTCAGGCCGTAGTGCTTGAAGAACTCCTGCGCGCTCGGCAGCAGCGCGCCGCGCATGCGCTCGCTCTGCAGCCGCAGCATCACCACGACGTCGGCGCCGCGCAGGCCCTCGCGCATGTCGTGGAACACGCGCACGCCGAGCGATTCGACGCCGGTCGGCAGCAACGTCTTGGGGCCGATGACGCGCACTTCCGGCGTGCCGAGCGTGGTGAGGCCGTGGATCAGCGAGCGTGCCACGCGCGAGTGGAGCACGTCGCCCACCACGGCCACGATCAGCCGAGAGAAGTCCCGCTTGTAGTGGCGAATGGTGTACAGGTCGAGCAGACCCTGCGTGGGGTGCGCGTGCCGCCCGTCGCCGGCGTTGACGACGTGCTCGTGCGGCTTGACGTGCTGGGCGATCAGGAAGGGCGCTCCCGACGAGGCGTGGCGCACGACGAACACGTCGGCCTGCATCGCCGAAAGGTTCGCCACGGTGTCGAGCAGCGACTCGCCTTTGGTCTGCGAGCTCGCCGCGATATTCAGGTTGATGACGTCGGCCGAGAGCCGCTTGGCGGCGATCTCGAAGGTGGTGCGGGTGCGTGTCGAGGGCTCGAAGAACAGGTTGAACACGCTCTTGCCGCGCAGGATCGGCACCTTCTTCACTTCGCGCTCGGTCACGCCGACAAAGGACGCCGCAGTGTCCAAGATACCGAGCAGCACTTCGCGCGGCAGGCCCTCGATCGAGAGCAGGTGCCGCAGCTCTCCGTTGGCGTTCAGTTGCGGATTACTCTGCACGTTCAAGCTCGAGCCTGAGTTTCCCATCGTCGCCGCGGCGCAGGCGCAGGCGCATATCGGCGGGCACATCCACCTTCGCCCCGCAATGTTGCGCGCAGATCGGTAGTTCCCGGCCGCCGCGGTCCGCGAGCACGACCAGGCTGATGCTGGCCGGCCTGCCATAGTCGAACAACTCGTTTATCGCCGCGCGCACCGTGCGGCCGGTGTAGAGCACGTCGTCGACCAGGAGCAGGTCGCGTCCCTCGACCGTGAACGGAATGCGCGTGCGCTTGGGATCGCGCGCCAGCCCCTGCTTATTGTAGTCGTCGCGGTAGAACGCGATGTCCATCGTGCCGAGGGGCTCGGCGAGTGCGAGCTCCGCGTGCAGGCGCTCGGCGAGCCACACTCCGCCGGTGTACAGGCCGATCATCGCCGTGTTCGGTCCGACGAGCGCCCTGAGCTCGGCGACCAGGCCGGCGCACAAGCTCTCGGCGTCAGGTAGCGGCTTCATCGAAGTATTGCTCGAGAATCAGCTGCGCCGCGTACGAGTCGAGCTGCCGCGCTCGCGCGGCCCTGGCGGCGCGGCGCGCGCCCGCGGCTTCGCGTATGCGGCTCTCGGCCGCGGTCGACGTGTAGCGCTCATCGACGCGCACGACCTGGATGCCGTAGCGGTCCTCCAGCTGGCGCGCGAAGCGCTCGACGCGCGGCGCGAGGGGGTGAGGTCTGCCGTCGTCCGAAACCGGCCAGCCGACCACCAGCCGCCCGGGGCGCCACTCCGCGAGCAGCGCGCCGATCGCCCTGAAGCGCGCGGCTCCGATCGCCGCGATAGGCTGCAGCGGGTGCGCGGTGCGCAGCCGCGCATCGCCGACGGCCACGCCCGTGCGCCGTTCGCCGAAGTCGAACGCCAGCACGGTCGAATCTCCTTCGGAAGCGGAAATGCGGGACTGAGGGGGATGAGTGGCGCCTGCCTGGCCGGATACGCGCCGCTCAGGCATGGCCCGCTTCATCCTGCAGGCTGGCAAAATCGATGCCCAGCAGCTCCATCGCCGCCGGCAGCCGCTCCTCGACCGGCGTATCGAAGATGATCGCGTCCTGGGCCTCGACCGTGAGCCACGCGTTCTGCGACAACTCGTGCTCGAGCTGGCCCGCCGACCAGCCGGCGTAGCCTAGCGTCACCAGGATCTTGGCCGGCCCTTCGCCGCGGCCGACGGCCTCGAGAACGTCCTTGGAGGTGGTCAGCCCGATCGCCTCGCCCACCCGGAGCGTGGACTGCCACTTCCCGGCCGGCGCGTGCAGCACGAATCCGCGGTCGGTCTGCACGGGTCCGCCGAAAAAAACCGGCGCATCCGCCAGCTCGCTGTGGCGCAGCGTGAGCGAGAGGCGCTCGAACAGGGCCTGCATGGTCATGTCGATGGGGCGATTCACCACGATGCCGAGCGCGCCCTGCTCATTGTGCTCGCACACGTAAGTCAGCGTCCTCGCGAAATACGGATCGACCATGTTAGGCATGGCGATCAGGAAGTGATGCGTCAGATTGATCGAGGACATGCTTGGCGATATTTTAGCGCATGCCATTGGATTCCGCCGCGCTGGTCTGGTTCCGCCGCGACCTGCGTGTGGCGGACCACGCCGCACTGCACGCCGCGCTGAGCGCGCATGGTGCGGTGCACTGCGCTTTCGTCTTCGACACCGAGATACTCGATCTTCTGCCCAGCCGCAGCGACCGGCGCGTCGAATTCATCTGGGAGGGCGTGCGCGAGCTCAAGGACGCGCTCGAGGCGCGCGGCGGCGGGCTGCACGTGCTGTACGGCCGCGCCCGGGAGGAGATCCCGCGCCTGGCGCGGCGACTAGGGGCGGCCGCCGCGTACGCGAACCGCGATTACGAACCCGCGGCGCTCTCGCGCGACGAGGCGGTGGCGCGCGCGCTGCTGGAGGCGGGCGTCGCCTGGCGCACTCGCAAGGACCAAGTGATCTTCGAGAGCAACGAGTTGCGCACGCGCTCGGGCGGCGACTTCACCGTCTTCACGCCGTACAAGCGCGCTTGGCTCGCGAAGCTCGCGCCGCTCCATCTCAAGCCCCATCCGACTGGGAAATACGCAGCGCGCCTGGCGCCCGACAAGGGTTTGCGGCTCCCGCCGCTGGAGGAGATCGGCTTTCGGCGCACCGATCTCGCCGCCCTCGGCATTTCCACCGGCATGTCGGGCGGCGCGCGGCTGCTCGCCCGCTTCAAGCGGCATATAGACCTCTATCACGAGCGGCGCGACTATCCGGCTGCGAGGGGCACCTCGAACCTGTCAACGCACCTGCGCTTCGGCACCGTCTCGATCCGCCAATTGGTCGGCTACGCCTGGCGGCGCGGCGGGGCCGGTGCCCATGCGTGGCTGTCGGAGCTCATTTGGCGCGAGTTCTATTTCATGATCCTCGCCAGCCGGCCCGACGTGACCGAGCACGCGTTCCGGCGCGAATACGATGCGCTGCGCTTCGACGACGATCCGGCGCGCTGGCGCGCCTGGTGCGAGGGGCGCACCGGCTATCCGCTGGTGGACGCCGCGATGCGCCAGCTCGAGCGCACAGGAACCATGCACAACCGCCTGCGCATGGTCGCCGCCTCGTTCCTGGTAAAAGACTTGGGCATCGACTGGCGGCGCGGCGAGCGCTGGTTCGCCGCCAAATTGAACGACTACGATCTCGCCGCGAATAACGGTGGCTGGCAATGGGCTGCGTCGACCGGATGCGATGCGCAGCCCTGGTACCGTATTTTCAATCCCGTGATCCAGTCGCGCAGGTTCGACCCGCAGGGCGACTTCATCCGTAGCTACGTGACCGAACTCGCGCGCGTGCCGGCGCTACGCGTCCATGCGCCTTGGGAGATGAGCCGCGCAGAGCAGCGCAGCGCCGGCTGCCTGATCGGCGAGGATTATCCGACGCCCGTCGTGGACCACGCAGCGGCACGCAAGCGCACGCTGGCGCGCTTTGCGGCGGCGCGGGGAGCCTGAAACCGCTCAGCGGCCGAGGAAGCCGGCGATGTGGCCGAGCAGCTCCTGTTCCTGGTACGGCTTGCCGAGAAACACGTTCACGCCGAGCTCCTGAGCGTAGGCGCGGTGCTTGTCCGCAGTGCGCGAGGTGATCATGATGACCGGTATCCTGGCGAGCTTGGGGTCTGCGCGCAGGTTGCGCGTCAGGTCGAAGCCGTCCATGCGCGGCATCTCGATATCGATGAGCATGACGTCGGGGATCCCGAGCGAAAGCTTCTCGAGCGCCTCGACGCCGTCCTTGGCGGTCGTCACCTGGTAGCCTTCGCGCTCCAGCAACCGGCCGGTGATCTTGCGCACCGTGAGCGAGTCGTCCACCACCATCACGCGGGGCCGCGCCGCCTGGACCGCGGGCGCCGGCCCGACTTCCCCCTGCGGCGCCGGCCGCGGCCGCCCGACGAGCGGCACGGGATTCAGGATCAGCACCGTCTCGCCGCTTCCCAGGACGGTAATCGAGGATATTCCGGGCACGCGCGCAAGCTGTGGCCCGAGGTTCTTCACCACCACCTCCTGGTTTCCGATCATTTCGTCGACGAGCAGCGCCGCCGCTTCTGCGCCCGAACGCAACAGCAGGACGGGTGCGTAGCGCCGCTCGGCGCGCTCCGGCGCACCGGCCTCGCCGAGCAGCTCGGGCAGATAGGCGAAGGGATAGCGTCTGCCGGCCCAGTCGACGCGTCCGATCGCGCGTAGTTTCGTGAGCTGTTCGGGGCGCAACTGCTGCACCTGCTCGACCATCACGCCTGGCAGGGCGTAGGTGCGAGCGCCCGATTTCACCAGCACCGTCTGGGTGACCGCGGTGGTCAACGGCAGGCGAATGACGAATCGCGTTCCCTGCCCGTGCGAGGATTCGAGCTCTACGCGCCCGCCGAGCGCTCCGACTTCGTCCTTGACCACGTCCATCCCGACCCCACGTCCGGCGATCTCGGTGACTTCCTCGACGGTGCTGAACCCCGGCACGAAGATGAGGTCGGCCAGCTGCTGCTCGCTCGGCGCATCGGCCGCCGCAAGGAGGCCTTTGCTGACGGCGGTGGTGCGGATCTTCTCCAGATTGAGCCCGGCGCCGTCGTCGGCGAGCGCGAGCACGACCTCGTTTCCTTCCTGGCGCACGTCGAGGCGTATTTCGCCGCTCTCCGTCTTGCCGCGCGCCGCTCGCTCGGCCGGCGCTTCGATGCCGTGCGTGAGCGCGTTGCGTAGCAGGTGCTCGAGCGGGCCGGTGATCCGCTCGAGCACCGAGCGATCGAGTTCGACGCCCACTCCGCGCAACTCGAGGTTGGCCCGCTTGCCGAGCTCCTTGGCGGTCTGGCGCACCAGGCGGTGCAAGCGCTGTGCGAGCGTGCCGAATGGCACCATGCGCACACGCATCAGGTCCTGCTGCAGGTCGCGGTTGAGCCGCGCCTGCGCGGAGAGCGCGGCGTCCGTGTCGTCCACTACGCGCGTGAGGTTCTGCTGCACGGTCGCAACGTCGTTGACGCTCTCGGCCATCATGCGCGTCAATTCCTGGAAGCGCGTGAAGCGGTCGAATTCCAGCGGATCGAATTCCAGCGCAGCTTCCTCCGCCTGGCGCACGCGCGCCTGCATTTGCGACTCGGCCTGGATCTCGATCTCCCGCAGCTGGCCGCGCAGGCGCGCGACGTTTTCCGTGAGATCGGCGTGCGCCGTCTTCAGCGCGCGCATCTCCACCTCGATACGCGAGCGGGTGATGGCAACTTCGCCGGCCTGGTTGACGAGCTTCTCCAGCATGTCCGCGCGTACACGCAGCAGCCCGCGCGCGGGCCCCAGTTCCGGCGAAAGCGCGGGGGCCGCCGCCGGCTCCGCACGTGGGCGCTCGGGCGCTGCCTCCTCGAGCGGCTTGTGCAGCTTCTCGAGCAGCACGCTGACGCGGTCGAAGGAAAGATCGAGATCGTCGAAAAGCTGCGCCGGCGAGAGTTTGAGCGCGATCGCGTTCTCGACGCGCGTCTCCATGTGGTGCGTCAGCTCCCCCAGGCTCATGACGCCTGCCATACGCGCGCTGCCCTTGAAGGTATGCAGCACGCGCTGCAGGGCCTTGGCGCGCTCGAGGTCGGCCGGATCTGCGCGCCAGGCGCGCAGCAGCTCGCCCGCCTGCGGCAGAAGCTCGGCGCCTTCCTGCAGGAACAGCGGCAACAGCTGGGCGTCGATGTCGTCGTCGATGCGCCGCTGGCGGCGTTCCTGCGCAGGCTGCTCGCCGCGCGCCACCGCAGCCGCCGGCGCCTCCTCGCTGCGGCCCGGAATCCCTTCGAGCGCCTGCACGAGGTCGTCACGCGCCGCGGGCGCGCGGCGGGCGATCGCCTCGCCGTACATCTCGCGGAGCGACGCGTTGCCGCGCGCGAGCAGCGTCACCTCCGCGGCATCGGGCGGAGTGGTGCGCGCGCGCAGGCGCGCGAGCGCAGTCTCGAGCGCGTAGCCGAGCGAATGCATCGGCTCGATCTGCACCGTGCCGCTTATGCTCGCGAGCGTGTGCGCTGCGCGTACCAGCTCCTCGCCGATCGTGCGCGTCGCGGCCGCGGAAGCGAGTTCGCGCTCGAGCGCATCGAGGTGCTGGCGCGCTTCATTACCAAACACCGCGAACAGCGACGCGGAAATCGTCTTGCCGTCGATGACGACTTCCTCTTCCTGCGCGCGCGCAGCGGCGGTGGGCGTTGCCGGCTCGGCAGCTTCGCCGCGCTTGACGCGCTCGGCCAGCGCCAGCACGCCGCTCGGGTCGGGCTGCGGCTCGCCTGCGCGCAGACGAGCGATCCAGTCGACGAACGCGCCGTGGGCCAGATCGATCAAGGCGTGCAGTTCGGGCGTGGCGCTGCGCTCGTCCTGCAGCCACAGGTTCAGCACCTGCTCGACCGCCAGCGCGATCTCGCCGAGTCGCGCCAAGCCCACCATGCGACCGCTGCCCTTCAGGGTATGGAAGCCGCGCCGTATGGTCACCAGCTGCGGCAATGACGCCGGCTGGGCGCGGCTTTCGCGCAGGCTGTCGGAGATCGCCGCGAGCACGCCGTCTGCCTCCTCCAGGAAGATAGCGAGCAGCTCCTGGTCGATCGCCTCGTCGCTCGCGTCCTTCAGCCGCTCCGCTTCGGCCGACGGCGGAGGCGGCGGCGGTGCAAGCTCGGATATCGAAAGCGCCAGCCGCTGGCTGCGGTCTGCGGACGCGGAACCCAGCTGCGACAGCGCTTCGCTCGCCTGGTTGCGCAGGTCCGCGTCCGCCACGAGCTCCGCGTCGTCGCGGATTTCGACCAGCTTGTCTTTCAGCTCGCTTCTGAGGCGTTCGTCCTGAGGCGTCTCGCGCAGCGCCTGGTAGAGCGCAAGCGTGCTGCGCGCCTTGCTGCGCAGCACGGACTCGAGGCTGCGCGCCGCGGTCTCGTCGGCCTCGGCAGCCGCTTCGACGGCGCCCACCGGGCGCATCGCGGCCGCGAAGTCGGCCTTGCCGTGCTGCAGCGCATCGATGTAAAAGCCGAGTCCCGACAGGATCTGCGCGACTTCCTCGAATTCGGCGAGCTGCGGGCGCACTTGCGCCGCGGCGAACTCGCGGATGCGCGCCGCGCATCGCTCGAGTGCCGCGCGCGCCTGTTCCTCGCCGAGCACGCCGAGCGCGCCGCTCACCTGGTACACCAGCGGCTCGAGCGCTCCGAGATCGCCGGCGCGCGCCGGATCGCGGAAATACGCGTCGAGCGTCTGTTCGATTCTGTGCAGGTTGGCCTTCATCTCGGCGAGCGCGCTCACGGTGGCGAGCCGTTCCTGCGCGCGTCGCGTCATCTCGTCGATCAGCCCGGCCGTGGGCAGGGCTCCGGTCGCTTCGGCGCCGAACACGGCCACCGCCAGGCGCGCCAGCATCACCTTGACCTCACGATCGAAATCGATCGGCAAGGTGCGGTAGTTCTCGGCGGCACTCTCGGTCAGTAGCAGGGCGGTCGCCACTTCCATGGCCACCGCCTCGGTCAGCGCGCCGCGCGACCCCCCTTCGAGATGGCTGGCGACGCGCGAAATCTCCAGCGTCAGCGCAGCCAGGTCGGCGTTGCCGAGCCGGCTGCCGCGTTCGGCGATTGCGCGCGCGTTTTGCACGAACGGCGCGAGAGCGCTGTCGATGCCCGCCGCATATTTGGTCCAGGCGACCTTGGCGCTCGCCAGCGATTCGCGCAACGCGAGCGCCATCGACATGCGCTGGGAGACGTCCGGCTCCGCCTCCTCCTGTGGCAGCGAACCCTCCAGCCGGTAGGCTTGGCGCGCTGTCAATACGCGCAGACTGGCGGCTTCTCTCGCGCCGGCCCCACCCACCCCGCCGGCGCGAGCGACCCAGTACAGCACCTCGCGCAGAACGCGCTCGGCCACCGACGGCGAGCCCTCAACCAGCCGGCGCAGTTGCTGCTCGACGTGCGTAGCCACCTGCCGCACGCCCGGGTCGGGCGCGAGATCGCCCTTGGCGAGCGCGTCGATGAACGCTCCCGAGGCCCACCAGAATGCACGCTGCGCCGGGATGCTTTGCGTTTGTTCCACCGCGTCGACGGCAGCCAGCATGTCTTCGAGCGCGTCCCGTTCGGCCGGCTGGCGCAGCCACTTCACCAGTGCGCGCTGAAATCGCGCGCTCTGGCTGCGCAGGTAGGCGCCTGCCTCCTCGCGTGACAGGCGAACGGCCGGCTTCTCGCGCGGCGGGGGCGCAAGGGACAAGTCGGGGTAGAAGAGATCCGCCTCCGCGGGACGCGGCGCGCCACGCGCTTCGCGCAGCGCCTCGAGCGTCGGGAACAGCCTGAGCGGCTGGTCGAGCGCGCCCTCCATGAGGTCCGACAGATAGGCTCCGATCGCCGTGAGCGCGCCCTCGAGCACACGCATGGAGCGCTGCTCGTCCGCGATGCGGCCGGCCTCGAGGTCGGCGGTGAGCGCCTCGGTTTCCTCGAAGAAGCGCGACACGCCCTCCAGCCCGACGATCTGCACCGCGCCTGCGGCCTGATGCAGATGTATGCGGCAATTGCGCAGCTCGCCCCGCGCGTCGGCCCTGCCGCCGTAGGCCTGCAGCGCAGCGCGCGCCCGCTCGAGCGAGGAGTCGATCTCGCTCTTGACCCAGCTGAGCGGACCGATGTCGAACGCCGCGCTCATCGCATTGCCGGCGTGCGGTCCCGGCGCCTCAGAGCTTGAAGTTCGCCACGGAACCGCGCAGGTCCTGCGCGAGTCCGGCGATCTGGGTCACGGAGGCGGCGGTGCGCTTGGTGCCCTCGGTGGCCTGTTCCGTGATGCCCAGAATGTTGCGCATGCTCAGCGCCACCGAGCCGGCGGCCTTCGCCTGGCTCTGCGTCGTGCGAGAGATGTTTTCGATCAATTGGGCCAGCCGCCGTGAGACTTCGCCGATTTCTGCGAGCGCCCGGCCGGCGGCGTCCGACAGCTTGGCACCCTCGACCACGCCCTGCGTGCTCTTCTCCATCGCGCTCACCGCATCCTGCGTGTCGGTCTGAATCGTGCGCACGATCGCGCCGATCTGCTTGGTAGCTTCGCCCGAGCGCTCGGCAAGGCGCTGCACTTCCTCGGCAACCACCGTGAATCCGCGCCCGGCCTCGCCAGCCGAGGCGGCCTGAATCGCGGCGTTCAGCGCGAGCACGTTGGTCTGTTCGGTGATGTCCGAAATCAGCTCGACGATCTCTCCGATTTCCTGCGACGACTCGCCCAGGCGTTTGATGCGCTTCGCGGTTTCCTGAATTTGCCCGCGGATCTCGTTCATGCCCGCGATGGCGTTGTGCACCGCCTCTTGGCCCTTCTCGGCGGCGGCAAGCGAGGCGCGCGCAACCTCCGCCGATTCGGTCGCGCTCGCGGAAACCTGGTTGATCGCGCGCGCCATGCCGAGCACTTGGGTACCCGTGGTGCGGATCTCGTTCGACTGCCGCTCCGCGGCGGCGAGCAGCTGCGTCGAGGTTTGCTGCGCGGACTGGGTTGCCGAGGTCACCTGTTCGGCTGCGGTATTGATGCGCCCGACCAGCGTCTTGAGCTCCTCGATGGCGAAATTCACCGAGTCCGCGATCGCGCCGGTGATGTCTTCGGTTACCGTGGCGCGCACAGTGAGATCGCCCTCGGCGAAGCTCTGCATCTCGTTCATGAGGCGCAAGATCGCCTCCTGATTCTGGTCGTTCAGGCGCTTGAGCGACTGCTCGTGCACTTCCGCCTGCTCGCGACGGGCGCGCTCCTGCTGGACGAACACATAGGCGATCGCCGCGAGCACCGCGGCCATCAGCACCGCCAGAAACACGATCACGTAGACGGTCTTGTCCTGGGAGAGGTCGGTCTCGTACGCGGTGGCGAGGCGCTCCGTGGCCCCCAGCAGCGGCTCGGAATCGTTGAATACCCCGAACGCCGCACGCTTGGCGGAGATCAGGCGCTGCATGTTGCCCAGGATCGAGGCAACGGCATCCTGGTAGCTCTTGAACGCCAGGGCCAGCTCCTCGAGTTTGGCAGACGTAGCCGGGTTGCGCGTCGCGGCGATGCGCAGCGCCGCGCTGCCCTTCTGCAGCGCGAGCAGGGTGGAACGGAACTGGTTCGTGTCCTTGCCGAGCAGGAACGCCACCTCGGGATCGACGGATTCACCCGCGAGCAGCGCATTGGCGTTCTTCGCCAGGCGCTGCGTGAGCATGACCAGCTCGGCCGCCGCCGAAATGTCGCGTGCCGGCGCAGAGGTCTCGAGCTTGAGGGTCTGCACCTGTTCAGCGAGGTCAAGCAGGCGCGGGTTTGCGCCGTTCAACTGGCCCACCGCGTTGCCTAGGCCGACCAGGATCTGCTGTTCCCTGAGCAGCGTGCTCGCGTTGCGCTCGGTTCGCTGCCATTCCTTCAGCAGGGCCTGTAGCGCAGGTTGCGCGCTCGGCGGGCTCGGCGGAAGCTGCTCGCCGCCCACCGTACCGCCGCGTTGCAGCCGGTCGAGAATGGTCGCGAAGGTGTCTCGGCTGTCTTGCACCTGCCTAAAGGCCGCCGGGTTGCCCAGCAGCCCCTGCAGGGCCGCCTTGGCCAGGCGCTGCGAAAGCATGCGCAATTGCCCCGCGTCGGCGATGTACTGCGTGCCGTGCTTGGAGAACTGGTAGTTGTTCCACACCAGCACCGCCGTGATGATCAACAGCACGACGAACGCCGGCAGCAATACGGTGAGCGGCCTGCGCTGCGCGCCGCCCGCAGCGCCGGCGAGCCGCCTGGCAAGGGGCGGCGACTTCTCGGTGAAATCCGCGGCCTCTTGCTGGCCGAATCGGATGGGCATCTTCAATTCCATGTTCCCTCCCACGATCTCTCAGGGTGCCGCGACGTCGAGGAAGTCGCGGTGCGCGAGCAGCTTCCCGGTATCCAGCTCGCGCCACGCGCGCCCGTCGCGGTCGCGCCAGGCGCGCTCGACCCATTGCTCGCCCCGCCCACCCTGGGCCTCGAGCGGCTCGAACTCGGCCAGGTTGTGCAGGCCCGTCAGGCGGGTCACCAGCAGGGCAGCGTTGATGCCGTGCGGCTGGCCCACGAGCAACAGCCGGTTGTCGCTGCCGCGCCTGGTCGGCGCGCCCGCAATGAATGCGGAGAAATCGGTGACACCGAACAGCATGCCGCGCACGTTGGCCACGCCGACGAACCATGTCCTCGTAAGCGGCACGCGATCGACCTGCGGCACGGGCAGGAGCTCGCCCGAGCTCTCCAAGCGTAGCAGCCACAACGTTCCCTCCGCCTCGAACGACAGGCGCGCGCTGGAGGCAGGCTCGCCCGCCGCCGCCTTCAGGCGACTGGCCAGGTTTTCCTGGAATTCCCTCAGGCTGACGCGTTTCGCCATGCCTCAGCCCAGCGCGGCGATCTTGGCCGCGAGCTCGGCAAGGTTTACCGGCTTGACGACGTAATCCTTCGCGCCTTGGCGCATCCCCCAGATGCGGTCGGTCTCCTGCGACTTGGAGGTGCACATAATCACCGGAATGCTCTTGGTCGCGTCGTCACGCGCGATCTGTCTCGTGGCCTGAAAGCCGTTGGTCCCCGGCATAACGACATCCATCAACACCAGATCGGGTCTCTCCGACTTCGCTTTTGCGATACCCTGCTCGCCGCTCTCGGCGAGCAGCACCTGGTAGCCAAGCTTCGACAACCCTTCGAGCAGGAATTGCCGGTCTGTCGGCGAATCGTCCACCACCAAGATCTTCTTGATTGGCATGGGAATATCCTCCGTGCTGTCAGGCGCCCCCGGTGGCGGCCGCCTTCGCGTGCGCCGGCGCGTGCGCGCTCACCGCACCGATGAGGCTGTCCCGAGTGAATGGCTTGGTGACGTACTCGTTCGACCCCACGATGCGTCCGCGTGCGCGGTCAAACAGTCCGTCCTTCGACGACAGCATGATCACCGGCGTCGCGGCGAATTTCGGATTCTTCTTGATCAGCGCGCAGGTCTGGTAGCCGTCCAGCCGCGGCATCATGATGTCGACGAACACGATGTCTGGCTGATGATCGGCGATCTTGGCGAGTGCGTCGAAACCGTCCTCCGCTAAGATCACGTTGCAGCCGGCCTGCAGCAGGAAAATCTCGGCACTGCGCCGAATGGTGTTCGAGTCATCGATCACCATTACCTTGACGCCAGCTAGTGCTTCCGTGCCCGCCATGTCCTCCCAACCCCAACTTCAGAGTGTAGTTGAACTAGCGTCGCTTGGCCCGTGAATTAGTGCAGCTCTCAAATTTGGACCATCTCGAAGTCTTCCTTGCGCGCACCGCACTCCGGGCAGGTCCAGTTTATCGGCACGTCTTCCCAGCGCGTCCCAGGCGGGAGACCCTCCTCGGGCAGGCCCGCGGCTTCGTCGTAAACGAAGCCGCAGATCAAACACATCCAGCTACGATAGTTCTGCTCGTTGTCGGCCATGCGGGCGCTGCGGGGTGCGTTAAAATGGCCCGGCATCTTAGCGTATTCCGCCGCACCCGATTCCCGGGGCGGCCCCCCCGCGTGCCTTCCCTGCCTCCCATCGTGCTCACTTTCGCGGCGTCCGACCCCACCGGCGGTGCGGGGCTGCAAGCCGACTTGCTCACCCTCGCGAGCATGGGCTGCCACCCGCTGTCGGTTGTTACGGCGTTGACCGTTCAGGACACGCATGGCGTCAAGGGCCTGATCGCTGTCGAGGCCGATTGGGTCGCCGATCAGGCGCGGCTACTGCTCGAGGACATGCCGGTCGACGCATTTAAGGTCGGCGTGCTCGGCTCACGCGACAACATCACGGCCGTCGCGAAGGTCGTGTCGGACTACCCGGACGTGCCGCTGGTCCTCGACCCGGTGCTCGCCTCGGGCCGCGGCGATCCTCTGGCAAGCGAGGAAATGCTGGACGCCCTGCGCGAGCGGCTGATCCCTGTGTCGACGATCATCACGCCAAACAGCCTGGAACTGCGGCGGCTCGCCCGTAACGGTGGCGACGCCGAAGGCGATGCGCCCGATCTCGACGCGTGCGCGCGGCGGCTGCTCGGCCTAGGTTGCGAGTACCTGCTCGTGACGGGCACGCACGAGCCGGGCGACGAGGTGGTAAACACGCTCTATGGGCGGCAGGGGGTGCTGCGCAGCGACCGCTGGCAGCGCCTGCCCAATAGTTACCACGGCTCGGGCTGCACGCTCGCCTCGGCGATCGCCGCGGCTCTGGCCAACAGGCTCGCCGTGTCGGAGGCCGTGCGTGAGGCCCAGGAATACACCTGGCAGGCGCTCGCCAGGGGATTTCGCCCTGGGACGGGTCAGTTCCTGCCCGACCGGTTTTTCTGGGCGCGCGACGTGAAGCACGAGTCGAACGACGGCGCGCCATGAAGATGTCCGGCCTTTACGCCATCACGCCGGACTGCACAGACGGCGAGGTCCTGCTCGCCAAAGTACGGGCGGCTCTGCAATTCGCGCATCTGGGCGGATGGGCGGCCCTGCAATATCGCAACAAGGCCGCCGCACCGGCCCGGCGCGCAGCGGAGGCCCACGCGCTGGCGGCGCTGTGTCGTGCCCGCGGCGTACCGTTCATCGTGAACGACGATGTCGAACTGGCGCTGGCGAGCGGCGCCGACGGCGTACACCTCGGGCGCGACGACGGCGCGCTCGCCGCGGCGCGCACGCGGCTCGGCGATCGGTTGCTGGGCGCCTCGTGCTATGACCGGCTCGACCTCGCGCGCACGGCGCTCGCGGCCGGAGCCGACTACGTCGCGTTTGGCACCGTTTATCCTTCGACCACCAAGCCCGGCGCGGTAGTCGCGCCGCTCGCGCTGTTCGCTGCGGCGCGCGCGCTTGACGCCCCCGTGGTCGCGATCGGCGGGATCTCCCTGGAGCGCGCCGCGGAAGTGTTGCGCGCCGGGGCGGATTGTCTCGCAGTGATCTCGGACTTGTTCGACGCGCCCGACATTGCGGCGCGGGCGCGCGCCTATGCCAACCTGTTTTCCGCTCAAGCGAGCCTTTCGGCATGACGAGCCGTAACGAGGAACTGTTCCATCGAGCCCAGCTGCGCATTCCCGCGGGGGTCAACTCGCCAGTGCGCGCGTTCCGTGCGGTCGGGGGAACGCCGCCATTCTTCGAGCGCGCCGCCGGCGCGTATCTCTGGGACGCCGAGGGACGCCGCTACATCGATTACGTGGGCTCTTGGGGTCCGATGGTGGCCGGGCACACCCACCCCGCGGTGGTCGCCGCGGTGCAGGGCGCCGCCGCGCGTGCCCTCTCGTTCGGCGCACCCACCGAGGCGGAGGTGGAACTCGCGGAGACCATCTGCCGCCTGGTACCTTCAGTCGAGATGGTGCGGCTCGTATCCTCGGGCACCGAAGCGACCATGAGCGCGATTCGATTGGCGCGCGGCTTCACCGGGCGCGACGCCATCGTGAAATTCGAGGGTTGCTACCACGGGCACGCGGATAGCCTGTTGGTGAAAGCTGGATCCGGAGCGCTCACCTTCGGCAATCCGAGCTCGGCAGGCGTACCGGCGGATACCGCCGCGCACACTGTGGTGCTGCCCTACAACGACATCGCCGCAGTGCGCGCGTTATTCGCCGCGCGTGGCGCGGAGATCGCCTGCGTGATCGTCGAGCCCGTCGCCGGGAACATGAATCTTGTGCTGCCCGCACGCGGCTTTCTCGAAGCGCTGCGCGATGAGTGCACGCGCCACGGGGCTCTGTTGTTGTTCGACGAGGTTATGACTGGTTTTCGCGTCGCCACGGGCGGCGCGCAGCAACGCTTCGGGATCAGGCCCGATCTCACCACGCTCGGCAAGGTGATCGGCGGTGGCATGCCGGTGGGGGCGTTCGGCGGGCGGCGCGATGTCATGCAGCATATCGCACCTCTGGGTCCGGTGTACCAGGCGGGAACGCTGTCGGGCAACCCGGTTGCGGTCGCTGCGGGATTGGCGACGCTGGCGCTAGTCGAAGCGCCCGGCTTTCAGGAGCGCATCGAGGCGAGCACGCGCGCCCTGGCCGAGGGCCTCGCGACTGAGGCCACGCGGGCGGACGTAGCATTCTCGGCACAATCGATCGGCAGCATGTTTGGCATCTACTTCCGCGCGCTGCCGCCGACCAGCTTTGCAGAGGTAATGGAGTGCGACCGCGAGCGTTTCAATCGATTCTTCCACGAAATGCTCGCGCGCGGCGTTTATCTCGCTCCTTCGGCTTACGAGGCCGGATTCGTCTCGGCGGCGCACGGCGCGACCGAGATCGAAGCGACTCTCGCCGCAGCACGGGCTGCGTTCGCCGCGCTTGCCTGAGGGGTCGCGCAGAACCTCGCGTCCTGCCGCGCGGTTCAGGGAATCTGCGCCGCCGGCATACGTGCGAGGATGGTATGTACGCGGCCGGCGAGATAGCGGGTCGTGTAGCCGCGGTCGTAGCGCGTCGGGCTGGGCAGGATAGCCGCCAGCCAGGCCGACTGCTCCGGCGTCAGCTCGCCAGCCGACACGCCGAAGTGGTGCCGCGCCGCGGCTTCGGCGCCGAAGATATCTTCGCCCCACTGCGCGAAGTTGAGATACAGCTCGAGGATGCGGCGCTTGGACAGAGTTTGCTCGAGCATCCATGTGATCAGCGCCTCCTCGCCCTTTCGTGCCCACGTGCGCTCGCCAGAGAGAAAGAGGTTCTTCGCAAGCTGTTGGCTGATGGTCGACGCGCCCGCAACCACCCTGCCCTCGCGCTCGTTCTTCTCGATCGCTTTCTGGATCGCCTCCCAGTCGAAACCCTGATGATCGAGGAACTTGGCGTCTTCGGCAGCGACGACGGCGCGCTTCAGATTGGCGGAAATCCGCGCGTAGGGAGTCCAGCGATGCCGCAGCCGGGCCCTCGGATCATGCTCGCGCAGTTGCGCGAGGCGCTCCTGCATGAAGGCGCTCTGCGCCGGGTCGTGATTTTTCAGCCACAGCACCTGGCCGTAGAACCACAGTTGCAGCGCCAAGAACACGAACGCAACCAGTCCGGCCATGAAGCCAAGCAGCTTGGGGGTTCTACGGCGCACCGGAACTGCCGCTCAGCGCGCGCGCAGGGCGGCGAGCACGGCACGGGTGTCAGGACGCACGCCTCGCCAGATGAAGAAGGATTCCGCGGCCTGCTCGACCAGCATCCCTGCGCCGTCGCTCACGCGCGCGCCTGCGCGACGCGCATACTCGAGGAACGGCGTATCACGCCCGTACACCATGTCGTAGGCGAGTGCACCTTCCGCGAACAGCTCCGCCTCTTGTGCCGGCGGTAGCGGCGGCAGTTCGCCGCGCAGCCCGGCCGATGTCGCGTTGATCACCAGGTCGAACGCGCGCGCCGCGAGACCGGCGTAGCCGGTTCCCTCGATACCGGGAAAACGCGTCGCCAAGGCGACCGAGCGCTCGACGGTACGGTTGGCGACCACCAGCTCCCGCACGCCCGCCGCCAGCAGCGGCTGCAGCACGCCCTGCGCAGCGCCGCCCGCTCCGAGCACCACCACTTTCTTGCCGCGCAGCGTCACGCCTATGTTCGCCTCGAGGTCGCGTACCAGCCCGATTCCGTCGGTGTTGTCGCCCCACGGTGCGCCGCGGTCGAGCACCAGCGTATTGACGCTACGCGCCGCGCGCGCGCGCTCGCTCATGGAGGCACAGTAGGCGAACGCCTGCTCCTTGAAGGGCAGGGTCACGTTCGCACCGCTCCCGCCCGCGGTGCGGAACGCGTCCACCGTGCGCGCGAAGCCGTCGATAGGCGCCTCGATCGCCTCGTAGCTCATGTCCTGGCCGGAGTCGCGCGCGAAGCGCGCATGGATCCACGGCGATTTCGAGTGCGCGACAGGGTTGCCGATCACGGCGTAGCGCGCCGTCATGGGCTATTCTGTCCAGATCTTGTCGCCCTGCCCGAAAAACCAGGTACGGGTGATCACGAGCAGGTCGGTGTCCTTGCGGATATCAGGGGGAAACGGCGCGAAGGGCGAGGCCATGCGCACGATCTTGAAGGCGGCCTGATCCAGCGCCTTCAGTCCCGAGGATCGGTCGAGCTCGATCGAATCGACGCTGCCGTCGGGCCGGAGCGTTACCGTGAGGCGAAGATTGCCGTATAGCTTGCCGCGCGCTTCGGCCGGATAATTTATCGTGCCGATGCGCTCGACCTTCTGACGCCAATCCTCCTCGTACTGAGCGAACCGATACTCGGTCGCGCGCGCGCCGATGAATTGCTTGCGCGGGCGCTTCTCGTATTCCTCGATGCGCCGGTCGATTTGCGCCTGCAGCTTCATCGCCGCGAGCGACAGATCGGCGAGATCGCGGCCCGATGCCTGGGGCGCGGGGTCGACGGCCGGCGCGCGCCGCTCGGTCGTCGGGGTCTCGACACGCTGCTTGTGCGTCTCGGCCAGCAACCGCCGCTGCTGGAGCTCGAGCTGGCGCTGGCGACGTTGTGCCGCCGCGAGGTCTTTGCCGGGATGCCGCGGCGAAGTCACCGGCAGCGAGGTCTTGGCGTGCCGGTCCTGCTCGGTGTTGCCGCCGCGGTCGAGGTTGGCCTGTGCCAGCACATCCGCCTGAACCGGCTTGTCCCGCGTCTTCGCGTTGACCAGCGCCACTTCGAGCGGCTCGTTCGCCGAGCGCCAGCGCAGCGATTCCGGAAAGCGGAAGTGCATCGCGAGCACGATGCCGTGCAGCAACAGCGAGATCCCGAGCGATACGTACAGCACCCGTGTTTGCGGGTCGCTCCTTACCCAGAAATCCGGGGGTCGAAAAACACCTGTCGCGATCGCTGCCTGCAAATTGCCCTCACGCCGTCGACTTGCCGCCATTCTATGGCTAATGGCTCTCTTGCAGCGCGGCCGGCGTGCTTGACCCGCCGTTGCTCGACAGCGTCTCGCGGTACACACAAGCGAGGCTGCGCTCGAAAAGGTCGATCTCCTTTAGCTCGAGGCGCACGCGCACACCCGGCTCGAGCGCCGGCAGAGAAGGCACTCGCGCGGTCAGCGGCAGTCCCTCGAGGCGCACCATGCCTTCGCGCAGCACCACCGCGTCCGCGTGCGTCAGCTTTTCCTGCAGAAGCCAGCGCAGGCTCCAGTAAGCCTCCATCGCTCGCTGATGCTCGTCAAAGCGCGCGTGCGTCACCTCGAAGGCGCGTATCGCGCTGAGGAGCGCTTCCGAGTTGCGCGCGAACGGAGCGCGGCGCCCGGCGAGCGATGCGCCGAGCTGCCACTGGTTGAGCAGGTCGACGTAGCGCCGCAGTGGAGAGCTCATCCAGGCATAGCACGACACGCCGAGCCCCTCGTGCGCCTCGGGATAGGTGCTCATGCGGACCTTGCCCGAGGACTGCACGCGATAGATCGCAGCCACGTCGCGCTCGGCCAGAAGCTCGCCCCAGGTGGTATTGGCCACGATCATGAGCTCCGATACCAGCTTGTCGAGCGGCGCGCCGCGCACGCGCTGCTCGACGCTAACGCGCCCGTCGGCGATGCGGAACACGTAGTCCACCATGCCGGCGTTGACGCTCGGCTTGCCGCGTCTGTCTTCGAGCGCACAGGCGAAGCGCCAAAGCGTGCGCAGCTCTTCCTCGAAGGCTTTCCCCGTCTGCGCGTCCGACGGGAGGGTTTCGTTCAGCGACCGATACTCCGCGTGACGCAGGTTGGCGGCGATGCGCACTCGCTCTACGCGCGAGTGATGACCGTGCAGCGAGAAATCGCGCGTCGAGACGTTCAGGTACAGGGAGAACGCCGGGCGCACCTGGCCCGCGTCCAGCGAATAGCCGCCGATCACGTCCTCGGGCAGCATGGTGTACTTGACGCCCGGCATGTAGGCGGTCGAAAGGCGGCCGCGCGCCAGCGTGTCGAGCGGCGAGCCCGGCCCGATTCCGAGCGACGGCGCAGCGATGTGAATGCCGATGCGCAATTCATCATCCGTCACGCGGGTCACCGAGAAGGCGTCGTCGATCTCCGTGGTGCCGACGTCATCCAGGCTAAAAACCTGCGCCGCGGCGAGCGGCAGGTCCTCCGGGGGCGGCGGAGTCTGGTGCTCGGGGAAGCGCGTGCCGCGCGGGAAGAACTCGAACAGGAAGCGGTTCAGGTGGAAATCGTGGCTGTCCGAGAGCAGGCCGCAGCGCTCGAACAGGCGTGCCGGAGCAAGACCGGTGTCCTCGCAAGCTTGCTCGAACGCCTTCGTTTCCGGCTTGTTGCGATCGGGGGCATACAGAAGCTCCTCCCGCAGCGCCTCGATCTCCGGCGGGCACTCGAAGCGCGCCAGGCGCATTCGCCAATCGGTGATTTGCTCCAGCGTGCGCCGCTTCTTTTCCAGACCTGCTAGGGCGCGCTCGAGAGCGTCGGCGCTGGCAGCCTGATAGCATCCACGCCCGCGACGGTGGAAGTACACGGGCGCTGCATGCAGCTTGAACAGCACACCCGCGGCCTCGACGGGGCTGGGCTCGCGGCCGACGTAGTCGCGCGCGAGCTGCCTGAAGTCGAATTCGGTGCTGCCGCAGCACTGCCACAGAAATTCGGTGTCGAGCCCTTCGGCAAAGTCACGCCCCTGCGCGATCAGTTCCGCGCCCTGGGGGCGTTCGAAGCTCATCAAGACGCTCGCGGCCTTGATCTTTGCGCGGCGCCCGTGAGGGCTTTCGACCTGATAGGACGCCGGCGCCTGAGAAAGCACCGCGCCGACCTTGAACTCGCCGTCCTCTTCGTACAAGACGTGCATGGGAGCCGCATCTCAAACGCGGATTATATAAAGCGTAGCGGCACGCTAGTGCCGCGCCAGCCCGGCGAAGGCCAGGATGCGCTCGATGTGCTCGGGGAAGCTGCGCAGCGTGTGATCGCCGCCATCGCGGATCACGCTACGGGCCCCCTCGTATTTGCGCGCGGCGGCGCGCCAATCGAGCACCTCATCGCCGGTTTCGAGCAAGAGCAAGTAGCGCTCCGGGTCGACATGCTCGACCGCCAGCGCGCGCCAGCCGTCGAGGTCGGCGCGGGTAAGCTCGTAGCGCTCGCCCGTATACAGGTTCTGCTGCATTCCCAGGTAAGCCTCGAGGCCGATGTGGGGCGTAATGGCGGGGTTGATCAGCACCGCCCGCAGATCGTTCTTCTCGGCGAAGTACGTGGCGTAGAAGCCCCCGAGCGAGCTGCCGACGAGCGTCACGCGACGCGGCCCGAGGCGGGTCAGCTCGCCTTCGATGACGCGCACCGCGGCCTGCGGCCCGGCCGGAAGCGCCGGACAGACGAGCTCGGCCACCAAACCTCGCGCTTGCATGGCGGCGGCCAAGGTGCGCGCCTTGTGGGAAGCGGGTGCGCTGTTGAAGCCGTGCAGGTAGACGATCATGCTGCCCCGCGGCCGTGGGCGAGCCGATCGAGCAACTTTCCGTGCAGGCCGCCGAACCCGCCATTGGACATGATGAGCACGTGGTCGCCATCCCGTGCCTCCGCTGTAATGCTCTGCAGTAGCCGTTCGAGGTCGTCGATGCAGCGCACGCGCTCGCCGAGCGCCGCGAGCGCCTGCGGAGCGCTCCAGCCAAGTTGCGCGTCGTAGACGAATACCCGGTCCGCGCTGGCAAGGCTCGCCGCGAGCGCATCCTTCATCACGCCGCGCTTCATTGTATTCGAGCGCGGCTCCAGTACCGCGATGATGCGCGCTGCGCCGACGCGTCGACGCAAGCCCTCAAGCGTGGTGCGAATTGCGGTGGGGTGGTGCGCGAAGTCGTCGTAGACGGCCACGCCGCGCACCACACCCAGAAGTTCCATGCGCCGACGCACCCCGCTGAAGGAGTTCAAGGCGGCGATCGCCACGTCGGGCGACACGCCCGCGTGGCGCGCCGCAGCCAGCGCGGCGAGCGCGTTCGAACGGTTATGCTCGCCGAGCTGCGTCCAGGCGATTCGGCCCACCGGTGCTCCGCGCCAGCTCACTTCGAAGGCACCTTCCGCGTCCGGTTCGCCCCCTTGCCAGCCGGCATCGCTGCCGAACGTCTCGACCGGAGTCCAACACCCCATCCCGAGCACGCGCTGCAGGGCCGAGTCTCGCGCGTTTGCGACGATTAGGCCGGAATGCGGCACGGTGCGTACGAGATGGTGAAATTGTCGCTCAATGTCTGCTAGTTCGCCGAAGATGTCGGCGTGATCGAACTCGAGATTATTCAGGACGAGGGTGCGGGCACCGTAGTGCACGAACTTGGACCGCTTGTCGAAGAACGCCGTGTCGTACTCATCAGCCTCGATTACGAAGCATTGACCGGGCGTAAGTCTGGCGGAGCTGTTGAAGTCCGTTGGGACACCGCCCACTAGGAAGCTGGGCGCCTTGCCGGCACGGTCCAAAATCCATGCGATCATCGCAGAGACTGTTGTCTTTCCGTGGGTTCCAGCGATAGCAATCACCCACTTATCCCTCAGAATGTAGTCCGCGAGCCACTGTGGCCCCGAGATGAAGCGCTCGCCGCGATCAAGAATCGCTTCCATGAGCGGATTGCCCCGCGTCACGACGTTTCCGATGACCCAAAGGTTCGGTGCGAGCGCGATCTGCTCGGCGTCGAAGCCCTCGATCAGCTCGACTCCGAGGCTGGCGAGTTGCTCGCTCATCGGCGGATAGACATTGGCATCGCAACCGGTCACGCGAAAGCCGGCGCTCTTGGCGATCGCCGCCACGCCACCCATGAAGGTGCCGCAAATGCCGAGGATGTGAATGTGCT
Source organism: uncultured Pseudomonadota bacterium (assembly GCA_963739205.1). GTDB lineage: Bacteria > Pseudomonadota > Gammaproteobacteria > Burkholderiales > SG8-39 > DAHVFK01. The sequence continues at coordinate 490,741 of CAVTZJ010000003.1, read as the reverse complement.
GGGCCATCAGACAGCCGCAAAAAGGCGCAGATTCTACGCGATGCCGGCGTGGCGACGCTGCGCTATCATGCGGCCGATCGCAATCGGTCGCTCGCTTCTCCCGCAACCATACGAGGCGCTGTAATGGGCCGCAAATTATCGCGGCAAAACGGTACCCGTGCCCGGATCGCCGCTGCTGCGGCGCGCATCATGGCCGAGGATGGCATTGACGATTTTGCGCTCGCCAAGCGCAAGGCCGCCAGACAGCTCGGCGCGAGCGAGGGCCAGGCACTTCCGGCGAACGACGAAATTGAGGCGGAGTTGCGCGCCTACCGCGCTTTGTATCAGGCCGAGGAGCACCCCGAGCGCATTGCCGAGCTGCGCCGCGTCGCGCTCGACGCAATGCGTGCGCTCGAGCGCTTCAGTCCGTACCTTACCGGACCCGTGCTGCGCGGCATCGCGGGCCGGTATGCGGAAATCGACCTCCTATTGTTCCCGGAGAGCGCCAAAGAAGTGGAGATTTTTCTGCTCGACCGCGGCATCGCCTACACGACTGCCGAAGGAAGGCGCTACTCGGGCGACCGGGCGCACGCCGTCACGGTCTTGTCGCTCAGCTGGCGCGGTAGTCCCCTCAAGCTGTCAGTGTTCGATGCGCGCGACGAGCGCCTGGCACTCAAGACCTCTCAAGCCGGTCGTGTGATGGACCGCGCAGGCATCGTCGAGGTCGGGGCCCTGATCGCGCATGGGACACAGCAACACGATGCCGATGGACCTCAAGCGCCGTGACGCGCTGATCCTCGGAGGAGTCGGGCTCGCCGCGGCTCTAGCGGGCGCCATCGTCGCCCCGCGCCTGCTTCGTTCCGACGCCCCCCTCGCGGTACTTGAGCACGCGCGCCTCACGGACGTCGAGGGGCGGGTGCGCCATATCGCCGAATGGAAGGGCAAGGCGCTGGTCTGCAACTTCTGGGCAACGTGGTGCCCGCCTTGCCGGGAAGAGATCCCGCTGTTGGTCTCCAGCCACGAGAAAGTTCTCGCAAAAGGCGGTGAAATAGTGGGCATCGCCCTCGATAGTGCAAAGAACGTCGTCGAATTTACGAAAACTGTTCGGATCAACTATCCGATCCTCGTCACGGACCCCTCTGCGATCGAGCTCATGGCAAAGCTCGGCAATGCAAGCGGCGGGCTGCCGTTCACTGTGTTCGTCGACCGCGCCGGATCCCTCGTGGGGCGTAAACTTGGAATGCTGCACGGCCCGGAACTCGAGGCCAACCTGGAAATGTTGCTCGGAAGCTAGCGTGCCAGCCGGTAGTCAGACCACGTAACACGGTGGAATTTCCAGTAAAATGCGGCGTTCTGCCGCGAAAATGTCGACAAGACGCAAATCTCCAGAGGGATCCGTGTTGGTGCTTCACGGACCGAATTTGAATCTCCTCGGCTCGCGCGAGCCGGAGATCTATGGACGTGAGACGCTCGCAGACATCGACGGCCGGCTGACGCTGGCAGCGCGCGGGCAGGGGGTGCGCCTGGAGTCCTTTCAGAGCAATCACGAGGGCGCGCTGATCGATCGCATCCACCGGGCGAGGGATGAACGTATCGGGTTCATCATCATCAACCCGGCAGGCTATACGCATACCAGCGTCGCGCTGCGCGATGCCCTGCTGGCGGCGAACATTCCGTTCATTGAGGTGCACTTGTCCAACGTACACGCCCGTGAGACGTTCAGGCGGCACTCGTACTTTTCCGATGCCGCAATCGGAACGATTTGTGGTCTCGGCAGCCGCGGCTACGACTTCGCGCTGAGCTACGCCGTCAGCCGTCTATCCCAGAAGGACGGAAGCTAGCGACCGCTCGTGCGGCCGTTTGGCGAACCGACGTCTTAGGGGGACCCCAGCCATGGATTTGCGCAAGCTCAAGAAGCTGATCGATCTCGTCGAGGAGTCCGGCATCGCCGAGTTGGAGATCACCGAAGGCGAGGAGAAGGTAAAGATCGTTAAGGGAGGGGGCGTTAGCCTTACACCTGCCGCGAGCGCGCCGCCGCCCTCCACAGTGGCTGCGCCGGCGCCCGAAGCGAAGCCTAGCGCAGCGGCGCCGGCCGCGGCCGAAACGTCGCCCGAAGGGCACGTGGTGAAATCGCCCATGGTGGGCACGTTCTACCGGGCTGCCTCGCCCGACGCCAAGCCCTTCGTCGAAGTCGGAGAAGTGGTCAAGGAGGGTCAGACGATCTGCATCGTCGAGGCGATGAAGCTCATGAACGAGATCGAGGCCGACGCCTCGGGCACGGTCAAAGCGATTTTGGTCGAGAACGGCCAGCCGGTCGAATACGGCCAGCCTCTGTTCGTCATCGGCTAAATGTTCGAGAAGATCCTGATCGCGAACCGCGGTGAGATCGCGCTTCGCATCCAGCGGGCCTGTCGCGAACTGGGCATACGGACGGTGGTCGTCCATTCGGAGGCCGACACCGAAGCGAAGTACGTCAAACTCGCGGACGAGTCCGTGTGCATCGGGCCGCCGCCCGCATTGCAGAGCTACCTGAACATTCCCGCCATCATCAGCGCGGCCGAGGTGACCGATGCCGAGGCGATCCATCCCGGCTACGGTTTCCTGTCGGAAAACGCCGACTTTGCCGATAAAGTCGAGCGCTCGGGCTTCGTCTTCATCGGGCCGCGCCCGGACAACATCCGTCTCATGGGCGACAAGGTGAGCGCCAAGGAGGCGATGCGCAAGGCCGGCGTCCCCTGCGTGCCCGGCTCCGACGGAGCCCTGCCGGAGGACCCCAAGGAGATCGTGCGCATCGCGCGCAAGGTCGGCTATCCGGTGATCATCAAAGCCTCCGGCGGCGGCGGCGGGCGCGGCATGCGCGTCGTGCATACCGAAGCCGCTCTGCTGAACGCGGTGACCATGACGCGCAGCGAGGCGCAGGCTGCCTTCTCGAATCCGACGGTGTATCTCGAGAAATACCTCGAGAATCCGCGCCACATCGAGATCCAGGTGCTCGCCGACACCCATAAGGGGGCGGTATTCCTCGGCGAGCGCGACTGTTCGTTGCAGCGCCGTCACCAGAAAATCGTCGAAGAGGCCCCCGCGCCCGAGCTGCCGGTAAAGTTACGCGACAAGATCGGCGAACGCTGCGTCGAGGCCTGCCGCAAGATCGGTTACCGCGGCGCCGGTACGTTCGAGTTCCTGTACGAGGACGGCGAGTTCTTCTTCATCGAGATGAACACGCGCATCCAAGTCGAGCACCCGGTAACCGAGATGATCACAGGCATCGACATCGTGCAGGCCCAGATCCGCATCGCCGCGGGCGAGAAGCTACCGTTCCGCCAGAAGGACATCCAACTGCGCGGCCACGCGATCGAGTGCCGCATCAACGCCGAAGACCCCTACCGTTTCACCCCGTCGCCCGGTCGCATTACGTCGTACCACGCGCCGGGAGGGCCCGGCATCCGTGTCGATTCGCATGTGTATCAGGGCTACACCGTGCCGCCCAACTACGACTCAATGGTCGGAAAGGTAATTGCGTACGGAGCGACGCGCGAGCAGGCGATCCGGCGCATGCGCGTCGCGCTCTCGGAGATGGTGGTGGAAGGCATCCAGACCAACATCCCGCTGCAACTCGAGCTGCTGAACGATATCCGCTTCGTGCGCGGCGGCGTTTCCATCCATTACCTGGAGCAGAAGCTCGCTCAAGAGCAGAAGCCCAAGGCCAAATAAGGCGATGCCGTGGCTGTCGCTCACGCTTGAGGTCGAAGAGGCCGCGGCCGAGGCGTTATCCGAGGCGCTGCTCGCACGCGGGGCACAATCAGTCAGTCTCGAGGATGCCGACGAGGGCACGGCACGCGAGGCCCCACGCTTTGCCGAACCGTCATGGGACAACGCAACCGGCGCGTGGCCTCACAGCCGTGTCGTCGCGCTGCTCCCGCTCGATGCGAACGTGCTCGAGCTTGTGGTCGAATGCACGCGCGCCGCGGGGCTCGACCAGCCGCCCGCGTTTCGCGTCGAGCGCATCGAGGACGACGACTGGGTGCGCCGTACACAGTCACAGTTCACGCCGGTTCCGATCGGCGAGCGCCTGTGGATCGTCCCGACGTGGTGTGAGCCGCCCGATGCACGTGCCGCGGTGGTACGCCTCGATCCTGGCATGGCGTTCGGCACGGGGACGCATCCCAGCACGCGGCTGGCGCTGCATTTTCTCGAGCGCTCGCTGCGCGGCGGCGAGCGCGTGCTGGACTACGGATGCGGTTCCGGTATATTGGCGATCGCCGCTGCGAAGCTGGGAGCGGCCGAGGTCGACGCGGTAGACCTCGATCCCCGGGCACTCGACGCGACTCGGGCCAATGCGCGTGCGAATGAAGTCAGCGTGCGCGTCTCGACTCCGGAGGCGCTGCCGCGAGGCGACTACGACGTGGTGGTGGCCAACATACTCGCCAATCCGCTCATCCTGCTTGCGCCCGCGCTGACCACACGCGTGCGCGCGCGCGGCCGCCTCGCGCTTTCCGGAGTCCTCGCAGCGCAAGCTTCAGACCTCGCCGCGGCCTACCGGCCGGCGATCGAGCTGGCCGTGACGCGTGAAGATGAGGACTGGGCGCTCCTCGAGGGGACGCGCGCGTGAGCCTCATCACGCGCTGTCCGACCTGCGGCACGGCGTTCCGCGTCCAGCCTGCGCAACTGGTGGCGCGCAGCGGACGGGTGCGGTGCGGCAAATGCTCGGCGGTGTTCGACGCAGTGTCCTGCCTCGTTGGCGAGCAGGGGGGGCGGGCCGCGCTCGAGCCGTCGCCGCAGCTCGGCCTGTTCGATCCTTCACGGCGCGCGGCAGCCGCGAGCCCGGACCTCACCCTGAACCTCGACCTCAGCGCCGTAGCGCCTGCCGCGAGCCGGCCGCCGCCCGCCCCGGCGCGCCCCACAGCGCCCTCGACGGCGCGTCCCGAGACTCCCGCACGCCCCGAACGTTCCGAGCGTCCCGCGCGCGCGGCTCCGCCGCCCGCCACACAGCGTCCCGCTCGCAGGGAGCCCCTGGAGCAGCCCGAATTCCTCGAGGACGATGCGCCGCCGCGGCGCTTCACCGCGATGTGGGTGCTGTTCGGGATCGTTGCACTGGCAGCGCTCGCCGGGCAGCTCGCGCTCTATTTCCGGGACGACATCGCGCTCGCTCTGCCAGCCGCCAAGCCGCAGCTCGCCGCAGCCTGCGAGATCTTCGGCTGCCGGCTGAGGCTGCCACACCGCTCGGATCTTATGAGCATCGAGTCGTCCGACCTGCAGGCCGACCCGGGACATGCGAACGTCATCGTGTTGAACGCCGTGATTCGCAATCGCGCCGCGTTCGAACAGGAATACCCCTCGCTCGAGTTGACGCTCACCGATGAAAACGACCAGGTGGTCGTGCGCCGTGTGCTAAAGCCTTCGGACTACCTCGACGCGGCGCGCCTCGGGCTGCTTGTCGCGCGCGGCATCGCTCCGGGAGAGGAGGTCAGCGTTCGCCTGCGCTTCGACGCTGCGCACGTACACGCCACCGGCTTCCGGCTGTTTCTGTTCTTCCCGTAACCTCCAGCGGAGATCGCTTGGCCACGCTCGTTACAGGTTCGATCGCCTATGACACCATCATGGTGTTCCCTGATCGCTTCAAGAATCACCTGCTCGCGGACCAGCTGCACATCCTGAATGTCTGCTTTCTCACGCCGGAGATGCGGCGGGAGTTCGGCGGCACCGCAGGCAACATCGGCTACAACCTTCGGCTGCTGGGGGCAGAACCTCTCGTCATGGCCACAGTCGGCGAGGACATCCAGCCCTATCTTGAGCGCCTCGACCGCCTCGGCATCGGCGCCGGCCTGCTGAAGACGGTGCGCGGCCAGTTTACCGCCCAGGCATTCATCACTACCGATCTCGATGACAACCAGATCACGGCCTTCCACCCGGGGGCCATGAATCACTCCCACGAGAACTCGATCGGCCCCGACCTCGGTGCGACGCTCGCGATCGTAAGTCCGGACGGCAAGGACGGCATGCAGCAGCACGCGCGCGAGTGCGCGCAGCAACGCATCCCGTTCATGTTCGATCCCGGCCAGGGACTGCCGATGTTTTCCGCGGCCGAGCTGCGCGAGTTCATCGCGCTCGCAGATTATGTCGCGGTCAACGACTACGAGGGCAAGATGCTGCAGGACAAGACCGGCTGCACCCTGGAAGAGCTGGCGAAGGACGTAAAGGCGCTGGTCGTCACCCTCGGTGCGCAAGGCTCGCTGGTCCATGCGGCCGGCAAGCGTCACGAGATTCCGTGCGTCAAGGCCGATCGACTGGTCGATCCGACCGGCTGCGGCGACGCCTACCGCGCCGGACTGCTGTACGGTATCGCGCGTGACTGGGACTGGCCGACGACCGCGCGTCTAGGCGCGGTCATGGGCGCGATCAAGATCGCGCACCGCGGCGCGCAGAATCACTCGCCCTCGCGCGACGAGATCGAGGAACGCTACAAGACGTCCTTCGGCTTCAGCCCCTGGCGATAGCGCTGCATTCAATCCAGGGCTGAGCGGATCTTCGCCGCGCAGGCTTCGAGCTGATCGCGCGGCGGGTTCTTCACCGGCCAGGTGAGCTCCATGCCGTCGCCGGTGTGGCGCGGCAGCAGATGCACGTGATAGTGGAACACGGTCTGGCCAGCGGCTCGTCCGTTCGCCTGGTACACCGACAAACCCTCGGGCGCGAAGGCCGCGCGAATGGCGCGCGCCACGCGTACGCTGATGCGTGCGAGCGCGGCTGCCTGCTCATCATTAAGCTCGTAGAGGTTTTCGGCGTGCGCCTTGACCGCGACCAGCACGTGGCCGGGATTTACCTGCCCGATGTCCATGAAGGCGAGCGTGTGCGCGTCCTCGCACACGCGCGTCGCGGGAATCTGCCCCGCGACGATGCGACAAAACACGCAGTCGTTCATCGTTCCTCCGTTGCCCTGGCCTCGTCGATCGGGCGATAAGCTGCGCAGGGGACTTGGTACAGGTGACGGTCCTCCAAGCGCAGCGCGCTTAGCGCACCCCCCCACACGCAGCCCGTATCGAGCGCCGCGAGCCGCGCCTCGAGCTTCAGCCCGAGCGCCGACCAGTGGCCGCACACGATCGCTGGCTCCGCGCATCCCGCGCGCAGCGCGAACCAGGGTGCGAAGCCGGGCGGCGGCTCCGTTCCCTTGGCGCGAAACTCCATGACGCCTTCACGAGTGCAGAAGCGCATGCGAGTCATCGCGTTTACCACCACGCGCAGACGGTCCCAGCCGGTGAGCGAGTCGCTCCAGCGGTCCGGCAGGCTGCCGTACATGTGAGCGAGGAATTCTCGGTAGCGTGGCGCGGCAAGCGCCTCCTCGACCTCGCGCGCGCGTGCACGTGCCTGCTCGATCGACCAGCCGGGCAACAGGCCTGCGTGCACCATGGCGTAGTCGGCCTCGACGTGCATCAGGGGCCGCGTGCGCAGCCAGCCGATAAGCTCGCCCGCGTCCGGCGCCTTGAGCAGCCCGTCGAGCGTGTCCTCCTCGCGGCGCCGGGCGTGACCCTCGTACAGGCACACGAGGTGCAGGTCGTGATTGCCGAGCACCACCACGGCGCGGTCCCCCAGCGCGCGCACCGCGCGCAGCACCTCGAGCGACTTCGGCCCGCGGTTCACGAGGTCGCCGACGAACCACAGCCGGTCGCGCGCCGCATCGAACCCGATGCGCGCGAGCAGCGCCTGCAGCTCGTCGAAGCAGCCCTGCACATCGCCGATCGCGTAGGTCGCCATGGCGGGGCCGACTCTAGCAGATGGTCCTAGAACGACGCGTCGAGCCTGCGATACTGGATCGCCTCGGCGATATGCTCAGCCGCGATCACCCGGCTTTCCGCGAGATCCGCGATCGAGCGCGCAACGCGCAGCACGCGATGATAGGCGCGCGCCGAGAGCAGTAGCCGCGCGAGCGCGTGGCGCAACAGCTTGTCGCCATCCCGGTCGGTACTGCAGTGGCGGTCGATCTCGCGCGTCTCGAGCAGGGCGTTTGGCTTGCCCTGACGCTCGGTCTGGTTTGCGCGTGCCCGCAGCACGCGCTCGCGGATGGCGCGCGTGGGCTCTGCCGGCGCGTTCGCGAGCAGGTCCGCGTCGCGCGGCGCGGGGACCTCCAGCTTGATATCGATGCGATCGGCGAGCGGGCCGGAGACCCGTCCGCGGTAACGGGCGATGCGCTCGGGCGTGCAGCGGCAGCGCCCCCCCGGCGCGCCGCAATGACCGCACGGACACGGATTCATCGCGGCGAGCAGCTGGAAGCGTGCCGGAAACTGCGCCTGCCGCGCCGCGCGCGCGATCGATACGCGACCCGATTCCATCGGCTCGCGCAGGGCTTCGAGCACGTCGCGGTCGAACTCCGGCAACTCGTCCATGAATAGCACACCGTGGTGAGCGAGGGATATTTCCCCTGGACGCGGCAGGTTCCCGCCGCCCACCAGCGCAGCGCTCGAAGCGCTGTGGTGCGGCGCGCGGAACGGGCGCGCGCCCCACTGGCGCGCATCGAAGCCCGCGCTGGAGACCGACTGGATCGCGGCCACTTCGAGCGCCTCGCCCTCCGAGAGCGGTGGCAGAATCCCGGGAAATCGCGCTGCCAGCATCGACTTCCCCGTACCTGGCGGGCCGACCATCAATACGCTGTGGCTTCCTGCGGCGGCCACCTCAAGCGCGCGCTTCACCTGCTGCTGGCCTTTCACTTCGTCGAAATCGGAGTAGGCGGGCGGTGTTGCGCGCGGTTCGGCGACATAGGGCTCGAGTGGCGCTTCGCCGATCAGGTGCGCAACGACCTCGAGCACCGTGCGGACCGGCAGCACGCGCGCTCCCTCGGCGAGCGCGGCCTGTGGCGCGTTGTCCGCAGGCAGCACGAAGGCGCGCCCGGCGCCGCGCGCCTGCAGCGCCATGGCGAGCGCCCCACGCACCGGGCGCAGCTCGCCGGTGAGCGACAGTTCGCCCGCGAATTCATGGCCGGCAAGCGCCTCGGGCGCCAGCTGGCCGCTTGCGGCGAGCACGCCGAGCGCAATCGGAAGGTCGAAGCGGCTCGAATCCTTCGGCAGATCGGCGGGCGCGAGATTCACCGTGATGCGGCGCGCCGGGAATTCGAAGTGCGCGTGGTTTAGCGCCGCGCGCACGCGGTCTTTTGCCTCGCGCACTTCGGCGTCGGGCAGGCCGACGATGTGAAATGCGGGCAGTCCCGGTCCGAGGTGCACTTCGACCGTGACTTCCGGAGCATCGATTCCGGCGAGCGCGCGGCTCGCCACCACCGCCAGCGGCATGGGGCCCCCTCGGACGCGCAGTGAGGCGTCTTGAGGGACAAACGCAGCCGGTGGGCGAACCGTTTACTGCGCCGGAGGCTCGCCGCGTCGCGACTCGAGTTCGGTGACCCTGGCTTCAAGCGCTTCGAGCTTCGCTTGCGCCCGCTCCACGATCTTCTTCTGCACGTCGAAGTCCTCGCGCGCTACGAGGTCGAAGCGATCGAAGAAGGCGGAGAGCAACGCGCGCAGGTTCTTTTCCATGTCCTGCGCCGGGCCGTCGCGCACCGCCTGCGTGATGCGCCTGCCCAGCTCGTCGAGCAAGCTGCGATCGATCATGTTCCCGGATACCTAAACGGGCTTGCAGCTTAACGCAGCTCGCCGCGCACCGCTTTGACGCCACTAGCGCAAGTGCTGCACCAAGACGGTGCGCAGCCGACCGGGTACCGTGCGCGCATTAAGTTAAATGCATGAATAAAGGAGCTAATTTATCTGGCACGGCGAATGCTAACCGGACAGGGGGTTTCTGTCTTCTTCCATTCACCTAGGGAGTCTCGATCATGCGAAAGAGTTTTCTGGCCCTTTCTGCCGCCGCAGCGATAGGCGCGCCGGCGCTCGCGTCCGCCCAGCAGGCTGCGACCACGCCGCCGCCGTACACCTTCACCGGGAACGTGTCGCTCGCCTCCGAATACCTCTATCGGGGCATTGCGCAGACCCGGGGCAAGCCGGCGATCCAAGGCGGGTTCGACTTTGCCCACTCCAGCGGCTTTTACCTCGGCACTTGGGGGTCCAACATCAGCTGGATCAGTGATGGAGTACCGGGAGCCAGCGCGAGCATGGAGTGGGACGTCTATGGCGGCTACAAAGGGAGCTTCGCCAAAGACTTCGGCTACGACGTGGGGGCGCTGAGCTACATCTATCCCGGCACCGGTTTCGGCAGCTTTGATCCCAACACGACCGAAATCTACGGCGCCTTGAGCTGGAAGTGGCTCACGGCCAAGTACTCCTACAGCGTGACCAAGCTGTTCGGCTGGGTGAATCCCACAACCAACGAGGATTCGAAGGGTAGCGGCTACTTCGATTTGACCGGCAACTACGACCTCGGCAGCGGCTTTGGGCTCGTAGGCCACGTCGGGTATCAGGATGTTCGTCATTACGGCGACGCGAGCTACACGGACTGGAAGCTCGGCGCGACGAAGGATCTCGGTGTCGGAACGCTTGGCCTCTACTACTCCGACACGAACGCGAACGCGGACTGCGGCGGTGTCGCCGCCCAGAACCCCTATTGCGTTAACAACTACGACCTTGGCAAAGGCCGCTTTTTGGTCACTTTCAGCAAGACCCTATAGGGCAAGGCGAGTCCTACCCAAGGCTAAGGAGCCAACATGAAATTCGTAACCGCAATCATCAAGCCGTTCAAGCTCGACGAGGTGCGCGAAGCCCTCTCGGCGATCGGCGTGCAAGGGGTCACCGTGACCGAGGTTAAGGGCTTCGGCAGGCAGAAAGGCCATACCGAGCTGTATCGCGGCGCGGAGTACGTGGTCGACTTCCTGCCCAAGGTGAAAGTCGAGGCCGCAATCAAGTCCGAGATGTTGGACCAGGTTCTCGAGGCGATCGAGAAGGCCGCCAACACCGGGAAGATCGGCGACGGAAAGATCTTCGTGTTCGACCTCGAAAAAGTCATCCGCATCCGCACCGGTGAAACCGATGCGGCCGCACTTTAGGGAGACCGAAATGAGAAAGCTCTTTTCAATCCTCGCGCTGCTCGCCCTGACCGGCGCATTTGCCGGCCAGGTCTCGGCGGACGCAGCCGCGCCCGCGCCCTCGCTGCTGGCGCAGGCAACGACGGCGCCCGCGCCGGCGGCGACTGCTCCGGCGCCCGCCCCGGCACCGGCGGCAGCCCCAGCGCCTGCGGCCAAGGAGGCGGTGTCGGCCGACGCCGACCCGAGCATTAACTCTGGCGACACGGCGTGGATGCTCACGTCAATGGCCTTGGTGCTGATGATGACGATACCCGGCCTCGGGCTCTTCTACGCCGGCATGGTACGCAAGAAGAACGTGCTTGCCACGCTCGCGCAGAGCTTCGTCGTCACCTGCCTTGTGACGGTACTGTGGTACATGATCGGCTACACGCTCGCCTTCACCAACGGAGGTTCGTTCGTCGGCGATCTCTCGCGCCTGTTCTTGCAGGGCATGGAGAAGACCACGGTGAGCGGCCTGTCGGGCGCGGTGCCGGAGTCGGTTTTCATGAGCTTCCAGATGACCTTCGCGATCATCACCCCCGCGCTGATCGCAGGCGCGTTCGCCGATCGCATGAAGTTCTCCGCCGTGGTGTGGTTCATGAGCCTTTGGCTGATCTTCGTGTACTCGCCGATTGCCCACTGGGTATGGAGCGCGAACGGCTGGCTCGCCAAGATGGGCGCGCTCGACTTCGCGGGCGGCACCGTCGTGCACATCAATGCCGGAGTCGCGGGCCTAGTGTGTGCGCTGGTCCTCGGTAAGCGCGTCGGCTACGGCAAAGAACCCATGGCCCCGCACAACCTGGTGCTCACGATGATCGGCGCCTCGCTCCTGTGGGTCGGCTGGTTCGGATTCAACGCCGGATCGGCGGTCAGCGCCGGCGGGCGCGCTGGAATGGCGATGACGGTCACTCAAATCGCCACCGCCACCGCGGCGCTTGCCTGGATGTTCGCGGAGTGGATGGCCAAGGGTAAACCCAGCCTGCTGGGCATGTGCTCGGGTGCGGTAGCGGGCCTGGTCGCCATCACCCCGGCTTCGGGCTTCGTGGGCCCGACGGGCTCCTTCATCATCGGCATCGCCGGCGGCGCGGGTTGCTTCTGGACCGCGACCTACATGAAGAACTTGATCGGCTACGACGACTCGCTGGACGCTTTCGGCGTGCACGGTATCGGCGGTACGATCGGCGCGCTCCTGACCGGCGTCTTCGCGGTCAAGGCAATCGGCGGTACGGCAGGCGTGCTCGAAGGCAACGGCGGGCAGATCGTCACCCAGCTGATCGCCGTAGGTGCCGTCGCAGCCTACGATGCGATCGCGACCTACATAATCCTGAAACTGGTCGACATGTTCATCGGCCTGCGCGTAACGGAAGAGCAGGAGCGCGAGGGCCTGGACATCACTCAGCACGGCGAGCAGGTCGTCAGCTGAACGACACGGCGGGGCCGCCGGCGACGGCCGGCGGCTGCCCCGATCCCGACTTTGCGAGACGGACCTTCGGGTCCGTCTTTTTTTTTCCGCTCCGGGTAGCTTAGGATGGCAAATTAGCATTGCGGGATCCCATCCCGCGATGAGTCGGAGGGGCGATGCCGGGCCAACTGAACGCAGCCGACGTATTGCTTGCGCACGCGGGTGATGCGTCGCTCCGCGCGCAGCCTGCGATCCTGCAGGCGGGGCACAGCGTCAGCTACGGCGAACTTGAGCAGCTCGCGGCCCGGGTCGCGACCGTCCTGCGCGGCGCGGGACTCGCGCCCGGCGAGCGGCTATGCATGCTGATGGACGACTCGCCGATGTTCTGCGCCACGTTTCTCGGCGCGCTCAAGGCCGGACTGGTCGCCGTGCCCGTGAACACCCGCCTGACGCCCTCCGACGTCGCGTTCGTTCTCGCCGACAGCGAAGCGCGGCTCGTGCTATTCGATCCCGCGCATTCCTCGCTCGCCGCGCAGGCGGCGGGCGGCCGCACCCGACTCCAGGCGGCGCGCGGCGGACCGGGGTCGCTGGAGGCGCTGGCGCGCGACGTTGCGCCGGTGGAAGCTTCGCATCCGACACGTGCGGATGAGCCCGCCTTCTGGCTCTACTCCTCGGGTACGACCGGCCGACCCAAGGCGATCTTGCATAGTCACGCCAACGCGTCGCGGGCTGGCAAGCTATTGCGTGAAGTGGCCTCGGTGCGCCCCGGGACGGTGATCCTCGCCACCTCGAAGCTGTTCTTTGCCTTCGCGCTGGACAACGCTTTCACCGGTGCGCTCGCCTGCGGTGCCACGACGATCCTGAACGAGGAGTGGCCAGAGCCCGAGACGATCGCGGCGCAGGTGCAACGCCACAGTCCGGGGGTCTTCTTCACGGTGCCGACCTTCTTTCGGCGGCTGCTTGCGCTCCCAAGAGAGAAGCTGGCGCCGTTCGCGAGCATCCCCATCGTGGCCACCGGTGGCGAGCGTCTGCCGGACGCGATCCTGCGCCAGTGGCGCGCCGCCGTGGGCGCCGAGATCCTGGTCTGCTATGGAATGTCCGAGACCTTTTGCAACGCGATCTCCAACTTTCCCAGCCGCACGCGAGACGGCACCACCGGGGTACCGCTCGCCGGCGTTCAGACGCGCATCGTCGATAGCGCAGGCGCCGAGGTCGGTCCGGGCGAACCCGGGGTCCTGTGGCTGAAGCATCCGTCGCTTGCGCTTGGCTACAAGGATCCTGCGGCGACCGCGCAGGCGTTTCGCGGCGGCTGGTTTTGCACGGGTGACCTTTTCACTCGCGACGCGGACGGCTACTTCTATCATCAGGGCAGGTCCGATGAGCTGTACAAGGTAGCCGGCCAGTGGGTCCGGCCGGCCGAGCTCGAAGAAGCGGTTCTCCTCGATGAGAACGTGCGCGAAGCCGCGTGCGTGGTGGTGCCCGATCGGGACGGCTTCGATCGTTTGGCGCTGTTCGTGGTGCCGCGCGACGCGCCCGGAGCCGCCGCCCAGGCTGCAGAACGCTGCGCCGCCACCCTGCCCAGGCACAGTCAGCCGAAGTGGATACGTGAAGTGAGAGAATTGCCGCGCACAGCGACCGGCAAGATCCAGCGCTTTCGCCTGCGCGCACAGTTGAGTGCGGAATTCTGATCGACGCAATGAGAACACGATGAACGGGGCCGAGCACCTGCTTGGCGACGCCGCGCTCGCACGTCACGCGTCGCACATCGCCGTAATCTCCGGCGACGAGCGCATCCCCTATGGCGAACTCGCGCGGCGAGTGCGGCAGGCCGCGGGCGCGCTAGCCGCCCTTGGCGTGGCACCGGGCGATCGCGTGCTGCTGCTGATGCGCGATACACCGGCCCTTGCCGCGGCCTGGCTCGGCTGCCTTTGGCACGGCGCGGTCGCGATCGCCCTTAACAGCCAGCTCTCCGAGGACGAACTGCGCTTCGTGCGCTCGGACAGCGGTGCCCGCCTGGCGCTCGTCGAGGACGTGTTCGCCCCTGCATTTCCAGCCTTTATCACCGCTCTGACGCAAGAGCGCAGGGTCGCAGTTTCCGGGCGCGCACCGAGCGGGGTTCCCTCGTGGGAGGAAGCCATGCTGGGCGCCACACCCCAACAGGAATGCTTCCGCGCGCATTCCGACGACGCGGCGTTCTGGCTCTACTCCTCCGGCACCACGGGCCGGCCAAAAGGCATCATCCACACGCACAAGGATCTGCTGCCGGCCGGGCAGGTGATGCGCGACGTCGTGCGCATCGAACCCGGCGAGAAGGTGCTCACTACGTCGCGCCTGTTCTTCGCCTACGGGCTCGAGCACGCGCTGCTCGGCGTGCTCGCGGTGGGCGCTACCTCGGTGCTGCACACGGACTGGTCCGATGTCGCGCGCGTGTGCGCGCTCGTGGCCGAGCATCGACCGGCGGCCTTTTTCAGTGTCCCATCGTTCTACCGCCGCCTGCTCGCGCTGGGCTCCAGCGCGCTCGCGCCGTTCGCGGGAGTACGCCACTGCTTCGCCGCTGGCGAGCGTCTCCCGGAGGCGATGGTCGAGCAATGGCGAAACGCCGTCGGCCACGAGATCCTGTCGATCTACGGCATGTCCGAGACCTTCTCGGTAGCCATGGTGACTCCGATCGGCACTTCGAATGGCCGTCGCACCGGGCGCCTGCTTCCCGGCGTCGAGGCGCGGCTGACGGCGCTCGAAGGTCACCCGGCCGCCGTCGCGGAGCCCGGCGTGCTATGGCTGCGGCATCCTGCGCTGGCGCTCGGCTACGCGAACCGCAAGGAGCTGACCCGCGAGCAATTCCGCGACGGCTGGTTCTGCACCAAGGACGTTTTCGTACGCGACGCGGAGGGCTTCTACGCGCATCAGGGCCGCGCGGACGAGCTGGTGAAGGTCGCCGGGCAATGGGTAAAGCCGGGCGAACTCGAGGAGGCCGTGCTTGGCGAACCCTCGATCGCCGAGGCGGTATGCGTGCTGGTGCCCGATGCCGACGGCTTCGACCGGCTCGCGCTGTTCGTCGCGCCGACGGGAGAGCCGGAAGCCGCGGTAGCGGCCGCGGCGCGCGCGTGCGAGGTAAAGCTGCCGCGTCACAAGCGGCCTAAATGGATCCGCGCTGCACAGGACCTGCCGCGCACGGCAACGGGCAAGATCCAGCGCTTCAAGCTGCGCGAAATGCTGCAGCGCGAACTGCAGGCCAGGGCATAGAATCGCGCTTTTTCGAACGCCGCACTTCACCCAGAGGACAGCATGGCCTACGCAATTCCGCTTTGGACGCCTCCCTCGCTACCGGTCGTCGGCTCCTCCGACGTATTCCCCGTGCGGCGTATCTTCTGTGTCGGCCGCAACTACGTCGAGCACCAGAAGGAGATGGGCGGCGATGGTCGCGAAGCGCCGTTCTTCTTCATCAAGTCCGCGCATTCCCTGGTCGGGCCGGGCGGCACGGTCCATTACCCGGCCAAGACCGCCAACTACCACTACGAGACGGAAATGGTGGTAGCCCTCGCCAAGGGCGGTCGGCGCATCGACGCGAAGAAGGCGAACGATCTCGTGTTCGGCTATGGCGTGGGCCTCGACATGACGCGGCGCGATCTCCAGCAATGGGGCAAGGACCATGGCCGCCCCTGGGACTTCGGCAAGGATTTCGACGAGGCGGCGCCCTGCAGTGCGCTCGCGCCCGCCGCACGGATCGGCCATCCCTCCAAGGGCTCGATCGTGCTCACGGTGAACGGCAAGGAGCGGCAGAAGGCCGATCTGTCCGACATGATCTGGTCGGTGCCGGAGCAGATCGCATACCTCTCGGAGTACTACACGCTCGAGCCGGGCGATCTCATCTTTTCGGGCACGCCAGCGGGGGTCGGTCCGGTCAAGCCGGGCGACGAGCTCGATGCGCGTATCGACGGTGTCGGCGAACTGAAGGTGAAAATCGCGCCGGCCCTATGAGGCTGTACACCTACTATCGCAGCTCCGCCGCGTTTCGCGTGCGCATTGCGCTGAATCTCAAGGGACTGCGATACGACCCGCAATTCGTTCACCTCGCCAAAGGAGAGCAGCGCGAGCCCGAATACCTCGCCCTCAATCCGCAGGGACTGGTGCCCGCGCTTGTCGACGACGGGCAGCTGCTCACGCAATCGCTCGCGATCATCGAGTACCTGGAGGAAACGCATCCCGTCCCGCCCCTGCTGCCCCGGGACCCGCTCGGCCGCGCCAGGGTGCGCTCGCTCGCGCTTCTCATCGCCTGCGAGATCCACCCGCTGAACAATCAGCGCACGCTGAATTACCTCGTCAAGGAGCTCGGCCTAAGCGAGCAAGAGAAGGACGGCTGGTACCGCCACTGGATCCAGGACGGCATGGCGAAGCTCGAGGCTGATCTGGCGCGCGGCGGCGGCGGAAAGTTCTGTCACGGCGACGCTCCCGGCATGGCCGATTGCTGTTTGGTGCCACAGGTGTTCAACGCGCAGCGCTTCAATTGCGACCTGTCGCATGCGCCCAGAGTGTTGCGCATCTTCGAGCAGTGCATGCAGCTGGAAGCGTTCCAACGCGCGCAGCCATCGAGACAACCGGACGCGGAGTAGGCGGGTCGCGCGCGCCTGCTCTGCTTCATTCCGGCAGTGCCAGGAAGACATCGCGCCCCTTGCCAGTCAGGAACGGCTCGACCAGGAGTGCGAGACCTTCGGCGACATAACGTTGCAGCGTGTAACGCTTGGCGAGCGCCCAATGTTTCAGCGCCCAGGCATGGCAGAACATGACGTGCGAATAGGCAAGGAGATGCTCGTTCACCTGCCGCATGTGTCCGGTCTCGACGCAATCGCGAATGCACGCCTCGAGCAGGCGATTGGTGCGCGCTTCCCCTTCCATCAATAGGACGCGGCGTTCTGCACGCAGCGATTTGCTCGACCGGTAAGTCAGAACGGTCGCGTCGGGCATGCGGTCGACCACCGAGCAGTAGGTGGCAAGCGCGCGGCACAGGCGCGCGACCGGGTCCTGCACACCTTCCAAGGCGCGCGGGATCTCCTTTTCGTAGCTCTCGAGTACCTGCATCAAGGCGAGCAGCAAAAGGTCGTCCTTGTCGCGAAAATATTGATAGACCAGACCGGTGCTGATTCCGGCTTCGCGCGCAATCTGCTGGATCGTGGTCGTGTAGTAGCCATGCGCGGAGAACAGCTTCACCGCGGCGCCGACAATCTGGCGGCGGCGCTCTTCGACCAGGCGCGGGTCGGCGACCTGGCTTACAACGAAGCCCGGTGGCTGCGTCGGCAACGTTCGCGCGCGCGAAGCGGCGGGCCTACCCCGCTTGGCGGCGCCGCCGGTCGACATCAGTTGCCCTCGAACTGCGGCTTCTGCTTGTTTACGAATGCGTTGTAGGCGCGCTCGAAATCGCCGGTTTGCATGCAGATCGCCTGCGCCTCGGCCTCGGTCTCGAGGGCCTGCTCGATCGAGAGATTCCATTCCTGGTGCAAGCACTTCTTGGTCATCGAATGCGCGAATGCCGGACCGCTGGCGAGCGAATGGGCCATTTCCTGGGCGCGCAGCAGCAACTTGTCCTTCGGGACGATCTCGTTGTAGTAGCCCCAGGCAAAGCCTTCCTCGGCGCTCATGCTGCGGCCCGTGTAAAGCAGCTCGGACGCGCGTCCCTGGCCGATGATGCGCGGCAGAATGGCGCAGGCTCCCATGTCGCAGCCGGCGAGCCCGACGCGCACGAACAGGAACGCGGTCTTGCATTCGGGCGTGCCGTAGCGCAGATCGCTCGCCATGGTAATGATGGCGCCGGCGCCAGCGCACACGCCGTCGACTGCAGCGATGACCGGCTGCGGGCAAGTGCGCATCTCCTTCACGAGGTTGCCGGTCATGCGCGTGAAGGCCATCAGGCCGGTCATGTCCATCTTCACCAATGGGCCGATGATGTCGTGCACGTCGCCGCCGGAGCAGAAATTGCCGCCCTCGCCGGTGAACACCACGGCCCGCACGTCATCTGCGTACTGCAGCTTGTGAAACGTGTCGCGCAACTCGGCGTAACTTTCGAAGGTGAGCGGATTCTTTCGCTCAGGCCGATTCAACGTGATCGTTGCCACCCGGTCCTTGACCTGCAACTTGAAGTGCTGCGGCCGCCAGTCGGCAGCTTTCAGCTTGTACATGTGTCCCTTCCTTTCTGTTCCTGGGAAAACCTCAACCAACCATCGTCAGTCCGCCGCTAACCGAAAGCACCTGGCCGGTGATGAAGTCCGACCGCGCACTAGCGAAGAACAGCACCGCATCGGCGATCTCGGAAGGTTTGGCCAGCCGCTGCATGGGAGTGACCCGGACGAACGCTTCACGGTGCCTCTCGGGCACCGCGGCAAGCAGCGGGGTATCCGTCGGCCCGGGGCAGACGCAATTGACGTTCACGTTGAAGCGGGCCATCTCCCGCGCCAAGGACTTGGTGAACGCGATCGCGCCGCCCTTGGCGCCCGCGTACACGCTCTCGCCGAGACTGCCGACGCGCCCCGCGTCGCTTGAGACAGTGACGATCTTGCCCGCCTTGCGCTCGATCATCGGATCGAGAAAGGCGCGCGTGACCGCAATCGGGCCAAACAGGTTCAAGTCGATCACCTTGCGCCAGAAATCCGGCGTGTTCTTGACGAACGGCTCGACCCTGCCCCAGCCGGCGACGTTCACCACGACGTCGACATGCCCGCGGCGCGCCACCGCGCTCGCGCGAAACGTCTCGATCGAAGCGAGCTCGGTGACATCGAGCCTGAGAAAGTCGGCACCGCCCCCGGCCGCGCGAATCGCCTGCGCCGCCTCCTCGCCCTTCCCCTCGGCGATGTCGCCGAGCAGCACGTGCGCGCCCGCTGTAGCGAGCGTTTCGGCGGTCGCGCGCCCGATGCCTGACGCGGCGCCGGTGACGACCGCCGTCTTGCCATCCAATCGCATAGTCTGCGCTCCTTGAAGTGTACTGAATGATTGCTCATTCAACACGGGGTGTCAACGAGGGCGGATGCCTGAGTCGGCTCTTCAGTGCTTGCCGCGCGTACGCAAGAGTGCCCCGAAAGGTCGATCGACCTCGTCGATATGCCTGAAAAGCCAGTCCTGAAGGAAATGTGAGCTATCACTCACACTTGTCGCGTCGAGCCTCGTGGTGAAACGCATCAGACCTTCGAGCAGGCGCTGGTGCTCGCCGCGGTGGCGCTCGGCACTAGCCCCCACTTCGTCCATCAACCGCTCCTCGGTCGCGAAGTGGTGCTCGGTGTAGCGCACGAGTTCCTTGAGCGATGCGACCAGGTCCTCGAAATCCGTGCCGCCCTGCAGGGCATGCTGCAGGCGGTTGATGAGTTCCAGCAGGTGGCGGTGCTGGCCGTCGATCACCTCGACGCCGACTTCGTAGCGCGCGCTCCACTGTGCGGGACCCTGCGGTGCGCGCTGTGACGCGGGCGCGGCACTGCGCCGCGTGCCATGTCCGGTGATGTCGAACACCGCCACGACGCTTGCCGCTCCGTCCGGGAGGCTCACACGTGTGGCGGAGAGCTCGACGTCGAAGCGCGACCCGTCACCGCGCAAAGCACGCGCACCTACCGCCTCCTCGCCGGCCACGCCGGCGACCTGCAGCACGCGCTCGCGATCGCGTTCGTCGAACAGTTCGGCGAGCGGCCGCTGCAGTGCTCCCGGCGCTATACCGAACATGCGCGCGAACCCCGGATTGGCGTGGACGACGATCCCATCGCGCACGATTGCCAACGCGAGCAGCTGGGCCTGGACCAGCGCTTCGACGCAGGCGCTCTCGAGCACCGCCTGCGCGGCGCGCGGATCGTGCGTGTTCGGGTCGGTCACGGCCGATCTTCTTCTTTAGACGCTCGCGCGAAACAGCATCTTCAGCGCCTCTCCAATCGGCTCGCCCTTGAGCGCGCCGCCGGGGCCGCTCGCCCGCCGCGCCCATACGCGCGTTTCCGATCCCTCGGCGAGCAGCGTGCCGTCATCGCGCAGGACGCGATGCGACAGCACGAAGGACTTGCCGCCCCAGCGCAGCACGCGCGACAGCACTTCGCAGCGGTCGCCGTGAACCGGCGAGGCCCTGAATTCGCAGTTCGCGGCCACCAGCGGCATCGCCAGGTGTTCTTCCCGCATGCGTTTCACGTCGTAGCCCACCTGCGCGAAGAAGTTCCACGTCGCCGCGTCGAACCATCGAAAGTACGTCGGATAGAAGATGATGCCCGCAGGGTCGCAATCGCCCCAGTGCACCTCGCAGGCGAACCTGCCGGTGATCGAGTTGAAATCGCCGTCGGCCATCACGTCCATCTCTCAGCACTGCTCCCAGGGAAGGCCGTCGAAGCGCCAGCCGGCGATCGAATTGCGCTGGTGGCGCTCGTTCATCTCACCCTCGAACCCGTTCACCACGTTGAACACCCTGGTGAAGCCGGCGCGCTCGAGCGCGTCGCCGGCTTCTTGCGAGCGGTTGCCGCTGCGGCAGATGAGAACGATCGGCCGCATGGCGTGATTGGTGCCTGCCAGCTTCTTCACCTGCCCGACGAAGTGCGGGTTGACGTCCCAGTCCGGCCCGTCGTTCCACGCGACGTGCAACGCGCCGACCGGATGCCCCACGAAGAGGTATTCCATCTCACTGCGGCAGTCGACGAACAGCGCGCTCGGATTGTGCTGCAGGAAAGCGTACGCTTCCCTGGGCTGTAGATGCTGCATCGGGGTCGTTCCGCGAAGGTTCCGGATTATACGCGCGCTCGCCAAGTGGTTGACACGAAAGGGGTAGGACGGCAGACTGCGGTCCTGCGCCGATTTGATGTTCAGCTTGCGGGCGCCGACCCGCCGCCAGGCGGTGAAAAAGAAGTGCCGCTAAAGAGACGCGTGCCACACGAGGCAAGAAGGCCCGTTTCGAGCGAAAGCTGAACGGGCTTTTTGTTTTGCGAATCGACATGAACCAGCCTGCCAGCGCCGCGAAGCTCGAAGCATTGCTCGCCGAGCGCATCCTCGTGCTCGATGGCGCGATGGGTACCATGATCCAAGCCGAGCGGCTGGACGAGTCGCAGTACCGCGGCGAGCGCTTTCGGGACTGGCCGCGCGAGCTGCGCGGCAATAATGACCTCCTCTGCATCACGCGACCCGCGCTCATCCAACATATCCACGCGCAGTACCTCGAGGCCGGCGCGGACATCATTGAGACCAACACCTTCAATTCGACGTCGGTGTCGCTGGCCGATTACGGCATGGAAGCGCTGGCGTATGAGCTGAATCTAGCCGGCGCGCGGCTCGCCGTAGACGTCGCGCGAAGCTACGAAGCCGGGAACCCGGCCAAGCCGCGCTTCGTCGCCGGTGTGCTCGGACCGACGAGCAAGACCGCCTCGATCTCGCCGGATGTGAACGATCCAGGCTTTCGCAACGTAGACTTCGACCAGCTGGTCGCGGCCTACGGCGACGCCTTGCGCGGGCTCCTGGATGGCGGCGTCGATCTGATCCTGGTCGAAACGGTGTTCGACACCTTGAACGCCAAGGCCGCGCTGTTCGCCATCGAGGAATCGTTCGAGCAGCGCGGCGCGCGCTTGCCGATCATTGTTTCTGGAACCATTACCGACGCTTCCGGACGCACGCTGTCGGGCCAGACCACCGAGGCGTTTTACAACTCCGTGCACCACGTGCGCCCTCTCGCGGTCGGACTGAACTGCGCGCTCGGTGCGAAAGAGCTGCGCGCGCACGTGGAGGAACTCTCGAGCGTGGCGCAGACCTACATCTCCTGTCATCCGAACGCGGGCCTGCCGAACGCATTCGGCGAGTACGACGACACGCCCGAGTCGATGGCGCAGCAAATGGGCGAATGGGCACGAAACGGGTGGCTGAATATCGCGGGCGGGTGCTGTGGCACAACCCCGCAGCATATTCGCGCCATCGCGGCTGCCGTGGCCGGGCTCGCGCCGCGCACGATCCCCGAACTGCCGGCCAAGCTGCGTCTCGCGGGTCTGGAGCCGCTCAATGTCGGGGACGATTCCCTGTTCGTCAATATCGGCGAGCGCACCAACGTCACGGGCTCGAAGGCCTTCGCGCGGCTTGTCCTGGCCGGCGACTACGCCGGTGCGCTATCCGTCGCGCGCCAGCAAGTCGAGAACGGGGCGCAGGTCATCGATGTAAACATGGACGAGGCGATGCTCGACTCCGAGAAGGCGACGACTACCTTCTTGAGGCTGATCGCCGCGGAGCCGGACATTGCGCGCGTGCCGGTCATGATCGATTCCTCGAAGTGGAGCGTCATCGAAGCGGGCCTGAAGTGCGTGCAGGGCAAGGGCGTGGTCAATTCGATCAGCCTGAAGGAAGGCGAAGGCGAGTTCCTGCGCCAGGCGCGGCTGGTGCGCCGCTACGGCGCCGCGGCCGTGGTGATGGCTTTCGACGAGAAGGGCCAAGCCGACACCTTGCAACGCCGCATAGACATCTGCGCGCGCTGCTACGAACTGCTTACCCGCAAGGCGGACTTCCCACCCGAGGACATCATCTTCGATCCAAACATCTTCGCCATCGCAACCGGCCTGGAGGAGCACTCGCGCTACGGCATCGACTACCTGGAGGCGATCGCGTGGATCCGCAAGAATCTGCCCGCGGCGAAGGTGTCCGGCGGCGTCTCGAACCTGTCGTTCTCGTTCCGCGGCAACGACACGGTGCGCGAGGCGATGCACACGGTGTTCCTGTATCACGCCGTGCGCACCGGCATGTCGATGGGCATCGTGAACGCGGGACAGCTCGGGGTATACGAGGAAATCGAGCCGCAGTTGCGCGAGCACGTGGAGGACGTGCTGTTCAACCGTCGGGCGGACGCGACCGAGCGCATGATCGAGTTCGCCAACTCGGTCAAGGGAGGGGCCAAGGACAAGACGAGAGACGAAGCCTGGCGCGCGGGCAGCGTCGAAGAGCGACTCATCCACGCTTTGGTGAGCGGCATCGCGACGCACGTGGTCGCCGATACCGAGGAGGCGCGCCTCAAATACGCGCACTCGATCGAGGTGATCGAAGGCCCCCTGATGGACGGCATGAACGTCGTAGGTGACCTGTTCGGCGCAGGCAAGATGTTCCTGCCGCAGGTGGTCAAGTCGGCACGCGTCATGAAGCTCGCGGTGGCGCACCTCGTTCCGTTCATCGAGGACGAGAAGGCGCGCAGCGGCGAGGGGAGTCGGGCCAAGGGCAAGATCGTGATCGCTACGGTTAAAGGCGACGTGCACGACATCGGTAAGAACATCGTCGCGGTCGTTCTGCAATGCAACAACTACGACGTCGTGAATCTCGGGGTCATGGTCCCGGCGCAGACCATCCTCGAGGCCGCGCGCCGCGAGAAGGCCGATGCGATCGGGCTATCGGGGCTCATCACGCCCTCCCTCGAGGAGATGGCGCACGTGGCGCGCGAGATGGAGCGAGAGGGCTTCAGCATCCCCCTTCTCATTGGAGGGGCCACGACCTCCCGCGTTCACACCGCCGTAAAGATTGCGCCCAGCTTCTCCGGGCCCGTCGTGTACGTTCCCGACGCATCGCGCAGCGTTCCGGTGGTGAGCAGCCTGCTTTCCCACGAACAGCGCGACGCTTTCGTCGCGGAGCTGCGCGCCGACTACGAACGCATCCGAATACAGCATCGCGACAAACGAGGTCCTGGACCGCTGCATCCGATCGCCGAGGCGCGCAAGCTCGGCCTGAAGACCGACTGGGCCGCCTACCGGCCGCCCGCGCCGCGCAAACCGGGCGTAACCGTCCTGCGCGACTATCCCCTCGAAGAGCTGGTGCCTTATATCGACTGGACGCCGTTTTTCCAGACATGGGAGCTTTCGGGGTCGTATCCGAAGATTCTGCAGGATCCGGTGGTCGGCGAGGCGGCGCGCAAGCTGTTCGCCGACGCCAAGCATGCACTTGAGCGCCTGATCGAGGAAAAGTGGGTCGGCGCGCACGCGGTGATCGGACTTTTTCCGGCAGCGCAGGTAGGCAGCGACGACATCGAGATCTACGCGGACGAAGAACACCGCACTCCGCTTGCCGCGTGGCACAACCTGCGCCAGCAGAACCACAAACCGGCTGGTCGGCCAAACCTCTGCCTCGCCGACTTCGTCGCGCCCAAGGATACTCAGGTGCCCGACTACATCGGCGCCTTCGCGGTAACGGCCGGCAGCGGAATCGAACGTAAGCTCGGCGAATTCGAGGCCGCGCACGACGACTACAGCGCGATCATGCTCAAGGCGCTCGCCGACCGCCTGGCAGAGGCGCTCGCCGAGCGAATGCACGAGCGGGTGCGGCGTGAGTTCTGGGGCTACGCTGCGGACGAGCAGTTTACGAACGAGCAACTCGTCGCCGAGCGCTATCGCGGTATTCGTCCGGCGCCCGGCTATCCCGCCTGTCCCGACCACACCGAGAAGCGTGCACTGTTCGAGCTGCTCGACGCCCGCGCAAACGCTAGCATCGAACTCACAGAATCCTTCGCGATGCTTCCTGCCGCGTCGGTGTGCGGCTTCTATCTGTCGCATCCCGAATCGAGTTATTTCGCCGTCGGCAAGATCGGCCGCGATCAGGTCGCCGATTATGCGCAGCGCAAGTCGATCAGTCTTGCCGAAGCAGAGAAGTGGCTCGCGCCGTATCTAGCATACGAGCCCCAGCATTCGGCCACAACGAGCGCCGCGGCGTAGCTATAATCGCGCCCTCGGATCACACACAGCTGGAGCGGGATCATATGGGCAAGGGCGACAAGCGCACTCGGCGCGGCAAGATCTACAAGGGTAGCTACGGCAAGAAGCGTCCGCATCGCACCAAGAAGAAATCTTCCTGACGGCGCCGCAGGCAGACGTGACGGGCGCTGCCAGGCTGTTCGTCGTGCTGGGCGCGCTGTTCGCCGCGCTAGGCGTTGCGCTGGGCGCCTATGGCGCGCATGCCCTAAGGGCCAGGCTCGCGCCCGAGGCGCTCGCAATCTACCAGACCGCGGTGCAGTACCACATGTGGCACGCTCTTGGTTTGGTAGGGGTTGGGCTGCTGTGCAATGTCCTTCCCGGAAGCACCTGGCTGAGGGCCTCGGGGTGGCTGCTCGCGCTCGGCATCGTGCTCTTCTCGGGAAGCCTGTACCTGCTCGCGGTTACGGGGATGCGCTGGCTCGGGGCCGTGACCCCGCTCGGTGGCAGCGCGCTGATACTCGGCTGGCTTGGTCTGGCGCTCGCGCTGCTACGAGCCTAGCGACTCGACAGAGAGTCGCTCGTCGTCCGGTAATCGGATCACGCGACCCGCTTCCAGGTATTGCGCAAGCGGCGATTCGTCCAGTATCCGTTGCAGTGGCGCGAGGTGCTGCGCGTCGCCGAGCTCGAGCAGCACACGCGTCGGGCGCCGCTCGCGCAGCAGCCGAGTGAGCTGGACCTGCGCCTCGACGCGGCCAAGGCAGCAGGGGCAGGCGCGCGGCGTGATGGCTGCCCATCCGGGCCGCGCTGCGAGCGAGCGTGCAATCCACGCGCGCCGCTCGTCCTGTCCCGCACCACTCACTACGTGCACGACGATGCGGCTCACTTGCGCCAAAACGCGGGCGTGAAGAGCACCAGCACCGTGAGCAGTTCTAGCCGCCCGAGCAGCATCGCGCCGACCAGCAACCAGGCCTGAAAATCGCTCAGACCGGCGTAGCTCGCACTCGGGCCGACCTGACCCAGCCCCGGCCCGGTGTTGTTGATGCATGCCACCACCGCTGAGAAAGCCGTCACCAGGTCGAGCCCCGTTGCAGCGAGCAGCATCGTGATGGCGATGATCGCGCTGCCGTAAACGAGCATGAACGCGAGCACGGCGAAGATGATGTTGTTCTCGATCAGTTGCCCGGCGAGTT
Organism: uncultured Pseudomonadota bacterium; assembly: GCA_963739205.1. Lineage (GTDB taxonomy): Bacteria > Pseudomonadota > Gammaproteobacteria > Burkholderiales > SG8-39 > DAHVFK01. The sequence continues at coordinate 464,536 of CAVTZJ010000003.1, read as the reverse complement.
TGACCGGGATGTAGCCCCTGGGATGCACGATACGCGCGAGCTCGCGGAACGCCTGCTTGAACATCAGGATTGCGCGCAACATCTTGATGCCGCCGCCCGTCGAACCCGAACAGCTCACGAAGGACGCCAGAAAGAGCATCCACAACGGGGCGAACAGCGGCCAGACGCCGAAGTTGGTGTTCGAGTAGCCCGTCGACGTGGCCATCGACACCAGATTGAACGCGGCGTAGCGCAGCGCCGTGCCAAAGTCCGCGTACACCCCCTTGTCGTACAGGAACAGCGCGACGCCAAATATGCTCACGACGATCACCGCGATGAACGCCCGAACCTCCGCGTCCAGCCCGTACGCAGACGTGCTGCGCTTTCTCAAGGCCTGGAAATGGGTCGCGAAATTGATGCCTGCGATCATCATGAATACGATCGTCACTGCTTCGATGGCAGGCGAGTCCCAGTGACCGAAGCTCGCATCGTAGGGCGAGAAACCTCCGGTACTCATCGTCGTGAACGCGTGCATGACGGCGTCCAGCCATGACATTCCGGCCCAGCGCAGCGCGAAAACGCAGGCGACGGTAAATAGCGCATAGACCAACCACAGCCCCTTGGCCGTCTCCGTGATGCGCGGGGTGAGCTTGGTGTCCTTCATCGGTCCGGGCGTCTCCGCCCGCAGCGCCTGCCGGCCGCCCACGCCCAGCAAAGGCAGGATACCTACCACCAGCACCAGAATCCCCAAGCCGCCAAGCCATTGCAGGAGGCAGCGCCACAGATTGATCGACGGCGGCAGGTGATCCAGCCCGACGAGCGCCGTGGCCCCGGTCGTGGTGAGGCCCGCCATCGCCTCGAAATACGCGTCGGTGAACGAGAGCTGCGGCAAGTAGGAAAGCAGCGGCAGGGTGGCGAACGCAGGCAAGACCGTCCAAGCGAGCGTGACCAACAGAAAACCCTCGCGCGCCTGCAATTCGCGTTTGCCCGCGCGCGTCGCCAGCCACGCGACGCTGCCGGCCAGAAGGGTCACCACGATCGCTGTGTCGTAGGCCGACTCCGCACCGTCGGCAAGATAGAGCGACACGCCGAGCGGCAACAGCATCGTCAGGGCGAAGATCACCACGATCACGCCCAGCAGGTTGACGACGCCGGCGAGCCGCTGCATGGCTGCGCGCCCTGGAAGTCAGAGAAAGCGCGCGCCGACCTGGAACAGGCGCTCGACTTTCGGCAGCGTCTTCTTGTCGGTCACGAACACGATGACGTGATCCTCTGCCTCGATCTTCGTGTCGTGGTGCGCCATCACCACCTCGTTCTCACGCACCAGCGCGCCGATCGTAGTCCCGGGAGGAAGGTCGATTTCCTCGATTCGCCGTCCGGTGACGCGGCAGGACTCTCTGTCTCCGTGCACCACTGCTTCGAGTGCCTCCGCGGCACCGCGCCGCAGGCTGTGCACCGCGACGACATCGCCGCGGCGCACGTGGGCGAGCAGTTTACCTATCGTCGCCTGCGCCGGCGATATGGCGATATCTATCTCGCCGCTCTGCAGCAGGTCGACATAAGATCGACGATTGATGAGCGCCACGACCCGACGAGCCCCCATGCGCTTGGCCAGCAGGGAGCTCATGATGTTGTTCTCGTCATTGTTCGTGACAGCGACGAAAAGATCCATCTCGCTGATGTTCTCCTGCTCGAGCAGCTCCTCGTCCGTGGCGTCGCCGTTCAGCACCAGCGCGTGATTAACCTTCGCCGCCAGAATCTCGCAACGACGCTTGTTGTGTTCGAGCACTCGCACCGAATAATCGTCTTCCAAGGCGCGCGCGAGTCGCAGTCCGATGTTGCCGCCTCCGGCGATCATCACGCGCTTCACGGGTCGGTCCATGCGCCGCAGCTCGCGCATGACCTCGCGGATGTTCTTCTCCGGCGCAAGGCAAAACACCTCGTCACCGACTTCGATCACGGTATTACCGTCCGGAACGATCGGACGGTCCTGTCGGAAGATCGCCACCACCCGAGTTTCGACGTTTGGGATGTGCCGCCGGATGTCCTTGAGCTGGTTTCCGACAAGCGGACCGCCCTTGTAGGCGCGCACGCCCACTAGGCTCACCTGCCCACCGGCAAAATCCAGAACCTGCAAGGCCTCGGGGAACTCGACCAGCTTGACGATGTATTCGGTCAGCACCTGCTCGGGACAGATCGACAGGTCCACGTCGAAACCCTCCGGGCCGAGTACCTTGACGTCGTCGAGAAAATCGGTCGCCCGGATACGCGCGATGCGGCGCGGTACATTGAACATGCGGGCGGCTAGCTTGCAGGCGACGAGGTTGGTTTCGTCGGACTGCGTGACCGCGATCAGCAAGTCGGCGTCGTCTGCACCCGCTTCGGACAGCACCGAAGGATGCGATGCGCTGCCGAGAATGGTCCGCAGGTCCAGTCGGTCATGCAGTGCGCGCAGGCGCCCCGCATCGACGTCCACGACCGTGATGTCGTTCTGTTCCGATACCAGACTTTCGGCGACCGAGACGCCGACCTGGCCGGCGCCGAGGATGATGATCTTCACGACCTGCCGCTCCGCGGCGGAAACGGCGGCATTTTAGTCTTTTTCAGCCTTCATCGCGCCGTCCTACGGGAAGCCCAAGCGCCTTGAGCTTGCGATATAGGTGCGTGCGCTCGAGTCCGGAGCGCTCCGCCACGCGCGACATACTGCCTTGTTCGCGCGCCAGAAGCTGCTCGAAATACACGCGCTCAAATGCCTCGCGCGCTTCGCGAAAGGGCCGGTCGAGCCCAAGTTCTGGCGTTGCGGGCGCATCGCCGCGTGCCGCGAGCACCCGCTCGACGTCCTCCAGCCCGATTTCTTCCTGAAGTGCGGTCAGCGCGAGATCCTTGATCACGCCTTCCAGCTCGACGAGGTTGTTGGACCACGGGTGATGGCGCAGCGCATTGAGTGCGGCGACCGACATGCGCCGCGCGGGACACGCGCGCGCTTCCACCAGCTGCGCCAGCATCATCGCTGCAATGTCCGGCACGTCTTCTGCAAACTCGCGCAACGCGGGCAGCTTGAGCGTGAGCTCGGAAAGCCTGGTCACCAATTCGGGATCGAATTCGTGCTTCTCGACCAGCGTTTTCGTGTCGGCAGGAGAGAACGAAACAATACGCGTCTTGTACTTGTCCGTGCGCGCCAAGAGAAACTCTACGTTCTTCTGCTCGGCACGGGCCAAGCGCGTCAGATCGCTTAGGAACAGGATTCCACCGGCAGCACGCGACAGAACATCCGAAATCGGCTCGGAGAGCAGCTCCGGCCCCAGGAGGAACGGCGCCCCGGGAGCGAGCAGAAGGCGCGCGAACAGCTCGGCCTGCATGCCGCGCTCGCCACGAAACATGAGCGGTGCCGCCGCCAGAGCCACCTGCGACAGACGCCTCTTGGCGTCGGCAAGCGCCGGTGAGCGCCCCAGTGCCGCGAGCGACAGCTCACGCGGCGCGGGGACCTCTTGGTTCCGCAATGCACGCTTGACCGTCGTCAGCAGTCTCTGCAGCGCGATCGGCTTTTCCAGGAAGTCGAGCGCACCGATACGGGTCGCTTCCACCGCGGTTTCGATGGTTCCATGGCCAGACATCATGACCACGGGCATGGTCAACTGGCCGCACGCAGACCATTCCTTGAGCAAAGTGATACCGTCCGTATCGGGCATCCAAATGTCGAGCAGCACGAGATCGGGCCGATGTCGCTCGCGCACCTGACGCGCGGTGGCCGCACTCTCGGCGAGCAGCACCTGATGCCCCTCATCCGCCAGGATCTCGGAAAGAAGCTCGCGGATACCGACTTCGTCGTCTACGACCAGAATCTGAGCCATAAATGAGCGCTGTGCTCGAACCCTGTTGAGATCACGCCGCCTTGACCACTGCGTTGCTCTTACCAAGCACGGGGAGCATCACGCTCACGCATGCGCCCCGCTCGGGACGGTTTTCGATGGCGATGCTGCCGTGATGTTCGTCGACGATCTTCTTCACGATGGCCAGTCCGAGCCCGGTGCCTCGGGGTTTGCTGGTCACGTAAGGTTCAAAAATGCGGGTCATCAGTTCCTCTGGAAAACCCGGGCCATTGTCGCTCACCGACAGGCGTACCCGGTCGCCAAGCGCTTCGGTGCGCACCTCTATGGAGGGCGCTGCGCGCCAGCTCCTTCCGCTCTCGAGGGCGTCTTGCGCGTTTTGTACCAGATTGTGGATGACCTGACGGATCTGCGCGGAGTCGGCAAGCACCGCAGGCAGTTCTGGACCCAGGCGTTTGACGATAGGAACCCTGGAGTTCTCGTAAAGCGCAAGCACCTCCCTGACCAGTGCATTGAGGTCCAGATCGGCGAGCATCGGCGCCGGAAGGCGCGCATAGTCCCGGAAAGCGTCGACCATTGACTTGAGAGCCGTGACCTGATTGACGATGGTACGTGTGGCACGTCGCAGGATGTCGGCCTCTTCCTCCGGAACCTTGCCCGCCAGCTTCACTTCCAGGCGTTCGGCGGAAAGCTGGATCGGCGTAAGCGGATTCTTGATCTCGTGCGCGAGACGTCGCGCCACCTCAGCCCAAGCCGTCGCGCGCTGCGCCTGGATCAGCTGCGTAATGTCGTCGAATACCAGCACGAAGCCGCCCCCCGTCGAACCACGCAGCCCGGCGCCGCGCGCGAGCAGCGTCGTTCCCGTGGCACGCAGTTCGAGCTCGCGCTGCCAGGTATGCTCGCCGTGCGCAACGAAGGCCTCGCGCACCGCCCGCGCAAAAGCCTCGAGTGCTCCGCCCCAGCTGCCGAGCGGTTTACCCGCGAGCGAGTCGAGTTCACCGCCCAATATCGAAGCGGCGCCATGGTTGCTGATGGTCAGGCAGAGGTCATGATCGAACACGAGGACCCCTGCCGACAGATTGGCTAGGATGTTCTCAAGATTGGCCTTGGCGGTCTCCAGTGCTATCCGGTTTGTCTCGACCACCCGCCGCGCCTCGTCTAGCTGCCGCGTCATTGAATTGAACGACTCAGTCAGGACACCGAGCTCGTCACGGCTGGTGACCGGTGCGCGTCTGGAAAAGTCGCCGCGCGCGACGGCCTGGGTGGCTTGTGCGAGGTTGGCGAGCGGCTCAGACAACCGGTTCGACAGGATGACCGCAAGTGCGATGGCGACAAACAGCGCCATCAAGAGCGCCAGGGTGAGCGTAACAATGTAGATGCGCTTTAGCCCTTGGCGCGAAAGGGCCAGCTCGCGGTAGTCTCGATAGGCAGCCTCGACCGCCTCCGCGCTGCGTGCAAAAGAAGCCGGCACGGTCTGTCGCAATTGCAGATAGCGCGCCTCGTCTGTGAGCGAGAGCGCATTGATCGGGACCAGCACGCGCAGCGCGAGTGGCTTACCGGCCGGGGCATCGATTGCGGTGTAATCGCGATCCGCACGCGCTTGCCGCAGCGCCTGCGCACTCGGCAGATCCGGGATAAGCCGAGTCACGTCCTCGCTCGCGCTCGCGACGAGCCGGCCGCTCGCCGTAATGATCACGGCTTCCTGCACACCGGCCTGCTCGCGTAGCCGATTGAGCATAGCGCCTTGCTCCGCCTGAGAATGGTCCGCAAGCTCCAGCGCCATCGCACGAACCTTGACGTTCATCTCGGACAGCATTTGATCGATCGCGCCCTGCGCCAGCGTCAGCCCGCCCTCCAAGGCGGCATCGACTTTTACGTCGAACCACGACTCGATGCTCTTGCTCAGGAACTGCACGGAAACCGTGTAAACAAGCAGGCCGGGCGCAAGCGCCATCATGGCGAACAGCACCAGGAAGCGAAGCGTAAGCCGTGAACCGAAGACGCGCGCACGGTACTTCCGCGCAAGCGCGACCACCTGATACGTAACAAGGCCTGCCAAAACCGCCGCGAGCATTGCGTTAAGCGCGAGCAGCAGCGGATAGTGCTTCTCGAACAGACTCGTGTTCGCGCTCGCAGTCGCGAGAAGAAATAGCAGCACGCCGGCCAGCGCGGCACCAATGATGAGCAGGGCTTTCATCGATCGGTCACCTCCTTCGGCTCGCGGCTCTCCACCGGCGCCGGAGGTTGCTGCGGCGGACGGAACGGGAAGACCTTCCATTCCGACTCGAACTGCCAATCACGACTCGTGAGCGCGCTTACCTGAAACGGCTTGGGAAGGAGCGAGGTATCCAGGCGCATGCGCACTGCCGCGTCGTAGGTAGCGTCCGCAAGAGAGAGAGTGCGGTCGACGACCAGCCAGTTCTGGAGCCGCCTAAGCACGCTCAGGGCTTCCTCCAGCGTTGCGAAATTCTGTTGTAGTACGCCCGTGGAAAGCCGGTAGTGCCTGGAAAGCGCATGATACGAAAGTCTGACCTGCATTTGCTTTGATACCGGATGCTCGTTGAACCAGTACCAGCGATGCCGCGTGAGATCGAACTCGAAAACAAAATAAAGAGGCACGCCGCTGACGACCGCTTCGGCGAGAGCCGCAGGGAAATCGAACCGGAATTCCGCGTTGAGCACCAGGCCCTCGTCTGTCGCACGCAAGTTCGCGTCGTGGACCTTGATGTCGGCGGCGCTGGCGCGAATCGCCGTCGCCAAGAGGAGCGCCAGAAGTACCCTGCCGACGGGGGCGATGCGTTGCATGACGCGCCTCAGGTCCGCTTTGTTACCAGGGCGAAATAAAACCCGTCGTGCTCGGCGTCCGGAAGCAGCTGAGCTGCAGCGCCGGACGGCAGCGCAAGCCGATGCGCCTGCGGAGTACGCGCACAGAACGCGCCGATGACGGCCTCGTTTTCTTCGGCGAAGACCGAACAGGTGACATACAGCAATTTACCACCCGATGCGAGCACGCGCCAAAGCGCATCCAGAATCGCTGACTGCCGGGTCGCAAAGCCCGAAATGTCGGTCTGCCTGCGCAGCCACTTGATGTCCGGATTTCTGCGCACCACCCCCGAGGACGAGCACGGCACATCGGCGAGGATGCGGTCGAACGCGATGCCGTCCCACCAAGTGTCGAGTCGAATGCAGTCTGCGATCTTCGCCTGCGCATGCAAGCCGAGGCGCGCGAAGTTTCGTTCTATTTGCGCGCTGCGCAGCGGGTCTACATCTAGAGCCGTAAGCGAGACCGCCGCGGTTTCAAGGATGTGGGCGGACTTGCCGCCTGGCGCCGCGCACGCGTCAAGCACGCGCTGCCCGACGGCCAGATCGAGGTAGGGGGCCGCACGCTGAGCACCCGCGTCTTGCACCGAAACCTCACCGGTTAGAAACCCCGGCAGGCGAGCGACGGGCACCGGGCGCTCTAGCACCAAGGTCGCTTCACCGAGAGGACGCGCGGCGAGCCCCTCTGACTGCAGGCGCGCGTAATATTCACGCATACTAGTGCGCCGTAGATTCACGCGCAGTGCCATCGGTGGACGGGTGTTCCCTGACTCCAGCACGTCCTTCCATTTGTCGGGGTGGCTGCGTCTTAGGGCTTCGATCCACCACACAGGATGCCACCAACGCGCTTGCTCGTCGGCCGCTATCGCAGCCTCAATTCTCGAGCGGTCGCGCAACAGGCGACGCAGAACCGCGTTCACAAATCCCTTGGCGCGCTGCCGGCCCAGAAGCGCACATGCGCGAACGGCCTGATCGACGACCGTGTACGGCGCGTAGCGACCGGAATCTAGTGCATAGAAGGAGCACCACAGCAACGCGCTCACCATCGGATCGGTCCCGCCGCGCATCTCCAATTGCTGCTCAAGCGCTTGCATACGTCCGTAGCGGCGCAGGGTGCCGTGCGTAAGATCGATCAATGCCGCGCGCGGGAGTTCATTCTCCTCAGCTGCGCGCTCCAATTCGCCCGTGAGGCTGCGTCCACTCGCGACCGCCACGACCAGTCTTGTCGCCTCGCAGAGCAACTCGGCGAGCGGGGGTGTACTGACCACTGGCGCCCCGACTGAATCGGTAGGCACGCTCAGGATTCCTTGGGCAGCGAACCAAAGCGTGTTCCAGGCTTGAGCGATCTGCCACGCAGGAATTCGGCCGCAGATAACCGCCTACCACCGGCTCGCTGAAGTTCCGTAACCTGGAGCGCTCCCTCGCCGCAGGCGATCACGATGCCATGCGCGTTGGTGGTGACCACTTCCCCGGGTGAGCCACCTGCCTCGGCCGGCTGCGCTCGCCAGATCTTGAGCGCCTCCCCGCCCAAAAACGTAACCGCGCCAGGCACGGGTCGATATGCTCGGATAGCTCGGCTCAGCTCGCTCGCCGAGCGCGTCCAGTCGAGCACAGACTCGCGCTTTCCGATCTTTGCAGCGTAACAAACTCCCTCCGCTGGCTGCGGCGCCAGATGTGCATCTCCCGCCGCGACCTTGGCTACCGCATCTACGATCATCCTCGCGCCCAGCGCCGCGAGCTTGTCCTGAAGGGTGCCCGCGTCGTCCGCTTCGCTGATCGGCAGGACGCCTTGGGAGAGTATCGGCCCCGTGTCCAGCCCAGCGTCCATTTTGATGATCGTAATCCCGGTTTCGCGATCGCCAGCGAGCAATGCACGCTGGATCGGTGCAGCGCCACGCCAGCGCGGCAGCAGCGATGCGTGTATGTTCAGTGCGCCGAGGCGCGCGCTGTCGAGCACGGCTTGCGGCAGGATGAGCCCATACGCCGCGACCACAAGCAGCTCCGCGCCGGCGTCCGCAATCGGCGCAAGTGCACCGGTATCCTTGAATGAGGCTGGCTGAAGCACCTCAATGCGGCGATTTAATGCGCGCCGCTTTACAACGCTTGCGCTGGGGCGCATGCCCCGCCCAGCGGGCTGATCCGGGCGGGTGAGTACGAGCGGCACCTGATGCCCAGCGTCAATCAATGCGTCAAACGCGCGCGCGGCGAACTCGGTTGTGCCTGCGAACACGATGCGCATTAACGGTGCTCTTGGCGGACCGCGCGCGCGGCCGGGCAGGCGCCCCGAGCCGGTCTAAGCGCTCTTGCGCAGCTGCTTGGCCAGGCGAGCGCGGATGCGCTGCTGTTTGAGTTGCGAAAGGTAGTCGACGAAGACCTTGCCTTCGAGGTGATCCATCTCGTGTTGAATGCAAACCGAGAGCAGGCCCTGCGCCTCAAGTGTGAATGGAACGCCGTTCTGGTCGTACGCGCGCACCTTCACGCGCTCGGCGCGCTCGACCATTTCGTAGATGCCTGGAACGGACAGGCAGCCCTCCTCAATGTCGGACACGCCGGTCGCATCGAGGATCTCGGGGTTGACCAACACAATCAGGGAATCACGACGTTCTGAAACGTCTATGACGATCACCTGCTTGTGCACGTCGACCTGCGTGGCGGCCAAACCGATACCCGGCGCGCCGTACATGGTTTCGGTCATGTCGACGACGAGCTTCCTCAGCGCGTCGTCGAAAACAGTCACCGGGGCCGCCGTCTTGTGGAGGCGGACATCGGGGTACCGGAGAATGCTTAGGAGCGCCATGAATTAGAAAATCGCTTGCTGTGTGAAATAATTACATGCACAATCTCAGGCAGCATGTAAGCTAATTGAGCTTCTATGCTACATTTGTGCGAGTAATCGGCCTTTCAAGCCGGCCCGGAGACCCAAGAAAAGATCGGGGGCCCCATGTACGAGCAATTACGTAAGTCTATCACAGCACTCGCTTTTGTCGTAGCGGGTGTCGCCTGGGGCCAGGCGGTGGCGCAGGATCCCAAGGCCCCGCCCGCAATCAACCCCAATGCCCCTGACCGGTACGTCGTCGTTCCCGGAGACACCCTATGGGGTATCGCCGAGCGATTCACCAACTCGCCATGGCGGTGGCCCGAGCTGTGGGGCCTGAATAGGGACGAAATCAAGAATCCGCACCTCATCTACCCTGGGAACGTGATCGTGCTCGATCGCGCCACAGGTCGGCTGTCGCTTGACCAAGGTACCGTCCGGCTGGAACCAAGGGTTCGCGTGCTCGGATCGACAGATACCGCCATCCCGAGCATTCCGGCATCCGTGATCGAGCCATTCCTTAGCCAGCCCCTCGTGATCGAACCGGACGGGCTCGACAATGCACCGACCATCGTAGCGACGCAGGAGGATAGAGTATTCATCGGCGCCGGCAACCGCGCTTACGTGAGGGGAATGGGCGATTCAAGAGAGGCCGATTGGAGCGTCTATCGACCTGGCAAAGCCCTTGTTGATCCCGACACGGACCGCACGCTCGGCTACGAGGCAATCTACTTGGGCAGTGCACGCTTGTTACGACCCGGCGAGCCAAGCACCGTTCAACTTACCAAGGTCACGCAGGAAGTCGGGCGTGGCGACAAGCTTATTCCGTCGGGGCCGCCGCAGGCGGTCGATTACGCGCCGCACGCTCCCCGCGTTTTCATCAGGGGCCGCGTCATGTCGATCTACGAGGGCCTGAGCAAGGTAGGTGAAGCTGGCCCGAACTCGATCATCACGATCAACCGCGGCCGCGCCGACGGCATCGAGGTCGGGCACGTCATGGCTCTGTATCGCTATGGCGCCACGGTGACCGAGCCGTCCAAGGATCCATATCAGCCCGGTACGAAGATCGATTTACCAGAGGAGCGCTACGGGCTGGTATTTGTGTTCCGAGTCTTCGACCGGGTATCCTATGCACTGGTAATGAGAATTACGAGGCCGGTGCATCCGCTAGATGTGGTGCAAAACCCCTGAAAGCCAAAACAATAACTGCGGCGGTCCGCGCACAGCGCCGACAAGCCGCGGGGGAGGCGGTCCTCATCTCGCCCCACCCGCATGACGCCGGATCCGGGGCTCGAGAGCTGGCTTCGATTAACACTTACGCCCGGCCTAGGCGCCGTTAGCATCCGCGAACTGCTCAAGCAGTTCGGGCTTCCCGAAAATGTGCTTGCGCGGCCGCGCAGAGAGCTGGCGCAGATCGCGCCACGCGCAACCGTGTCTGCGATTGATTCGGAAGAGGTATCTCGCGGCGTCTCCGCCGCGCTCGAGTGGGCGCAAAAGCCGGGTCACGCACTCGTTACGTTAGCCGATCGGGACTATCCGAAGCTATTGCTCGAAATTCCTGATCCGCCGCCCCTACTCTACGCCAGCGGTAGGCTCGAGTTGCTGAATCGCCCGTCCCTAGCGATTGTCGGAAGCCGCAACGCCACCGCGCAGGGCGAGCGCAATGCCGAGAGCTTCGCCCGTGCATTCAGCGAAAACGGGCTGTGCATCGTTTCCGGACTCGCCTTGGGAATCGACGCGGCAGCCCATCGTGGAGGCCTCGTTGGTGCAGGCTCGACCATCGCAGTGCTCGGGACCGGAATTGACATCGTTTATCCTTGGCGCAACGCCGAACTTGCCGGGGAGATCGCACGTGCCGGGCTGCTGCTGTCCGAATTCCCGCTCGGCTCTAAGGCAAGCGCGCACAACTTCCCCCGCCGCAACCGGCTCATTAGCGGACTCACGCTGGGCTGCCTGGTCGTCGAAGCGGCGCTTGCGTCGGGCTCCCTGATCACTGCGCGTGCCGCGGCTGAGCAGGGACGCGATGTCTTCGCGGTGCCGGGATCGATTCACTCGCCACTGTCGAAGGGCTGCCATGCGCTTATCAAGTCCGGGGCGAAGCTGGTCGAAAGCGCGGAGGATGTGCTCGCGGAACTGTCCGCCTTCCGGCGCACCGGGTATGCTTCGACCGCACACTCACCGCCTAGCGCGGGAGCATCGGAGGACGAGGCGCTTCTCACGCATATGGGCTTCGACCCCGTGGACGTGGATTCTCTGTGCTCGCGGGCCGGATTGAGCCCCGAACAAGTGTCCTCAGAGCTGCTGCGACTCGAACTCGCCGGACGCATCGCCGCCTTGCCCGGCGGACTGTATCAACGTCTCAACTGAGGAGAACAAGAACATGTACGACATCCTCGTTTACGTCTTCGAGAATTGCCGGCAGGCCGATATCGCGCACGACAGCGAACTGGTGGCCAAGAAACTTTCGGCGGCAGGCTTCGAGGACGACGACATCAGTGAGGCACTGTCGTGGCTCGCGGGAGTCGTGCGCGTCGTACATCGCGACTTAGCGCCACTACCCGACCTACGCGCAACATTCAGAACCTACGCACCCAAAGAGCTCGCCAAACTCGATGCCGAATGTCGTGGTTTCCTCCTCACTTTGGAGCAGTCAGGCATCCTCGAGCCAAGCACACGCGAGCACGTGCTTGAGCGAGCGCTGGCCGCAACGGGCGGCACGCTTTCGCTCGAGCAACTGAAGCTGATCGTGTTGATGGTGCTTTGGAACCAGCAGACACCGACCAGCCGGCTCCTTGCCGAGGATCTGTTCACAATCCAGGGCGAGCGGCTTCCGAGTTAGCCGTCGCCTACACGATCACTTACCGCGCCGGGCTGGCAACAGCACTGCGCGACCTGGCCCGCGGTTGCTGCGGCGGCACTTTTGCACTTATCATCTGCCGCCGTTCGGCGCTCCCTCAAGCTTTCAATGGCGAAGAAACTGATAATTGCCGAGAAACCGTCTGTCGCGGCAGATATTGCGCGCGCGATCGGTGGCTTCGCGCGCAAGGGGGACTACTTCGAGAGCGACGACTACGTTCTATCTTCCGCCGTTGGGCATCTGCTCGAGCTCGTATTGCCGGAAAAGCACGACGTCAAGAAAGGCAAGTGGTCGTTCGCTAATCTTCCAGTCATCCCGCCGCACTTCGAGCTCGCACCGATCGAGCGTAGCGAAGAACGACTCAATCTGTTGCTGCGCTTGATGAAACGCAAGGACATCGTCGGTTTAGTAAACGCCTGCGATGCTGGACGCGAAGGCGAGCTTATCTTCCGTTACATCGTTCAGTACGCGCGAGTAAAAAAACCGATTGAGCGGCTGTGGTTGCAGTCGATGACGCCGCAAGCCATCCGCGAGAGTTTCGCCGCGCTGCGCCGGGACAAGGACATGTTGCCGCTCGCCGACGCCGCCAAGTCTCGCTCCGAGGCCGACTGGCTGGTCGGCATCAACGGCACGCGCGCAATGACGGCTTTCAATTCCAAGGAGGGAGGTTTTTACCTGACCACGGTCGGGCGCGTTCAGACGCCGACCCTCGCGATACTTGTTGACCGCGAGGAGCGAATCCGATCTTTCACGCCGCGCGACTACTGGGAAGTTCACGCGCGCTTCGCCGTCGCTGCAGGGGAGTACCCAGGGCGCTGGTTCGACCCGGCATTCAAGAAAGGGGACGACGCGGAGCACAAGGCAGAGCGCCTTTGGAAGGCGGGAGATGCCGAGGCGATCGTCGCCGACTGCCGAGGGAAGCGCGGTACCGTCAGCGATGAAAGCAAGCCGTCCAGCCAGCTTTCGCCGCTGCTATTTGATTTGACAAGCCTGCAGCGCGAGGCAAACTCGCGCTTCGGCTTTTCGGCTCGGAATACTTTGGCACTGGCGCAGGCACTCTACGAACGTCACAAGGTGCTGACGTACCCGCGCACCGACGCGCGCGCGCTGCCGGAGGACTACGTCGGAACGGTCAAGAAAACCTTGGACGCGATCGGTGATGACGCCCAGTACTCGTCCTTCGCAAAGAACATCCTCAAGCAAGCTTGGGTCAAGCCGATTCGGCGCGTATTTGACAACTCGAAGATTTCCGACCACTTCGCGATCATACCCACGCTGCAACTGCCCAAGCATCTCAACGAGGCAGAACAGAAGATCTACGACATGGTCGTGCGGCGCTTTCTCGCGGTTTTCTACCCCGCCGCGGAGCACCTGCAGACTACTCGTACGACCACAGTCGGCAAGCACCAGTTCCGCACCGAGGGCAGAGTGCTCACCAATCCGGGCTGGCTTGCGGTGTACGGTCGCGCGGCCCAATCCGAGGCTGAGAACCTGCCCGCTATAAAGCCCGGCGAGAACGTGAATGTGATCACGGTCGAGGCACAACGCAATCAGACCAAACCCCCGCCGCGCTATACCGAAGCTACATTACTGTCCGTTATGGAAGGCGCAGGCAAGCTGGTCGAGGATGACGAGCTGCGCGCGGCGATGGAGGCGAAGGGCTTGGGCACACCGGCCACGCGCGCGGCCGTCATCGAGGGGCTGATTCAGGAAGAGTACGTACACAGAAACGGCCGGGAACTGGTTCCCACGCCGAAGGCGTTTTCCCTCTTTTTCGCCCTGCGCCATTTCGGCGTCAGCGAGATCACATCGCCCGAGCTGACGGGTGACTGGGAGTTCAAGCTGAAGATGATGGAAAGCGGTAAGCTGCCGCGAGAAGAGTTCATGGAGCATATCGAGCAGGTCACTCGTGATCTGGTCGAGCGAATCAGGAACGGCGATATTCCGGATACCGCCTTTGCCACCGTCCCGGCACCCTGTCCGAAGTGCGGGGGCACCGTGCAAGAAAACTACCGAAAATTCCAGTGCCAACGCTGCGACTTCTCATTATGGAAGGTGGTGTCCGGAAGGGAGTGGGCGCCGGAAGAGGTCGCCGAGTTGATCACCAAGCGTTTTGCGGGCCCGTTCACCGGCTTTCGCAGCCGCATGGGCAAGCCGTTCGCTGCAGGCATCAGGCTTAACGACGAATATCGCCTCGAATTCGATTTCGGTCATGGTACGCCATCGTCGCCGGGAGAGGAGGCACCCGATTTCTCCGTTCAGGAGAGCGTCGGCGCGTGCCCGAAATGCGGCTCGCGCGTGTTTGAGCACGGTGCGGCCTATGTATGCGAGAAGGCCGTCGGCAGCGAACGTAGTTGCGACTTTCGCTCTGGCAAGGTGATTCTTCAGCAGCCGGTAGAGCGCACCCAGATGGTGAAGCTGCTTGCCACCGGCCGAACCGACCTGTTGCCGCGCTTCATCTCGAAGAAGGGCAGACCCTTTAAGGCATATCTCGTCAAGACCAAGGAGGGACGCGTCGGCTTCGAATTTGAGCCGCGCAAACCCAAGGCCGCTGCGCAGGAACCCAGCGCGTCCGCGCAGGATGTCCGGGCGCGTGCGGCGCCCGCGAAGACTCCGGCCAAGCCCGCGGTAAAGAAGAAAAAGCGCGCCTAGACGTCCAGGTTTCGAACGCCGAGAGCGTTCGACTCGATGAACGCCCGCCGCGGCTCGACTTCGTCGCCCATCAGCTTCGTGAAAATCTCGTCCGCTGCGATGCCATCCTCTATCTGCACCTTAAGCAGCCGGCGCGTCGCCGGATCCATGGTCGTTTCCCAAAGCTGATCCGGGTTCATTTCACCGAGACCCTTGTAGCGCTGTAGGCTCATCGACTTCTGCACTTCCGCGAGCAGCCAACGCATCGCTTCCGGAAACTCCCTTACCGGATACTTCTTGTCCGCGCGCCTCACATAAGCGCCTACCCCCACCAAGCCGCGCAGCAGTTCGGCAGTCTGCCGGATCTGCGCGTAATCGCCTGAAAGCAGAAACTCGGAGTCGACGTGCGTAATGCGAACGTTGCCGTGCCGCGTACGCTCCACGCGCACCTTGTAGCGCTCCGTCTTTGCGTCGAACTCCGGGACGATCCGCAAGCCGTTTCCGGGAATCGCCGCAAGCAGCGCTTCCGCCGACGCCTCGGCCGCGTCACGCCGCGACAGGTCGATCTGTACGCCACGCAACATCGCAGCGAGCACTCCTTTGTCCAGACCGTGCGACACGCGCTCAATCACTGCTTCGGACACGAGATAGGACTTTGCGAGTTCCGCCAGCGCTTCGTCCGCAATCGGCTCGCGGTGGGCAGCAGGATGGAGCGCAGCGTCAACCAGCGCTTGGCGCAGCATAAATTCGTTCAGTTCGTGCTCATCCTTCAGATAGCGCTCTTCCTTGCCCAGCTTCGCCTTGTACAGCGGGGGTTGGGCAATGTATATGTGGCCCCGCTCCACCAACTCGGGCATCTGCCGATAGAAGAAGGTGAGCAGGAGCGTGCGGATGTGCGAGCCGTCCACGTCCGCATCGGTCATGATGATGATGCGGTGGTAGCGAAGTTTCTCCGGGTTGTATTCTTCTTTTCCAATGCCACAGCCCAGCGCAGTGATAAGGGTGGCGATCTCGGCCGAAGACAGCAGCTTGTCGAAACGCGCCTTCTCGACGTTCAGGATCTTGCCCTTTAAAGGCAGGATCGCCTGAAACCGTCGGTCGCGGCCCTGCTTTGCAGAGCCGCCGGCGGAGTCTCCTTCGACAAGGTAGAGCTCGCTCTGGGCCGGATCGCGCTCCTGGCAGTCGGCGAGCTTGCCGGGAAGACCCATCCCATCGAGCAGCCCCTTTCTGCGAGTCATCTCGCGTGCCCGGCGAGCGGCTTCCCGCGCGCGTGCGGCGTCCAAGATCTTCCCCGTGATCACTCGGGCGTCCGCAGGTCGCTCGTCCAAGAACTGACGCAACTTTTCCGCGACCACCTCCTCGACCACCGGACGCACTTCGGAGGACACGAGCTTTTCCTTGGTCTGCGAGGAAAATTTCGGCTCAGGCACCTTTACCGAAAGCACGCAAGCGAGCCCCTCGCGCATATCGTCGCCGGTCGTCTCCACCTTAGCGCGTTTGGCGAGTTCGTGTTCCTCTATGTACTTGTTGAGCACGCGCGTCATAGCCGCACGCAGCCCGGTAAGGTGTGTGCCGCCATCTTTCTGAGGAATATTGTTCGTGAAGCAAAGTACCGACTCCTGATAGCTGTCGTTCCATTGCATCGCGATCTCGACCCCGATTCCGTCCTTGTCGCCGCTTCCGCTAAATACGCTCGGGTGCAGCACGGTCTTTGAACGGTTCATGTACTCGACGAATCCCTGCACACCACCAGAAAACTCGAAGTTCTCCTCTTTGCCGGCCCGCTGGTCGATGAGGAGAATCCTCACGCCGTTATTCAGGAAGGAAAGCTCGCGCAGCCGACGCGCCAAGATGTCGTAGTGGTAATCGACTATGCCAAACATCGCTCTTGAGGCGAGGAAATGCACCTCGGTACCGCGCTTTTCCGTCGTGCCGGTGACCTTGATGGCGTCGACCGGAGCCCCGTTGCGAAACTCCATCTCGTGCACTTTGCCGTCTCGCCAGACCGTAAGGCGCAGCCACTCGGAGAGCGCGTTGACGACTGACACGCCCACGCCGTGCAGACCGCCCGACACCTTGTAGGTGTTGCTATCGAACTTTCCACCTGCGTGGAGCTCGGTCATGACGATCTCGGCCGCCGAACGCTTGAGCTCGTCGTCTTCTTTGATGCCGGTAGGAATTCCGCGGCCGTTGTCGAGCACGGAGATGGAATTGTCCGTGTGAATCGTGACGACGATCTCGTCACAGTAGCCAGCCAAGGCCTCGTCCACCGCGTTGTCCACCACCTCGAACACCATGTGGTGCAGACCCGTCCCGTCGGACGTATCCCCAATGTACATACCCGGCCGCTTCCGAACGGCTTCTAGGCCCTTCAGTACCTTGATGCTGTCCGAGTCGTATTCGCTCGCGTCGGCGATGTTTTTTTCCGGTTCTCCCACTGGTGCGTGACCTCTTCCTTTTGGTGCGCTTAGATGCGCATCGGCATGACGACGTACTTGAAATCCGGCATTGAACCGAACGTCAGGAGCGCACTCGAAGACGAGTCGCCGAAGGCGCACTCAAGCTTTTCACCCGAAACGTTGTTGAGCACGTCGAGCAAATAGTTGACGTTGAAGCCGATGTCGAGCGCATCGCCCCCGTAGCTCACCTCGAGTTCCTCCTGCGCCTCCTCCTGCTCCGCGTTAGAGGAAACGATTTTCAAGCTATCACGCGTCAGCACCCATCGTACCCCGCGAAACTTCTCGTTAGAGAGGATAGCCGCGCGCAACAGCGACTGTCTTAGTAAGTCGCGATCAATTTCCAATATATTGCGGTGCTGTGTAGGAATGACGCGTGTGTAGTCGGGAAACTTCCCATCGACCAATTTTGTCACCAGCTCGATCGATCCGAAGCTGAACGAGGCCTGATTCGGTGAAATTTCAACTCGCACATCTTCATCGACGTCGGCCAGAAGCTTACTCAGCTCGACTACAGTCTTGCGCGGTACGATTACCTCCTGCCGAGGCAGCTCTGTATCGAGCGTCATCGACGCGAAAGCCAGTCGGTGTCCGTCCGTGGCAACGAGCCTGAGTTGCTTGTCCTCCACCACCATGAGGAGACCATTCAAGTAGTAGCGGATGTCCTGCTGTGCCATCGCGTACTGCACGAGGCTGATCAGCCTTCGCAGGGCCTTCTGCGGCAAAGAAATCCGGGCCACGTCGCCTGCCGGCTTGGCCAAGCGCGGAAAATCCTCCGCAGGAAGGGTCTGAAGCGTGAACCGGCTCTTTCCGGCCTTGACGAGTAGTCGCTTATCCTGCTGCTGAAGCGTCACTTCCGCTTCCTCCGGCAGAGCCCGCAGGATGTCGAGCAACTTGCGTGCTCCCACCGTCATCGCCTGTGCTGCTCCCGCGTGGGCCAGCGAAGACTTCGCCGTAATCTGAATCTCGATGTCCGTAGCCAGAAACGATACCTGGCTGTCGACTCGGTCGATCAGTACGTTCGACAAAATCGGAAGCGTGTGCCGACGCTCTATGATCCCGTTGACCGAAGAAAGCGGCGCGAGTAGCTCATCGCGCTTTGCTTTGATCAGTACCATTTCTTTCCTTAATAATAGTTAGTAGAGAAGCTTCAGATCACTGGATAACGCAAAATAGCTTTCTGCCGCCGGATGTTGGAGAGTTTCCGCGCATGGGAAAAGCTGTGGACGGCGTGTGAAGCAATGTGGACAGTTTTCAAGCGAAATTTTGGCGACGCGACTTATGCACAATCGACACCGAGTTCGTACACAGCTTGTTCTGTAGACTGCAAGCGCTCATCCCTTTAGGACCTGTTCGAGGACAAGGTAGTCGCGATTAATACCATTGTCCTTTTTTCTCAGGCTGGCAATGGTCCGGCAGGCATGCAGCACGGTGGTGTGATCGCGGTTGCCGAACGCCTCTCCGATTTCCGGCAAGCTCATTTGCGTGAGGTCTTTGGCGAGCGCCATCGCGACCTGGCGCGGACGGGCGACATTGCGGCTTCTCTTTTTCGAGTGCATGTCGGAGATCTTGATCTTGAAATACTCCGCAACCGTCTTCTGGATCCCGTCCACGGTGATCTGCCGGTTAGCGACGTTCAGAATGTCGCGCAGCGCTTCCTTGGCCAGGTCGAGCGACAGTTCTCGCGAGGTAAAGCGCGAGAAGGCTAGGACCTTCTTAAGCGCACCTTCTAGCTCGCGCACGTTCGACCGGATGTGCTTGGCAATGAAAAACGCGATCTCTTCCGACAGATCGACCGATTCAGCTTCGGCCTTCTTGAGAACGATCGCCACACGCATCTCCAGCTCAGGCGGCTCGATCGCGACGGTGAGTCCCCACCCGAAGCGGGATATCAGGCGCTCCTCCATGCCGGAGATTTCCTTCGGATACGTATCGCAGGAGATGACGATCTGTTTATGCGCCTCGACCAGGGCGTTAAATGCGTAGAAGAACTCCTCCTGCGTGCGCCCCTTGTTCGAGAAGAATTGTATGTCGTCGATCAGCAGCAGATCGAGCGAGTGGTAGTAGCGCTTGAACTCGTCGAACGAACGCTGCTGGTAGGCGCGAACGACGTCGGTAACGTACTGTTCAGCATGGGTATAGCGAATGCGTGCCTGGGCGCGTCGCTCCGCCAGATGATTGCCGATGGCCTGCAACAGATGGGTCTTGCCAAGTCCCACGCCACCGTAGATGAATAGAGGGTTGTAGGAAATACCGGGATTCTCAGCTACTTGAATCGCTGCTGCCCGAGCGAGCTGGTTGGCTTTGCCGGTCACGAAGCTGTCGAACGTGAAGCTTCGATTTAACCGCGCGCGCTCCAGAATCCCCGGAGCATCACCATCGCTGCGCGCCGCCGCGGGGGGGACGCGCGGTGCTGCCTCGGCGCCGCGGGCAAGGACGAATTTCAAAACGAAATCGCGCCCGCTAGCTTCCGTCACCAGTTTTTCTATCCGGGTTGCGAAGCGCTCACGCACAAGCTCGAGGACGAAGCGGTTGGGTGCGGCGAGCGTCAACGTGTCGGAATCTGCGCTTCCCTCCTGTGAGAGCGGGCGTATCCAGGTGTTGAACTGCTGCGCGGGGAGTTCCTGTTCCAAACGGTGCAGGCAGGCGTCCCACAGGTTTTGCATCGCGTCTGGCACCTCTTAATTGCGCGCCTTGCTGGGGGGGCGGGGAACAGGCACGACGGGCCCGTTTCTGAAGTCAGAATCTTACCTTCTTCGATAAGACTTATCCACAGCCCAATCGCATCGATGCTGTCGATTTGACAACGCGATCGGTAGCACGCTCTAATACCGCCCTTTTTCCGATCAGCAAGGCGATGAAGCGTACTTACCAACCGTCGAAGACGCGGCGCGCGCGGCGCCACGGGTTTCTAGTCCGTAGCCGAACCCCGGGTGGGCGTGCGGTGTTGCGCGCGCGGCGCGCGCGGGGTCGTAAGCGCGTCGGTCTCTAGGCCACTGCGGGGCGTGCTCAGGCGAACCAGGCCGGCACAGTATGGACTCGGCGCTGAGCTGCGCCTCAGGCAGAGCGCGGCGTTCGAGCACCTCCTCAAGGAAGGTTCGCGAAAGAGCGTCGCGGGGTACACGTTCTATTTCGAGCGCCGCGACGCAGGACCGCCCCGTCTGGGAATGCTTGTCTCCCGCAAGCTCGCTGCAAAGGCTACGGATCGCAACCGTATCAAGCGCTGCATTCGAGAGGCGTTTCGGCTTGAGCAGAAATCGCTCGGTCCGGTGGACGTACTGGTGCGCCCGCCTTACGGGGTCAGGCCCACTGCCGATATGATCGTGCGACTGCGAGAACTGATGAGCAGGCTGAACCGATGATTTCCCGGCTCCTACGCCTCCTGGTGCGAGGCTATCGCTTCTTCGTCAGCCCGCTGCTCCCGCCGTCGTGCCGCTTCCATCCCAGTTGCTCCGAGTATGCCGAGGAGGCATTGCGCCGCCATGGCGCGCTGCGCGGCGGCTGGCTTAGCGCACGTCGCGTTTGCCGCTGCGGACCCTGGAGTCGTGGCGGTCACGACCCCGTTCCCGGCGCCCGGCACTAAGCAGGAAAATCCATATGGACACGCAACGGCTCATCCTGCTGGTGATCTTCAGCTTTTCCGTAGTCATGCTGTGGCAGTCGTGGGAGCGAACCCAGCGGCCCGCGTCGCAGGTGAGCGCGCCCGCCGCGCGATCGCCTAACGAAGGCGTGCCGGTACCGAGTCGCGGGGCCGAGGGCGCTGCCCCGGCAACCCAAACACGGGCGCCGGGAGTTCCCGGCACGGGCGAGGCGGTCGCCACGGGAGAAGTGGTACGTGTGCGCACGGACCTCGTCGTCGCAGACATCAACACAGTCGGGGCGACGCTTCAGCGCCTCGAACTGCTCAAGCAGAAGGCCCAAGCGGACGACAACAAGGATTTCGTGCTGCTCGGACCGAGCTATGCCTACAGCGCGCAGAGCGGCCTCATCGGCGAGGGCTTCCCGAATCACCGCACCTTATGGAAGCCCCTGCCCGGGCCGCGCGAGCTCGCGCCAGGGAGCGACAAGCTGGAAGTGCGCTTCACGGCGGAGGGACCAAACGGCGTCGAGGTGCAGAAGGTCTATACGTTCCGCCGCGACCATTACCAGATCGACGTCGCATTCGAGCTCCGCAATACCGGAAGTAGTCCGGTTTCCACCGACGCGTACTACCAGCTCGTGCGTGACGATAAAGACCCGCCTGGCCAGACGGCGATGATGAAGACCTTCTTCGGGCCCGCGTACTACACCGAGCAAACGAAGTACCACAAGTTGACCTTCGCTGACGTCGAAAAGGGCAAAGCCGAGTTGCCCGCGCATGCGAAGGACGGTTGGATCGGCATGGTGCAACATTACTTTGTTTCCGCATGGCTACCGGCGCAGGGCGTGACCCGCGAGTTCTATGCCAAGCGGCTTCCGGACGGACTGTTCGCCTCGGGCGTTATCGTGCCCGCGCCGAAGGTGGCCCCAGGGGCCACCGGCCGTGTCGAGGTTCGCCTATATTCCGGCCCGCAGGAGCAGCGCCGCCTGAAGGCAGCGGCCCCGGGTTTTGATCTGGTGGTTGATTACGGGTGGCTCACGATCATCGCCTGGCCGCTCTTTTGGCTGCTGCAGAAATATCATGGCCTGACGGGAAACTGGGGCTTTGCCATCATCCTGCTCACGCTCACGGTCAAGCTCGTGTTCTTTCCGCTTTCCGCGGCGAGCTACAAGTCGATGGCGAAGATGAAGCTTGTCGCGCCCAGACTGACCAAGCTGCGCGAGATGTACGGCGACGACCGGGCCAAGATGAATCAGGCCATGATGGAGCTGTACAAGACGGAGAAGATCAATCCGCTCGGCGGCTGCTTCCCCATCGTGGTGCAGATACCGGTGTTCCTCGCTCTTTACTGGACGCTTCTCGGTGCGATTGAGCTGCGCCATGCGCCGTTTATTCTTTGGATCAAGGACCTTTCGGCGCAGGATCCGTACTACGTGCTGCCCATCCTGATGACGGTGAGCATGGTGATCCAGACGCGCATGAATCCGACGCCTCCCGATCCCGTGCAGGCAAAGGTCATGACTTTCATGCCGTTCGTCTTCAGCGTGTTCTTCTTCTTCTTCCCGGCCGGCTTGGTGCTGTACTGGCTGGTGAACAACATTTTGTCCATCCTCCAGCAGTGGCAGATTCAGCGGATGTTCAACCGCGACAAGCCTGCCCATGGAAAGCGCTGAGGACCCCCCGGGGCGTGCCCTTCACCTCGCACGCGCCACCATAGCGGCCATCGCCACACCGACGGGACGCGGCGGAATCGGCGTGGTGCGCATATCCGGGGGTCTGGTCGCAGACGTTGCGCGCGCGGTGCTCGGCGCGCTTCCGGTGCCACGGCACGCGACGCACGCCGAGTTCCGTGATGCCCACACCCAAGTAATTGACCGGGGCATTGCCCTCTACTTCCCCGCGCCGCATTCCTACACCGGGGAGGACGTGCTGGAGTTGCAGGGCCATGGCGGTCCGGCGGTGCTGCAATTGCTTCTCGGGGCGTGCCTGGACGCCGGTGCGCGCCTGGCCGAGCCCGGCGAATTCACGCGCCGTGCATTCCTGGAGGGTAAGCTCGACTTGGCTCAGGCCGAGGCGGTCGCCGACTTGATCGATGCCGCGAGCCGCGAAGCGGCTCGCTCGGCAATGCGCTCCTTGAGCGGCGAGTTTTCTGAGGTTATCGGGACGCTGGTCGAGGAACTCACCGAGCTGCGTGCGCTTATCGAGGCGATGCTAGATTTTCCGGAGGAAGAGGTTGATTACACGCATCGCGAAGACGCGGCCGGACGGCTGGATCGCGTGCGCGCCTCGCTCGAGACCGTAATGGTCAGGAGCCGCCAGGGCAGCCTGCTGCGGACCGGAATCCATGTCGTGCTCGCAGGCCGCGCAAACGTCGGCAAATCGAGCCTGCTCAATCATCTTGCTGGCGAAGAGCGCGCCATCGTGACTGCGGTGCCGGGAACCACGCGCGACGCCCTGCGTGAATCGATTCTCGTCGAAGGCGTGCCGATCGTCATCGTCGACACCGCGGGCTTGCGCGAATCGGGCGACGAAGTCGAGCGTTTAGGGATCGAGCGCAGCTGGAGGGAGATGGCTCGCGCAGACGTCGTCCTGATGGTGCTGGAAGCCCCTTTGGGCATGAATGAGGAGGATCGCGCCCTGCTGGCGCGGCTCCCTGAGCAGGGCACTCGCCTTTTCGTCTACAACAAGGTCGATCTCGCGCCGGCCGAGCGCGCCGGACGCAGAGGGGACGGAGGGCAGGAGGTCTGGGTTTCGGCAAAGTCTGGCGCCGGGATCGATGCCCTTCGCGGCGCGCTACTTGAAGCGGCCGGCTGGACGGGCACGGGCGAGTCGGCGTTTCTCGCGCGCGAGCGGCATTTGCGCGCGCTCGCGAGGGCTCGCGATCATCTCCAGGTGGCAGGTGCCCAGATCGGGCAATGGGAGTTCTTCGCCGAGGAATTGCGCTTGGCGCAGGGCGCGCTCGGGGAGATCACCGGAGAAGTGTCGGCGGACGATCTTCTGGGCGAGATCTTCGCGCGGTTTTGCATTGGCAAGTAGGAGGGCTGCCTAGCATGCCTTGGGATCCGCAGCGTTACGAAGCCTTCGCGGACGCACGCCTGCGGCCGTTGCTGGATTTGCTGGCGCGCGTTCCGGGACCAGAGTCCGGATGGACGCCACGATGCATCGCGGATCTTGGTTGCGGCAGCGGCAATGGCACCCGGCTCCTTGCGCAGCGCTGGCCGGAGGCAAGCGTCCTGGGGATCGACGCCTCCCCCGAGATGCTCGAGACGGCGCGGAGTCGCGGCGGGTCGATCGTCTGGCAGCAGGCGGAGCTCGGCGCCTGGCGGGCGCAGTCGCCGTTCGATCTACTGTTCTCCAACGCGGCGCTGCACTGGCTAGACGATCATGCCGAGCTATTTCCGCGCTTGCTCGGGATGCTTGGGGCCCAGGGTATATTGGCTGTGCAGATGCCGCGCAATTTCGATGCGGCTTCGCACCGTATGGCGCTGGAGCTCGCCCAGGAGTCGCCTTACCGCGAGCACCTGCTTGCGAGCCTGCGCCTGCGCCCGGTGCTCGGGCCGCAGGAGTATTACGAGTTGTTGGCGCCGCACGGCGACTCCGTGGATATCTGGGAAACGGAGTACCTGCAGGTTCTCGGGGGCGATAACCCTGTCGCCGACTGGACACGCTCGACTCTGCTGGTTCCCTTGCTGGACGGTTTGCCGGGCGCGCTGCGCGAGCCTTTCGAGGCGGAATACCGACGCAGGGTGTCGACGATATACGACAAGCGTAGCGACGGGAGCACGCTTTACCCGTTCAGGCGGCTCTTCATGACGCTACGGGTGCGCTAGAAGCCAGTGCTACAATAAATTTGAATCTTTATCGAAATCTCCGGCCCGGAACCCTAGGGCCGTTTTGCTTTTCTGGAGTTCCTGCGATGAACCGACCCCAAGAACCAAGAACCGACAGCGCAACAGCACCGGCCTGGGTGCGACACCACGGGCTGCGCAAGTGGGTCTTGGAGATGGCGCTTCTTGCGAAGCCTGAGCGCATTGTCTGGTGTGACGGATCACAAGGGGAGTACGACCGGCTGTGCGGCGAGCTGGTCAGCGCGGGAACCTTCATCAAGCTTAGCGAGACGCTGCGGCCGGGCAGCTACCTGGCGCGCTCCCATCCCAACGACGTGGCGCGCATGGAGGATCGCACCTTCATCTGCAGTAGGACGAGGGAGGACGCGGGGCCAACCAACAACTGGGTGGATCCTGGCGAGATGCGCAACACACTCGAGCGGCTCTTCGATGGCTGTATGCGCGGGCGGACGATGTACGTCATGCCGTTCTCGATGGGTCCGATCGGCTCGCACATCGCGCAAATCGGCGTGCAGCTGAGCGACTCCGCGTACGTCGCAGTGAACATGCGGTTAATGACGCGCATGGGGCGCGCGGTCGCCGATTGGCTCGGCGAGGACGGAGATTTCGTCCCCTGCATGCACTCGGTGGGCGCGCCGCTTGCGCCGGGCGCCAAAGACGTACCCTGGCCGTGCAACGACAAGGACAAGTGGATCGTGCACTTCCCTGAGTCGCGCGAGATCTGGTCCTACGGCTCAGGCTACGGCGGAAACGCGCTGCTCGGAAAGAAATGCCTGGCACTGCGCATCGCCTCGGTGATGGCGCGCGACGAAGGATGGCTGGCCGAGCATATGTTGATCCTGGGTGTGGAGTCTCCCACCGGCGAGAAGTCCTATATCACGGCGGCGTTTCCCAGCGCCTGCGGCAAGACGAATCTGGCGATGCTCATCCCGCCGCCGGCCTTCAAGGGATGGAAGGTGACCACGATTGGCGAAGACATCGCTTGGATCAAGCCCGGGCACGACGGGCGTTTCTACGCGATCAATCCGGAGGCAGGCTTCTTTGGTGTCGCGCCGGGAACCTCGCAGGCGACGAACCCGAATGCGATGAAGATGCTGGAGTCGAATGTCATCTTCACGAACGTCGCACTGACGCCCGAAGGCGATGTGTGGTGGGAGGGCATGACCGATCAGCCGCCTGCGCGGCTCATCGACTGGCAGGGCAAGGAGTGGACGCCGGGTTGCGGACGTGTCGCAGCGCATCCGAATGCGCGCTTTACGGTGGCGGCCTCGCGGTGCCCCTCGATGGACGCCAAATGGGAGGATCCCGGCGGAGTGCC
This sequence comes from uncultured Pseudomonadota bacterium, assembly GCA_963739205.1. Taxonomy (GTDB): domain Bacteria; phylum Pseudomonadota; class Gammaproteobacteria; order Burkholderiales; family SG8-39; genus DAHVFK01. The sequence continues at coordinate 438,405 of CAVTZJ010000003.1, read as the reverse complement.
GATCTCGGCGTTCATTTTCGGTGGCCGTCGGTCCACCACCGTACCTTTGGTGGTCGAGGCGGCAAGCTGGGAAGATGGGGTGTACATGGGCGCGACGCTGGGATCCGAGACCACCGCCGCGATTACTGGGAAAGTGGGCGTGGTGCGGCGCGATCCGATGGCCATGCTCGCGTTTTGCGGGTACAACATCGGCGACTACTTCGCGCACTGGCTCAAAATGGGCAAAGCGGCGCACCATCCGCCCCGGATCTTCCGCGTGAACTGGTTCCGGCGAGACTCAAGTGGGAAATTCATCTGGCCGGGATTTGCCGAGAACATGAGAGTACTGAGCTGGATCGTCGAGCGTTGCCACGGCCGCGCACAAGGCGCCCAGACACCGCTTGGGGTCATGCCGCGCTACGAGGACCTGTTTTGGACAGGGTTGGAGAGATTTTCCAAGGATCAATTCCGGGAGCTATCTGGAATCGAGCAAAGCGCGTGGCGAGAAGAGCTCTCGTCGCACGACGATCTGCTGAGCAAGCTCGGCACACACTTACCTGGCGACCTTGAGCGTGGCAGAACGGCGCTGCACGCACGCTTGGCCGCGTAGCGGTGCCGACCGCTTTTTGGCAATATAAGATATTGAATCTACGGTCTAAAGTGTCTTAGTCCGATTCCGGCAGCCAGAGCTCCGGCAAGCGCTGATGCAGTCGCGGTGCCGAGCACGAGGCGCGAATTACCGCTCTCAAGGAGTCCGCCGCCCGCGGCGACACCAAGCCCAACGCCGGCGAGCAGGGCCGTGGCAGACCACGTAAAGGCCTCTGTCGCGTGCTCTGGCATGGCTGACTTAGCGACCAGCATCGACTGGATCGTGAGTGCCGGCGCCATGACGATGCCGGCGATGACCGCGAAGAGTGCGAACAGCCATGCGGTGGTGATTCCGGTAAGCGGCGCGATTCCAAGTCCCATCAGCGCGAGGACGATCGCGAATTGTCGCTCAAGAGGTTTGTGCCAGCTGCGGCTGCCATAGGCGAGCCCGCCGAGCACGCTGCCGATGCTCATCAATCCGAGCAGCAGTCCCGCGAAAGCAGGAATACCAGCCTCGGATGCGAATGCAGTAGTACCGATCTCCACCAGGCCGAAAGCCATCGAATAACACAGCACGACGCCCAGGACGCGCAGAAAATGCGGGTCACTCAGCGGCCCGAACAGGCTAGAAGCTCGCCGCGTCTCGATGCGCCAGTCGAGAATTGGCGGCGTACGCAGAAAAAGAAAGGTGCCCCCGGCGCCGGTCAGCGCGGCGAAGACGACCGCCCAAACGGCAGACGCGAGCGCCACCAAGGCGCTGACGAGCATCGGACCAATGATGAACAACGACTCAATCAGCACCGATTCGAGTGAGTACGCCGTTGCAAGGAGTGCGTCGTCGCCCAAACGTCGCTTGAGAAAGGTCCGCATGCACACCGTGATCGGTGGAATGGAGGCGCCCGCGAGGGCAGCCAGCGGCAGAACGAGCCCAAGGGACGATCCCGCGACGATCGCTACCGTGAGTCCCGCCAATGCGGTCGGATAGAGAGCACCGCAGGCGCGCAGAATGGCACCGGGTCCGCGACGATCGATCAGTCTGCCGATGAACGGCGCTACGCTCGCCAAGCCGACGTAATAGCTGGCTGTCGTTGCGCCGGCACGGCCGAAAGACCCGGATTGCTCTTGGCTGACCAGCAGGATTGCGAGTCCGGCAATGCCGACAGGCAGCCGCCCGATCACGGACGCAACGATGGTTGCCTTGAGGTGGGGCACTGCGAGCAACCTGGAATAGCGCGCGAGGGAAATCATCGGCGCCGGATTCTGGCACAACGTACGCGCGGCTTCTGGTGATGTTCCACGTGAAACACGCGAGCGCTTAAGGTTTCACGTGGAACAACAAGCGGGCGGCTAGTCTCGTATTCCCCATTCACGTATCATTGCGCTCCCCCCAAGAATCCCCGCGTACGAAAGACCCGGACGTCCTTGAAAGATGCAGTTTCCGACTGAGTTTGACGTCGTCGTGGTGGGTGGGGGCCACGCGGGTACAGAGGCGGCTCTTGCGGCTGCGCGCATGGGCTGCCGCACCCTGCTGCTTACGCACAGCATCGAAACGCTCGGCCAGATGTCGTGCAATCCCTCTGTCGGAGGAATAGGCAAGGGTCACCTGGTGCGGGAGATCGATGCTCTCGGAGGCGCGATGGCACTCGCGACCGACGAGGCAGGAATCCAGTTCCGGACTCTCAACTCGTCCAAAGGGCCGGCGGTGCGTGCGACACGGGCACAGGCCGACCGAGTGCTCTACCGCAGGGCGATCCGTAAGCGACTCGAAACCCAGTCGAATCTGACCCTGTTCCAGCAGGCGGTCGATGACATCATGCTCGAGGGCGAGCGCGCCGTCGGGGTCGTCACGCAGCTTGGCATCCGCTTTCGGGGACGCGCGGTCGTATTGACGACCGGAACCTTTCTCTCGGGGCTGGTACACGTCGGTCTGCAAAGCCATCAGGCGGGACGCGCCGGTGACCCGGCCTCAATCACGCTCGCCGCGAAACTGCGCGAGTTGCGGTTGCCGGTTGGCCGCCTGAAGACCGGCACCCCTCCGCGTCTGGACGGCCGCACCATTGATTTTTCGGTCATGGAAGAGCAGCCAGGCGACTCTCCGGAGCCGGTGTTCTCATTCGTGGGAGCGCGCGGCATGCACCCGGAGCAGCGCTCGTGCTGGATCACGCACACGAACCCGCGAACGCACGACATCATCCGCGCCGGGCTCGATCGATCGCCGATGTTTACCGGCGTGATTCAGGGCGTCGGTCCCCGCTATTGCCCCTCCATCGAAGACAAGGTCCACCGTTTCGCTGCGAGGAGCGGTCACCAGATTTTCCTGGAACCCGAGGGGCTCTCGACGAGCGAGATCTATCCCAACGGGATTTCGACGAGCTTACCCTTCGACGTTCAGCTCGAGCTCGTGCGCTCGATTCGCGGGCTCGAGGCCGCGCATATCCTGCGCCCCGGCTACGCTATCGAATACGACTACTTCGATCCGCGGAATCTAAAGTCCTCGCTCGAAACGAAGACCATCGCGGGGCTGTTTTTCGCTGGTCAGATCAACGGCACGACCGGTTACGAAGAGGCCGCTGCGCAGGGATTGCTGGCGGGCATCAACGCGGCCCTGCGCGTAAAGGAGCAAGAGTCATGGTGTCCGCGCCGCGACGAGGCTTACCTCGGCGTGCTTGTCGACGACCTGATCACGCGCGGCGTCTCGGAGCCCTATCGCATGTTCACCAGCCGCGCGGAGTACCGGTTGATGCTGCGCGAGGACAACGCCGACCTTCGATTGACCGAGGCAGGGCGCAAGCTGGGCGTAGTGGAGGACGCGCGCTGGGACCAGTTCAACCGCAAGCGCGACGCGATCGCGCGTGAGCAGCAACGCCTCGCCGCCGTCCGGCTGGGCCCGCGTACCGTCTGCTCCGCGGACGCCCTCAGGGTCTGCGGACAGGAGTTAGAACGCGAGCACTCACTTCTGGAATTGCTCAAGCGCCCTGGCGTCTCCTATGTAGCGCTGATGAGTCTTCCAGGTACCGGGGAAGGTTGTGCCGACCCCGTCGTCGCCGAGCAGGTCGAGATCCAGGCGAAATACCAAGGCTACATCGCGCGTCAGCGCGAAGAGGTCGCGCGCAGTGAAGCGTATGAGGCGCTACGTCTCCCAGAGAACATCGACTACGCGGCGGTACGCGGCCTGTCGGTTGAAGCGAGCCAAAAGCTCGCACGGCATCGGCCGGAGACCATCGGGCAGGCTGCGCGCATTTCGGGAATTACGCCGGCAGCAATCTCTCTGCTGCTGGTTCACTTGAAGCGAGGTTTCGCGCGCCAGCCGCAGAAGAAGAAGAGCGCATGACACCCGAGGTCACGCTGGATCGCGGGCTTGTGCTATTGCCGCTGGCCCTGCCGGCAGGCGCGCGCGACAAGCTGGTCGCATTTCTCGGTCTGCTCGAAAAGTGGAACCGCACGTACAACCTGACGGCGATTCGTGATCCCCTGAAGATGGTCACTCAGCATCTGCTCGACTCGCTGGCCGTCGCGCCGCACCTGCCGATGGTCGGTTCCGACGCCGCGCTCGCGGATGTCGGCTCCGGCGGGGGCATGCCAGGAATTCCACTCGCCATCGCGCGTCCCGAATGGCAGGTAGCTCTGAATGACAGCAATCAGAAGAAGGCCGCCTTCCTGCGGCAGGCGGCGATCGAACTCGCTTTGCACAACGTAACCGTGCATACAGGACGCGCCGAGCATTGGCGGCCGGCCCGCCTGTTCGTGGTGGTAATTTCGCGCGGTTTCGCCGAGCTCGCCGACTTCGTCGCGGCATGCCGGCACCTGGTCTCTCCGGGAGGCGTGCTGGCTGCGATGAAGGGTGTCTACCCGCACGAGGAGCTGGCGCGCGTGCCTGCCAGTGCCGGCTGCGGCGAGGTGGTCCGCCTGGAGGTTCCGCTGCTCGATGCCGAGCGTCATCTCGTGTTGTGCCGCGCGAGGACATGAGCATGGCGCGCGTGTTCGCGGTGGCGAATCAAAAAGGTGGTGTCGGCAAGACGACCACCACTATCAACCTGGCTGCGGGTCTTGCGCAGGCAGGTCAGCGCGTCTTGCTCGTCGATCTGGATCCGCAAGGCAATGCCACCATGGGCAGCGGCATCGACAAGCGCGGCGCCCTGCACACCGTCTATCACCTGCTGCTCGGCTTGAGCGAACTCGCCACAGTTCGCCTGCGTTCCGAAAACGGCGGCTACGATCTGCTGCCGGCTAACCGCGATCTCGCCGGCGCCGAGGTCGAACTCGTCGGCATCGAACGGCGCGAGTTGCGCCTCAAGGAGGCGCTCGCTGGCGTTAGCGCCGATTACGATTACATCCTGATCGATTGCCCGCCTTCACTGTCCCTGCTTACCATCAACGGACTGGTGGCGGCAGACGCGGTGCTGATCCCGATGCAGTGCGAGTACTACGCGCTCGAGGGACTTTCCGACCTGGTCGGCACCATCAAGCGGGTACGCGCCCATCTCAACCCGAGGCTCGAGATTGCGGGTTTGCTGCGCACCATGTACGACCCGCGTAACACGCTCTCCCTACAGGTATCGCAGCAACTGGAGTCGCACTTCGGGGACAAGGTCTATCAGACGCTCGTGCCCCGCAACGTGCGACTCGCCGAGGCGCCGAGCTACGGCGTGCCGGCCGTCGTTTGGGACAAGACCTCGAAGGGCGCCCAGGCCTACATCGCGCTGGCAGAGGAAATCATAACGCGCAGCAAAGGCGCATTGCCCGCTGCGGCATAGGGCGAATGGAATAGCCATGATTAAGCAAAAGGGACTGGGACGTGGGCTCGACGCGCTACTTGGCGAAGACGAGCCGCCGCGCGAGGCGCTCGCGACACTGCCCGTGGGCCGCATCCGCCCCGGAAAATACCAGCCGCGCACGAAAATGGACCAGGAAGCTCTTGCCGAGCTGGCCTCGTCCATCAAGTCTCAGGGGCTGATGCAGCCCCTGCTCGTGCGCCCGGTAGCGCGCGACCGCTATGAGCTGATCGCTGGCGAGCGGCGCTGGCGAGCCGCGCAAATGGCCGGGCTGGACGAGGTCCCGGCACTGGTGCGCGACGTACCGGACGAAGCTGCTCTCGCGATGGCACTGATCGAGAACATCCAGCGCGAAAACCTGAACCCCATGGAGGAAGCGTCGGGACTGCAGCGGCTCATCGATGAGTTCAAGATGTCCCACGAGCAGGCGGCTGATGCCGTTGGACGTTCTCGCAGCGCTACGACCAACCTCTTGCGCCTGCTAAAGCTCACCAAGCCGGTTCAGGCGATGGTCATGGAAGGCGTGCTGGATATGGGTCATGCGCGCGCCATCCTCGCGCTAGACGGAGCGCGCCAGGCGGAGGCTGCTAAGCGCATTGCGACTCGCGGCCTTTCGGTGCGCGAGGCCGAAGCGCTCGTCGCCAGGATGCTGCGCGGCAACGCCTCTCATCAGCGGCGCAAGCCTGACCGCGATGTGGCTCGGCTCGAGGAAGAGGTCTCGGAGCGGCTCGGCACGACGGTGGAGATACGCCCGGGTAGAAAGGGGAGCGGCAAGCTGATCGTGCACTACTCCGGCCTCGATCACTTGGACCAGCTGCTGCGCAAGCTGCGCTGAGGCGCAAGGCCTTGCGGTTGGTGCGTCGCAACACATTGACCATGAAACACCTTGAACGCTATACTCCGCGCGCTTTGCTGGGCGCGGGGGAATTCAAAGCCATGCTTCGCAGCCTGGGCAAGCCGATCCGTACGGTTCTGCGCTGGCAATTGGTGGTCACCGCAGCGCTGACTCTGGTCGCTGCGGTCGCGGTGGGTACGCACGGCGCGTTCTCGGCCGCCCTCGGCGGAATGGTCAGCGTATGCGCGGGGCTCGCCTCCGGAACCGTTGCTTCGTTGGGGAAGACTGAGTCTGCAGGGGGAGTCCTGATCGGGGCGCTGCGCGCCGAAGGCATCAAGATCGGCCTGATCGTAATCCTCCTGTGGCTCGTGCTGGCGGCGTACAAGAATGTCGTAACGCTCGCCTTTCTCGGGACGTTCATGGTGACGGCCCTGATCTTCTCCCTGGCAGTAGTAGTACGCGACCGTTAGGTCGCACCGACTGGAAAGTGGAACACGGTTAAGTCATGTCTGCCGGCGCCGAACTAACCCCCTCCGAGTACATCGGCCACCATCTGACCTTCCTCGCCAAGCCCGTCGGCGAGGGGAGTTTCTGGGTGGTGCACGTCGATACCTTGGTCACCTCCGTGATCCTCGGCGTGCTTGGAATGGCCTTCTTCTGGTGGATCGTGCGCGGCGCGACTTCCGGCGTGCCGAACAAGCGGCAGGCGTTTGTCGAACTCGCGTTCGGGTTCATCGATGACCAGGTGAAGGGCATGTTCACGCATGGCGACCGTAACAAGTTCGTCGCGCCCGCCGCGCTAACGGTGTTTGTGTGGGTGCTGCTGATGAACGCGATGGACTGGTTGCCCGTCGATTTCATCTCCAAGGGGCTCGGCGCGCTCGGCTTGCCCGAGTGGCGCCCGGTCCCGACTGCCGACGTCAACACGACGTTCGCGCTGGCGCTATCGGTCTGGGCGCTGATGATTTACTTCTCGATCAAATCGAAGGGTCTCGGTGGCTGGATTCACGAGCTGTTCTGCGCCCCCTTCGGGTCCAACCCGCTGCTGTGGCCGGCGAATTTTGCATTCAACGTGGTGGAGTACGTATCGAAGCCGCTGTCGCACTCCTTGCGATTGTTCGGCAACATGTTCGCCGGGGAGATCATCTTCTTGCTGCTCTGGGTGTGGGCCGCCACCGGGCTGGTGGGAACCTTCTTCGGCACGGTGCTCGGGCTCGGGTGGGCGATCTTCCATATCCTGATCGTCGTGATACAGGCGTTCATCTTCATGATGCTCACCGTGGCGTACATCTCGATGGCGCACGAGCATCACTGATTTTCATCGGTTACCCCATTTTCGCTCTTGAAAGGAAACTAAAATGGAAAAGCTTCAAATGCTGGCGATGATCCAGGCTTACACCGGGATCGGCATCGGCCTCATGATCGGGCTGGGTGCCGCCGGCGCGTGCATCGGCATCGGCATCATGTGCAGCCGCTTCCTCGAGGCCGCGGCGCGCCAGCCCGAACTCACCGCCTCCCTTCAGGCAAAAGTCTTCCTGCTGCTCGGCCTGATCGACGCGTCGTTCATCATCGGGGTCGGCCTCGCGATGCTGTTCGCGTTCGGCAACCCGCTGCTCGGCGTCATCAAGTAAGGCGCGACGCGACCTATTCATCAGGAAGTGAGGGGCAGGCATGAACATCAATCTGAGCTTGTTTACGCAAGCCGCCGCCTTCGCGCTGTTCATCTGGTTCACGGTCAGGTTCGTGTGGCCGCCGCTGCTGCGCGCCATCGAGAATCGGCAGAAGCAGATCGCCGACGGCCTCGCGGCCGGCGAAGAGGGCAGGAAGTCGCTCGAAATATCGACGCGGGAAGCCGGGCAGATGATCGAGGAAGCGCGTGGACGCGCGGCCGACATCGTTGCCCAGGCGGAGAAGCGCGCCGCGCAGCTTGTCGAGGAAGCGAAGCTCGCGGCCCGAGACGAGGGCGCGCGCGAGAAGGCCGCCGCCAAGGCTGACATCCAGCAGGAAGTCTCACGCGCCCGCGAGCAGCTGCGCGAGCAGGTCGCGTCGCTTGCCGTCGCAGGCGCCGAGAAGATCCTGCGCCGCGAAGTCGACGCGAAGGCGCACGCGCAGTTGCTCGAGTCGATCAAGGCGCAACTCTGATCCATGGCCGAGCGCAGCACCATCGCAAGGCCCTACGCGGAAGCGGCGTTCAGGATCGCCGACTCGTCGGGCAAGCTCCCTGAGTGGGCCGCCATGCTCGCCGCGCTGGCGGAGGTCGCCGCTAACGACAGGGTGAAAGCGGCCATTGCCGATCCGAACATGCTGGCGCCGAAAGTGGCGGGCGTGTTCATTTCGATTCTGGCCGGAAAGCTGACTGGCGAAGCGGAGAACCTGGTGCGCGTGCTGGCGGAGAACACTCGTCTGGAGTTGCTCCCCGAGATCAGGGTCCAGTTCGAGGCGCTCAAGGACGAGCGCGAAGGCGTGGTCGAAGCCGAGATTATTTCTGCGTTCGAGCTCGACGCCGCGCAGCGATCTGAACTCACCAAGCTGCTCGAAAAGCACACAGGCCGTAAGGTCCGCGCCCGCGTGGGCCTGGACAAGGAGCTGATCGGCGGCGTACGTGTCGTGATCGGCGACAAGGTTATTGACGCCTCCGTGCGCGCGCAGCTCAGCGCGCTCGAGAGCGCATTGAAGGCTTAGCTACCAAGGAATCCTCATGCAACTCAATCCGTCCGAAATATCGGAACTGATCAAGAGCCGGATTCAGAAACTCGATGCCGGCGCGGAGATGCGCACGGAGGGCACCGTCGTGTCGGTGACCGATGGCATCTGCCGCGTTCACGGCCTGTCCGACGTCATGCAGGGCGAGATGCTTGCGTTCCCGAAAAACACCTTCGGCCTGGCGCTCAACCTGGAACGCGACTCTGTCGGCGCGGTGATTCTCGGCGAGTACGAGCACATCACCGAGGGCGACACGGTCAAGTGCACGAGCAACATCCTGTCCGTGCCGGTCGGCCCCGAGCTGCTCGGACGAGTAGTGAACTCGCTCGGCCAGCCGATCGACGGCAAAGGCCCGGTCAACGCGAAGGAGACCGACGTCATAGAGAAGGTCGCGCCGGGCGTGATCTGGAGGAAGTCCGTGTCGCAACCGGTGCAGACAGGACTCAAGGCGATCGACGCCATGGTGCCGGTCGGCCGCGGGCAGCGCGAGCTGATCATCGGTGACCGCCAGACGGGCAAGACGGCGGTCGCGGTCGACACCATCATCAACCAGAAGGGCAAGGACCTGTTCTGCGTTTACGTCGCAGTCGGCCAGAAAGCCTCGACCATCGCCAACGTAGTCCGAAAGCTGGAAGAGCATGGCGCGATGGAGTACACCATCGTGGTGGCGGCGTCGGCCTCCGAGTCGGCTGCCATGCAATACATCGCGCCTTACTCGGGCTGCACGATGGGGGAGTACTTCCGCGATCGCGGCCAGGACGCGCTCATCATCTACGACGACCTGACCAAGCAGGCTTGGGCGTATCGCCAGGTGTCGCTGCTGTTGCGCCGCCCGCCAGGGCGCGAAGCCTACCCCGGCGACGTGTTCTATCTGCACAGCCGCCTGCTCGAGCGCGCCGCGCGCGTTAACGAGGAGTATGTCGAGCGCTTCACCAAGGGCAAGGTCAAGGGCAAGACCGGCTCGCTTACTGCGCTGCCGATCATCGAGACGCAAGCGGGTGACGTGACGGCGTTCGTGCCGACGAACGTCATCTCGATCACCGACGGCCAGATCTTCCTCGAGTCGGATTTGTTCAACGCCGGCATCCGGCCCGCGATCAACGCCGGCATCTCGGTGTCGCGCGTGGGCGGTGCTGCCCAGACCAAGATCATGAAGCGCCGCGACACCGGCGGCGGCGTTCGCCTGGCGCTTGCCCAGTACCGCGAGCTCGCTGCCTTCGCGCAATTCGCCTCGGACCTGGACGAAGCTACGCGCAAGCAGCTCGAGCGCGGGCGCATGGTCACCGAGCTCATGAAGCAGCCGCAGTATTCCCCGCTTCAGGTCTGGGAGATGGCGCTGACGCTGTTCGCCGTGAACAACGCGTATTTCGACGATATCGAGGTGAAAAAGGCGCTGGCCGCGGAGAAGTCGATGCGCGACTACATCAAGGACAAGTACGCCGATCTAGTCAAGCGCATGGAGGACAAGAAGGACCTCTCCACGGATGACGAGAAGGCACTCAAGGCCGCGATCGAGGACTGGAAGAAGAACGGCACGTTCTGAGCCGGGGGTAAGCGCCATGCCGGGCACCAAAGAGATCCGCAACAAGATCAAGAGTGTGCAGAACACTCGGAAGATCACGAAGGCGATGGAGATGGTTTCCGCCTCGAAGATGCGCAAGGCGCAGGAGCGCATGCGCGCGACGCGGCCCTATGGCGAGAAGATCCGCAATGTCGCGGCGCATATCAGCCACGCCAATCCGGAATACCGGCACCCGTTCCTCGTGGACCGCGATTCGGTCAAGGGCGTCGGCCTGATCCTGATCACCACCGACAAGGGGCTCTGCGGGGGACTGAACACTAACGTCCAGCGCATGGTGCTGAACGGCTACAAGGAGTGGCAGGCGCAGGGCGAACAGATCGAAGTCTGCTGCCTCGGGAACAAGGGGCTGGGCTTCATGCAGCGCTTGGGCGCCAACGTCGTCTCGCAGGTGGTGCAGCTCGGCGATCGTCCGCAGCTGGACAAGCTGATCGGCGCAGTGCGCGTGATGCTCGAAGGCTATGTCGAGAACCGCTTCGACAGGGTCATGATCGCGTACACGCGCTTCATTAACACCATGAAGCAGGAGCCGGTCATGGAACAGCTCCTGCCGCTAAGCGGCGAGCGCATGGGTGCGCCCGAGGGGGCCTGGGACTACCTGTACGAGCCGGAGGCGCAGAGCGTCCTCGAGCAGGTGCTGACGCGCTATATCGAGTGGATCATCGTGCAGGCGCTGGCGGAAAACATGGCCTCGGAGCAGTCGGCACGCATGGTGGCGATGAAGGCCGCGTCGGACAACGCCGACACTCTGATCGACGAGCTCACGCTGATCTACAACAAGAACCGGCAAGCCGGGATCACGAAGGAACTCTCGGAAATCGTCGGCGGCGCGGCCGCCGTATAACGAAATCTAGGTCTAGGAAAACCTCATGTCACAAGCACAAGGCACCATCGTACAGTGCATCGGCGCGGTCACCGATATCGAGTTCCCGCGCGAGGCGATGCCCAGGGTCTACGACGCGCTCGTCCTCGCCGACATCGGCGAGAAGGGGCTCGCCGAGAAGGGTCTGACCTTCGAGGTCGAGCAGCAGCTCGGTGACGGCGTCGTGCGCTGCATCGCCATGGGCTCGGCCGACGGACTGCGCCGCGGCATGAAGGTCAACAGCACCGGCGCACCGATCTCGGTGCCGGTCGGACAGGGCACGCTCGGTCGCATCATGGACGTGCTTGGTCGCCCGATCGACGAAGGCGGCCCGATCCAGACGAAGGAGCGCCGCTCGATCCACCGGGCCGCGCCCAAGTTCGACGAGCTCTCGCCTTCGATCGAGCTGCTCGAAACCGGCATCAAGGTGATCGACCTCATCTGCCCGTTTGCCAAGGGAGGCAAGATCGGCCTATTCGGCGGCGCGGGCGTGGGCAAGACCGTGACGATGCTCGAGCTGATCAACAACATCGCCACCAAGCACAGCGGCCTTTCGGTGTTCGCCGGCGTGGGCGAGCGCACGCGCGAAGGCAATGACTTCTACCACGAGATGATCGAAGCCGAAGTCATCAAGACCGACAATCTCCAGGAGTCGAAGGTCGCGATGGTGTTTGGCCAGATGAACGAGCCGCCGGGCAACCGGCTGCGCGTTGGACTGACCGGCCTGACGATGGCGGAATCGTTCCGCGACGAAGGGCGCGATATCCTGCTGTTCATCGACAACATTTACCGCTTTACGCTGGCGGGCACCGAAGTGAGTGCGCTGCTCGGTCGCATGCCTTCCGCGGTCGGCTACCAGCCGACGCTCGCCGAAGAGATGGGCCGCCTGCAGGAGCGCATCACCTCGACCAAAACCGGCTCCATCACCTCGATTCAGGCCGTGTACGTGCCGGCCGACGACCTGACCGATCCATCGCCGGCGACCACGTTCGGCCACCTCGACGCGACGGTGGTGCTGTCGCGCGATATCGCGTCACTCGGAATCTATCCCGCGGTCGATCCGCTCGATTCGACCTCGCGCCAGGTCGATCCGAACACCATCGGCGAGGAACACTACAACACCACGCGCGCGGTGCAGGCGACGCTGCAGCGCTACAAGGAGCTGCGCGACATCATCGCGATTCTGGGCATGGACGAGCTCTCGCCCGAGGACAAGCTCGCGGTGGCGCGTGCGCGCAAGATACAGCGGTTCCTCTCCCAGCCGTTCACCGTGGCGCAGAACTTCACGGGCACTCCCGGAAAATACGTGTCGCTCAAGGACTCGATCAAGGGCTTCAACATGATCGTCAATGGCGAGTGCGACAGCCTACCTGAGCAGGCGTTCTACATGGTCGGCACGATCGAGGAAGCGTTCGAGAAGGCGAAGACCCTCCAGTAAGGCGAGCCCACATGGCAACCACCATGCACGTCGACGTGGTCAGCGCGGAAGAATCCATCTTCTCTGGCGAGGCGGAGTTCGTCGTGCTGCCGGGCGAGGTCGGCGAGCTCGGCGTCTACCCGCGCCACACGCCGCTCATCACCCGCATCCGTCCCGGCACGGTGCGCATCACTCCGGCGGGCGGCGGCGAGGAGCAGCTGATCTTCGTCGCCGGCGGCATCCTCGAGATTCAGCCGCAGCTCGTGACGGTGCTGGCCGACACCGCGATACGCGGCCACGACCTGGACGAGGCGAAAGCGCTCGAGGCGCAAAAGCGCGCGGCCGAAGCGCGCGCGAAGGCGAAGGACAAGGAAGAAGTCGCGACCGTCGAAGCGGAGCTTTCGATGCTCGCGGCGCAGCTCGCGGCGATCCGCAAGCTGCGCAGGAAGTGACGCTCAGGTGCCTGCGCGCACCGCGGCGCCGCGGTAGCGCTCGCGCAGCAGGCGCTTGTACAGCTTTCCCGTAGGGTGGCGCGGCAGCTCGCGCTCGAAATCGACCGAGCGCGGGCACTTGATATGCGAGAGGTTGTCGCGGCAGTAGGCCATCAGTTCTGCCGCGAGCGCGGGACCAGCCTCGCGCCAGTCGATCGGCTGCACGACCGCCTTCACCTCCTCGCCCAAGTCTTCGTTCGGCACGCCGAGCACGGCGACGTCCGCGACCTTCGGATGGGTGACGAGCAGGTTCTCGACCTCCTGCGGGTAGACGTTCACCCCGCCGCTGATGATCATGTAGTCCTTGCGGTCCGAGAGGTAGAGGTAGCCTTCGCCGTCCAGGTGCCCGACGTCGCTAAGCGTCGACCAGCCCTCCTGGCTGCGCGAGGCAGCGGTCTTCTTGGGGTCGTTGTGATACTCGAACGCGGGACCGTTCGCGAAATAGATGGTCCCTGTCTCCCCCGGCGGTAGCGGCCTGCCCTCGTCGTCAAGGACGCGCACTTCGCCCAGCAGCGCGCGACCGACCGTGCCCTTGTGCGCGAGCCACTCCTGCGAATTGCAGGCAACGTAGCCGTTGCCCTCGGTGCCCGCGTAGTACTCGTACAGCACGGGACCCCACCAGCGGATCATCTCTTCCTTCACCGGTACGGGACATGGCGCAGCGGCGTGGATCGCGACTTTGAGCGAGCTCACGTCGTAGCGTGCGCGCACTTGCGCCGGAAGTTTCAACATGCGCACGAACATGGTCGGCACCCACTGGCTGTGCGTAACGCGGTGCCGCTCGATGAGCGCCAGCGCTTCCTCCGCATCGAAGTGCTCCATCAATACCGAGGTTCCTCCGCAACGCATGACCGTCATGTTGAAGCGCAGCGGCGCCGCGTGATAAAGGGGCGCGGGCGAGAGGTAGACCGAGTCCGGGCCCAGGCCGTACAGCTTCCTGGCGAGTGCGAGCAGCGGCGTGGGGGCGTCGATCGCCTCGTCGAGAAGCTCGGTCTTGATGCCTTTGGGGCGGCCCGTCGTGCCGGAAGAGTAAAGCATGTCGCGCCCCGCGCTCTCGTCTCCGATGCGAGCGCGCGGCTGCGCGCCCGCCGCATCCTCCCAGCGCCGGTAGCCGGGGAGCGCGCCACCGACCGCAAACCGCAGTGCGAGCTGCGGCACACGCTCGGCGAGCCCCGCTGCAGCTTCGGCGAGGCTTGCCGAGACGATGAATGCCTTGGCACCGCAATCGCGCAGGATGTACTCGGCTTCCTGCAGCGCAAGCCGCGTGCTCATCGCGGTGAAGAGCAGGCCCGAACGCTGCGCGGCAAAACAGATCTCGAAGTAGCGCGCGCTGTTGTCCAGCATGAGCGCCACGTGATCGCCGCGCGCGAGGCCGCAAGTCCTGAATAGTTGCGCACCCTGGTTGGAGCGCTCCTCGAGTTGGCGGTAGGTGACCGTCTCGCCCGAGCGGGCCATGACGTAGGCTGGCTTGTCGGGCGCTCGTGCTGCGTGGTGGCAGGGATGGAGCCGGTCTGCGTCCATGGCGTCGCACCGCGAGTGTTGCATAATCCTGGACACCATGACGAACGATATTGGAATCCTTTCCTACGGCGCATTTCTCCCACGGCGAAGGCTGCAACGCAAGGCAATCGCCGCGGCGAATACCTGGTTCAATCCGGCGTTACGCGGCCTCGCCAAGGGTGAGCGCGCGATGGCCAACTGGGACGAGGACGCGGTCACCATGGCCGTCGAAGCGGCCCGCGACTGTCTCAGCGGCCTGGCCGGCGTTGCGCCGGCCCAGCTGATGCTCGCCTCCACAACGCATCCCTACGACGACAGGCAGAACGCCGGGATCGTGGCAACCGCGCTGCACTTGGGCTCCGCCCTGCGCGCCCTTGATGTGACCGGCAGCCAGCGCGCCGGCAGTTCGGCGCTGATGACCGCGCTCGCTACGGGCGCGAACGTCCTCGTCGCGGCAGGCGAGCACCGGCTCGCCAAGGCGGCGAGCCCGCAGGAAATGCATTACGGCGACGGCGCGGCGGCGCTGCTCGTCGGGCGCGGGGCGCCGATCGCGCGCCTCGTCGCGGCGCACAGCGAGACGGTGGACTTCGTGCACCAGTACCGCGGCCGCGACCGCGCGCACGATTACGCGTGGGAAGAGCGCTGGATCCGCGATGAGGGCTACATGAAGATCGTGCCCGCGGCGCTCGCGGCGCTCTTCAAGGCGAGCGGCGCTTCACCCGAGACCGTGACGCAGTTCTGCCTGCCTTGCACGCTGCCGCGCGTCGCCACCGGCGTGGCCAAGCGCGCCGGCATCGTCGAGAGCGCGCTGCGCGACAACCTCGCCGCGATGTGCGGCGACACCGGCGCGGCGCATCCGCTGCTCATGCTCGCGCATGCGCTCGAGGAATCCAAGCCGGGCGACCGGATCCTGGTGGCCGCGTTCGGCCAGGGTTGCGATGCGCTGCTGTTCGAGGTCACCGATGCCGTGCGCCGGCTGCCGGCGCGCCGCGGCGTGAAGGGCGCGCTCGCGCGCCGCAAGGAAGAAACGAACTACGAGCGCTTCCTCGCTTTCAACGATCACATCGCGCTCGACCGCGGCATGCGCGCCGAGGTCGACCAGGGCACGCCGCTCTCGACGCTGTACCGTAACCGCGACATGGTCACCGGCCTCGTGGGCGGGCGCTGCCGCAACTGCGGCACGCCGCAATTCCCGCGCGGGCGCTACTGCGTCAACCCGAAGTGCAACGCGCTCGATTCGCAGGACGCGCACCCGTTCTCGGAAGTGGGCGCGAAGGTGATGTCGTACACCGCGGACGTGCTCACCTACAGCCCGGACCCGCCCGCTTACTACGGCATGATCCAGTTCGACGGCGGCGGGCGCATGATGGCCGACTTCGCCGATGTGGACGACGGCAAGGTCGAAGTCGGCATGCCGGTGCGCATGATGTTCCGCGTCAAGGAACACGATGCCACGCGCGGCTTCGTGCGATACTTTTGGAAGGCCGCACCGGCAGCAAACCAGTAGGAGGTCCGAAATGGCGACCGGCATCCGCGACAAGGTGGTGATCCTCGGCATGGGCTGCTCGAAGTTCGGCGAGCGCTGGGACCGCAACGCCGAGGACCTGATGGTCGAGGCCTTCGAGGAAGGCCTCAAGGACGCCGGCATCGAGCGCCATCAGATCGAGGCGGCGTGGTTCGGCACCGCGATCGAGGAGCAGCACGTCGGCAAGTCGGGCGTGCCGCTCGCAATGACGCTGCGCTTGCCCTACATCCCGGTGACGCGCGTCGAGAACTACTGCGCCACCGGGACCGAGGCCTTTCGCGGGGCGGTCTATGCGGTGGCCTCCGGCGCGGTCGATATCGCGCTCGCGCTCGGCGTGGAAAAGCTCAAGGACACCGGTTACGGTGGTCTGCCGCAGCGCGGCCGCGGCGGGCTGAACAACTTCTTCTGGGCGAACATCTCGGCGCCCGGCTCCTTCGCCCAGCTCGCCGCGGCCTACCGCGCCAAGCACCGCGTCGACGCGAAAGACCTCAAGCGCGCCATGGCACACATCTCGGTGAAGAGCCACGACAACGGCGCGAAGAACCCGAAGGCGCACCTGAGGAACCGGATCACCGAGGAGGACGTGCTGAACGCGCCGATGATCGCCGATCCGCTCGGGCTGTACGACTGCTGCGGCGTCTCGGACGGCTCGGCCTGCGCGATCGTCACCACGCCCGACATCGCGCGCGGTCTGGGCAAGAAAGACCTCGTTGCGGTGAAGGCGCTACAGCTCGCGGTCTCGAACGGCCAGGAAGCGCAGTACGACGAGTGGGACGGCTCCTATTTCGCCACCACGCGCGTGGCCGCCAAGCGCGCCTACCGCGAGGCCGGCATCGACGACCCGAGAAAGCGCATTTCGATGTTCGACGTGCACGACTGCTTCTCGGTCACCGAGCTGGTGACCATGGAAGACCTCGGCATTTCGGAGGAGGGCAAGGCGATCAAGGACGTGCTCGACGGCTTCTACGACGCTTCGGGCAAGATCCCGTGCCAGATCGACGGCGGGCTGAAATGCTTCGGCCATCCGATCGGCGCCTCGGGCCTGCGCATGCTCTACGAGATGTACCTGCAGCTCTCAGGTCGCGCCGGCGAGCGCCAGCGGCCCGAGCCGGTGCTCGGCATGACACACAACCTCGGCGGCTTCCCGAGCCAAAACGTTTCATCGGTTACGATCGTCGGCAGCTACGGCGCCTGAGCGCCTGCCGAAGCGCGCGAGCGGGGATCGGCCCTAGAGGAGGTGGCTAGTCCGATCCGCGCGCTCGCCGCCGCGGTCCTTGTGTTCGTCGATGGCGTAAGCCCACACCACGTAGCGCTCGGCGCCGCCCGCGCGCAGCGCGTCGAAGGGAAAACAGGTCACGAGCGTCAGCCCGGCGGGGCCGCCCTGCGCCGCGACCCAGCCGTCGCTTCGGTCGAGTACGCGCATCCGGCGTACCGTATATGCGTGGCGCGCGCCGTCGGGCGTTTGGACGACGATCGTCGTTCCAAGCGCGAGCTCGCGCAGGAATGCGAAGTGCGTGTCGCGATGCCCGCTGATCACGCTGTTGCCGGGCGCCCCAGGCAGCGCGGTGTTACCGAGGTGGCCCGGGCCGAATGCCATCGCCGCGCCGTCGGCACCCTCGAGGACGTAGCGCTCGACGCCGAGCGACGGTACCGACAGGCGTGCGACCGGCCAGGTATCGGCCCAGGGCCAGGGCCTCGCATGCGTCTCGCCCGCGAGCGTGCGCTCCCAGGCGCGTGCGATCAGCACCTGAGCGACCCAGGCCTTGGCCTGGATCCAGGCGCCGCGCGCGAACTGCCAGCCGCCGGTTGCGACGAGGAGCGCGACGAGGACGAGACGCAGGCGCCCGACGCCTTTGCTGCGAACCGCTGCATTCGATTTTGGCCAGGCGCATTCCACGCCCAGGCACAGCTCCTGGTCGCGTTTCAAGCAAACCTCCGGCGCCAGCCGACCAAAATTGCGGCGAGCAGGAGCGACAGCATCCCGCTCAACAGCGCGAAGCGGCTGTCGGTGCCGGTCTGCGGCAGCTCGCCGAACACCTTGTCGTATTCCCAGCCCTCGGGCAGATTGGTCGGCAAATCGGCGCGCGCGAGCGGCGCGTCGGCGGGCCGAGCCGGCGTACGCTCGACCGCGACGAAGCTGGTGTAACGGGTCACCAGGCGGTGTGCGCGCGCGAGCGCGATCACCTGCTCGCGCACCGCTTCGGGAGGTGCGCCGTCGCGCAACGAGTCCATGAGCGAGGCCACCTTCGAGCGTGCCCAGAGCGAATCGATGCCGGTGGCCTGCGCGCCCGCGGCAAGCGGCACACGCGCTTGCCACACCCGCCCCGCGCGCACTCCGCTCACGCGCAGCTCGCCTTCGAGGCGCTCGAGCGAAGCGCTCACCACGAGCGGTTCGCCGGCATAGAGGTCGGGCACGCGCGCGGGCCAGGCTTCGGCGTGCGCCGCCTCGGGCCATTGCAGCGTGATCCCCTTCAGCACGGGCGCTTCGAGCTTGGCGAAGAGCTCGGACATCCTCGCGCCGACTTCGTCGACGCGGCCGATATAGGTGAACGTGCCGCGCCCGAGCTCGGCCGCCTTGCGCATGAAGTGGCTGTTCGGCGCCGAGCCGATTCCCACGGTAAAGAGGCGCGAGTCGCCCAGCCGCGCCTGGATCAGCCGAAACAGTTGCTCTTCGTTGCCGACTGCGCCGTCTGTGAGGAAGACCACCTGCCTCACGCCGGAGTCCGCATCGCCGCCGTTCAATGCGAGCGTCAGGGCGGAGGCCATCTCTGTGCCGCCGCGCGCCTCGAGGCCGCGCACCCAGCCGATCGCGCGCCGCACCTGCGCGGGCGCGGCAGGGCGAGCTTCCGCGAACAGCGCTCTCGCGGTCGAGTTGAATTCGATGACGTTGAAGCGGTCTTGCGGCGTCAGGCGTTCGAGCGCCAGCGCGAGCGCCTCGCGCGCCTGGCGGATCGACGCGCCGGCCATCGAGCCCGAGGTGTCGAGCACGAAGATCACTTCGCGCGGAAGCGGCGCCTCGTGCGCCGCTGCCGGTGGCATCAGCATCAGCAGCGCGTAGTGGTGCCCGCCCTCTGACTGCGTAAACCAGGCGAGCCGAGGCGCCGCTTCGGGGCGCGGCGCCCAGCGCAGCACGAAATCGCGATTGGCCGGAGTGCTGCCTTCGGCGAGCGTGATTTCGCGCTGCCCCTCGCCGAGCGTTTTGACGTCCACTGGGTGGTAGGGGCTCGAAACCTCGGCGAGGGGCACGCCTGCATCCAGCTCGACGCGGATCGAAACCGGGTTGACGGACGCGCGCCCCTCCTGCGGACGCAGCACGACGGGCGTGATGCGCGCCGCGTCCGTCACGCCGTGCGGGATATAGCGCGGTCCGACCACCATCGGAAAGCGCAGCGAAAAGCGGCCGTCCCGGTAGCGCAGCGTCTCCAGGTATTCGAGCTCGACCACGATGGTCTCGTGCGGGCCGATGTTCGCCACGCTGGTGGTGAATATGTTGGGCCTGTCCTGGTCGAGCAGCGCTGCGCGGCTGCCCTGCGCCCGCGCCGCCGCGTAGGTCTTCTGGGCCGCCTCACGCTCCTGAATCTCTCCTTCTATGGTGCGCTCGCCGACGCGCAGGCGCAGGCGGTCGACGGCCGAATTCTCGGGCAGCGGGAACACGTAGACGCCCTCGTACCAGCCCTCGCCCGGATTGCGGAAGGTCTGCACCACGCGCGCGCGCACCACCATGCCCGAGACCTGGAACGCCACCGCGGTCGACTGCAGCGGCGCTTCGAGCGTCTTGCCGCCGGCACGCGGGCGCAGGAGCAGGGTGCCCTCGCCCGGCGCATCGGCTGCCCGCGCCTGGCTCGCGAACAGAAGCGTCACGCCGGCGAGCGCAATGGCGGTCACGATGCCCAACGCGGCGGCGAGCGCCACCGATGCGATGAGATCGAGCGCGATCCGTCCGGCCAGGGTTCTTTTTGCGGGCTTGCTCACGGCGCCTCCATCGTTGGTGCGTGCTGGAAGCCGATTACAGGCGCCCGCCGGGGCGGGCGCGCGGCGCGCAAAGGGCGCAGCGCTGAGCAATTGTGGCAATCCGGTGGCAGCGGGCGGAGAACGCGCAGCGATCGGCTATATTCGATGTCATGCCGCGCCGCATCGCCATCGTCGAGGACGACCCTGCCATACGCGCCAACTACGCCGCCGCGCTCGGCCGCTACGGCTACGAGGTGGCCGCCTACGGCGGCCGCGCCGAGGCGCTCGCCGCGATGAAGTCGCGTCTGCCCGACCTCGCCATCATCGACATCGGCCTGGGGGAGGACGCGGACGGCGGCTTCGCGCTGTGCCGCGAGTTGCGCGCGCTCTCGGCCGCGCTGCCGATCATCTTCCTGACCGCGCGCGACAGCGACTTCGACGTGGTCGCCGGCCTGCGTCTGGGTGCCGACGACTATCTCACCAAGGACGTGAGCCTGCCGCACCTCACGGCGCGCATCGCGGCGCTGTTTCGCCGCGCCGATCTCGCGCGCGAGCCACCCGTGGCCGAGGAGCGCTTCGAGCGCGGCGCGCTCGCGCTCGACCTTAAGCGCTTCAGCGTAAGCTGGCAGGGTCGATCCGTCGCGCTCACGCTGACGGAGTTCTGGATGGTGCACGCGCTCGCCAAGTTCCCGGGCCACGTCAAGAATCGCGACCAGCTGATGCGCGAAGCAAACCTGGTCGTCGACGACGCCACGGTCACTTCGCACGTAAAGCGCATACGACACAAGTTCCTCGCCGTCGATGCCGCGTTCGACCGAATCGACACGGTCTACGGCATGGGCTACCGCTGGAAGGCCTGAGGCCGCAATGCGCGTGCGCATTACCCTGCGGGTCAAGCTCGCGCTGGTCTCGCTCGCCATGCTGGCGCTGCCATGGGCAGGATGGCTCTACGTGGGCGAGATGGAGCGCTTCCTGCTCGAGGGACAGGAGCGCGCGCTGCTCGCCACCGCGCGGGCAGTCGCGACCGCGCTGCACGACCGCCCGCAGCTCCTTGCCGCGGTTCCGGAGCGCGACGATACGCTGCGACGCGAGGCCGAGGCCGAGCTGCAGCGGCTGACGCAGCAAAGCGGGGGCGCTGGCGGCACAGAGGCGGACGTACCGCTGGCGCGCGAGGATGCCGTTGCGGCGGCCCCTGCAAGGGAAGAGATCGCCGCCATCCTGCGCGGAGTCGAGCGTGCCAGCTCGCGCATCTGGGTGGTGAACCGGCGCTACCAGGTACTCGCGCTCGCCGGCAGCCTGAGGCAGCCGGTACCGCCGGAGCAGGACGGTCTACTGCGCTCCTGGTGGCACGGGGCAATCGGCTGGCTGATCCCGGGGCCGACGGAGGACTTCGCCGAAGCTTTGCCCGACGACGTGCTCGCCACCAGCCGCGACATCACGGCCGCCCTGCAGGGAACGCCGGGCACGCGCATGCGCCGCACCCCGGACGGCCGCGCCGTGGTGCTCTCCTCCGCCTATCCCATCTGGTCGGGCGACGAGGTCGCCGGCGCGGTGGTGGCCGAGGAGACGACCAACCCGATCGTCTCGCTGCGCAGCGCCGCGCTCGAGCGCCTGCTCGCGCTCACGCTGGCGGCGTTCGCGGGCGTCGGTGCGCTGCTGATCGCCTACGCGACGCGACTGTCGCAGCGTATCCGCCGGCTGCGCGACGAAGCCGAGTCGGCGATCGACGCGCGCGGCCGCATCACGCGTCTCGCGGCCGGCTCCGATGCCGGCGACGAGATCGGCGACCTGTCGCGCAGCTTCTCGGCCATGCTGGCGCGCCTCGCGCAGCATCATGCTTATCTGGAGAGCATGGCCGATCGTCTTTCGCACGAGCTGCGCACGCCGATCGCGGTGGTCCGCTCGTCGCTGGAGAACCTGCAGCTCGCCGCCGAGCCCGCCGAGCGGCGCCTGTACATCGAGCGCGCCGAGGAAGGGCTCGCTCGGCTGAACACCATCCTGCAACGAATGATGGAAGCCTCGCGGCTGGAGCAGAGCCTGCGCGCATCCGAGCGCGAGCGCTACGACCTGGTGCCGGTGGTACGCGGTTGCGTCGAGGGTTACCGCCTGGCTTACCCGCAGGCGCGCTTCGCGCTAGAGCTTCCCGAGCGGCGCATGGACGTCGAGGGTTCGCCGGACCTGGCCGCGCAGCTGCTCGACAAGCTGGTGGAGAACGCCGTGGATTTCGCAACCCCGGGCAGCCCGATCCGCGTCTCGCTGGAAGAGGAACGCGGTACGGCGCTTCTCAAGGTGGTCGACCGCGGACCCCTGCTGCCGCCCGAGATGCAGGGCCGGCTGTTCGATTCGATGATCTCGCTGCGCGGCGAGCGGCGCGGCGCCGTGCCGCACCTCGGCCTGGGCCTGTACGTGGCACGCCTGATCGCCGAGTTCCACGGCGGCACGATCGCGGCGGACAACCTGCCCGCCGGCGACGGCGTCGCGATCACGGTGCGCCTGCCGATTGCGTGGCGCTAGAATCCGCGCTTTGCCCGATTCCTGCGATGAAACCGCTCGCCGCGCTTAGCGATCCGCGCCGCATCCGCGGACTGCTGTTCGATATCGACGATACGCTGACCACGGAAGGTCGGCTGACCGCGGAAGCCTACGGCGCGCTGCAGGACCTGAAGCAGGCGGGACGCGTGGTCGTACCGATCACGGGGCGCCCGGCCGGCTGGTGCGATCACATCGCGCGCATGTGGCCGGTGGACGCCGTGGTCGGAGAGAACGGCGCGTTTTATTTCTGGTACGACGCCGCGGCCGGCAAGCTGCGGCGCCGCTACCGGGACGCTGAAGAGGTGCGCGTCGCGAACCGCGCGCGCTTCGACGCGATCGCACGGCGCATCGTCTCCGCCGTGCCGGGTTGCGCGCTCGCCGCGGACCAGGACTACCGCGATACGGATCTGGCGATCGACTTCTGCGAGGACGTGCCCGCCTTGCCGCTCGAAGCCGCCGAACGCATCGCGACGCTGATGCGCGAGGCGGGCCTGCGCGCCAAGATCAGCTCGATCCACGTGAACGGCTGGTTCGGCGACTACGACAAGCTCGCCACCACGCGAACGCTGTTTGCCGAGCGCTTCGGCACCCAGCTGGACGCCGCCCAGCGCGAGTTCGCGTTTGCGGGCGACTCGCCCAACGACGCGCCGATGTTCGCGTTCTTCGAGCATTCGATCGGCGTCGCGAACGTGACCCGCTTCGCCGGGCATCTCGCCGCGGCGCCGAAGTTCGTCACGCACGCCGCGGCCGGCGCAGGGTTCGTCGAGCTCGTCGCCCACCTGCTGGGGCACGAATGAGCGAATGGTGGCCGGCGTACCTGGGAGTCGGCGCCGCGGTGGGCTTTCTCGCCGGCCTGCTGGGGGTCGGAGGGGGCATGATCACCGTGCCGATGCTGGTGTTCGTGTTCACCGCGAAAGCCTTTCCGGCGAGTCACCTCATGCACCTGTCGCTCGCCACCGCGATGGCGACGATTCCGTTCACCTTGGCTGCCAGCGTGCGCGCGCACCACGTGCGTGGCGGTGTGGACTGGCGCGTCGTGCGCGGCATGCTGCCGGGCGGCGGGCTGGGGCTCGGCGTCACCGGGGGCGTCATGAGCTTCCTCGCCAGCTTTCTCGCCGCGGGCGCGGCGTTCATGACCGTGCCGTTCATGACCTGGTGCAACGTCCCGCTCAAGCGCGCGATCGGCACCGCGGCGGCGATCGGCTTCCCCTTGTCTCTCGCCTCGAGCATCGGCTACGTCTACGCAGGCTGGAACGTAGGCGGACTGCCGCGCGGCAGTCTAGGCTTCGTTTACGTCCCGGCGCTCGCGCTCATCGCAGCGACCAGCATCCTTACGGCGCCCCTCGGGGCGCGCGTCTCGCATCATCTGCCGGTGCGCAGGCTGCGCATCGTCTTCGCGCTGCTGCTGTTCCTGCTCGCGCTACACATGCTCCTGAGCCTCTGGTGAGGCGATGCGCTGGCGTAATAAGATTTCTGCTTCCGTTCGAGGACAAATGAATGCCAGGCCCCTTATCGCATATCCGTGTTCTTGACCTCTCACGCGTGCTCGCGGCGCCATGGGCGGGACAGAACCTCGCCGACCTTGGCGCCGAGGTCATCAAGGTCGAACGCCCGCACAAAGGCGACGATTCACGCGCTTTCGGCCCGCCGTGGCTGAAGGACGCCGCCGGCAAGGACACCGGGGAGTCCGCGTACTTCGCCTGCGCCAACCGCGGCAAGAAGTCGATAACCGTCAATCTGGCTGCTGCGGACGGTCAGCAAATAGTGCGCGAGCTGGCGGCGAAGTGCGACGTGCTGCTGGAGAACTACAAGCCCGGCGACCTGGGGCGCTACGGCTTGGGCTACGACGATTTGAAGCAGGTGAATCCGCGGCTGGTGTACTGCTCGGTTACCGGCTTCGGTCACACCGGCCCGTATCGGGATCGACCGGGCTACGACTTCATGATCCAGGGCATGGGAGGGCTGATGAGCGTCACGGGCGAGCGTGACGATCTACCTGGCGGCGGGCCACAAAAAGCGGGTATCCCGATCGCCGACATCATGACCGGGATGTACGCGACGGTCGCCGTGTGCGCGGCGCTGGCGTACCGCGCCGAGACCGGCGTTGGCCAGCACCTCGACCTGGCCCTGCTTGACTCGCAGGTGGCGGTGCTGGCGAACCAGGGCGCGAACTATCTCGCGACCGGAATCTCACCGCGGCGGCTGGGAAATGCGCACCCGAATATCGTGCCCTACCAGACCTTCAAGACCGCCGACGGCGACGTGATCCTCGCCTGCGGGAACGATAATCTGTTTCGCAAGTTCTGCGAGGTGGCGCAGTGCCAGCACCTCGCCACCGATGAGCGCTTCGCGACCAATGGCAAGCGGGTCGAGAATCGTGCCGCGTTGACGCAGATCCTGAGCGAAGTCTTCCGCGGGCGTACGACCCGTGACTGGACCGAGGCGCTGGAGATGGCAGGCGTGCCGAACGGCCCGATCAATACGCTCGACCAGGTATTCCGCGAGCCGCAGGCCGTCGCGCGCGATCTGAGGATCGAGATTCCGCACCCACTTGCCGGAAAGGTGACGCTGGTGCGAAGCCCGATGCGTTTCTCGGAAACGCCGCTCGAGCACAATGTCCCACCGCCCCTTTTGGGGCAGCACACCGACGAAATACTGCGCGGTCTGCTCCGCAGGAGCGACGTCGACATACAGAAGCTGCGGGCCGACGGCGCGATCTGAGCTGCTGTCGGAGGCCTATGCGGCCGCGCCCGAGGCGACGAGCACCTCGATCTCGCCCGCGGAGAAGCCGAACTCGGCGAGCACCTCGCGCGTGTGCTGGCCGTAGGTCGGTGCCGGGCGCGTCACCCGTCCCGGCGTGGCGGAGAGTTTGATCGGCAGGCCGAGCGCCCGCGTCCTACCCGCTTTCGGGTGCTCGAGTTCGACCACCATATCGCGCGCTCCGGTCTGCGGGTCGGCGAGCATGTCGCCGATCGAATTGATCGGGCCGCAAGGCACGCCCTCTGCCTCGAGCCGCTCGATCCACTCTCGCACCGTGCGCTGCTCGAGCTTGGCGTTGACGAGCGGCACCAGCGCATCGAGATTCTTCATGCGATCGCTGTTCGCGCGAAAGCGCTCGTCGGCAAGCCACTCGGGCGCCCCCAGCACACGCGCCAGACGCTCCCAGTTCGGCTGATTGGCGCCGCCGATGGTGAGCCAGCCGTCGCGCGCCCGGAATGCCTGGTAAGGGGCCGAGAGCAGATGCGCCGAGCCGATCGGGCCGGGCGATTGCCCGGTAGCGAAGAAGATCGCCGATTGCCAGTAGGTCTGCTGGATGCCGGCCTCGTAGAGCGAGGTGTCCACCAGCTGACCCTCGCCGCTCTTCAGGCGGTGCACATAGGCCGATACGATGCCGAGCGCCGCGAGGATGCCGCCGTTGATGTCGCAGATCGGGTTGCCCGACTTGACGGGCGGGCGAGCCGGTTCCCCCGTGATCGCCATCAGGCCGGACATGCCCTGGGCGACGAGGTCGAACCCTCCCTTGTCGGCGTACGGCCCCGTGCGGCCATATCCGGAGATCGAGCAATAGATGAGCGCGGGATTGAGCGCCTTCAGCGCGTCGTAGCCCAGGCCTAGCTTCTCCATCGTGCCCTTGCGGTAGTTCTCGGTGAGCACGTCGACCCGGCCGAGCATGCGCTTGAGCGCGTCGCGCGCTGCGGGCAGCTTGAGATTCAGCGCGATGCCGCGCTTGTTGCGGTTCATCGCCATGAATGCGGCCGACTCGCCGTTCACCGACGGCCGGTTCATGGCGCGGGTATCGTCCCCGCCCGGGATTTTCTCGACCTTGATGACGTCGGCACCGAGGTCGGCGAGCAGCATGCCGCAGGTCGGCCCAGCCATGATCTGCGCGAGCTCGAGTACTTTGAGGCCGGCGAGCGGACCCGCGCTCATGCGGCGGCGCGCACCCGGTCCCGGTGTGCCGACTCGAGGTATTGGATCGCCGCCTGGACGCCCTCCCTTTTCACCGGGCAGCCGGCGAGCGCGAGACCCATCTCGACCCCGGCGAGCGTGCCGACGAGCGTGAGGTCATTGAAATCGCCCAGGTGGCCGATGCGGAACACCTTGCCGGCGAGCTTGCCGAGACCCGTGCCGAGGGACATGTCGAAGTGCTCGAGCACCATCTTGCGCACGCGGTCGGCGTCATGCCCGGGCGGCATCAGCGCGGCGGTGAGCGACGCGGAATATTCCGACGGATCCAGCGCCAGCACTTCGAGGCCCCAGGCACGCACCGCGCGGCGCGTCGCCTCGGCGTGGCGCTGGTGGCGCGCGAACACGTTCGCGAGACCCTCCTCCTCGAGCATCGCGATCGCCTCGCGCAGCCCGTAGAGCAGGTTGGTCGACGGCGTATACGGGAAGTAGCCGTTCTTGCCGCTGGCGAGCATTTCGTCCCACGCCCAGTAGCTGCGCGGCAGCGACGCGCCGCGCGAGGCGGTGAGCGCCTTGGCCGACACGCAATTGAACGACAGCCCCGGCGGCAGCATCAGCCCTTTCTGCGACCCTGCGATGGTGACGTCGACGCCCCATTCGTCATGACGGTAGTCGATCGACGCGAGCGACGAGATCGTATCGACCATGAAAAGCGCGGGGTGCGCGGAAGCATCGATGGCGCGCCGCACTTCCGCAATGCGCGAGGTGACCCCGGTGGAGGTTTCGTTGTGAACGACGCATACTGCCTTGATGCGCTGCTCGGCGTCGCTTCGCAGCCGCTGCTCGATCGCAGCAGGATCCGCGCCGTGGCGCCAATCGCCCGGCAGGAACTCGGGCTTCAAGCCGAGACGCTCGGCGAGCTTGCGCCACAGCACGGCGAACTGACCCGTCTCCGCCATGAGCACGACGTCGCCGGGCGAAAGCGTGTTCACCAGGGCTGCTTCCCAGGCTCCGGTGCCCGAGGCGGGATAGATGACCACCTCTCCGGAGGTGCTCTTGAAGATGCGCTTCATGCCGATGAGCACCGCCTTGCCGAGTTCGGCGAACTCGGGCCCGCGATGGTCTATGGTCGGGCGATCGATCGCTCGCAGGATGCGGTCGGGCACATTGGTCGGTCCAGGAATCTGCAGGAAATGGCGTCCGGCGGTCCTTGCCATATTGCCTCCTAGATTGAATGCAAAATCGCCCATGTTGCGCAACATGAGGGCTTACACTTGCGCTTTGCGCGGGCTTTTTTGTATTATGCATGCGATATGGAACAGGCGCAAGCCGTGGGATCGATCGAAGAGCTATCCGCCCCGAAAATCTCGCGCCGCCCCCTGCACGAGGAGGTGGTCGACCAGCTGCGCGATCTGATCGTGCAAGGGCGGCTGGCGCCGGGCACGCGCCTGAACGAGCGGGTGCTTACCGGCCAGCTCGGGATCTCGCGCACGCCGCTGCGCGAGGCGATCAAGCTGCTGGCGGCCGAGGGGCTGGTCGAGCTGCTGCCGAACCGCGGCGCGATCGTGGCGTCGCTCGATGCCGCACGCGTGACGCAGACGCTGCAGGTGATAGGTGCGTTGGAGGGCCTGGCCGGCGAGCTCGCGTGCGTGCACGCGAGCGACGAGCAGCTTGCCGAGGTACGCGCGCTGCACTACGAGATGCTTGCGATGCACGCGCGCGGCGACCTGGCCGGCTACTTCAGGTGCAACCAGGCGATTCACCTGAAAATCGTCGAGGCGGCCGGCAACCCGGTGCTGACGAACACCTATCGCCAACTGAACGACTATGCGCGCCGCGTGCGCTACATGGCGAACCTGTCCAAAGAGCGCTGGGACGCCGCCGTGCGCGAGCACGAGGAGATTCTGCGCGCGCTCGTCCAGCGAGACGCGCCGCGCCTCAAGGCGCTGCTGCGCGACCACCTGGACGGCAAGCTCGGGGCGGCGCTCGGCGCGCTCTCGGAACGACAGGCGGCATGAGCCACGCAGCGCTTGCCGCGCGCCTGGCGAAAGAGGTCGACGGCGAGATTCTGTTCGACCGCGCGAGCCGCGCACGCTACGCGTCCGACGCCTCGATCTATCAGATCGAGCCGATCGGCGTGGTCGTGCCGCGCGATGAAGAGGCGGCGCGCGCAGCGCTGGGAATTGCCGCTGCGGAAGGCGTACCGATCCTGCCGCGTGGCGCCGGCAGCTCGCAATGCGGGCAAACGGTGGGCGCAGCGCTGGTCCTCGACCATTCCAAATACCTGAACGGCCTCGTCGAGCTGGACGTCGAGCGGCGCAGCGCGCTCGTGCAGCCCGGCATCGTGCTCGACCAGCTCAATGCGCAGTTGCGCAAGCACGGGCTGTGGTTCCCGGTCGACGTCTCGACCAGCGCGCAGGCCACGCTCGGCGGCATGGCGGGCAACAATTCCTGCGGCTCGCGCTCGATTGCCTATGGCAATATGGTGCACAACGTGCTCGCAATCGACGCGCTGCTCGCCGACGGACAGCGCTGGCGCTTTGCGCCGCTCGCGGAGGCCTCCGGTCCGGCCGGCTACCGCGACTTCGTCGGCAAGCTGCGCGCCCTCTACGAGCGTGAAAAGGACGAAATCGCCGCGCGCCTGCCGAAGGTGTTGCGCAGGGTCGCCGGCTACAACCTAGACCATCTCGGTCCGCCGCACGCGAACGCGGCGCACCTGCTGGTCGGATCCGAGGGCACGCTCGCATTCTTCGAGCGCCTGCTGCTCAAGCTCAGCCCACTGCCGCGCGCACGCGCCCTGGGCGTCGTGCACTTCCCGAAGTTCTACGTCGCGATGGACTGCGCCCAGCATATCGTCAAGCTCGCGCCCTCCGCCGTCGAGCTCGTCGATCGCACCATGATCGAGCTGGCGCGCGACATCAGCGCCTTCAAGACCACGGTCGACACGTACATTCGCGGCGGCCCCGATGCCATCCTGCTGGTCGAGTTCTCGGGCGAGGAGCAGGCCGCGCAGCGCGCGAAGCTCGGCGAGCTCATCGCGCTCATGTCCGACCTGGGTCTGGCCGGCAGCGTGGTCGAAGTTACCGACGCTCAGGCGCAGAAGGATATCTGGGAGGTGAGGAAGGCGGGCCTGAACATCATGATGTCGATGAAGGGCGACGGCAAGCCGGTGTCGTTCATCGAGGACTGCGCGGTGCCGCTCGAGCACCTCGCCGAGTACACCGACCGGCTGACGCAGGTGTTCGCGAAGCACGGCACGCGCGGCACCTGGTACGCGCATGCTTCGGTCGGCTGCCTGCACGTGCGCCCGGTGCTCGACATGCGGCGCGATGGCGCGCAGAAGATGCGCGCCATCGCCGAAGAAGCCAGCGCGCTGGTCAGGCAGTACAAAGGCGCGTACTCGGGCGAGCACGGTGACGGGCTGGTGCGCTCGGAATGGATCGCGCCGTTCCTCGGCCCCCGGCTCACCGCCTGCCTTGCCGAGATCAAGTCGTGGCTCGATCCAAAGGGGCTCATGAATCCGGGCAAGATCGTCCAGCCGCCGCGCATGGACGACAAGCGCCTGTTCCGCTTTCCGCCCGGCTACGCCGCCAAGGTTCCTTACACGGAGCTCGACTGGAACGAATGGGGCGGCTGGGACAAGGCCGTCGAGATGTGCAACAACAACGGCCACTGCCGCAAGTTCGACGCGGGCACCATGTGCCCTTCGTACCGCGTCACGCGCGACGAGGCGCATCTCACCCGGGGGCGCGCGAACACGCTGCGCCTCGCGCTCGCGGGGCAGCTCGACTTCGACGACGTCGGCGAGGCGCTCGAGCTGTGCGTGTCGTGCAAGGGCTGCAAGCGCGAGTGCCCGACCGGCGTCGACATGGCGCGCATGAAAATCGAATACCTTGCGCAGTACCGCAAGCGTCACGGCCTCGCGCTGCGCGAGCGCATGCTTGCCTACTTGCCGCGCTACGCGCCCCTCGCCGCGCGCCTGGCGCCGCTTGTCAATCTGCTGCAGTCGCTCCCCGGGCGCGAGCGCATCGCGGGCATCTCGGCGAAGCGTTCTCTGCCGAAATGGCGCCGCGACTCGTTCGTCGACCGCGTGCGCACGGTCTCGGGACGGCGGGAGGTGGTGCTGTTCGTCGACACGTTCAGCCGCTGGTTCGAGCCCGAGAACGCCCGCGCCGCGCTGCGCGTGCTGGATGCGGCGGGCTACCGCGTGCACGTCGCGCAGCCCCCCGCGGGCGAGCGGCCGCTGTGCTGCGGCCGGACGTTTCTCTCTGCGGGGCTGGTCGGCGAGGCGCGCGAGGAAGCGCGCCGCATGCTCGACGCGCTGGCGCCCTGGGTCGAGCGCCGCGTGCCGATCGTCGGCCTGGAGCCGTCTTGCCTGTTTACATTGCGCGACGAGTTCAAGGCGATGATCCCCGGCCACGAGACGAGCCAGCTTGCCTCGCAGGCGATGCTATTCGAGGAGTTCATCGCGCGCGAGGCGGACGCCGGAAAACTGTCCTTGAAGATGCGCTCGGTGCCGCGCACGGCGCTGCTGCACGGCCACTGCCACCAGAAGGCGTTCGGGGCGATGCCTGCCGCCTTACGCACGCTTGCGCTGGTGCCCGATCTCAAGGTGACGACCATCGAGTCGAGCTGCTGTGGCATGGCAGGCGCTTTCGGCTACGAGGCCGAGCACTACGAGATGTCGCTGAAGATGGGCGAAGCCGGGCTGCTGCCGGCCGTGCGCGCGGCGCCCGCGGACGCCCTGCTGGTGGCCGACGGGACGAGCTGCCGGCACCAGATCGCCGACGGTGCCGGGCGCCGCGCGGTGCACGCCGCGCGCGTGCTCGCGGCGGCCCTCGCCTAGCCTCGGCGCCGGGTCCAGGCGAACAGCCCGAGGCCCGCGACGATCATCGGCAGGCTGAGCCACTGGCCCATGCTGAGGTGTAGCGCAAGGTAGCCGAGAAAGTCGTCCGGCTCGCGCGCGAACTCGGCGAGGAAGCGGAACGTGCCGTAGCCGATGAGGAACAACGCCGACACCTGGCCGCGCGGGCGCGGCTTGGACGAGAACCACCACAGGATCGCGAACAGGGTGACGCCCTCGAGCGCGAACTCGTACAGCTCGGAAGGGTGCCGCGGCAGGGGGCCCGCGCCGGGAAATACCATGCCCCAGGGCAGCGTGGTGACCCGCCCCCACAGCTCGCCATTGATGAAGTTGCCGAGCCGCCCCGCGGCGAGGCCGATCGGCACCAGCGGCGCGACGAAGTCCATGAGCGACCACCAGTTGATGCCGTACTTGCGCGCCGCGAACGCCATCGCGAAGAGCACGCCGAGGAAGCCGCCGTGGAACGACATGCCGCCGTGCCATACGGCAAAGATCTCCAGCGGGTGGGAAAAGTAATACCCCGGCTTGTAGAACAGCACGTAGCCCAGCCGCCCGCCGAGGATCACACCGAGCACCGCGTAGAACAGCACGTCGTCGAACTGGGCGCGCGTGACTGGCGCGGATCCGCCCTTGATGCGCCGCACCCCGAGCCACCAGCCGGCGGCGAAGCCGGCGAGATACATGAGGCCGTACCAACGCACGGCCAGCGGGCCGAGCCTGAAGGCGACCGGATCGATGTCGGGATGAACCAGCACGGTAGAATCGAATTCTATCGTTGGGAGGAAAGTCATGTCTGACAACCGCAGGAGCCGGCTAATCACGCAGGGCGTCGCGCGCTCGCCGAACCGGGCAATGCTGCGCGCCGTCGGCTTCAAGGACGGCGATTTCGACAAGCCGATCGTCGGCGTCGCAAATGGCCACTCGACCATGAATCCCTGCAACGCAGGCATCCAGCCGTTGGTCGATCGCGCAATCGCGGCACTCGAGCAGGCGGGCGCCAAGCCGCAGGTGTTCGGCTTCCCGACGGTGACCGACGGCATCGGCATGGGCACCGAGGGGATGAAGTTTTCGCTCGTATCGCGCGAGGTGATCGCCGACTCGATCGAGGTCGCGGTGAATGGCCAGCTCATGGACGGCGTGGTGTGCGTCGGCGGCTGCGACAAGAACATGCCGGGCAGCATGATGGCGATGGCGCGCATCAACGTTCCCGGCATCTTCGTCTACGCGGGCACCATCAAGCCGGGATTCTGGAAGGGGCAAAAGCTCACCATTGTCAGCCCGTTCGAGGCAGTGGGCGCGTTCACCGCGGGCAAGATGTCGCAGGAGGACTTCGACGGCATCGAGCGCAACGCCTGTCCGAGCGTGGGCGCCTGCGGCGGCCAGTACACGGCAAATACCATGAGCTCGTCTTTCGAGGCGCTCGGCATGAGCCTGCTCGGCTCCTCGCAGATGGCTTCGCCGGACGCGGAAAAGGCCGATTCGGCCGCCGAGTCGGCGCGCGTGCTGGCGCGCGCGGTGCACGCGAACCTGCGCCCGCGCGACATCATCACCCGGAAGTCGATCGAGAACGCGATCGCGCTCGTGATGGCAACCGGCGGCTCGACCAACGCGGTGCTGCACTACCTGGCGATCGCGGCCGCCGCGGGCGTGCGCTGGACGATCGACGACTTCGAGCGCGTGCGGCGCAAAGTGCCGGTGCTGTGCGAGCTCAAGCCGTCCGGGCGCTTCGTCGCAACCGACTTCCACGCCGCGGGCGGCGTGCCGCAGGTGCTCAAGATCCTGCTCGAGCATGGCCTGCTGCACGGCGAGTGCATGACGATCCACGGCAAGACCATGGCGGAGATGCTGAAAGACGTGCCCGCCGAGCCGCGCGCCGATCAGGAAGTCATCCGGCCGTGGTCGAACCCGATGTACCGCCAGGGCCACCTCGCGATCCTCAAGGGCAACCTTGCTACCGAGGGTTGCGTGGCGAAGATCACCGGCCTGAAGAAGACCTCGATCACCGGCCCGGCGCGCGTGTTCGACTCCGAGCCCGCCGCGATGAAGGCGATCATGGCGAAGAGAATCAAGCCCGGCGACGTGATCGTGATCCGCTACGAGGGCCCGAAGGGCGGCCCTGGCATGCAGGAGATGTTGGCGCCCACTTCGGCGCTCATCGGCCAGGGGCTGGGCGAGTCGGTCGGCTTGCTCACCGACGGGCGGTTCTCCGGCGGCACCTGGGGGATGGTCGTCGGCCACGTGGCGCCGGAGGCCTACGTCGGTGGCACGATCGCGCTGGTGAAGAGCGGCGATTCGATCACCATCGATGCCGCGAAGCGCCTCATCCAGCTGAACGTGCCGGCGAAGGAACTCACCGCGCGAAGAAAAAAATGGAAGGCGCCCAAGCCGCGCTACACGCGCGGCGTGCTTGCGAAGTACATGAAGCTGGTGTCGCCCGCCTCGAGGGGCGCGATCACCGACGATTCCTCAGCCTGAGGCCGCGCCGGCGGGGCGATAGGCGTCGCGCAGCGCGCGCTTGAGCACCTTGCCGATCGCGCTGCGCGGCAGCTCGGCTGCGAGGCGCAGATCGGCCAGGCGCTGCGTCTTGCCGAGCCTGGCGTTTGCCCAGGCGAGCAAGTCCGCAGCGCGCGGCGCGGCGCCGGGCTTCGCTACCACGAAGGCGACCGGGGTCTCGCCCCAGCGCTCCGAGGGCACGCCCACCACGGCGACCTCGGCGACGCCGGGATGCTCGCAGAGCACCGCCTCCAGGTCGCTCGGGTAGATGTTGAAGCCGCCCGAGATGATCATGTCCTTCTTCCGATCGAGCAGCGTGAGAAACCCGTCCGCGTCGAAGCGGCCGACGTCGCCGGTGCGGATGAAGCGCTTCCCGCTCGCGTCGCGCCATTCGGCATCGGCGGTCTTCTGCGGCTGGTTGTGGTAGCCGGTCATCATAAGCGGCGAGCGTCCGACGACCTCGCCCGCCTCGCCCGGCGCCACTTCGCGCCCCTGCTCGTCGATCAGGCGGATGTCGTGGCCCTCGGCGGGCCGACCGACCGTGTGCAGCTTGTCCGGATGCTCGTGCGCGAAGAGGATGCAGGTGCCGCCGCCCTCGGTCATGCCGTACACCTCGATCAGGCCCCCCGGCCAGCGCCGCAGCACCTCGGCCTTGAGCGCGGCGGGAAAGGGCGCGCTCGTGCTGAACTTCATGCGGAAGGACGACAGATCGTACTTGTCGAAATCCGGGTGCGCCAGGATGCGCTGGTACTGCACGGGCACCAGCATCGTGTGCGTGACGTGGTGCTGCTCGGCGAGCGCGAGGTACTGCGCCACGTCGAATTTCGCCATGAGCACGACGGTCCCCCCGAGCGCGAGGGTGGGGAAGAAGCTTACCAGCGTGGTGTTCGAATAAAGCGGCGTCGAGAGGAGCGTCACCGCGCGCAAGCCGTAACCGTAGGTCTTGCCGCGCCGCATGTGGCCCCAGCGCATGGCGTGCGACTGCACGATGCCCTTGGGCACTCCCGTGGTGCCCGAGGAATAGATGATGTTGAAAGGCCAGTCCGGCTCGATCTCGACCGGCTCCGGCTTCGCGCCCGCGGGCGCCAGCCAGTCCTCGAATTCGCCGGCTGCGAGGGTGAACAGGCGCCTGGCGCCGCAATCGGCCACCATGCCCGCGATGCTATCGGACGTCGACGAGGGTGCGAGCGGCGCCACCGCGACGCCTGCGCGCAACGCGCCGAGAAACAACGCCGCGTAGTCGATCGAGTTCGCGGCGCAGACGGCGATCGTCTCGCGCGGCCGGATGCCGTCGCGCTGCAGCGCCGCGGCGACGCGGTCCATGAGCACGTCGAGCGACGCGTAGTCGAGCGTACGTTCGCCTTGAACGAGAGCCGCGTGGCGCGGCTCGTGCGCCGCATGCGCGCCGATCAGATCGGCGATGGCTACGAAGTTCTGCGCGAAGGCCTGCTCTATATCCATGAAGCGCGAAATTGTAGCAACCGCGGCGCGCATGCCAGAATTCCGGCATGAATCCGCTCCTCTTCGCACCGATCACGCTGCGCAGCGTCACCGCGCGCAACCGGGTCGTCATCTCACCGATGTGCACCTATTCGGCGGCGGACGGCATGGCGCAGGACTGGCACCTGGTGCACCTGGGCAAGTTCGCCCTGGGCGGCGCCGGCATCGTGTTCGTCGAGGCGACCGCAGTCGAGGCGCGCGGCCGCATCACGCACGGCTGCCTCGGCATCTGGTCCGATGCGCACGCGCACGCGCTCGAGCGCATCGCGCAGTTTCTCAAGGCGCACGGCGCGCTGCCCGCGATCCAGCTCGCGCACGCGGGACGAAAGGCGAGCATGCAGCGCCCGTGGTACGGCAACGGCCCGCTCGGACCCGGGGACGCGGCGCGCGGCGACCGGCCCTGGCCGATCGTCGGCCCGACTGCGGAGCCCGCGGCGGCAGGCTCGCTCGCACCGCACGCCATGACGCGCGCGGACATCGACGAGGTGGTCGGCGCCTTCGCCGCCGCGGCGCGGCGCGCGCACGCAGCGGGCTTCGAAATCGTCGAGCTGCACGGCGCGCACGGTTACCTCATCCACAGCTTCCTTTCGCCGCTGTCCAACACCCGCAGCGACGGCTACGGCGGCGAGCTCGACGGGCGCATGCGCCTCGCGCTCGAGGTGGTCGACGCGGTGCGCGCGACCTGGCCGGCGGATAAGCCCCTTTTCTTTCGCATCTCCTCGGTCGACGGCGTCGGCGGCTCCGGCTGGAAGATCGAGGACTCGATCGAGCTCGCGCGCGCGCTGAAGGCGCATGGCGTCGACTTGATCGACTGTTCCTCGGGCGGCATCTCGGGCCCGGTGACTTCGGCCATGGTGCCGCGCGAGCTCGGCTTTCAGGTGCCGTATGCGGCCGCGGTGCGCCGCGCGGCAGGCATCGCCACGCAGGCGGTCGGGCTGATCCTCGACGGGCCGCAGGCCGAGGCGATCCTGCAATCCGGCGCGGCGGACCTGGTCGCGGTGGCGCGCGAGGCGCTGGTCGATCCGTTCTGGGCGCATCACGCGGCGCGCGCGCTCGGCGTCGACGCCGATTTCGGCGGCTGGCCGGAACAGTACGGCTGGTGGCTGAAGCGCCGCGCGAAGCTGCTCGCGGCGATAGGGCGTTAGCTAGAACCCCGAGCCGGGCTGCTTCAGGAACTCCAGCTCTTCGGGCGTGCTCGGCCGACCGAGCGCTTCGTTGCGGTGGGGAAAGCGACCGAAGCGCGCGATGATCTCGTGGTGCCGCACTGCGTACGGGTACACGTCCTTCGTTTCCTCGAATTCCTCGAGCGGCCGCATCAGGCCCAGGCACAGCAACTGGTCCTCCAGCGCCTCGCTGTGCTCGAACGGCAGGTAGGTGAACATCCGCTCGACAGGCAGCATTTCTAGGTCGTAGCGCATTGCGAGCGCGTGGCGCGCCGCGTCGAGCGCGCGACCATCACTCGAGAAGGCGCGTGCGCTGCCGCGGAACATGTTGCGCGGAAACTGGTCGAGCAACACGATGAGCGCGAGGCAATCGCCGACGCCGCGCTTCCAGGGCTCCAGATCGCCACGCGCCGCCTCCTCGTGCAGCGCGCGAAAGCGCGCCTCGATTTCGGCGTCGAATGCGGCGTCCTTGCGGAACCATTCCTTGCGCCGACTGCCGTAGTCGTTCTCGGCGCCGAACCAGAAGCTCAAGACCTGTACGGCGCGAGGGTCTTTTGTGGGTGGCATCGTCGAATGCTGCAATAATTCGCCGCCCGGAGCATATGCCATGCCCAATCGCCTCGCGCACGAAACCTCGCCCTACTTGCGGCAGCACGCGGATAACCCGGTCGATTGGTATCCGTGGGGCCCCGAGGCGCTCGAGCGCGCGCGCTCCGAGAACAAGCCGGTGCTGCTCTCGGTGGGCTATTCGGCCTGCCACTGGTGCCACGTGATGGCGCACGAGAGCTTCGAGGACGCGGAGGTCGCGGCGCTTATGAACCGCCTGTTCGTCAATATCAAGGTCGACCGCGAGGAGCGGCCCGACCTCGACCAGATCTACCAGACCGCGCACCAGATGCTCGCGCAGCGTCCGGGAGGCTGGCCGCTCACCATGTTCCTCGCCCCCGACGGCACGCCGTTCTTCGGCGGCACGTACTTTCCGAAGACGGCGCGCTACGGCATGCCGGGCTTCGTCGAGCTGCTCGACCGGATCGCCGCCACCTGGCACGAGAAGCAGCCCGAGATCGCCCAGCAGAACGAGCAGGTGCTGGGCGCCTTCGCGCGCATGCTGCCGGGCGCGGCTGCGCACCGCTCGGCGCTCGAACGCGCGCCGGTCGACGCGCTGCTCGAGAGCCTGCGCGGGAGCTTCGATGCGCAGCTGGGCGGCTTCGGCGGGGCGCCCAAGTTTCCGCATCCGACCGACCTCGACCTGTGCCTGCGCGCCTACGCGCGCAGCGGCGATCGGCAGGCGCTCGACATGGTGCGTACGACTTTGCTGCGCATGTGCGAGGGCGGCATCTACGATCAGCTTGGCGGCGGCTTCTGCCGCTACAGCGTCGACGCGCAGTGGATGATCCCGCACTTCGAGAAGATGCTGTACGACAACGGGCCGCTGTTGGGGCTGCTCGCCGACGCGTGGCTCGCCACAGACGAGGCGCGCTTCGCGCAGTGCGCCGAAGAGACGGCGGCCTGGATGATGCGCGAGATGCAGTCCCCCGAGGGCGGCTACTACTCCTCGCTCGATGCCGACTCCGAGCACGAGGAAGGCAAGTATTACGTCTGGACGCGCACAGAGGTCGAGGCGCTGCTGACGCCGCAGGAATTGGCGCTCGTCGCGCCGCACTACGGCCTCGACCGAGCGCCCAACTTCGAGGGGCACTCGTGGCACCTGCATGTCGCGCAGCCGCTTGCGCCGGGCGGCGAGGCATTGCTCGCCTCGGCGCGCGCCAAGCTGCGCGCCGCGCGCGAGCGGCGCGTGCGCCCGGGACGCGACGACAAGGTGCTCGTCTCCTGGAACGCGCTCGCCATGCGCGGCATGGCGCATGCGGGCCGGGTCTTCGGCCGCGACGAGTGGGTCACTTCAGCGCGCCGCGCGCTCGATTTCATCCGCGCGCGCATGTGGCGGGACGGACGGCTGTGCGCGAGCTACAAGGACGGCAAGGCGCACCTGAACGCCTACCTGGACGATTATGCGTTCCTGCTCGCGGCCCTGATCGAGCTGCTGCAGGCGCGCTTCTCGCCTGACGATCTGGAGTTCGCCGAAGAGCTCGCCAGCGTGCTGCTCGAGCAGTTCGAAGACCGCGACGGGGGTGGCTTCTACTTCACCTCGCGCGACCACGAGAAGCTCATCCATCGCCCCAAGCCGGGGCACGACAACGCCACGCCTTCAGGCAACGCCGTCGCCGCTTGGGCGCTGGGACGGTTGGCCGCGCTGACGGGCGAGGACCGCTATGCGCGCGCCGCCGAGGCCGCCGTGGCGCTGTACTACCCGACGATGCGCCGCTACCCGGGGGGCTTTGCCGCCTTGGCGGTCGCGCTCGAAGAAACGATCGCACCGCCCGCGCTGCTGGTGCTGCGCGGAGAGGCCGTTGCGGTGGCGCGCTGGGCGGCCGAGCTGGCGCGCGAGCTGATTCCTGACACAACCGTCGTTGCGCTGCCGAATGGCAGCGCCGGCCTGCCGCCGGTGCTCGACAAGCCGGAGCGGCCCGAGCCTGTCAACGGCTGGCTGTGCCGCGGCGTTACTTGCCTTGAGCCGTTGGCGGACTTGGCGCGACTGAAGTCGGCTTGCAAAGACCCCGTTTTCGGTTAGGATTAATTCACATTCGTTCAAGAGGAGTCGTTGATGAAGCGCATCGCAGTTCCCTTACTGCTCGTCGGCCTGGCAGCCGCTCTGCCGGCCAAGGCGGATGAGGCGATGGCCAGGAAGTACAACTGTCTGGCCTGCCACGCGGTGGACCATAAAGTCGTCGGGCCCGCGTACAAGGACGTCGCCAAGAAGTACGCCGGGCAGAAAGATGCCGAAGCCAAGCTGATCGAGAAGGTCAAGAAAGGCGGCTCCGGCGTCTGGGGCAACATCCCCATGCCGCCGAATTCCGCCGTGCCCGACGCGGACATCAAGAAGCTGGTGGAGTGGGTCTTGTCGCTCAAGTAGCCGAACGAAGCGGATTGCCAAGAAGGCCGGGCTTGCCCGGCCTTCTTCATTTTTGCCGGTGCTATCATGCTTTCCCTCGTAGATTCCCAATCTTGCGGAGGTTCCATGCGGCAGCCCAAGTTCGGTCTTTCGTTGCTGGTAGCGGCCGGCGCGCTGTCCCTTGCGGGCTGCGGTGAGGAGAAGAAGCCGGAACCGGCGAAGACACAGGCGCAAGCGCCCGCGGTGCCCACGATCGAGATCAAGATCGGGCACGTCGCGCCGCTCACCGGCGGCATCGCGCACCTCGGCAAGGATAACGAGAACGGCGCACGCCTCGCGATCGATCAGGCGAACGCGGCGAAGATCATGATCGGCGACAAGCTTGCGCACTTCGAGCTGCTCGCCGAGGACGACCAGGCAGACCCGAAGGTCGCCACGACCGTGGCGCAGAAGCTCGTCGACGCGAAGGTCGCGGGCGTAGACGGGCACCTGAACTCGGGCACGACGATTCCCGCCTCGGCGATCTACCACCAGGCGGGCATTCCGATGATCACCGGCTCGGCGACCAACCCGATGCTCACCGAGCAGGGCTTCGACAACGTGTTCCGCGTGGTCGGGCGCGACGATCAGCAGGGTCCTGCAATCGCCAGCTATCTCGCCGCCACGGACAAGCCGAAGGTCGTCGCCGTCATCGACGATGCGACGGCCTACGGCCAGGGCCTCGCCGACGAAGTCGCCAAGACGCTCAAGGCCGCCGGCATCAAGGTGCTTGCACGGGAGAAGGGCACCGACAAGACCACGGACTGGAAGGCGGTGCTCACCAAGATCAAAGGCGAGAAGCCCGACGCGGTGTTCTATGGAGGGATGGACGCAACGGGCGGCCCGCTGATCAAGCAAGGCAAGGAGCTCGGGCTCGACGCGGTGTACGCCTTCGGCGACGGCGCGTGCACCGACAAGATGGCCGAGCTCGCGGGACAGGCCGCGGAGGGCATGCTGTGCTCGCAGGCGGGCATCCCGCCGCAGGCGGCGTCGAAGTCCTTCCTCGACGCGTACAAGGCGAAATTCAACACCGATCCGATCCTGTATGCGCCGTTCACCTACGACGCGGCGAACCTGTTGATCGACGCGATGCGCGAGGCCGGCTCCGCCGAACCGGCGAAGTATCTGCCGGCGCTGCACAAGATCAGCTACATGGGTGCGACGGGCCGCATCGAGTTCGACGCCAAGGGCGACCGCAAGGACGCCGAGATCACGATCTTTTCCATGAAGAACGGCAAGATCGCACCGATCGCCGTGGTGAAGAGCGGCAAGACCATGACCTACGATGAATTCCTGAAGGGCATGGGCGGCGCCAAGTAGTCCGCTGCGCGCCTTGCGAAGACGCTGACGGCACCTTCGGGTGCCGTTTGCATTTTTGGCGCCGGTCGCGGCGTTTGCTAGGCTTCGGCCGCAATGGACATCTTCCTGCAGCAGGTTGTCAACGGCCTGACGCTGGGTGCCGTGTACGCCGTCGTCGCGCTCGGCTACACGATGGTCTACGGGATCATCCAGCTCATCAACTTCGCGCACGGCGAAGTGGTCATGATCGGAGCGATGGTGGCCCTGAGCGTGATCAACCTGCTTGCGGATGCGGGCCTGCCGCCGATCGTCGTCGTGCTGACGGGCGCGGCCTGCGCCATTCCGGTGTGCATGGTCGTTGCCTACGCAATGGAGCGTCTGGCTTACCGGCCGCTGCGCCGCGCTCCGCGCCTTGCGCCCCTGATCACCGCGATCGGCGTGTCGATCATCCTGCAGCATCTGGCCATGCTGGTGTGGAGCCGCAATGTGCTCGCGTTCCCCCAGATCATCGACATGCGGATCTATACGGTCGCGGGCGCGGTGATCACCAATGTGCAGATCGCGATCCTCCTTTCTTGCGTGGCGCTCATGGCCGCGCTGGCCTGGCTCGTCTACCGGACGCGCCTGGGTACCGCAATGCGCGCTACGGCGCAGAATCCCCAGGTCGCAGGCTTGATGGGCATTGATGCGAACCGCGTCATCGCGACGACCTTCATCATCGGTGCCGCACTCGCCGCGATCGCCGGGGTCATGGTCGGCACCTATTACGGAGTGGCGCAGTACACCATGGGCTCGATTCTCGGCCTGAAGGCCTTTTCCGCCGCAGTGCTCGGCGGCATCGGAAACATTCCCGGCGCGATGCTGGGCGGTGTGCTGCTCGGCGTTGTCGAGGCGCTCGGCGCGGGATACATCGGCTACCTCACCGACCTTTGCAGCTATCCCGTGATCTCCGGCTGGATCGGAGCACGCTGCGCGAGCGGCGGGCACTTCGTGCTGTTCGGCTCAAATTACCAGGACGTGTTCGCCTTCGCGGTGCTGATCCTGGTGCTCGTATTGCGGCCTTCCGGGCTGCTCGGCGAGCGCGTGGGTGACCGGGCATGAGGACGGCAGCGTATCGCAACCGGGCACTGTTCTGGGGTGGATTGGCGCTCGTCGCTGCCGCCCTCTTCGTCTTGCCGTTCGCCGTGACGCAGAT
The DNA here is from genome assembly GCA_963739205.1 of uncultured Pseudomonadota bacterium. GTDB lineage: Bacteria > Pseudomonadota > Gammaproteobacteria > Burkholderiales > SG8-39 > DAHVFK01. The sequence goes on along the minus strand of CAVTZJ010000003.1, from coordinate 396,262 downwards.
CGGCACCGCCTGGGTGCGGGTCACCAATCTCGCGCTGCTCTACGTGATGCTTGCGCTCGGCCTGAACATCGTGGTCGGCTTCGCCGGGCTGCTCGATCTCGGCTACATCGCTTTCTACGGCGTCGGCGCCTACACCTACGCGCTGCTCGCGAGCCCGCAGTTCGGGTTGCATCTGCCGTTCTGGGTCATCCTGCCGATCGGTGCAGCGATCGCGGCGCTGTTCGGCGTCCTGCTCGGTGCCCCTACCCTCAAGTTGCGCGGCGACTATCTCGCCATCGTGACGCTCGGCTTCGGCGAGATCGTCCGGATATTCCTCAACAACCTCGCGCAGCCGGTGAATATAACCAACGGTCCGCAGGGCGTGTACCGCATCGACCCGTTCCGCATCGACGGCCTGAACTTTGCCACCAACCAGAGAATCCTCGGCCTGGAATTCTCCGGGCCGATCAAGTACTACTACCTGCTCATCGTGTTCGTCGCGGTGATCATCGGGCTCAACCTGAGGCTGCAGGACTCGCGCATCGGCCGTGCCTGGGAGGCCATCCGCGAGGACGAAATCGCGGCGCGAGCGATGGGCATCAACACCACGAATCTCAAGCTGCTCGCCTACGCGATGGGCGCGACGTTCGGCGGGCTTGCCGGCGGCGTGTTCGCGGCGATCCAGGAGTTCATCTCGCCAGAGAGCTTCGTCCTCGTCGAGTCGATCCTGGTGGTATCGATGGTCGTGCTGGGCGGCATGGGCAACGTCTGGGGCGTGGTGCTGGGTGCGGTGCTGCTCTCGTTCGTGCCGGAAATCCTGCGCTTCTCGGTGGCGCCGGTGCAGCAGGCGCTGTTCGGTCGCATGCTCATCGAGCCCGAGGTGATCCGCATGTTGCTGTTCGGCTTTGCGATGGTGTTGGTGATGCTGTTCCGCCCCGCCGGCCTGCTGCCCTCGGCGGTGCGCAAGCGCGAGCTGACGGAACGCACGTGAGCGAGCAGCTGGTTGCGAGCAACGTGGGCAAGCGCTTCGGCGGCGTGCAGGCGCTGTCGGAGATTTCGTTCTCCATTAGCCGCGGCGAAATCTACGGCCTGATCGGCCCGAACGGCGCGGGCAAGACCACGTTCTTCAACGTGCTCACCGGCATCTACGCGCCCGATGCGGGTTCGGTGTCGTTCGACGGCACGCCCCTCGCAGGGCTGAAAGCGCACCAGGTGGCCGCGCGCGGCATCGCGCGCACCTTTCAGAACATTCGCCTGTTCGGCAATCTGTCGGCGCTCGAGAACGTGATGATCGGCCGCCACGTGCGCACGCGCGCCGGGGTGCTCGGCGCAATCCTGCGCGATTCCGGTACGCTGGCCGAGGAGCGCGCCATCGAGCGGCGCGCGCTCGAGCTGCTCGATTATGTCGGAATCCGCGGGCGCGCCAACGATCAGGCCGGCAGCCTGCCGTACGGCGATCAGCGCCGGCTCGAGATCGCGCGCGCGCTCGCGACCGACCCCAAGCTGCTGGCGCTCGACGAGCCCGCCGCCGGGATGAACCCGTCGGAGCGGCTCGCGCTCGGCCGACTGATCGAGCGCATCCGCGACGGCGGGCTTACGGTGCTGCTCATCGAGCACGACATGCGCCTTGTGATGAAGGTGTGCGATCGCGTGCTGGTGCTCGATTACGGCGAGCGCATCGCCGAAGGCGTCCCGGCCGAGGTGCAGCGGGACCCCAAGGTCATCGAGGCCTATCTCGGTGCGCCTGCGACGCCATGAGCCTGCTCGAGGTCGCGGCCCTCGAAGTGCGCTACGGCGGGATCCGCGCCGTAAAGGGCATCGACTTCGACGTGAACGAAGGCGAGCTGGTTTGCCTGATCGGCGCGAATGGCGCCGGCAAGTCCTCCACCCTGAAAGCGATTTGCGGGCTGGTGCCGACCCGCCTCGGGAGCGTGCGCTATGCCGGCGAGGAGCTCTCCGGACTGCCGGTGCACGAGCTGCCGCGCCGCGGGCTCGCGCTCGTGCCCGAGGGCCGCGGCATCTTTCCTCAGCTCACCGTCGCAGAGAACCTCGCCATGGGCGCCTACACGCGCCGCGACACGGCGGTTGCGGAGGACCTCGAGCGCATGCACGGCCTGTTCCCGCGGCTGCTCGAGCGGCGCAGCCAGACCGCGGGAACGCTTTCGGGCGGCGAGCAGCAGATGCTCGCCATCGCCCGCGCGCTGATGAGCCGGCCGCGGCTGCTGCTGCTCGACGAGCCCTCGATGGGGCTCGCACCGCTGCTGGTCGCCAAGATCCTCGAGGTGGTGCGCGAAATCGCGCGCCAGGGCGTCACCGTGCTGCTCGTCGAGCAGAACGCCAGGCTGGCGCTCGAGATCTCTAGCCGAGGCTATGTGATGGAATCGGGCGCGATCACGCTCGCAGCCGATGCGCGCAGCCTGCTCGCGGATGCGCGCGTGCGCGAGGCCTACTTGGGCGAAGGCGCCGGCTGAGCCAGGTCCGCCTGGGTGGTGAACGAGTCCGCGAAGAACTCCTCCTCGGGCAGGCCGCACTGCTGGACGAAGTCGCGCCGGGCCGAGTCGACCATCACCGGAACGCCGCAGGCGTACACCTGGTGGCCGGAGAGGTCGGGCAAGTCCTGCATCACGGCGCGATGCACGAATCCGGTTCGCCCCCGCCACGCATCCTCTGGCAGCGCATCCGAGATCACCGGAATGTACCTGAAGTTGGCGTGTTCGGCGGACCACTTCTCGGGCAGCGCGCTCATGTACAGGTCCTTGGGCCGGCGCCCGCCCCAGTAGAGCGTCATCGGCCGCTCGATGCCCTCGTAGAAGGCGTGCTCGATCACCGACTTGATCGGCGCGAAGCCCGTGCCCGAGGCGACGAACACGATCGGCTTGGCGGATTCCTCGCGCAGGAAGAAGGTACCGTGCGGTCCCTCGAAGCGCAGGATGTCGCGCTCCTTCATCTTGCCGAAAACGTGATCGGTGAACTGTCCTCCCGGGACGTGCCGCACGTGCAGCTGGATGAGCTCGTCGTCGTGCGGCGCGTTGGCCAGCGAAAAGCTGCGGCGCGACCCGTCACGCAGAAGAAACTCGATGTACTGCCCCGCGAGGAAGAGCAGCCGCTCGTTTGCGGGCAGCTTGAGGAAAAGCACCATCACGTCATCGGCGAGGCGCTCGATCTTCTGTACGCGGCAGGGCAGCGTCTTGATGGGGATGTCTTTCACAGCGCCGACCGTGCGCGCCTCGAGTACGACGTCGCTCAAAGGCCTGGCCTGGCAAAAGAGCGCCTTGCCATCCTTTTTCTCCATCTCCGGCAGGGCTTTCAGCTGATAGGTGCCGTAGTCGACGCTGCCTGAAAGGATCTTGCCCTTGCAGCTTCCGCAGGCGCCGTTACGGCAGCCATAGGGCAGCACGAAGCCGTGGCGCAAGGCGGCCGTGAGGATGGACTCGCCCTCCTCGACCTCGAACTGGTGCCCGCTCGGCTGCAGGGTGACCTTGAAATTGCTCACTGTGAAGGCTGGCTACAATGGCTGCATGAAGCGCTTGCTGATCGTCGGTTTCGGAGACGTGGCGCGCCGTCTGCTGCCGCTGCTTCCGCCCGGAGTGGCGCTGCGCCGCGCGTCACGCAGCGAGGGATACGACCTCGACCGGCCGGAAACGCTCGCAGGTCTCGCCGACTGGGCCGACGCCGTGCTGCACTGTGCGCCGCCTCCGAACACCGGCGATTACGACCCACGAACGGCGCACCTTGTCACGATCCTGGAGCGCGGCATTCTACCAGCGCGCCTGGTGTATATCAGCACCAGCGGCGTGTATGGCGACTGCGGCGGCGCACTGGTGGACGAGACGCGCGCGCCTGCGCCGCAGTCGGACCGGGCGCGGCGCCGCGCCGCGGCCGAAGCGCTGCTCGGCGCATGGTGCGCCGCGCGCGGGGTCGCGCTCATCGTGCTGCGCGTGCCGGGAATCTACGCAGCGGACCGCCTGCCGATCGAGCGCCTGCGCGCAGGCACGCCGGTGCTGCGCGACGAGGACGACGTCTACACCAACCACGTGCACGCCGACGACCTCGCGGCAATCGCGCTGCGCGCCCTGTGCTGCGATGCACCGCCGGGCGCGTACAACGCTTCGGACGACAGTCGGCTGAAGATGGGGCAATGGCTCGATCTCGTCGCCGATCGTTTCGGGTTGCCGCGTCCGCCACGCGTCGCGCGGCGCGATGCCGCGGGTAGAATTCCGGCTGCGCTGCTCTCGTTCATGAGCGAGTCGCGGCGTCTGGACAACCGCAAGATGAAGGAACTGCTCGGCGTGCGATTGCGCTATCCAACGGTATACGACGGCCTGCGCGCCGCCACGCAAGCCGCATGAGCGCGCTGCTCGTGCTGACCAATCTGCCGGACCGGGCGGCCGCGGAGAGGCTCGCCGAGCACCTGATCGCCGAGCGTGTCGCCGCGTGCGTGAACATCCTGGCGCCGTGCCGCTCGGTGTACCGCTGGCAGGGCGCGCTCGAGCGCGCGGAGGAGCATCCGCTGCTCATCAAGACCACGGCCGAGCGCTACGGCGCGCTCGAACAGGCGATCCGCGCGGCCCACCCTTACGAACTTCCGGAAGTCGTCGCGGTCCCAATCGAGCGCGGGCTGGCCGCGTACCTCGATTGGGTGGAAAGCGAGACGCGCCCCGCATGAAAGCCTGGATCCGCCTGTTCCCGCTCGTCTTTTGCCTCGTGGCCGCGCCCGCGGTCGCGCAGCTCAAGCTCGGCCCCTCGTCCGACGATCTGCTCGAGCCAGAAAGGGCGTTCCAGTTCTCGGCGCGCGCGCTCGACGCGCAGGCGATCGAGGTGAGCTTCGCGATCGCCGACGGCTACTATCTGTATCGCGACAAGTTCAACTTCAAGGTAGACGCACCACCAGGCGTCACGCTCGGCACGCCGGAGTTCCCGCCGGCGATCCGCAAGAAAGACGAGTTTTTCGGCGAGGTGGAGACCTACCGCAGGCAGGTGGACATCCGCATCCCGGTGCAGGCGGGTACGGCGCGCACACTCCAGCTGAGCGTCCGGTCGCAGGGCTGTGCCGATATCGGCGTGTGCTACGTGCCGATGGACTCCAAGGCGACGATCCAGCTCGCCGCGCTCGGCGGCGGCGCGGCGGACGCGGGCAAGCCGGCGCTCTCGCAAGGCGCGCGTGCGGTCGCGCCGGCGCCGCGCTTTTCCCTGTTCGCAAGCGACCGCGACATCGCCGCCCTGTTCGAGGGAAGCCTGTGGCTGGTCATCGCCAGTTTCCTCGGCTTCGGCCTGCTGCTCACGTTCACGCCCTGCGTGCTGCCGATGGTGCCGATTCTTTCCGGCATCATCGCGGGCGAAGGCAAGAGCCTTAACAAGCCACGTGCGCTCGCGCTCTCCGTGTCGTACGTGCTCGGCATGGCCGTGACTTACGCGGCCGCGGGCGTGGCGGCCGCGTACTCGGGCTCGATGCTCGCCGCGGCGCTGCAGAGTCCCTGGGTGCTGGGCGCCTTCGCGCTGGTGTTCGTATGGCTCGCCCTGTCGATGTTCGGCTTTCACGATCTGCAACTGCCGCACGTTCTGCAGCATCACGTGTCGCGCGCGCACCAGGGTCTGCGCGGCGGGCGCATCGCCTCCGTCGCGGCAATGGGAGTTCTCTCCGCACTGATCGTCAGCCCCTGCGTGGCGGCACCGCTCGCTGGCGCGCTGCTTTACATCTCGCAGACGCGCGACGTGGTGCTCGGCGGAACGGCTCTCTTTGCCATGGCGCTCGGCATGGGCGTGCCGCTCATCGCCGTCGGCGTGTCCGAAGGCGCGCTCCTGCCCAGAGCCGGCGCATGGATGAACGGCGTCAAGAAGTTTTTCGGCGTGCTGCTGCTCGCGGTCGCCGTCTGGATCGTCTCGCCGGTGATCCCGCCCGCGGCACAGATGCTGCTGTGGGCGGCGCTTCTCGTCGGCTCGGCGATGTTCCTGCGCGCAATCGATCCGCTGCCCGCGGATGCGTCGGGCTACGCGCGGCTGTGGAAGGGCCTGGGCGTGATCGCGCTGGTGGCCGGTCTCGCGTTACTCGTCGGCGTGCTCGCCGGCAACCGCAACCCGCTGCGTCCGCTGGCCGGCATCGCTGCGGGTGGCGCGCCGGCCGCCGCGCCGCTCAGGTGGGTGCCGGTGGGCTCGCTAAGCGAGCTCGACGGCGCGCTGCGTGCTCCCGGTCGTCCCGCGATGCTCGACTTCTACGCGGACTGGTGCGTGTCGTGCAAGGAGATGGAGAACTTCACCTTCCGCGACTCGCGCGTACGTGCGCGCATGGACGGCATGCTGCTGCTGCGCGCCGATGTCACGGCGAACTCCGAGGCGGACAAGCTGTTGCTCAAGCGCTTTTCGCTGTTCGGTCCGCCCGGGATCATATTCTTCGATGCGCAGGGCCGCGAGATCCGGGGCCTGCGCGTAATCGGCTACCAGGGCGCCGAACGCTTCCTCAAGACGCTGGACCTCGCGGCGGCGCCCTGAGATGCGACGCTCGATCCGCGGTATCGATCACGTGGTCATCGCCGTGCGCGATCTCGACCGCGCGCAGCGCACCTACGAACGACTCGGCTTCACGCTGACATCGCGCGGCTTCCATTCGCTCGGCTCGGCGAACCACTGCATCATGTTCGACTCGGACTACATCGAGCTGCTCGCGCTGCCTCAGCCGCATCCGGCGCTCGCCTATTACTCCGACTTCCTGGCGAAAGGCGAAGGACTCGCTGCCCTGGCGCTCGCCACCGGGAACGCCGACGCGGCGTACGCCGCGCTCGGCGCAGCCGGCATCGCCGCCGATGCCCCGCTGGATTTTTCGCGTCCGGTGCGCCTTGCCGACGGCGCGCGTGACGCGGCATTTCGAATCGTGCAGCTGCCGCCGGCTTTGACGCCCGGCTGCCGCAGTTTCCTTTGCCAGCACTACACGCGCGAGCTGGTGTGGCGCCCGGAATACCGGTCTCACGCGCTTGGCGTCACCGGCCTGGCGGCAGTGGCGGTCGTCGCCGAGGACGCGGTCGCTGCGGCACAGGAGTACGCGCAGCTATTCGATGCCGCGCCTGCCCAAATCGAGGAAGGCTTGCTCGTTGCCACCGGCAACGCCCCGATCGCGCTCACCACGCGCGGCAAGCTCGGGCACCGGCTGCCCGGCGTCGAGTTGCCCGCGCGGGTGCGACCCTTGGTGGCGGCCCTGTTCCTGCGCGTCGCGGATCGGGCTGCCACGGCCTCGGTCCTGCGGCGCAGCGGCGTGAAGCCGATCGCCCTGCCAGACGGGTCGTTCGCCGTCGGCGCCGGCGATGCACACGGCGTGGCGCTGGTTTTCGGCTAGCCCTTCAGCAAACGGGCGGCATCCAGCGCGAAGTAGGTCAGAATGCCGTCGGCGCCGGCGCGCTTGAACGCGAGCAGCGCTTCCATGATGCACGACTCGGGCAGCCAGCCGTTAGCGATCGCGGCGCGCAGCATGGAGTACTCGCCGCTTACTTGGTAGACGAACGTCGGCGCCTTGAACTCGTCCTTCACGCGACGCAGCACGTCGAGGTACGGCATTCCCGGCTTGACCATCACCATGTCGGCGCCCTCGGCGAGATCGAGGCCAACCTCCCAGAGCGCCTCGTCCGAGTTCGCCGGGTCCATCTGGTATGTTTTCTTGTCGCCTCTGCCGAGGTTCTTCGCCGAGCCCACGGCGTCGCGAAACGGCCCGTAGAAGCCGGAAGCGTACTTGGCGGAATAAGCCATGATTTTGGTGTGGATGTGTCCACCCCGCTCCAGCGCCGCGCGGATGCGGCCGATGCGGCCGTCCATCATGTCCGAGGGCGCAACGATGTCCACCCCGGCTGTCGCCTGCGCAAGGGCCTGCTTGACCAGCACGTCGAGCGTCACATCGTTGACAATGTAGCCCGTCTTGTCGATGACGCCGTCTTGGCCATGCGAGGTGTACGGATCGAGCGCCACGTCGGTCATGATGCCGAGCTCGGGGAAGCGCTTCTTCAGCTGGGCCACGGCACGCGGCACCAATCCCTTCGGGTTGAAAGCCTCGCGCCCGTCGGGCGTCTTGAGCCGCGCATCGATGACCGGGAAAAGCGCGAGCACCGGGACGCGGAGCTTCAGGCACGTCTCGGCGACCGGCAGCAGCCGGTCGATGGTCATGCGCTCGACCCCGGGCATGGATGCGACCGGCTCGCTGCGCCGCGTACCCTCCAGCAGGAAGACGGGATATATGAGATCGTCCGCGGTCAGGACGTGCTCGCGCATCAGGCGGCGCGAGAAGTCATCGCGGCGCATGCGCCGCATGCGTACCGCTGGAAAGCTGCCGTACACGTTCATGGCTGCCTGGCCTCCCGGAATAGTCCGCGCCCGAAGTGCGGGCATCGAATCGGCTCGTTGATTCTGCAGAGAATTTTTCTCTGGGAACTTTTCTGAGCGGGTTTCATCTTACCGTTAGACGGTGTTAATCGTCTCCCGCTTCTCCTCCCTGAGCGGGTGCCTTAATTCTGATTAAGGCGTTTTAGCCCCCGGTTTATATCCCCTTTACCGGGGGCTTTTTTATTTTTTGGCCGCGCGGCAGGCGTCGCGCAGCCAGCCCTCGAGCAGGGCGCGTACTTCGGCGACGCCTTCGCGGGTAAGGCTGGACAGGAGGCGCAGCTCGCCTTCGGGCGCGCAGGCCGCGAGCTGGTGCTGCCCCGAACGTAGCGCGGCGATGCGCGCGGCCCGTGAGAGCTTGTCGCACTTGGACAGCAACACGAGCAGCCTTAGGCCGAGCGGTGCGAGCCATTTCAGCAAAGCGACATCCTGGGGAGTGAAAGGATGGCGCGCGTCCATGACGACCACTGCCGCCGCGAGCGACGCGCGCTTGCTCAAGTAACCGCCGACCAACGCGTCCCACTGCGTGCGCACGGCCTCGGGCACGCGCGCATAGCCGTAACCGGGCAGGTCGACCAGCCGCCCGACCGCGCCCAGGTCGTAGAAATTGATCGTCTGCGTGCGGCCTGGGGTCTTGCTGACAAAGGCCAGTCGCCGACGTCCCGCAAGCGCGTTGATCGCGCTGGACTTGCCAACGTTGGATCGGCCGGCGAAGACGACCTCGGGCGGACCCTCCGGCGGGAGCTGGTCGGGGTTACCCACGGATGCGGCGAACGTGGCCTGTGAAAACGCGCTCATATGCAGGCGTAAGAGTCGGGAATTGTAATAAAATTGCCCGCTTTGACCGGGAACCGAGGGAGTAGCCGAATGATTCGAGTACTGGCGGCGAGCGTTGGCGTGGCCGTGCTTTCTGCGGGCGCGGCGTTCGCCCAGGACGGCGCAAAGGCCGATCTCGCCAAGGGCCAGCAGATCGCCACGCAGGTATGCGCGGCGTGCCACGGACCCGACGGCAACAGTGTTGCGCCCGTCAACCCGAAGCTCGCGGGGCAGTTCCCGGAATACCTGTACAAGCAGCTGAGTAATTTCAAATCACAGGACGGCAAAAAGGCGCTGCGCGAGAACGCGATCATGAACGGTATGGTCGCCAACCTATCGGATGCCGACATGCACTCCGTGGCGGCCTACTTCGCGAGCCAGACGTTGCGCCCCGATTGGGTGCATGACAAGGACCTCGCGTCGCGCGGGCAGACGCTCTACCGGGGCGGAAATCTGCAGAGCGGCGTGCCGGCCTGCGCGGGCTGTCATGGGCCGACGGGCGCCGGAAATCCCATACAGTACCCCCGCATCGCCGGCCAGTACACCGACTACGTCGACGCTCAGCTCAAGGCGTTCCGCGCGGGAACACGCGCCAATGACCCCAACGGCATGATGCGGGGAGTCGCTGCGCGCCTGACCGACGAGGAGATCAAGGGCCTCGCGCAGTACGTCGCAGGCCTGCGCTAGCCGAGGCCCGCGCTCCTAGGGCGGGCGAGGACGCGCACTTCGCAGCCCATGTTCGACCTGCTGGTCATCGGCTCAGGCCCCGGCGGCTACCGCGCCGCGGTGCTGGCCGCGCAGCGGGGACTGTCGGTCGCGATCGCCGAGAAGGACAGCTGGGGCGGTGCCTGCCTGAACCGCGGCTGCGTGCCGAAAAGGGACTGGTATCACACCGCGCGCATCGCGCAAGCGGCCGAAGGCTTCGCGGCGCGTGGCTTGCGTGCGACGCTCGAGCCGGACCCCGAGGCAGCCTGGCGTCACCAGCGCGTCGTGGTCGAAACCGTGCGCGCGAGCTACCTCGACTACCTCGCCCGCCTCGGTGTGGAGCGCTTCGCGGGCGCCGCGCGCTTCGTAGACCCCGAGCGCGTCGCACTCGACGACGAGGTCGTCACAGCGCGCAATTTCGTGCTCGCCACCGGCTCGCGCCCTCACTTGCCCGAGATGCTGCGCGGGGTGCCGCGCGTGCTCACTACGGACGAGCTGTTCGAAGCGCCGCTGCCCGCAGGAAGGCGCATCGCGCTGCTTGGCAGCGGCACGGTCGGCACGGAGATGGCCTTCATCTTGCCGCGACTCGGTTTCGAGGTGGTTTGGCTGACGGGTCATGAGCCGCTCTCGCGCACGCGTTTCAGCGCCACCGCGAGAAGGCGGCTGCACGATGCGCTCGCCGCACAGGGAATGCGTGCGCGCAGGGATAGCCGGCCGGAGCGCGTACACGCGGACAGCGACGGCGTGGTGCTGCAGCTGCGCGGCGGCCTGCGCGAGCGCGTCGACTGGGTGCTGGCGGGCACGGGGCGGCGGCCCAACACGGATACGCTCGAGCTCGAGCTCGCTGGCGTGCGTACGACGTCCGACGGATTCGTCGTTGTCGACGACGAGCAGCGCACCTCGGTGAGAAACATATTCGCAATCGGTGACTGCGCAAACCGAGCGATGACCGCGAATCACGCGCTCGCCGAGGCCACCGTCGCAATTGCGAACATCGTCCTCGAGGGAGCACGGCGCAGCGAGCGCGCTTGGGTGCCGGAGGTGATCTACTCGGCGCTCGAGCTCGCGCGCGCAGGTGCAAGTGAGGACGAACTAGACGATGCGGACGCAGAATACGCGGTTGGCTTCTCGGCGTTCACCGTCAATCCAGCAGCGCTCGGGGAGGATGCGGCCGAGGGCTACGTGCGCTTGCTCGTCGCCCGAGACGCCGGCTCGCTGCTGGGCTGCGAGATCGTCGGCGCCCAGGCGGGCGAGCTCATTCATCTCGCCGGCCCGGGAAGCGCGCAAGTTCCGCTGCTCGAGCGCCTGGCGCGAATCTCCTTCAATCATCCGAGCCGCAGTGAAGAGTTCCTGAACGCGGCAGAAACGCTGATCGCGTCCTGGGGCATGCCGGCGCCGCTCTGAGCCGGACGGAATAGTCTGGCTCGTCCGCCTGTTTACGAGCTAGTTGCACCAACCCAGGGAGAAGCCGATGAACAGGCGTTACAAAGTCACTATTGCCGGGGCGCTGATCGCGCTCGCGGTGGGCTGCGCAAGCATGGGGGATCCGGCCGGCGTGCGCGTCGCCGACGGAATGCTGACCGACAAAGCCGGGATGACGCTCTATACCTTCGACAACGATCCGGCGGGCGGAGGCAAGAGCATGTGCAACGGCCCTTGCGCGCAGAACTGGCCCCCGCTCGCGGCTGGTGCGGGCGAGTCCGCGGGCGGCGACTGGAGTATCGTCACGCGCCAGGACGGCAGCCTGCAGTGGGCGTACAAAGGCAAGCCGCTTTATCGCTGGATAAAGGACCAGAAACCGGGCGACAAGACGGGAGACGGGTTCCGCGGCATCTGGCACGTGGCGCGGACATAGCCGCGGGAGCCGCTGCCGGAAGACACGCGCGCGGGATAATGGCGGCATGGCGGAACGACGCGCAATCGTCGAGCTGATCCCGCGCCTGCGCCGCTACGCGCGGGCGCTCGTGGGCGATCGCGCAGCAGCCGATGATCTGGTGCAGGATACGCTCGAGCGTGCGTGGATAAAGTTTCATTTGTACCGCGATGGCACGGACCTGCGCGCGTGGCTGTTTACGGTGATGCACAACGTGCACGTAAATCGCGTGCGCGCTGCGCGCAACGCCGATCCGCTCGACGATGAAATGCCGGAGATGGCGCAGCGCGGCACCCAGGGCGACGCGCTCGTGCTGCGCGACCTCGAGCGGGCCATCGCGCGACTGCCGGATGAGCAGCGCGAGGTTCTTCTGCTCGTGGGGCTGGAAGACATGAGCTACGATGAGGTCGCGCGCAACTTGGGCATCCCGATCGGTACGGTCATGTCGCGTCTGTCGCGCGCGCGCGAGAAGCTGCGCGTGATGATGCTCGAGCTGCCGGTAACCGCGAAGTTGAAGCTCGTCAAGTGAGGCGAGGCGATGACGTCGGAACAACCCGTCACTGAACCCGATCTGCAAGCGTACGCCGACGGTCGGCTCGCCGACGCGCGCCGTGCGGAAGTCGAGGCGTGGCTGGCTACGCGTCCAGATGAAGCCGAGCGTATCGCGGACTATCGCGCACAAGGTGAGATGCTGCGCGCCTTGTACGATCCGGTGCTCGGCGAGCCAGTGCCCGAGCGCCTGCGCGCGGCCGCCCGCGGCGGGGTACGCTCTGGCGCCTTCGCTCGCGCGGCAGGCTGGGTCGCGCTCGGCGCAGCGCTCGGGATTTTGGCGGGCTGGCAACTGCGCGCCCTGCAGGCGCCAGCGCGAGTGGCGCAAAGCGAGGGACTATCGATGGCGCGCCTCGCCGCCGTCGCGCACGTGACGTATTCGCCTGAAGTCCGCCACCCCGTGGAGGTCGGCGCCGACCAGGAAGCACATCTGGTTGCCTGGCTGTCGAAGCGTCTCGGCGCACCGATACACGTGCCGTCGCTGGACCGGGCCGGTTTGACGCTCGTCGGGGGGCGGCTACTGCCCGGCAACGGCGATCCGGCGAGGGGCGTCAATCTCGCGCCGGTGGCGCAGTTCATGTACCAGGGCACGAAGGGACAGCGCGTGACGCTCTACGTGCGCACCGAGCCGGAAGGCCATCACGACACGGCGTTTCGCTTCGCGCGCGAAGGCGGCGTGCGCGTGTTCTACTGGATCGACCGCAACTTCGGCTACGCGCTGTCCACGTCCGACCTGGATCGCGCCGAGTTGCTGAACGTCGCAAACCTGGTCTACAAGCAGTTGAACCCCTGACGCGGGCCTGTAGGCCGCTGCGCGCCCACCGCGCGTATCATCGGGCTGTAAGTTCGCGACCATCTCGTGCGACCCAACGCCGAAAGGAGATTGCACATGCTGATCCGCAAGCCTTCGGATATCGCCCCTTCGGACATCACGCCACAGTCGGTGTACCTGCGCCGCCGAGACTTCCTCAGGCAGGCCATAGCGTTCGGCCTGCTTGCGCCGTTGCTGCCGGAAGAAGCGCTGGCCAGCACGGCTGCCAAGCTGCCTGGCCGGCCAGGCCCATTCAGCACCAGCGAGAAGCCCACGCCCTACAAGGACGTCACCGCCTACAACAACTTCTACGAGTTCGGCACGAGCAAGAGCGACCCCGCGGAATACGCAGGCACGTTGCGCACGCGGCCGTGGACGGTCGCGGTGGAAGGCGAGGTGCTCAAGCCGCGCAGCTTCGCCATCGACGAGCTGCTGAAGCTCGCACCGATGGAGGAGCGCACCTACCGCCACCGCTGCGTCGAGGGCTGGTCGATGGTGATTCCCTGGGTGGGCTACCCGCTGTCAAATCTGCTGCGCGCGGTGCAGCCCACGGGCAAGGCGAAGTACGTGGAATTCGTCACCCTGCTCGATCCGGCGCAGATGCCTGGGCAGAACAACCCGGTGCTGGATTGGCCCTATCGCGAAGGGCTGCGCATGGACGAGGCCATGCACCCGCTCACGCTGCTGACCTTCGGCCTGTACGGAGAGGTGTTGCCGAACCAGGACGGTGCGCCCCTGCGCATGGTCGTCCCCTGGAAATACGGCTTCAAGGGCGCGAAGTCGATCGTACGCATTCGCCTGGTCGAGCAGCAGCCCGTCACGTCATGGATGCGCGCGGTGCCCGACTGGTACGGGTTCTACTCGAACGTCAATCCCAAGGTCAGCCCGCAGAACTGGAGCCAGGCGACCGAGCGGCGCATCGGGCAGGACGGTGCCTTCGGCGGACTGTTCGCGCCGCGCATTCCGACGCAGTTGTTCAACGGCTACGGCGACCAGGTGGCCCAACTGTATGCGGGCATGGATCTCACCAAGTACATTTGAGCGCGTGCCGCGAGGACCTGCCTCCGTGCGTCAGCCCGCGGCGAGCGTGACCGCGCCGTCGAGCCTGCACGCGGCCGCGGCAAGCGGCACGCTGCGCCTGCGCCGCGCGACCTTACAGGCGCGCTGGTTCAAGCCGGCGCTATTCGTACTCTGCCTGGTGCCGCTCGCGTCGCTCGTGTGGCGCGCATTCGCGGTGCAACTCGGGCCGAACCCCGAACAGACGTTGATCTGGACCATGGGGCTCTGGACGCTGCGCTTTCTGCTGTTCACGCTGGCCGTCACGCCGCTGCGCCAGTTGACCGGGTGGGCCGAGCTCGCGCGCTTCCGGCGCATGCTGGGCCTGTTCGCATTCAGCTACGCGGTGCTGCACTTCACCTGTTACCTGTGGCTGGTCAACGACTTCAGTCTGGGCGCCGTGGCGAAGGACGTGGTCAAGCACCCCTTCGTGCTCGCGGGCATGACCGCGCTCGCCCTCATGCTGCCGCTCGCCGCTACCTCGACGAACCGCATGGTGAAGCGCCTGGGCGCCAGGCGCTGGCAGGCGCTGCACAAGCTGGTGTACCTGGTAGCCGTGGTGGCGGTGTTCCACTTCTGGTGGCTCAAGCTGGCCAAGAACAACACGGCCGAGCCGAAGCTGTACGCCCTGCTGTTCGGGCTGCTGCTCGGCTATCGCCTGGTCAAGGCGCTGCGGGCACGCACGGACCGCGCCCGCGTGCTCACGCGCGGCGGATGACGTAGCCGCCGGACTTCTCGTCGCGCTCGAGCGCGACGAGCTTGCGCTTCTCGGCTTCCTCGAGCAGGTCGGAAAAGGCGCGAAAGCCGTAGTAGGACTCGTTGAAGCCGGGCTTCCTGCGCTTGAGCGTCTGCTTGACCATCGAGCCCCAGATCTTCTCGCCCTCGCCGCGCTCCGCGATCAGCGCGTCGACCGTTTCGAGCAGCAGCTCCATCGCCTCCTGCTGCTTCTCGTCGGCTTCCGGAGGTCCCTTGACGGTGGCCGCGGGCCGGGCCTCCTTCCTCTTGCGCGCCGCGCGCCGCTTCACCTCCTCCTCGCGCACGAGGTCGTCGTAGTAGATGAATTCGTCGCAGTTGGCGATCAGCAGGTCGGAGGTCGAATTCTTCACCCCGACGCCGATAACCACCTTGGCGTTTTCGCGCAATTTGGAAACGAGCGGCGAGAAGTCCGAATCGCCGCTGATGATCACGAACGTGTCGACGTGGGATTTCGTATAGCACAAGTCGAGCGCGTCTACGACCATGCGTATGTCCGCCGAGTTCTTCCCGGACTGGCGCACGTGAGGAATCTCGATCAGCTCGAACGAGGCGCCGTGCATAACCGACTTGAATTCCTTGTAGCGCTCCCAGTCGCAGTACGCCTTCTTCACCACGATGCTGCCCTTGAGCAGCAAGCGCTCGAGCACGCGGTTGATGTCGAACTGCGCGTACTTGGCATCGCGCACGCCGAGGGCGATGTTCTCGAAGTCGCAGAACAGAGCCATGTTGCGGGTTTCCTGGGTGGCCATTTTGTTAGTCCGACTCCTTGGGGGCGAGGGCCACGGTGGGCGCGGCGGCGCCGGCGGTAGTGGCGCTACTGCGCCTGTACAGCCACTCCTGCAGCCGTTCGAAATACAGGTAGATCACCGGGGTGATGTACAACGTGAGAACCTGGGAAAACAGCAGGCCACCGACGACCGCAAGGCCGAGCGGCCGGCGAGCTTCGCCCCCGATGCCGAGCGAAAAGGCGATCGGAAGGCTGCCCATCAACGCGGCCATCGTGGTCATCATGATCGGGCGGAACCGAACTACACATGCTTCGAAGATCGCCTCCTGCGGAGACTTGCCGCGCTGCCGCCGCGCCTCGATCGCGAAGTCGATCATCATGATCGCGTTCTTCTTGACGATGCCCACGAGCATGACGATGCCGACAAAGGCATACATGTTCAAATCGATGCCGAAGGCCCACAGGGTGACCAGCGCGCCGAGCCCCGCGGTCGGCAGGCCGGAGAGGATCGTGAGCGGATGGATGTAGCTCTCGTAGAGAATGCCGAGCACGAGGTAGATCACCACGATCGACAACAACAGCAATACTCCCATTCCCTGTATGGATGCTTCAAACGCCTGAGCAGTCCCCGAAAAACTTCCGCTGAGCGTGGGCGGCACCTGGAGGTCGAGTGTCAGCGCGCGCACGCTGTCGATCGCTTGTGAAAGCGAAACCCCTGGCGCGAGGTCGAAGGAAATAGTGACCGATGGCAGCTGACCGAGATGACTTACCGAAAGCGGGCCGACGCCGTAGGAGAGCCTGGCGACGGCGGTGAGCGGCACCAGCGCACCGGTCTTTGAACGGATATATAAGAGCGGCAACGCCGAAGGGTCGGCTTGATAGCGGGGTTCGACTTCGAGGATGACCCAGTACTGGTCCGTGGCCGTATAGATCGTCGATACCTGCTGTGACCCGTACGCGGTGCCGAGCGCGGACTCGATCTGCTGAACCGTGACGCCGAGCGCCGCCGCCTTTTCCCGGTCGAATTCGATCAACACCTGGGGTTGGCGTATCTGCAGGTCGCTGGTCACGTCAACCAGGCTGGGCAAGGTCTTCAGCTTCTCCTCGATAATCGGAACCCAGTGATAGAGCTCCTCGGTGCTCGTGCTGCGGAGCACGAACTGGTACGGGCTCTTTGTGAGCAGGCCGACGCGGATCGTCGGAATGTTCTGCAGATAGGCCTTCATCCCGACGAGGTTCGCGAGCTTTGGACGCAGCTGCTGAATGACTTCGTCCGCCGACACGCGCTCGGAGCGCGGCTTGAGCGTGATGAACATGCGTCCGAGGTTGAGCGAGGAATTGAGTCCCGCGGCACCTATGAACGACATGACCGCCTCGACGTTCGGATTGACGCGGATGATGTCGGAGACCTGCTGCTGCAGCTTCGCCATCGCGTCGAAGGAGATGTCCTGCGGTGCCTCGGTAAAACAGAATATTTGCCCGGTATCCTCCGCGGGGAGAAAGCCCTTGGGCATGTGCTTGAACATGAAACCCGTTGCGAACGTGATCGCGATGAACGCGAGCATGACGAGTGGCGCATGGCGCAACGACCAAGAGAGAGTCTCGCGGTACACGTCGCGCAGGGCGTCGAATCCACGCTCGAATGCCCGATAAAGCCTGCCGTGCGCGCGCTCGTGCTCGGGACGCAAGATCCGGGCGCACATCATCGGCGTAAGCGTGAGCGATACGAACCCAGAGATCAGAACGGCGGCAATGATGGTCACCGCAAACTCGTGCAGCAACCTGCCGAGTATGCCGCCCATGAACAGTACGGGAAGGAACACGGCAGCGAGCGACAGCGTCATCGACAGGATGGTGAAGGCGATTTCCTTCGAGGCGTCGAGCGTTGCCTGCATGCGGGTCTTGCCCGCCTCCATGTGACGCGTGATGTTCTCGAGCATCACGATCGCGTCGTCCACGACGAACCCCACGCATAGCGTGAGCGCCATCAAGGAAATATTGTCCAGGCTGTAGCCGAGCGCATACATGACCGCAAAAGTGCCGACGATCGACATCGGCAGCGCGACGCTCGGTATGAGCGTCGCCGAGAGATTGCGCAGGAACAGGAAGATCACCATGACCACCAGCGCAAGCGCCAGCAACAGCGTGAACTGCACCTCCTCGACCGACTGGCGGATCGTCACGGAGCGATCGAACAGCACCTCCATGCTGATGCCAGCAGGCACCTCAGCGCGAAAAGTCGGTAGCAGCTTGCGAATGGAGTCAACGACTTCAATCGTATTGGTGCCGGGCTGCCGGAAGATCGCGAGCACGATGCCGCGCTTGTCCTTGAACCAGGCCGCCACCTTGTCGCTCTGTACGCCGTCGATCACGCGCCCGAGTTGACTGAGCCTGATCGGGGCGCCGTTCCGGTAGGTGACGATGATTGGACGATAGGCCGCCGCGTCGTAGAGCTGGCCGCTCGCCTGCACTGCAAAGAGGCGATCGCGCCCGTACAGAGTGCCAGTCGGCAGGTTGACGTTCGCATTGGCGATCGCCTGCTGGACTTCGTCTATGCCGACGCCGCGCGAAGCGAGCGCGTTCGGATCGACTTGGACGCGCACGGCGTACTTCTGCTGGCCGAACACCTGCACCTGGGCAACCCCGCTGATCGTCGAGATTCGCTGTGCGAGAAAGGTTTCGGCGTACTCGTCCACGGTCGACAGCGGCAGGGTGTCGGAGGTCAGCGCGAGGTAGAAAACGGCGAAGTCGCCGGGATTGACCTTGCGGAAAGACGGTGGCGTGGTCATGGTCGGAGGCAGTTGCCGGGCCGCCGTGGCGATCGCCGCGCTCACGTCCTGGGCGGCCGCGTCGATGTCGCGATCGAGCGCGAACTGGAGGGTGATCTGCGTGATGCCCTGGCCGCTCACCGAATTCATCGAATCGATTCCGGCGATCGTGGAGAACTGCTTCTCGAGCGGCGTCGCGACCGCCGAGGCCATGGTTTCCGGACTCGCCCCTGGCAACTCGGCGCTGACCTGGATCGTGGGAAAATCCACGTTCGGTAGCGAGCTCACCGGCAGCAGCCCGTACGCCGCGATCCCGAAAATCAGGATGCCGACCATGATCAGCACCGTCATCACCGGCCGGCGCACGAAGAGCGCGGACAAGTTCACGATGCGTCTGGCCGCACGATGACCTTGGAATTCGGTTGCAGCCGCAGCTGCCCGCGGGTGACAACCTTCTCACCCGGGGTCAGACCCTTGGCGATGATCGTTTCTTCGCCCTCGGTACGCGTCACGGTCACGCGACGTACTTCGGTGGTCGAGTCGGGCCTGAGGACGTACACGTACTCTCCCTGCGGGCCCGTCTGGACCGCGGCGGATGGCACGACGACCGCATCCTTTTGATCGTAGAGCTTAACCTTGACGGCGATGAATTGCCCCGGCCACAGCGCCAGGTCGGTGTTGTCGAATTGCGCGCGCAGCTTGATTGTTCCGGTGCTCGTATCGACGGCGTTGTCGATGAATACCAGGCGGCCGCGCGCGATCGGCGCGCTCGCGGCGTCCGAGCCACTCGCGTCGACTTCGAGCGGGCCTTGGGCCATATGCTGGCGGAGTTGAGCGAGACCCTGCTCCGGAACGGCGAAGGTGACGTAGACCGGCTTTACCTGGTTAATCACCACCAGCGGATTCGTGTCGTTCGCTTTCACCAGGTTTCCCAGCTGCAGCATGATGCGGCCCACGAAGCCGTCGATGGGTGACCGAATCGTGCAGTATTCGAAATTCAGGCGCGCCGTCTCGAGCGCTGCCTGGCTCCCCTTGAGCTGCGCTTCGGCGGTCTCGGCGTTGGTGCGGAATTGCGCGTACGCCTCCTTGGAGACGAAGTTTTTCTCGAGCAGGTCGAGATAGCGCTGTTCCTGCGAGCGCGCCTGATCGCGGTTCGCAGTGTCGCGCGCGACGTTAGCCTCGGCCTGGCGCAGTGCCGCGACGAACGGCCTTGCGTCGAGGCGGAAGAGCACCTCGCCGCGGCGCACCGCCTGCCCCTCGCGAAAACCCACCTCGACGATCTGCCCGTCGACCCGTGCCTTGACCGCCACCGAGGAGTAGGCATCGACGTTGCCGATAGCCCGCAAGTAAACCGGGACTGTTCGGCCGGTCGCGACGGCAACTGATACAGGCACCGGTGGCGCGCTGGCCGGACGCTTCTTTTCGGTGGCGCGAATGTCGCCGCCGAAATACACGAGCGCCGCGGCCGCCGCGGCGACGAGCAGGCCGCCGAGTGCCAGCAGCGGCGCGCGGCGTTGCGTTTTGAGAGTCATCTAAAGCGCCGGGGACGGGCCGGTCCAAACGTCCATGAGTGCGACTCCACCCGGTCTTCACATGCGCCGGGCGATGAATCTACGGCAATGTCCGCTCCAAGGCAAAGAGATTCTCGATCGTTTCGCGGCTACGCACGAGATGCGCCCGATCGCCCTCGACAAGCACCTCGGCAGCGCGCGGG
Source organism: uncultured Pseudomonadota bacterium (assembly GCA_963739205.1). Classification (GTDB taxonomy): domain Bacteria; phylum Pseudomonadota; class Gammaproteobacteria; order Burkholderiales; family SG8-39; genus DAHVFK01. Next base: position 376,153 of record CAVTZJ010000003.1, on the reverse strand, counting down.
CGGGAGTTGTAGTTCGAGCTCATGCTCATGCCGTAGGCCCCGGCGGACATCACCGCGAGGAGGTCGCCTTCGCGTGCCGCCAGCCGTCGTTCGCGCGCGAGAAAATCGCCGCTTTCGCAAACCGGGCCGACCACATCGTAGATCTCTGCGGAAGTGCCCGCTCGCGATTCACGCACCGGCCGTATCTCGTGCCAAGCGTCGTACAGCGCCGGACGCAGCAGATCGTTCATCGCCGCGTCCACTACCAGGAAGTTCTTGGCGGGCCCGGGCTTCACGTACTCGACGCGGGTCAGCAGCACGCCGGCGTTACCGACGATGGAACGTCCGGGGTCGAAGATCAGCGTCTCGCGCCGGCCGCGAAGGGCAGCGACTGCCCCGGTGACGAAATCCGCGATCGGCTGCGGATTCTCGTCGCGGTAGCGGATGCCGATACCTCCCCCTACGTCGATGTGACCCAGGCGCACGCCGGCGGCCTCGATGCGAGCGGCAAGCGCCACGAGGCGTTCGACCGCGGCGACGAACGGCGCCCGGTCGGTTAGCTGCGAACCGACATGGCAACCGATGCCACGCACCTCGATCGTGCTAAGGCGTGAGGCGGTAGCGTACAAGCGCTCGGCCTCCTCGTACGGCACTCCGAATTTGTTGCGCCGCAGACCGGTCGAAATGTAGGGATGGGTCTTCGGGTCGACGTCGGGATTTACCCGAAAGGCGACAGGCGCGCGCCTGCCAAGGCGTCGGGCGACCGCGTCAACCCGTGCGAGCTCGGCCTCGGATTCGAGGTTCAGACAGAGAACTCCTGCCAGCAGCGCCTGCTCGATCTCGCGCTCGCTCTTGCCCACACCCGAGAACAGTGTCCTGCCCGCGTCGCCGCCGGCCGCCAATACGCGGGCCAGCTCGCCTCCCGAGACGATGTCGAAGCCGGCGCCGAGCCGCGCCATGAGCGAGAGCACGGCGAGATTGGAGTTTGCCTTGACCGAGTAGCAAATAAGCGCGTCGCGGGCCGCCAGCGCGCGGGAAAACTCCGAGTAGGCGGCCTCGATCGCGGCGCGCGAGTAGACGTAGCACGGGGTCCCGAAGCGCTCCGCAATGCCTTCGAGCGGCAGCTGCTCGGCGCAGAGAACCCCGTCGTGGTATGCAAAAACCATGGTGCTAGTGCTGATCGGAGCTCGCGCCTTCGGGCGCCGGGCGCTCCGGATATGGAACGGGCTGGTACGACTCCGGCTTTTTCGGCTTCATGCCCGGCGGCGGATTGTCGCGCAGGTAGAGCGGCCCTTTCTGGCCGCAGCCGGCGACTGCGAGCGCGGCGCTCAGAATGAGGAAAAGTGCAGTACGCATCGCGCTGCAGCCGCTAAAATTATGATGCTATCACGCGTATTTCACCCGACATGACCGATTCCGAGTTTGAAGTACTCGCCGCCGCCGCACTTAGGCGGGTCGAGCAGGCGCTGGAGGATAGCGGCGTGGACGCGGATGTGCAGAGCAAGTCCGGCGGAGTACTGGAGATCGAGTTCGACAACAGCTCGAAGATGGTCATCAACCGGCACGCCGCCGCGCGCGAACTGTGGGTCGCGGCGAAGAGCGGCGGATTTCACTTTCGCTGGGACGGCGCCGTGTGGCGCGATACGCGTGATGGCAGCGAGCTGTTCACCGCACTATCGAGGCTCGTGTCGGCGCAGAGCGGCAGGGGCGTGGTACTGCGCGGCTGAGGTCGGGACGTTCTAATTGCCAGAGGAAGGTGTCACGTAATCGTCCATCGGCGTGAACGACGGCTGCGGAGCGCGGGGCACATTCTCCTCGTAGAAATACTCCAGTATCGGAGCTGAATCATTCGGGATCGTCGGGTCTGGCCCGGTTTCCACGCGTACAACGCCTGGCGGCATCACGCGCGGCATCTCCGGGACGCCCTTGAGCACCTGCTCCATATATCCCATCCAGATCGGTAACGCGACCGCGGCTCCGGTCTGATTACGTCCCAGCGATTTCGGTTGATCGAAGCCAACCCAGGCAATACCGACGACGGTCGGCTGATAGCCGCAAAACCACGCATCTACGAAGTCGTTCGTCGTGCCGGTCTTACCGGCGATATCGTGCCGGCCAAGGCGCGCGGCGCGCGCCGCCGTACCGTAGGTAACCACGTCCTGCATCATGCTGTCGATAATGAAGGCATTGCGGGCGTCGATGACTCGTTGCGCACCTTCTGCGGCACGCTGCGGATGCGCAACGGCCACCGGCTCTCCGCGATCGTCGACCACCTTCTGGATGTAGTAGGGCTGCACGCGGTAGCCGCCATTTGCAAATACCGAGTAGGCGCGCGCCATCTGCATCGGCGTCACCGACCCGGCACCGAGCGCCATCGTCAAATACGGTGGGTGCTTGTCGGCGTCGAACCCGAAGCGAGTGATGTAGTCCTGGGCGTATTTCGGGCCGATCGCCTGCAAGATGCGGATCGACACCATGTTCTTCGATTTCGCCAGGGCTGTGCGCAGGCGCATTGGCCCATCGAACGTGCCGTCATAATTGCTCGGCTCCCAAACCTGGCCTCCGGTTACTTCAGGCTCGATTACGAGCGGTTCGTCGGGCACCACTGTGGCTGGCGTAAAGCCCTTCTCCAGCGCCGCGGAATAGATGAATGGCTTGAACGATGACCCTGGCTGGCGCCAAGCCTGGATGACGTGGTTGTACTTGTTTCGATCAAAGTCGAACCCGCCTACCAATGCGCGGATCGCGCCGTCCTGCGGATCGAGTGCGACGAATGCCGATTCGGCATCCGGCAGTTGCACGATCTGCCAGTGCTTCCCGTCTGCAAGTTGCACGCGCACGATCGCCCCGCGTCGGATGCGCTTCTGCGGCGCAGCCTTCGAGCTAAGCGACGCAGCCGCGAATTTGAGCCCGTCGCCCGAGATCTTGATCGTCTCGCCGCTGTGCAACACGGCCGATACCGCTTTGGGGCTTTCCTCGATCACCACTGCGGCAAGCAGGTCGTCGTTGTCTGGATAGTCCGCAAGGGCATCCTCGTAGTCTTCCTCGTGCGCTTCGTCCGACAGGTTGGCGAAGCCCTCTGGCCCGCGATAGCCGTGCCGCCTGTCGTAGTCCATGAGGCCCCTGCGTAGCGATTCGTAGGCTGCCTCCTGGTCTGACTTGCGGATGGTGGTGTAGACGCGGAAACTTCGCGTGTATGCGTCCTGACCATACTGCTCGTACATCGCCTGACGTACCATCTCCGCCAAATAGTCGGCGTGTATCGCATACTCTGAGGCAGTTCGAGGCGCGCGCCGCAACGGCGCTTTGAGTGCGTCTTCCTGCTGCGCCTCGGTGATGTAGCCCAGCGCTCTCATGCGACGCAAGACGTAACGCTGGCGCTGTTGTGCGCGCTGTGGGCTCGAGATCGGGTTGTAACTAGAAGGTGCCTTGGGTAAGCCCGCCAACATCGCCGCCTCACCCAGCGTCAGTTTGTCGAGCGACTTGCCGAAGTATGTTTGTGCCGCTGCTGCGAAGCCATAGGCACGCTGTCCAAGATAGATCTGATTGATATACAGCTCGAGAATCTGGTCCTTCGTGAGGCTGTGCTCGATCTTGAAGGCCAATAGGGCCTCATACAGCTTGCGCGCCAGCGTTTTCTCGGACGAAAGAAAGAAGTTGCGCGCGACCTGCATGGTGATCGTGCTTGCACCTTGCCTGCGTCCGCCGGCGAGCAGATTGGAGTAGGCGGCACGTAGCACGCCAGCATAGTCAATGCCCGTGTGCTGATAAAAACGCTCGTCCTCCGCGGCGATGATCGCGCTCTTGAGTGTCTGCGGCACCTCGGCAATCGAGATTACGGAGCGGCGCTCCTCGCCGAATTCGCCGACCAGCTCCCCGTCTGCCGTATACACGCGCAGCGGCACTTTTGGTTGGTAATCGGTGAGCGAGTCGAGCGACGGAAGATTCGGGTAGGCGAGCAACAGCACGAGCGCGGCAATGCCCGCGCCGACCACGAATAACCCCGCGAGCAGAGCCAGCGGGAACAGCAAAAAACGACGCCACATCAAGGGAGTTAGCCCGAAATCATGGGCCTAGGCACCAGACGCAAGAGAGAGGGCATTATAGGGGTTCTGGCCCTGTGGAAAATTCACTAGACACTGGCTAGGCTTGTTGCTAGCATTTAACGCAATTTCTACGTATTGCGCCTAACACGCCGGAGCGCAAGGGAAAATAACGATGGAACTGGACATTTTCAAGCCGAAGACGCCGCCATTGTTTGGGCTGGATATCAGTTCGTCGTCGGTGAAGATGCTGGAAATTGTCGAAGCGGGAAAGGGGGCCTATCGCGTCGAGCGCTACGCAATAGAGCCATTGCCGCGCGAAGCTGTCGTTGACGGCAACATCAATAACTTGGAGACCGTAGCGGAAGCGGTGAAGCGAGCGCATAAGCGGCTTGCGACGCGCACCAAGCACGTCGCCATGGCAGTCCCCTCCGGTGCCGTGATTACGAAGAAAATCATCGTACAAGCTGGATTGCGTGAAGAAGAACTCGAGGTACAGGTCGAAACCGAGGCCAACCAGTACATTCCGTTTGCTCTGGATGAAGTGAATCTTGACTTCCAGCGGATCGGGCCTGCGCCTTCCAGTCCCGACGAGGAGGAAGTGCTAATCGCCGCAACGCGCAAAGAGAAGGTCGAGGACCGCGTCGCGGTGGCCGAGTCCGCGGGACTCAAGGCTCTGGTCATGGACGTCGAGTCCTATGCGCAGCAAAGCGCCCTCTCGCTCGTGGTGCAACAACTGCCGGGCGGAGGCAAGGATCAGAATATCGCGGTAGTGGACATTGGCGCCAACGTGATGAACGTTACCGTGCTGCGCAACGAGCAGTCGGTCTACACCAGAGAGCAGGCATTCGGTGGAAACCAGCTCACGCAGGACATCGTTAGTCGCTACGGCATGAGTGTGGATGAGGCCGAGAACGCGAAGCGTTCGGGCGGCTTGCCGGACGATTTTGAAGCCGAAGTGTTGCGTCCGTTCATGGACAACCTTTCTATGGAGGTCCAACGCGCGCTGCAGTTCTTCTTCACTTCTACGCAATACAGCAGCGTCGACCAGATTCTCCTTGCGGGCGGATCGGCTGTTATTCCCGGCCTGGACGAAGCGGTGCATACGCGCACGCAGGTTTCGTGCATGGTCGCCAATCCATTCGCGGCGATGCAGACCTCGCCTCGTATCCAGCTGAAACGACTGATTGTCGAGGCACCTTCGCTGATCATTTCCTGCGGGCTGGCTATGCGGAGGTTCGATCCGTTATGAGCGCGATTCGCATCAACCTTCTCCCGCACCGCGACGAGCGACGCAAGCGCGCGCGCACCCATTTCGCGGTGCTCGGCGGGATGACGTTTGTGCTCGGCCTGGTCATTGTCGGAGCCGTGCATATCGTGAACGCACAGCGCATCGCGGCTCAGGAGGATCGCAATACGTTCCTCAAGGGCGAGATCGCAAAGCTCGACAAGCAGATTGCCGACATCAAGAAGCTGAAGGACGAGATCCAAGCGCTTCTCGCGCGCAAACAAGTTATTGAGACGCTTCAGGCTGACCGTGCGCAAACCGTGCACTTGCTCGATCAACTCGTGCGACAAATGCCGGAAGGCGTATATCTCAAGTCGGTAAAGCAAAAGGGTCTTGCCGTAAATCTCGACGGCTACGCGCAGTCGAATGCCCGCGTCTCCACGCTCATGCGCAATATCGAGTCGTCTCCTTGGCTGGACAAGCCCGCACTGGTGGAGATCAAGGCGACCCTGGTCAATAAGCAGCGCGTCTCCGAGTTCAACCTGAATTTGTCGCTCAAGCCGGTCAAGCCGGAACAGGACAAGGGCGGCAAGCCGGGCGCTAAGGCGCCGGTCAAGAAGGGGTAGGACGTGGCGATCAACTTCAACAAGATCGTAGATGACTTCAGGCGCCTCAATCCACGCGACCCGGGAACGTGGCCGGCAATCCCGAAGTTGACCGCACTGGCTGCAGTGCTGGTCGTATTGCCCGTGGCGGCCTATTTCCTCGACTGGCAGTCGCAGCTCGCCGATCTCGACGCCGGCCAGCAGCGGGAGAAGAAGCTCAAGGAGGATTACGTCAATAAGAAGCGTCAGGCGATCAACCTTGAGCTGTATCGCCAACAGCTACGCGAGATCGACACGCAGTTTGGCGCTTTGCTCCGACAGCTTCCCAACAAGTCCCAGATGGACGCCTTGCTCGTAGACATCAACCAGGCCGGATTGGGTCGCGGGCTGCAGTTCGAGCTGTTCAAGCCGGCGCCGGCCGAGACGGTCAGAGAGTTCTACGCCGAGCTCCCCATCCAGATAAAGGTCGTCGGCAACTACCATGACATGGGGGCTTTCGCGAGCGACGTTGGCCAGCTCTCTCGTATTGTTACGCTTAACGACGTGTCGATCGTGGCGGCGAAGGACGGCAATCTGCAAATGGAAGCGACCGCACGCACCTTCCGCTACCTCGACGAAGAGGAAATCGCCGCGCAGCGTAAAGCACAGCAGGCGGGCAAGGGTCGGAGATGAAGAAGATCATCGTTTTGGCGAGTGCGGTGTTGCTCGCGGCGTGCGGAGCCGACGAGCACAGTGACCTGAAGCAGGAGCTAAACGCGCTGACCAAGGACCTGCGCGGACACGTGAACCCCTTGCCCCAGGTGAAGCCGTACGAGCCGGTACCCTACACGGCCGAGGCGCTGGTCGATCCGTTCTTGCCCGATCGGATCATCGTCGCGCAGCCCGGCCGCGCGACCGGCGGGAGGGGCAAGCTTGCGCCAGATCCCAACCGTCCCAAGGAGCCGCTGGAAGCATTTCCGCTTGAGTCGATCCATATGGTTGGCACGATTACGGAGCGCAAACAGACCTTCGGTTTAGTGACGGCAGGGCAGAATCTTTATCGCGTCAGGAAGGGCAACTATATGGGCCAGAACTTCGGCGTGATTACGTCGATCACAGACGGCCAGATCGACCTCAAGGAACTGGTCCAGGATAGTAGCGGCGAGTGGGTGGAACGCGCCAGCGCGCTGCAATTGCAGGAGGTAAGCAAACGATGAAAACACTAACCGCTCTCTTTGCACTCTTGCTGTGGCTCGCTGGGACTGGCATTGCCTTAGCCCAAGCGAACGGCATCGAGGCATTCGATGTTACGCAGCAAGGCGGAAAGGTGGTTGTGCGCGTCACTACCAGGGAGCCGCTTAATAGTGTTCCGCCAAATTTCGCAATAACAACCCCGGCACGTATCGCCTTTGACTTCGCCGACACCGTGAACGCCCTCGGCCGCACCACCCAAGATATCGGCCAAGGTGATCTGCGCAGCATGAATCTGGTTCAGGGCGCGGGTCGTACCCGGCTCGTGCTCAACCTGGCTCGCCCGGTGCCGCACGAGGCGACCATCGATGGGCGAAATCTGCTTATCACCCTGTCGGAGCCAGCGTCAACTGCAGCTGGGCCGGTGGCGCATTTCGCCGAAGGAAAGGCCGACGCGACGCATACGGTGCGCGGAATCGACTTCCGGCGCGGTAGCGGCGGCGAAGGACGTGTCGTGATCGACCTGTCCGATCCGTCTACCGGCATCGACATCAGACAGCAAGGGCAGAACATCGTCGTCGACTTCCTCAAGACCGCGCTGCCCGAGAATCTGCGCCGGCGGCTTGATGTGGTGGATTTCGGCACGCCCGTGCAACTGGTGAGTGCGTTCCAGCAGGGGGACAACACGCGCGTCGTGATCGAGCCCAAGGGTCAGTGGGAGCACAACGCGTATCAGTCGGACAATCAGTTCGTGGTCGAGGTCAAGCCGGCGTCACCGACCAAGGGGCCGTTCGCACAGCCCGGGAAGTACACCGGAGAGAAGCTCTCTCTCAACTTCCAGAACGTTGAAGTCCGGGCGGTGCTCAATGTGATCGCTGACTTTACCGATCTCAATATCATCGCCAGCGACACGGTTACGGGCAACATTACCCTGCGACTAAAGGACGTTCCGTGGGATCAGGCCCTCGACATCATTCTCAAGACGCGCGGGCTGGATATGCGCAGGAATGGCAACGTGATATGGATTGCCCCGCGCGACGAGATTGCGACACGTGAGAAGCTGGCGCTTGAGGCGCAGCAACAGATCAACGACCTCGAGCAGACGCGCACCGAAGCGTTCCAGTTGAACTACCAGAAGGCGGCCGACGTGCAAAAGCTGCTCTCCGACCCGCAGCAGCGCATGCTATCCAAGCGCGGCAGCGCGGTGGTCGACTCCCGTACCAATACCCTGTTCGTGCAGGATACGCCGAGCCGCTTGGAGGAAGTGCGTAAACTGGTCGCGAAAATCGATATCGCAGTGCGTCAAGTGATGATCGAGGCGCGCATTGTCGAAGCGAGTGACACCTTCAGCAGGAATCTTGGCGTGCGACTCGGTTACCACGACACGGGGAGCCCGCCGGGGACCGGGGTGTTTGGCAGCAACCAGACTCGCTTCACCGCTGGGGGTGGCTTGGCCGACACCGGCTTCCACACCGGGCAGACCACCACAGCACCTGATTTTCTGAATGACTCGACGAGCGTGAACCTACCCGCCGCCGGCCTGAATGGCTTCAGTGCGGGCCAGTTCTCGTTCATCCTATTCAACAGCGCGCTGACGCAGTTCCTCAACCTGGAGATCAACGCACTGGAGGCGGACGGGAAGGGCAAGATCATCTCTAGCCCACGCGTGCTGACCGCAGACCAGGTCGAGGCCGTGATCGAGCAGGGTACAGAAATACCGTACCAGCAGGCGACGTCGTCGGGCGCCACGAGCGTATCGTTCCGCAAGGCCAGCCTATCGCTAAAGGTCAAGCCGCAAATTACGCCCGACGGCAACATCATCATGACGCTCGACGTGAACAACGATTCGCCTGGGACGACGACGCCGGCGGGCGTGCAGATCAACACGAAACACGTGAAAACCGAAGTCCTGGTCGAGAATGGAGGCACCGTTGTGATTGGCGGGATCTACCAGCAGAACGACCGCACGGACATTACCCAGGTACCGCTGCTTGGCGACTTGCCGGTTGTCGGCTACTTGTTCAGGAACAAGGCGACCTCCACGAACAAGACTGAATTGCTGGTGTTCATCACGCCGAAGATCGTGAACGACCGCCTGGGCGCCCGCTAAGTTGCCGCTTCTCCTCTGTAGGCTGCGGCCGGGTCTCCCCGGCCGTTTTCTTTTGTGCACGCGGCGCGCCGCTACAATAGGCGGGTGAAAGGCGGCGGAAACATCTATCTCGTTGGGATGATGGGGGCGGGCAAGACGACCGTCGGGAAGCTGCTCGCGCGCCGGCTCAAGCGCCGCTTCATCGATGCCGATCACGAAATCGAGCGCCGCTGCGGGGTGCGGATCCCGGTGATCTTCGACATCGAGGGCGAGGCCGGATTCCGAAACCGTGAAGCTCAGGTCATCGCGGAGCTGAGCGCGCTCAATGGCGTAGTGCTCGCAACCGGCGGAGGCGCTGTCCTGGCTCCGGAGAACCGACGTCTGCTCGCTTCGCGTGGTACGGTGGTGTACTTGCGTGCCACGCCCGCGGACCTTTACCAGCGCGTGCGCCACGACAAGAACCGGCCGCTTCTTGCGTCCGCCGACCCCCTGGCGCGACTGCAAGAGCTCTACAAGCAGCGAGATCCGTTGTATCTGGAGGTGGCCGACCTCGTCGTCGAGACCGGACGCCAGAATGTCCAGACGCTGGCACGCGAACTGGTTGCTAAGCTCGAAGAGCGATGGAAAATATCCGCGTAGACCTTGGCGCGCGCACCTATCCGATACACATCGGCAGGGACATTCTCGACGACAAGTCGCTTTACGCACCGCACGTGGGCGGGGGCAGCGCGGCGATCGTCACGAACACCGTAGTGGCACCGCTCTATCTCGAGCGAATTCGCAGTGCGCTCGCCGCGCTGGGTGCGCGCACGCTCGATATCGTGGTCGACGACGGCGAGAGGGCCAAGGACTGGCACACGCTCGACAGCGTGTTCGACGCCTTGCTCCAGGCGCGCTGTGACCGACAGACGCTTATCGTCGCACTGGGCGGCGGTGTCATAGGCGATCTGGCCGGATTTGCTGCAGCGGTCTATCAGCGCGGCATTTCGTACATCCAGGTGCCGACCACACTGCTCGCACAGGTCGACTCTTCGGTTGGCGGCAAAACCGCGATCAATCATCCACGCGGCAAAAACATGATCGGCGCCTTCCATCAGCCGCGCGCCGTGATCGCCGACGTCGCGACGCTCGATACGCTGCCGGAGCGCGAGCTGCGCGCGGGCCTCGCGGAGGTCATCAAGCACGGGCTCGCGCTCGACGCCGCGTTCACGCAATGGCTGGAAGGAAACGTGGAGCGGCTGCTTGCGCGCGATCCGGCGGCGCTTGCCTACGCCATCCGGCGCTCGTGCGAGCTTAAGGCGCAGATCGTCGCAGCAGACGAGCGCGAAAGCGGCCGGCGCGCGTTGCTGAATTTCGGGCACACTTTTGGCCACGCGATCGAGACGGGGCTTGGCTACGGCACTTGGCTGCACGGCGAGGCGGTGGCTGCGGGCATGGTGATGGCCGCGGAGCTGTCGTCGCGCTGCGGCCTGATCGGGACGGAGGTGCCGCAGCGTGTTCGTGCGCTGATTGGGCGCGCGGGCCTCCCGGTCGAGGGGCCCGATATGTCGCCGGATCGCTACCTGGAGCTGATGTCGGTCGACAAGAAGGCCGCGCAGGGAAAGACGCGCTTCGTCCTGCTCGAGGCGGTCGGCAGGAGCACACTGCGTGCCGAGTCGGATGAGCGGAAAGTACGGGACGCGATCAGTGCTTGCACGCGTCCGGCCCCCGCAGCGCAATAAGCCCCGGAAATCCGCCAAGCCCTTGTAGCCGAAGATGTAAGCCGGTATATTTCTCGGTTCGCCCGCCGATTTTGTGCACAGCGGCGAACCGAGACCTAGTTATTTGATATCATGGACTTAGCCGTGGATCAGGGAATCTCGCCTAGCGCGCAGGGCCTGTATGACCCGCGACACGAGCACGACGCCTGCGGCGTCGGCTTCGTCGCGCACATCAAGGGCAAGAAGTCGCACGCCATCGTCGAGCAGGGACTCACGATTCTGAAGAACCTGACGCACCGCGGGGCGGTGGGCTGGGACCCGAAACTCTCGGATGGAGCCGGGCTGCTGATCCAGATGCCGGACCGGCTGCTGCGCGAGGATATGACCCGGCAGGGCGTGAAGCTTCCGCCGCTTGGGCAATACGGCGTCGGCATGGTCTTCCTGCCGCGCGAGCCCGCCAGCCGGCTGGCATGCGAGTACGAGATCGAGCGCGCCATTAAGGACGAGGGGCAGGTACTTCTCGGATGGCGCGACGTGCCGGTCAACAACTCCGATCTGGCCGAACCGGCGAGGCGTGTGGAACCGGTGATCCGGCAGGTCTTCGTAGGCCGCGGCAAGGGCGTGACCGTCACCGACGCGCTCGAGCGCAAGCTGTACATCATCCGCAAAAGCGCTGGGCACGCAATCCAGGCGCTCAGGCTCGAGCACGGCAAGGAATTCTACGTGCCGTCGATGTCGGCGCGCACCCTGGTGTACAAGGGCATGCTGCTCGCGCACCAGGTCGGCGAGTACTACCTCGACCTAAAGGACCCGCGCCTCGAATCGGCGCTGGCGCTCGTACATCAGCGCTTTTCGACCAACACCTTCCCGAGTTGGGATTTGGCGCACCCCTTCCGCATCATCGCCCATAACGGAGAGATCAATACGCTGCGCGGCAACTGCAACTGGATCCGCGCGCGTCAGGGCACGATCACCAGCCCGGTGCTGGGGCGCGACTTGGACAAGATCTGGCCCCTCATCTACGAAGGGCAGTCGGACTCCGCGTCGTTCGACAACGCGCTCGAGCTGCTGGTGATGAGCGGCTATTCGGTCGCGCACGCGATGATGATGATGATCCCCGAGGCGTGGGAGAACCATGCGCTGATGGATCCGGCGCGCCGCGCGTTCTACGAGTACCACGCGGCCATGATGGAACCGTGGGACGGCCCGGCCTCCATCGCCTTCACCGACGGGCGGCAGATCGGCGCCACGCTCGATCGTAACGGCTTGCGCCCGTCGCGCTACATCGTCACGGACGACGGTCTCGTGATCATGGCCTCCGAGGTGGGCGTGTTGCCGGTGCCGGAAGAGCGCATCGCCAAGAAGTGGCGCCTCCAGCCGGGCAAGATGTTCCTCGTCGACCTGGAGAAAGGACGCATCATCGACGACAAGGAGCTCAAGGACTCGCTCGCGTCGGCGAAACCCTACGCCGAGTGGATCGAGCGCATCCGCATCAAGCTCGATGCGCTGCCCGCACCGAAGGAGAAGCGCGAGCCCGCGCGCGCGGCGCTGCTCGACCGTCAGCAGGCATTCGGCTACACGCAGGAGGACGTCAAGTTCCTGATGGTGCCGATGGCCGAAGCCGGTCACGAGCCGGTGGGTTCCATGGGCAACGACTCGCCGCTGGCGGTGCTGTCGAGCAAGAACAAGACGCTGTATCACTATTTCAAGCAGCTGTTCGCCCAGGTGACCAACCCGCCGGTCGACTCGATTCGCGAAGACCTGGTGATGTCGCTGGTGTCGTTCATCGGCCCGAAGCCTAACCTGCTCGGCATCGACGAAATGAACCCGCCGCTGCGACTCGAGGTCTCCCAGCCGGTGCTCGATTTCGAGCAGATGGAGACCATCCGCCACATCGAGAACTACACCGACGGCAAGTTCAAGTCCTGCGAGCTGGACATCACTTATCCGTTCGCCTGGGGCAAGGAGGCGATCGAGGCGCGTCTCGCCTCGCTGTGCGCTCAGGCCGAAGATGCGGTGCGCGCAGGCACGTCGATCATTATCATCTCGGACCGCAGAATCGACCGCGATCACGTGGCGATCCCGGCCTTGCTCGCGCTGTCGGCGATTCATCAGCACCTGGTGGGCAAGGGACTGCGCACGTCGACCGGGCTAGTAGTTGAGACCGGCTCGGCGCGCGAGGTGCACCACTTCGCCCTCCTGGGGGGCTACGGCGCCGAGGCGGTGCATCCCTATCTGGCGTTGGAGACGCTCGTCGAACTCGCCGAGCGCGGCCAGCTCGCCAAGGGCCTCGACGGCGAAAAGGCCTGCAAGCATTTCATCAAGGCGATCGGAAAGGGGCTCGCCAAGGTGATGTCCAAGATGGGCATCTCCACGTACATGTCCTACACCGGCGCGCAGATCTTCGAGGCAGTCGGGCTGTCGCGCGCGCTCGTCGACAAGTACTTCAACGGCACGACTTCCTCCGTACAGGGCATCGGCGTGTTCGAAGTGGCGGACGAGGCGATTCGGATCCATCGCGCGGCTTTCGACGAGGATGACCCGGTGCTGAAGGCTGCGCTCGACGCGGGCGGCGAGTACGCGTGGCGGGTGCGCGGCGAAGAGCACATGTGGACGCCGGACGCGATCGCCAAGCTGCAGCAGTCGACGCGCGAAAATTCCGTTTCCACCTACCGCGAATATGCGCGCATCATCAACGACCAGTCCAAGCGGCACATGACTTTCCGCGGGCTGTTCGAGTTCCGCTTCGACAAGGCGAAGCCTGTGCCGCTCGAAGAGGTAGAGCCGGCCGTCGAGATCGTCAAGCGCTTCTCCACGGGCGCGATGTCGCTCGGCTCAATTTCGACCGAGGCCCACACCACGCTCGCGGTGGCGATGAACCGTATCGGCGGCAAGTCGAACACCGGTGAGGGCGGTGAGGATAGGCGCCGCTACGCGCCCGCGAAGGCGGGCGAGACGCTTGCATCGCGGCTGGGCCGGTCCCGCGTCGAAAAGGATATCGAGCTGCGCGAAGGCGATTCGCTCAAGTCGAAGATCAAGCAAGTCGCCTCGGGGCGCTTCGGCGTGACGGCCGAGTACCTCGCGTCGGCGGAGCAGATCCAGATCAAGATGGCGCAGGGCGCAAAGCCCGGCGAAGGGGGCCAGCTGCCCGGACGCAAGGTGTCTGAATACATCGCCGAGCTGCGCTACTCGACGCCCGGTGTCGAGCTCATCTCGCCCCCGCCGCACCACGACATCTACTCGATCGAGGATCTGGCGCAGCTGATCCACGACCTGAAGAACTCCAATCCTCGCGCCTCTATCTCGGTGAAGCTCGTCTCGGAAGTCGGCGTGGGCACGGTTGCGGCGGGCGTGGCGAAGGCGAAATCCGACCACGTCACCATCTCGGGGCACGATGGCGGTACCGGTGCTTCGCCCTGGAGCTCGATCAAGCACGCCGGCACGCCTTGGGAGTTGGGTCTTGCAGAAACCCAGCAGACGCTGGTGTTGAACCGCCTGCGTGGCCGGATCGCGGTCCAGGTGGACGGCCAGATCAAGACCGGCCGCGACGTCGTAGTCGGCGCGATGCTCGGGGCGGACGAGTTCGGGTTCGCTACGGCGCCGCTGGTGGTCGAAGGTTGCATCATGATGCGCAAGTGCCACCTGAACACCTGCCCGGTGGGCGTTGCCACCCAGGATCCGGTGCTGCGCAAGAAATTCTCGGGCAAGCCGGAGTATTTGGTGAACTACTGCTTCTTCATCGCCGAGGAAGTGCGCGAGCTGATGGCGAGCCTGGGCGTGCGCAGGTTCGACGAGCTGATCGGCCGGACAGATCTTCTCGACATGCGCAAGGGCATCGAACACTGGAAGGCGCGCGGTCTGGATTTCTCCAGGATCTTCCAGATGCCCGAGATTTCCGCTGCGGTCGCGCGCTTCCATTGCGAGAAGCAGGACCATGGGCTGGAGAAGGCGCTCGACAACCGCCTCATCGAGCTTGCCGCGCCGGCAATCGAGCGCGGCGAGAAGGTCAAGATCGAGATGCCGATCCGAAATATCAACCGCACCGTTGGCGCCATGCTTTCGTCTGCGATCGCGACGCGCTATGGCCACGACGGTCTGCCCGAGGACACGATTCACGTACGGCTCGCCGGCTCCGCGGGGCAGAGCTTCGGCGCATTTCTTGCGCGTGGTGTGTCGCTCGACCTCACCGGAGACACCAACGACTACTGCGGCAAGGGCCTGTCGGGAGGGCGCATCTCGGTGCAGCCGTCGGCCAAGTTCCGCGGCGAGGCGACCGACAACATCATCACGGGCAACGTCGTGCTCTACGGCGCGATCGCGGGCGAGGCATATTTCCGCGGCGTTGGGGGCGAGCGCTTCGCGGTGCGCAACTCCGGCGCGCACGCCGTGGTCGAGGGCGTGGGCGATCACGGTTGCGAATACATGACCGGCGGCACGGTGGTCGTTCTGGGCGCGACGGGGCGCAACTTCGCCGCCGGCATGTCGGGCGGCATCGCCTACGTCCTAGACGCGGAGGGCGAGTTCATCAAGTACTGCAATACGTCGATGGTGGATCTCGAGCCGGTGGTGTCCGAATCCGAGCAGGCGGCCAAACTGCCGGCCGAGCTGTGGCACCTCGGCCAGTCCGACGAAGCCCTCCTCAGGCGCATGATCGAGCGCCACGCGCGCTACACCGGCAGCGTGCGTGCGCACAGAATCCTGGAGAAATGGACCGAGTATCGCGCACGCTTCGTGAAGGTGTTCCCGCGCGAGTACCGGCGCGCGCTCGGGGAGCTCGCGTCGGCACACAAGAAGGCGGCGGCGTAGATGGGAAAGGTCACCGGCTTTCTCGAGTACCAGCGTCTGCAAGAAGTCGCCGAGGACAAGGACGCGCGCAAGAAGCACTACCGCGAATTCGTCCTGCGCCTCTCGGACGACGAGGCGAAGATCCAGGGTGCGCGCTGCATGGACTGCGGAACCCCCTTCTGCATGCAGGGCTGCCCGGTCAACAACATCATCCCGGACTTCAATGACCTGGTCTACCGCCAGGACTGGAAGACGGCGATCGAGACGCTGCACTCGACCAACAACTTTCCGGAATTCACCGGCCGCGTGTGTCCGGCGCCGTGCGAGGAAGCCTGCACGCTGCGCATCAACAACGACCCGGTGGGCATCAAGTCGATCGAGCACGCGATCATCGACAAGGCCTGGGAGGAAGGCTGGGTCAGGCCGCAGCCGCCTGCGCACAGGACGGGGAAGAGGATCGCAATCATCGGCTCCGGGCCCGCGGGCCTCGCCTGCGCGCAACAGCTCGCACGCGTCGGCCACGGCGTGGTCGTATTCGAGAAGAACGACCGTGTCGGCGGCCTGCTGCGCTATGGCATCCCCGACTTCAAGATGGAGAAGTGGCTGATCGATCGCAGGCTTGGGCAGATGGAGGCCGAGGGCGTGGAATTCCGCGTCAACCACGTGATCGGTCAAGCGCCGGTCGGCGCCGGCAACAAGCAGGCAAAGCCGGTGAACGCGAAAAAGCTGCTCGCCGAGTTCGACTCCGTGGTGCTCGCGGGCGGCGCCGAGCAGCCGCGCGATCTGCCGGTGCCGGGCCGCGAGCTCGACGGCATCCATTTCGCGATGGACTTTCTGCCTCTGCAGAACCGCCGCGTCGCGGGCGACAAGAACGTCCTGGATCTGTGGGCCAACGGCAAGCACGTCGTGGTCATCGGCGGCGGAGACACGGGCTCGGACTGCGTCGGCACCTCCAACCGGCACGGCGCGGCCTCGGTCACGCAGTTCGAGCTGTTGCCGATGCCGCCGGATGTCGACAGCAATCCGGTCTGGCCCTACTGGCCGCAGCGCCTGCGCACCTCGTCCTCGCACGAGGAGGGGGCCGAGCGCGACTGGTCGGTCGCGACCAAGGAATTCATCGGCGAGAACGGGCGCGTGAAGGCGCTCAGGGCCGTTCGCCTTCAGTGGCAGGGCGGGAAGATGGTCGAGCTGGCAGGCTCGGAGTTCACCCTGCCGGCCGACCTGGTGCTGCTGGCGATGGGGTTCGTGTCACCGGTGCAGTCGGTGCTCGACGAGCTCGGCGTGGAAAAGGACGCGCGCGGCAATGCCAAGGCGAGCACCGACGGCAAGGGCTGCTACCAGACGAGCGTGGCGAAGGTGTTCGCGGCGGGTGACATGCGGCGCGGCCAGTCGCTCGTAGTTTGGGCAATCCGCGAGGGGCGGCAGTGCGCTCGCGCGGTGGACGAATTCCTGACGGGCTTCTCCGAGCTGCCGAGATGAGCGCGATTCCCTTCCTTCGCCGACGTGGCCGACGACGAAGCGCGGTCTTCGAGGGCGAGTAGCGTCTATTTTCGACATACGAAGCCACGGACCGCGAGGTTCGTGGCTTTTTTGTTTTGCGGAGGCAGTCCATGCAGGCAGCCGATTCACTGATGTTCATCACGCAGCGTCCCGCCGTCAGCTTCGTGCGCGGCGCAGGATCCTGGCTCTACGACCATGCGGGCCAGGACTACCTCGACTTTGTGCAGGGCTGGGCGGTCAATGCGCTAGGCCATTCGCCCGCGCTCGTGCGCGACGCGCTCGCGGCGCAGGCCGCGCAGCTCATCAACGTGAGCCCGGCCTACTACAACGAGCCGATGCGGCGCTTCGCCGCCCGCCTGACCGCCCTGAGCGGCCTCGAACGCGTGTTCTTCGCCAACAGCGGAGCGGAGGCGAACGAAGGCGCGCTAAAGCTGGCGCGCAAGTGGGGCGCGCGCGAGCGCGGCGGCGCTTACGAGATCGTCGTGTTCGAGGATGCGTTCCACGGCCGCACGCTCGCCACCATGTCGGCCTCGGGCAAGGCCGGCTGGGAGCGGCTGTTCGAGCCGAAGGTTCCCGGCTTCGTGCGCGTCCCGAGGGACGACCTGGATGCGGTGCGGCGCGCGATCGGGCCGCGCACCTGCGCAGTGATGCTCGAGCCGATCCAGGGAGAGGCCGGCGTGGTTCCGTTCTCGGGCGCATTCCTGCGCCAGCTGCGCGAGCTGACGCGCGAGCTTGGCGTGCTGCTTGTGCTGGACGAAATCCAGACCGGCATCGGCCGCACCGGCCGCATGTTCTGCTACGAGCACTTCGGCATCCGGCCCGACATCCTGACGCTCGGCAAAGGCATCGGCGGGGGCGTTCCGCTCGCCGCGCTGCTCGCCTCGGAGCGCGCGAGCGTGTTCGAGGCCGGCGAGCAGGGCGGCACGTTCAACGGCAATCCGCTGATGACGTCCGTCGGCGACGCGGTGGTCGCCGAGGTGGCGCGGCCGGAGTTCCTCGCGCAGGTCGAAGAAAACGGCGCCTACCTCGCCGAGCGGCTGCGCGCGCTTTCGGCCGAGCTTGGCCTGGGAGAGGTACGCGGTCGCGGTCTGCTGCTCGCCCTCGAGCTCGGGAGCCCGCGCGGCGCAGAGGCGGTACGGCGTGCGTTCGAGGCTAGGCTGCTCATCAATTCTCCGCGCGCCGCGTGCCTGCGCTTCATGCCCGCGCTGAACGTGACGCGCGACGAGATCGAAGAGATGCTTGCGCGGCTACGGTCCGCCCTTTAGCATTTTGCACTCATGCCCCTCCACGTCATCGTGCTTGCCGCGGGCCAGGGCAAGCGCATGTACTCGTCGCTGCCGAAGGTCCTTCATCCGCTTGCGGGCCGGCCGCTGCTCGCGCACGTCCTCGACAGAGCCCGAACGCTCGGCGCACAGGGGATCATCGTGGTGCACGGCCATGGGGGCGAGACGGTGCAGGCGAACTTTCCCGGCGAGGACCTGCGCTGGGTCGAGCAATCCCGCCAGCTCGGCACCGGGCACGCCGTCGCCCAGGCCTTGCCGGCCGTCCCGGGCGACGCTCAGGTTCTGGTGTTGAACGGCGACGTTCCGCTCGTGCCTAGCGAGATGCTCGGGCGGCTGCTGGACGCCGCGCGCGACGGCCTGGCGATCGCGACCTGCGACCTGGGCGATGCTTCCGGATACGGCAGAGTGGTGCGCGACGCCTCGGGCAAGGTGCAGCGCATCGTCGAGCATAAAGACGCGTCCGCGCAGGAGCTGGCGATATCGGAGTGGTACGCCGGATTTCTCGCCGCGCCCGCGCGCGCGCTTGCGCGCTGGATCAATGGACTGACGAGCGACAACGCGCAAAAGGAGTACTACCTGACCGATGTCATCGGGCTCGCGGTCGCTGACGGCATCGAGGTGCAGGCGATCAAGGCGCAGGACCGCTGGGACGTGGCGGGGGTCAACTCCAAGCGCGAGCTCGCCGCGCTGGAGCGCGAACTGCAGCGGCGCGCGGCCGAGCGCCTGCTCGAAGCCGGCGTCACGCTCGCCGATCCGGCGCGCATCGACGTGCGCGGCTCGCTGAAGTGCGGGCGCGACGTGTCGATCGACCTGAACTGCGTGTTCGAAGGCACCGTGCGGATCGGCGACGGCGTGCGCATAGGCCCGAACTGCGTGCTGCGCGACGTGACGGTCGCGGACGGAACTGAGATCCTGGGCTTCTGCTTCCTGCAGGAGGCAGAAGTCGGAGCGCGCTGCCGCATCGGCCCGTTCACGCGTCTGCGCCCGGGCGCCAGCCTCGCACAGGACGTGCACATCGGCAACTTCGTCGAGGTCAAGGCGAGCCGCATCGGCGCCGGCTCGAAGGCGAACCACCTCTCGTACATCGGCGACTCGCAGGTCGGCGCGCGCGTGAATATCGGCGCGGGCACCATCACCTGCAACTACGACGGCGCGAGCAAGCAGCGCACGGTGATCGAGGACGACTGCTTCATCGGTTCCGATGCGACGCTGGTCGCGCCGGTAACGATCGCCAGGGGCTCCTACATCGGCGCGGGATCGACCATCAGCAAGGACACCCCGCCTGACCAGCTCACGGTGGCGCGCGCCCGGCAGGTATCGCTGCCGGGCTGGAAGCCGCCGCGCAAGAAGGGCTGACGCGATGTGCGGCATCGTGGGCGCGGCCTCGCACCGCGACATCGTCCCGGTCCTGATCGAAGGGCTGCGGCGGCTCGAGTACCGCGGCTACGACTCCGCGGGGGTTGCGGTTCTGAACGGCGCGGAAGCGCCGCGGCTCACGCGCGTACGCACCGCCGGCCGGGTGGCCGAGCTTGCGGCGCGGGTCGGCGAGCAGGGTCTCGCCAGCTCGACCGGGATCGCACACACGCGCTGGGCGACGCACGGCGCGCCGAGTGAGAAGAACGCCCATCCGCACGTGTCGGGCGGCCTGGCGGTGGTGCACAACGGCATCATCGAGAACCACGAGCCGATCCGCGCGCGGCTGCGGTCCGCGGGCTTCGTTTTCACCTCGGACACCGACAGCGAGGTCATTGCCCATCTCATCGCCGACTGCCGCCGGCGCGACACGGATCTGCTCGCCGCGACCTGCCGTGCCGTCGCGGAGTTGAAGGGCGCGTTCGCGATCGCCGTAGTTTCCGAGAGCGATCCCGGCACGGTCGTGGTGGCGCGCAAGGGCGCGCCCCTGCTGCTCGGCTTGGGCGAGCGCGAGAACTTCGCGGCATCCGACGTTTCGGCGCTCGTGCAGGTAACGCAGCGGGTGATCTACCTCGAGGATGGCGATTGCGCCGAGGTGCGGCCGGACGGCGTGCGCATTCTCGACGCCGCGGCCCGGCCCGTCGAGCGACCGGTGCATCGCTCCGAGCTCACCGCTCAGGCGGTCGAGCTCGGCCCGTACAGTCACTACATGCAGAAGGAGATCTTCGAGCAGCCCGGGGCGCTCGCCAATACGCTCGAGATGGTGACCGGCGCGGGTTCAGTGCAGCCCGGCCTGTTCGGCGCCGAGGCCGATGCGCTGCTCTCCGGGGTCTCGTCGGTGCAGCTGGTCGCCTGCGGCACGAGTTACCACGCGGGCATGGTGGCGCGCTACTGGATCGAAACGCTCGCGCGCCTTCCAGTGCAGGTCGACATCGCGAGCGAATACCGCTATCGCGACGTCGTGGCCGACGCGAACGCGCTGTTCGTCACCATTTCGCAGTCCGGCGAAACCGCAGACACGATGGGCGCGCTGGAGCACGCGCGCTCGCTCGGCATCGCGCGCACCCTGTCGATCTGCAACGTGCCGGAGAGTTCGCTGGTGCGCGGCTCGCGGCTGCGCTTCCTGACGCGCGCCGGCCCGGAAATCGGCGTCGCCTCGACCAAGGCCTTCACGACGCAGCTCGGCGCGCTGTTCCTGCTAGCACTGGTGCTCGCCAAGCAGCGGCGCACGCTCGCGCCCGCTGCCGAGGAGTCGCTGTTGCACGCCTTACGTCACGTCCCGGCAGCGATCGGCCACGTGCTTGCCGTAGAGCCGCAGGTCGAAGAGTGGGCACAGCGCTTCGCCGGGAAGCAACATGCGCTGTTCCTCGGGCGCGGCATCCACTGGCCGATCGCCATGGAGGGCGCGCTGAAGCTGAAGGAGATCTCCTACATCCATGCCGAAGCCTACGCAGCGGGCGAGCTCAAGCACGGGCCGCTCGCCCTCGTCGACCGCGACATGCCGGTCGTCGCAGTCGCGCCGGGAGACGCGCTGGTGGAAAAGCTCAAGTCGAACCTGCAGGAGGTGCGCGCGCGCGGCGGCGAGCTTTACGTGTTTGCCGACCGCGAGACGCAGATCGAAGAGAGCGACTCGGTGCACGTCATCCGGCTTGCAGACCACGCGGGCCCGCTGTCCCCGATTCTGCACGTGGTGCCGCTGCAGCTGCTCGCCTATCACGCGGCGCTCGCGCGCGGCACCGACGTCGATAAGCCGCGCAATCTCGCCAAATCCGTAACCGTGGAGTGAGCCTTGAGAAACCTAGCGAAATGGATTCCCGTTGCCCTCGCACTCGCCGCCGGGAGCGCGCATGCCGCCTCCGACGTGTTCGCATTCGGCGACCCGAAGGCAGGCGAAAAACTCTACGAGCAGAAGTGCGCGGCCTGCCACGTCGCGCAGTTCGGCGGCGACGGCTCGCGCGTGTTCACGCGGCCGGATCGCAAGATCCATACCGCGCCGGCGCTCCTCGCGCAGGTCCAGTTCTGCAACACGCGCACCCGCGCGGGCCTGTCGGCCGAGGGCGAGCAGAGCGTCGGCGCGTGGCTGAACCAGAAGTACTACAAGCTCAAATAAGCGCCACCGCGGTCGCCGCCAGCTGGCCGCGCCCTCAGTCCGAGTAGACCGGGGGATCGGGATCGCGGTCCCACCCGGGCTCGGGCTTCGGTACCCGCTTCATCCACTGCTGGATCAGGCGCACGTGCTCGCGTTCCTCGTGGGCCATATCCTTCGCGACTTTCTTGACCGCGGCCGGCACGCCCGAGGTTTTCACCAGGCGCTCAAAGAACTTCAGCGCGCGGCGCTCGTTCTTCAGCCCGAGCTCGAGCGCATGCCAGGGCTGCATCAGGTAGTGCAGCTCGGTGACCGGTGCAGTCTCAGGGGGTTCCGGATCTTCGTCCCAGCGCCAGGAGAGCAGCGCGCGCGGCGGCTGCGTCCAGCCCATCTCCTCGAGGATGCGCTGCGCGTGCAGCCCCTCGATATGCGAAAGCTTGCGGAACAGCTCGGCCACGTCGAGGTTGTTGTGCACCTCCATCTGGTCGGCGAAGTCCGCGTAGCGCTCCGAGGCGTCCATCTCCATCACGTAGGCGCGCGCCATGAATTCGGCATAGCCGGCAGCGGGCTTTTTCTTCTTCATAGCGCGAACTCCCTTTCCAGCTCGGCGACTTCCTGCGCGGCGCGCCGATCGGTGGCGTACGGGCGGCGGTTGCCCTTATAGAGCACGCCGAGGTTGAATCCGTCGTCGGTCATCAGGCGGCGCGCGGCGCGCGCCGGATCGTCGGTCGGCGCGACCGGTGCCGGCCGCACCGCCTCCTTCCAGCCGCGCTGCTCGGGGCGGAAGGTCACGCAGGGCGAGAGCACTTCGATGAAGGAGAACCCGGGATGCTGGATCGCCTCGGCGATCAGGCTGGCGGTACCGCTCGGGTCGCCGGAAAAGGAGCGCGCGATGAAGTTCGCGCCCGAGGCGAGCGCGATCACCAGCGGATGGAATTCGCGCAGTCCGGTTCCGGCCGGCGAGAGCTTGCTCTTCCAGTCGGGCTCCGTGGTTGGCGAGGGCTGGCCCTTGGTCATGCCGTACACGTGGTTGTCCATCACGATGTAGGTGAGATCCACGTTGCGCCGGCAGGCGTGCAGGAAATGATTGCCGCCGATCGAGTAGCCGTCGCCGTCGCCGCCGGCGACCAGCACCGTGAGATCGGGGCGCGCCACCTTGAGTCCGGTGCCCGCCGCCAGCGCGCGCCCATGCACGCCGTGGAAGCCGTAGCAGGTCGTGTAGGCCGGGATGCGCGAGGAGCAGCCTATGCCCGAGACCACGGCGACATTCTCGGGGCGCAGCGCG
Organism: uncultured Pseudomonadota bacterium; assembly: GCA_963739205.1. Classification (GTDB taxonomy): domain Bacteria; phylum Pseudomonadota; class Gammaproteobacteria; order Burkholderiales; family SG8-39; genus DAHVFK01. The sequence goes on along the minus strand of CAVTZJ010000003.1, from coordinate 352,987 downwards.
AGGGCGGCGAGCGCACGCGTGATCGAGGCGAGCACCGTGTAGTCGCCGCAGCCCGGGCACCACACGGGCTTGTAGTCGGATTTGAAATCCTGCGCGGTGAGCGCGGGAGCGACGGCCGGGGCGTTCATGCGCGGCTCCATTTCACGAGCGTCTCGTGGATTTCGTTCGGCCGGATCGGCAGCGGCCCGGGCCGGCGCAGGCTGTGCACCTCGCCCGGGAGCTCGTACTCGGCCCTCAGGTAGCGGTAGAACTGGCCGCTGAAACTCTGCTCGACCACCAGCACGCGCTTGACGCCGGCGAGCGCCTGCTTCAGGCGCTCGGGCTGCGCCGGCGCGAGCAGGCGCAGCGAGACGAGGCGCGCCCTGACGCCGTCGGCCTTCGCGCGCACGAAGGCTTCGCGCACCGGCGCGGTACACGAGCCCCAGGTGAGCACCGCGATGTCGCCCTCGCCCTCGAGGCTCGCCCAGTGCTCGCCGCAATCGAGCGACGCCAGCTTGCGCTGGCGCTTCTCGAGCTGCGCGAGATGATCGGCCGCCTGCGAAGAGGGCGTGCCGCGCTCGTTGTGCTCCAGGCCATCGGCGGTGTAGGTGATGCCCGGCGTACCCGGAATCGCCATCGGCGATACGCCCGAGGCAGTGAGCGCATAGCGCTTGTATTCGGGGGCGTGCGGGCTCGCACGCAGGCGCGCGCCGTCGAACGCGGTGGCGCGCGGGCGCTCGACGATCGCGCGCGCCTGGCCGAAGTACTGGTCCGAGAGCACGATCGCCGGCGTCTGCACGCGCTCGGCGAGGCTTACCGCCCACTGGGTCGCGGCCATGCAGTCGGCGACCGAGTTGGGCGCGATCACGATGTGCGGCGCATCGCCGTGCATGCCGTACAGCGCGATATTGAGGTCGGCCTGCTCGGTCTTGGTTGCGATGCCGGTCGACGGCCCGGTGCGCATCACGTCCACCACCACGATGGGAATCTCGGCGGTCACGCCCAGCCCGAGCGCCTCGATCATCAGCGACAGTCCGGGACCCGAGGTCGCGGTGAGCGAAGGCACGCCCCCGTAGGAGGCGCCGAGGATCATGTTGATCGACGCGAGCTCGTCCTCGGCCTGCACCAGCGCACCGCCGACCTTGGTGAGCGCGGGCGACATCCACTCGAGCAGCTCGGTCGCCGGCGTGATCGGATACGCCGCGACGAAGCGTACGCCGCCGCGCAGGGCGCCGTAGCCCGCGGCCTCGTTGCCGCTGATCAGCCAGCGCTTGCCGGCGGGGGCCGGCGGCGCAAGACGCAGCGCGTGGCCGATTCCCTCGGCCTGCGCCATGCCGATCTTCATCGCGGCGAGGCTCGCCGCGAGCGCGTCCCCGCCCTTCTTCGTCGCCCGCGTCACGGCGCGCGCGAGCGAGGCTTCCGGCAGGCCCATCAGGCCGCCGAGCAGGCCGAGCGCGACCATGTTTGGCCAACCGCCCGGGACCGTCTTCGCGAGCGCCTTGAACTCGACCGATAGGTGGCGCGCGCCGGTCCGAGTGAAGGTCTCGGGCGGTTCGCCCTGCGCGGGATCGCCGACGAGCAGACTCGCCGGGTCGAGGGGAATCTCGGAGGCGAAGCGGCCGACGTTCTGCCAGTCGATCGCCGCGAGCGCGTGGAAGCGATCGTCCTGGCTGTCGGTTGCGAAAGTCGACACCCTCACCATGGCGGCCGCCTCGCCGCCGCGGATCTGGGGCCCGCTGGTGCGCGTCATCAATCCGTAGTAGCCCGCGTGGGCGGCCGCCTCGAGCAGCATATTGCCGGCGGTCATCACGCCCGCGCCGCCAGAGCCGGCGAGAGCTACCGAGACGCTGTGGCGCTCGCGGGCGCCTTCGCTTGCATCGCTCATACAACACCTCCTGGATCGGCATGCTCGCGCAACGAAGCGCGAATTCCTTGCTCTGGATCAAATCGCGCCCGCATACGGGGCGTAAAAAGAGCACTCATGCGGTGGTTCGGGACGTTGACGTCGCGGCGCTTCCGGGCTAAATTGGTAATGTGGTACTTGAATACCACAATAGGTCAAAACGCGGCGCAGGGCAAGTGGAGGAGCGGACATGGTGGCAGCAATCCACGCGCAACGCTGGCTGATGACGGCGCCCAAGGCGCCGCTGGTGCTCGAAGCCTTCGATGCCGCGCCGGGCGCGGGCGAAGTGGCGGTGAGCGTGGCGGGCTGCGGCGTCTGCCACACCGATCTCGGCTACTTCTACGACGGCGTGCGCACCAATCACCCGCTGCCGCTCGCGCTCGGCCACGAGGTCTCCGGCAGGGTGGTCGCCGCCGGGGCGGGTGCGGAAGCGTGGCTCGGCAAGGCGGTCATCGTCCCGGCCGTGCTGCCTTGCGGCGAATGCGATCTGTGCAAACGGGGCCTCGGCACCATCTGCCGCAAACAGAAGATGCCGGGCAACGATATCCAGGGCGGCTTCGCCTCGCACATCGTGGTGCCGGGGCGCGGCCTGTGCGAGGTGGATGAAAAGCGGCTCTCGACCGCGGGCCTCGAGCTGGCCGAGGTGTCGGTCGTCGCCGACGCGCTCACCACCCCCTACCAGGCGGTGCGGCGTGCCGGCGTTGCGCCGGGAACCCTTGCGGTGGTCATCGGCGCCGGCGGCGTCGGCGGCTATTGCGTGCAGGTCGCGAGCGCGTTCGGCGCGAAGGTCGTGGCGATCGACGTGGACGATGCCAAACTCGCGGTGCTCAAGCCCCACGGCGCGGCGCTCACGCTGAACGCCAAGTCGCAGGACCAGAAAGCGCTCAAGTCCGCGATCTCCGAGTTCGCCAAGCAGAATGGCCTGCGCCCGACCGAGTGGATCATTTTCGAATGCTCCGGAACCGCCGCCGGACAGGCGACCGCGTGGGGGCTGCTCGTCCACGGCGCGACGCTTGCGGTGGTCGGCTTCACGATGGACAAGGTCGAAGTGCGACTCTCGAACCTGATGGCGTTCGATGCGCGCGCGCTCGGCAACTGGGGCTGCCCGCCGGAGCAGTACCCGGCCGCGCTCGACCTGGTGCTCGCTGGCAAGGTAAAGGTGAAGCCCTTCGTCGAGCCGCGGCCGCTAAAGGACATCAACCGCGTTTTTGAGGCGGTGCATCACCGGGAAATCGCCAAGCGCGCGGTGCTCGTTCCCTAGGAGAACATTCATGGAGGCGAAGGTGCACGTTCTGAAAAATCACGATCTGGCCGAGATCGACGTGCCGGGCGTCAAGGTCGAGAAGCGGCCGGCGAAGACGCCGGACGGGAAGGTGGCGGCCGGTCTGTACAACGCCTGGATCTGGCTCGACAACCCGCAGCAGTTCAACTCCTACACCACCGAAATGGTGAAGGCCACGATCCTCGCCTTCCGTGCGACGTCCAACGCGCGCGACGTCAGCTCGGTTGTGTTTACCGGCACGGGCGATAAGGCGTTCTGCACCGGCGGCAACACGAAGGAGTACGCCGAGTATTACGCCGGGCATCCGCAGGAGTACCGCCAGTACATGCGCCTGTTCAACGACATGGTCTCCGCCATCCTCGCCTGCGACAAGCCGGTCATCTGCCGGGTCAACGGCATGCGCATTGGCGGCGGGCAGGAGATCGGCATGGCCTGCGACTTCTCCGTCGCGCAGGATCTGGCGCGCTTCGGCCAGGCCGGGCCGAAGCACGGCTCTGCGCCGATCGGCGGCGCGACCGACTTCCTGCCGGTCGTGATCGGAGCCGAGCGCTCGATGGCCGCCTGCGTGCTGTGCGAGCCGTTCTCGGCGCACAAGGCCTACTATTGGGGAATCCTCACCGACATCGTTCCCGCGCTGAAGCTCGACGGCAAATTCGTCGCCAACCCCCTGGTCGAGACCGCACGCGTGTTCGACGAGTACGGTCGCCTCGCATTCGGTGAATCGAAGACCGGCGACGCGCTCAAGGCCGGCAAGGCGCTGATGGCGAAAGGCACGGTCGATCTCTCGCTGCTAGATGCCAAGGTCGAGGAGCTGTGCGCCAAGATCCTGCTCACGTTCCCCGATTGCACCACGAAGACGCTCGAGGAGCTGAGAAAGCCGAAGCTCGAGGCCTGGAACCGCAACAAGGAAGACGCGCGCGCCTGGCTCGCGCTCAACATGATGACCGAGGCGCGCGCCGGGTTCACCGCCTTCAACGAGGGCACCAAGGACGACCGCGAAGTGGACTTCGTGCTCCTGCGCCAGAAGCTCGCCGCCGGCGAGAGCTGGGTCGGCCCGCTGCACGACGCGATCCAGCCCAAGGCGAAGCGCAAGGGCTGACCATGAGCGAAACGCCGCTCAAGGCCTGGATCGAGCGCGAAGGCGCGCTGCTGCGGCTGCGTCTCGCGCGCCCGAAGGCGAACATCCTCGACGCCGCGATGATCGCTGCGCTCGAGCGCGCGTTCGGAGAGCACGCAGGCAACAGCGGCGTGCGCGGCGTGCTGATCGACCACGAAGGCCCGCACTTCTCCTTCGGCGCGAGCGTCGAGGAGCACCTGCCGGCAAGCTGTGCGGCGATGCTGCAAGGGCTGCACGCGCTCCTTTCGCGCATGCTCGCCTGGCCCGCGCCGATCCTCGTCGCCGCGCGCGGACAGTGCCTGGGCGGCGGGCTCGAGTTCGCCTGTGGCGGCAACCTGCTTTTCGCCGGGCGCGACGCGCAGTTCGGCCAGCCAGAGATGAAGCTCGGCGTATTCGCACCCGCGGCTTCGGTCCTGCTGCCGGCGCGGCTGGGCCAGGCGCGCGCCGAGGACCTGCTCTTATCGGGCCGCTCGATCGACGCGCCGACCGCGCTCGCCTGGGGCTTGGCGTGCGAGGTCGCTGACGATCCGGCCGTCGCTGCGCTCGCGTACTTCGATGCGCATCTGGCGGGAAAAAGCGCGAGCTCGCTCCGCTACGCGCTGCGCGCCGCGCGCACGCCGCTCGCGGAGGCGGCCAGGCGCCGCTTCGCCGAGGTCGAGGCGCTCTACCTCGAAGGGCTGATGCGCACGCGCGACGCGCTCGAGGGGCTGCAGGCATTCATGGACAAGCGCACACCGACATGGGAGCACCGATGAGCCTGAAAGAGGTGGTCGGGCGCTGCGAGGCGCTCTTCGAGGACCTGAATTTCAACGCCGTCAAGCAGTGGAAGGCCGCCGCGCCTGGGCGCAAGGCGATCGGCTACATGCCGATCTACGTGCCGCGCGAGCTAATCCACGCCGCAGGCATGTTGCCGGTGGGCATCTTCGGTGGCGGCGACCAGATCGAGGTAATCCAGGGCGACGCTTACTACCAGAGCTACATCTGCCGCATTCCGCGCTCGACGCTCGAGCTCGGCCTGACCGGACGGCTCGACTGCCTGGACGGCATGCTGTTCCCGTCGATCTGCGACGTGATCCGCAACCTCTCCGGTATGTGGCAGATCATGTTCAAGGACAAGTACGTGCGCTACGTCGACGTGCCGCAGAACTACGACGACTCGATCGGCGGCGAGTTCTACGTGCACGAGATGCAGCAGGTTCGTGACGACCTGGCGCGCCTGCGCGGGCAACCGATCACCGACGACGAGCTGCGCGCGTCGCTCGCGGTCTACAACGACAACCGCAAGGCGATCGAGGACCTCTACGCCTACCGGGCGAAGAAGCCGTGGCAGGCCCCCACTTCGGAGGTGTACCTGGTGCTGCGCGCAGGCCTGGTGCTGCCGCCGGAAGAGCACACTCGCCTCGTGCGCGAGTACCTCGCCGCGGCCGACGCGGAGAAGCGCCCGCAGCGCGACAACGCGCGCGTGGTTCTCACCGGGTCGTTCTGCGAGCAGCCCCCCTTGAGCCTCATCAAGTCGATCGAGATGGCCGGCTGCTACATCGTCGACGACGACTTCATCCTGATCACCCGCTGGCTGCGGGAGCCGGTGCCCGCGACGGGCGACCCGCTCGACCAGCTCGCCAAGGCGTTCCTGCACCACTCGGTGCAGTCCTCGCCGAAGTACGACGAGAAGAAAGAGGACAAGGGCAAGTTCCTGCTGCACCAGTACAAGACGCGCGGCGCCGAAGGCGTCATCTTTGCAGCGCCGTCGTTCTGCGACCCGGCGCTGCTCGAACGGCCGATGCTGCAGGAGGTACTCACCAAGCAGAAAATCCCCTACACGGCGTTCAAGTACGCCGAGAACACCGGTCAGATGGCGCCGATCCGCGAGCAGGCCGGGACCTTTGCCGATTCGATCAAACTCTGGAGTGCCGCATGACGACACCAGCAATGCAACCGCAAGTCACGCCCAAGGCCAAGCCGGTCGTCCAGAAAGAGGACGCGATGTGGCTGCAGAAGGAGTTGATCAACGGCAACTACCACGAGCTCGCGAATTCGCGCCAGCTGGGCAAGAAGGTGTCCGCCACGTTCGTGCCGGGCAACCTGAACGAGCTGCTGATGTGCTTCGACTTCGCGCGCAGCCTCCCGGAGACCAACGCGCTGCAGAGCGGCATGCGCAAGAAGTCGGGCAAGTTCATCATGGACGCCGAGCGCGAAGGCCATTCCGAGGACGTGTGCACGTACGTGAAGACCGACCTCGGCATGATGCTGCAGGGCCAGGTCGGGCCCACGGGCGAGCCCCTGCCCACGCCCGACGTGCTGCTGCTGTCCTACACCGGCTGCTTCACCTTCATGAAGTGGTTCGAGCTGGTGCGCCAGAAATACGACTGCGAAACGGTGATGCTGCACGTGCCCTACCAGGGCGACGGCCACATCTCGAAGAACATGCGCGACTACGTCGTCAAGCAGCTCAAGGAGAAGGTCATCCCGACGCTCGAGAAGGTCTCGGGCGTCAAGTTCGACATTGACCGGCTGCGCCAGTACATGAGGGAGTCGGTGAAGGCCGAGGAAGACCTCGTCTGGACCCTGCAGTCGGCCAAGCACAAGCCCTCGCCGATCGACGGCTACTTCGGCGCGGTGTACTACATCGGCCCGATCTTCACCGCCTTCCGCGGCACGCCCGAGGCGACGCAGTTCTATAGCGTGCTGCGCGGCGAGATCGAGCAGCGCATCCGCGAGGGCAAGGGCCCGATCACGCCGGAGGGCGAGATGGGCGAGGAGAAGTATCGCCTGGTGGTCGAGGGCCCGCCGAACTGGACCAGCTTCCGCGACTTCTGGAAGATGTTCTACGACGAGGGCGCAGTGGTGGTGGCCTCGACCTACGCGAAAGTCGGCGGCGTATACGACTTCGGCTTCCGCCACGACCCCGAGCACCCGCTCGAGTCGCTCGCCGAGTACTGCCTGGGCTGCTACACCAACCTCAATTTCCCGCAGCGCATCGACATGATCTGCAAGTACATGGACCAGTACCAGGCCGACGGCCTGCTGATCAACTCGATCAAGAGCTGCAACAGCTTCTCGGCAGGGCAGCTGCTGATCCTGCGCGAAGTCGAGAAGCGCACCGGCAAGCCGGCGGCGTTCATCGAGTCGGACCTGGTGGACCCGCGCTACTTCTCGGCGGCGAACATCAAGAACCGCCTCGAGAGCTATTTTCAGATGATCAAGCAAAAGCGCTCCGCGGCGCTTCACTGACCATGAGATGCTTTATTGGAATCGACCTGGGATCGACCACCACCAAGGCGGTCGTGATCGACGAGCAGAAGAACGTACTCGGGCGTGGCATCACCAACTCGCGCTCGAACTACGACACGGCGGCGGCGATCGCCAAGCAGGAGGCGCTCGTCAATGCACGCTTCCACCTGTTCCGCGAGGCACTGTCCAGATCGGGCGCGCTCAACGGCCGGCTCGAGGACTTCCTCGGGCAGCTCGAGCGCGACTTCCGGCTCGAGCAGTTCCTCGAGCAACTGGCCGACCTCGAGGCCACCTGCCGGCGAAACGCCGAGGGCGCGCGGTTCGGCGACGCTGAAAAAGGGGTTGCTCTTGCCCTTGAAAGAACTTTTTCTCTCCTGAAAACAGAAGCCCCGGAACTGTTCGCGCCAGGCGCGAAGCGCAAATCGGACTTCTTCCGCGACATCGCCGGCAGCCGCTACCTCGCAGTCGGCGAGGCGGTCGCCAAGGAAGCCGGGGTGCGCTACGACATGCTGCTCAACGTCTTTGATCGCTCGATCATCGAGGTCGAGAACCGCGTCTATGGGGATTCGATCAAGCCCCACCTGCTCGCCGCGCTGGACCGCAGCTTTTCCGTCCTGAAGACCGACTCGAAAACCCGCGATGCGGTGCGTGCCCCGATCAAGGGGGTGCTTGATACGCCGCTCGACGAGGCTTACGTGGTCGGTACCGGCTACGGCCGCGCGCGGCTGCCGTTCTCGAAGGAGCACATCCGCTCGGAGATCCTGTGCCACGGCCTGGGCGCCCACGTGATGTACCCGCATACCGCTACGGTGCTCGACATCGGAGGTCAGGACACCAAGGCGATCCAGGTCGACGCCAACGGCATCGTCGAGAGCTTCCAGATGAATGACCGCTGCGCCGCAGGCTGCGGGCGCTACCTGGGCTACATCGCGGACGAGATGAACATGGGTCTGCACGAGCTGGGACCCCTGGCGATGAAATCGACCAAGACGGTGCGCATCAACTCGACCTGCACGGTGTTCGCGGGGGCCGAGCTGCGCGACCGCCTGTCGCTCGGCGAAAAGCGCGAGGACATCATGGCGGGGCTGCACCGCGCCATCATCCTGCGCGCGATGTCGATCCTGGCGCGCTCCGGCGGCATCCGGGACCAGTTCACGTTCACCGGCGGCGTGGCCAAGAACGAGGCCGCGGTAAAGGCGCTGATGGAGCTGGTCAAGGAGAACTACGGCGAAGTGACGCTCAACATCAACCCCGATTCGATCTACACCGGCGCGCTCGGCGGCGCGACCTTCGCGTGGCGAGCGGTGGTCGAGGAAGGAAAAACAGTGGAGGCGAGGCAATGATCCACACGATCGGCATCGACATCGGCTCCGGAGTCGTCAAGACGACGCTTTTCAGGACGGACGGATCGGGCGCGGGCGCCAAGAGCGAATGGCTCGCCAGGCGCTGCGAGCGCATACGCCGGCGCGACAACATGCAGCTCGCCAAGGCCGGCTACGACGAGGTGCTGGAGGAAGCGCGACTCAAGCCCGGCGACGTGGACTACGTGGCCACCACGGGCGAAGGCGAGAACGTGAAATTCGCCACCGGGCACTTCTACTCGATGACCACCCACGCGCGCGGCGGCATCTTCCTTCGACCCGATGCGCGCGCGGTGGTCGACATCGGCGCGCTCAACGGCCGCGCCATCTACATCGACGAACGCGGAAAGGTGCTGTCCTACAAGATGACCAGCCAGTGCGCCTCGGGATCGGGCCAGTTCCTCGAGAACATCGCGCGTTACCTCGGCGTCGCGGTCGAGGAAATCGGGCCGCTGTCGAAAGCCGCGAAGACGCCGGAGAAGATCAGTTCGATCTGCGCGGTGCTCGCCGAGACCGACGTCATCAACATGGTGTCGCGCGGCATTCCCACGCCGGACATCCTGAAGGGCATCCACATTTCCATGGCGTCTCGCCTGGTGAAGCTGCTCAAGGTCACCGGCATCAAGAGCGGCACCGTGCTGCTCACCGGCGGCCTCGCGCTCGACGCCGGCCTGCTCGCCGCGCTGCGCGAAGAGCTGGTAAACGAGAAGATCACGGGACTCGACACCGTCAATCATCCGGAGTCGATCTACGCCGGCGCGATCGGCGCGGCGCTGTGGGGCGCTTTCCGGCACGACAAGCTGAAAGAGCTGCAGCAGCGCGCTGCGGCCTGAACCGTTACTGGAGATCCCGATGGCCTTGTTGATCAATGACAACTGCACCGCCTGCGATGCCTGCAAGCCGGTGTGCCCAAACGAAGCGATAAGCGTCGGCGACCCGATCTACGTCATCGACCCGATGAAGTGCACCGAGTGCGTCGGTGCCGAGGACGAGCCGCAGTGCAAGCTGGTGTGCCCGGCGGATTGCATCGTGCAGAATCCGGATTACGCGGAAACGCCCGAGCAGCTGATGGAAAAGTACCAGAGCCTGCACGGCTGAGCGCCGACCCATGCAGATCAGACCAAGGCCGCTCACGCCGGGCGATCTCGACGCGGTAGTCGCGATCGACGGCTCGATCACCGGGCGGACGCGCCGCAGCTATTTCGAGCGGCGGCTGGCGATGGCGCTGCGCGAGCCCAAACTGCATGCGCAGTACGCGGTCGACGAACAGGGAGCGCTCGCCGGCTACGTGCTCGGCCACGTGCTCGAGGGGGAGTTCGGCCGCATCGAGCCCGCGATGCGGCTCGAGGTGGTGGGCGTCAAGCCCGAGGCGCGCGGCCGCGGCATCGGGCTCGCGCTCGAGCAGACGATCGAGGACGCTTCGAGGCGAGCGGGGCTGAAGGAGATGCGCACCAGCGCGAGTTGGCGCGATCATCAGATGTTGCGATTTCTCGATGCCGCCGGCTACCTGCTCGGCAGCAACCACGTCGTCGACTGCGGGCTCGCCGAAGCGCCGCTCGGCTCGAGCGGCGAAGAACCCGTGGAGATCGAGGAGCGCGAGCGGCCCGCCGACCGCAACGACTACGGCGCCGAGGCGCCGAACCACTTCGAGCACCTGGCCCGCGATCTGGCGGAGGTACGCTCGCTCGCTCAGGCCGACCTCGAGGCGGTGACCCGCATCGACCGGCGCCTGACCGGTCACGACCGAGCCGCGTACATGCGGCGCAAGCTCGAGGAGGCGCTCAGTGAATCCGCAATCCGCATCTCGCTCGTCGCGCACAAGGACGGCACCGCCGCCGGCTACCTGATGGCCGCCGCCGACTACGGCGACTTCGGCCGCGCGGAGCCCGTGGCGGTCATCGATACGATCGGCGTCGACCCGAACTTCTCGCACGCCGGCGTGGGCCGGGCGCTCCTTTCGCAGCTGTTCATCAACCTCGGCGCGCTGCGCGTCGAGCGCGTCGAGTCGGTCGTGGCGAAAGAGCACTTCGACCTGCTCGGCTTCTTCTACCGCGCAGGCTTCGGCCCTGCGCAGCGCCTCGCGTTCGTCAAGAACCTCGTTTAGAAGAACTCAGGGGGGAAGAGCCACGCTAGGCTGACAATCTGCGCGCCGGGCGTCTCAACCGCGCCCGGGCTTCACGAACTTGAGGGTCATGCGGTCGGACTCGCCGATCGCGCGCATCTTCGCGTGTTCGCTCCGCGGGCCGGCGAGGTCGGGAGGCAGGCGGTGGACGTTTACCGTCTCGTCGTCCTTCGGGTTGGCGTTCACCTCGGACACGCCCGCCAGGCGAAAGCCGGTCTCGAGCCCGAGCGAGATCATGTAGTCCTCGGGAATGCGGTGCAGCGAGCGCGAACTCCCAAGCGCTTTCGCGTACGGGCGCGCGCGGTGCTCAACCACGCCGAAGACGCCGCCAGGCTTGAGGACGCGATACGCCGCTTCGAACACCTTCGCCAGCACCTCGGGCCCTTCGTTCAACCAGTCGTGCGCGTTGCGGAAGGTGAGCACCATGTCGGCCGAATCGTCGGCGCCCAGGTTCACCTGCCCCGGCGGATCGAACAGCACGAGCTTCACCTTGCCGTAGATCGCGGGATCGGACTTGAGCTTTTGCTCGAACGCCGCCGCCATGCGGCGCACGAACGGCTTTTTCGCGTCGAGCGGCGGCGCCGCCTCGACGAGCTGGCCGTGCTCGCGCAGCACCGGCGCCAGGATCTCGGTGTACCAGCCCGCGCCCGGCTCGAGCTCGACCACCGTCATGTCCGGCTCGAGGCCGAAGAACTCGAGCGTCTGGACCGGGTGGCGATAGCGGTCGCGCGCCTTGTGCGCGGCCGAGCGCCAGGTACCTTCGTCCGCCTGATGCAGCAGTGCGTCTGCGCCGCTGGCGGGAGCGGCGCCGGCGGCGCTCGCGGCGCTCGCGGCGCACAGCAAGACGCTTGCGGCGAGTAGCGGCAGGAGGCGGGTCGTCATCGGGGATCTCCTCTGAATTCAGTGAGGGTGCAGGTGATGCGCATCCGGATAATGTGGATGCGCGTGGACGAGGCGCTCGTGGCGGTGCAAGTGGCAGCGGCGCGCACCGGCTGAAGCCCTCGTTAGACCGCATAGGCGAGGGCGAGCTCCGCGTCGGCCGCCTCGTCGAGCAGGTCTTCGAGCGCGGGCAGCAGTGACATCTCCTCCTTCTGCACGTGCGCCACGAGGCGCTCGGCGAGCTCGAGCGCCAGGACGCGCAGCCGCTGCCAGCCGGCCGCGTCTACGCTCCCGGCGCGCAGCGCGCGGGCGAGCTCCTCGAACTGCACCGCCGCGCCGCGGATCACGCCATGCTCTTCCGCGAGCAGCTCGGCGATGTCGCCCTCGCCCGCCTGCGCCAAGCGCGGAAAGAGCTCCTTTTCCTCGAAGTCGAAATGACGCGCTACCTCGTCGGCGAGCGCGGCCGCGGCACGCCCGAGCAGCGCCTCGAGTGCGGCGTCGCGCTTGCCGATGGTCTGCTCGACGCGCGACCAGATTTCCAGCGTAGCGAGGTGCTCTTCGTGCAGCCGTCGCGCGATCTGGCGTTCGAAGTCCATTTTCTATTCCTCCCGCAGGCGGGCGAGCACCCGGATGAAGAATGCGCCGTAGGCGAGCGCCGCGGCGAGGCCTGCCGCCGCCGCGGCGCGCACGAGCCACGGGCTGGCGAGCGCCGCGCCGGCAACGAGCAGCGCGAGCGCGGCTAGGTGAAGGATCCGGTGCGCCGCGAGCGTGCGCGCGGGCGTGAAGGACGAGACGAGTGGCGCGCCGTGCCCGCGGCCGCCGGCATGTACGGTGGCGAGGAACGGCACGATCCTCTGCAGCACGGCGAGCAGGAAAGTGAGCAACCATCCCGGCACGAGCAGTACGCCGAACAGCGCCGCGGCGCGCGGCGGCGCCAAGCCGAACGCGAGCAGCGTCGCGAGCGCGAGGCTCGCGAGCAGGCACGCCCAGGCGACGCGCACCAGGAGAAACGCCGGCCCGAGTTGCGGGCGCAGGCGTCTGCGCAGCGCCGCTTCCATTGCCGCGACGTGCACCGCTGCCGCCGCGAGCCCGAGCAAGGCGGCGGCGCCGAGGAGCGGCGTGCTGGAGGAGTGAAGCGCGGCCAGGGCGAGGAGGATAGCGGCGGCGGCAGCAGCGAGGACCGCGAAAGCCGAGCGCGCCGACGGCGCAGGCGAGACCGCGAACATCGGCAGGAGGAACTGCGACAGTCCCATGGCGAGCAGCCCCATGAAGCCGTAAGCGGCAAGCAGCAGGTGCGCCGCGGCGAACGCGCCCCGGTCGAGCGCCAGGCCGTGCTCGTAGTGCGCGACGAGTGCCAGGCCGCTCGCGGCGAGCAGCACGAGCGCGGCGAGCGCGCCCCAGCCGTGCGCCACCACGGCGCGCATGCCGCGCGCGCGCCGCAGGTTCTCGAAGAGCAGCCAACCGTAGAGGGCGAGCGCCGCGACCGCGAGCGCGGCCCCCGCGCCGAGGAGCTGCGGGCGATAGCTCGCCGCCCCGGCGGCAAACAGCGCGACGCCCGGCGCGAGCAGCCACCACACCAGGCGCGCCGCGGTCACCGAGCGCACCGCCTGGCGCGTGGCGATCGGAAAGAGCTGCAGCGTCGCGCCCACCGCGGTCATGGCGAGCACGCCCAGCGTGACGAGGTGCAGCGCAGCGAGCGCGGGGCCGAGGCCGCCGTAGGCGGCAAGGCGCTCGGGCTCCGCGGGGTAGGCGAAGAGCAGCGCCCAGGCGAGCGCGTGAAACAATACTGCCGCGCCGAAGTAGCGCAGCGGCACCGAGGCTGGCAGCAACCGGCTGCGCGCGCCGGCGGTGAACGCGCCGGCCGCAGGGATCATGCGAGCTTGGGCCGCAGGTCCCGCACGCGTACCGCTTTGCCCTGCGAGCGCGGCACCTCGCCGGGCTTTTTCACCGTCACCTCGGTGGTCACCCCGACGAGCGACTTGATCTGATAGCGCACGCGCTCGGCGAGCTGGCGATAGGCGTCTTCGCTCGCGGTCACGGAGGGCGCGGCTTCGACCTCGACCCCTAGCTCATCCATGTTGCCGCGCCGGGACACCACCAGCTGGTAGTGCGGCGCGAGATCCGGCAGCCCGACCAGCACCGCCTCGATCTGCGAGGGATAGACGTTCACGCCGCGGATGATCAGCATGTCGTCATTGCGCCCGGTGATGCGCATCAGGCGCAGGTGCGTGCGCCCGCAGCTGCAGGGTGCCGCATCGGCTCGCGTGATATCGCGCGTGCGGTAGCGGATCATCGGCAGTGCTTCCTTGGTGAGCGTCGTGATCACGAGCTCGCCGGCATGCCCCTCCGGCACCGGCTTGCCGGTCTCCGGATCGATCAGCTCGAACACGAAATGATCCTCCCAGCCGTGCAGGCCGTCCTGCGCCTCGCATTCGACCGCTACGCCCGGCCCCATGATTTCGGACAGGCCGTACAGGTCGACCGCCCGGATGCCGAGGCGGATCTGGATCTCGCGGCGCATCGCCTCGCTCCAGGGCTCCGCGCCGAACAGGCCGATCTCGAGCTTGGTCTTGCGCAGGTCTATGCCGTCCCGCTCGGCGACCTCGGCGATGTTCAGCGCGTACGAAGGCGTCGCGCACAGCACGCGCGCGCCGAAATCCTTGATGAGCGCCACCTGGCGCTCGGTCGCCCCGCCCGACATCGGCACTACGGTCGCGCCGAGCCGCTCGGCGCCGTAGTGCGCGCCGAGCCCGCCGGTGAACAGGCCGTAGCCGTAGGCGTTGTGCACCAGGTCGCCCGGCCGCGCGCCGCCGCAGGCCATCGAACGCGCCATAAGCTCAGCCCAGGTGTCGATATCCTTCTGCGTGTAGCCGACCACGGTCGGCTTGCCCGTGGTGCCCGAAGAGGCGTGCAGGCGCACGAGCGCCTCGCGCGGCCGCGCGAACATGCCGAAGGGATACTGGTCGCGCAGGTCGCTCTTGACGGTGAACGGCAGCCGCTGCAGATCCTCGAGCGTGCGCACGTCCTCGGGCTTCACGCGCGCCGCGTTCATGCGGCCGCGGTGCAGCGGAACGTTCTGGTAGGCGTTCTTCAACATCGCGCGCAGCCGGCGCAGCTGCAGCCGGGCGAGTTCCTCGCGCGGCATGGTCTCGGCCTGGCGCTGGAAGTAGAAGGCCGCGGCCTTGCCCTTGCGCTTGGCGCCCGAGCGGTGGTGGACCCTGGCGTAGCGCGGCTGCAGCATGGCGGTCACGGGAGGCTCCTGTCTAGCGGCTGCCGCGCACCGGCAGCCGCGGCAACGCGAAGCCCTGGTTGAAGGCCGCGCGCGTGACGAGCGTGAACTTGAAGTACCAGCCGGCAGACAGCGCGAGGATACCGGCGAGCACTGCGCTCGCGGGGAAAAGCTGCGGCAGCACGAAGCCCGCGAGCAAGAGGAGCACGAGCGGCGTCACGGTGCCGGCATTAAGCAGCCATTTCGCGCTCGGCTCGAGCGCGGCGAGCGGCTGGCCGGCGCCGAGCATTGCGCGGTAGCTGCGCCAGGCGAGAGCGCGTGCGACGAGCGCCAGCGCGAAGAGAACGAGCGGCGCGCGCGTCGCGCCGCCGCCCGCGCTCACGATCAGGTACAGCCCTGAGCCTTCGGCGAGGCCGGTCGCCATGATGAGCGGCGTGATCCCGGCGGTGCGCCAGGCGGGGATGCCCTTGGAGGCGCGCAGGATGCGCCCTTGGCAGAAGACGAAGGCGAGCGCGGCGAGGCCGAGCGCCTGTGCCGTCCACGGCTGCCCTAGGGCGAGCGCAGCCGCCCCGAGCGCGAACACCACCAGCGCCGCGAACGACTCGCGCGTCATCCACGAGGTGAACGGATTGAAGAACACGTGTAGCGCGCGCAGCTTGCGCCCGATCTCGAGCCATACCGCGCCGAGCCCCAGGGCGATGAGCCCGAGCCCGAGCGCGGCGAGCGGGCGCCAGTCGGGCGCGGCGTGCGCCGTGAGCGCGGTCGCGACGAGCAGCCCGGAGCCGGTGCCGCCGAGCATGAAGTTGGTCGCCGCGCGCAGGTCCCAGTGGCGCTGCAGCCAGGGCTTCGGGCCGTAAGTCATGCCTTGCGGTCCCACAGGTAATAGAAGCCCGGCTCGGTGCCGAGCTCCTCGTGCATGCGGAAGAACTGGTTCTCGGCGAGCAGTTCGGATACGTTGCTCGTCTTGTCTTCGATATCGCCGAAATGCAGCGCCTTGGCGATGCACGAGTTGACGCACGCGGGCGTCGCCTCGGGATCGACCCCTGGCTTGAGGCCCTTTTCCAGGCCCGCGTCGATGCGGTCCGAGCAGAAGGTGCACTTGGTGGCGACGCCGATGCGGCGCGGATCGAAGCGCTCGGCCTCGGAAGGCATCGGCGCGCCGTAGGCGAACGTCGGCTCGTCGGTCTTGTAGCGCGCCTGGTAGGGACAGGCCACCGCGCAGTACGCGCAGCCGATGCACAGGTCGTAGTCGATGGTGACGATGCCGTCGGCGCGCTGGCGCGTCGCGGTCGACGGGCACACGTGCATGCACGGCGGGTCGGCGCAGTGCATGCAGCCCACCGGCACGAAGGCGCGGTGCACCTGCGGATATTCGCCGACCTCCATGTCGAGCACGCGCCGCCACTGCACCTCGGGCGGGGTGGCATTGGTGTGCTTGCAGGCCGCGGTGCAGGTCTGGCAGCCGACGCAGCGGCGCAGGTCCGCGATCATGACCCAGCGGGTCATGCCGCTCTCCGCAGCGAAACCCGCACCACGTCGGCACCCGAACCGGTGGCGTCGGTGAGGGCGAGCGACATCGGCACCAGCTTGTTCATGCTCGGCATGCCGAAGTCCTTGGCGAAGGGCGTCTCCCAGTGGTCGAACTGCCCGAGCAGCAGCAGCGTGTCGGGGCGTATGCCCTGGCGCAGGACCGCTCGCGCCCGCACGCTCGCCTTGGGCGTCGCGATCTCGACCAGGTCGCCCTCGGACAGGCCGAGCCGATCGGCGGTCTGCGCGTTCACGATCACGCCCCTTGTGGCCGGCGATGTTGTCGGCCACTTCCTTGATCAGCTGCATGCCGACGTTGCCGCCCCAGGCGTACTGCATGCTGCGCGAGGTGATCAGCCAGTAGGGGTAGTCGTCCGGCTGCCCCCCCATGGCACGCACCGAGGTTTCCCACAGGCCGGGGAAGTCCTTCCACGCCGGCAGCGCCTGGTACTCGGTGAGCTGCGCGTCCCACCAATGCATGTCGTGCTCGTGCAGCCTGCGCTCGAGCTCCTTGCCGACGCGCAGCAGCCGCTCCTGGTAAGGAAGCTCGAAGCGCAGTCCCAGCTCGACGATGGTCGGATACAAATACCAGTCGCGCCGCGAGAAGCGCCGCGTGCGCAGCCCGTGCTCGCGCCACCAGTCCAGGCCCTGCGACTCGGCGCCGCCGGTCAGCTCGGCGCTCGCCGCGCGGCACACCGCGTCCCAGATCTCCTCGGCGCTGTGCGCACAGGAAGTGTCCAGCGAGTAATCCCACTTGTCGGTTTTCAGCGCGACGCCCGCCACGCCGCGATTGATGGCCGCATTGTACTTGTCGAGCAGGCCGACGCGGCGCGCGAGCTCGGTGGCGACATCGCTGAAGTCGCGCGCCTCGCCCTGCGGCGCGACCGCCGGCTGGCGCAGCGCGAAGCCTTCATGGTCCCAGAACTGCTCGATGAACTTCGAGCCGCCGATGCGGATGAGCTGCAGGCTCTCGAGGTCGACCGCGTCGGGCAGCAGGATGTCGGCGAAATGGTTGGTCTCGTCCGGCGTATAGGCGAACGCCACCGTGAACGGGAAGCGCGCCATGCGCTCGGCGAGGCGGTCGGTATCCCAGAACGAAATGGCCGGGTTGGTGCGATACAAGAACCAGACTTCGGGCAGCGTCACGCGCGGCAGTCCGTGGGGCGTTTCGTCGAGGAACATCCAGGAGAAGTGCGTCGGACCCAGCGCCTGGCTCCAGGGCCCGTCGGCCGCGAGCGGCACCATGGTGCGGTAGGCGTTGCGGATGTTCGGCTTTGCGCTCCAGTGCTCGCGGTCGGTCGGATTGAGCGGGTAGGCCATGAAGCCGTCGGCACCCGGGCGCACGCTCTTCAGCCGCTCGCCCAGGGGCTTGTTCAGGCGCACCGTGGTGCCGAGCGTCCCGCCCGGCACCTCGAGCGCGCCGACGAGCGCGGCGAGCAGCGTGCGCGCCCAGCAGCATTCGTAGCCGCCCCAGCCGTTGGTGACCGTCTTGCCGAGCGTCACCGCAACCGGGCGGAAGGGCAGCACCGTGCCGTCGATCTCGACCGTCGCGCCGACGCGCGCGTGCGACAGATACTCGTCGGCGATGCGCCGCGTGGTGTCCGCGGGCACGTCGCTTATGCGCTGGGCCCACTCGGGCGTGTAGGGCTTCAGGTGCGCGACCAGCTTGGCGAACGCGGTTTCGCCCGCGAGCTCGCCGTCGCCGAGCAGTTCCTGGTCGGGTCCGATCTCCACGGCGCGCACGGCGTACGGCCCGCCTTCGAGCGCGGGCGAGGCGCCCGGAGTGTCGAACGGCAGCGCGGCGCCGCGCCGGGCGTCCCACACGAGCGGCTTTTTCGTCGCCGGGTCGCGCAGGTAGAAGCCGTGCGGCCCGACGAGGTAGGGCGCAGAGGTGCGTGCGGCGAGGAACGCGAGGTCGAGGCGCTCGCGCGGATGCTCGTGCAGCATCGAGTGCAGAAGCGCGAACAGAAAGGCGGGGTCGGTCTTGGGCTTGATCGGCACCCATTCGGCCGAGCACGCGCCGGTGACCGACAGGTGCGGCTCGACCTGCACGCGCTTCATGCCGCGCTCGCGCGCGTTGGCGTGGCGCCACACGCCCACGACGCCGCCCGAAGCCTCGATGTTCGCGCCGCAGGAGATGTTGTAGTTGCACGACGGGGTGTCGGCCGACACGGTGAACGCGCGGTGCCAGAACTCACCGTACAGGTGCTCGGAGTGGTAGCACTTGACGCCCTGCCCGGAGCCGAAGCCCATGTCCATCGGACCCCAGGCGGCGAGGAACGCCGGAAAGGTGCCCATGTAGGACTGCGGCGTGCCGCCGCCGCCGAAGCTCGCTGCGACGCGCGGGTAGCCCGACTCGTCGAGCAGCCCGCGCGCGCGGACGTCCTTCAGCTTGGCGGCGATGGTGTCGAACGCCTCGTCCCAGGAGATCGGCACGAAGCGCGGGTCCTCGTCACGGCCCTTCTTCGGGTTGGTGCGCTTCATCGGCGTGCGCACGCGGTTCGGGTTGTACAGCTTCTGCACCAGGCCGTAGGCCTTGACGCACACCTTGCCGCCGCCCGGGTGCACGGCCTCGGCGGCGAAATTCGGCTCGACCTCGGTGGCGACGCCGTTCTCCACCTTGACGGTGAGCAGGTCCGGCCCCGCGACGCACTGATAGCAGTACGTGCGGACCTTCATTTGCGGCCGGCTTTCTGGGCCTTGGCGGCGAGGCGCTGCTCGGTCTGCTTGACGTCGACGACGAAGCGCGTGTGGCGCCCGCGGCAGATGGTGTCGATGCCGTCCGAGCCGGTCACCTCGAAGGTGACCGCGCGCCCCTTCACCTCGGCGACGCTCGCCTCGATGCGCACCGTCATGCCGAGCAGCGTCGGCGCGATGTGGTCGAGCTCGACGCGCGTTCCTACCGAATCCTCGCCCGGGTCGAGATGGCCGAGCAGGAACTCGCGGCACGAGAGCTCGACGTCGCGCACCAGCATCGGCGTCGCGTACACGCGCGCCGCCTCGCCCATGAAATCGATGGTGCGATCGCGGTCCACGTTGAAGGTGCGGGTCGTGGACAGCCCCGCGACGAGCGACTGCTTCATTTCCGATGTCTCCTCCGGGCCAGAGGGTAATACCAGCACGCTCCGCGCGCGAGGGGTTTGATGTGCGTCAAGCTGCGCGCTGCTATCCTTGCGCGCGGCATGACAAAACGAACATCTGCGGCGGAGCGGGCGGAGGAGGAACGCCTGCGTCTCGGGCGCATGCTCAGGCTCGAGCGCGCGCTGTGGCGCGCCGGGCTGACCGAGGTCGCCGGCGTGGACGAGGTGGGGGTAGGGCCGCTCGCCGGCCCGGTGGTCGCCGCGGCGGTCGTGTTCGCGCCCGGCACCGAGATTCCCGGCGTGGACGACTCCAAGCGCCTGAGTCCCCGGCGGCGCGAGGCGCTCGCCGAGATCATCCGCACGCGTGCGGTCGGCATCGGCATCGGCATCGGCGGCCTCGAGGACATCGCGCAGCTGAACATCTACCACGCCGCGCTCGAAGCGATGCGGCGCGCGGTCGGGGCGCTGCCGCGGCCGCCTGAGCGCGTGCTGGTCGACGCACGCACCATCCCGGGGCTCGCGATGCCGCAGGACGCGTACGTGAAGGGCGACGGCCTGAGCTTTTGCATCGCCGCCGCGTCGATCGTCGCCAAGACGCACCGCGACAGGCTGATGACAGAGCTCGACGGCGCCTATCCGGGCTACGGCTTCGCGGCGCACAAGGGCTACGACACGCCGGCGCATCGCGCCGCGCTCGCACGCCTCGGGCCTTGTCCCGCGCATCGCATGTCGTACCGCACGGTGCGCGACCTGTGCGGCGCGCCGGGAGCAGCCGGCTAGGAAAGCCCCAGGTAGGCCGCCTGCACGCGCTCGTTGGCGAGCAGCTCGGCGCCGCTGCCCGAGAGCACGATGCGCCCGGTCTCGAGCACGTAGCCGCGGTCGGCGATGCGCAGCGCGGCGCGGGCGTTCTGGTCGACGAGGAATATCGCCCTGTCGGCGCTGCGCAGCGCCTGCACGTGCTGGAAGATCTCCTCGACCAGGCGCGGCGCGAGCCCCATGCTCGGCTCATCGAGCAGGAGCAGCCGCGGGCGCGCCATCAGCGCGCGCGCGATGGCGAGCATCTGCTGCTGGCCGCCGGAGAGCGTGCCGGCCGGCGCGCGACGCCGCTCGCGCAGTACCGGGAACATGGCGTAGGCGCGCTCGAGCATCTCCGCGGACTCGGCCGCGCTGCGCGTGTAGCCGCCCAGGCGCAGGTTGTCCTCGACCGAAAGCGGGGCGAACACCTGCCGCCCCTCGGGCACCTGCACGATGCCGAGGCGCACGCGGCGCTCGGGCGCGGCGCGCGTGATGTCGGCGCCGTCGAAGCGAACGGTGCCGCCGCTCGCGCGCTGCACGCCCGAGAGCGCGCGCAGGAGCGTCGTCTTGCCCGCGCCATTGCCGCCCACCAGCGCGACCAGCTCGCCCGCGCGCAGCGCGAGGTCGACGCCCTTCAGGGCCGGGATGCGTCCGTAGTGGCTCGCGAGCGCGCGCACCTCAAGCATCGCGCGCCTCCGCGCCGAGGTAGGCCTCGATCACGCGCGGGTCGCGGCGCACCGACTCGGCGTCGCCCTCGGCGAGCTTGCGGCCGTAGTCGAGCACCAGCACGCGATCCGACACGCCCATCACCAGGCGCATGTTGTGCTCGACCAGCACCACCGTGACGCCGCGCGCTGCGAGCCGCTGGATCAGCCGGTCGATCTCCTGCGTCTCGGTCGGGTTGAGCCCCGCCGCCGGCTCGTCGAGCAGCAGCAGCCTCGGCCGCGCGGCGAGCGCGCGTGCGATTTCCAGGCGCTTGAGCGCCCCGTAGGGCATGCCCTCCGAGGCTTCGCCGGCGTAGTGCTCGATGCCCACCAGCGCCAGTAGCTCGAGCGCTTCGTCGCGGCAGGCGCGCTCGGCGCGCGCCAGGCGCGGCAGGCGTAGCATCGCGGCGGCGAGCCCGCAGCGCTCGTGCAGGTAGCGGCCGGCCATGACGTTCTCCAGCGCGCTCATGTTGAAGAAGATCTGCAGGTTCTGGAACGTCCGGCCGATACCCGCCGCGGCGAAGCGATGCGGCGCGAGCCCGGTCAGCTCGCGCTCTTCCAGCCAGACGCGCCCGGCGCTCGGCCGGTAGATGCCGGTGATCAGGTTCAGGAGCGTCGTCTTGCCGGCGCCGTTCGGCCCGATGATCGAGAACACCGCCCCGGGCTGGATCGCGAACTCGAGCGCCTGCACCGCGTGCACGCCGCCGAACTCCTTGGACAGCCCTTCTGCGCGCAGGAGGCTCACGGTCGCGTCCTCGGCTTGAAGAGCGCCGCGAGCGTCGGCACGATGCCGCGCGGCATGAAGATCATGGTGAACATCATCACCGCGCCGAACACCACCATCTCGTAGTCCTTGAGCGGGGTGAGCAGTTGCGGCAGCGTGGTGAGCACCGCGGCGCCGACCACCGCGCCGAAGATCGAGGCCATGCCGCCGAACACCACCATGGTCACCAGCTCGATCGAGCGCAGGAAGCTGCCCTGCGACGGCGTGATGAAGCCGGAGTAATGCGCGGTCAGCCCGCCCGCCGCGGCGGCCAGCCCGGCCGAGAGCACGAATACCGCCAGCTTGTGCCGGGCGCTGTCGATGCCGAGCATCTCGGCGGCGACCTCCGAGCCGTGCAGCGCCCGCAGCGCGCGGCCGCGCGGCGATTCGACCAGATTCAGGGCGAGCCACACGCAGGCGAGGAGCAGCGCGCCGACCAACCAGTACCACGCTCGCTCGCCCGCGAGCGAGCGGCCGAACAGGGCGAGCGGCGGCACGCTCATGCCGTCCGGCCCGCCGGTAAAGCGGTCCGCGGTGGCGAGGACGACCGTGATGATCACGCCCAGGCCGAGCGTCGCCATCGCGAGGTAGTGTCCCTTGAGGCGCAGGATCGGGTGCCCGACCAGGTAGGCGAGCAGCGTCACGCTCCCGACCGACACCGGCAGCGCGGCGAGCGGCGGCCAGCCGTAGCGAACGGCGAGGATCGCCGAGCCGTAGCCGCCCAGCGCGAAAAAGCCTGCGTGCCCGAGGCTGATCTGGCCCGCGTAGCCGATCAGGAGATTCAGCCCGACGCACACGATCGCGTTCAGGCCGACCAGGATCGCGACGTCGTACAGATACTGATTGACGAGCGCGAGCGGCAGCAGCGCCACCGCGAGCGCGAGCGCGAGCAGGCCTCCGCTGCGCGCCGCGCCGAGCCTCGCGAGCATGCGCGCTCAGACGCGCTCGGCGGCGCGCCGCCCGAGCAGGCCGCCGGGCATGAGCACGAGCACCGCGAGGATGATGACGAACGCGATGACGTCCTTGTAGGCCGAGGACACGTAGCCCGCGGCGAGCGCCTCGGCCAGGCCGAGCAGCAGGCCGCCGAGCACCGCACCCGGGCCGCTGCCCAAGCCACCGAGAATCGCCGCGGCGAAGCCCTTCAGGCCGAGCATCACCCCGACGTCCCAGGCGGTGAAGGTGATTGGCGCGACGAGTATCCCTGCGAGCGCTCCGAGCGCGCCCGACAGGCCGAAGGACACGAGCAGCACGCGCCGCACGCTGATGCCGGCGAGCTGGGCGGCGAGCCGGTTGTGCGAGGTCGCGAGCATCGCCTTGCCGTACAGCGTGCGGTTGAAGAACCACCATAGCGCCGCGAGGATCGCGAGCGATACGCCGAGCACCCACAGGCTCTGCGGCAGCAGCGTCGCCCCGCCGACCGCGATCGGCTTGTCGCCGCTGAAGGCGGGCAGCGCGTGGATGTTCTTGTCCCACACCAGGCTCGCCAGGCCGCGCAGCAGGATCGAGGCGCCGATGGTGATGATGATCAGCGTCACCACCGACGCGCCGCGCGCTCGCTCGACGGCCAGCTTGTCGAGCGCGAGCGCGACCAGCGTGGTCGCGGCCACGGCAGCGAGGGCCGCGAGCGGCAGCGGCAGGCCGAGGTGCAGGAACGACACCGTCGCCATGCCTCCGATCATCACGAACTCGCCCTGCGCGAAGTTGATGACCTGGCTCGAGTTGTAGATGATCGAGAAGCCGAGCGCCACGAGCGCGTAGATCGCGCCGGCGGTGAGCCCCGCGAACAGGACCTGCAGCAGCTGTGCGCTCATGGCGCGCGGCCGGCGGCGCGGCGCCGCCGGCCCGGACCGACTACTTCACCAGCGTCCAGTTGCCGTTCTGGATCTCGAGCATGCGGAACGCCGCGAGGCTAAGGCCCATGTGGTCGGTCGGCGAGAAGTTGAACTCGCCGTCGATGCCCATGAAACCGTGAATTCCCTCGAGCGCGTCGCGCACCTTGGCCTTGTCGGTGCTGCCGGCGTTCTTCATCGCCTGGGTGATGAGCATCAGGCCGTCGTAGGCGTGGCCGCCGAAGGTCGACACGTCCTGGTGATAGCGCGCCTCGTAGGCGTGCTGGTAGTCGAGCACCACGTGCCTCTGCGGATCGTTGAAGGGCAGCGTATCGGCGACCAGCAGCGCCGCGGCGGGCAGGCGCACGCCGTTCGCGGCGTCGCCGGCGAGCTTGATGAATTCCTTGGAGGCGACGCCGTGCGACTGGTACAGCGGCACGCTCATGCCGATCTGGCGGAAGTTCTTGGTGACGATCGCGGGACCCGCACCGAAGCCGCAATTGAGCACCGCCTGGACCTGCGCATTCTGCCGCAGCTTGGTGAGCTGCGCAGTCATGTCGGTGTCCGGCGCGCCGTAGGTCTCGTCGCCGACGATATCGATACCGTACTTGGGCGCGACCGCCATGCACTGCGCGCGCATCGACTTGTCGAAGGCGCCCGAGCCGGTGATGAGGCCGATCTTGGAGATCTTGCGCGCGTTCATATCCTGGAAGATCTTCTCGCAGGCCATGCGGTCGGTGGCCGGGGTCTTGAACACCCACTTCTTCACCGGCTCGACGACCACCACGGCGCCGGCGAGCGAAATGAAGGGTATTTGCGCCTGCTCGACGAGCGGGATCACGGCCATCGTCTCGCCGGTGGTCGAGCCGCCGACGATCGCGTCGACCTTGTCCTCCTCGATCAGGCGCTTGACGAAGGTGCGCGCCTTCTCGGCGTCGCCCGCCGAGTCGTAGGAGATCAGCTTCAGCCTGCGGCCGAGCACGCCGCCGCCGGCATTGATCTTCTCGACGTACAGCTCGAGCGTCTTCCGTTCCGGGTCGCCGAGGAAAGCGGCCGGCCCGGTGGCCGACACGAACGCGCCGATCTTGATCGGCTCCTTCTGCGCCTGCGCGTGCGCCGCAAAGGCGAGCGCGGCGATCGCGACCAGCCGTCCGAGAACGGCGATACTGCTGCGTAAGTTCATGATGACGATCCTCCTCTTGGATGGGTGCGGCGCCTGGAGTAACGTATTCCGGTACCCAAAAGCCGGTTTTGTACGCTAGCCCGACAGCCGAGGGGCCGACTTGATTTACCGCAAAAAAAGCACCGATGCCCCCGCAGGCCAAGGCGCGTTGCGCGTGCGCGGCGCGCAACCGTCCGACCTGGATCAGGTGATCGAGATCGACGCCGGCATCACCGGGCTGCGCAAGGCGGCGTACTGGGCGGAGATCATGCAGCGCTACGGCAGCGGGCGGCGGCAGCGTTTCTTCCTGGTGGCCGACTCGGGCGGGCGCATAGAGGGCTTCGTCATCGGCGAGGTGCGCGACTGGGAGTTCGGCTCGCCGCCCTGCGGCTGGGTGTTCGCGATCAGCGTACGGCCGGACGCGCGGCTGGCGGGCGTCGGCGCGCGGTTGCTGGAGGGGATCTCGGCCAGCTTCCGCAAGCTCGGGGTCAGCAAGCT
The DNA here is from genome assembly GCA_963739205.1 of uncultured Pseudomonadota bacterium. GTDB lineage: Bacteria > Pseudomonadota > Gammaproteobacteria > Burkholderiales > SG8-39 > DAHVFK01. Next base: position 327,526 of record CAVTZJ010000003.1, on the reverse strand, counting down.
GCGCACCATGCTGTCGCGCGACAACAACCTGATCCTGTCGTTCTTCCGCAGCCAGGGAATGATGGCCGCGCCCTTCATTCCGCTCGAAAAGGACCTCGATTGAGGCTGCAGAAGAACACCCTGCTCGCGCTGTACAGCGTGCTGGAATTCGCCGCCAATCCGGAGCGCCAGGTCGCGGCCTCAGAGATCGCGCGCAAGTACCGCGTCTCCCCGCACCATCTGGCGAAGGTGCTGCGCACGCTCGGCCGCGCCGGGCTGGTGGGCGCGGTGCGCGGCGTGGGCGGCGGCTATCGCTTCGCCGGAAACGCCAAGCGGTTGACGCTCATGGACGTGATCGAGCTGTTCGAGGACATCAGCGCGCCGCGCCGCGCGCCGGCCAAGGGCGCGCGCCGGCGCACCGAGGCCGGCTCGAGCGCCGCGCCGCACGAGGTCGAGGAGGCGCTCGGCGTCGTGCTCGCCGAGATCGACGAGATCGCCAAGGCGACCTTCCGCTCGATTACGCTCGCCACGATGCTGAAGCTCGTCGAACGGCGGCGCAAGCGCGAGGCATGACCCGCTACGACGCGCTGGTGGTGGGCGCGGGGCACAACGGCCTGGTATGCGCCTGCTACCTCGCCAGGGCGGGACTCAAGGTCGTGGTGCTCGAGCGCAGGCCCGTGGTCGGCGGGGCGGCCGTGACCGAGGAGTTCCATCCGGGGTTCCGCAACTCGGTCGCCGCGTACACGGTGAGCCTGCTGCAGCCCAAGGTGATCCGCGAGCTGCGCCTCGCCGCGCACGGCCTGAGAATCGTCGAGCGGCCGCTCGCCAACTTCCTGCCGCTGTCGGAGCGCGACTATCTGAAGGTCGGCGGCGGCCTGGAGGCGACGCAGCGCGAGCTCGCGCGCTTTTCGGCGCGCGACGCCGAGCGGCTGCCCGCTTACCACGCGATGCTCGAGCGCGTGACAGACCTGTTGCGCGCACTGGTCCTGGAGTGCCCGCCAAACGCCGGCGGCGGCATCGCCGACCTGTGGCGCGGGCTGCGCGCGGCGCGGCTCCTGCGGCGCATGGACATGGAGGCGGGGCGCGACCTGCTCGCGCTCTTCGCGCGCAGCGCCGCCGAGATGCTCGAGAGCTGGTTCGAGTCCGAGAGCATCAAGGCGGCGTACGGCTACGATGCGGTGGTCGGCCACTACGCGAGCCCGTTCCACCCGGGCAGCGCCTACGTGCTGCTGCACCACTGCTTCGGCGAAGTGAACGGCAAGCGCGGCGCCTGGGGGCATGCGCTCGGGGGCATGGGCGCGATCAGCGAGGCGCTCGCCGCCGAGGCGCGGCGCCTGGGCGTCGAGATCCGCTGCGACGCGCCGGTGGCGCGCATCGGGCGCGGCACGCTCGCGCTCGAGGACGGCAGCGAGCTCGCGGCGCGCGCGATCGTCGCCAACGTCGATCCGAAGCGCCTGTACCTCGGCCTGGTCGAGCCGGGGCTGCTGCCGCCCGAATTCGTCGCGCGCATGCAGCGCTACAAGTGCGGCTCGGCGAGCTTCCGCATGAACGTCGCGCTCGCCGAGCTTCCGCGCTTTACCTGCTTGCCCGAGCCGGGGCCGCACCTCGCCTCGGGCATCATCCTCGCGCCGTCGCTCGCGTACATGGACCGCGCCTACCTCGATGCGCGCGCCGAAGGCATGGCGCGCGCCCCGATCGTCGAGATGGTGATCCCGAGCACGCTCGACGACTCGCTCGCGCCGCGCGGGGCTCACGTGGCGAGCCTCTTTTGCCAGCACTTCGCCCCCGATGCCGACTGGGGCGCTCGCAAGGGCGAGGCGGTCAAGCGCATCTTCGACGTGATCGAGAGCCATGCGCCGGGATTCAGGGCGAGCGTCATCGCGCATAGCGCGCTCTCGCCCGCGGACCTCGAGCGCGATTTCGGCCTCACTTCCGGCGACATCTTCCACGGCGCGCTCACGCTCGACCAGCTGTGGGCGGCGCGCCCGCTGCTCGGCCATGCCGACTACCGTGCACCGCTCGCGGGCCTCTACCTGTGCGGCGCGGGCGCCCACCCCGGCGGCGGCGTGACCGGAGCGCCGGGGCACAACTGCGCGCGAGAGGTGCTGCGCGACCTGCGCGCTTGATCCCTCAGCCGGCGAGTCCGTCCAGAATCGGGCACTCCGGCCGGTCGTCCCCGTGGCAGTGCGCGGCGAGCGACTGCAGGGTGCGCTTCATGGCCTCCATTTCGGCGATGCGCGCGTCGAGCTCGGCGATGTGCGCGAGCGCGAGCGCCTTCACCTTGCTGCTCGGCCGGCGCTGGTTGCGCCACAGGCCGAGCAGCTGCTCGATCTGTTTGATCGAAAAGCCCAGGCTGCGCGCCTGGCGGATGAAGCGCAACGTGTGGACGTCGTTGCCCGTATAGGTGCGGTAGCCCGAGTAGCTGCGCGCCGCCTTGGGGATGAGGCCGATTTCCTCGTAGTGGCGGATCATCTTCGCCGACACGCCGGAGTGACGCGCCGCGCCGCCGATGTTCATCTGCATGCCGTTCATGCCTTGCCTCCGCTTCCGCGCCAGCGGCGCAGCATGAGCGCGTTGGTGACCACGCTCACGCTGCTGAACGCCATCGCCGCCCCGGCGATGATCGGGTTGAGAAAGCCGAACGCCGCGAGCGGGATTCCCACGACGTTGTAGAAGAACGCCCAGAACAGGTTCTGCCGGATCTTGTTGTACGTGCGGCGCGAGACGCTGATCGCATCGGCGACCAGCAGCGGATCGCCGCGCATCAGGGTGATGCCCGCGGTGTGCATCGCCACGTCGGTGCCGGTCGCCATGGCGATGCCGACGTCCGCGGCGGCGAGCGCCGGTGCGTCGTTTATGCCGTCGCCCACCATCGCCACCACCCTGCCCTTGCCGCGCAGCGCGGATACCGCCTGCGCCTTGTCGGCGGGCAGCACTTCGGCGCGCACCTCGTCGATGCCGAGCGCACGCGCCGCGGCCTCGGCGCTGCCGCGATTGTCGCCGGTCAGCAAGACCGTCCCGATTCCCCGGGCATGCAGGGCGGCGATCGCCTCGCGCGCGCCGGCCTTGACCGCGTCGCCGAAGGCGAGCAGCCCAAGGAGGCTGCGCGCTCCCTGCGCTTCCGACGCGAGCCAGGAAATCGAGCGTCCTTCGCGCGCGAGGGCCTGTGCGCGCTCGGCAAGTGCGGTCGTGTCGACGCCGAGTTCCTGCATCAGGCGCGAGCTTCCCAGGTACAGGATGCGCCCTTCGACTTGCGCCTGCACGCCGCGGCCAGGCAGCGCCTTGGCTTCGCTCGCGGCTGGAGCGACGACGCCTTCCCCCGCTGCCTTTTCGCTGACCGCGCGCGCGAGCGGATGCTGGCTGCCCTGTTGCAGCCCCGCAGCGAGGCGCAGCAACTCGCGCGGCGCGCCGGCGAGGGGCTCGACCGCGAGCAGCTGCGGGCGGCCCTCGGTCAGCGTGCCGGTCTTGTCAAAGGCCACCGTGGTGATCGAGTGCGCGATCTCGAGCGCCTCGGCATCCTTGATGAGGATTCCGCGGCGCGCGGCGACGCCTGTGCCCGCCATGATCGCGGTGGGCGTCGCGAGCCCCAGCGCGCACGGGCAGGCGATGACCAGCACGGCGACCGCGTAGAGAATGGCCGACGTCCAGTTCCCGGCCGTGAAGCCCCAGCCGAGAAGCGTGACCAGCGCGATGCCGAGTACGACCGGGACGAACACCGCGCTCACCTTGTCGACGATGCGCTGGATCGGCGCCTTGGCGGCCTGCGCGTTTTCGACCAGACGAATGATGCGCGCGAGCGTCGTCTCGGCGCCGATGGCGCGCGTTTCGACGAGAAGTAGCCCGTCGGCGTTAATCGAGCCGCCGGTCACGCGCTCGCCCGGGCCCTTGGCGACCGGCAGGCTCTCGCCGGTGATGAGCGACTCGTCGACGTGGCTGCGGCCTTCGCGGATCTCGCCGTCGACCGGCACGCGCTCGCCCGGGCGCGCCACGACCAGATCGCCCAGCACGACCGAGGCGAGCGGCACCTCGATGTCCTGTCCGCCGCGGCGCACGAGGGCCCGGTCCGGGCGCAACGCGTTCAGCGCGCGGATCGCCTCGGTAGTCTGGCGCTTGGCGCGCGCCTCGAGCCATTTACCGAGCAGGATGAAGGTGATCAGCGCCGCCGAGGTCTCGAAGTAAAGCTCGTGGGCGCTCGCCGTACCCGACAGCAGGTGGTAAAGCGACAGGCCGTATGCGGCGCTCGTGCCGAGGGCGACCAGCAAGTCCATGTTTCCGGTGAACGCCTTGAGCGCGCCCCAGCCCGCGCGATAGAAGCGCGCGCCGAGCCAGAACTGCACCGGGGTTGCCAGCGCGAGTTGCAGCCACCCAGGCAGGGCCCAGTGCGCGCCAAAGGCGAGGCCCGCCATCGGAAGCGCGAGCGGCAGCGTAAGCAGCGCGGAAATTGCGACCGGCCACCAGTCCGGACCCCCCCGCACGCTGCCTTTCTCGGCCTCTACTGGGCCTGCTTCGTAGCCGGCCGCCTCGACCGCCTTGCGCAGCTCGTCGATGCCGGTGCCGGCGACCGCGGCGACGTGCGCGCGCTCGGTGGCGAGATTGACCGTCGCCGCGAGGACGCCCGGCACCTTGCCGAGCGCCTTTTCCACGCGCGCGACGCAGCTTGCGCAGGTCATGCCGCGAATCGCTAGGTCCATCTCCTCGCGAGCCACTTCGTAGCCGGCGCGCTCGACCGCCTTGGCGAGCGCTTCCATCGTGACCGAGGTTGCGACCTTGATCGTCGCTGCCTCGGTCGCCAGGTTGACTGACGCGCTTTGCACGCCGGGGACGGCGCCAAGCGCCTTTTCCACCCGCGCGACGCACGAAGCGCAGGTCATGCCGGCGATCGGCAGCCGCAGCCCTTCGGTGGATGTGTCAGGCGCCGCGCGGTCGGCGCGAGCAGCGATGGAAGCAGACATAAGGTGTATCCGTTGATTGAGACCGTAAGCGCAGCCTGAAGGTTCCCATCGTTGGAAAGTCAAGCCGGCATGGCCCCTTGACCTTACCACCGTGGGAAGGAGCATGTTGAAGCACGTTCGCGGTACCAATGCGCCGATGGCACGAAGCGGCATTGACCTGGGTCAAAGTCCACCCGCGGCGGAGCGAGATGATGATGCCGATTGGCAGTAATCCGATCCTTGCCTGACAAGACTCGCATGCGCCGCACTCGCACAGCCCGCTCGAACAGCCTGGGCATATTGCTGCGAACGGCGAGCATGATGCTCGCCGCGTTCTTCCTGCTGCTGAGCCCGTTTTGCGACGTCGCCGCTGCGCCGGCGAGCAGCCATGCCGCGGCAGCCGCCGCGCACGGCCATCCCGACGAGGGGAACTGTTGCGCGAGCATCGACGCCCAGGCGCTCGCGGCGCCGGCGGCCGCGCCGCTGCCCGCGGCTTTCCCAAGCTATGTCTTCGCGCCGTCATGCGCGGCTCAGTTTGTCGTCACCGCATTCGCGGCGCCGTCGCGGATTATCGTGCGGCGCGACGCCGCACCTCCGCTTCCCTACCACGCCCGCTCCCTGCGCCGGCTCGACTGAGCCGTTCGCGCCGCCGCGCGCTGCGCGGCCAATCTGGTCGGTTCAAGGCTTTGTGTTACGCCGTCTGAAAAGGAGCTGCATATGTGGGGCTACATGGGAAACATGGGCTGGGGCTACGGCTGGGGATTCCTCGGCATCGCGCACATGGTGCTGTGGTGGATCCTGATCATCCTCGGCATCGCGGTGCTGGCGAAATGGCTGTTCGGCGGCCTGCCCGGAGAGGGCCGCAGCTCGCGCCGACGCGCGCTCGAGATCCTCGAGGAGCGCTACGCGCGCGGCGAGATCGATCGCAAAGAGTTCGAAAGCAAGAAATCCGACCTGAGTCAGTGAGTGCAACCAGCGCGCGCCAGGCCAAGTCGAAGATGCAATACGCGTCCAGTCATGCGAAGACAGTTTGACAAACGGTAAAGGAGATTGACCATGAAAGTCTCAAGCACACTCGTTCGTAGAACCCTTACGGCCGTCGTGGCCAGTATCGGTCTGGCGGCCGCGATGCCGCAGGCCTCCGCGGGCGACCCTTACGACAATCCCGGTTACGGGCCAGGTTACGGCATGGGCCCCGGAATGATGGGGGGCTACGGCCCCGGCGGCGGCTATGACATGGGCCCCGGATACGGCCGCGGCAATGGCTATGGAATGGGTCCTGGAATGATGGGCGGCTATGGACCCGGGTACGGCCGCGGCTATGGCTATGGCATGGGCTCGAGAGGTTGCGGCGGTTACGGCGCCGGCTGGGACGCGCTCAAGTTGAGCGACGAGCAGCGCACGAAGATCGACAAGATCATGGAAGACAGCGCGCGCCAGCGCTGGGAGCTGATGGGCAAAATGCACGAGCAGGGATGGAAGATGCGCGAGCTCTATGCCTCGGGTAAGGCCGACGACGCTGCGCTGAAGCAGGCCTACGACACCATGTCGGCGATGCGCAAGTCGATGTTCGAGAACAATCTCGAGACGCGTAAAAAGATCGACGCGGTTCTCACCAAGGAGCAGCGCGAGCAGCTGCGCGGCGGTTGAGGCCCCGGCGTTCCGCGGAACTCGGCGGCGCGCGGCTGATGTTGGCGAGCAAAGTGGTAGTCTCGCCATCAGCGCGCGCCCGCTATGCCGAACCGGCCCGAGGCAAGGCTGAAGGCTGCGCCATGTGCCACCTCGTCCTCATCGGGCTGCCGCTGCTGGCGCTCGCGTCGTTCTGGGCGCTGCCCTGGATGCTCGCCGTCCCGGCCTCGATCGCGCTCATCGTTGCCGCGCTCCTTTTCTACGGCTACCCTGGTCAAGGTCGCGCGCCGACCGGTAATGACTGGCATCGAGGCGCTGCAGCACGCGCTCGGACGCGTGCGCAGCGTGCAAGGGAACGTCGCGTCGATCTGGGTGAACAGCGAGCCGTGGTCGGCGCGAATCGTGGAAGGCCTGCGCCAAGGCGACAAGGTGGAAGTCGTCGGCGTGGACGGCCTGTTGCTTCGCGTGCGCAAGCTCACGCGCGACATCAATGAACCCGAGAGGTACTCATCGTGAAACGTCGTCACTCGCGCCTTGCCGCAGTATGTGCAGTCGCGCTAGCACTCGTAGCGCCCCTCCCTGCGAATTCTCAGGGCATGGGGGGAATGATGAACGGTGGAATGATGGGCGGCGGAATGATGGGCGGCTACGGCCCGCCCGGGGAGCCCGGGCCGAGCAAGGGTTCCAATCCGCAATGGGATGAGTTGTCTTCCTACGTGCAGGGCAACGGCCTTGCGTGCATGAGTTGCCACGCCTATTCCGGGCGAGGGGCGGGCCCGGCGTTCGCCGACATCGCGCGGCGATTCGCCGGACACCCGGGCAGCGCGAACGACCTCTCCAAGGCGATCAGCGACGGTGTTTCCGGACAGTGGTCGGGCTATCCGCCGATGCCCGGCGGACTCGCAACCCCGGAACAGGCAAGGAAGCTTGCCGGACTCATTCTGCGCCTGACGCCGGGGTAGATCGCGTTTTTAGTGCTGCGACGTGCAGTTCATGTGCTTCGCGCCCTGGCAGTTGGCGAGGATGAATGGCGTCCAGCGAGTCTTGATGTAAGCGACCAGGTCGAGCGCGTCGTCGCGGCTGAGCACGCCGCGCCAGGCCGGCATGCGCGAATCCGGCACTGGCTTGTCGAGGATCATGCTGACGAGCTGCGCGTCCTCGTGGTGCCAGGCGTGCCCGCTGCTGTCCAGTGCCGGCGCGCCGCGCTCGCGGTACATCCAGTTGAATTCGCCCTGTCCGTTCGAGCCGTGGCACCCCGCACAGTACTGGCCGTAGAGCGCCTTGCCGTGCTCCGGATGCGCCGACGCGGTGAGGCTCGCGTTCGACGGTCCCGGCGAGCTGAGCAGCGCCACGACGAGCGCGACAACGAGCGCTCCCGCCGCCGCATACGCGACGGTCTTGCCGCTTGGCCCGCTCGAGGTTTGCGGTGCGCTCGCCGCGGCCTGTGCAGCGCGGCGTCGGCGCGCGTTCCTGCCCATGGGTTGCATGAGGCCACATCCGGGCGTCGCCCGGGTTGACCTGCGTCAAGCGCCATGCGTGCGCCGGGAACCAGAATCGGCTTGACCTTCCCGCCATTGGAAGGTCTAGCCTGCAAGCTGTGTTCAATCGCGCGAAGGAGCGTCGCCATGATCGAGATGAACGTGAAGGACATGACCTGCAACCATTGCGTCGGCGTCGTGACGCGCACCGTGAAACAAGTCGACCCGAGTGCCGAGGTGCAGGTGGATCTGCCGACTAAGCGCGTGCGGGTGAATACCGCGCGCAGCTTCGGCGAGCTCGCGAAAGCGCTTAGCGAGGCGGGCTATCCCGCCACCGCCGCCTGAAGCCGAGGCAAAGAAACGGAGACCTGCGATGTGGATGAACATGGGTCAGATGGGCTGGGGTTCGGGATACGGTGGAATGTTCGGATGGGCGCCGATGCTGCTGTGGTGGGCACTCGTGATCATCGGGATCGCGATGCTCGCGAAGTGGCTGTTCGGTTCTTTCGCAGGCGATCGGCGTTTTGGCCGCTCGGGTGTGCGCGAGATCCTCGCCGAGCGCTATGCGCGCGGCGAAATCGACCGTGACGAATTCGAAAGGAGAAAGCGCGATCTGAACGGTTAGCGGCATTGCGGACGTGACGGCGGCGCAAGCAGTCGGTGAAACGGGCTCGCGGGAGGCATGCCTGAAGCGCATTGTTGCCGCCGCGTTGCTCGCGGGGGCCGCCGCAGGCGCGCTGGCCGACGAGGCGGCGGTGCGGCAGCTGGTCGAATCGAACCTGCGATACGGCGCCGCGGTTCAGGAGGTGCGCAAGCTGCCGTCTGTCGATCTCTACGAGGTCGTGGTCCGCTCTCCCAAGGGACCTTTGATCTATTACGTCGACGGCGCCGCCACGGTCGTCATCGCTGGCAACGTGATCGACGGGAAGACCGGCCGCGACCTGACCGAGGAGCGCCTGCGCCAGCTCACGGCGATCGCGTGGGGAAGCCTGCCGTTCGCGTCTGCGATCACTACCGTGCGGGGCAACGGCCGGCGCAAGATCGCCGTCTTTTCCGATCCGAACTGCCCCTATTGCAAACGCTTCGAGGCAACGCTGGCGAAGCTCGACGACATCACGGTCTACCTCTTCCTCTTTCCGGTGATCAGTGCCGAGTCGGTGCCGCTCGCGAAATCGGTCTGGTGCTCCGAGGACAGGGAGCGCGCGTGGAACGACCTCATGCTGAGCGGCGTCGCGCCGTCCGCGGCGCCCGATTGCGACACGCCTGTCGAGAAGCTTGTTGCCCTGGGGCACCGCCTCGGAGCGAGCTCCACTCCGACCTGGTTCCTCGAGAACGGCCAGCGTTACGACGGTGCCATGTCACTCGAGGACGTGCGCGAACTGCTCGACCAGGCGTCGCCGCGCAAGTGAGGACGCGGCCTGCGCCGGCCGAGATCGCCGTGCTCGCCGTTTCGGCGCCATGCTGCACAACCGCCTGGTAGGCTGAAGGCATGGCGGATCTCGCGACGCTCGGGGCGTTTACCGCATTCGCAGCCGGGGTGATCTCGTTCCTGTCGCCTTGCGTTCTGCCGCTCGTGCCGGCATATCTGTCCTACGTCGCCGGCCAGTCGCTGCACCGCGACTTGCGCGATGCGCCGACCGACCCGCGCTCGCGCGCCACGGCGGCGCTGCTGAGCGGTTGTTTCATCCTCGGCTTTTCCGCTGTCTTCATCGCGCTCGGGGCGAGCGCCTCCGCGATCGGCCGGCTGCTGCTGCAATACCGCTACGAGGCCGGAATCGCGGGCGGCGTCCTGGTCACCGCGTTCGGGCTGCTGATCCTGCTCGGCACGGGGCGCGTGCCCTTCCTACAGCGCGGCTTGCACTTCCACGTCGAGGGCATTGCGGGCAGACCGCTTTCGGCCTTCGCGCTCGGGCTCGCGTTCGCCTTCGGCTGGAGCCCGTGCATCGGCCCGATCCTCGGAGCGATCCTCACCGTGGCGGCGGTCGCGGATTCGAGCCTCGCGGGCGTGCGCCTGTTGGCGGCCTACTCCCTCGGGCTCGCTGTGCCATTCTTCGTTTCGGCGCTGTTCCTGCACGAGTTGACCGGGCGCTGGAAGCGGCTGCGGCTCGCCGGGCGGTCGCTGCAGACTTTCGCTGCCTTGGTGATGGTGGTCATGGGCGTGGCGCTCATGACCGGAGAGCTCACGAGCTTCAGTATCTGGCTGCTGCAGACCTTCCCGGCGCTCGGCAAGATCGGCTGAGCGCGTCGACCTGGGACAGGCGCTTCGAGGAGTAAGGCTTGACTCCGGGACGACGTTTCCATATTCTTGGAAACATGGAAACGAAACAGGTCGTCGAGGCGCTCGGCGCGCTCGCCCAGGAAACGCGCCTGGCGGTGTACCGCATGTTGGTGGAGGCGGGGCCGTCGGGCCTCCCTGCCGGCGAAATCGGCGCGCGGCTCGGGTTACCGCCCGCCACCGCATCGTTTCATCTGGCTCAGCTCAGCCGGGCCGGCCTGCTCGCCTCGCGCGCCCAGGGGCGCTTCGTCATCTATTCGGCCGATTTCGAGCGCATGAACGCGCTGCTCGGCTTTCTCACCGAAAACTGCTGCGGCGGCGCGTCCTGCGCGCCGGCCGCGCAACCCGTGATCGTACGCAAGAGGAAGACCGCATGAAACGCCTGCACGTGCACCTCGGGGTCGCCGACCTCGAAAAAAGCATCCGCTTCTATTCCGCCCTGTTCGCCGCCGAGCCAAGCGTGCGCCACGCCGACTACGCGAAGTGGCAGCTCGACGATCCGCGCGTGAATTTCGCCATCTCGACGCGCGGCAAGAAAGCGGGCCTAGACCACCTCGGCATCCAAGCCGAGAGTGGCACCGAACTGGAAGAACTGGGCTCGCGTCTGGCACAAGCCGATGTGGCGACGATGCCGCAGAAGAACACCTCCTGCTGCTACGCGAAGAGCGACAAGTACTGGACGCTCGACCCGCAGGGCATCGCGTGGGAGTCGTTCCACACGCTCGACTCGATCCCCGTGTACGGCGCCGACATCGCGCGCGGGGGGGCGAAACCGGCGGGCGCGTGCTGCGCACCGGCGCTGCGCGAACCGGCGTGACGCCTTACAACGTCCTGTTTCTCTGTACCGGCAACTCGGCGCGCTCGGTCCTCGCCGAAGCCTTATTGAACCACTACGGCGCGGGCCGCTTCCGGGCTTTCAGCGCGGGCAGCCATCCCGCCGGCAAGGTGAATCCCTTCGCGCTCGAGTTGCTGCGCAAGAACCATCTGCCGACCGACGGCCTGCGCAGCAAGAGCTGGGACGAGTTCGCGGCGCCCGGCGCACCCGCAATGGACTTCGTGTTCACGGTTTGCGACCAAGCCGCGGGCGAGGCCTGTCCGTTCTGGCCCGGCCAGCCGATGACGGCGCACTGGGGCGTCGAGGATCCGGCTGCCGTCCAGGGCACCGACGATGACAAGCGGCGCGCGTTTCTCGATACCTTCCGCGTGCTCGGCGCCCGGGTGCGCCTGTTCGCGAGCTTGCGCCCCGAGCTTCTGGAGCGCAGCACGCTGCAGGCGAAGCTGAAGGAGATCGGCAGGACCGGCAGCGAAGCAAAGGCGCAGTAGCGATGAGTTTCTTCGAGCGCTGGCTCACGCTGTGGGTCGCGTTGTGCATCGTCGCGGGCGTGCTGATCGGCCAGTGGCTGCCCGGGCCGGCGCAGCTGCTCGGGCGCCTAGAGCTCGCGCGGGTCAACGTCCCGGTCGGGCTGCTCATCTGGGTGATGATCATCCCGATGCTGGTGCGCGTGGACTTCGGCGCTCTGCGCCGGATCCAGGAACACGTACGCGGTATCGGGGTCACTCTGGCCGTCAACTGGCTGGTGAAGCCCTTCACCATGGCGTTCCTCGGCTGGGTCTTCATCCGGCACGTGTTCGCCCCGTACCTGCCCGCTGCGCAGATCGACGGCTACATCGCCGGCCTGATCCTGCTCGCGGCGGCGCCGTGCACCGCGATGGTATTCGTGTGGAGCCGTCTGTCGGGCGGCGATCCGCTGTTCACGCTTTCGCAGGTAGCGCTGAACGACACGATCATGGTTTTCGCGTTCGCGCCGATCGTCGGCTTGTTGCTCGGCCTGTCGGCGATCAGCGTTCCGTGGGACACGCTTTTCACTTCGGTGGTGCTGTACATCGTGGTGCCGGTGATCGCGGCGCAGCTCGTTCGCCGGCGCACGCTTTCGCGCGGCGGCGAGGGTGCCCTGCAACGCCTGCTCGAGCGCCTGCAGCCTTGGTCGACGCTTGCGCTGCTGGCGACGCTGGTACTGTTGTTCGCGTTCCAGGGAGACGCGATCCTCGCGCAGCCGCTGACCATCGCCATGCTGGCGGTGCCGATCCTGATCCAGGTATTTTTCAACTCCGGGCTCGCCTACCTCGCCAACCGCGCGCTCGGCGAAAAGCACAGCGTCGCCTGCCCCTCGGCTCTGATCGGCGCGAGCAACTTCTTCGAGCTCGCGGTCGCCACCGCGATCAGCCTGTTCGGCTTCGAATCGGGCGCGGCGCTCGCCACGGTGGTCGGTGTGCTGGTCGAGGTCCCGGCGATGCTCGCGGTGGTGAAAATCGTCAACGCGAGCGCGCGCTGGTACTCGAGCCGCCAGTTCCCCCGCGCAGTGTGAAAAAGAAAAGGGGCGCGCTCGCGCACGCCCCCGAAAGGGATGCGGCCAGGGAACGCATGATGACCGCAACCGCCGTCGTCGCCTGCGGTCCTCCTGCAAACGCGGCGGGGCGCGTGAGCGCCACCGGCCCGCTTTCGCACCCGTTTACCGGAGGCAAACGACAGGCGCATAATATTTCATAAAAGCGTCCTGCGCGAACCCATCTATCCAGGCGCACCATGACCATCTATTGGCAACGGGTGCCGCGTGCCGGGCAAGACCTGCCGCCGTCGCAGGCAGAGCACGCGGCGCGCCTGCAGCTCGCCGCCGCGTACCGGATCTTCGACCATCTCGGCTGGACCGAGATGATCTTCAATCACATCACGGTCAGGGTCCCGGCGCCGGACGGAAGCGACGAGCGCCTATTCCTGATCAACCCCTTCGGCCTGCACTACCGCGAGATCACCGCCGCGAGCCTGGTGCTGATCGACATCGACGGGAACCCGGTGCGCGAGTCGAGCTGGCCGGTGAACCGCGCGGGTTTCGTGATCCACTCGGCGCTGCATGGCGCACTCGCCGAGGCTCACTGCGTGATGCACACGCACACCACCACCGGCATGGCCGTCGCGAGCCTGAAGGAAGGCCTTTCGCCGACCAACTTCTACGCCGCGCAGCTGCACGGCCAGGTCGCCTACCACGACTTCGAGGGCATCACCGTCGATCCGGCCGAGAAGGCGCGCCTGGTCGCTGACGTCGGCGACAAGCGGGCCGTGATCCTGCGCAATCACGGCCTGCTCGCCTGGGGGCCGTCGGTGCCGGAGGCGTTCATGATGCTGTGGACGCTGCAGCGTGCCTGCGACGTGCAGGTGGCGGCGGCGAGCGCCGGCGCGCTCAACCCCATCCGGCCCGAAGTGTTCGAGCAGGCGGTGCGCGAGTCCGGGCCGGGCGAGAAGCGCGTGTGCGAGGATGTGTTCGCCGCGCTGCAGCGCATCGTCGATGCCAAGGACCCGTCCTACCGCAATTGACGTTTACGTAAACGTCAAGTAGGCTGGTCGCTCCCCCGGAGGCCCCGTGACCGACCTCTCCGACTCGAACAATCTGGTCTACAAGGCCAAGCACAAGATCCGCTTCGTGACGGCGGCGAGCCTGTTCGACGGGCACGACGCGTCGATCAACATCATGCGGCGCATCCTGCAGGCCTCCGGCGCCGAGGTGGTCCACCTCGGGCACAACCGCTCGGTCGAGGAAGTGGTGAGCGCCGCGCTCGACGAGGACGTGCAGGGCGTCGCGGTGTCCTCCTACCAGGGCGGGCACATCGAGTACTTCAGGTACCTGCTCGACCTCTTGCGCGCGCGCGGCGGCGAGCACATCCGCGTATTCGGCGGCGGCGGCGGCGTGATCGTGCCCGAGGAGATCAGGCTGCTCGAAGATTACGGCGTGGCGCGCATCTACTCGCCCGAGGACGGCCACAAGATGGGCCTGCAGGGCATGATCAACGACATGCTCGCGCGCTGCGACTTCGATCCCTCGCAGTACGCGCCGCACGACCTGCGCGCGCTGGAGGCGGGAGGGCGCCGCGCGCTCGCGCAGGTCATTACGGCCTTCGAGCTGGGGACCTTGCCCGAATCCGTGAGGAAACAGATCCTCGACAAGGCCCGGGCGCGCCGCGCCCCGGTCCTCGGCGTCACCGGCACGGGCGGCGCCGGCAAGAGCTCGCTCACCGACGAGCTGGTGCGCCGCTTTCGCCTCGACCAGGGCGACCGCCTGAGGATCGCCCTGCTCGCCGTCGATCCGTCGCGGCGCAAGACCGGCGGCGCGCTGCTCGGCGACCGCATCCGCATGAACGCGATCCAGGGCGACAAGGTATTCATGCGCTCGCTCGCCACGCGCGCCTCGGGCGCCGAAATCGCCGGCTGCCTGCCCGAGGCGATCGCCGCATGCCGCGCCGCGGGCTACGACCTGATCGTGGTCGAGACCTCGGGCATCGGCCAGGGCGACGCCGCGATCGTCCCGCACGCGGACGCGACGCTGTACGTGATGACGCCCGAATACGGCGCCGCGAGCCAGCTCGAGAAGATCGACATGCTCGACTTCGCCGACTTCGTGGCGATCAACAAATTCGACAGGAAGGGCGCCGAAGACGCGCTGCGCGACGTGCGCAAGCAAGTGCAGCGAAACCGCGAGGCGTTCAAGCGCGCGCCCGACGAGATGCCGGTCTACGGCACAGTCGCCGCGCGCTTCAACGACGACGGCGTCACCGCGCTGTACCAGGCCGTTGCCGTGCGCCTGGCCGAGAAGGGCCTAGCTCTCGCGCCGGGCAGGTTGCCCAAACCCGCATCCAAGCTGTCCTCGAGCATCGCGATCGTCATTCCGGCCAAGCGTCAGCGCTACCTCGCCGAGATCGCCGAGTGCGTGCGCGGCTACCACGCGCAGGCGCACGCGCAGGCGCGGCTCGCGCGCGAGCGCCAGCAGCTGATCGGCGCCAAGTCGATGCTGCTGAAGGCGGGCAAGGACGCGCGCGAGCTCGATTCGCTGATCGAGGAGAAAAACGCGCGGCTGGATGCGCGCGCGAAGAAGCTCGTCGACCAGTGGCCCGAGACGCAGAAGGCCTACGCGAGCGACGAGTACGTGGTGAAAATCCGCGGCAAGGAGCTACGCACGCGCCTGACGCACACCACGCTTTCGGGCACGCGCGTACCCAAGGTGGTCCTGCCCAAATACGAGGACCATGGCGAGATCCTGCGCTGGCAGCTCGCCGAGAACGTTCCGGGCTCCTTCCCGTTCACCGCGGGCGTGTTCGCCTTCAAGCGCGAGAACGAGGACCCGACCCGCATGTTCGCCGGAGAAGGCGACGCGTTACGCACCAACAAGCGCTTCCACCTGCTGTCCAAGGACATGCCGGCCAAGCGTCTGTCGACCGCGTTCGACTCGGTGACGCTGTACGGCTTCGATCCCGACGAGCGCCCGGACATCTACGGCAAGGTGGGCAATTCGGGCGTATCGATCGCCACGCTCGAGGACATGAAGGTGCTCTATTCGGGCTTCGACCTGTGCGACCCGGGCACCTCGGTGTCGATGACCATCAACGGCCCGGCGCCGACCATCCTCGCGATGTTCTTCAACACGGCGATCGACCAGCAACTGGAGAAGTTCGTCAGGGACAACGGCCGCCAGCCGACCGAGGACGAAGCGGAGAAGATCCGCGAGTGGACGCTCGCCACCGTGCGCGGCACCGTGCAGGCCGACATCCTGAAGGAAGACCAGGGCCAGAACACCTGCATCTACTCGACCGAGTTCTCGCTCAGGGTGATGGGCGACATCCAGGAGTGGTTCATCCACCACGGCGTGAAGAACTTCTACTCCGTGTCGATCTCCGGCTACCACATCGCCGAGGCTGGCGCGAACCCGATCTCGCAGCTCGCCTTCACGCTCGCCAACGGCTTCACCTTTGTCGAGACATACCTCGCGCGCGGCATGCACATCGACGACTTCGCGCCGAACCTCTCATTCTTCTTCAGCTACGGCATGGACCCCGAGTACGCCGTGCTCGGGCGCGTCGCGCGGCGCATCTGGGCCGTCGCGATGCGCGAGCGCTACGGGGCGAACGAGCGCAGCCAGAAGCTGAAGTTCCACTCGCAGACGAGCGGCCGCTCGCTGCACGCGCAGGAAGTGGCGTTCAACGACATCCGGACCACGCTGCAGGCGCTGATCTCGTCGTACGACAACACCAACTCGCTGCACACCAACGCCTACGACGAGGCGATAACCACGCCGACCGAGGAGTCGGTGCGCCGAGCGATGGCGATCCAGCTGATCATCAACAAGGAATGGGGCCTCGCCAAGAACGAGAACCCGAATCAGGGCTCGTTCATCATCGAGACGCTCACCGACCTCGTCGAGGAGGCGGTGCTCAAGGAGTTCGAGGCGCTCTCGGCGCGCGGCGGCGTGCTCGGCGCGATGGAGACCGGCTATCAGCGCGGCAAGATCCAGGAAGAGTCGCTCGTCTACGAGCACCGCAAGCACGACGGCTCCTACCCGATCGTGGGAGTCAACACCTTCAGGAACCCGCGCGGCGAGGAGCAGCCGCACAAGCTCGAACTGATCCGCTCGACCGAAGCCGAGAAGCGCGGCCAGCTCAAGCGCCTGCACGAGTTCCAGCAGCGCCATGCGAAGGACGCGCCGGCGATGCTCGAGCGCTTGCGGCGCGCCGTGGTGGCGAACGAGAACGTGTTCGCGGTGCTGATGGACGCGGTGCGCGTGTGCTCGCTCGGGCAGATCACGCACGCCCTGTTCGAGGTCGGCGGCCAGTACCGTCGCAGCATGTAAGCCGGCAGGCGCGGTTCGCCCGAGTTCGCGCGAGGGCGGAATGAACTGTAGCCGGTGACTGTTTGTCTCTAGCGTTGTCACATCAACCAGGAGACTGACATGAATCTTTCCGCAACTCGCGTCCTCGCGTCCTTCGCCATTGCCGCCTCCCTCGGCGCACTCGCCGGTCCTGCGCGCGCTGCCGTGCCAGAATCGAAGGGCGGCGTGCTGACTGGCGACAACGGCATGACGCTGTACACGTTCGACAAGGACAAGGCCAATGCGGGAAAGAGCGCATGTACGAGCGCCTGCGCCAAGAACTGGCCCCCGTTCCTGGCGAGCGCCTCAGACTCGGCGTCGGCTGACTACAGCTTCGTCGAGCGCGCGGATGGCAAGATGCAATGGGCCTACAAGGGCAAGCCGCTCTACTTCTGGCACAAAGACAAGAAGCCGGGCGACAAGACTGGCGACGGCTTCAAGCACGTCTGGCACGTCGCAAAAGGGTAGCGGCTAGCTGTTTGCGAAGATCCCGTCCAGCCGCTCGATATTGTTGATCACCTTCCATTGGGAGGCGCCGGCCGCCTCGACCCGCTTTTGCCACGCCTCGAGGCGCCCGAGGTAGCGGCGCGGGTCGATGTTGTCGGTGTTGAGCTTGGTCACGTTGACCGCGATGACCCGGATGTTGTTCAGCTTGATCGGGAAGTTGCGCACCGTCACCTTGTCGAGTTCCTCCTGCATGTCGGAGAAGATGATGATCGTCTTCGTACCGGCCCCGGTCTCGTTCAGGAACTCGGCGCCCTGGATCAGCCCGCCGGTGATGTCCGTGTAGGACGAGCCGCTCACATTGCTTAGGGACGCCGCAACCTTGTCGCGGAACGCGCGCTTCTGGCTGTTGGCCTCGCTCGGGCGCACGTCGAAGGTCGCCTTGGCGATGATGTCCTTTTCGGTGAAGCTGCGGCTGCGCAGCTTGGCGACCGCGAGGGTGTCGCCGGGCTGCAGCGTGCCGAGCAGGTAGTTGACGATGAGCTTCGCCTTTCCGACCTCGTGCACGTAGGTGCCGGAGTCGTCCACCATCATGTAGACGGCGTTGGCGTGGCTGCGCGAATCGACGCAACCATTGGCGCCGAGCGCGAGGCCGGCGAGCGCCAGGGTCGCAAGCAGGACGCGATGGATCATGGCCGGTATCCTCCCGCTCAGAAGGTGGTGGCGATCTTTTCCGGGGCGTCGACCGAACGCCGCGCCGGGACGGACTCTCGGCCGCGCGCGGAGCGCAACACGCGCTCGGCGAGCAGCGGCAGCACGATCAGGACGTCGTACGCGTGCAGCAGCGTGCGCGAACCCTGCCGTGCGATATTGCCGAGCAGCCGCAGCAGGAACGCCGCGGACCGTACGAGGTTCACCAGCATCGCGCCGCCGACCGCGCGCGCCGAATGAATGAACGATTCGAGTGGCACCGCGACGAAGGCGAGCGCGAGCGGCAGGATGAACCCGAGGATCATCTGGCCCGCGGTCGGGATGCGGCCGAGCAGGCCCTCGTTTACCGCGGCCGGAACCGACGCGAGCGACTGCAGCAGAGCCTGCTTGTCCGCGATCAGGGTGTCGCGCATGAGCGCCAGGGCCGCCTCGACGCAGCCGAGCGTCACGAGGAGCGCGAGCGAAATCCACACCATGCGCCGGCGCATGCGGTCTTCGAGGTTCGCAATGCGCGGAAAGAGGTGCGTGATGCGCAGCGACTCCATCAGGAACAGACCCATCGACGCCTCGACGAGTATGATGACCAGCGCCGCCACCTCGGAGGTGCGCAGCGACGATGTCAGGTAGTCGCTCGCGCCGACCATCTCCGACATCGGCAGCGCGATCAGCTTGAAGTTGACGAACGCGCCGCCGAGCGCCACGGCCATGACTAGGAGGGCGCTCACGAACTGGGTGAACGCCGAGTGGGTCAGCACGGACTCCGCCTTGTCGCCCGCGGCAGCGATCTCCTTGTAGGCGTCCATGTGGGCGTCGACCGCCGAAGCGCTCGCCTGCAGCCCGGCCATGCTCTTTTCGACCTGCTTCATCGTCTTGTCGAGCGAGCGCCAGTGGGGCATGAAGCCTTCCAGGATACTGTGGCGCGCCTGGTAGGCGCGTCGGTATTCGGCGAGCGCCTTGTCGTGGATGCCCGCGATGGATGTGCGAATGTCCTCCAGGATCTTCTGCACGACCTCTCCGCCCCCTGTCTTGATCTTGGCGACGGCGGCGACCGCATCGATCCAGTCGGGAGGAGGCGGCGGCACCTCGCCGCACTTCTTGTAGTCCTCCTCGACGCGCGTGATTTCCTCGAGCAGCCGGCGCTGCAGCGTCGGATAGCCCTGCAGGTCGCGCGTCACGAGCACGCCGATACGCTCGAATTCGCGCTCGATGCGCTGCCCGGCTTCGCGCCGCCCCTGCGCGAGCAGCACGGCCTTGTTGCGCATTTTCATGTCGAGCGCCACGCCGAACAGCCAGCGCGCGCCGAGGCGCAGCGGACCGCTGAGTGCGAGGCCGGCAGAGCGGATCAGGCCGTGCATCGGCACGCGCGCCGCATAGAGGGCGAGCATCGCGATCGCGATCAGCACCAGACCGGACAGCAGCGGGTCGTCCGGCCAGATCATCCAGTTGCGCAGCTCCATCATGGGAACCTCTCCGATTAAACCGGCGAGGCGACCACGATAGATCAGGTGTGCGTGCTTTGTTAGAGAATGTGGGGCGTTTGAGGACCTAATTCTCGAACCGAACGGCCGCGTGGCGGAACCGTTGTCGCAGGACGACGGACGGTGGCGGAACTATTGCGCACGCGATCCGCCTGCACGCGAATTACTCGGGGATGCGGCCGACGAGGTACAAGGCCTGCAGCAGCTGCGTCGGCTCGGCGGTGGCGCCGAAGGTGCGCTCGAAGATTTCCTTGATGGTCGGAGATCCGAACACCTGCGACAGCCCGCGATTGACCTCCAGCCGAAGCGCGGAGTCGTTACGCGGCAAAGCTATCGCGTAGGGTTCGAACGACAGGTTGTCGGGGAGCATGACGTACTTGCCCGTATCCTTCACTTTGCCGGCGATGCCTTCGAGCAGGACCTTGTCGCTCGCGAACGCGTCGGCCTGGTCGGCTTCGAGCGCGGCGACCGCGGCCTCCCGGCTCGGGTAGGCGACGACTTTGGCGTCGACGAACCTGCGCTTGAGCGCGCTCTTGAGCGCCACCTCGTTTGTCGTTCCGGCGATCACCGCGATCCGCTTGCCGGCCAGGTCGGGAAACGCGAGGATGCCGGAGGCGCGCCGGGTGAGCACTCCGGTGCTGTCGACGAACACGTAATTCGAGAAGTCGACCAGCTCCATACGCTTGAGCGTCGCGGTCGTCGCGCCGCACTCCATGTCCGCCTGACGTTTCTCGATGAGCTCGAAGCGGTTCTGGCTCGTCGCTTCGATCCAGTGGATCTTCAGTCCCGGAACGTTCAGGTGCGACCCCATGCTCGCGACAACATGCTTGCACAGCTCAACCGTATAGCCCGCCGGCTGGCCGTTTGCGTCTTTGAACGAAAAAGGCAATGCGTCGGCGCGGAAGGCGATGTTCACGACTTTCGTCGTCCGGATGCGTTCGATGGCCGAGGATTGCGCGCTGGCCAAGGCTGGCGACAGCAGCGCGAGCAGGGCGATCAATTTGAAGCGCATGGGGGTCACTCCACTGAGGGGACGGCCACCCTAGCAAGCGCCTGACGCGGGCGCAAGTTGCGGGGCAAAACGCCTTGAAATTGTGCAAGAATAGAACGGTCTCTCTGGAGGAGGGCGACATGGCGCAGGACGCTTCCGGCTTGGACACGTTCCCCAAGCTGCTGATGCAACACGCCAGCGTGCGGGGCGAGCGGCCGGCAATCCGGGAGAAGGCTCTGGGGATCTGGCAGACCTGGACCTGGAAGCAGTTCGCGGACGAAGTGCGCGTACTCGCCTGCGGTCTCGCCGAGCAGGGCCTTAAGCGCGGCGATCACATGGCTCTGGTGGGCGATAACCGGCCTCGCCTTTATGCCGCGATGTGCGCTGCCCAATGCCTGGGCGCGATCCCGGTGCCTCTCTACCAGGACGCGGTTGCGGCCGAGATGGCCTTCCCGATCCAGAACGCGGAGATCCGGCACGCCCTCGCCGAGGACCAGGAGCAGGTCGACAAGCTCCTCGAGATCCTGCCGCGCTGCCCGACGCTCGAGCACATCTACTTCGACGACGCGCGCGGCCTGCGCAAGTACGCGCAGCCGCAGCTGACGAGCTACGACCGGCTGCGCGAGATCGGCGCCGCAAGCTACCGGCGCGACCCCGCGTTTCTCGACGGCGAGATCGCCAAGGGCTCGGCCGACCAAACCGCGGCGATGTTCTTCACCTCCGGCACCACGGCAACGCCCAAGGGCGTGGTGCTGACGCATCGCGCGCTGATCGACCGCGCGCGCGCGGCGGCCGAAATGGAGGGGCTTGGCGACCGCGACGTCGCGCTCGCCTACCTGCCGCCCGCTTGGATCGGCCAGAACATCTTCTCCTATGCGCAGCCGCTCGTCACGGGCTACTGCATCTGCTGCCCCGAGTCGGCCGAGACGGTGATCACCGACATGCGCGAAGTCGGGCCGACGTACTACTTCGCGCCGCCGCGGGTGCTCGAGGCGCTGCTCACCCAGGTGTCGATTCGCATGGAGGACGCGGGGCGGCTGAAGCGCGTGATGTACGGGCACTTCATGGAGGCGGCGCGGCGCGTCGGCGGCGCCATCCTCGACGGCAGGCGGGTCGGCGCGGTCGACCGCCTGCGCTACGCGCTAGGCGACCTGCTCGTGTACGGGCCGCTGCGCAACGCGCTCGGCATGAGCCGGGTGCGTGTCGCCTATACCGCGGGTGAGGCGATCGGCCCCGATCTGTTCAAGTTCTACCGCTCGATCGGGATCAATCTGAAGCAGCTGTACGGCTCGACCGAGACCTCGGTGTTCGTGTGCGTGCAGCCGGACGGCCAGGTGAAGCCCGACACTGCCGGCCCCCCGGTGCGCGGAGTCGAGCTCAAGTTCACGCCGCAGCGCGAGCTGCTGATCCGCTCGCCGGGACTGTTCAAGGAGTACTACAAGAACCCGCAGGCGACGGCCGAGGCGAAAGACCGGGACGGATGGTTTCACACCGGCGACGCGGGCTACTTCGATCCGGACGGCCACCTCAAGATCATCGATCGCGTCAAGGACGTCGGCAAACTGAACGATGGGACGCTGTTCGCGCCCAAGTACCTCGAGAACAAGCTCAAGTTCTTCCCCTACGTCAAGGAGGCGGTGGCCTTCGGCAACGGGCGCGACCGCGCGTGCGTGTTCATCAACATCGACATGGACGCGGTCGGCAACTGGGCCGAGAAGCGCAAGCTCACCTACACCGGCTACGTCGATCTCGCTTCGCGCGACGAGGTCTACGAGCTGGTCGGGCAGTGCGTCGAGCAGGTGAACGCCGACCTCGCCGCGGATCCCGAGCTCGCCGGCAGCCAGATTCACCGCTTCCTCATCCTGCACAAGGAGCTCGATGCGGACGACGAAGAGCTCACGCGCACGCGCAAGGTGCGCCGCGGCTTCATCGCCGAGAAGTACGCGACGCTCGTCGCGGCGCTGTACGGCGGGCAGCGTACGGTGCACGTGGACGCCCAGGTGCGCTACGAGGACGGCCGCACCGGCAAGGTGAGCGCCGATCTGAAGCTGCGCGACGCGAAGACTTTCGCACCCCGCGCGGCGCGGCGCGCGGCATGAGCGCGCAGCCGCAGATTGCCGAGGGGGCCGGCGAAATCGGGGCGCCGGAGCGTGCCCTGGGCGGAACCATCCTCGTTGTGGAGGAGGTGTCGCTCTCGTTCGGCGGCGTCACCGCGCTTAGCGATGTCTCGTTCGACGTTCGCGAGCATGAGATCCGCGCGATCATCGGACCGAACGGCGCGGGCAAGAGCTCGATGCTGAACGTGATGAACGGCTTCTATCAGCCGCAGAAGGGCGTGATCCGCTTCAGAGGGCGCGAGTTCCACGGCATGAAGCCTTACGAGGCGGCCCGGATGGGCATCGGCCGCACGTTCCAGAACATCGCGCTATTCCGCGGCATGACGGTGCTCGACAACGTCATGACGGGCCGCAGCCTGAAGATGCGCCGCAACTTCTTCCTGCAGGCGCTGCGCCTGGGGCCCGCGATGCGCGAGGAGATTGAGCACCGGCGTGCGGTCGAGGAGGTCATCGATTTCCTCGAGATCCAGCATATCCGGCGCACGCCGGTGGGGCGGCTCCCCTACGGCCTGCAGAAGCGCGTCGAACTCGCGCGCGCGCTCGCCATGGAGCCGACGCTGCTGCTGCTCGACGAGCCGATGGCTGGCATGAACCTGGAGGAGAAGCAGGACATGTGCCGTTTCGTGCTCGAGGTAAACGACCACTTCGGCACGACGATCGTGCTGATCGAGCACGACATGGGCGTGGTGATGGACATTTCCGACCGCGTCGTGGTGCTCGACTACGGGCGCAAGATCGCCGACGGCACGCCCGATGAGGTGCGCGGCAACCGGGCCGTCATCGATGCCTACCTCGGGGTCGCGCATTGAGGGACCGATGATGCACCTGCTCTACAGCATCTTCATCGACCCGTTCGTGCAGATGGGCGCCGCGCCCGATCTCCTGGCGCAGACGCTATGGGAGGGCCTGGTGAGCGGGATCCTCTACTCGCTCATCGCACTCGGTTTCGTGCTGATCTTCAAGGCCTCCGGGGTGTTCAATTTCGCGCAGGGCATCATGGTCGTGTTCTCGGCGCTCACGCTGGTCGGCCTGAACGAGCACGGCGTGCCGGCCTATCTCGCCCTGGCGATCACGCTCGTCGTGATGCTCGCGCTCGCCTTCGCGGTGGAGCGCGTCATCCTGCGGCCGCTCGTCAATCAGCCCGAGATCATCCTGTTCATGGCGACCTTCGGTCTCACCTATTTCCTGATCGGAGTGGGCGAGCTGATCTTTGGCGGCGACCCGAAGGTCATGATCTCGGACCAGCTGCGGCTGCCGAGCGGGTCGTACCGCATCCCGATGGCCGGTGGATACGTGCAGATGCAGAAGATCGACATCGCCGCGACGGTCATCGCCTCGGTCATGGTCGCGGCGCTGGCCATCCTGTTCAACCGCACGCGCATCGGCCGCGCGCTGCGCGCGGTCGCCGACAGTCACCGGGCGGCGCTCTCTGTGGGCATTTCGCTCGAGCAGATCTGGGTCATCGTCTGGTTCGCGGCCGGCGTCGTCGCGCTCGCGACCGGCATCATGTGGGGCGCTCGCTCGAACGTTTCCTTCGCCCTGCAGATCATCGCGTTGAAGGCGCTGCCGGTCCTGATCCTCGGCGGCTTCACGTCCATTCCCGGCGCCATCATCGGCGGCATCATCATCGGCGTGGGCGAAAAGATGGGAGAGTTTTACTGGGGGCCGCTGTTCGGATCGGGGATCGAGAGCTGGCTGGCCTACGTCATCGCCCTCGTGTTCCTGCTGTTCCGGCCGCAGGGATTGTTCGGCGAGCGCATCATCGAGCGGCTCTGAGGGGAACGCGATGTTCTACCGCGAAGTTGGCCAATACAAGACGAGTTATGCCGCGGACGAGGCGCTGTTTCCGATCCTGCAGGACAAGATCGGGATCGCAGTCATCCTGCTCGTCGCATTCGTCGGCGTGCCCCTCACGGCGTCGAACTTCACTATCGACTCGATCCTCATTCCTATCCTCGTCTTCTCGCTCGCGGCGACCGGGCTCAATCTGCTGACCGGCTACACCGGCCTGCTGTCGCTCGGCACCGCGGGCTTTATGGGCGTGGGCGCCTACGCGTGCTACAAGCTCACGACATTCTTTCCGGGCGTGAACATCGTCGTCCTCATTCTGTGCTCGGGGTTTTTCGCTGCCGCGGTCGGAACCGTGTTCGGATTGCCGTCGCTGCGCATCAAGGGCTTCTATCTCGCGGTCGCGACGCTCGCTGCCCAGTTCTTCCTGTCGTGGTGCTTCATACGGGTCGCCTGGCTGTACAACTACAACGTATCGGCCTCGATCGAAGTGCCGACCAAGACTCTGTTCGGGCTTCCGGTGACCGGGCCGACCGCTTCGCCGGCCACGCGCTACCTGATCGCGCTGTCGATCGTCGCGCTGCTCACCTTGCTGGCGGCCAATCTGATGCGCGGGCGCATCGGCCGCGCCTGGATGGCGGTGCGCGACATGGATCTGGCGGCCGAATTGATCGGGATCAGGCTGTACCAGACAAAACTGCTGGCGTTCGCAGTTTCCTCGTTCTATTGCGGAGTCGCGGGCGCAATGATGGTGTTTCTCTGGCTCGGCAACGCGGAGTCCGAGAGCTTCAACATCAACCAGTCGTTCCTGATCCTGTTCATGGTGATCATCGGCGGGCTTGGCAGTCTGCTCGGCTCGTTTCTCGGCGCGGCGCTCATCTGGGGGCTGCCGATCGTGCTGCGCGCGGCGCCCGCCTATTTCGGCGTCAGGATACAGAGCGCGACGGTGGAGCAGAGCACGTTCGTGATCCTGGGAGTGCTGATCATCTCTTTTCTGATCGTGGAGCCGCACGGACTCGCGCGGCTCTGGCAGATCGGTAAACAGAAGCTCAGGGTGTGGCCTTTCCCATATTGAAGAGGTAGACTGCCCGGGCGTTTGCGCAACCGAGGCCGGCGCCGGCCGCGTCGGCCCTCAACAAGGAGGAGGAGGGAAAATGCGCCTAAAGAAACTGGTGCTCGGCGCGGCGCTTGCAGGCGTGGTCGGGGTTGCCGTCCCGGCTTCGCAGGCCGTCGCCCAGGACACGCTGTTCGTACCGCTGTTCACCTATCGCACGGGCCCGTTCGCCAATTCGGGAATACCGATCGCGAATGGCATGCACGACTATCTGAACATGCTGAACGCCCGCGACGGCGGCATCGGCGGGGTGAAGATTGCAGTGCAGGAGTGCGAAACCGGCTACAAGAACGAGAAGGGCGTCGAATGCTACGACTCGGTGAAGAGCAAGCATCCGCTCGTCATCAGCCCGTATTCGACCGGCATCACGCTCGCGCTGATCCCGAAGGCGTCGGTCGACCGCATTCCGATCTTTTCGATGGCCTACGGCCTGTCGGCCTCCGCAGTCGGGGCGGACTTCCCGTGGATCTTCAATCCGCCGGCGACCTATTGGGACGGCATGTCGATCGTCCTGAAGTACATCGCCCAGAAGGAAGGCGGATTCGACAAGCTCAAGGGTAAGACGCTCGGCTACATCTACTTCGACGGCGGCTACGGCCTCGAGCCGATTCCCTTGCTCGACCAGCTGGCGAAAGACTACGGCTTCTCGGTCAAGAAATATCCGGTCCCGCCTGCGGAGATGCAGAACCAGTCGGGGCTGTGGCTGAGCGTGCGCCGCGACCGGCCGGACTGGATGATCATGTGGGGCTGGGGCGCGATGAACCCGACTGCGGTGCAGGAGGCCGCCAAGACGGGTTATCGCATGGACCACTTCATCGGCGTCTGGTGGTCCGGCAGCGAGGACGACGCACGGCCGGCGGGCGCAGGGGCTAAGGGGTATCTGTCGCTCAATTTCAACGCGGTGGGGGTCAACTACCCGGCGATCAAGGATATCGAAAAGTACGTGATCGCCAAGGGCAACAGCCAGACGCCGAAGGATATGGTCGGCGAGAACTTCTACAACCGCGGCGTCATGAACGCGGCAATCATCGCCGAGGCCATCCGCAACGCGCAGAAGCTCAGCCACAAGAAGGCGATCGACGGCGCTGACATGCGACGCGGCCTGGAAACTCTGCAGATCTCGGAGCAGCGCTGGAAGGAAATCGGCCTGCCGGGATTCGCGTCACCGATCGACGTGAGCTGCCAGGACCACAACGGCCACCATTCCGCCTACGTCCAGCAATGGGACGGCAGCAAGTGGGTCAAGATCTCGGACTGGATCAGCCCGATGAAGGACAAGGTGCTGCCGCTCGCCTACGCCGCTGCCAAGGACTACGTGACCAAGAACCAGCCCTGGCCGAAGCGCACCGAGTCCTGCGACGACAAGACGCTGTGAGTTAGGTGATCTCGAGCCCCGCCGCGCCGTCCGCGCCCTCGCGCGCGGACGCGCGCGAGACGATCCTCGCGGTCAACAACATCGAGGTCGTCTACGATCACGTCATCCTCGTACTGAAGGGCGTGTCGCTCGCCATCCCGCGCGGCGCGATCGTCGCGCTGCTCGGCGCGAACGGTGCGGGCAAGACGACGACGCTCAAGGCGATCTCCAACCTGCTGCATTCCGAGCGCGGCGAGGTCACCAAGGGCTCGATCGTCTTCGACGGCGCGGAGGTGCATGCGCTGTCGCCGAACGGGCTCGTGCGCCGCGGCTGCGCGCAGGTGATGGAGGGGCGGCACTGCTTCGCGCACCTCACCGTGGAAGAGAACCTGCTTACGGGCGCCTTCACGCGGCGTGACGGCAAGGCGGCGATCGCGAAGGACATCGAGCTGGTGTACTCGTATTTCCCAAGGCTCAAGGAGCGGCGCAATTCGCTCGCCGGCTACACCTCGGGCGGCGAGCAGCAGATGACCGCGATCGGCCGCGCGCTGATGGCGAGCCCGAAGATGATCCTGCTGGACGAGCCGTCGATGGGCCTGGCCCCGCAGCTGGTCGAGGAGATCTTCGAGATCGTCAGGAGCTTGAACCAGAAGGAGCGCGTGAGCTTCCTGCTGGCGGAGCAGAACACCAACATCGCGCTCAAGTACGCCGACTACGGCTACATTCTGGAAAACGGCCGCGTCGTCATGGACGGCGAAGGCAAATCGCTCGCGCAGAACGAGGACGTGAAGGAGTTCTACCTCGGCTTTTCCTCGGGCGGCCGCAAAAGCTTCCGCGACGTCAAATCCTATCGCCGCCGCAAGCGCTGGCTGTAGCGATTAGAATCGGGCGCCATGCAGTACTACGACGCCCTCGAGACCCGCTCAGCTGAGGAGCGCGAGGCGGCGCTGATGGCGGCGCTGCCGCAGCAGGTCGCGCACGCGAAGAAGAACGCTCCCGGCTTTGCCCGCATCTTCGCCGACATCGATCCCGCGCAGGTGAGTTCTCGCGCGGCGCTCGCGCGCCTGCCCGTGACGCGCAAGTCCGACCTCGCCGAGCTGCAGAAGGCCATGCCGCCGCTCGGCGGGCTGAATGCCACGCCGCGCGAGAAGCTCGCCAAGATCTTCGTCTCGCCCGGGCCGATCTACGACGCCGAGGGCCACGGCAAGGACTGGTGGCGCACCGCTCGCGGGCTGTACGCGGGCGGCTTCCGCGCCGGCGACCTGGTCGTCAACACCTTTGCCTATCACTTCACTCCGGCCGGCTCGATGCTGGAGTCGGGGGCGCTCGCGCTCGGCTGCACCGTGGTGCCGACCGGCGTGGGGCAGACCGAAATGCAGGCGGCGGCGATCGGCGGCCTGGGCGTAAACGCCTTCATCGGCACGCCCTCGTTCCTCAAGCTGATCGTCGAAAAGGCCGACGAGCTGAGGGTCGATATCTCCTGCCTGAAGAAGGCCATGGTCGGCGCCGAGTACCTGCCGCCCGCGCTGAGAAAGTCGATGCGCGCGCGCGGTATGCAGGTGATGCAGCTCTACGCCACCGCGGATCTGGGCCACCTCGCCTATGAGACGGCGAGCGCGGACGGCGGCGTGAACGAGGGCATGGTGCTGGACGAAGGCGTGCTGCTCGAGATCGTGCGCCCGGGGACCGGCGATCCGGTGCCGGCGGGCGAGGTAGGCGAGGTGGTGATCACCACCTTCAACCGCGACTATCCCCTGGTGCGCTTCGCCACGGGCGATCTATCCGCGGTGATGCGCGAGCCGAGCCCGTGCGGGCGCACCAACGTGCGCATCCGCGGCTGGATGGGCCGCGCCGACCAGAGCACCAAGGTGCGCGCGATGTTCGTGACGCCCAAGCAGGTCGCCGAGGTGCTGCGCCGTCACTCCGAGGTGAGCAAGGCGCGCCTCGTGGTCGAGGGCGAGGTCGGCCAGGATCGCATGACTCTCAAGTGCGAGGCGCAGGAACGGCCGGCCGGGCTCGCCGACGCGCTGGTCGCCACCATCCGCGAAGTGACCAAGCTGCGGGGCGAGGTCGAACTCGTCGCGCCGGGCAGCTTGCCGAACGACGGCAAGGTGATCGAGGACCTGCGGAAATACGGCTAGCTGCGGCGCTGTGCGCCGACCGGCAGCGCATCCAGGCGCCGCATCTCCTCGCTCGAGAGAAGCGAGCCGTCGTCGAGGAAGGCCTTCAGGAAGTCTAGCGAGTCGACGCCCCAGAAGATCTCGTCGGCGGCGATGAAGCTCGGCACACCAAACACCCCCGCCGCTACCGCTTCCTCGGTGTTCTTGCGCAGCTCCTCCTTCACCTCGGGGCTCGCCACGCGTGCCGGGTCCACGGCCAACTTCTCCGTTAGGACGCGGATACGCACCGGGTCCGAGGGATCGCCTCCGGTCGTCCACAATTCCTCGAAGATCGCGCGCACCGCTGCGGGAGTCGTTCCGGCGGCGATTGCCAGGCGCAGGTGGTGCAGCGGATTGAACGGATGCGCGGCCGGAAAGCGGAACGGCACGCCCAGCCGCTCGGCGGACCACTGGCACCAGCGGTAGGTCCAGCGCCGCTTGGCGTCTATCTCCGCGGGTCCCTTCTGGCCGAAATGCGCGAGCAGCCCGGCAAACAGCACCGGCCGGTAATCGATGATGACGCCGGGCGGCAGCTCGCCGAGCCGCGCGAGGCTCAGGTAGGAAAACGGCGAGACGAAGTCGAAGTACCAGAGCACGCGGCGCATCGCCGACTGTAACATCGCCCGAGGCGCGCATTCCACGGAGGACCGATGAGATTTTCGACACTGAAGTACGCAGTGCGGGGGCGCATCTGCCGCATCACGCTCAACCGGCCGCGCCGGCTGAACGCCATCAATCGCGCCATGCCGGGCGAAATCCGGCGCGCGGTCGAGGCGGCGAACGCCGACGACCGCGTGCACGTGATCGTGCTGGCCGGCGCCGGCCGGGCCTTCTGCGCTGGCTACGACCTGAAGGAGTTCGCCGAGTCGGACACCAAAGTCATCCAGGACATGCCCTGGGACCCGATGCGCGACTACCGCATCATGAAGCGCTGGACCGAGGACTTCTTCTCCATCTGGTGCAGCTACAAGCCGGTGATCTGCAAGGTGCATGGCTACGCGGTGGCGGGCGGCTCGGATATCGCGCTGTGCGCGGACCTCGTGCTGATGGCCGAGGACGCGAAGATCGGCTACATGCCGAGCCGCGTGTGGGGCTGCCCGACGACCGCGATGTGGGTCTACCGGCTGGGCGCCGAGAAAGCGAAGAGGATGCTGCTCACCGGCGACACCATCGACGGACGCACCGCGCGCGACTGGGGACTGGTATACGACGCAGTGGAGGAGGACAAGCTCGATGCGGCAGTGGACGCGCTCGCCGCGCGCATGGCGGGCGTGCCGAAGAACCAGCTCATGATGCAAAAGCTGATGATCAACCAGGCCTATGAAAACATGGGGCTCGCCAACACGCAGATGATGGCGACTTTGTTCGACGGCATCGCGCGCCATTCGCCGGAGGGCGTATGGTTCAAGGAGTACGCCGAGAAGCACGGTTTCCACGCCGCCGTGAAGTGGCGTGACAGCGGAAAGGCCATCCCATGAGCGTTCGAGTCGAGAAACAGGGAAAAGTCTGGACCGTGATCCATTCGCGCCCCGAGGCGCGCAACGCGATGGACCCGCAGAGCGCGGACGCGCTCTTCGAGGCGTTCAGCGCGTTCGATGCGGACCCGGACGCCTCGGTGGCGGTGCTGTGGGGCGAGGGCGGCGCGTTCTGCGCCGGCTGGGACCTGAAGCACGGCGCGAGCCTCGCCGGTCGGCCGCGGCCGCTGGAGGAAATCGCGTATCCGCTCGACGAGCGTCCGCTGCCGCACGGCCCCATGGGACCGACGCGCATGGAGCTCGACAAGCCGGTGATCGCCGCGGTTGCCGGACCCGCGGTGGCCGGCGGATTCGAGCTCGCGCTGTGGTGCGACCTGCGCGTGATGGAGCGTTCGGCCTATTTCGGCGTGTACTGCCGGCGCTGGGGCGTGCCCCTCATCGACGGCGGCACGGTGCGCCTGCCGCGCCTGGTGGGCGTCGGGCGCGCGATGGAGATCATCCTCACCGGCCGCAAGGTGCCGGCCGAGGAGGCGCTCAGGATCGGGGCCTGCGAGCACGTGGTGCCGGACGGCGAGTCGCGCGCGTTCGCCGAGGCGATGGCGCACGAGATCGCGCGCTTTCCGCAAGCCTGCATGCGCGCCGACCGGCGCTCGGTCACCATGCAGCAAGGGCTGTCGCTGCGCGAGGCGATGCGCAAGGAGTGGTACAACGGGATTCCCGCCTTCGTCGCCGAAGGCGCTGAGGGCGCCGCGCGCTTCGCCTCAGGCAAGGGGCGTCACGGGGATTTCACCGAGATCTGAGCGGCGCCGCGCAAGCTCGGCGAGCACGCGCGCGCGCTCGGCGTCGCCCATCTCGGACCAGCGCGCGATCTCCTCCAGCGTGCGATAGCAGCCCGCGCACACGCCGTGCCGCGGGTCCATCTGGCACAGCTTGATGCAGGGCGACGCGATCACGCGGCCTTGCGGCGCTTGGCGACGATCGCGCGCCCTGCCTTGGACGAGGGCTCGCGCCCGAGCACGCCGCTGATCCATTGTCCGATGTCGACCAGCCGCTCGAGATCGACCCCGGTCTCGATTCCCAGGCCCCGCAGCATATAGACCACGTCCTCGGTCGCGACGTTACCCGATGCGCCCGCGGCATAGGGGCAGCCGCCCAGTCCCGCGACCGAAGCGTCGAAGCACGCGACGCCCGCCTCGAGCGAGGCGTAGATGTTGGCGAGCGCCTGCCCGTAGGTGTCGTGATAGTGGCCGGCGAGGCGCTCGAGCGGCACGCGCTGCGCGACCGCCTCGAGCATTGCCCGGGTCTTGCCCGGGGTGCCGACGCCGATGGTGTCGCCGAGCGACACCTCGTAGCAGCCCATGTCGGCGAGCGCGCCGGCGACCTCGGCTACCTTTGCCGGCGCGACCTCGCCTTCGTAGGGGCAGCCGAGCACGCAAGAGACGTAGCCGCGCAGCTTGATCCCGGCCGCGCGCGCCGCGTCGGCGACCGGCCGGAAGCGCTCCAGGCTCTCGGCGATCGAGCAGTTGATGTTTTTGCGCGAGAACGCTTCCGACGCGGCGCCGAAGACCGCCACCTCGGTCGCGCCCGCTGCGCGCGCCGCTTCGAAGCCCTTGAGGTTCGGGGTGAGCACCGGGTAGGCGACGCCCGGCTTCCTGCGGATGCGCTCGAGCACTTCCGTGTGGTCCGCCATCTGCGGGATCCACTTCGGCGAGACGAACGCTGTCGCCTCGACCGCCGGCAGTCCCGCGTCGGCCAGCCGCTCGATCAGCTCGAGCTTGACCGCGGTCGGTATCTCGGCCTTCTCGTTCTGCAGGCCGTCGCGCGGCCCGACCTCGACGATGCGTACGTGCGATGGCAGCGTCATCGATTCATTCTAGCGCTTCGAAGGCGATCAGCTCGGCGCCCTCGAGCACCTGCTCGCCTGCCGCGTAGTGCACCTCCTTCACCACGCCGTGCGCCGGCGCGGCGATCGTGTGCTCCATCTTCATCGCTTCCAGAATCACGAGCGGCGCGCCCTTCTCGACCTTGTCGCCGGGCTTCACCATCACCGCGATGATCTTGCCGGGCATCGGCGCGGCGAGCGAGCCGCCGCCGGCGTCGACGTCCAGCCCCTCGAGCGCGCCGCGCAACGCGAGGCGCCTGTGGCGGCCGCCTACGAACACGTGCCACTCCTCCCCCGCGCGCAGCGCGCGCGCCTTGAACGCGCGGCCGTCCAACCGCGCGAGCAGGCGATCCTCCCCGAGGCGCTCGCCGGCGAGCGCGTACTCGCGCGCGCCTATGGCGATGCGCTGGCCGTCGGCGAGGAAGCGTACCCGCACCGGGCAGGGGGTCTCGCCTTCGGCGAACGCGAAATCGTGATGCGACTCTTCGTTCAGCCGCCAGCCGTCGACCTCGTGCCAGGGCGAATGCGGGTCGCCCGACTGGCGCGCGCGCTCCCGCGCCGCGTCCTGCTCGTCGAGCAGCTCGGCGAGCGCCGCGGCGGCGAGCGCTTCGTCGGGCACCGGTCCTGCCGGCGCGAACAGCTCGTCGCGGCAGCGTTCGATGAGGCCCGTGTCGAGTTCGGCCTCCGCGAAGGCGCGCGTCGCCGCGACGCGCCCGAGGAACTCGACGTTGGTCGCGACGCCCACGACCTCGCATTCGCCGAGCGCGGCGCGCAGGCGGGCGAGCGCTGCCGCGCGGTCTTCGCCCCAGACGACGAGCTTGGCGATCATCGGATCGTAGTGCGGCGTGATCGCTGCGCCCGCCTCGACTCCAGTCTCGACGCGCAGCACCGCCGAAGGCTCGGGAAACGCGAGGTGCGCGAGCCGCCCGGTCGAAGGCAGGAAGCCGCGCGCCGGGTCTTCGGCGTACAGGCGCGCCTCGATGGCGTGCCCGCGCAGCGCGAGCTCATCCTGGCGCCTGGGCAGCGGCTCGCCCGCCGCGACGCGCAGCTGCCATTCGACGAGGTCGAGTCCGGTCACCATCTCGGTCACCGGGTGCTCGACCTGCAGGCGCGTGTTCATCTCCATGAAGTAGAAGCGTCCGTCCTGCTCCGCGATGAACTCGACGGTTCCGGCGCCGGTGTACGCGATCGCCTTCGCCGCCGCCACCGCGGCTGCGCCCATCTCGCGCCGGCGCCCTTGCGTCATGCCGGGCGCGGGCGCCTCCTCGAGCACTTTCTGGTGGCGCCGCTGCACCGAGCAGTCGCGCTCGAACAGATGCACGACCTCGCCGAGCGCGTCGCCGAACACCTGCACCTCGATATGGCGCGGGCGCTCGAGGTAGCGCTCGACGAGCACGCGGTCGTCGCCGAAGGCCGATTTCGCCTCGCGCCGGCACGAGGCGAGCGCGTCGGCGAACTCGGCGCTGCGCGTCACCACGCGCATGCCCTTGCCGCCGCCGCCGGCCGAAGCCTTGATGAGCGCGGGGAAGCCGATGCGCGCGGCCTCTCCCGCGAGAAACTTCGCGTCCTGCTCAGCGCCGTGGTAGCCGGGCACGAGCGGCACGCCCGCCTTCTCCATCAGCGCCTTGGCGGCCGACTTGTCGCCCATCGCCGCGATCGCCTCGGGGGTGGGGCCGACGAACACGATGCCCGCGGCTGCGCAGGCGCGCGCGAAGGCCGCGTTCTCGGACAGAAAGCCGTAGCCGGGATGAATCGCCTCGGCGCCCGAGGCGCGCGCCGCTTCGATGATCGCTCGCGCATCGAGGTAGCTCTCGCGCGCCGGCGGCGGGCCGATGCGCAGCGCCTCGTCCGCCATGCGCACGTGGAGAGCGTCGCGGTCGGCGTCCGAGTAGACCGCCACGGCGCGCAGGCCGAGCCGGCGCGCCGTGCGCATCACGCGGCAGGCGATCTCGCCGCGATTGGCGACCAGAATCTTGCGGAACACTATTTCTTCCCTTCGATCCAGGCGGGCTTGCGCTTCTCCAGGAATGAAGCGACGCCTTCCCGGCCTTCGGGCGAGGCGCGGATCTCGGCGATGCGCCGTGCAGTGTCGGCGATCAGGCTGTCGTCGATCGGCGCCGCGGCCACCGTGCGGATCAGGTCCTTGATCTTGGCGAGCGCCTCGCGCCCGCAGGCGAGCAGCTGCCCGAGCAGCGCCTCGATCGCACCGTCGAGCGACTCGGCGGGAACGAGGCCCGAGAGCAGGCCGATGCGGTAGGCCTCCTCGGCGTCGAACACTTCGGCGCTGAGGAAGTAGCGGTGCGCCGCGCGCTCGCCCATGGCGCGCACCACGTACGGGCTGATCGTGGCAGGCGACAGGCCGAGCTTCGCCTCCGACAGGCAGAACTTCGCCTGCGGAGTGCCGAGCGCGATGTCGCAGGCGGCGACCAGGCCTATGCCGCCGGCGAAGGCGGGCCCATGCACGCGCGCGACAGTGGGCTTTTTCATGCGGTCGATGGTCTGCAGCATGAGCGCGAGTCCCATGGCGTCGTGCAGGTTCTGCTCGTAGCTGTACCCCGCCATGCGCTTCATCCAGTTCAGGTCGCCGCCGGCGCAGAACGCGGGGCCGTTGCCCGCGAGCACCACCGCGCGCACGGCCTCGTCGTCGTCCAGCACCTTGAACGCGGTCGCGAGCTCGGCGACCAGCGCGTCGTCGAAGGCGTTGCGCAGCTCGGGGCGGTTCAGCGTCACGGTGGCGATGCCGCCGCGGTGGGTGACGATCAGTCGTTCGCTCATGATCACATCCTGAAAACACCGAAGCGCGTCTGCTCGATCGGCGCGTTCAGCGAGGCCGAGATCGCCAGGCCGAGCAGGCGGCGCGCGTCGGCGGGATCGATCACGCCGTCGTCCCACAGGCGGGCGCTGGCGTAATAGGGGTGGCCCTGAGTCTCGTACTGCTCGCGGATCGGCGCCTTGAAAGCCTCCTCCTCCTCCTTTGACCAGCTGCCGCCCCGCGCCTCGATGCCGTCGCGGCGCACCGTGGCGAGCACGCTCGACGCCTGCTCCCCGCCGAGCACCGAGATGCGCGCGTTGGGCCACATCCACAGGAAGCGCGGCGAGTAGGCGCGCCCGCACATGCCGTAGTTGCCCGCTCCGAACGAGCCCCCGACGATCATCGTGAATTTCGGCACGCGCGCGGTGGCCACCGCGGTGACCATCTTGGCGCCGTCCTTGGCGATGCCTCCGGCCTCGTACTTTCGGCCGACCATGTAGCCGGTGATGTTCTGCAGGAAGAGAAGCGGAATGCCGCGCTGCGCCGCGAGCTCGATGAAGTGCGCCGCCTTGAGCGAGCTGTCCGAAAACAGCACGCCGTTGTTGGCGAGAATGCCGATGGGATAGCCGTGAATGTGCGCGAACCCGGTGACCAGCGTGGTGCCGTAATTCTGCTTGAACTCGTCGAGTTCCGAGCCGTCGACGATGCGCGCGATGATCTCGCGCATTTCGAGCGGCTTGCGCACGACGTCGGGCGGGATGGCGCCGTAGATCTCCTGCGCCGGGTAGAGCGGCTCGCGCGGCGCGCGCACCTCGAGCGTCACGGCCTTGCGCGTGTTCAAGTCGCGCACGATGCGCCGCACTATGGCGAGCGCGTGCGCGTCGTTCAACGCGTAGTGATCGGCGACCCCGGAAATCCTGGTGTGCACGTCGGCGCCGCCGAGCTCATCGGCAGTGACGATCTCGCCGGTCGCGGCCTTCACGATGGGCGGGCCGCCGAGGAAGATGGTGCCCTGATTGCGCACGATCACCGATTCATCGGCCATGGCGGGCACGTAGGCGCCGCCCGCCGTGCACGATCCCATCACGCAGGCGATCTGCGGGATGCCCGCTGCCGACATGTTGGCGATGTTGAAGAAGATGCGCCCGAAGTGCTCGCGGTCGGGGAAGACCTGGTCCTGGTTCGGCAGGTTGGCGCCGCCCGAGTCTACGAGGTAGATGCAAGGCAGCCGGTTCTGCGCCGCGATCTCCTGCGCGCGCAGGTGCTTCTTCACCGTCATCGGGAAGTACGTGCCGCCCTTCACCGTCGCGTCATTCGCCACCACGACGCACTCGCGTCCCGAGACGCGACCGACGCCGGTGATGATGCCGGCGCTCGGCGCCTCGTCGCCGTACATGCCGTGCGCGGCGAACTGGCCGACTTCGAGGAAGGGCGAGCCGGGATCGAGCAGCGTCCTCACCCGCTCGCGCGGCAGGAGCTTGCCGCGCGCGGCGTGCTTTTCGCGCGCCTGCGCGTCGCCGCCGAGCGCCACGCGCGCCGCCTGGCGGCGCAGGTCCTCGACCAGACCCTTCATGCGATCGTAATTCGCGCGGTACTCGGCCGAGCGCGTGTTGAGTTGCGACTTGATGACGGGCATCGGGAATTAGGCCTTATGCTTGTGCTCGCGCGCGCCGACCGGGCGGCCGGCCTTCTTCCACTCGCCGAAACCGCCCTCGAGGTGCAGCACGTTATCCAGCCCCATGTCGGCGAGCGCCGCCGCGGCCAGCACCGCGCGCCAGTCCGCCGCGCAATACAGCACGTAGGTCTTTCCCTCCGTGAAGACGGGCTTGTAGTACGGGCTGTCGGGGTCGACCCAGAATTCGAGCATGCCGCGCGGCGCATGGAACGCGCCCGGGATCATGCCGTCGCGCTCTAGCTCGCGCACGTCGCGGATGTCGACGAACACCGTGTGCGCATCGGCTAGGCGCGCCTCGGCCTCGGCCGCCGTGATGCCGCGCGTGCGCGCGGTGGCTTCCTCGAGCAGCTGCCTGACGCCTTTCTTGAGCTTGAGCGGCATCATGCCCCCGATGCAATGGCGCGGCCGATCACCAGCCGCTGGATGTCGCTCGTGCCCTCGTAGATCTTGCACACGCGCACGTCGCGCCACAGCCGCTCGACCGGGAAGTCGGCCACGTAGCCGTAGCCGCCATGGATCTGGATCGCATCCGAGCACACGCGCTCGGCCATCTCGGAAGCGAACAGCTTGGCCATCGACGCTTCCTTCAGGCAAGGTTCGCCGGCGTCGCGCAGCGCCGCGGCGTGCAGGTAAAGCTGGCGCGCGGCCTCGATCTGCGTGGCCATGTCCGCGAGGCGGAAGTTCACCGCCTGGTGCTCGATGATCGGCTTGCCCATGCTTCTGCGCTCGGCGGCGTAGGCGAGCGCCGCCTCGAGCGCGGCGCGCGCGACGCCGGTCGCCTGCGCGGCGATGTTGATGCGGCCCGACTCGAGATTGGCGAGCGCGATGCGGTAGCCCATGCCCTCGGCTGCGAGCAGGTTCTCGGGCGGCACCGCGCAATCCTCGAGCGCGATCTGCGCGGTGTCGGAAGCGCGCTGGCCGAGCTTGTCCTCGACGCGCGCCACGCGCCAGCCGGGCGTCGAGGTCGGCACCACGAAGGCGCTGATGCCCTTCTTGCCCGCGCTCTTGTCGGTCACCGCGAACACCACCGCGAGGTCGGCATTCTTGCCGGAGGTGATGAACTGCTTGGTGCCGTTCAGCACCCAGCGTTCGCCGCGCCGCTCGGCGCGCGTGACGATCGCGCCCGCGTCCGAGCCCACCTGCGGCTCGGTCAGGCAGAACGCGCCGACGGTGCGCCCCTGCGTGAGCGGCCGCAAGTACTTCTCCTTCTGCGCGTCGTCGCCGTAGCCCTCGAGGATCCCGGCGACGAGGTTGTTCACCGAGAGGATCGTGCCGCAGGCCGCGTGTCCGGCCGAGACTTCCTCGAAGGCGATCGCGAGCGCGCTGTAGTCCATGCCGGCCCCGCCCCAGCGCTCGGGGATCGCCACGGCGTTCAGGCCCATCGCTGCCAGCTCGCCGAGCGCCTCGCGCGGAAAGCGCTTGTCGCGCTCCCACTCCGCGGCGTGCGGCCAGAGCCGCTCGCGCGCGTAGCGGCGCACGGTATCGCGCAGCATCTCGTGCTGGGCCGAGAGCGCCATGTCAGGCCTCCTGCACGCGCACGTAGGTGACGGTGTGATGCGTGAACAGCTTGCCGGCGCGGCTGTGGCATTCGGCCACGCCGTAGATGCTGCGCTTGCCGAGCTTGAGGATCCTCGCCGTGCAGCGCACCGGCTCGTTCACCGCCGGAGCGAGGAACGCGGTGTTCAGCTCCGAGGTGAGCGCGTCGCGCTCCATGCCGAGCACCGCCTTGATCGCCACCCACATCGCGCAGTCGGCGGCCGCCATGAGCGCCGGCCCGTTTACGATGCCGCCGGGCCGCTCGAGCGCGCGCCGGAAGGGCAGCTCGATCGTGCTCGCCTTCGGGCTCACCGAGACCACGCGAAAGCCGTAGCCGCGCACGAAGCGCGAGCGGTCGAGCAGCGCCTGCAGCTGCTTTTTGCTCGCCGCGAGCGCGCGCCCCGCCATCTACGCGAGCTCGAGCGCGACGGCGGTTGCCTCGCCGCCGCCAATGCACAGGCTCGCCACGCCGCGCTTCAAGCCGTACTTCCTGAGCGCACCGATGAGCGTCACCATCAGGCGCGCGCCGGAGGCGCCGATCGGATGGCCGAGCGCGCAGGCGCCGCCGTGCACGTTCACCTTGTCGTGCGGCAGGCCGTGCTCCCTCATCGCGGCCATGGCGACCACGGCGAAGGCCTCGTTGATCTCGTACAGGTCCACCTTGTCCGAGCGCCAGCCGGTGCGCTCGAAGAGCTTCTTGATCGCGCCCACGGGCGCGGTGGTGAACCAGCCCGGCTCCTGCGCGTGCGTGGCGTGGCCGACCATCACCGCGAGCGGCGCGAGACCGCGCTTGTCGGCTTGCGAGCGGCGCATCATGACGAGCGCCGCGGCGCCATCCGAGATCGAGCTCGAGTTGGCGGCGGTCACCGTGCCGTCCTTGCGGAACGCGGGCTTGAGCGATGGGATCTTGGCGATGTTCGCCTTGAACGGTTGCTCGTCGGTCTCGACGAAGCGCTCCTCCTTGCCCGCCTTGATCGCCAGCGGCGTGATCTCCCAGGCGAACCAGCCTTCCTTGTTCGCCTTCTGTGCGCGCTCGAGGGAAGCGATCGCGAAGCCGTCCTGCGCTTCGCGCGTAAAGGCGTACTTCTGCGCGCATTCCTCGGCGAAGGCGCCCATTAGGCGCCCTTTGTCGTAGGCGTCTTCCAGCCCGTCGTAGAACATGTGGTCCAGCACCTGCTGATGGCCCATGCGGTAGCCGGCGCGCGCCTTGGGCAGCAGGTAGGGCGCGTTCGTCATCGACTCCATACCGCCCGCGACCACGACGTCCATGCTGCCCGCGGCGAGCAGGTCGTGCGCCAGCATCGCCGCCTTCATGCCCGAGCCGCACATCTTGTTCACGGTCGTGCAGCCCGCGGCGAGCGGCAGCCCCGCGCCCAGGCTCGCCTGGCGCGCGGGCGCCTGGCCCTGTCCGGCCGGCAGCACGCAGCCCATGATCACTTCCTCGACGGCCTCGGGCGCGAGCTTGGCGCGCTCGACCGCGGCCCGAATCGCCGCGGCGCCGAGTTCCGGCGCCGTGAAGCCCTTCAGTTCGCCCTGGAAGCCGCCCATCGGCGTGCGGGCGGCGGAAACGATGACGATCGGATCGGATGGCATGAGGGTCTCCTTTCTAGCGTGCCGCGAGTTCGGGGCTTCCCAGCATTTCTCTTGCGCGCGCCGCGAGCGCCTCCGGCAGCGGGCGCGCCTTGCGCGTCTGCGCCTCGATGTGCACGCCGACCAAGCGGCTCGTCGCGCAAAGCTCGCCGGTGACGCCGTGGCGCATCTCGTGCAGGAACTCGATCGACTTCGTGCCCACCTCGAGCAGCCGCGAGTCGATGCGCACCACGTCGCCGGCGAAGAGCTCCTTCTTGTACTGCAGGTGCTGCTCTACCGCAACCATGGCCGAGCCCTGCGCGCGCAGCGCGGCGCTGTCGAGCCCGATGTGCGCGAACAGGTTCCAGGTGGCCTCGTCGAACTTGCCTACGTACCACATGACGTTCATATGTCCCATGTGGTCGCAGTGCCACGGGTATACGGTGCCGCGGTAGGTCTCGAAAAGTTCTTGCGCTGCCGGCTTCATGTGGTCTCGGCGAACAGCTCGCGCCCGATCAGCCAGCGGCGGATCTCGGAAGTGCCGGCGCCGATCTCGTAGAGCTTGGCGTCGCGCCACAGGCGCCCGGTCGGCGTCTCGTTGATGTAACCCATGCCGCCGAGCGCCTGGATCGCCTCGCCCGCCATCCAGGTGGCCTTTTCGGCGGCGTACAGGATCGCGCCCGCCGCGTCCTTCCTCGTCGTCTCGCCGCGGTCGAGTGCCTGCCCGACCGCGTACACGTAGGCGCGGCAGGCCGAATAGGTGACGTACATGTCGGCGAGCTTGCCCTGCATGAGCTGGAACTCGCCGATCGGCTGGCCGAACTGCTTGCGCTCGTGCACGTACGGCACGACGACGTCCAGGCACGCGCCCATCAGGCCGAGCGGGCCGCCGGCGAGCACCGCGCGCTCGTAGTCCAGGCCCGACATGAGCACCTTCACGCCCTTGCCGTCCTGGCCGAGCACGTTCTCGGCCGGCACCTCGCAGTCGCGGAATACGAGCTCGCAGGTGTTCGAGCCGCGCATGCCGAGCTTGTCCAGCTTCTGCGCGGTGGAGAATCCCTTCATGCCCTTCTCGACGATGAACGCCGTGATGCCTTCGGTCTTGCCGTAGATCACCAGCACGTCGGCGTCGGGGCCGTTGGTGATCCACATCTTGTTGCCGTTCAGCAC
Source organism: uncultured Pseudomonadota bacterium (assembly GCA_963739205.1). Classification (GTDB taxonomy): domain Bacteria; phylum Pseudomonadota; class Gammaproteobacteria; order Burkholderiales; family SG8-39; genus DAHVFK01. The sequence goes on along the minus strand of CAVTZJ010000003.1, from coordinate 286,330 downwards.
GTAGTGGTCGCCGCGGCCGCCTTTTACTCTCTGGGCGCGCAGGCGCATGCCGACCACATCCGAGCCCGCGCCCGGCTCGCTCATGGCGAGCGCGCCGACGTACTCGCCGGAGACGAGCCTGGGCAGGTACTTGCGCTTCTGCGCCTCGCTGCCGTTCCTGCGGATCTGGTTCACGCACAGGTTGGAGTGCGCCCCGTAGGAAAGCCCTATGGCGCCCGAGGCGCGCGAGATCTCTTCCACGGCGATGATATGCGCGAGGTAGCCCATCGCCGTGCCGCCGTACTCCTCCTCGACGGTGATGCCGAGCAGGCCGAGCGCGCCGAGCTTGCGCCACAGGTCCGCCGGGAACTCGTTCCTTGCGTCGATCTCCGCGGCGCGCGGCGCGATCTCCTTGGCCGCGAACTCGCGCACGCTGGCGCGCAGCATGTCGATCGTCTCGCCGTGCTCGAATCTCAGGAACGGGAGCTCCATGGGCGGCGCTATTCCGGCGTGTCGGGGGTGTCGGGCAGCATCATGAGCGTCTGCTGCATGACCGCGCACAGCGTGCCGCCGTCGGCGAGCACCTCGCCGCGCGTGACGGTCAGGCTGCGGCCCGCCTTCAGCACCTCGGCGCGCGCGATGAAGCGCTCGCCGCGGCCGGGCGCGAGCATGTTGATCTTGTACTCGACGGTGACGAGCGAGCTCGTCGCCGGCATCAGGCTGTAGGCGGCGTAGCCGCAGGCGGTGTCGGCGATCATGCCGACGATGCCGCCGTGCAGGAAGCCCTTCTGCTGCGTGAGGTCCGCGCGCCAGTCGAGCTCGATCTCGCAGCGGCCGGGCTCGATCGACGCCATGCGCGCGCCGATCAGCGCCATCGCCTTCTGGCGCGCGAAGCTCGCGCGGCAGCGCGCCGCGAAGCCGGGGTCGGCGGGCTGGGGACGCTGCAGCGGGGCGTTCATGCGGCGAGGCTACTTGACGTTTACGTAAACGTCAACTGCGCACGCGGCGCCGCCCGCCCAGCCGCTTGCGCAGGCGCTTCTCGAAGGCGGCGATTTCCGAGAGCTGCGCGTCGATGTCGGAGCGCTGCTGCTCGAGGCTCGCCTGGTGGCTCGAAAGCACCGTGAGGAAGCGCTCGAGCTGCGGCCGCTCGTCGCGGCCCGGCTCGTACATGTCGATCAGCTCGCGGATCTCCGACAGCGTCAGGCCCAGACGCTTGCCGCGCAGCGTCAGCTTGAGGCGCGTGCGGTCGCGCAGCGTGTAGATGCGGCGCTGGCCGGCACGGCGCGGCGCGAGCAGGCCCTGGTCCTCGTAGAAGCGGATGGCGCGCGGCGTCACGTCGAACTCCCGCGCCAGGTCGCCGATCGAGTACTCGGCGCGCTCCCTGGGCTCGCTCGCGGAAGGGTCTGCGGTCATGTGGCGGGGAAGCTACTACAATTGCGGCTGAGCGGCCTCGAGCCGCGCTGCATTCTAGCCCATCCATCGTGGCCCGCACCTCGTCGCTGAGCTTTCCGTTTCCCGAACCGCCGGCACCTGGCCGCGTCGTCGAAGTGGCGCCCGGCGTGTACTGGCTGCGCATGGCGCTGCCGTTCCAGCTGAACCACATCAACCTCTGGCTGTTGCGCGACGAGGTCGGCGGCAGGCCCGGCTGGACCATCGTGGACTGCGGCATCGGCGACGAGGCGACGCGCGCGGCGTGGGAGCAGATCTTCGGTTCTACGATCGGTTCGGTGCCGGTGCGGCGCGTCGTCGTCACGCACTATCATCCGGACCATGCCGGCAACGCCGCCTGGCTGTGCGAGCGCTTCGGCGCCGAGCTGTGGATGACGCAGGGCGAGTACCTCACGGCCCACGCGGTGCGCGCGGGCGGCGCCGGCTACACCACCGAGGCCGTGCTGCGGGTGTTCGGCCAGAACGGGCTGGACGCCGAGCTGGCCGCGAAGATGGCGACGCGCGGCAATCCGTATCGGCGGCTGGTGCCCGAGTTTCCGCTGCATTACCGGCGTTTCATCGACGGCGAGCGGCTCCTGGTGGACGGCAAGCACTGGCGCACGATCGTGGGCTATGGCCACGCTCCGGAGCACGCATCGCTCTACTGCGAGGAGCTGAAGCTGCTGATCGCCGGCGACATGCTGCTGTCCACGATATCGACCAATGTCAGCGTGTGGTCGATCGATCCGGACGGCAACCCGCTCAAGCTGTTCCTCGACTCGATCGCGCGCTACCGCGAGCTCGCGCCGGACGTACTCGTGCTGCCCTCGCACGGCATGCCCTTCCGCGGCGCGCACGAGCGCGTGGCCGAGCTCGAGGCGCATCACGAGGAGCGCTTGGCCGAGCTGCTGGCGGCCTGCGAGGGGGGCGCGCGCAGCGCCTTCGACTTGATCGGGGTGCTTTTCCGCCGCAAGCTGGACAACCACCAGATGTTCTTCGCGATGGGCGAGGCGATCGCGCACCTGCACCACCTCTATTACGCGGGACGCCTGTCGCGCGCTGCCGGCGCCGACGGCGTCACGCGCTACGCCACGGCTGCGGTGCCGGCACACGCATAGGAGCTTCGCAGATGGATCGCCCCGCGCAGTCCGAGCAGCTCGCCCAGGTCTACCACCAGGTCGCCGAGCGGGCCGCCAGGCTGCTCGGCGAGTTCGCGAAGAAGCACCCGCAGCAGGGCGCGCTGGGCGACGAACTCGGCATCGCTCGAGCCTACATGGACCTGTGGGGCCGCATGCTCGCCGACCCGATGTCGCTCGCCGCCGTCTCGATGAACATGTGGCTGGACTACGCGCAGCTCTGGCAGGCGAGCTGGATGAAGATGCTCGGCCAGGACGCGCGTCCGGTCGCGCTGCCCGCCAAGGGCGACGCACGCTTCAAGGACGACGAGTGGTCGAACAACTTCCTGTTCGACTTCATCAAGCAGTCCTACCTGATCGCTTCGCGCCATATCCAGCACGCCGTCTCGAGCGTCGAGGGGCTGCCCGAGGAGTCGGAGAAGAAGGTGGCTTTCTTCACCCGCCAGTACGTCGACGCGCTGGCGCCGACGAACTTCGTCATGACCAATCCGCAGGTGCTGCGCGAGACGATGTCGAGCGGCGGGCAGAACCTCGTCAAGGGATTGAACAACCTGCTCGCGGACATCGAGAAGGGCGACGGACAGCTGCGCATCAGCATGACCGACGAGTCCGCGTTCAAGCTCGGCCGCAACGTCGCCACCGCGCCGGGCAAGGTCGTGTTCCAGACCGATCTCATGCAGTTGATCCAGTTCGCCCCCAGCACGGCCGAGGTCTACCGGCGGCCGCTGCTCATCATCCCGCCGTGGATCAACAAGTACTACATCCTCGACCTGCGCGCGAGCAACAGCTTCATCCGCTGGGCGGTTGCGCAGGGGCACACGGTGTTCGTGGTGTCCTGGGTCAACCCCGACGCGCGCCTCGCCGCCAAGGGCTTCGAGGACTACATGCTCGAAGGCTCGCTCGCCGCGCTGGACGCGATCGCCAAGGCGACCGGCGAGTCGAAAGTGAACGTCATCGGCTACTGCCTGGGCGGCACGCTGCTCGGCAGTACGCTCGCCTACCTGGCGGCCAAGGGCCAGGAGCGCGTCGGCTGCGCAACCTTCTTCGTCAGCCTGCTCGACTTCTCGCAGCCCGGCGAGCTCGGCGTGTTCATCGACGAGGAGCAGGTGCAGAACCTCGAAAAGAAGATGAACGAGCGCGGCTTCCTGGAGGGCTCGGAGATGGCGGGCACCTTCAACCTGCTGCGCGCCAACGACCTGGTGTGGTCGTTCGTGATCAACAACTACCTGCTCGGCAAGGATCCGTTCCCGTTCGATCTGCTGTACTGGAACTCGGACTCGACGCGTATGCCGGCCAGGATGCACAGCTACTACCTGCGCAACATGTACATGAAGAACCTGCTCGGAGTGCCCGGCGGCATCGAGCTCGCCGGCGTGCCGATCGACCTGTCCAGGGTGAGGCTGCCGGCATACTTCATCTCCACCGTCGAGGACCACATCGCGCCGTGGAAAACGACCTACAAGGGTGCGAAGTATCTCGGCGGGCCGCTGCGTTTCGTGCTCGGCGGCTCGGGCCACATCGCGGGCATCGTCAACCCGCCTGCGGCGAAGAAGTACCACTACTGGACGAACGAGACGATGCCGGCGACCGCCGACGACTGGTTTGCCGGCGCCACCCAGCATCCGGGCTCGTGGTGGGAGGACTGGCAGGCATGGATCGCCGCGCAGAACGGCGAGGACAAGGTGCCCGCGCGCACGCCGGGCGACGGCGCCCTGCGCGTGCTCGAGGACGCGCCGGGCAGCTACGCGATGCTGCGCCTCGGCAAGAAGTAGCGGCCTAGAGGGGCAAGTCGCGCGGCTTGCGCCCGCGCTTTGCCATCAAGCGGTCGAACAGCGCGCCCGGGAGCAGGCGCAGGACGGGGCCGACGAGCGCCATCTGCCAGGGGATCACCGCCATGCGCCGCTGCGCGGCGATCGCACGCGCGATGCGGCGCGCCGCCTCGTCCGCCGACAGCAGGAACGGCATGCGGTAGCGGTTGACGCGCGTCATCGGCGTGTCGATATAGCCCGGGCAGACCGTGACCACGGCAAGGCCGCTGCCGGAGAGCTCGTTGCGCAGGCTCTCGAGCCATGCGATCGCGGCCGCCTTGGAAGCGCTGTAGGCGCCCGCGCCGGGGATGCCGCGAAAGCCCGCCACGCTCGCGATCCCGGCGAGCGTGCCGCGGCCCGCCGCGCGCATCGCGGGTGCGAAGGCGGCGAGCGAGGCCGCCAGGCCCGCGGTGTTGACCTCCAGCATGCGGCGCAGCTTCGCCACGTCGGCGAGCTCGTCGCCGTGCGTGCCGACGGATATGCCGGCGTTTGCGATCACCAGGTCGGGTGCCCCGCAGCGGCGGACGAAATCCTGCGCGGCGCGCTCGAGCGCTGCGCCGTCGGCCACGTCGAGGGGATAGACGAGCGTCTCGCCCGGGAGGCTCGCGGCGAGCCGCGCGAGCTCGGGTTCGCGCCGCGCGATCAGGGCGAGGGTGGACTGCGGGCCGGCATAGTGGCGCGCGAGCGCAGCGCCGATGCCCGAGGAAGCGCCGGTGATGACGACGCGCATTCCGCCTGGCGTTTGCGCCGGCTCAGCTCTTCGCGGCCATGCCCTTGCGCACCACCCCGATCAGGTAGTCGGTCGTGTCGAGCAGCGCCTGGTGGCTCTTCACCGCGTCGGAATTGATCGTGTATCGGCCCTGCACGCCCATCGCCGGCGTGCCGGTGATCTGGTACGCAAGCGACAGCTGCAGCGAGCGCCGCGAGTCGCTCTGCACGCTGAACGACTTCATCACCTCGTCGAACTTGCCCGCATCGACGCCGTGCTTGCGCAGCCACTCGTCGAGCGCGTCGGAGTCGGCGGTGCGCAGTCCGTCGCGGTGGATGGCATCGAACAATGGCTGGTGCAGCCGCTGCACAAGCCCGAGCGCCTGGAACGAATAGAAGATGCGCGCATCGAGCTGCCACTGCGGATTGTTGAACACCGCCGGAATGCGCTGGAACACCACGTCGGGGGGGAGCTTCTGCGCCCAAGGCTCGAGGAGCGGCTCGAGGCGGTAGCAATGCGGGCAGCCGTACCAGAAGAACTCGATCACGTCGATCTTGCCCTTCGGCGTGTCGACCGGAATGGGCGGATCGAGCTGCAGGTAGCTGCCCGGCGCGGGCTGCGCGAGCGCCGCCAGCGGCGCGGCGAGGGGCGCGACCCCGAATGCGAGCAGCAGGCGGCGGCGGTGTGAATCCATGTCAGTTGGCCTTTGTGGTTGTCGGATCCTTCATTTTGACCAGGCTGGCGTTGAATCCGTTCTGCGCAAGCGTCTGTCGTACACGGTTGATTTCGTCAAGCTTCGTGTAAGGTCCAACCCGCACCCGGTACCACGTGCCCTTGTCGGGCAGCGACGTGGCGGCGACGCTCGATTCGACCCCGAGAATCGCGAGCTTCGCCTTCTGGTTGTCCGCCTCGGCGGGGCTCTGGAACGAGCCCACCTGGATGTAGTAAACGTCCTTGCCGCCGGCGGGTTGACCCTTGCCTGCGCGCGCGTGTTCCTTGAGCTCCTTGTCGGTCACCGGCTGCTCGGCTCCCGGCAGGATCTTGTAGAAGTCGAACTTGGGCTTATCGCTGCCGCTCGCGGAGCCCTCGCCGCCCTGCGGCATTCCGGCGATCGCCGGCTGTTTGCCCTGCGTGGCGGCCTCGTCGCCCGGCGTGCGCGACTTGGCGATGAACGGCAGCGGCGTCTTGTTGATGTAGAACGCCACGCCGATCGCGATCCCCAGCCCGATCACCAGGCCGATGAACACGCCGAGCAGGAACCCGCCGCCTGCCTTGTCGCGGGACGCGTGCTGCGTACGAGGATGGGCCATCACATTTTCTCCGGCGCATCGACGCCGAGGAGCGCGAGCCCGTTCGCGAGCACCTGGCGTACCGCGGCGCACAGCGCGAGGCGCGCGGCGCGCAGCGCCGGATCCTCGACGAGGATGCGCTCGGCATTATAGTAGCTGTGGAACTCGCCTGCGAGCTCGCGCAGGTAGAACGCGATCGAGTGCGGCGCGAGCTCGCGCGCCGCGCTCTGCACCAGATCCGGAAACTCCGCGAGGCGCTGCGTGAGCGCGAGCTCGCGCGGATTGTCGAGCGGCCCGAGCGCGCAGCCCGCCAGGCGCGCGGGATCGCCGCCCCATTGCGCGAACACGCTGCACACGCGCGCGTGCGCATACTGCACGTAGTACACGGGGTTGTCCTGCGACTCGCTCTTTGCCAGGTCTAGATCGAAGTCCAGATGCTGGTCGGATTTGCGCATCACGTAGAAAAAGCGCGCCGCATCGTTGCCGACTTCCTCGCGCAGCTCGCGCAGTGTGACGAAGTCGCCCGAGCGCTTGCCCATCGCCACTTTCTCGCCCCCGCGGTACAGCACCGCGAACTGCACCAGCGTCACCGTGAGGCGCGCGGCGTCGAGACCGAGGGCCTGCAGCGCGCCGCGCACGCGCGGGATGTAGCCGTGATGGTCCGCGCCCCACACGTCGACCAGCCGCCCGTAGCCGCGCCCGAGCTTTTCCGCGTGGTAGGCGACGTCCGAAGCGAAGTAGGTGAACTGGCCGTTCTCGCGCCGTAGCACCCTGTCCTTCTCGTCGCCGAACGCGCTCGAGCGGAACCACAGCGCGCCGTCCTTCTCGTAGGCGTGCCCGGCCGCGGCCAGCCGCTCGACCGTGCGCTCGACCGCGCCTGCGTCGTAAAGCGACTGCTCCGAGAACCAGCGGTCGAACTCGACGCGGAACTGCGCCAGGTCGTCCCTCTGGTCGGCGAGCATGTCTTCGAGCGCAAAACGGTGCACGAGCCGCCAGTCGTCGCCCAGCAGGCGCTTGGCCGCCGCGATCAGCGCGTCGAGCGCCGCGTCCGGGTCGGCGCCGGCCGCGGGCTGCGGCAGCGCGGCGGCGTCGCGCACGAAGCGCGTGACGTGCGCGTCGTTCAGGCGCGCCGCGATGCGCAGCACGTAATCGCCGCGGTAGCCGTCCTCGGGGAACGGCACGACGCTGCCGTGCGCCTGCAGGTAGCGCAGCCACACCGACAGCGCGAGGATGTCCATTTGCCGGCCGGCGTCGTTTATGTAGAACTCGCGCGTCACGTCGTGACCGGCGAACTCGAGCAGCGCGGCGAGGCTGGCGCCGTACGCGGCGCCGCGGCCGTGTCCGACGTGCAGCGGCCCGGTCGGATTGGCCGAGACGAACTCGATATGCACGCTCTGCTGCTCGCGCGGCTGCTGGCCGCCGAACTGCGCGCCCTGCTCGAGCGCGCAGTGCACCACCTGCAGCTTGGCCGAGGGTTTAAGGCGCACGTTCAGGAATCCGGCGCCAGCGATCTCGGGCGGAGAGAAAATGGCCTCGGTGAACGACCCGCGCGTGGCCTCGATGATCTCCTGTGCGAGCTCGCGCGGCTTGCGCTTGAGTTCCCTGGCGAGCTGCAGCGCGATGTTGCTCGACAGGTCGCCGTGCTCGGGATTCTTGGGGCGCTCGAGGTGGATCTCGACCTCGCGCGCCGCGGGCGCGACCTTGCGCACGCCTTCGGCGAGAATGCGCCTGAGAATGTGCTTGGGATCGTCCATAGGAAAAGCCGCGAATTATACCGGCACGGGCTAATCGAACTCGATCGGATCGACGTCCAGGTGCCAGCGCGGCTCGCGCGGGGCGAGCTCGCGCAGGGTCTCCGACCAGCCGCGCAGGAACTCTTGCAGCGCGGTGCGCGAGCGCGACTGGATCAGCAGGCGCGCGCGCTCGAGGTCCGCGCGGCGCGTGATCACGTTCGGCACCGGGTCGTAGACGCGCACGCCCTCGATCGCCGGGGCGCGGCGCGACGCCTCGCGCAGGAAGGCCATGACGGTCTCCAGGCGGTGCGCCTCGGCGCGCAGCGCGGCCTCGGACACGTACGGCGGAAAGCCGGCTGCCTCGCGCTCGGCGAGCTGCACGGCGGCGAAGCCCGCGTAATCGTGGCGCGCGAGCGCCGCGAACAGAGGGTGCTGCGGGTAGCGCGTCTGGACCAGTACCTCGCCCAGGCGCTCGCGCCGCCCGGCGCGTCCGGCCACCTGTTCGAGCGTGGCGAACAGGCGTTCGGGGGCGCGGTAGTCGGTCGAGACGAGGGCGCTGTCCGCATTGAGCACGCCTACCAGCGTGAGCTGCGGGAAATCGTGCCCCTTGGCGAGCAACTGCGTGCCGACCAGGATGTCCGCTTCGCCGCTGCGCGCCCCCGCCAGGGCGAGCGCGAGCTCGCCGCGGCGCCGCACGCTGTCGCGGTCGATGCGCACGATGCGCGCCCCGGGGAAGCGGGCCGCGAGGGTCTCCTCGACGCGCTGCGTGCCGCGTCCCACGGCGCGCAGGTCGGGGTTGCCGCAGGTCGGACAGGCGCGCGGAATCGGCTCTTCTGCGCCGCAGTGGTGGCAATGCAGGCGGCGGTCGGCGCTGTGCAGCACCAGGCGCGCGCTGCAGCGCGCGCAGCCCGCCGCCCAGCCGCACGCCTCGCAGGCGAGCACCGGCGCGTAGCCCCGGCGGTTGATGAACACCAGGCTTTGCTCGCCGCGCGCCAGGCGCGCCGCGATCGCCGCGGCGAGGCTCGGTGCGAGGCCATGCTCGGGCGCTTCGCTGCGCAGGTCCACGATGCGCACCGAAGGCATGAGCGCGCCGGGCGAGGCGCGCTCCTTCAGCTCGACGAGCTCGTAGCGCCCGGCGAGACAGTTGAACCAGGTCTCGAGCGAGGGCGTCGCCGTGCCGAGCACCACGGGGCAGCCGGCAAGCTTGGCGCGCACCACGGCGGCATCGCGGCCGGAGTAGCGCAGGCCCTCCTGCTGCTTGAACGAGGTGTCGTGCTCTTCGTCGACCACCACCAGCCCCAGGCGCGCGACCGGCGCGAGCACGGCGAGGCGCGTGCCCAGCACGATGTGAGCCTCGCCGCGCGCGGCGGCGAGCCAGGCAGCGGTGCGGGCGCTGTCCTCGAGCGCGCTGTGCAGCACCGCGATGCGCGCTTCGGGAAAGGCGTGCCGGAAGCGCGCCTCGAGCTGCGGCGTGAGGCCGATCTCCGGCACCAGCACGAGCGCCTGCAGTCCGCGCGCGATCGCGCTGGCGACGAGATGCAGATAGATCTCGGTCTTGCCGCTGCCGGTGACGCCGTGCAGCAGGAACGGCCGAAACTCCCCGCTGGCGGCCTCGATGCGTGCGCAGGCCGCCTGTTGCGCGGGATTCAGCTCGTGGCCGACCACGAAGCGCGTGCCGGAGACCGGCGTGCAGGCTTCGAGCCAGCGCGCGCGCAGCATCTCGCGCAGCGCCGCGCGCGCCGCCGCGCGCTTGCCGCCGAGCGCGTCGAGCAAGTCATCGGCCGCGTGCGGCCCGGCTTGCAGCGCTTCGATGAGCGTGCGCTTGCGTCCGGGGCGCATCTCGCCAGGCGGCGGCGCCGCATGCGCCAGCCGGTAGCAAGGCGCCGGATCGCGCGGCAGCGCCTTCATCGAACGCAGCCGCGGCGGCAGCGACGAAAGCACCGTTTCCCCGAGAGGCCGCTGGTAGTAGCCGGCGAGAAAGCTCATCAGCTCCAGCCACTCGGCCGACAGGCGCGGCGCGTCGTCGCGCACCGCTGCGATGGGTTTCAGCTTTTCCGCCGGGACCTCAGTGGCCTGCGTGCGCTCGAGGACCACGCCGATGCGCTGGCGCGCGCCGAAGGGCACCGCGACGCGGTCGCCGACCTCAGCCGCGAGGCCCTGCGGCAGCGCGTAATCGAACAGACGCGCGAGCGGCACGTCCAACGCGACGCGCAGGATTCTCATAACGGCTGGGGAGAGATCATGCGGCTCGGCAAAAGTCGCTTTGCGGACCGGTCGTTACAAAGCGTAGTTGAATCTCGTTGTCGTGATCTTGCGCGTAAGCATTGCGCCGGAAAGACAAAAATCTCGGCCCGCAGCCCGCTGTGGATAAAGATGTGGGTAACACGGTCACGGCGACGTAACTCTGCAGCGCGCTTAGCGGGCCGAGCGGAGGCGGCCTGCGCAGAGCTCAAAAAATATTTTACGGATCAAGTAGTTGCAAGACGTCCGCCCGGAGGGCAAGCAAAGGCATGTTTCTCATAGGCAGACCAGAGAGTTTGTGCATAAGTCAACACTTCTTCATCCCTTCCGGATGCGCTGGGCCCGGCTGTAAGTGAGCACTTCGTCTACGAGCGCTGCGACCGACTCGACCGGCGTGTGCTGCGAAATACCGTGACCGAGATTGAACACGTGGCCAGAGGCGGGACCGAAGGCCTCGAGTACGCGGCGCGCCTGCGCGCGCACGGCTTCCGGGGGCGCGAACAGCGCGCCCGGATCGAGATTGCCTTGCAGCGCCACGCGCCCGCCCACGCGTTCGCGCGCGCGGCGCGCATCGACGGTCCAGTCCAGCCCCACCGCGTCGCAGCCGCTCGCCGCGATCGCCTCGAGCCACTGTCCGCCGCCCTTGGTGAAGAGGATCGAAGGCACGCGCCGCCCTTCGGCTTCCTTCTTCAGGCCGGCGAGTACCCGGCGCGCGTAGCCGAGCGAGAATTCCTCGTAACCGTGATGCGTGAGGTTGCCGCCCCAGGTGTCGAAGATCATGACCGCCTGCGCGCCGGCCTCGATCTGCGCATTCAGATAGTCGGTGACGGCGCGCGTGTTCACCTCGAGGATGCGGTGCAGCAGCTCCGGGCGCGCGTAAAGGAGCCGCTTGAGCGCCGGAAAGCCCTCGCTGCCCGCGCCCTCGACCATGTAGCACGCGAGAGTGTACGGGCTGCCCGCGAAGCCGATGAGCGGCACGCGTCCGGCGAGCGCCTTGCGGATCTCGCGCACCGCGTCGAGCACGTAACGCAGTTTGTCGCTCGGATCCGGGGCAGTGAGCGCTGCAATTGCGGTCTCGTCGCGCAGCGGGCGCGCCAGGCGCGGGCCTTCGCCCTCGGCGAAGTGCAGGCCGAGGCCCATGGCATCGGGCACGGTGAGGATATCGGAGAACAGGATCGCCGCGTCGAGCGGAAAGCGCTCGAGCGGCTGCAGGGTCACCTCGGTGGCGAGCGCGGGGTTCTTGGCGAGCGCGAGGAAACTGCCGGCCCGCGCACGCGTCGCGGTGTACTCCGGCAGGTAGCGGCCGGCCTGGCGCATCAGCCAGACCGGCGTGTGCTCGGTCGGCTCGCGCGCCAGCGCGCGCAGCAGCGTGTCGTTTGTGAGCGCGCTCAAAGCAGCCGCTCGACGATGTAGCGCCACTCGACGTCGGTCACCGGCGTGATCGAGAGCCGGTTGCCGGGGCGCAGAAGCAGCATCCCGGCGAGCGCTTTGTGTTGGCGCAGCTCGGCGAGCGGCACCAGGCGCGTCTTGCGCACGGCGCGCACGTCGACGTTGAACCAGCGCGGCGCGTCCTTCTTCGCCTTCGGATCGTAGTAGTCGCCGCGGCGCTCGAACTGCGTCGGGTCGGGGTAGGCGGTCGAGGCGACCTCGGCGAGTCCCGCGATGCCGGGCTCGGGACAGCTCGAGTGGAAGAACAGCACGCCGTCCCCCGGGCGCATGCAGTCGCGCATGAAGTTGCGCGCCTGGTAGTTGCGCACGCCGGTCCACGGCGTCGTCTTGCGCGGCGCCGCGAGCGCATCGTCGATCGAGCACTCGTCAGGCTCCGACTTCATAAGCCAGTAAGCCATGACGGCTCGCTACGCCCTTTCAACTTTCAATTCGGACAAAGGATGGTGCCCCCCGCCTGTGCCGGTGGGCCCGGCTCCCGAACCCTGCTATACAGGGTGGTCGCTTACCGGCCACATCAGGTTCGTCCGGCACGCAAGCGTGGGACGATCACAACAGTGACACTAGGCGCCGCGACCTTTGGAAGCTATCGGTTCGGAAAATATGGGCCCGGTCGTACACCGCAGGGGGCGTGGAACTAGAACAGCTTTTCCTGCCCGGCGAGCGCAGAATCCAGCTGCGCCTCGATCGTCGCGATTCTACGCTTGGCCATCCCGATGTCAAAGCCGCCGCCCAGCTTTGTCGAGAGCAGCTCGTGCGCGATGTTTAGCGCGGCCATGACCGCGATGCGCTCGCTGCCGGAGACTTTTCCGGCCGCCTTGATCTCGTTCATCTTGCCGTCCAGGTACGCGACCGCCTGCAGGAGCGCCTCGCGCTCGCCGTCCTCGCAGGCGACGCGGTAGCTGCGCCCGAGCAAGGTCACGTCGATGGTCTTAGCGCCGTCCGCCATGCGCTCGCTCACGCCTCATCATCCGGGCAGCCGCGACAGCAAATTTTCCAGCTTGAGCTTGGCTCCGTCGATCTTTTCGTTCAGGCGCTGCGCGTCGCTCTGCGCCGCGGCAAGCTGCTGGCGCAATTGCGCGTTCTCGGCGCGCAGCCGCTCGCATAGCGCGACGCACTGCGACACCTTGGCTTCGAGCGAGCTGAACTCCGCGTCCACGCATAAACTATGTTTCAATTTTCATGCTGCGTCAAGAAATAAGGGCCGATACTGCATGTGTTTCCTGATCATTAAGGCCGGTGTAAGCCGGCCGAGAAGTGTCGCGTTATCAAGGTCTCAGCGGTGAGCGAGGGGAACGATTTCACGCCGCAGCCCGGCCTGCGCATCGCAGGCCGCACCCAGCGCGGACGCGCCTGCGAGCTCGCGGACAACTCCGGCGACGCGCTGCCGCGCGCCGAACTCGAGCGCCTGCTGGCGGAGCTGATCGCCGCGGACGCGTTCGAATTTCGCGCTAGCGGGTCGGCGGACGGGGTGGCGATCGGAGTGCCGCAGTTCGCCCATGTCCAGATTGACGAGCGCCTCTATCGGCTCGTCGTGGAGCGAAACGTCGCCCGGGTCGAGCGCTTCTAGCGTTATCATCGCGTTCGCTGAAAGGTGACTTCGGCGGCGTTCATCGCCGGAGTTGAAACGGGAAACAGGTGCGCGGCCCGGCGCGTCCGGCGCCGCAATTCCTGTACTGCCCCCGCAACGGTAGGCGAGTTCGGGCGTCCCAGCAGGCCACTGCGCGGTTTCGATCGCCGCGCGGGAAGGCGGGATGCCGGTTGCATTGCTCGCGAGTCCGGAGACCGGCCTTGGCAGCGACTTCTTGACCGTCTTGATGGCGTCGGGGATGACGCCGGGGAGGTTGGCCATGCGCCGTTTCGTTTTCGCCTTGTGTGCCGGTGTCGCGCTCGCCTCCGCCGCGCGCGCGCAGTCCGACGACGCAGCCGTCGTCGTCACCGCGGTGCGCTTTCCCGAGCGCCGGCTCGATGCGCCCGTAGGCATGACGGTGATCACGTCCGAGGACATCGCGCGCGACACGGCGCGCACGCTGCCCGAGCTGCTCGCGCACCTGGGCGGGCTCTACGTGCGCGACAACTCCGGCTCGCCGGACCTGCAGCTCGACCTGCGCGGCTTCGGCATCACCGGAGACCAGAACACCCTGGTGCTGCTCGACGGCGTGCGCCTGAACGAGAACGACCTGAGCCCGACCAAGCTCTCGGCCATCCCGCTGCAGTCGATCGAGCGCATCGAGATCCTTCCCGGCTCGGGCGCGGTGCTCTACGGCGGCGGCGCGACCGGCGGCACCATCAACATCATCACGCGCGGGCCGCGCGCGGGGCGGCCCACGGCGAGCGCGTACGCCGGCGCGGGCAGCCTCGCGACGCTCGAGGCGCGCGCGGACCTGAACCTTCCCGGCGAGCGCACCGGGGTGCTGCTGTCGGCCTCGCACCTGGAGAGCGACAACTACCGCGTGAACAACCGCTTGCGCCAGGACGACGCGACCGGAGAGCTGCGCTACGGCGACGACGCGGCGAACCTCGCCATGAAGTTCGGCGGCGACATGCAGCGGCTGCAGCTGCCGGGCACCCGCAACGAGCTGCAGCTCGTCGCCGATCCGCGCGGCACCGACACGCCGGGTGATTGGTCGGCGCGGGACGGCAGCTTCGTCACGCTGCTCGGCCGGCGCCGGCTCGGCGAAGTCGAGCTCGCCGCCGACCTGGCCTACCGCGACCAGATCTCGCGCGCGAACTACCTGAGCCTCGCGTCGTACTACGAGGCGAACCTGCACAGCTGGACCTTCTCCCCGCGCCTGCGCTGGGAATCCGAGCCCGCCGGCGTGCCGGTCAGTCTGGTGCTCGGCATCGACGCGGGCAGCTGGGGCTACGGGCGCCAGTTCGCAGCGAGCCCCGCCACGATCGGCTCGCCGACCTCGGGCAGCACCGCAGGCCAGGACCGGAGCGCGCTCTACGCGCAGCTGAACGGCCAGCCCACGCGGGCGGCAAAGCTCACCTTCGGCTGGCGCACCGAGCACGTGTCGGACACGCTCGATCAGACCGGCTTCGCGACGAGCAGCCAGAGCCAGGCGCGCACGCCGCACGCCGGCGAAGTCGGCCTGCAATACGCGCTCGCGGACGCCTGGACCGCGTTCGTGCGCGGGGGAACCAGCTTCCGCCTCGCCACCGTGGACGAGAATGTGTTCACGGCGAGCGGCAATCTGCTCGAGCCGCAGACCGCGCGCCAGCGCGATGCGGGGCTCGAGTACCGCGGCCGCGGCCTGCGGGTGCGCGCCACGGCGTACACGATCGATCTGCAGAACGAGATCTACTTCAGCCCGCTGGTCGTCCCCTTCGGCGCGAACTCCAACCTCTCGCCGACTCGCAGGACCGGCGTACAACTCGACGCGCAATGGGCGCTCTCGCAATCGCTCGAGCTTGCCGCGAGCGCGATCTACCAGACGGCGAAGTTCAAGTACGGTCTCTATGGCGGCGTCGACGTGACGGACAAGGACATCCCGCTCGTGCCGCGCGCGCTCGCCAGCCTGCGCGCGAGCTGGCGCATGGCGCCGCACACGCGCCTCGAAGGCACGCTCAGCTACGTCGGGCATCAGCGCTACGACAACGATCAGGCGAATACTTTTCCGCAGCACATGCCCGCGTACCTGCTCGCGGACCTGAAGCTCGCGCGCGACGCGGGCAAGTGGACCTTCGCCGCCACCGTTCGCAACCTGTTCGACGAGGCCTACTACAGCTACGCGATCGTCGATTCCTTCGGCTGCGCGACCGCGATCTGCGCGTATCCGCAGGCGGGGCGCACGTGGTTCGCGAGCGCGGAGCGGCGCTTCCCGTAGCGGCCCGGGCCCGCGATATCTGCTATCTTGCTCGGCATGCAGCAGGAGCCTGCCGACGCGATCGACGTGAGCGTGCTCAATCGCGCGCTGGTGGTGAAGCTGCGCCACCACGGCGACGTGCTGCTCGCCACGCCCGTGTTCGGCGTGCTCGGCGCGCGCGCGCCGCGCATGGCGATCGATGCGCTGGTGTACGACGACACCGCGCCGATGCTCGCCGGGCTGCCGGGGCTGGCCGAGCTGCATACCGTCGGGCGCGGCTGGCGGGGGCTGGGCGCCGCGGAGCGGCTGCTGCGCGAGCGGCGGCTGTTCTCCGGGCTGCGCGAGCGGCGCTACGACCTCATCGTGCACTTGTCCGAGCATCCGCGCGGCGCGTGGCTCGCGCGCGCGCTGCGCGTGCGCTACGCGGTGGCGCCCGCGCTTGCCGGCCGCGGGCGTTTCTGGGCGAAGAGCTTCAGCCACCTGTACGCGCTGCCGCGCAACGGCCGGAGGCACGCGGTCGAGCTGAATCTCGACGCGCTGCGCCGCATCGGCATACAGCCCGGGCAAGAAGAGCGGCGCGTGCGCTTCGTGCCGGGCGCCGAGGCCGAGGCGCGCGTCGACGCATTGCTCACCGAGCACGGCCTCGCCGCGCGTGGCTTCATCCACATGCACCCGGCCTCGCGCTGGCGCTTCAAGTGCTGGCCCGCCGACAGGAACGCCGAGCTGATCGGCCGCCTCGCCGCCGAGGGACACCGCATCGTGCTCACCTCGGCGCCGAACGCCGAAGAGCTGGCGCTGATCGAGGACATCGTCGCGCGAATTCCAGGTAAAGCCGTGAACGTCGCCGGAAAGCTCGGCGTGAAGGAGCTCGGCGCGCTCACCGCGCGTGCGCGCCTCTTTATCGGCGTGGACTCGATGCCGATGCACCTCGCCGCGGCCATGGGCACGCCGACCGTGGCGCTGTTCGGGCCGAGCGGCGAGCTCGACTGGGGGCCGTGGAACGTCGCGCACCGCGTGGTGGCGAGCGACCACAGCTGCCGTCCATGCGGCAACGACGGCTGCGGCGGAGGCAAGCTGAGCGAATGCCTGACCACGCTCGCGGTGGACAAGGTGCACGCGGCCGCCGCCAGCCTGCTCGCGGAATCGGCGGCGTGAGCCGGCGCCTGAGCCTGGCGATCGTGCGCCAGCGCTACAACGCCTACGGCGGCGCCGAGCGCTTCGTCGCGGCGGCGCTGCCGGCGCTCGAGCGCGCGGGGGTCGACGTCACGCTGATCGCGCGCCGCTGGGAAGGCTGGGGCGCGCGGCGCGTGCTGGGCGTCGATCCTTTCTACCTCGGCAGCCTGTGGCGCGACTGGTCCTTCGCGCGCGCCGCACGCAAGGCCTGGCTCGCACGCGGCTTCGACCTGGTTCAGTCGCACGAGCGCATCCCGGGCTGCAGCGTGTACCGCGCCGGCGACGGCGTGCATCGCCGCTGGCTCGAGATCAGGCGCGCGAGCGCAGGCTTCGGCGAGCGGCTCGGCATCGCGCTCAACCCCTACCACCGCTACGTGTGCGCGATGGAAAAGCACATGTTCGAGCACCCCCGGCTGCGCGCGGTGATCTGCAACTCGCGCATGGTGCGCGACGAGATCGCGCGGATGTTTCGCATCGATCCGCAGAAGCTGCACGTGGTGCACAGCGGCGTCGATGCCGAGCATTTCCACCCGCGCAACCGCGACGCGCTGCGCGGCCCGGCCCGCGCGGCGCTCGGCGCGCAGCCGCGCGATACTGTGTTCCTGTTCGTCGGCTCGGGCTTCGCGAGGAAGGGCCTCGCCGCGGCGATCGACGCGCTTGCCGCGACCGGCAACCCGCACCTGCGGCTGGCGGTCGTCGGGCGCGACCGGGACGCGGCGCGCTTTGCCGCGCGGGCGGCGCGCGCCGGGGTGGCGGAGCGGGTGCGCTTCGCCGGCGCGCTCGAGGACGTGCGGCCGCTCTACGCGGCCGCGGATTGCTTTATGCTTCCGACCCGTTATGACCCCTTTCCGAACGCCGCGCTCGAGGCGCTGGCGGCGGGCCTGCCCGCGATCGTCAGCCGGCGCTGCGGCGCGGCCGAAATCCTGCGCCCGGGCGAGAACGGCTGGATCTGCGAGCCGGACGACCCCGCCGGCCTCGCGCGCCTGATGAGCGAAGCCGACGACGCGCTGCGCGACGGCGCGCGATTCAGCGCGGCGGCGCGCGCCACCGCGGAGCGCTTCACGCTTTCCGACATGGCCACGCGGCTGGTCGCGCTGTACACCTCGCTCGCCGGCGGGAGCGTGCCCGCATGAAGCTGCGCTTCGCCCTGTTGCTCGCCATCGCGCTCGTGAGCACGGCCTCGTGCGCGACCTCCCTGACCGAAGACCAGGCGAACGCGCTCGGCGAAAAGGCGGCCAAGGGCGACGTCAAGTCCGGCACCGAGCTCGAGCGCCACGCGAAAGCGGGCGACCCGGTCGCGCAGCGGCTGCTCGGCACGCTGTACAGCTCGGGCCGCGGCGTACCGCGCAACGACGAGTACGCGATCGAGTGGTTCCGCAAGGCGGCAGAGCAAGGCGACGTGCCTTCGATGCACAACCTGGCGGTGATGTACGCGCGCGCGCCGGGCAAGCTGAGGAACGTCCCCGAGGCGCTCAAGTGGTTCCGCGCCGCCGCCGACAAGGGGTACGCGCGCTCGCAGTCGAACCTCGCCTACATGCTGATCGAGGGCCAGGGCACGGCGCAGGACCTGCCGCAGGCGAAGTCCTGGCTCGACAAGGCGGTCGCGCAGAACGAGCCGTTCGGCGAGTTCCTGCTCGGCAAGATGTATCGCGACGGCCGCGGCGTCGCCAAGGACCCGGCGAAGGGACTGCAGCTGATCGGCAAGGCGGCGGAGGCGGGTCTGCGCGAAGCGCAATTCGAGCTCGGCCTGATGTACGTGGACGGCGTCGGCGTCGACAAGAACGACGCCAAGGCGCTCGAGTGGCTGCGCAAGTCGGCCGAGCAGCGCTATCCGAACGCGCAGTACGTGCTCTTCGCGGTGTACTGGAAGGGAGCGCTGGGAGAAAAGCGCGATCAGAAGAAGGCCCTCGTCTGGCTTCAACGCAGCGCCAACCAGGACTTCGCGCCCGCGCAGTTCCAGCTCGGCCTGCTGTACGCGAACGGCGAAGGCGTGGAAAAGGACGAGCGACAGGCCTACGCCTGGATGGTCGAGGCGGCGAAGAACGGCAGTCCCGAGGCGGCCGAGTTCGTGCAGCGCATCGACAGCGGGCCGAAGGCGACGGAAAAGAAATGAGCAAGCCGCTGCACGAGAGCCGCGAGCTGTACCTGAGGCTCCTATCCTACGTGCGGCCGCACGCCAAGGTTTTCGCGCTGGCGGTGCTCGGCATGATGCTGACCGCCGCGACCGAGCCGCTCCTGCCCGCGCTCATGAAGCCGCTGCTCGACGGGGGATTCGCCGCCATGAGCGGGCGGCCGACGCTCTCGCCGCTCGCCTTCGCCGGCGCGCTGATCGGGATCTTCATCCTGCGCGGCCTGTTCTCGTTCAGCTCGTCGTACGCGATGGCTTGGGTGGCGAATCGCGTGGTGCTCGATCTGCGCGCGGCGATGTTCGCGCGCCTGGTGCGCTTCCCGACGAAATACTTCGACGACAACAGTTCGGGGATGCTGCTTTCCAAGGTCACCTACGACGTCTCCGGCGTCACGGCCGCCGCGACCAGCGTGCTGACCGTGGCGGTCAAGGACTCGATCGCGGTCGTGGGACTGCTCGGGTGGCTCTTCTACCTCAACTGGAAGCTGACCCTGATCGCGCTCGCGGTCGGGCCGCTCGTCGCGCTCGTGGTGCGGCTGTTTTCCAAGCGGCTGCGCGGCATGGCACGCGGCGCGCAGTTCGCGATGGGCAACCTCGCGCACGTGCTCGAAGAGACGATCGAGTGCCACAAGGTGGTCAAGGTGTTCGGCGGCCAGGACTACGAGTCGCGCCGCTTCGAAAGAGCGAACCAGCTGGTGCGCGGCTACAACATGCGCCAGACCGTTCCGGCGGCCGCGACGGTGCCGATCACGCAGATCCTCGCCTCGGTGGCGATCTCGATCATCGTCTACATGGCGCTGCGCGAGTCGCTCGCGGCGCGCACCACGGTGGGCGAATTCACCTCGTTCATCACCGCGATGCTGATGCTGCTCGCGCCGCTGAAGCGCCTGACCGACGTGAACGCGCCGCTGCAGCGCGGGCTGGCCGCCGCCGAGAGCGTGTTCGGCATGGTCGACACGCCGATCGAAGAGGACCACGGCACGGTCGTGCTCGCGCGCGCGCGCGGCGAGATCACCTACGAAAAAGTGAGCTTCGTTTACCCGGCGCGCACGGAGCCAGCGCTCGCCGACATCGACCTGCGCGTGCGCCCGGGCGAGACGGTGGCGCTGGTGGGCGCCTCGGGCGGCGGCAAGACCACGCTCGTCAACCTCCTGCCGCGCTTCTACAGCCCGAGCTCGGGCAGGATCCTGCTCGACGGCCACGACATCCAGTCGCTCACGCTCGACAGCCTGCGCGCCAACGTCGCGCTGGTGAGCCAGGACGTGGTGCTGTTCAACGACAGCATCTACGCCAACATCGCTTACGGCAAGCTGGGCGGCGCGAGCGAGCGCGAGGTGATCGCCGCGGCGGAAGCTGCGCACGCGATGCAGTACATCCGCGAGACGCCCGAGGGCCTGAACACGCTCATCGGCGAGAACGGCCTGCGGCTCTCGGGCGGTCAGCGCCAGCGCCTGGCGATCGCGCGCGCGCTGCTCAAGGACGCGCCGGTGCTGATCCTCGACGAAGCGACCTCGGCGCTCGACTCCGAGTCCGAGCGCCACGTGCAGGCTGCGCTCGAGACGCTGATGCGCGGGCGCACCACAATCGTCATCGCGCACCGCCTGTCGACCATCGAGCACGCCGACCGCATCGTGGTGCTCGAGCGCGGCAGGATCGTCGAGGCCGGCCGCCATGCCGAGCTGCTCGCGCGCGACGGCGTCTACGCGAAGCTCTACCGCATCCAGTACGCGACCGAACGCGCCGCGGCATGAGGCGGCTGGCGATCGTGCACACCGAGGCCTCCCTCGGCTGGGGCGGCCAGGAGATCCGCATCCTGTCGGAAGCGCGCGGCCTGATCGCGCGCGGCCACGATGTGAAGCTGCTGTGCCCGGCCGAGGCGCGCATCCACGCCGAGGCGCCGAATTGGGGCGTGCCGGCGGTCGCGCTGCCGATCGGCAAGAAGCGGGTGCGCGGCTTGCGCGCGCTCATCGACTGGTTCCGCACGGAGCGCTGCGACGTCGTCAACACGCACAGCTCGACCGACTCGTGGCTCGTCGGCCTCGCGCTCACCACGCTCGGGAGGCCCTTTCCCGTGGTGCGCACGCGCCACATTTCCGCGCCCGTGCCGAAGAACCCCGCCACGCGCTGGCTCTACGAGCGCGTCGCGAGCCGCATCGTCACCACGGGCGAAGCGCTCAAGCGCCAGCTGGTCGAGGTGAACGGCTTCGACGGCGCGAGGATCGACTCGGTGCCGACCGGTGTCGACACCGAGCGCTTCCGGCCCGGCGACCGGGCGGCGGCGCGCGCCGCGCTCGGCCTGCCGGCGGACAAGACGCTCGTCGGCATCGTCGCGACGCTGAGGAGCTGGAAAGGCCACCGCTACCTGATCGACGCCGTCGCCCGGCTCCGGGAGAGCGTGGGGCTGGTGATCGTCGGCGACGGGCCGATGCGCGAGACGCTCGAAGCCCAGGTCGAGAAGCTCGGCCTCGCGGGGCGCACGCGCTTCGCCGGCAACCAGGCCGACGTGGTGCCCTGGCTGCAGGCGCTGGACGTCTTCGCGCTGCCCTCCTACGCGAACGAGGGCGTGCCGCAGGCGCTGGTGCAGGCGATGCTCGTCGGGCTTCCCTGCGTCACCACCACCGCGGGCAGCATCTCGGAGCTCGCGGGCCACGAGGCCACCGCGCTCGTCGTGCCGCAGCAGAACGCCCACGCGCTCGCCGCGGCGCTCGAGCGCCTGATCGGCGATCCGGGCCTCGCCCGGCGGCTTGGCGATGCGGCGCGGACGCATTGCGCGGCACGCTTTTCGGAAAAGACGATGCTCGATCGCATGGAGTCGATCTACGCGAGCGTCGCCGGCAAGCCTTAGCCGCGCCGCCGTAGTCTAAAATCCGCACATGATTCTCGTCACCGGCGGCGCGGGGTTCATCGGCGCGAATTTCGTCCTGTCCACGATCGCCGCGACGGGCGAGACGATCGTCAATCTCGACAAGCTCACCTACGCCGGCAACCTGCGCAGCCTTTCCTCGCTCGCAAGGCGACGCGCGCCACGTTTTCGTGTGCGGCGACATCGGCGACCGCGAGCTCGTGCGGCGCCTGCTAAGCGAGCACCGTCCGCGCGCCGTGGTGCACTTTGCCGCCGAGAGCCACGTCGACCGCTCGATCCACGGGCCGGCCGACTTCGTGCAGACGAACGTCGTCGGAACTTTCTGCCTGCTCGAGGAGGCGCGCGCCTGGTGGCAGGCGCTGCCGGGCGCCGAGCGCGACGCGTTCCGCTTCCTGCACGTCTCGACCGACGAGGTGTACGGCTCGCTCGGCGCGGGCGATCCGGCGTTCACCGAACAGACGCAGTACGCGCCGAACAGTCCCTACGCGGCCTCGAAGGCGGCGTCCGATCACCTGGTACGCGCGTATCACCACACCTACGGACTGCCGACGCTCACCACGAACTGCTCGAACAACTACGGCCCGTTCCAGTTCCCGGAGAAGCTGATCCCGCTCGTGATCCACAACGCGCTCGCCGGCAAGAAGCTGCCGGTGTACGGCGACGGCGCGAACGTGCGCGACTGGCTGTACGTGCTCGACCACTGCGATGCCGTGCGGCTGGTGCTCGAGCGCGGCAAGCCGGGCGAGATCTACAACATCGGCGGCGCGGCGGAGAAGAAGAACCTCGACGTGGTGCGCACGTTGTGCGCGCTGCTGGACGAGGCGAGGCCGCGCGCGCAAGGCCGCTACGCGGACCTCATCGAGTTCGTCGCCGACCGCCCCGGACACGACCGGCGCTACGCCATGGACGCGGGCAAGCTCGCGCGCGAGCTAGGCTGGCGGCCGAAGGAGAGCTTCGAGACGGGGCTCGCGAAGACGGTGCGCTGGTACCTCGACAACCGCGCGTGGGTCGAGGAAGTGACGAGCGGCGCCTACCGCGGCTGGATCGAACAGAACTACGGTAACAGGGTGAACGCATGAAGGGCATCATCCTCGCCGGCGGCTCGGGCACGCGCCTCTATCCGGTGACGCAGGTCGTCTCGAAACAGCTGCTGCCCGTGTACGACAAGCCGATGGTGTACTACCCGCTCTCGACGCTGATGCTCGCCGGCATCCGCGACATCCTCGTCATCTCGACGCCGCAGGACACGCCGCGCTTCCGCGATCTGCTCGGCGACGGCACGCAGTGGGGCATTCGCCTCTCCTACGCGTGCAGCCGAAGCCCGAGGGCATCGCGCAGGCCTTCATCGTGGGGCGCGAATTCGTCGGCAGCGAGTCGGGTCGCGCTGGTGCTCGGCGACAACATCTTCTACGGCAACGAGCTGTCGGAACTCCTGCAGCGCGCGGCCAAGCGCGAGCGCGGCGCGCACCGTGTTCGCCTACCCGGTGAAGGATCCCCAGCGCTACGGCGTGGTCGAGTTCGACGAGCGCGGCAAGGCCGTGAGCATCGAGGAAAAGCCGAAGCATCCGAAGTCGCGCTACGCCGTGGTCGGGCTCTACTTCTACGACAACCGGGTGCTCGACATCGCCGCCGAGCTCAGGCCCTCGGCGCGCGGCGAGCTCGAGATCACCGACGTCAACCGCGCCTACCTGCAGCAGGGCGAGCTCGAGGTGATGCCGATGAGCCGCGGCTTCGCCTGGCTCGACACCGGCACGCACGAGACGCTGCTCGAAGCCTCGGCCTTCATCGAGACCATCGAGCGCCGGCAGGGGCTGAAGATCGCCTGCCCGGAGGAGATCGCCTACCGCATGGGATTCATCGACGCGCGGCAGCTGGAAGCGCTCGCCAAGCCGCTGGAGAAGAGCGGCTACGGGCAATACCTGAAGAGCGTGCTGAGCGAGAGGCTGTTCTAAATGAAGGCGACCCAGACCGACCTGCCCGGGGTGCTGATCCTCGAGCCGAAGGTGTTCAGCGACTCGCGCGGGAATTTCTACGAGAGCTACAACCGCCGCACGTTCCGCGAAGTCACGGGTCTCGACGTCGAATTCGTGCAGGACAACGAATCGCTCTCGGCGCGCAACGTGCTGCGCGGCCTGCACTACCAGATCAGGCAGCCGCAGGGCAAGCTGGTGCGCGTCGCGGTGGGCGAGATCTACGACGTAGCGGTCGACCTGCGCCGCAGCTCGCCGACGTTCGGCAAGTGGACCGGCGCCATCCTCTCCCCAAGCGCGCGGCCGATGATCTGGATCCCGCCGGGCTTCGCGCACGGCTTCCTGGTGCTCTCCGAGCAGGCGATCGTCAGCTACAAGACGACCGACTACTACGCGCCCGAGCACGAGCGCACGCTCGCCTGGAACGACCGCTCGGTCGACGTTCTATGGCCGCTCGAGGGCCAGCCGCTCATGAGCGACAAGGACGCGCGCGGCAAGGCCTTCGCGGAAGCCGAGACCTACCCTTGAGAATCGTGCTCACCGGAAGGAACGGCCAGGTCGGCTGGGAGCTCGAGAGAAAGCTCGCGCCGCTCGGCGAAGTGATCGCCACCGACCGCAGCACGCTCGACCTCGCCGACCCGGACCAGATCCGGCGCGTGGTGCGCGAGGCGAAGCCCGAAGTGATCGTCAACGCCGCCGCCTACACCGCGGTGGACAAGGCCGAATCCGAGCCCGAGCTCGCGATGCGCATCAACGGCTTCGCTCCCGGCGTGCTCGCCGAAGAGGCGAAGCGCCTCGGCGCGCTGCTCGTGCATTACTCGACCGACTACGTGTTCGACGGCGAGAAGGCGACGCCGTACGTCGAGGACGATCCGCCGAACCCGATCAACGTGTACGGCAAGACGAAGCTCGAGGGGGAGCGGGCGATTCAGGCAGTGGGGTGCAGGCACCTGATCCTGCGCACGAGCTGGGTGTACGGCGCGCGGGGCAAGAACTTCCTTCTCACCATCTTGAGACTCGCGAAAGAGGGGCGGGATCTGCGCGTGATCGACGATCAGATCGGGGCGCCGACCGCAAGCTTCGCGATTGCGCAGGCGACGGCGCAGCTTGTGCGCGCCGGCGCGCGCGGGCTGTATCAACTGTGCGCCGCGGGTGCGGCAAGCTGGTGCGGGTTCGCACGCGCGATCCTGGCGCAGGCCGGGATTGCGGCGCCCGTCACGGCGATTCGCACCGAGGACTATCCGACGCCTGCCAGGCGGCCGCGCAACTCGCGGCTGGACTGCACGAGATTGCTCAAGGACCACGGATTGGCGCTCGCGCCGTGGGAAGGGGCGCTGGCCGAGGTAACATTCGCGCCACGATGAGCAAAAAGGTCGCATTGATAACCGGCATTACCGGCCAGGACGGCGCCTATCTCGCCGAGTTTTTGCTCGCGAAGGGCTACGTGGTGCACGGGATCAAGCGCCGCGCCTCCAGCTTCAACACGCAGCGGATCGACCACCTTTACCAGGACCCGCACGAACCCGACCGACGGCTGATCCTCCATTACGGCGACATGACGGACTCGTCCAGCCTGACGAGAATCGTGCAGCAGTCCCAGCCGGACGAGATCTACAACCTGGCCGCGCAGAGCCACGTCGCGGTGTCTTTCGAGGAGCCCGAATACACGGCCGATTCCGACGGCATCGGTACGCTGCGCCTGCTGGAGGCGGTCCGCATTCTCGGCATGGAGAAGAAGACGCGGTTCTATCAGGCGTCGACCTCGGAGCTCTTCGGAAAGGTGGTGGAGACGCCGCAACGGGAAACGACCCCGTTCTATCCCCGGTCGCCGTACGGTGCGGCGAAGCTTTACGCCTACTGGATCACGGTGAACTACCGCGAGTCGTACGGGATGTACGCCTGCAACGGCATCCTCTTCAACCACGAATCGCCGATCCGCGGCGAGACCTTCGTGTCGCGCAAGATCACGCGCGCGCTGGCGCGCATCAAGCTCGGCCTGCAGGACTGCCTCTACCTCGGCAACCTCGACGCGCGCCGCGACTGGGGCCATGCGCGCGACTACATCGAAGCCCAGTGGCTGATCTTGCAGCAGCCGCAGGCCGAGGATTTCGTCATCGCGACCGGAAAGCAGTACAGCGTGCGCGATTTCGTCAACCTTGCGGCGCAAAAGCTCGAAATGAAGCTGCAATGGCGCGGCAATGGCGCCGACGAGCACGCCGTGGACGGCAAGGGCGAGACGGTCGTCGCCGTGGACCGGCGCTACTTCCGGCCCGCTGAGGTGGACACGCTCCTCGGCGATCCGTCGAAGGCGAAGGAAAAGCTCGGTTGGACGGCGAAGACCTCCTTCGATGCGCTGGTCGGGGAAATGACGCGCGAAGATCTGCGCGAGGCCGAGCGAGATGCGCTGGTGAAGAGGCACGGTCACCGCATCCACAGGCAGCACGAGTAACGTGGATAAGTCCGTAAAAATCTACGTCGCCGGGCATCGCGGGCTTGCGGGGTCGGCACTCGTGCGGCGGCTGCGTGCGGCGGGCTACGACAACCTTGTGCTGCGCTCGCATGCCGAGCTCGAGCTCACCGATCCGGCGGCTGTTCAGCACTTCTTCGAGACCGAGCGACCGCAGCACGTGCTGCTCGCAGCGGCGAAGGTGGGGGGCATTGTCGCCAACAACACTCAGCCGGCAGAGTTCATCCGCGAGAACCTCGCAATCCAGACGAACGTCATTCACGAGGCCTGGCGCGCGGGCGTGAAGCGGGTGCTTTTTCTGGGATCGTCGTGCATTTATCCGCGCGACTGTCCTCAGCCGATTAAGGAAGAGTACCTGCTCACCGGCCCGCTCGAGCCCACGAACCGGCCGTACGCGCTTGCCAAGATCGCCGGGATCGAGATGTGCTCGGCCTATAACCGCCAGTACGGCACGCAATACCTGGCGGCAATGCCTACGAACCTTTACGGCCCGGGCGACAACTACGACCTGCAAACCTCGCACGTGCTGCCCGCGCTTATCCGCAAGGCGCACGAGGCGAAACTGCGCGGCGACGAGGAATTGGTTGTCTGGGGGACGGGCAAGCCATTGCGCGAGTTTCTCTACAGCGACGACATGGCGGACGCCTGCGTGTCGCTGCTGCGGCTCGACGAAACGCTGTTCAAAGCAGCAATCGGCACCTATCCGCCACTCATCAACATCGGCTCTGGCTCCGATCTCACCATTCGCGAGCTGGCGGAACTGGTCGCGCGCATTGTCGGTTTCAAGGGCACCTTGCGGTTCGACGCGTCTAAGCCTGACGGCACGCCGCGCAAGCTGCTCGACGTGTCACGCCTTTCGCATCTTGGATGGGCGCCACGGGTGCCCATAGCCGAAGGAATTGCGCTTTCCTATCGTGACTTCCTTGGACGCTTCGAAGCGCAGGCAATGGCCTAACGGGCCTCGCCATCCAATGGCCAAGTTCACTGTCGTTACGGCCTGCAAGAACGCCGCCCGCTATATCGAAGAAACCGTCAACTCAGTTCTCTCGCAGTCGGTCTTTCGGTCGGGACAATGCGAGCTTGAGTACCTGATCCACGATGGAGCATCAACCGACGGGACCCTAGAGCTCCTGCGGCCCTATGAGAGACACGGCGTCACGCTGGTATCGGAGCCGGACGCGGGCCTGTACTCAGCTTTGGCAAATGGGTTGCAACGGGCGACAGGCGACTATGTCGCGTATCTCAACGCGGGTGATTTCTTCAATTCGGCGGGACTGGGCATCGCCGCGGAATGCTTCGAGCTCCCTCGCGTCGAATGGGTGACCGGATATTCCGTGACTTACAACGACCGGTCGCAGCTGACGCGGTGTTCGCTTCCGTTCCGCTACCGCAGGCAGCTCATCCAGTGCGGGGCGTATGGTACGTTGCTGCCGTTCATTCAGCAGGAATCCACAGTCTGGCGACGCTCGCTGCACTCCAGCGTCGACTTCCAGTTTTTGAGCACGCTGCGCTATGCGGGCGACGCTTACTTGTGGAGGTGCTTTTCTACGATTGCGGAGTTGTGCGTGGTACGCGGGCACATTGGCGGATTCCGCATACACAAAGGGCAGATCTCCGAGAACTTAGAAGGATACCTGCGCGAACTAAAGACTTTCTCGCGACCGATTTCCATCGTCGACCGCATGCATTGCGTTTCCGAGCGCGTTCTTCGGGTGATGCCGGAACGTATCAGCAAGTCATTGGCGGATCGCTCGATGCTGATCCTCTATGATCACACGCGCCAGGAGTGGCGGCGGGTGCCGTACCTGAATCCATAGGCAGCACGCGGCACTCATGCCGGAATCGATCGCGTATCGACGCGCTACCGATACCCAAGATGCGAGAACTCGGGGCGGTCATTGCGGACGAAAACCAGGTCCATCTGCCAGAACGAGTCGTCGTAAGGGCGGTGCATGGGTGCGACGAGATCGATGCACCGAAATCCACGCTCGCCTAGGTAGCGGCACATCTCGTCGAATGTCAGGCACTCGGGCGCAATGCGGAAGTTGTAGCACTCCATGATGATGACTTCTGTGTGGGCGAGCGTATCCTTCGCACCGCTTAGAATCGGTATTTCGTATCCGTGGGTATCGAATTTCAGGAGATAAGGTCCGGCGAGCTTCCTGGAGTCGAGCATCCTGTCTAGGGTGACTACTGGGACCTCGATGTCGTTCGCCTCAAACGGGGTGTTGGACGCTTGGCCACCCAGCGGCTCGCTCGCGTCGAAATGGATCCGTCCTTCGCGCTCGCCCGCGGCGGCGAGCACGAACTCCGCATTCACGTGTTGCCCGCAAAACTCGCGCAGCGCCATTTCGTGCACCGGCTGCGCCTCGATTAACAGGTATCTGCAATCAGGGAAATACCGCAAGAGTTCGCCGGACCAGCTCCCGTTCGACGCGCCGATGTCGACGACTGTCCTGATGGAATGCTTGCGACGCAGAAGAGCGGCGAAGGCCCCTTCCATGGTGCAACGGTCCGGCGGGCCGCCGGCGCGGTAAATCCTATAGCCGGCACTCAACAGAAGGCCGCGAATGAGTTTCTTGACGGCGCGTGATATTTTTCGAAGCATACAGGTAGGTCCTTGGTCAGCGCAGCGATGCAGGAGCCTCGAAGCTCGGCGGCGCGCCTGGTTTGAAGTACTTGCGCAGCACCCGTTCCAAGTAGGCTTGGCTGCGGTCGATCTGCAGTTGATCCACGAGATGCGCGATCTCGGGGCAATGCACCTCGTAGTGTCGGCCCTTCTGTGCCAGCGTGTATGTCGCGGGCCTCCCCGCGATATCTTCTAGGACGCGCACAAAATCGAGGATGCGGAATGCGCGCAACGCAATGTTAATCGTGTGACGCCACATCGTCCGGTCTTCGACCAATCGGGACGCGATCCGGAATGCGTCCTCGACATCGACAGGATACCGAGTCGCCCCAGCCCACACCTCGAACGGCTCCCCACGCACAATCCGGTCATATAGAAAGTTTGCTAAGGTATTCCCGCGATGTCCGGGACCTATGGCCAGGGGCAGCCGCAGCACCATCCATGGGTTTGGCGACTCCATGAGCATCGATTCCATGGCCAGCTTGTGGCGCACGTAGGGCGTGTCGCGCCGCTCAGGGTCACAAATGCTGCAGGTGCCGAAGTACACGACCAAGGGATCGTGGGTCTCCGCGAGGGTTCGAGCGAGTAACTCCCTCTCGCGGCTGAAGGCGGCCGGCCGTATCTCCGTAGAATCCGACACACCCGAAGCAAATATCACCACGTCCGGGTTGCGTTCGAAAGGTGAAAAGGCCTGCGCTATCAGGCCGCTGCCCACAATCATCTATTAGGCTACCGCGAATACGCTGGTTCGCCGGGCGACAGCGCGCGCCGTGCACAGCATCTGGCGCGCCAGTCCCCTCGCGCCGAGCGCGACCCGCTCACCTTGCAGGGGCGCGCGAAGCGATTCCGGCAATGCCGCAATCTGCCGGTTGCGGGCCGCCAGCTGCTTGACGTAAGGCCGAAAAATTCCTATGCGCGTCGCTCTAGTCAGCGCGACGCCGTATTCGTGCATGCCGCTTTCATAGGCGCCGAACATCATGCGCTTGATGCCATGGAAATGAAAAAACACGAGCGGTCGCCCGTCGACCTCCACGCCGCCCTGCGTCAATTCTATGCGTCGCCCGTCTATGTTCCACGGCGCCAGATTCGCCCCTGGATGCGATATCTTGAGTGCCTGCGGATACAGCCTAGGCACCTGATCGAGATACTTCTGATCGGCGAAGCGATTGTCCTCTACCACCAAGCGGCACCACTCGATGCAACGCTCTTTCCACCACCGGATAAACCGCCGCCCGTCGGCGTCCGCGCTTACGCTCAGCCACCCGGCGTTAAACTCGCCGTATTGCTTCAGTGCCGCGTGGCGCTTACCGAAGCGATGGGGGGTCAAGGCCACTGGACTTCCAGCGTATTCCTGCTCTAACTCGGCGGGGTCCGAGAAGAAGGACAAGTCGGCGTCCAGATAATCGATCCTGTGAATCCCTGGATCGCGTTCCAGCAGATACGCCAGCAGGAAGGGCTTGCAGGTGAAGTAGAACTCGAGCAAGGAGCGATTGTTGCGTGCTGCCCCTAGGTCGCGATCCCAGTTCTCCAAGGTTGCGATGTCTATCAAATTGATGTGCGGGAGCGATAGAGCGGCCAAGGCGTTGCGCGTGGAAACGTCGAGACACAATACGTGTAGCATGAAGCGACCGCAATGGCGCAACAACGAGTGATGTAATGCCAGGCCGCGAGCGGCGTAATTGCGGTCGAAGAGGGTGCAGTAATGGCGCATGCGGAATTGGTGAGGGCGGGAGACTTCAAGTCTGTCGAGGTTTTTTTGCTTCGGCGTACAGTGAGTCGGGCTTGCGCGAATAACCGTTCACGGTCTCCAGCCCGTAACGGGCAAAGTTCGGAATGTCGCTTTCGTCCGCCGCGCGGGTCCGCGCGCCGACGAATCCGGCGCGCTCCAAGGCTTGCGCCAGAGAGAAGCGGTCATACATGAAACGGTGAACCTCTCCGCTGCGCCGGAATAGGCCTTCGTGCAGGGCAGCGCTTCCCTCGGGCCCCAGGAAGAGAAACGCGCACGCCGACGCGAGCTTTCTGCGCAGGCTAGCCTCTGCCGATCGCAGGCGCCGAAGGATGCGCGCACGAGTAGGCTGGTACCGAATATGGGCGTCCGCCTGCCTTATCGCTTGGTCACCTACACGGCTTGCGACGAATCTCGCGGTACGCTCGCTCATGCTGCGGCGCAAGTAAGCTCCCATTTCCCCGCCGGGGCTGCTTCTCGTTGCCTGATCGTATAGTTCCAGCATGATCCATTCATATCGCATTCGCGCGTCGGCGTCTCCGACCAGCGCGCCCTCGAGAGACTGCAGATAAAGCTTGGCGATCGTTTCGAGATCCGGCACCACGATTCTCACGATACCGCCCGGTTTCAGCAGCCGGTAGCACTCCTGCAACAGCCGCACACCGACCTGCGGCTCCAGATGCTCGAGGACGTGAGAGCCGTAGACCCCGTCGAACGAATCCGCTGCGTAAGGGAATCGGCAATGCAAGTCGTGCGCGATCACCTCGGGAGAGATCGGCGCCGCGTCAAGATTAATCCAGTCCGGGTGGTA
This sequence comes from uncultured Pseudomonadota bacterium, assembly GCA_963739205.1. Lineage (GTDB taxonomy): Bacteria > Pseudomonadota > Gammaproteobacteria > Burkholderiales > SG8-39 > DAHVFK01. The sequence goes on along the minus strand of CAVTZJ010000003.1, from coordinate 254,985 downwards.
GGTGCTGCCGCAGCCAAAATTCAGCAATCGCATCGGCACGTCACGCGTCGTCTCGAGTTCTGAATTCATCAGGGCTTGATGGCGATGCGCCCGGTATAGTCAACCCGAGTGAGGAAAAGCTTAATGCCGTGCGCGTCCAGATACTCGTCGACGGCTTTTCGGCATCCGGCCCAGTGGCCGTAGTCATCCAGGACCAGCACGCCCCCCGGGCTGAGCAATGGGTATAGGTGCTCCAGCTCGTGGCGCGTGGACTCGTACCAGTCGGTATCCAGCCGCAGAATCGCGATCCGCGCCGGCACGTTTCCTGGAATAGTGTCTTCGACCCGTCCCTGTACGTAATGGATGCGCTCCAAGGGATACCCGGTGCTGCACATCGCGGCTCGCACGTCGTCGATTCCCGCATAGCACCACGGGGACTCGGGGTCGGAGGTGCGCGGCGACGCGAGCAGGTCGCTAGCCGTCTGCCCGTCTACTGTCACGTCGAGAGCGGTGGGCGGGCTCATTCCCTCGAAAGTGTCGAAAAGATGCAGCTCGCGTTGCGTATCGGAACACTCCAGCAACGTCAGCGCGGAGGCCATCATGCTGCCGCCCCGCCAGACTCCGCACTCGACGACGTCCCCAGGGATGGATGCCGCCGACACGTAGCGGACCGCGTGGATCAGCGAAAACAGGCGTTCCGGCGACGTCATCGTGTATGGGCGTACCCTGCGGATGATGTCTGCGGCCTTGGTGTCAAAATCCGCGGGCAGCGGCTCCTGGCCGAAGCCGTGGTAGCGCACGACATCCACGCCGAGCCGCCGTATCCAGCCCCGCACCGCCGCCGTGAGCGCGCTCACCGGCGCCACCCGCAGGCGTTCACGACCGACTTGCCCTTCAGTTGTTCCAGCTCAATTGCCGCGAAAGCCCTGTGATTGACCAGGAAGACCACGATGTCGGCCTTGGACACTGCCTGGTTCACCTCTGCCAGCTCGAGGCCGGCGAGCTGCGCGAGCGGCGTCGGCAGCGCGCCGATATGGGGCTCGACGACCAGCAACCGGCCGAGGCCGGCGCGGCCCAGTTCCGCGACGATGGCGAGTGCTGGGCTCCCGCGCAAGTCGTCGATGTCGGGCTTGAACGCGAGGCCCAGGCAGGCGATCACCGGCGATGCGAAAGCCTTGGCCGCGCGCGCGACCTCGTCGAGCACTACCTGCGGCTTGGCGTCGTTGACTTCACGCGCGGCGCGGATGAGCCTGGTCTCCTGCGGCGCAGAGTGCACGATGAACCAGGGATCCACGGCGATGCAATGCCCGCCGACGCCTGGTCCCGGCCGCAGGATGTTCACGCGCGGATGCCGATTCGCCAGGCGGATCACGTCCCAGACGTTCAGATCGAGACGCCCGCAGATGACCGACAGCTCGTTCGCAAACGCGATGTTCACGTCGCGGAACGCGTTCTCGGTCAGCTTCACCATTTCGGCGGTCTCGGCGTCCGTCGCGACGCACTCTCCCTCGACCAGATTGCGGTAGAGGGCGATCGCGCGCTCCGTGCTGCGCGCGCTCAGGCCGCCGACGACCCGGTCGTTCTGGATCAGCTCGCGCATCACGTTGCCCGGCAGCACGCGCTCCGGGCAATGGGCCACGAAAACGTCCTCGGCCGCCTGGCCCGGCGCCGGAAAGCGCAGATCGGGGCGCAGGCGCTGCAGCGCGATTGCCATGTCCCGGGTGGTTCCCACGGGCGAAGTGGACTCGAGCACTACCAGATTGCCTGCGCGCAAGACGGGAGCGAGCGACTGCGTCGCCGCCTCGATGAAGCGCAGGTCCGGCACGTGACCGTCGCGGAAAGGCGTCGGCACCGCGATGATGAACGCATCGCAGGGCTCGGGCTTCGTCGAGGCGCGCAGCGACCCGGAAGCGACGGCGGAACGGACGGCGATGTCGAGCCCCGGCTCAACGATATGCACGCCGCCGCGATTGACGGTGTCCACCACGTTGGCGGCGACGTCGATTCCCGCGACCTCGAAGCCCCGGGAGGCAAACAAGGCCGCAGTCGGCAGGCCGATGTAGCCCAGGCCGATCACGCCCAGTTTTCGCATGCGCATATCGGAAGCAGTCATTGGACGAGGATGCCGGCGATGCGCTCGGCGGCGCGGCCATCGCCGAACGGATTGATGCCGCGCGCCATGTTCGCGTAGTCGGCGGCGTCGTCCAGCAGGCGCTCGGCGCCGCCGACGATGCGCGTGACGTCCGTGCCGACGAGCCTGACGACGCCCGCTTCCACGGCCTCCTGCCGCTCGGTGACATCGCGCATGACCAGCACCGGCTTGGCCAGCGATGGCGCCTCCTCCTGCACGCCGCCGGAATCGGAAATGATGAGATGGCTGCGCGTCATCAGGTAAGCGAACGCCAGGTAGTCCACCGGCTCGATGAGATGCACATTGCGCAAGCCGCCTAGGATACCGAACACCGGGCCGCGCACGTTGGGGTTAAGGTGCACCGGGTACACGATTTGCACGTCCGCCCTGCGCGAAAGCTCGGCGAGCGCTGCGCAAATGCGCTCGAAGCCGCCGCCGAAGCTCTCGCGGCGATGCCCGGTAACGAGGATCAGACGCCGCTGCGGATCGAGAAAGCTAAACTTGCGCTCCAGCTGCGTCCGCAAGTCCACCTCCCCGCGCAGGCGTTCCACGACGCTGAGGATGGCATCGACCGCGGTGTTGCCGGTCACATGGATGCGCTCCGCCGCCACGCCTTCGCGCAGGAGGTTCTGCCGCGCCCGCTCCGTGGGCGCGAAATGAATCGACGCCATCACGCCCGTCAACCTTCGATTCAGCTCCTCGGGCCAGGGCGCCATCAGGTCGGCCGTGCGGAGCCCGGCCTCGACGTGCGCGACAGGCAGCCGCCGGTAGAACGCCGACAGGCTGGCCGCCAGCGCCGTGGTGGTATCGCCCTGCACGACCACCACGCCGGGGCCGAACGACGCGTACACCTCGTCCAGCGCGACGAGCGCGCGGGAGGTCAGGGCCGCGAGGCTCTGGTTCGGTTTCATCAGCGCCAGGTCGAACGCCGGGCGAACGCCGAAGAGCTCGAGCACCGGATCGAGCAGCTCGCTGTGCTGCCGCGTGACGCAGACTTCCACTTGCGCCGCGTGCCCGGCGCTGCGCAGGGCACGCAGCACGGGCGCGATCTTGATCGCCTCTGGTCGCGTGCCCACGACGATGAGGATTTTCCGGCGGTCTAGGCGCATGCGCGGGAGAACGCCTTGCGGTAGGCGTCGATCACGGTGTGGATGTTGACTTCGCGCTCGATGATGCCGCGGGAGCGGGCACCCATGCGCAGCAGTTCCTGCGGATCGGCCATCAGCCTCAGGATCGCCTCGGCGAGGCTGTCGCGGTCGTCGGTGCGGAAGAAGGTGCCATTGTAGCCCTCGCGCACGAGGAACTTCTCCGTGCCGTCGCCGGCGGAGCAGACGATGGCCATGCCGTAGAACATCGCTTCGTTGATGGAGAGCCCGCCGAGTCCTGGCAGCACGAACACCGAGGCAGACAGAAAGTGCCGGCCGAGCACCAGCGGATCGTAGACGGCACCGACGAAACGCACGGCGCCGGCGAGGCCCAGCCGCGCGGCCTGCGCCTCGTACGCGGCGCGCTGCGGCCCGTCGCCGACGATCACCAGTTCCGCCTGCGGCAGCCGCGCGCGCACCAGCGGCATGGCCTCGAGCAGGAGGTTGACGCGCTTTTCGGTGACCAGGCGCCCTACGTGCAGCAGGCGAAAAGGCAGGCGCACCGGCGCATCGCCGGCCCTTTGCAGCGCGGCCTCGGTGCGGCGCATTGCGTCGGTATCGGGCGAATTGCGCGTCACGCAGATCCGGTCGGGCGCAACCCCGTAGCTGCCGTAGATTTCCCTGGCCGCGTCGACGTAATTCACGTGCGCGGCCAGCCGGCGATAGCAGTAGGCGCGCAGCGCCAGCGCGGCACGCAGCATCACCTCGCGCAGGCCGACCGCTTGTAGCAGCCTGCCGATTGGCGTCGCAGGCCGCGGCAAGGGCCCGCGCAGCCGTTTGCGCGCTGTCTCGTAATCCGGGAGCAGGAACGGGATGGACTTCTGCACCAGCTTTGCGCCGACGAGCATGCGCGCGAGCGCGAGCCCGGGGTGCAGGAAGAATCCCGTGAGCAGGTACTCCGGGAACACGATGACGTCGGGACGCTCGCGCAACAGCAGGCGGGGCAGGCCGCGGAAGCCCGCGAACAGCCGATTGGCGTATTCCTCCAGTTCGATGATGCGAAAGCCGATCCCGTCGCGCGACTGGAACACGCCGTCGCCGATGTGCCGGCCAGGTCCGCGCGGCGCGACCACGACGACCTCCATGCCCGGGGTGGCGTTGAGCTTGCTCAGAACCAGGTTGAAGTAGTGCGGCAAGCCGTTGGCCAGGTAGAGGATCTTCACGGCGCGCGGACTGCGGCCGCGCCCTTCACCAGCGCGACGCACGAAATCTGGTGCAGGTCGCCCGCGTCGACCCGCACCGGCGGCACGACGCGCCGCCCGATGGTCCAGTACGCGCCGTCGAAGTAGCGCCAATACTCCTGCGCGACGATCTGCGCGCCGCCGTCGCGCGTCCATTGCTCGAGCTGGTTCCGCGAGAACACCTGCGTGACGAACGGATACTTGTCGGCGCCGATGGAGCCGGGCAAGGCGTAGACGTTCTCCACGTAGCTCTTCTCGTTGTAGGGGAACGTCACCACCAGTCGCCCGCCTGGCCTCAGGAGCGAGAGCATGTTGCGCATCGCGCGCGCGTGATCGCGGATGTGCTCGAGGGTGCTCACGCAGGTGATGAAATCGAACGGCCCGCCGGTATTGGGCGCAAGGATGTCGTCGTCGAGGACGTGGTAATGGCGATTGACCATGCCGCTCGGCCAGTAGTCCCTGATGTTGTCGATGGCGGTGACCAGGAAGCCGCAAGTGCGCATGAGCTGCGGCAGCGCGGTTCTGCCCGTGCCGACGTCGAGCACGGTCTTCGGGAAGGCCTGGGTGAGCTGCTCGAACACGAACCGGTACTCGACCGGCCGCTCGTTGATGCCGAGAAATTCCTGGGCCAGGAATTCGCGCCGGCAGATCTCCCTGGCGTAGAGGTTTCCGAGGCGGTGCATGAGTCGCTTGGGATAGGAGAGCAGGGCCATGGGGACTTTCTCTCAGGCGGCGACCGCGACCGGGCGCGCGCGCGTCAGGCTGGCGAGCAGCGCGTCGGCGAAGAACTTGGCCCCCCAGTTCGGGTAGCCGTTGGCGAGGTAGCCGCTGTGCATCGGAAAACTTCCGGGCAGCGCGCCGCGCACGCTGGCCGGCGCGCTGCCGAGCGCCTGCGTGCCCTTGAGCGCCGCGATCAGCGAATCTGCGGCAGCGACGTAGCCCGGATTGGGCGCGAGGCCATGAAGCCGCAGCAGCGTATAGGCGAGCTGCGCGTTGCCGGTCAGGCACGAGTCCCGGTCGCGGCTGCGCCAGCTGGAGTCGAATGAGGCTGGAATCATGCCGGCGATGCCGCCGATGCCGGCCTGCGCGACGATGCCGCAGATCGCCTCCGCGCTGCGCGCAATCAGATCCGCCGGGCCGCGGTCGAAGGCGCCGGGCTCGAGCAGCGCGCACTCGAGCACGCCGATCAGCGTGTAGTCGATGACGTGCGTGATCGGATCGTCCTGATTGAAGCCGCAATTGCGGAACCAGCCGTTGTCCTGCTGCTGTCGCATCACCCAGCGCAGGTTGCGTCGGGCCGCTTCGGCGTAGCGGGTATCGCCGCTCAGCCGTGCGAGCCTGAGCAGGCCCCAGTCGGTGCGTGCGTGATAGGTGCGCGCGCCGCAATAGGTGTCGCGCTGCCAGGTGCCGTCCGCCTCCTGCAGGCCAAGCAGGTAGTCGCCCGCGCGCCGCGCCGCCTCGAGATAGCGCGCGTCTTGCGTGCGCTCGAACAAGGCGAGCCAGCCGAGTACCACCTGCCCGGTATTGAACACCCGCGTTTCCGGCTTTCCCGGGCGCGACAGCACGCCGCCGTTGGGCGCCTGGATGGCGATTTCCCAGTCGCCGATGCGGCGCGCACGCGCGGGCAGCGTCGCATCCTCCAGGTAATCCCCGCAGGCGAGGAACGTAGCGAGGATGTAGCCGCTGGTTTCAGGGTAGGCGACGTCCCATCCGCTCGTCAGGCTGAAGGCGGCCGACACGCCGTCGCCGCCGGCCGCGTCGTGGGCGGCGCAGAGCCATTGCACGGTCGCTTCCAGGTGCTCCCGGTCGCTGCGAGCAGGAAACGGCAGGCTCATCGCGTAGCGCAAGCCGAGCGACATCTGGGCGGGACCGAGGCTCTTTGCCGCGTGCAGCCAGGTGCGAGCGCCGCGGCGTGCGCGTTGCAGCACGGAAGGCACGGCGGTCACTTGATTGCCTCGAGGAAGAACATCTGGTCGGCGCGGTTGTCGAGCAGCTCGACCTCCGCGATGCGGCTTTCGCGGAATGCCTTGCGCTCGATGACGCTGAAGCCCGCTTCGCGGAACAGATGTGCGAGCGACTCGAAATCGTAGAAGTACTCGCAACGGTGTGCGCCGACGGCATAGCCGTAGAACCATGCCGCGAACTTGTCGCCGAGGGTCGGGCCCTCGAAGCGGTCGCGGCCGTCGGCAAGTTTCTGAAAGAAGAGCTCCCGGTCGCCGCGCACGTAGCGCTCGGCGAGCGACTTCATGTCCTGCACGCCCATCCGGCACACACCGCCGGCGCGCAGCACGCGGTGCGTCTCGCGCACCAGCTGCTGCGCGCGCGCGCGCGTGAAGTAATTGATCGCCGACATGCACACCACCGCCTCGAGGCTCGCGTCGGGGAATGGCAGGTCCATGTGCGCCAGGTCCAGGCGCAGGTCCGCGCCGTCCACCAGGTCGATGCCGAAGAAGCCGGGCACTTTCTGGTTGCCGCAGGCGAGATTCAGCTTGCGGATGCCCTTGTCCGCGAGGCGCTGCTCGAGCGCGCGCCGCCTCGCGCTTCGCCTGCGTGCGTTGGCAGCTTCGCGCGCGGCGTGCCAATCACGCCGCAGGCGATGCAGAACGCGCCGGATCACGAGGCCCTCGCCATGCGTGCCTGGTCCGCGTCCGCCGTGCCCGGCTCCTGCGCCAGGTACAGGGCGCGGTATTCGGGGCAGGATTGCAGCAGCGTTGCATGTGTGCCGCTGCCCACGACGCGGCCCTGATCGAAGACGTGAATCTGGTCGCAGCGCTCCACTGTGCTCAGCCGGTGAGCGACGATGATCAGCGTCTTGCTTCCCGACAGGCCCGCGATCTCCGCGCTCAGCTCGCGTTCCGTTACGTTGTCCAGGGAACTGGTGGCTTCGTCGAAGATGAGCAACTGCGGGTCGCGGTACAGGGCGCGCGCAATGCCGATGCGCTGCTTCTGGCCGCCGGACACGCGCACGCCGTTCTCCCCGACCTGGGTCTCGAATCGCTCGGGCAACGAGGCGATGAACTCGTCGATGCGCGCAACGCGCATCGCCCGCTCCAGGCGTTCCCGGTCCGGCTGGCGCTCGAAGGAGATGTTGAAGGCGATGCTGTCGTCGATGAGCGTGACGTTCTGCGGCACGTAGCCGAACAGCCGGCGCAAGGTATCGGCTTCGAACGGATCGAAGTCCTTGCCATCGAGGAGGAAGCGGCCGCGTTGCGGGCGGCGCAAGCCGGCCAGCACGTCGAGGAACGTGGTCTTGCCGGAGCCGGAAAGGCCGACGATGCCGATGGCACGGCCCTTGGCGATCGTGAGCGACACGCCGGCGAGCACCGCCTTGTCGCCGTGGGAGAAATGCAGGTCGTGGATTTCCAGCGCATGCTCGAAGGCAAGCGGCGCGGCGCGCTGCCGCACCTGCGCGCCGCCCAAGTCCTCGTACAGGCGCTGCACCACGCCGAGCGAGGGCTTGTAGTACTTGTAGGTGCCGTAGGCGCCGATGATCCGGCTGTAGGAGGGCACCACGCGCCACGCGGCCACGGCGAGCAGGCCGATCACGGGAACGGCCGCCTTGAGGTCCTGGTCGGTCAGCACCACCAGCACCGATGCGCCTACCAGCCCCACCATCACCAGGAGCTCGAGAACGGCGCGCGGCAGCGTCTGGTAGACGTAGAAGGAGGCGATCGCACCGGCGTAGCGCGTGTTCAGGTCGCGGTGCTCCGCCTCGGATGCGCGCTCGAGGCCCAGGATCTTGATGTCCTTCAGGGCGTTGACGACGCTGTAGAGGAAGCGGTACTGGCGCAGGTGGATCTGCGTCTGCTGGGCGCCCAGGCGCGTTGTCGGCCTGATCACGCCGACGTAGAGGATCGCGGTAAGCACCGCCAAGCCCGCCACCAGCAGCGCGGCGAGCCGCACGTCGATTGCGGTGATGGTGGCGAGGATCAACAGAAGAAACAGGGCCTCGGTCGCGATCGAGACCCACGCATCCAGGCACAGCGTTGCGTGGATGGTCTCGGCGTTGATCACGCCGGTCATCTCGGACACGCTGTGGTTGGCGAGAAACGAGTAATCGGCGCCCAGCAGGCGCCTGAACAGGTCGTCAGACAGGCCGGTGGTGATGCGCGCGTTGGTCCGGTATTTGACGCGGTTCGCGAGGTAGGCGATCGCGAACTTGAGAAGGAAGAATCCCGCCAGGGCCGCAGATACTGCGACGAGGAACTGCTGACGAGACGCGGCACCCGTCCATACATAGAGCCGCGCCAACAAACCCTCGCCAACATCCGGGGACTCAACGGTCAGCACCGACAGGTAAGGGAACACCACCGCCACACCCGCCATGTCCAGTGCAGCTAGGCAAATCGCTGCTGCCGCTAGTCGGATGATCAGGTGTTGTTCTACATACGCAATCAGAAATCTCAAGGAAGGTCGCGCCCTATTGGTGAAGTGTTCGATGAGTGTCCGAAGCTTGAATTCATAGCGCTGATTTACCTCGTGCACGGCGGAGCAGTCGCCTGATCAGCCGGCCAATCGCCCTACGTGCGCGCAGATACAGGTGCCTTGCTATGGCACGCCTGAAGTATCGGTCACTTGGAGAAGGCTTCTGCGGCTTGCCCGGCATGAGCAGCAGTTCTGCAATCTCTCGCGATGGTTGGTAGGGTCTTCCCTCTTGGATATTGAAGTGATACTCAAGAAGCGCTGACACCTCTGGCGTCTTCCGAAACTGAATTCCGCCCGACAGAAAATCATTGATTACCAAAGGGATGTCGACTACCCGGCGCGACTCGGTCGAAGGCCAACCCATATCGTTGTACACCCGCCTGCACCGCTCGTCGTCCGAGTACAGGTAGACCGACGGCACACCCGCAAGGTAGGCGTCCGCGAGCGTGGTAGATCCGTAGTGAAGGAACAACGAAGCCCTCTCCATGAGATCTGCAATATCCACGTCCTGGGACACATACAGGAGATTCGGGAGCCCTTGCAGACTGGCATAGTCGTTCGTCTTTTCGCTCGGGTGCTTCTTCAGTATGAACTGGACTTCTGGATGCTCGTTCGCCGCGCGGCGTAAGCCGTCAATCCAGGTCTGGCGAAACACTTTGGAGGCTTCAATCATCGCGAGCAGCTCTGCTTCCCGACTGGCTGCGTCAAGATCCTTCGCCGCATAAAGCTCGTCGCGCGTGTAATTGGCAAAGTGAAAGCCCGTCGCCACCAGCACGGATTGCTCCCTCCCGGAAGCGCGTATCGCCTCGCTCACTAAGTGCGTCACGTCATTCAGACATTTCTCTTCGTTCTGCATGAAGTAGCGCTCGAGCCTTGGATATCCGAAGTATCGCAATCTTTGCGAGGACGAAAGCTTTCTCCGCTCAACAAGGATCGCACCCACGATGTTGGCCATTCCTGGACCCCAGAACACCTCCCAATCGACTAACTCAGGTCCATACTCGTCGTAGCCGACATGGTCGGCAATATTGCTTGGTGAGTCTGGATTGACCACACCTTCGGCGCGCAAAGACACCACCGCCGCGCCGCAGTACCACTTGAAGACATAGAGCAAGTCAGCAGTACCGATGCTGGTGAGCGGAAACGTGAGAATTACATTCGGTCGGAAATCAAGCACAAGGTCGCCAAACACGTCCTCAAAGCGGACAATTCGAACGTCAATTTTGGAATCGAAAGCCAACACCCTGTCGCGAATCGCAGCCATGATCGGCTCCTCACGACTGGCTTTGTTCATGATTATCAGGATGCGCTTCACGTGGAAGCTCATTGGAAGAAGCGATTCGTCTCGATCCAGCTAGAGGCTGAACCCATCATCGACCACGATGTTCTGTCCGTTCATGTAGCGTGATTGGTCGGAGAGAAGAAACACGAGTGCCCCACAAATGTCGCACTCGCTTAGCATCCCCTTGTTTAGGCAGAACGAGCGATAGCCCGCTAGAAAGGAGTCGGGTTGCGCATCTGCGACCCCACCTGGACTGATCGCATTAACTCGAATGTTTTCGCCCGCAAGATAGCGGGCCAAGTACTTCGTAAGCTGCAGCACCCCAGCCTTTATGACGGCGTACTCCACCGGCATGGTCATGGTCGTGCCGCGATAGATTTCGAAGCGCGGCGCGAGAAAGCCGTACACCGAGGCCATGTTCACGATGTTGCCGTGCCCCTGGGCGCGGAAGCGCGCGATGAACTTCTGTGACACGAGAAAGTAGCCGCCGAGGTGCAGGGATACGTTGTCGCAGAAATCCGCGCGTGTGACCTCCTCGAACTTGCGCCCGTAGTTGCCGTTGCGCGGATACGCGTTGTTGACCAGCGCGTCGATGCGGCCGAAGCGCTGTCGGGCGGTGTCGAGCAATGCGTCCACTGAAGAGGGGTCGTTGATGTCGACCTGGCAATAGGCGGCGCGCTGCGCGCCGAACTCGCCGCCGAGGTCTGCGGCGGCTCGCGTGCCACGCTCTTCGTCCAGGTCCGCGACCAGGCAGCTCGCGCCGTTTTGCAGCACGGCGCGGCAGAAACTGCGCCCGAGCAGACCGGCACCGCCGGTGATCACAACGACTTTATCGCGCAGCATCAGTTGAATTTCCGGAACACGGGCTTGATCGCCGGCCCCAGCAGGAACGCCTGGGGCCCTTGATCGAGCGCCTTTCTGTATACCTCGAGGGTCGCGCGCAGGGCGCGCCCCGTGAGCTCGAGCTCCTCCGGGCCATGCCGGTAGCTGAGCGCGATCCATGGCATCAGCACGCCGTGGCGCACCATCTCCTGCCCGAACAGCGTGCGCAGCTCCAGCGACGGGTTGCCGGCGCGGTCCAGGGTCGCGTAATGCGGCGAGCAGGGCACGCCGGCTGCGCTGAGGCTCGCTTCGACGCCGAACTCGCGCGCGGCGCCGTTGATCAGGTCGATCAGCTGCTGCCCGTAGCGCCAGAGATGCTCGACGACGGGCTCGCGCTGGAGGAACTTGACCGTGGCGACGAACGCGCCCATGCCGGCCATTTCCGCCCCGTGCGTGGTCGACAGCAGGAACATGCGCTCGCGGCCCGCGGGCTCGATGGCGCCGAGCTCCATGATGTCCCGGCGCCCGGCGACGCAGGACACCGAGAAGCCATTCGCCATGGCCTTGCCGAAGGTGCACAGGTCCGGACGCAACCCGTAGTAGTGCTGGGCGCCTTTCAGGTGCCAGCGGAATCCCGTGATCATCTCGTCGAGGATCAGCACCGCTCCATGCTGCCGGCAAAGCGCCTGCACCTCCTGGAGGAAGCCCTGATCCGGGTGCGCATTCGTCGCCGCCTCGAGCACTGCACAGGCGATCTGGCCCGGGTGCCGGTCGAACAGCGCACGCAGCGATGCGGCGTCGTTGAAGCGGAACTGCAGCGTTTGCTCGATCACCGCGCGCGGTATTCCCCGGGTCAGCGGGGTCGAGCCGATGAACCAGTCGTCGTAGGAGAAGAACGGATGCTCGGCACAGCGCGCCACCAGATCCCGGCCGGTGAATGCGCGCGCCAGCTTCACCGCCGCGGACACCGACGTGGAGCCGTTCTTGGTGAACTTCACCATGTCGGCCGAATCGATCAGGCCGGTGAACAGCTCTGCGGCCTGCAACTCGATCAGCGACGGCCGGGTCAGGTTGTTGCCGTTGCGGATTTCGCGGATCGCGGCCTCGTCGATCTCCTCCTCGGCATAGCCGATGTTGACCGCGCGCAGCGCCATGCCGTAATCGAGATAGCGCCGGCCCTGGTCGTCGTAGACGTAGGCGCCTTTGCCGCGCGCCAGGATCTGCGGGGCATTGGACGGGAACTGGTCTGCGCCTCGCGAGTATGTGTGGGCCCCACCAGGTATGACTGCTTGAAGTCGGGCGTCAAAAGATTTCGTCATGGCTATGCATTTGGAGTCGCGCGCCACGCAGCAAACCGAGCTCGCAATTCGTGGGTCGTGAAGTTCTTAGGATTGCCGATGTAGACAGTGTCATCACGCAGGTCCCGATCCAGGACGAGCGACTCCGTCGCAATCGTGCAGTTCCGCCCGATACGACAATTTCCGAGCACGGCGCTTCCCGGATGCATCGTCAAGAACTCGCCCAATTCTGGATAGATTTCGTGGTTGCTTCCTACTCCGCAGCGTTGATAGACAACAAGATGGTCGGAATACCGTCCCCGACCCAATACCGTAGCAATTGGGTGCACGAACAGGAAAATGGAGGGAAGTTCCACCTCGTAGAACGCATCTATTCCGTGCAGGGCCTTGTTGAGCAAGTAAACCTTCGTCGCTACCTCATCCGACAACCCTGCACGATGTGCAGTGTTCGCCAGCAGGTACAGAAACATCGCATACTGGTCGCCGTGCAAGTGACTGAAAACGGCCTGCGACCCGTCGAAGAAGTACTTATTGCTGATCTTGGTAAAGCAATGTTCGATGCGGTCCAACGTGGTGGGCAGGACGGTGTGCAGTGCATCTAGCGCGATGGGCCGCTCGTCGGGAAATATGCCGTTTAGTTGACGGACAACGTAGTTCGCCAGCTGAGCGTCGGTAAGACTTGTGCGGACGCGTCTCATCAGCTGTGGCTGCCGCGTTGAGCGCGTACGTTGACACCGTTTGACGCTAGGTAGGACCGGACCTTGATGGGGCTATGGTCCGTGAAGAGAAACATGCTGCTTATAGTCACCGCCGAAGCGCCGGCTTCGAGCGCATCTTGGCAGTCGAGCAGGGAACCGGCGCCACTAGAGGCAATCAGGGGTACTTCCAAGCGTTCGGCTGCGGAAGCTATCAGGTCGAGGTCGTACCCTGACAATGTGCCATCGCGATCAATCGAGCACATGATGATCTCGCCACAGTGAGCATCCTGCATGCGCAACGCCCATTCGAGTGGGTCTACCGGTGCGGCGCGGGTCCCACAGTGAGAAAAAATCTGGCGCACGCCGGGGGAGATTTCGCGGTAGTCGATCGCAACCGTAATGCATTGGTCGCCAAAGCGGTTTGCACCCTCGCGAATCAAATTCGGCCGCTCGACAGCCGCCGAGTTGATGCAGACCTTGTCGGCACCCGCACGCAACAGTCGATTGATGTCTTCCAGCGTTCGTACGCCACCACCGACCGTGAAGGGCATGAAGACTTCCTCAGACACGCGTTCGATGATGTCGTGGACAACTGGTCTGTTCTCGACGCTGGCTTCGATATCGAGAAAGATCAGTTCATCGACACCATATGCGTCGTAAACTTTCGCGGTGGAGACGGGATTGCCCGCCTCACGGAAGTTTTCGTGGAATCGCACGCCCTTTACAAGGCGTCCGCCCTTTATAAGAAATTTCGGAATAATTCGCTTCTTCAGCACACTAGGGGTTCCAGGCGATGAAGTTCCGTAGAAGGCGAATGCCGTTGTCCTGGCTCTTCTCCGGGTGGAATTGGGTGGCGACGATATTCTCCGATCTAATTGCGGCAGCGAAGCGCACGCCGTACTCGCACGTCGCGATCACGTCATCTGGGTTGTCGCAATGCATGTAGTAGCTGTGCACAAAGTAGAAGTTCTTCTCGGACCCGCTGAGTCCAGTAAACAAAGGGTCGATGCGGTGTTCAATATCATTCCAGCCGATATGCGGCACCTTGTAGGTGGGGGGAAGCTCGAAGCGTTCGACTCGCGAATTGAACCAGCCGAGGCCAACGTGTAGCCCGTGTTCGGTGCTCGACATTGCTAAGAGCTGCATACCCAGGCAAATGCCCAACATGGGTTTGCCTCGTTGCCGGACTTCAGCATCAAGACTCTCGTCGAGTCCGCGCGCCCGGATCGCGTCAACTGCGTCGCCGAATGCACCCACACCAGGAAGAATGATTCTTGCTGCGCGCCGTAGGTCCCTTGGGTTGGATGTGACCTCGACATCGGACCCTAGGAATTGCAGGGCGTTATGGAGAGAGCGGATGTTTCCCATTCCGTAGTCGACAATCGCGATCATATGTACTTCGTGGTCTTCCCCTCGTTGTCCTTGGGAGGGCCCACAGAGCGATCTACCTCCGTACTATCCCAGCTTGCCATGTCTGGAACAGGCTTCCCGGTGACGACCACTTTGGGATCGAATTTCCACGGATGCACTTGGTGCTTCTCGAGAATCTGATAGAACTCAGCCTCGGTGATCTCCAGTATCTTTAGGAACCACTCCATGGAGGCCGGCCGCTTCCCGTCGTACTCCGCCTCAAGCACTAGTCCGGCGTCTCGGGTCAGGCGGTCGTGCCTAATGTCAATGCTCGCCAAGTGGTTTGTTCGGCCGTATCCGCGCTTCACGAATTTTGCGTAATCGCGCATGCCCTGAAACGCGCACTCGATCTTCTCGTATGGATACGTTGGTGGTACGCCTTCAGTCGCCTGTCCTTTCCACTCGAGTTCTCGCTGGATCACTTCGACGTTCTTCTTTGTATCCCATTTGATGTAGTTGCCGAGACAGATTGAGCGACAGCCGATGCGAGCCAAATCCTTGCGCGGCGGATACGTAAACATCCAAAGATCGCGCTTGGCCACACGGCCTTGCAAGAACTCATACATGTCGTCTGCCGTCATGCCAAGATTCATCATCCGGTTAAAGCGCTTCTCGTCCACTTCCTCCATCTCGTCGAACGTGTACCAGGAGTGATACTCCGCCGTAGACTCGCCCCAAATAATCAACGGAGTCTGAAATCGAATCGCCATGTGCATCACACCCGCGTATATGCCCGTATGGCAATGCCAACAAAAATCGCCGCGGCGCCTAAGCGATTCAAGCATCAGTTCGCGAACCACGTGCCAGTTGGGAGTGAATTCAACAACGTCGACGCCGAGTTTCTTGAAGGTCCTGGTGTTGTTCTCTTCGACTAACGGCCGGTATCCCCAGTGATTGAAGCGCACGACCAAGGGCTTTAAACCCAACTGGGTCACGACATACCAAAGCTGGAAGGTGCTGTCCTTCCCGCCGCTAAACGGCAAGATGCAGTCATACGTCCCTTTGCCCCTAAACTCGTCAATGAGAGCGTGGAGTTGGCCTCTGCGCTCTATCCAGTCGATTCGATCGTGTTTCATCTCGACCTGGCGGCATACGCTACAGACACCCTTTTCGTCGAAAGAAATGGTGTCGACGGTCTCTGGCACAAGACACTTTGTACAGCGCTTCATCTCATCTCCCGGCCATTCGGCCTTAGTCCGAGGGCATCAGCTACGAGGTCTGGGTAGTGCTCTCGCCGGATCGCAGTTCCTCTCGCCGAGAGAGGATTGCTTCAATACAGATCAGATCTAGAAGTTCGTCTACCTCAAAGGACTTCCACCGCGGGACTACGTAGCCGAGGGTTCGGTCGTGATAGAAGGTTCCATGGCGGAAAAAGGCGTCGACTGCGGAGCAGTAAAGACTGCCCTCCAGGAAATACAGCTCCTCAATGTCCTGTCGCCGCTTCAATGAACTGAAGTTCCCAGCCGCATATGGTCGAATAAGACCACCTTCAACAAGCCGGACATCGAACTCAGGGTGGGCGGCATGTACCCGAGCCACCCCCACTACGGCGTCCCCAGATGCTCGTGAGGAATGGAGCATCGTTAGCGCTCGTTCGATGTCGATTGGCTCAGTGAGCGGAGACGTGGGTTCCAACAAGACTACGTAGTCATAGTCATCACCACCTGCTGCAAGCACATCCAATGCGTGCCGCACCACTGACATGCTTGAAGCCGTATCGGACGACAATTCGGCGGGGCGGATAAATGGCAACTCGCCACCAGCTTGACGAGCTGCATCCGCAATTTCTGGGTCGTCGGTGGACACAATCACCCTGTCTACGATCCTTGATCCGCGGGCGGCGAGCACTGGCCAAGCGACCAATGGCCGCCCGCCGACCATCCTTACATTCTTGCGAGGAAGGCCTTTTGATCCGCCTCTGGCCGCGATCACGGCAATTACGCGCTTGCCATCAATCATT
The DNA here is from genome assembly GCA_963739205.1 of uncultured Pseudomonadota bacterium. GTDB lineage: Bacteria > Pseudomonadota > Gammaproteobacteria > Burkholderiales > SG8-39 > DAHVFK01. Next base: position 238,654 of record CAVTZJ010000003.1, on the reverse strand, counting down.
GAATTCTCGCTGAAAGTCGCTCGCCGCCTGCTGAAAATCCTCAAGTCGACCGATGTCCAGCCAGTACTCGCGTATCGGAAATGCAGCCGTTCGCTTTCCAGATTGAACAAGTCTCTCGAATAGGGTTGGCATGTCCATCTTGGATCCGGCATCCACGAACCTGAGCGCCTCAGGTTCGAGGACGTAGATGCCGGCACTGACTAAGCAAGAATGCCGCGGCTTTTCATGAATTCCTGCTATACGGTCGCCGTCAATGGACACGACACCATATGGAATCTGGTATTCATGATGTCGCACGCACATTGTTGCGACAGCGTTGTTCGCTTCGTGAAACTCCAGCAGATGGTGGAAGTTCACCTTTGTGAGAATGTCCCCATTCATGACTACGACCGAGCTTTCGGGCGGCGGTGTCAGCAGGCTGAGCGCACCTGCAGTGCCGAGCTGCCGATCCTCCCTAAGGTATTTGATGCGAATGCCCCAGGACGAGCCGTCCCCGAAATAGTCGGTCACCACCCCGCTCATGTAATTCACGGCTATGTAGAACTCTCTGAAGCCGTACTCCGCGAAGTTCTCGATAATCGTTTCGAGTATCGGTTTATTGCCAATTTGCAGCATCGGCTTCGGCGTTTGATCCGTTAGCGGCTTTAGCCGGCTACCGATTCCTCCCGCCATAAGCACCACGCTATTTGGTCTCAGCGTCGGTCTGAGCAGTTCGTCCAATACTTCAAGTCCGCCTACTCTGCCGTCGGAATCGACCAGCGGGATCTGATGGATTTGCTTGTCCCGCATAATTCGCAAGATTGCTTCGCGTGACTCATTGACGTGCGCTGTTTGCGGACGCGAATTCATAATGCGGCTCGACGCGTCATCGAGAGCGCAACCTCTAAGAATTCCGCGCCGAACATCGCCGTCGGTTATGGTGCCCATTAGCGTTCCATTCTCGTCGGCAACGAGAACGATCTGGGCGTTGCCAGCGTCAATCCGCGAAATAGCCTCGCGGATTGACGCCGTTGGAGGAATCAGCAACTGTCGCCAACTCTTCACTTGCGCACCTCCTCCGCCGGTACGCCCATCACCGTCGTGCCATCCGCGACGTCGCTCACCACTACCGCGCCGGCGGCGACGGTGCAGCGCGCGCCGATTCGCCTGCCCTGAATCACGGCGGCCCCGGTGCCGATATGCGTGCCATCGCCGACCCAGACGTTGCCCGAGAGCGTGACGCCGGGCGCCAGATGGACGTGCGCGCCGATCTCGCAATCGTGGTCCACGGTGGCGCCGGTATTCACGATCGTGTTCTCGCCGATGCTCGCGCAGGCCTGCACCACCGCGCCCGCCATGACTTGAACGCCCGCTGCCGCCGTGGCGTGCCGGGACACGATCGCGCTTGGATGCTGGACGCTCGCAAAAGTGTAGCCGGCCTTCCGCCAGGCTTCATAGACTGACCAGCGTTTGTCCATCGTCTTATTGGAGCCAATGGCGTTGACCAGCCTTACGCTGCCCGGTGCGTGCTTGCGCACCACTTCGTCGTCGCCCAGAACTTCGTATCCCAGAACCTTCTGGCCGACGAGAGCCGGATCTTTGTCGACGAGGCCGAGAATTGCCGCGCCCGAAGACGTCGGGCGTCGAGCAGTACCCGCGCATGCCCGCCCGCGCCGATGAGGATCACGTGGATAGTGCTCATTCGACGGGCTCGTCCTTGCGCAGGCGGCGCTGCGCCGGCTTGCCGATGAGTTCCCAGTAGTCGAGCGGCGAGCGGCCGCCGCCGGCACGCTTTGCAGTCAGATTGCGTGACGAGTAGCGCTCCCCGCGCGCGATGGAGCGCGCCGCGACGAGCGCCTTGCGCGCGGTGCGTGCATTGCGCAATTCGGTGGCGGTCGGGCGCTTGAGGCCGTCGCCGAGCGCACTTTCGACCTGACGCACACCCGCCACCATCGCGGCGAATTCCCCCGGCTCGAGCGAAGCACGGTGGTCCGGGCCGGGCAGGGCGTGATCGAGGGTGAGGTGCTTCTCGATCACGCGCGCGCCGCGCGCGGCGGCGGCGATCGGCATGGCAATGCCTTGCGTGTGGTCCGAGAGGCCCACTGGCAGGCCGAATGCCGTGCGCAGCGTATCCATTGCGCGCAGGTTCACGTCTTCGAAGCGCGCCGGGTAGTCCGTGACGCAGTGCAGGATCACAACCTTGTCGCGCAGGCGGCGCTGGCCCGCGGCTGACCGGTAGGCCTGCGCGAATTGCGCGCGCGAGGGTTCCTGCCTCGAGCCGACCAGACCGAACGCGAGCACGCCGAGCGCCGCCTCGATTTCGGCGAGCACGCTCATGCCGGTCGACAGGATGATGCGCCGCCCGCTGCGAGCGGCCTGCAAGAGCAGCGGACCGTTCGTGATCTCGCCGGAGGGTATCTTGAGCACCGGCAGCCGCAACGTGTGGGTCAGCAGCCGCAAGCTTGCGGCATCGAACGGTGACGAGATGAAGTCCACGCCCCTACGCTGGCATCGCGCGATCAGCGTACGGTGCGCTGAGGGGCTGAGCTCCAGCTTCTTCAGCATCTGGAACTGGGATTCGCGCGACCCGGTCGTCTTCACCTGGTAAGCGGCCTTGGGTGCCTGCGCGGTCGCAAGATCCTCTGCGCGGAAGGTCTGGAACTTCACCGCGTCGGCGCCGGCATCGGCTGCAGCGTCGACCAGTTGTAGTGCCAGCGCGAGCGAGCCGTTGTGGTTGACGCCGGCTTCGGCGATCACGTACACGTCGTCTCCGACGGATCGGCGGCTACGCATCGGAAAACCGTTTCTGCAGCAGGGACTGCGGGTCGGCGACGGACTTCAGGGTAGCGATGATGCGTTCGGCGGCGTGCCCGTCGCCGTAGGGATTCGTCACCTGCGAGCAGTCAAGCGTCAGCGCCGCGCGGATGGTGCGCTCGATTGCGCCTGCGCTGGGAGCGCAATCCAGGACTGACGCGGCGCGCAGCCGCCCCTTTTGCCGGTCGCCGATGTTGACAGCGGGCTTGTGCAGCGTCGGCGCCTCGTACAGCCCGCTGGACGAATTGCCCACCACGACGTCCGCATGGCGCATGAGGCTCAGGTACAGCTGCTGGCCGAGGGAGTCGAACAGGCGGCAATTGGGCCGCGACGCGACGTGCGCCTCGATCATGGCATTGAATGTCCTGCCCTCGGCATCGGCATTTGCCTTGGTGAAGACAATGCCGAACTCATCGCCCAGCGTATCCAGCGCGGTGAGCAGTTCGGACAGCTGCGGCGCGGAGCTGCCGCGCGCGAGCGTCGCGGGATGAAACGTGACCACGAGATTGCGCTGGCGCAGCGAGATGCCGAGCGCGGCTTCGAGCTCGCCGCGCGACAGCAGCTTCGTGTGGCGCAAGGTGTCGAGGCCGGGGCTGCCGACGTCGAAAACGCGGCGCGGGTCTTCGCCAAGTTGCCGCACGCGTGCCGCGGCAGCGGCATTCGTGACGAAATGCAGGTGCGCCATCTTGGTGATGGCGTGCCGAATGGCGTCGTCGAGAGCGCCTTCCGTGATGTCGCCGCCAGCGATGTGCGCGACCGGAATCTTCGCCATCAGCGCGGCCTGCGCGGCGGCAAGAATCTCGAAGCGGTCGCCTAGCAGCACGGCAATTTCGGGTTGCAATCGCTCGAAGGCGTCGGCGAAGCCGATGACGCCGAGCCCGATCGACTTGGTGATGGCGGCGGGGCTGTCGCCAGACAGCAGCGAGTCGACGCGCGCGCTGATCGGAAAGCCGTCCGCCTCGATCACTCGCTGCGTCATGCCGAATTCCGGCGCGAAATGCATGCCCGTGACAGCGACTTGGAGTGCCAGCGCGGGGTCCTGCTGGATCGCCTTCATGACCCAGAAAAGCAGGCCGTAGTCCGCCCGGCTGCCGGTCACGACGCAAATGGCGCGCTTTGCCATATCAGCTTGCGAGCCTCGGCCCGCTCGGCAGGCAGACGATCCTGCGCTCGAGGCTCTCCACCGTGCTCAGGTCCATGCGTGGGCAGTCCGCGTAGATGGGCAGCTTGTGCATTGGCGTCCACACCGGGCGCGTATGGAATCCGGCGGCGTTCGTTGCTTCGAGGATCTCGTCGCGCTTGCCCGCGGTTTCCTCGTCCAGCACGAGCACGTTCAGCCAGTAGTTGCTGCTGGCGAATGCGGGCTCAGCGAAGATACGTGCTCCTTTTGTCCCGGCGAACGCCGCCGCGTACCGCGCGGCGAGTGCCCGCTTCCTGCGCAGCAGCTCGGGCAGCGCTTCGAGCTGCGCGCAGCCCAGGGCCGCGTTGATATTGGGCATGCGGTAGTTGTAGCCGACCTGGTCGTGGATGAACGACCAGCGGTGCGGAATGCGCGCCGTGGTGGTCAGGTGCTTGGCGCGCGCGGCGAGCCCTGCGTCACGTGTGACGAGCGCGCCGCCGCCTCCCGTCGTGATGATCTTGTTGCCGTTGAAGCTCAGCGCTCCCAGCCGGCCCAGCGGGCCGGTGTGCCGGCCCTTGTAGCGCGTGCCCAGCGACTCGGCGGCATCCTCGACCAGCACCAGCGCGAATCGGTCAGCGACTTCGCTGAGCGCATCCAGGTCCACAGGATGGCCGAAGGTATGCATCGGCATGACTGCCCTGATCCGGCGCCCCGTCTTGCGGTTGCGGCATTCCTCGTCGCGCACCTCGGCGATGCCCGCGAGGTAGGTGGAGAGCCGCGCCGGATCCATGCCGAGCGTTGATTCGGTGCTATCGACGAGATGAGGCACCGCGCCGCAGTAGCTCACCGCATTGGCCGTGGCGATGAACGTGAGCGCGGGTACGAGGACCTCGTCATTCGCCTCGACGCCGGAAAGCAGGAGGCAGGCATGCAGCGCGGACGTGCCATTCGACATCGCGACCGCGTAGCCACCGACGTGCTCGCCCAGGTCCCGCTCGAACTTGTCGACGTAGGTGCCGACGGACGAGACCCAGCCGGTATCCAGGCATTCCTTCACGTTGCGCCACTCGGTGCCGCCGAACACTGGCTCGTGCAGCGCGACCGGCCGCGCCGCGCCTTGCAGGACGTCTTCGAGGGTGCGGACTACCGCGGCAGCGTCGATCATGGCGCTCAGATGCTGTATTCGGCCGGGCGGTACAGGCGGAGGTTTCCCTCGTCCCTGAACCACGCCACGGTCGTCTCGAGGCCGCGCCGCAGCCCTTCGCGCCCGCCGAACTCCGGCTCCCAGCCGAGCAGGCGGCTGGCTTTGGCGTTGTCCGCCCACAGCCGTTCCACCTCGCTGGACTGCGGGCGCAGCCGCCCGGCATCCAGCTCCACGGTCACCTGCGCGCCCATCACCTCCGCGATCAGCCGCGCGGCGTCGCCGATCGAAATCTCGAAATTGCTGCCGATGTTGATGACCTCGCCGATTGCGGCGTCCGCCTGGGCAGTGGCAACGAAGGCGCGCACCGTGTCGCCGACGAAGTTGAAGTCGCGCGTCGGATGCAGACGCCGCGGCGCAGCTGAGCGTGCGCCCGCGGCGATTTGCGAGATGACCGTCGGAATGACCGCGCGCGCCGACTGCCGCGGCCCGTAGGTGTTGAAAGGCCGCATGATGGCGACCGGGACGCCGAAGAGAGCTGAAGATACGCAGTGCGCCATCTGATCTGCCGCCGATCTTGGAGGCCGAGTATGGCGACTGCCCCTGCAGCGGATGCTCCTCGGTGATCGGCACGAAGCGCGCCGTGCCATAGACTTCGCTGGTCGAGGTGTGCACGACCCTTTCGCGACCTCGCAGGTCGCGGGCCGCCTGCAGCACGTTGATCGTGCCGCGCACGTTGGTGTCGACATAGCTCTCGGGCGACTCGTAGGAATACGGAATCGAAATCAGGGCCGCGAGGTGCAGCACTACCTGGCAGCCTTGCATGGCGGCGCGCACACTCGTGCGCGTCGCGTATGTCGCCCGCGACGAATTCGACGCTCGACGGGAGCTGCGCGGAATCCAGCCAGCCGCGCGAACCGATCGAGTTGTACAGCACGAAGGCTCTCACTTCGTGTCCCTGTGCGGCCAGGTGCTCAACCAGGTGCGAGCCGATGAAGCCGTCGGCCCCAGTGACCAGAATCTTCTTGTCCTTGAGCAGCACGGCGCCTACCCCTTCTTCGCTTCGTCGGGTAGGTTCACTGCGGACGCTTCGCGCTGCAACTGCTCCACCTCGCGCTTCAGCGTTTCGTATTCCTCGAGCTTCCTCCGCAGGAATCTGGTGGTGACAATCGCCTTCTCCTCGATGCCCCGGGGCGTCAGCAGGTACAGGTAAGCGCGTTTGTTGGCGCTGTTGCGGAAGTTGTTGGCCTTAACGAGACCCTTCTCGATCAAAGCCTGCAGGCAGTAGTTCACTCGCCCAAGGCTGATGCCCAAGTCCTCCGCGATCTTTCGCTGGCTCGCTCGGGGGTCCGCCTCGAGGAGCTTGAGAATTCGATATCGCGTTTCATCGGTGAGCACGCCTCATATGATCTCACATTTGTTCAGTAAATGAACATTGCGATGCAACGTATTGATAAATAGCGATCTTTAATGATGAATTTAGTTCAATCAATGAACAAGTAGCTTTTTGCATCCATCGGATTTCGCGGCAACTTGGAGCCGACCCCTGCCGCCCCGCATCCAGCAACCTCCGCTCCTACTGATACCATTCGCAACTCGGCGATCGCGATGCAGGCGGCGATAGCCAAGTCGCCTCAGACCCGAGTGGATTTCCATCCTGCATGAATTCGCTTCCCCGTCGCGCTCCGGGAATCTGGCCAGAGGTCAGCGTCGTCGTCGGCGTGAAGAACGGCGCACAAACACTTCAACGCTGCCTTGATAGCATCGCGGCACAAACCGCGGCCTCGCGCGAGGTCGTCGTCATCGACAGCGCCTCCACCGACGGCACGCGAGGGATCGTCGAAACGAACGTGCGTTTGGGAAAGGTCACGGAGTTCGTTTCCGAGCCGGACAAAGGGCTGTACGAGGCTTGGAACAAGGCCCTGCGCCGCAGCCGCGGCCACTGGGTCTGCTTCCTCGGCTGCGACGATCGATTCCACGACGCGCACGCGCTGCGTCACCTGCTTGACGCGGCTGGGGCGGCACCTGGCGGGCCGCGTGTCATTTACGGTCGCGTCAACCTCGTGACCGCGAAGGACGGGGTAGTGGAGACTCTGGGGCGCCCATGGGTGGAGGCGCGACGAGCGTTTCTCGCCGGCACTATGGTTCCGCACCCCGGCACGCTGCACCATCGTTCGCTGTTCGAGGAACACGGCTACTTCGACGAATCCTATCGCATCGCTGGCGACTACGACATGTTGCTGCGCGAAGTGCTGGCGCGCGAGCCAAAGTTCGTCGACCACGTAGTCGTCGACATGCGCTTCGGCGGGATGAGCTCGAAACCCGGTGCCATCTACCTTAACCTTCACGAGATCCAGCGTGCGCGCATGGCGAACGGGCTGCGCGGCACGCCAGCGCGCCTGCGCATGGCGCTTGTCGCCGGCTGGCTGGGCAGCTGGATCCAGCGGCTGCTCGGCGACCGGATCTACGGTTGTTGCGCGGACATATACCGCCTGGCACGGGGCAAGCCGCGCATTTGGACGGTCTAAGCGGCACCTACATGATCGCCGCCGTCACCGGGGGCACGGGATTCATCGGCGACGCCTTAATCGCGCGCCTGGCACGCGCACGCGAGTTTGAGGAAATCCGCGTCTTGAGCCGGCAGCAGGGGCGCAGTGTCCCCGTTCGAATTCGGTGGTTCCGCGGCGACCTCGCCGCAGCCTCCGGGTCCCTCGGGGAATTCCTTTCCGACGCGACTGTCGTGTTTCATTGTGCCGGCGAGTCGCGCCGCACCAATCTGATGCGCGGACTGCATGTCGAGGGAACTAGGCGGCTGATTGATGCAGCTGCCGGGCGAGTGCGGCGGTGGGTGCAGTTGAGCAGCGTCGGCGCCTATGGCCGGCGCATACGCGAGGGCATCGTCGACGAACGGTCGGCGATCAACCCGGAAGGCGAGTACGAGACCACCAAGGTCGAGGCGGACGATCTCGTCCAGCGCGCGTCGTCAGCCGGAGCCTTCACCGCAGTGACGCTGCGGCCGTCGATAGTGTTTGGCCCGCGGATGCCGAACAACTCGCTTGAACAACTCGTATCGGCCGTTCGACGCGGGCTATACGTGCACATTGGATCGAAGCCAGCAATCGCGAACTACGTGTACGTGGATGACGTGGCCGACGCTTTGCTGCTCTTAGGTATATCGCCGCGCGCAAGCGGCTGTTACATTTTGTCGGATGACCGGTCGCTCGCAGCCTTCGTCGGCGCGATCGCTGCTTTGGTCGGTCGACCGCCGCCCGCGTGGCGCGTGCCAGAGGCGCCACTGCGGCTGGTCGCGCGACTGGCGCAGAGAGTGCCGGGATCTCCTCTCACGGAAACGCGCATCGACGCGTTGACGCGCAGCGTGCAGTATCCGTCCATGCGGATCCGCGAGGAACTCGGCTACGTATTCAGCGTGTCGATCGAGGAGGGCCTGCGGCGCTTCGTGGCGAGCCTACGGAGCGGCAAATGAAGAAGGTCTGCTTCGTCACCACCAGCCCGCTGATCGTCAACTTCTTTTTGACGCCACACCTGCTGCATCTGCGCTCGCGCTACGAGGTGTCGCTCGCCGTCACTTTACCGGGTGATGTGCCATTGCGCGAACTGCCCGGCGTGCGGGTGGAACCGGTCGCAATTCCGCGGCGCATCGAGCCGCGGCGCGATGCGGCGGCGCTGTACCGGCTCGAGCGTCTTTTCCGCGCCCGGCGCTACGACCTGGTGCATTCCTTCGCGCCGAAGGCCGGCCTGCTGGCGTCGTGGGCGGGCACGATGGTGGGCGTGCCCGCGCGGCTGCACACTTTTACGGGGCAGGTGTGGGCGGCACGCACGGGGCTGATGCGCTTATTGTTGCGCGCCGCTGACCGCTCCATTGCACGGCGCACGACCCTGGTGCTTGCCGATAGCCACTCGCAACGGGAGTTCCTGGTGGCCGAGGGGATTGTCCGCGCGAATCGCTGCCGCGTCCTCGGCGCCGGCTCGGTCAGCGGCGTCGATGGGGCACGCTTCAAGCCGGACGTGGCGGCGCGCACGGCGGTGCGTGCGGAGCTCGGCATCGCCGCCACGGCGCCGGTGATCCTGTTCCTAGGCCGCGTGACGCGTGACAAGGGCGTGCTAGACCTGGCACGTGCGTTCGCGCGGTTGGCAGAGAATTTCCCCGAAGCGAACCTGGTGGTGGTCGGGCCTGACGAGGAAGGCCTCGGCGCAGAGGTGGCGCGGCTGGCCGGCGCGCGCGTTCGCGCCATAGGCTACACCCACGCGCCCGAACGCTATTTCGCGGCCGCCGACATTCTGTGCCTACCGAGCTACCGAGAGGGCTTTGGCTCTGTGGTAGTCGAGGCCGCAGCAGCCCAGCTACCCGCGGTGGCCTCGCGCATCTACGGGGTGTCGGACGCGGTGGTGGAGGGGCAGACCGGCCTGCTGTTCGAAGTAGGTAACGCGAACGACTTGCATGACAAGCTCGGTATCTTGCTTGCCGATGACGCGCTGCGCATCAAGATGGGTGTGGCGGCGCAGAAGCGCGCGATCACCGATTTCTCTCAAGAGCGCTTGGTGCGCGCGCTGCAGGATTGCTACCGCGAAATCCTTGGAGAGTAGCTAAGGCGGGTTGTAGCTATTGTCGAAGCGCACGATGTCATCGTCGCCGAGGTATGCGCCGGAACGAACGTAGACGATCAGCAGCTGCTCGCAGCCGGGATCTTCTAGGCGGTGCCTGGTCTCGACCGGAATGAAGGGGGACTGATTCCTCCCCACTTCGAACGCCCGGTCGCCACGCGCGATGCCGGAAACCACGATCTAGTGCTCAGCGCGTTACCGGCATGCACGTAGCATTGCTCGCGTCGCGTAGCATGACATCGCCGCGGGTGACGTTGCGGGCCCTACCCTTGTCGCCAGCATCCCACAATTCGGACTCGGAACCCACTTCGCTCCAGCGCATCGACGCGCGCACCATTGTGCCGGAACGGGTGCGCTCCATCGGAACATATTCCACCGAATCCGCCGGGGAGGCAGACAAGGCATACCTGGGAAGGCGCAGGTAGGGAAGGTCCGCGGGTCTGGGGTACCCAGGCAGGCCCCGTGGGGAAGCGTTTTGCCAGCCCGACTAGTAGTGCATCGCAGAGCCGTTCGTTCAAGCTTTAAAAAGGGGGGCGTGTCTCGTTGGCAGGCCGAATGCGGAGCATGTCTCCTATGGCGGTAGTATCTCCGCCGATGCGCGTCCTTGTCACCGGAGCATCAGGATTTATCGGCGGCCACCTCTGCCCGGCGCTGGCTGCAACCGGGCATGAGCCGTGCTCGTCGCCCGAGGAGTGCGATGCAGTCGTGCACCTTGCCAACGTCGCGCACGCGGCGGTGGGCGAGGCGGAGCTTAAGCGCGTCAACGTCGACGGCACACGGCGCCAGGCCGAAAAGGCCGCGGTAGCGGGCGTACGCAGATTTGTCTATCTCAGCTCGGCCAAGGCCGCGGCGCCCGACGATGTTTACGGTCGCGCGAAGCATGCTGCGGAGCAGGCGCTGGCGCGGGTCTCGGGCCTCGAAGTGGTAGTGCTGCGCCCGCCGCTCGTGTACGGTCCCCGAGTAAAGGCGAATTTCCTCGCATTGATGCGCGCGATTGCGCGGGGCTGGCCGTTGCCCTTCGCGTGCATCGAGAACCGCCGCAGCTTAATTTACGTCGGTAACCTCTGCGATGCGATCATCCGCTGCCTCGAAGCCCCGCAGGCTGTGGGGCGTACGTATTTGGTGAGCGACGGAGAGCCTGTATCTACGCCGCAATTGTGTCGCGCGTTGGGCAGGGCGCTGCGGCGCCCGGCGCGCCTGTTTCCATTCCCGCTTCGCTTGCTCGAGCTTCACCCGGGGTTGCGGCGTCTCACGCGCTCGCTCGAGGTCGACGACAGTGCGATTCGCAGCGAGCTCGGGTGGCGGTCGCCGTATGCGTTCGAGCAAGGCCTGCAGGCCACCGCGGAGTGGTACTTGGAGCAAGGCGGCTAGAATGCGCGGCATGCTTTGGCAGCCGGCGCTCGTCGCATTCGTCATCACGCTCGTTTGCCTGCGCGTGCTGTTATCAAAAACCGGTAGGCGAGTTGTGCTCGACCACCCGAACGAGCGCTCGCTTCACGAGTATCCGGTGCCGCGCACCGGCGGGCTGGCGATCGTCGCGGGGGCGGCCGCGGGCTGCTTGGTCGGGCGGCCGGGCTTCGTCGCGACGCTGGGCTTGGCCGGCGTGCTGGCCGCGGTCTCATTTCTGGACGACATCTTTGGGTTGCGGACGGCGGTTCGGCTGGTACTGCATCTCGCGGCGGCATCGCTAATGCTTTTCTTTGAGCTCCGGTTTCCGGGCTGGGTACCGTTCATGCTGTTTTCGTTTGCGATCGCTTGGTATGCGAACCTGTATAACTTCATGGACGGCTCGGATGGGCTTGCCGGCGGCATGGCGTTGATCGGCTTCAGCGCCTACGCGACCGCTGCCGCGCTATCCGGCGTTCATCCTCTCGCCGAGCTCTGCCTAGTACTTGCCGCGGTATCGGGCGCATTCCTCACCAAGAACTTCCATCCGGCGAGCATCTTCATGGGTGACGTCGGGTCGGTGCCGCTCGGCTTTGTGGCCGGGTCTCTCGGCCTGATCGGCTGGAACGACGGCGTCTGGCCGATCTGGTTTCCGATACTTGTATTCGCGCCATTCGTGTGCGATGCGACGCTGACACTCATCAGGCGGCTCGTGCGCCGCGAGCGGGTGTGGCAGGCGCACCGCGACCACTACTACCAACGGCTCGTGCGCATGGGCTTTGGCCACCGAGGGACGGCGGCCATAGAGTACGCGGTCATGCTGGGATGCGCGGTGATTGCATTGCTCGCGCGCGATGCCACCGTCCCGCTGCAGATCGTCGCGCTCGTCGGAGCGACAGCGGCACTGGTCGCGATCGCCGTGTGGGTGGACATCCGTTGGGCGCGATTCGAGCCCGCAGCGCGGAGCCCAAACGTGAACCCCCGCCACCAATTCATCGCGCGTGTCTTGCTCGCGTTTGTCCACGACGATCCTCGCAGCGGCGGTGGCGTGGATTGCGGCCTTCTGGCTGCGCTTCAATCTCGACGTGCCCCCTATCTATTCCGAGCTGATGCTCGCCCGCCTGCCGTGGGTGATGGCGATCAATGCGGCGGTGTTCCTCTCCTTCGGCCTGTACCGCGGGCTGTGGCGCTACGCGAGCCTGCCCGACCTGCAGCGCATCCTGCTCGCGGTGGCGGTCGCGGCGCTCGCGGTGCCCGCGGCGTTCAGCTTCTTCCGCGTGGGCTTTCCCGTGCCGCGCTCGGCGTACCTGATCGCGCCGGTGCTGCTGGTCGGCGCAATGAGCGGCAGCCGGCTGCTGTACCGCGCCTGGAAGGAAGGGCGGCTGCTCGGCCTGGTGCGCCATCCCGAGGCCGCGCCGGTGCTGGTGCTCGGCGCGGGCAGCGCCGCCGCGGCGCTGCTGCGCGACCTGGCGAACAGCGGGCAGTGGCGCGTGGTCGCGCTGCTCGACGACAACGCCCGCCTGCACGGTGCGGCGATCCAGGGCGTGAAGGTGGTCGGGCCGCTCGCGTCGGCGGGCGCGGCGGCGCAGCGCTTCGGCGTGACGCACGCCGTGATCGCGATGCCCGGCGCGAGCCACGCGGCGAGGAAGCGCGCGGTGGACCTGTGCGCCGCGGCAGGACTCTCGGTGATGACGGTGCCCGCCTACGCGGACATCGTCGCCGGCAAGGTGAGCGTCTCGGCGCTGCGCAACGTCGAGCTCGACGACCTGCTCGGGCGCGATCCGGTGACGCTGGACGACGCCGGACTGCGCGACGCTGCTCGAGGGCAAGCGCGTGCTCGTGACCGGCGCCGGGGGGTCGATCGGCTCCGAGCTGTGCCGCCAGATCGCGCGCTTCGCGCCGGCGAAGCTCGTGCTGTTCGAGATCTCCGAGTTCGCCCTGTACGCGATCGAGCAGGAATTCCGCGACCGCTTTCCCGATCTGGCGGTCGTCGCGGTGATCGGCGACGCGAAATCCGAGGCGCGCGTGCGCAACGTCTTCGACCTGCACGCGCCGCAGGTCGTGTTCCACGCCGCGGCCTACAAGCACGTGCCGCTGATGGAGGAGGAGAACGCCTACGAGGCGGTCGCCAACAACGTGCGCTCGACCGCGGTGGTGGCCGAAGCCGCCGAGCGCGCCGGCTGCGAGAAGTTCGTGCTGGTATCGACCGACAAGGCGGTCAATCCGACCAACGTCATGGGCGCGTCCAAGCGCCTGGCGGAGCTGCTGTGCCAGGCGCGCGCGGCGGGGCGCACGCAGTACGTGATCGTGCGCTTCGGCAACGTGCTCGGCTCCACGGGCAGCGTGATCCCGCGCTTTCGCGCGCAGATCGCGCGCGGCGGCCCGGTGACCGTCACGCATCCGGAGATCCAGCGCTACTTCATGTCGATTCCGGAAGCGGCGCAGCTCGTGCTGCAGGCGGCGCTCATGGGCAGGAGCGGCGAGATCTTCGTGCTCGACATGGGCGAGCCGGTGCGCATCGTCGACCTGGCGCGGCAGCTCATTCGCCTTTCCGGGTTCTCGGAGGACGACATCAGGATCGTGTACACGGGCCTGCGGCCGGGGGAGAAGCTCTACGAGGAGCTGCTCGCCGACGCCGAGCGCACTTTGCCGACGCCGCATCCGAAGCTGCGCATCGCGCGCTCGGCCGCCGCCTCGCAGCCGGGACTCGCGCAGGAAGTGCTGGCGTGGCTGGACGGCGGCAATCATCCCGCAGGCGAGGTGCGCGCGCAGCTCGCGCGCTGGATCCCGGAATACCGGGCGCAGAACGGCTAGGCGCGCCTCGCCTGCGGCGCGCCGACGCCGAGAAGCAGCGCCGCGACGCCCCAGAAGAGCAGAGCGTTCTGGCGCACGAGCAGCGTGTCGGTCATGTTGCGCAGGAACATGCCGACCACGACGGCGACCAGCGCGGCGCCGGTGAAGGCAGCGGCAAAGTCGGCGCCGCGTGCCTGGCGCCAGCCCCGATAGGCGAGCCCGCAAATCAATACCAGCAAGAGTGCTGCGCCCGGCAGCCCGGTTTCGACGGCGGTTTCCAGCAGCAGGTTATGCGCGTGCCAGTACTGCCGGTTGCCGAGCTCCTCTGTGAGCGAGCGGCGGTCGATGCCGCGGCCGAATCCCAGCCCCGTGACCGGCTTCTGCCCGATCGAATCGAGCGCTTCAGCCCAAATCGCGAAACGCGGATCCTTGGCGACCACTGCACCCGGCGCGAGCGCGACCCGGTCTTCCTGCACGTGCACCATCGCCAGCGCGAGCCCGCCGGCCAGCGCGATGGCGGCGATGCCGCCGACGGCCCTGGCTCGGCGCGAGGCGCGCAGCCGCGTGAACTCGTGCCGTGGCAACAGGAGCGCCGCCAGAACGACGAGCTCGGCCGCGAAGCCGAGCCACACCGTGCGGTTCAGCGTCGCGTAGGCCGCTGCGAGCATGAGCAGCGGCAAAGCCCACAAGGCGCGCGATACGCGCTCCTTGCGCGCCAGCCAGATCGCCAGGAGCACGAGCGGCATGAGCGTGAGCAGCGCGCTCGACTGGTCGCCCGGACCGTTCGCGAAGCGCTCGATCCAGGGAGAGGCCACGGGAACGGCGTAGACGTAGAGGCCGATCAGGCAGCCCGCCGTCGGCGCCGGCGCCGAGCGCCAGGCCGAAGGCGCGGCGCGCGCCCGGAGCCTGCGCGGCGATCCAGCACAGCCAGTAGCCGAGGAACACGTACACCACTTCGTTCTTGTATTCCTTCATCGAGCGTTCGGGCTCGACCGACCACTTGATCGAGAGCGCTGCCCACGCGGCCCAAAGAAGGATCGGAACGAGAAGCGGAGGGAGGACCTTGAGATCGAGCGGTCGCTTCGCGCGCGCGAGTGCGACTCCGACGAACGCGAGCCCGAGGACGAGCAAAGTGAGCCGCAGCGCGACGGTGTGCGGGAAGAGGTTCGCGGCGAGGAACAGCGCGGCACACCAGGCGGCGAGATCGAGCGGATTCATCGGCCGGGGCCGATCATAACCGACGCTCGGTCACGCGCGCGTCGAGCCGGCGCCAGGCTGCGACGACCTGCTCGACGGCGATGTCGGCGATGTCGCGCGTCGTGGGCGCGACGAGCTCATAGGGCACGCGCCAGGGATGCCAGTGGCGCTTCTTGTGCTCGAGGTTCTCGAACAGCGCGACCGTCGGCAGGCCGAGCGCCGCGGCGAGGTGCAGCGCGCCGCCGTCGGCGCCGATGAACGCGTCGCACAGCGACAGCACCGCGGTGAGGTCGCCGAGCCGCCCGGTCGGCGCGGCGACGAGCGGCACGCCGGCCGGGACCGCGCTGCGGATCGCCTGCGCCTTGGCGTCGTCGCCCGGATGGCGCGGGTCTTCAGCGGCGCCAGGCGCCCAGAGAAGGACGAAGCCAAGGCGCGCGTCGGTGGCAAGCGACGCGGCGAGCGCGGCGAACTTCTCCGCAGGCCAATGCCGCCCGGGCTCGCGCGCGCTGACGTGCAGTGCGATCCACTTGCGTTCGCCGCTGTGCTGGGGAAGTCGGGCGCGCCATTCCGCGGCGCGCGCGGCGGAGGGATAGGCACGCAAGGGACCGAGCGCGTCGGCTACGCCGAGCGCGGCGCCCAGGCGCGCGAGCACCTCGACTTCGTGCAGCGTCTCCGCGGCGACGGGCGGCACGGGGTCGGTGAGGCCGCGCGCGCCGCGGCCGCCGGGCGGCGCGAAGCCGACCACCGCGCGCGGTCCGATCCAGCGCGCGAGCGCGAGCCCCTGGCGGTCGAAGCCGGACTTGGCGAGCAGCACGCAGTCGAAGCGCGGCCGGCGCAGGGCGGCGAACAGTCTGAGTTTTCCCGAGATCACATCTAGCACGGTTTCCGAAGGGCCACGATGCTTGAGCTTCGTGTAGACGTGCACCGCGTCGAGCGCCGGGTTGCCCTCGAGCACCTCGGCGTTGTAGGAGTTCACGAGCGCCGCGAGGTGCGCCTGCGGATAGCGCGCGCGCAGGCCGGCGATGAGCGGCGTGGTGCACACCAGGTCGCCGATGTTGTCGCGGCGCACGACCAGGATGCGCGCTTGCGCGCCGAGCGCGAGCGTCATGGCCTGAGCGCCTTCAAATAGACGAGCAGCGCCGCTGCGCGCCGCGCGAAGGCGTCTTCGCTGAACTGCGCGAGATGCGATCGGGCGCCTTGCGCGTCGAAACGAAAGCCTCCTGAGAGGATCGCGCGCAGCGTGCGCTCGAAATCCGCGCCCGCGTCGGCGCGCGGGTCGCGGTACCTGAGGCCCGTGACGCCGTGCGCCACCGTCTCGTCGAAAGGCGGCGCATCGGGCGCGAGCACCGGCGTGCCGCAGGCCTGCGCCTCGATGACGTTGAGGCCCAACGCCTCCTTCTCCGGCAGCCCGGCGAGCAGGAAGTCGATGGCGCGATACGCGGCCGCGACGTCGGCCTGATGGCCCCAGAAGCGCACGCGGTCCCTGATCGGCGCGAGCGCGCGCTCGAGGTCGCGCACGGAGGCGAAGCCGCCGCTGCCGAAGATCTCCAGGTTCACCTGCGGCAGGCGCGCGAGCACCGGCGCGATAAGGCTGAAAAGCTCGGGGAACTGCTTGATCGGCGTCAGGCGCGAGACCACGCCCAGGGTCAATCCGGGGCGGCGCGCGTAGACCGGTCGGCGGCGAAACGGCTCGGCGAGCGGCTCGAGAAGCCCCGCCACGCGGTCGCGGAATTTCCTTCGGTCCCAGTCGTAGCGCGAGCGTTGCCGCAGCGGTCCGCCGCCCGCCCCGCGCGGGGCGAGGTCGGCCACGCCGTACAGCGGCTCGGGGTACACGCGCTCGAGGCCCGCGGCGCGCACGCTCGCGATCACGTAGCGCGACACCGCGAGCACCAGGTCGAACGGCCGTAGCGGGATTGGAGTGCGGCCGGTGAGCGGCATGTGCGCGAACGCCGTGACGAGGTGTCCCTGCGCGCGCAGCGCCTCGATGATTTCGGCCGGAGCAAAGGTGTGGAACGCGAGCCAGCGCGGCGGCCCGTCGCGCAATCGCTCGACCAGGCTCTCCGGACGCGAGAGCGACTCGATACGAGCCGCGGGCATCGCGAGCACGCCCCAGCCTTGCGCCAGCGGGTCGATGAACAGATGCGTCCCGACGCCTGCGGCCTGCAGCGCATGTGCGAAGGCCGCCGTGTACACTTCACCGCCGCCGAAACCGCGCTGCAGGTTGACCTGCACGCAAGTGTCGAACATCGGGCGTGTCACGACAGCCGGTGCCGCTCGAGCCACAGGAGCAGCACGACGAAGGTGTAGGCGAGCCGCCGCGAGGCACGGCCGGTGCGCGCGCTGCGCCACAGCGCCGCCACCGCGCGCGCGTCGAGGAACGGCGCGAGCTCGCCCGTGCGCGCCACCGCGTGCTCGCACAGCTCGCGCCACGGGCCGTTGAAGTTCGCGAGCAGAGGCACCGAGAAGCCGTGCTTCGGCCGGTCCCACACCTCGCGCGGCAGTTTCTCGCGCGCGAGCGCGCGCAGCAACGCCTTCGGCTCGGGCGCGAGGTGGCGTTCCGCAGGCTGCGCGAGCGCGAAATCGGCGAGCGCGTTGCCGAGCAGCGGCACGCGCACTTCCAGCCCGTGCGCCATGCTTGCGCGGTCGGTCTTGGCGAGACAGTTCTCGCTCAGATAGGTCCACAAATCGGCGCGCATCAGCGCAGCGCTGTCCATCCTGCCGCCGAAGGCGCGCGCGAGCGCGCGCCAGCGCTCGAGCGTCGCCTCGGGCCGGCTCTGCGCCAGCGCCTGCGGCGCGAGGTAGCGCGCGAGGCTCTTCCTCGACACCGGCCAGGGCCCAAGCTCGACCTTGCGGTAGAGGAGCGCCTCCTGCCCGGCGAGGCTGCGCCGCAGCAGCGCACCCGGGGCGAGGCGCGCGCGCAGCAGCGCGCGCAGCAGGCGCTTGGCGGCGCTGTCCGGATAGCAGTCCTCGGTGTCGAGGAAGCGCGCGTAACCGCCGAACAGCTCGTCGCCTCCGTCACCCGAGAGCGCGACCGTGACGTGGCGGCGCGTGAGCGCGGCGAGCTCGTAGGTCGGCACGAAGGCCGGGTCGGCGAGCGGCTGGTCGAGCGACGCGAGCGCGCGCACGAGCTCGTCGGCGCCGATGCGCGGCGCCTCCAGCACGTGGTGCTCGGTGCCGTAGCGGCGCGCGACCGCGAGTGCGGCCGGCGATTCGTCGTAGCCTTCTTCCGGGAAGCGCACGCTGAAGGTGAGCAGAGGTCGGGCGCCGGCCTCGGCCATGTAGTGCACGATCAGGCTGCTGTCGATGCCGCCCGAGAGAAACGCGCCGAGCGGTACATCGGAGACGAGCTGTTCCTCGACCGTACGACGCAGCAGAGTGTCCAGCTCGGCGGTGGACGCCGGGACATTCGCTTTGGGCGGATCGGGAATCTTCCAGTAGGACCCGATCCGTGCCGCGCCGCCTTCCGCCTGCCATTCCAGCCAGTGCGCCGGCGGCAGCTGGCGCACCCCGGCGAGAAAGGTGGCGGGCGCGAGCGGCGTCTGGAACGCGAGGTAGTCGCGCAGCGCCTCGTAGTCGAGTCGGCGCGGGAAGCCCTCGAGCGCGAGGAACGGCGCGAGCGTCGAGGCGAGCGCGAGGCCCTGGTGGGTCGAATAAAAGAGCGGCTTGATGCCCAGGCGGTCGCGCGCGGCGAGGAGCGTCCGCTCGCGCGCGTCCCACAGCGCAAAAGCGAACATGCCGTCCAGCCGGGCGAGCGCGCCGCGGCCCCACTCGATCAGGGCGCACAGCAGCACCTCGGTATCCGAGCGCGTGCGGAACAGGTGCCCGCGCGCCTCGAGCTCGGCGCGCAGCGCGCGGAAGTTGTACAGCTCGCCGTTGTAGGCGAGCACGTAGCGGCCGTCCGCGCTCGCCATGGGCTGCGCGCCGCCTTCCAGATCGATGACCGAGAGCCGCGCGTGGCCGAGCAGCGCGCCGTCCTTCTCCCAGAAGGCCGTTCCGTCAGGGCCGCGCGGCTCGAGTGGACGCAGCGCCGCTACCCCGGCTTGCTGCCACGGCGTATCTACAAGGGCGAGGATCCCGCACATCGCAGAAGGTATTCGTCGTTGCCGGAACCGAACAGGCCGGAGCGTCTCTTCGTCTTCTTCCAGACGATTGCGAAGCCGAGCGGCTCGAGCAGCGCGGCCAGCTCGTCGGGCGCGATCGATTCATAGGGATAGCCACCGATCCAGTCGCGCACGTCATGGTGGAAGTCCATCCCGCGTTTGCGGTCGTAGTTCCTGATGTGCGTCGCCAGTCGCTTGCCTCTCAGCAGCAAATACGCGCCGAACAGGCGAACGTAGGTCCTTTCGGCCCACGCCTGCTTGTCAGGCGACGCGTTGACGTACCAGCGCTTGATGCGCTTCCAAATGGCGCAGAAGCGTGTCTTGCCATACAGCGCGACGGCGAACAGGCCGCCCGGCTTCGTACAGCCCGCAGCCGCTTTGAGGGCGCGCGCCATGTCTCCGGTGTGGTGCAGCACGCCCCAAGAGTAGACGATGTCGAATCGACCGAACGGTTGACCCTCGAGGTCGAAGGCGCTCATCTCCTTGACGACTGCACGGTGGCCGGGCGCGAAGCGCTCGAGCAAGGCGGCGGTCGTGGCGACCGATCGCGGATCGAGGTCGATGGCAACCACGCGTCCGGCACCCATCCCGAGCGCCGCGAGCGAATGCAGGCCGGATCCGCAGCCGACGTCCAGGAAGCTGCGCCCGGCGAGGTCATTCGTTCCGAGCATCGAGGCGAGCCTACGCTTCGCCTCGGCGATGCGAGCCTCGTCGACGAGCGTGGAGTACTCCTGCCAGTTCCGCCCGAACTCGAACCGGTCTTTGGGCGAGCGTTCGTTCATTGCGCCAATGCCTCGTATTCGGCCGCCATGCGCGAGGCCGTAAATTCCGGCGGCACGGCGTCCGGCCCCGGGCGCGGCGCCTCGAGCGCCGCGCGCATAGTGTGTGCAAGCGCTTCGGCATCGCCGCACGGTACCAGCCAGCGTGCGAGCTCGCCGCGCAGCACCTCGCGCGGACCCGAGGGGCAGTCGGTGCTCACCACGCGCGTGCCGCAGGCGAGCGCCTCGACGAGCACGTTCGGCATGCCCTCGCGGTCCGAGCAGAGCACCAGCAGCTCGGCGGCGCGCATCCATGGATAGGGGTTGGGCCGGAAGCCGGCGACGAGCACCCGCTCCTTCAGCCCTCGCGACGAGATCAACGACTCGAGCTCGGGGAAGGTTGCGTCAGAAGGACGAGCCTGTGCGGAAGCCGCGCCGCGGCCCAGGCGTCGAGCAGTAGGTCGTGGCGCTTCTGCGGCATGAAGCGGCCGGCGTGCAGCACGAAGGGCTCGCGCGGCAGATCGGGCTCGGGGCGCGCTGCCGCCGCGCGCAGCGCCGCGAGATCGAAGCCGCCGTAGATGCGCACGATGCGCGCGAGCTCAAGGCCGAGCGCATTGCGCAGGTCGGCGGCCACGCCGTCCGAAACGGCCACCAGATTGCGTCCTTCGTAAAGGCGCCGGTAGCGCGCAAGCCGTCGCGCGCGCTTCGCCGGCGCGAGGCGTTCGATCTCGGCCGACAGCGTGTTGGCGATGCGAAACCAGACGTTCGGCAGTCGCGCCGCAGCGACCACGCGGTCGGCGAACGGCAGGGTGGACACGGTCAGGCAGTCGCCGCCCAGGCCGAGCCTGCGGTAGAGCGCGCGCAATCGCACGGCGGCGAGCATTCGCCCGAGCAAGCCCTTGCCGATCGCTCGGCCGGGCGCCGTGAGCACGTGCAGCTCGATTCCCGCGGGCAGCTGGTGCTCGACCCGGTGCTCGAGCAGGATTAAGCGCACGCAGTGGCCGCGCGCGGCGAGCGCGGCGGCGAGGCGCAACATGGATTTCTCCGCACCGCCCCCTCGCAGGTTGGTGGTGACGAGCGCGAAGTTCATGCCGCGGAATGCGGCGCGAGCGCTTCGAGCACCTTCTGCCACACGGTATCGACCTCGATTTCCGCCATCGGCGTCTCGGGCCCGCAGCCCTCGGCTGCGCGCGGGTGATCGACGACGTAGCATGCGGGGCGCTCGAGCGGCGCGAGCAGCCGGCTCGGCGAGTAGCAGTGGTACAGCGCCACCATCGGCGGCTCGAGCGCGCCCATGATGTGCGTCGGCCCGGTGTCCACTCCAACGTACAGATCCAGGCGGCTCATCACCGCGGCGCTCTGGCGCAGCGTGAGCTTGCCGGCGAACGAGCTTGCGCGCGCGCCGAGCTGAGCCGCCAGTTCGTCGATGCGCGGCCGCTCGAGCTTGCCCCCGAGCAGCACGAAATGCGCGCGCGGCCAACGCGCGGCGATGCGCGCGCAAAGCGCGGCGAATTGCGCGACCGGCCAGTCGCGGTAGCCCTTGGTCGGGAAGCTCGCGACCTGCAGGCCGACGACCGGCCGCGCGCCCACCGGCACTACGCGTCCGAGCGCGGCGCGCGCCCACTCGTGCTCTTCCGGCGTGACGACGTAGGCGAGCCGGTGTCCAACATCGGGGACGCCGATCGATTGCGTCAGGAGGAGCGGGTAGAAAGCGGAATGCAGGCTTTGAAACGCTGGCCGCTCGATGCAGCCGAACAAGCGGTCGTTGTAATAGACATCATCCTGGCGAAACGCGACAACCTTGTCCGCCACGCGCTCGGCGTAGGCGACCAGTTGCGTGTCGAAGCCGAGCGCGACCGCCAAGTCCCAGCGCCGGCCGCTGAATCGGCCGCGCCAGAAGGCGCGTTGCTTGGTGATCGTGCCGAGCTCGGCGACGAAGGGCAGGTGCTGCAGGATCTCGGCACGCTTGGGGTGCGCGAGCACGGTGATGCGCGCCTTGGGCCAGGCATAGGAGAGCGCGCGCAAGGCGGGCGTGGCGAGCAGCGTGTCGCCGATGCGCGAGACGTTGATGAATAGAATGCTGCCCGGCGCGGTGAGCTCAGCGGCCATGGCGGGTGTCGCGCCGGACGAACAGGTAGTTGCGGTTCTCCGTGTGCGCGAGCTCGAAACCGGCTGCCTCGATCTTCGCGGCGAGCGCCTGCGTGTGCTCGAGCGGATGTTCGGTCCAGCCGTGGTGGAATTCGGCGAGAAGCTGGCGCGCACGCCGGATCGCGCCGCTCGCGCAGAGCGCCTCGAGCACCTCGTATTCGGCCCCCTCGATGTCCAGCTTGAGCACGTCGCATTCGGCGCGCCCGGCCTGGGCGAGAAGCTCCTCGAGCGAGGTGCTGCGCACCGCGATCCGCTCCTCGCCCACGTAGGCGTGGCTCGCCAGCAGGCTGCCCGAAACCCCGTCGGCGCCCTGCGGCAGGTCCTCCGCGCGGCGCGGCATGTGGAACTCGAGCGTGCGGCCGGCTTCGCTCCACAGCGCGGCGGCGCGCACTTCCATGTTCGCCGGCCGATGCGCGCGCGCGTACTCGAGCGCGCGCGGGTTCGGGTCGACGCCTATCGCGCGCCCGCCGAAGCGGCGCAGGAAGGCCTCCGGGAAGCTCAAGTCGAAGCCCAGCCCGCAATCGACGAGCAAGGGGTCGCGGCCGATGGCAGGGCCGTAGACCCACCACCCGCCGTAGCGCGTGCCCAGGCGCCGGAAGCCGCGCGGCATGCGCCATGCGCGCCAGCGGCGCGCGAGGCTGCGCTTGAGCCGCCACCAATGCAGCGCCGGACCGCCGCGCGGCTTTGCGCCCGGTTCGCCCATCAGGCGTAACCGTAGTAGCGCTTGAACCATTCCGCGAAGCGCGCCAGCCCTTCCTCGAGCGGCGTCGCGGGCGAGAAGCCGACCGCGCCCTCGAGCAGCCGCGTGTCGGCGTAGGTGCTGCGCACGTCGCCCGGCTGCATCGGCGCGAATTCCTTCTTCGCCACGCGGCCGAGCGCGCGCTCGAGCATGGCGATGTAATCGAGCAGCCCGACCGGCTGGTGGTTGCCGACGTTCAGCACGCGCCACGGCGCCCAGCTGGTCGCCGGGTTGGGCGCGGTCGAGTCGAAGGCCGCGTCGGGCGCCGCCGGGTCGTCCAGCACGCGCAACGTGCCCTCGACCACGTCGTCGACATAGGTGAAGTCGCGCTGCATGTCGCCGTGGTTGAATACCTTGATCGGCCGCCCTTCCATGATCGCGTGCGCGAACAGCGCGGGCGACATGTCGGGCCGACCCCAGGGGCCGTACACGGTGAAGTAGCGCAACCCTGTCATGGGGATGGCGAACAGGTGACTGTAGACGTGCGCCATCAGCTCGTTCGACTTCTTGCTGGCGGCGTACAGGCTCACCGGGTGGTCGACGTTGTCGCCTTCGGACCACGGCAGCCGCGCGTTGCCCCCGTAGACGCTCGAGCTCGAGGCGTAAACGAGGTGTTTGGGCGGTTGGCGGCGCAGCGCTTCGAGCAGGTTGGCGAAGCCGACCAGGTTGGCTTGCACGTACGAGCCCGGGTTCTCGAGCGCATAGCGCACCCCCGGCTGGGCCGCGAGGTGCAGCACCGCGTCGGGCTTGAGGCGCGCCACGAGCTTGCCGAGCGCCTCGGCATCCGCCAGATCGAGCTGCTCGAAACGGAAGTCGCGCTGGTCGCGCAGCTGCGCAAGCCGGTCGCGCTTGAGCTTGACCGGGTAGTAGGACGACAAATTGTCGATGCCAGTCACCTCGTCACCGCGTTCGAGCAGGCGCTTGGCGCAGTGCATGCCGATGAAGCCGGCGCAGCCGGTGACGAGCACGTTCATGCGTTCCTCTTCGTCTTGCGCAGTTCGATCAGCTTGGCGTACTTGAGGTAGCTGTTCATGCAGCCGATCGATATGTGCACCAGGCCCGGCAGGCCGTCGAGGAAGCCGAGCCGCAGGATGTAGAACTTGAAGAAGCGCACCAGGGGCGAAAAGAGCATGTGCGCCGCGCCGGCCTCGCGCCCGCGCGCCAGCAGCTCCTCGGCGGCGAGCGTCGTGTAGCGGTTCTGCTTGACGAGATAGGCTTCGAGGTCCTCGGCCGAGTCGTGCAGCAGGTCGCCCGCGAGCGTGCCCGGAGTGACGGCGAAGAGCACCTTCTCGTGCACCGGGTCGTCGCTCCAGCGCGCCTCGCGGCGGTCAAAGAGGCGCGGGCTCCAGTCCGGATAGCCCTCGCCGTGCGCAAGCCACTTCCCGAGGAAACGGTTCCTGCGCGCCATGCGGTACACGGGCGCCACGGGCGCGGCGAGCGCGCCGGCGATGCTCGCGGCGAGCGGCTCGGACACGCGCTCGTCGGCGTCCAGGCACAGCACCCAGTCGTGCCGCGCCTGCTCGACGGCGAATTGCTTCTGGCGGCCGAAGCCCATCCAATCCTTGTGCACGACGCGCGCGCCGTGGCGCGCGGCGACCTCGCAGGTTGCGTCCTCGCTGCCCGAGTCGACCACCACGATCTCGTCGGCGAAGGCAGCGCTCTCCAGGCAGGCACCGAGCTGGGTGGCCGCGTTGCGCGTGACGAGGACGGCGGAGACGGGGGCGCGGACGCCGGTGCTCAAGTGGGTTATCCCGTAGAATCGGCGGCCGTATTCTAGCCGACCATGCCCCGCATCCTCTTCGTGAAGACCTCCTCGCTCGGCGACGTCGTGCATCACTGTCCCGCGGTGAGCGACGCCGCGCGGGCGCTGCCTGGCGCGGCGATCGACTGGGTGGTCGAAGAGAGCTTCGCCGCGGTCGCCGCGATGCATCGCAACGTGCGGCGGGTGATCCCCGTGGCGCTGCGCCGCTGGCGCGCGCGCGCGTGGAACCCGGCCGTGTGGCGCGAGATCAGCACGTTCCGTCGCGCGCTCGCCGCGGAGCGCTACGACTACGTGGTCGACACGCAGGGGCTCATGAAGAGCGCGGCGATCGCGGCGCTCGCAAAGGGGGAGCGGCACGGGCTGGACCGCGAGAGCGCGCGCGAGCCGCTCGCGGCGCGCTTCTACCACCGCCGCCACCGCGTGCCGCGCGTGCTGCACGCCGTCGAGCGCAACCGGCAGCTTTGCGCTTCCGCTCTCGGCTACACTTTGCAGGGCCCTTGTGACTATGGCCTCGTCGCTGGTCGGCCGACCGGCAAAGCGCCCGAAGGAGCTTATGCAGTGCTGCTCAGCATGACCAGCCGCGCAGAGAAGCTTTGGGCCGAGGAGCGCTGGCGCGAGCTCGGCCGCGGGCTTGCGGCGCGCGGGCTGCGGCTGCTCCTGCCGTGGGGCAGCGAGGCTGAGCACGCGCGCTGCGAGCGCGTCGCCGCCGGGATCGAAGGCGCTTCCGTGCCGCCGCGCATGCCGCTCGCGGAGCTCGCTGGCGTGCTCGGCGCGGCGCGCTGCGCGGCGGGAGTCGATACCGGCCTTGCGCATCTCGCGGTGGCCCTGGGTGTGCCGACCGTGGGCATCTACTGCGGCTCAGATTCCGAACTGACCGGGCTCTACGGCGCGCGCACGAAGAACCTCGGCGGGCCCGGCGCGCCGCCTGCCGCCGGAGAGGTGCTCGCGGCCCTGGAGCGCCTGTGCTGAGCACGCGCGGACTCTACACGCTGATGTTGTGGCTCGCGCTGCCATTCGCGCTCGCGCGGCTGTGGTGGCGCGGACTGCGCGAGCCGGGCTACCGCAGGCACGTCGGCGAGCGCCTGGGGCGATACGCCGAGCGCCCGGCGCGCAGGGTCATCTGGCTGCACGCAGTCTCGGTGGGCGAGACGCGCGCCGCGTCGCCGCTGGTGCGCGCCCTGCAAAGGCGCTACCCGGATCACGCGGTGCTTGTGACTTGCATGACCGCGGCAGGGCGCGACACGGTGCAGCAGGTCTACGGCGACTCAGTGCTGTGCGCCTATCTGCCATACGACCTGCCCGGGGCGATGCGGCGCTTCCTCAAGCACTTCCGGCCGGCGCTCGGCATCATGATGGAGACCGAGGTGTGGCCCAACATGCTTGCAGTCTGCCGCGCGCGGGGCGTGCCGGTGATGCTCGCCAACGCGCGCATGTCGCGCCAGTCGGCGCGCGGCTACCGGCGCTTCGCTGCGCTGACGCGGCCTGCCTTCGATAGCTTTGCGGCCGTCTGCGCCCAGGACCGGGTCGCCGCCCGGCGCCTGCGCGCGCTGGGCGCCGGAAAGATGATCGTCTGCGGCAATCTCAAATTCGACGTGCAGCCAGACGCCGCGAAGGTCGAGGAAGGCCGCGCCCTCATGGCGGCGCTGCGCGGGCGGCACGTGCTCCTGCTCGCCAGTACGCGCGAGGGCGAAGAAAAGATGCTGCTCGATGCATTTGGCGACAAGGACGACGGAGCGCTGATCGCCATCGTGCCGCGACACCAGAAGCGCTTCGACGCCGTAGCCGAGCTGCTCGCGGCGCGCGGCTTGAAGGTCGCGCGCCGCAGCCTCGGCGAAGCGCCGCACGCCGGACGGCGCATCCTGCTCGGGGACACGATGGGCGAGATGCCCTTCTACTACGCGCTCGCGACGGTCGCGATCATCGGCGGCTCGTTCCGGCCGCTCGGCGGGCAGAATCTGATCGAGGCCTGCGCCGCGGGTGTGCCGGCAATCGTCGGGCCGCACATGTTCAATTTCGCGGATGCGACACGGCTCGCGGTCGAGGCGGGCGCGGCCATCCAGGTCGCGAACGCCGCCGAGGCGGTGCGTACGGCGCGGGACCTGCTTGCCTCTGCGGACCGGCGCGCGGCCATGGCGCTCGCGGGCATGCGCATGTGCGCCACGCACCGCGGCGCCACCGAGCGCCACCTGACGGTGGCGCGCATCCTGCTCAGGGCGCCAACACCGCGTTGACGCGTTCGAGGTCTTGCTCGGACAGGATGCCCCCTGCGGCCTGCAGCTTGAGGCGGCTGGTGATAAGGGTGTAGCGCGCGAGCGCCAGGTCGCGGCGCGTCTGATAGAGCTGCTGTTGCGCGTTCAGCACGTCGATGTTGATGCGCACGCCGACCTCGTAGCCGAGCTTGTTCGAATCGAGGGCGCTCTTCGAGGACACGAGCGCCTGCTCGAGCGCGTTCACCTGCGCGACACCGTTGACCGAGGCGAGGAAGGCCTGCTGCGCTGCGAGCGCCGAGCTGCGCCGCGCATTCTGCAGGTCCTGCTTCGCCTTGTCGTAGTTGAACGCCGCTTCGCGCGCGTGCGAGCTGATCGAGCCGCCCTGGTAGATCGGCAGGCCGAGCTGCACGCCGACCTGCCCGCTCGTCACCTTACTGCCGATCGGCGTGAACAGCGTGCCGTTCTGGTCGAGGTAGCCGTAGCTCGCGATAAAGTCGAGCGTGGGGTAATGGCCGGCCTGGTTGCGGTCCGCCTCCAGCCTGGCGATCTCGGTGAGCGAATCCTGCACCTGCACCGCGTAGCTCTGCTTCTCCGCCATATCGACCCAGGACTGCATGTCGTTCGGCGTAGGCATCGTGAGCTTCACGTCGGGGCGCAGCGGCGTGAGCGCGGTGTACTCCTTGCCCGCGAACTGCTGCAGCGTGCGCTTCTTCACGTCCAGGTCGTTCTGCGCCGAGATCTCCTGCGATACGGAGAGGTCGTAGCGCGCCTGCGCCTCGTGCGTGTCGGTAATGGTCGCGGTTCCCACCTCGAAGTTGCGCTTTGCCTGCGCAAGCTGCTCGGAAATCGCTGCCTTCTGCGCGCGCACCAGCTCGAGCGTGTCCTGCGCGCCGAGCACGTCGAAGTAGGCCTGCGCGACGCGCAAGATGAGATCCTGGCTGGCCTGCGAGAAGCTCGCCTCGGCCTGCTTGACCTGGTAGCCGGCCTCGTCGTACTGGATGAAGTTCTGCTTGCGGTAGATCGGCTGCGAGAAGTTGAGCGTGGCGCCGTAGGCGCGCGCGTCGCGGTTGAAGCTCGGGTTGAGCGTCGGGTTGTCCGACTGGAAGTCGGTGTTGGTGTCGGTCGCGCTGCCCGTGAGGTTCAGGGTCGGCAGCACGAGCGCCCTGCCCTGCGGCAGCTTCTCGCGCCCGGCCTCGAGCGCAAAGCGTGCCGCGGCGTACTGCGCGTCGTAGCTGCGCGCGTCGCGGTACACCTGCAACAGGTCTTCGGCCTGGGCGCCGCACGGTAGCGCGGCGGCGACGGCGAGCGTGAGGGCGAGGAGCGAACGCTTCATGTGTCGACCTCTCTCAATAGACGGGCATGGCAGGATCGACGGTGCGCGCCCACGCGTCGACCCCGCCGGCCAGGTTGTAGACGCTATCGAAACCCTGTCGCTCGAGGAAGTACGCCGCGTGCATGCTGCGCGCGCCGTGATGGCATATGACCACCGTGTCGGCCCCGGGCTTCAGTTCGGCGATGCGCGCTGGGATCTCGCGCATCGGCATCGGCAGCGATTCGTCGATGCGGCAGGTGCGGAATTCCCACGGCTCGCGCACGTCGAGCAACTGCGGCTTCGGCCGAGACGGGTCGGTGAGCCAGGCGCGCAGCTCCGAGGGCGAGATCTGGGTCATCTAGAAACGAAAGCGGGGCGGCTGCTCCGCGTTGACCAGGGGCGCAAGCACGGTCTCGAACGCATCGACGCTGCGGTAGGCGCCGGGCGCCACGCAGGTGATCAGCTTTGCTTCCATGATCGGCGCGTCGCCGACCACCGCGAACAGCCGCCCGCCGGGGGCGAGCTGCTCGAGAAAGGCCTTGGGCAGCACCGGCGTCGAGCCGGTCAGCACGATCACATCGTAGGGGGCATGCGCCGCCCAGCCGCGCGCCGCGTCGCCCTGCTCGAGGGTGACGTTGTCGACGCCGTGCCGCTCGAGATTGCGCCGTCCGAAAGCGGCAAGGGCCGGCTTGATCTCGACCGAGACCACGTGCCCCGCGCGGTGCGCGAGCAGCGCCGTCAGGTAGCCGCTGCCGGTACCCACTTCGAGCACGCGGTCCGTCTTGCGCACCGCGAGCTCCTGCAGTGCGCGTGCCTCGATCTTCGGCGGCCACATGCTCTCGCCTTCGCCGATCGGAATCTCCATGTCGCTGAAGGCGAGCGTGCGGCAGGCTTCGGGCACGAACTCTTCGCGCGGCACGACGTAGAGCAAGTCGAGCACGTCCTGGTCGAGCACGTCCCAGGGCCTGATCTGCTGCTCGACCATGTTGAAGCGGGCCTGTTCGAAATTCATGGGGCCACGGCGGATTGCGTGCGAGGGGCCGCTAGTTTACCAAAGCGGACCCGCGGCGGCCGGCCTGGTGCCGCCGGCGCAGCCAGGCCGCGAGGTCGTCAAGGTAGGTGTAGATCACCGGCACCACGATCAGCGTCAGCAGGCTGGAGGTGATCACGCCGCCGATCACCGCCTGGCCCATCGGTGCGCGTTGCTCGCCGCCTTCGCCCAGGCCGAGCGCGAGCGGAATCATGCCGAAGATCATCGCGAGCGTGGTCATGAGAATCGGGCGCAGCCGCACCGCGCCCGCGCGCACGACGGCCTCGGCGCGCGCGAGGCCTTCGCGGCGCCCCTGGTTGACGAAATCGACGAGCAGGATGGCATTCTTGGTGACCAACCCCATCAGCATGATGAAGCCGATGATGGAGAAGATGTTGAGCGTCGAGCGCGCCACGATCAGCGCGAGCACCACGCCGATCAGCGACAGCGGCAGAGACACCATGATCGCGGCAGGCTGCATGAAGCTCGCGAACTGCGAGGCGAGGATTAGGTAGATGAAGATGACGGCGAGGGCGAGCGCCTGGCTGGCGTAGGACATCGACTCTTGGATGTCCTTGGACGATCCTCCCATCGAGAAGCGGTAGCCCGGCGGCAGGGGGATGCGGTCGATCTTCGCCTTGAGATCCTTGGCGACGTCGCCCGCGGGCCGGTTGAATACGTTTCCGGTCACCAGCACCTCGCGCAGCTGCTCCTTGCGGTTGATCTGCTGCGCCCCGGCGCTCTCGCGCACGCTGGCGATCTCGCGCAGCGTGACCATCTTCGGATTGCCGTCGGTGTCCAGGCGCCCCGAGGCGAGCGGCACGCGCGCCAGGTCCGCCACCTGCGCGCGCTCGCTGCGGCCTAGGCGCACCTGCACGTCGTAGTACTGGTCGTCCGGGGCGCGCCAGTTGCCGACCGCCTGGCCCGCGAGCAGCGGCCGCAGGGTCGAGGCGACCTGGCCCACGCCGACCCCGAGGTCGCTCGCGAGCTCGCGCTTGACCTCCACCGAGATCTCGGGCTTGGGCGCCTCGTCGCTCGACTCGACGTCGACCGCGCCGGGCACGGCGCGCATCGTCTTCATCACTTGGCGTCCGAGCCTCGCGATCACGGCCTTGTCCTGGCCGAGGATCGAGACCTGCAGCGGCTTGCCGCTCGATACCGACTTGTAGGCACCGATCTGGGTGAGCTCGATTCCGGCGATGCGCGACAGGCGCTCGCGCATCGGCCGCGTGAGCGCTTCCTGGGAGCGTTTGCGCTCGTTGCGCGGCACCAGCTGCACGAACACGTTCACCCGGTTCTTGCCCTGCACGACGCCGGTGTTGATGGTGGTGTAGGTGTAGCGGACCTCCGGAAATTCGCGCAGCGCGCTTTCCGCCTGCTGCGCCTTGGCCTGCGTCAGTTCCAGCGATGAGCCGACCGGGGTCTTGAACTGCACCTGCAGCTCGGACAGGTCGGGCTCGGGCACGAACTCGGTGCCGACGAATTTCATGAGCGGAAAACTGGCGAGAAAGCTCGTTGCGGCGATCGCCAGCACGGTCTTGCGGTGCGCGAGGCTCCAGCCCAGCAGCCGCCGGTAGCCTTCGGACAGGCGGTCCACGAGCCGGTGAAACCACGCGAGCAGCCTGCCCAGCGGGCCGCTGCCGTAGCGGCCTTCGGCCTGCGGGTCGTGCCAGATCGACGACAGCATCGGATCGAGGGTGAACGACACGAACATCGAGATCAGCACCGCAGCGACCACGGTCAGGCCGAACTGGTGGAAAAAGCGCCCGATGATGCCGCCCATGAAGCCGACGGGCAGGAATACGGCGACGATGGAAAAAGTCGTGGCGAGCACCGCGAGGCCGATCTCGCGCGTGCCCTCGAGTGCGGCGTGGTGGTGGTCGGCGCCCAAGGCGACGTGGCGCACGATGTTCTCCCGCACCACGATGGCGTCGTCGATCAGCAGGCCGACCGAAAGCGACAGCGCCATCAGCGTAAGCACGTTCAGGGTGAAGCCGAACGCGTAGATGAACAGGAACGTGCCGATCAGCGCGATCGGCAGCGTCAGTCCGGTGATCACCGTGCTGCGCCAGGAGGCGAGGAACAGGAACACGATCGCGATGGTGAGCAGGGCGCCCTCGAGGAGCGTGCTCTTGACGTCGGCCACCGAATTGCGGATGCCGGTCGAGGCGTCGCGCACGATCTCGACCTTGACGTCCGCCGGCAGGAAGCGCTGCATGTCGCGCACCGCGGCGCGCACGCCGTCGACCACCGCGATGGTGTTCTCGCCCTGCGCCTTGACGATGTCGATCGACAGCGCGCGCCGGCCGTTGATCAGGGCGGCGGTTTCCTCGTCCTGCTGGCCGTCCTCGACATCGGCGAGCTGTCCCAGCGTCACCGCCCTGCCGCCGCGCCGCGCGACGATCAGGTTGCGGAAGTCCTGCGCGGTGTCCAGGCGCGCCTTGATCTGCACCACCTTTTCCTGGCTCGGGCTTACCAGCGTGCCCGCGGGGAGTTCCTGGTTCTCGGTGCGCAGCGCCTGGATCACCTGGTCGGCGCCGACCTTCTGCGCCTCGAGGTCCTCGAGGCGCAGCGCGACGCGGATCTCGCGCATCAGACCGCCGACCAGCGTCGCCTGTCCGACGCCGGCGACGTTCTCGAGCCGCTTCTTCACCACTTGGTCGGCGAGCGTGGTCAGGTCGCGCAGGCTGCGCGTGGGCGAGGTCACGGCGACCGAGGCGATCGGGAAATCGTCCGGGTTGAAGCGGCTCACCTTGGGTTCCTTGATCTCATCGCGGAAGCCGGAGCGGATCAGGGCGATCTTCTCGCGCACGTCCTGCGCCGCGAGCTTGGGATCGACGTTCAGGTCGAACTCGACGATGACCACCGAGCGCCCCTCGTAGGAGCGGGACGAGAGCGTCTTGATGCCGCTGATGGTGTTTACCGACTCCTCGATCTTGCGCGTGACCTCCTCCTCGACGTTCTCGGGCGAGGCCCCGGGGTAGAGCGTCTCGACGACCACCACCGGGAAGCTGACGTCGGGAAACTGCTCGACGGGCAGGCGCGAGTAGGAGAAGGCCCCCAGCACCAGCAACGCGGCCATCATCATGGTCGCGAAAACCGGATTGGCGATGCTGATGCGCGTGAACCACATGCGGCGCTAGTCCCGCCGCGGCGCGTCGTCCAGCACGCGCGCGGGCGCGCCTTCGCGCAGCGCGCCCAGGTCGCGCGTCACGACGCGGTCCCCGGCGGTGAGGCCCGCGAGCACCTGCACGCGCCCCGCGCCGTCGGCGGGCCCGGTCTTCACCGGCCTCTTGCGCACGACGCCATCCGCGAGCAGGTAGACGAAGCGCTCGCCCAGCTCCTCGCGCAGCGCCGTCGCGGGGATCAGCAGCACGCCTTCGACGCGCTCGAGCGTCAGGCCGCCCTGGGCGAACAGGCCGCCGCGCAGCATCCCCTCCGGGTTCTCGATCACCGCGTACACGTTGATCGAGCGCGAGCCGGCGATCGTCGAAGGATTGATGCGCTCGATATGCCCGGCGAACTCGCGCGCGCCGAAGCCGTCGACGCGGAACGACACCGGCTGCCCGACCTTCACGCGGCCGATTTCGCTCGCCGGCACGGCCGCCTCCAGCTGCAGGCGCGACAGGTCGACGATGGTTAGGATCCTGGCGTCGACCGGGACGCGCTCGCCGGGCTGCGCCAGGCGCTGCGCGACGATCCCCGAGATCGGTGCGCTCAGCACCGCGTCGCCGAGCGCCTTCTGCGCAACCGCGAGATCGGCCTCGGCCGCGCGCAAGCGCGCGAGCGCGACCTCGTAGACGGATTGCGTCGAGTCGAAGGCACTCTGCGAGATGAAGTTCTTCTCGAGCAGCGTTTTCTGGTTGGCGCGGTTCTTCTCGGCGAGAACCAGCTGTGCGCGTGCCGCTTCGACATCGGCGCGCTTGGCGGCGGCGCGCGCGGCGAGCTCGGTGGTGTCCATGCGGGCGAGCACCTGGCCCCGCCGCACGTTCTCGCCTTCGCGCACCGTCACCTCGACGAGCTCCCCGGCGACCTTGGCCTTCACCGTAGTCTCGTTCAGCGGCGTCAGCGATCCCGTAAGAGGCAGGCTGCGCTCGAGCGTCTGCGGCGCGAGCGCGACGATGTCGGAGGGCAGGAATTCGAGCGCCAGCTCGCGCGCGAGCGGCTCCGCGGCCTGGTTGTTGCGCACGGTTGCGATTCCCGCCACTGCGGCGGCGCCGACCAGCACGACGACGGCGATCGACAGCAGCGCTCTCCTGGGGGTGATCAAGCTCAAGGCCTATCTCTCCCGGATTCGTCCATTGATCGACGCGGCGTCCGGGTCCTTCAGCAGCGCCCGGCGCAGCGTGTCCAGGTGCGCCTCGAGGAGCTTGACCTCGTCGAGCTGCGCTCCGGCGAACGGCGCGAGCGAGTTGCGCCAAAGCGCGGTGAGCAACATGGGTGCCGCGATGAGGAGCGCGGCGTCGTTCGCGTCAATGTGGCGGAACTCGCCGCGCGCGATGCCGCGCCGCACGATGTCGATGATCGCCGCCTGTCCAGGCTCGACGACCTCGGCCATGTAGAAGCGCGCGATTTCGGGGAAGTTGCCTGCTTCCGCGATGATCAACTTGGGGATTCCGGAAAGCGGCCTGGAGCCGATGCGCTCCCACCACCCGCGCAACATCAGGCGCAGCAGCTCGAACGAGGCGCCCTCGAAATGCTGGACCATGCTGCGCATCTCGGCGATCGGCGGCACGATGCCTTCGCGCACCACGGCCTTGAACAGCTCAGCCTTGTTGGCGAAGTACAGGTACACGGTGCCCTTGGCGACACCGGCACGTGTGGCAACGTCCTCGAGGCGCGTCGCCGCATAGCCGCGCTCGACGAACAGCTCGAGCGCTGCGCGCGTGATTTCCTCGGGGCGCGCGTCCTTGCGCCGCGTCCAGCGCGGCTCGCTTCGCGAAGACAGGGGACGATTCATCGCAGAGTTTATAACTGACCGGTCAGTAAGATATTGTTGCGGTGCGCAACTGTCAAGCAGACCAGGGGCTTACTTGTGCCAGGGGCGGGTTTGCAGTAGTTTTGGCCCTTCACACGCAGGGGTCCTGGCGCCGACCGGCGGCCGGGTGAGAGAAACCCTTTGAACCTGATGCGGGTAATCCCGCCGAAGGAAGCGACCATGAACGCCAATCCCAAATTTCTTGCTGCCACCGCCCAGGTCGATGCCGACGCGGTCAAACCGCTGCCGAATTCGAGCAAGGTCTACGTGCAGGGCACGCGGCCCGACCTGCGCGTGCCGGTGCGCGCGATCGAGCAGACCGAAGGCCACCCGACGATCTTCGTCTACGACACTTCCGGGCCGTACACCGACCCGCAGGCGACGATCGACATCCGCAAGGGACTCGCACCGTTGCGCGAGCGCTGGATCCTCGAGCGCGGCGACTCCGAGCTGCTCGCCGGACCGTCCTCGGAGTATGGCCGCCGGCGGCTCGAGGACCCGAAGCTCGCCGAGCTGCGCTTCGACCTGAAGCGCACCCCGCGTCGTGCGCGCGCCGGCCGCAGCGTGACGCAGATGCACTTCGCGCGAAAAGGGATCGTCACTCCCGAGATGGAGTTCATTGCGATCCGCGAGAACCAGCGTCTTGTCGATTCATTGAGTTTTCAACACCGCGGCGAGTCGTTCGGGGCGAATCTGCCCAAGGAGATCACCCCGGAATTCGTGAGAAGCGAGGTCGCGCGCGGGCGCGCCATCATTCCGGCCAACATCAACCATCCCGAGTCCGAGCCGATGATCATCGGCAGGAATTTCCTCGTGAAAATCAACGCCAACATCGGCAACTCGGCGCTCGGCTCGTCGATCGCGGAGGAAGTCGAGAAGATGACCTGGGCGATCCGCTGGGGCGGCGACACGGTGATGGATCTCTCCACCGGCAAGCACATCCACGAGACGCGCGAATGGATCATCCGCAACTCGCCCGTGCCGATCGGCACCGTGCCCATCTACCAGGCGCTTGAGAAGGTGGACGGCAAGGCGGAGGAGCTGACCTGGGAGATCTTCCGCGACACGCTGATCGAGCAGGCGGAGCAGGGCGTCGACTACTTCACCATCCACGCCGGCGTGCGGCTGCCGTTCATCCCGCTCACCGCGAAGAGGATGACCGGCATCGTCTCGCGCGGCGGCTCGATCATGGCGAAGTGGTGCCTCGCGCATCACGAGGAGAGCTTCCTCTACACGCACTTCGAGGAAATCTGCGAGATCATGGCCGCCTACGACGTGTCGTTCTCTCTCGGCGACGGCCTGCGGCCCGGTTCGATCTACGACGCCAACGACGAGGCGCAGTTCGCGGAGCTCAAGACCCTGGGCGAGCTCACCAAAATCGCCTGGAAGCACGATTGCCAGGTGATGATCGAGGGCCCGGGCCACGTGCCGATGCAGCTCATCAAGGAGAACATGGAGCTGCAGCTCAAGTACTGCGACGAAGCGCCGTTCTACACCCTTGGACCGCTCACCACCGACATCGCGCCCGGCTACGATCACATCACCAGCGCGATCGGGGCGGCGATGATCGGGTGGTATGGAACCGCGATGCTGTGCTACGTGACGCCCAAGGAGCACCTGGGTCTGCCGAACAAGAAGGACGTCAAAGACGGCATCATCGCCTACAAGATCGCGGCGCACGCCGCCGACCTCGCCAAGGGGCATCCCGGCGCGCAGCTGAGGGACAACGCGCTGTCCAAGGCGAGGTTCGAATTCCGCTGGGCCGACCAGTTCAACTTGGGGCTCGATCCGGACACCGCCAAGGATTTCCACGACGAGACCCTGCCGCAGGAAGGCGCCAAGCTCGCGCACTTCTGCTCCATGTGCGGGCCGCACTTCTGCTCGATGAAGATCACGCAGGACGTGCGCGATTACGTGGAGAAGGGCATGCAGGAGAAGTCGATCGAGTTCGTCCGCAAGGGCGCTGAGCTATACCAAAAGACCTGATCGCTTCGCTCCTCGGCATTTTCGTCGCGGTCGCGATCGGCCTGCCGCTGGTCGCGTATGTCCTGCAGGACCGGTTGATCTTCTATCCGCAGCGAATCGGCGATGCGCGCCGCGCCGAGATCAGGGCGAGGTTTCCCGCGGTGCAGGAGCTGTTCGTCGACGCCCCCGACGGCACGCGCCTGCACGCCTGGCTCCTCAAGTCGGGACCCGACCTGGTGCTCTATTTCGGCGGCAACGCGGAGGAGGTGTCATGGATGATCGACGCGGCTGCGGCGCAGGCGCCCGGCGTGTCGTGGCTGCTGACGGATTACCGTGGCTACGGCGCCAGCCAGGGATCGCCTTCCGAGAAAGATCTCGTTTCCGACGCGCTTGTCTGGCACCGCTACGCCGTGCACGAGCTGCGCGCGAGCAAAGTCTTCGCGCTCGGCCGCAGTCTGGGCGGCGGCGTGGCGGCGCGGCTCGCCGCCTTGCGGCCGCTCGCCGGCGTGATCCTCGTTACGCCCTTCGACAGCCTGACCGCAGTGGCGCAGCGCTACTATCCCTACCTTCCGGTGAAGTGGCTGCTGCGGCATCGCTTCGACTCGCTTTCGCTCGCGCCGGGGATCGACGTTCCTATGCTGTGCCTGATCGCCGGGCGCGACGAGGTGATTCCCCCGGCACACGCCGAGCGGCTCTACCAGGTCTGGGGCGGGCCGAAGCGCAAAGTGGTTCTCGCCGGCGCGCGGCACAACGACGCCGACGCGGCAGCGGAATTCTGGCCGTCGATCCGGCGTTTCTTAGACGTGAAATAGTTTGGGGCGCCGGGCCGGTCGGATGCGGTAGCATCGGCTCTTTCCTGAGGATT
The DNA here is from genome assembly GCA_963739205.1 of uncultured Pseudomonadota bacterium. Lineage (GTDB taxonomy): Bacteria > Pseudomonadota > Gammaproteobacteria > Burkholderiales > SG8-39 > DAHVFK01. The sequence continues at coordinate 201,734 of CAVTZJ010000003.1, read as the reverse complement.
CGCACTGAACGCGCTACCCGCGAGCATCGGTCGGTACGTCGTGGCACGCGAGCTCGGCCGCGGCGCGAGCGCGACCGTGTACCTCGCGCGCGACCCTTTCGCCGCACGCGAAGTCGCGATCAAGGTGTTTCGCCACGGCGGCGACGACGCCGACCTGCTCGCCGGCAAGCACCGCAGCACGTTCCTGAACGAAGCCGCGCTGGTCGGCAAGCTGCAGCACCCGCACATCGTTTCCCTGCTCGACGCCGCGGTCGAGCGCGATTACAGCTACATCGTCATGGAGTACGTCGAGGGCGGCACGCTCGCGCAGTACACCCCGTCGGACGCGCTGCTGCCGCTCGAAAAGGTGGTCGAAGTGGTGTTCAAGGTGAGCCGCGCGCTGGAGTACGCGCACCGCCAGGGGGTGATCCACCGCGACATCAAGCCTGCGAACATCCTGGTGCCGCCCGCCTTCGACGTGAAGCTTTCGGACTTCGGCGTCGCGATGCTGGAAGGCGCGACGCACACCGACCTGCGCAACGTCGGCTCGCCGGCCTACATGTCGCCCGAGCAGCTCACCGACCAGCAGCTCACCCACCAGACCGACATCTATTCGCTGGGCGTAGTGATGTTCCAGCTGCTCACCGGGCGCCTGCCCTTCAGCGGCTCGTCGCACGCGAGCCTCATGTATCAAATCGTCAATCACCCTGCGCCCGCGCTGCGCAGCGTGCGCAGGGACCTGCCCGAGGCGGCCGAGGCGATCGTCGCCCGCGCACTGCAGAAGGATCTCGCGGTGCGCTACCAGAGCTGGATCGACTTCGGCAAGGACCTCACCAGTCTCGTGCGTCACCTTGAGGCGCCGCGCGAGGGACTGTCGGACACGCGCAAGTTCCACGCCTTGCGCAACCTCTCGTTCTTCCGCGATTTTCGCGAGGTGGAGATCTGGGAGGTGCTGCGCGGCTCGAGCTGGCAGCGCCTGCCCGAGGACACGGTGGTGATCGAAGAGGGCGACCGCGGCGAGAGCTTCTACATCCTCGTCGACGGCAAGGTCGAGGTTACGCGCGCGGGGCGACACCTGAACACCCTGGTGCCGGGCGATTGCTTCGGCGAGATGCTCTACTTCTCGGGCGAGGCGAGCCTGCGCAACACTACCATCCGCTCGCGCAGCGCGGTGCTGGTGCTCGAGGTCAAGGCCGAGACGCTGCGCGCGGCGACCGACGCCTGCCAGGTGCAGTTCAACCGGGCCTTCATGCGCATCCTCATCGACCGTCTCACGGCCGCCAACCAGAAGCTCGCCGGGCGCTAGCGCGGATGCACGACGCGACGCTCCTACACGCGCTGCTGCTCGGCATCGTCGAGGGCCTGACCGAGTTCCTGCCGGTCTCGAGCACCGGCCATCTCATTCTCGTCGGCGACCTGATCGGCTTCAACGACGCGAAAGCCAAGGTCTTCGAGATCGTCATCCAGACCGGCGCCATGCTGGCGATCGTGTGGGAGTACCGTGCCCGCTTCCTGCGCATCGATTGGCAGCTGTACCGCAACCTGGCGATCGCGTTCATGCCGGCCGCCCTCATCGGCCTGGCATTCGAGCACGCGATCAAGGCGGCGCTATTCAAGGCGGTGCCGGTGGCGCTCGCGTTCATCGCCGGCGCACTGGTGATCCTGTGGGCGGAGCGGCGCGATCACCGCGTGCGCGTCGAGCGCGTCGACCAGATGACGTGGCTGGATGCGTTGAAGGTGGGATTCGCGCAGGCGTTCGCGCTGATCCCCGGCACTTCGCGTTCCGGTGCGACCATCATCGGCGGGATGCTGTTCGGCCTGTCGCGGCCGGCAGCAACCGAATTCTCGTTCTTCCTCGCGGTGCCGACGCTGGTCGCGGCGGGCGGATACGACTTCATCAAGCATCGCGCCCTCTTCTCGAGCGCGGACCTCGGCCTGTTCTCGGTCGGCTTGGCGGCGGCGTTCGTCGCCGCGATCGCCTGCGTGCGCTGGCTGATCCGCTACGTCGCCTCGCACGATTTCAAGCCGTTCGCCTGGTACCGCATCGCGTTCGGCGTCGTCGTGCTCGTCACCGCCTACGCCGGCATCGTCGACTGGAGCGCGGGCTAGCTCTGCAGCCAGGGTAGGCCGGCGACGCGCCAACCGCCGGTGCGGTTGCGCTGCTGGTTGGCGTCCTTGTCGCCCTCGAAGCCCTCGAGCACGTTGTAGCACTCGTGGTAGCCGGACTCGGTGGCGGCGAGCGCCGCAAGGTGCGAGCGCCCGCCGGAGCGGCAGATGAACATCGCCGGCTCGTCCGGGTCGACCAGCTCCGCCAGCTGGGGCAGGAATTCGGGATTCAGCTTGCCCCCGGGATAACTGCTCCACTCGACGGGCAGCGCCCCGGGGATGCGACCGACCCAGTGCAGCTCGGCGTGCGTGCGCACGTCGACCAGGCGGGCTTCGCCGGCCTGCATGAGCGCGTGGGCCTCGCCGGGTAGAAGCGCGCCCGCGTAGGGCAGCTGCAGAACTCGCGCGCGCTCGCGCGCCTTGGCCTTGATAGCTTGCGGATCGTCCATGGTCGGCGCGCATTATAGTGATCCGGGGCTCGACCGCGGCCCGCGGCCTGGTGCATCATTGGCACCAGAAAGGGGCATTCGCTGCCCGGATTGCACGCGTATGGTGCGCGCGCGGCCGGCACGCTCCGGAGAATCCGGGGCCGCCGCGGCGAAATTCCGGCTGCGGGATTTGGCACGAAAACTGCTGATTGCGACACATTCGGCCGGTGCGCCCGGCCCGCGTTTATCTCAGACACCCACTCAGGAGATCCGAAGATGGCGATGACGCCCGATGACGTCTTGAAGATGCTCAAGGACAAGGAGGTCAAGTTCGTCGACCTCCGTTTCACCGATACGAAGGGCAAGGAGCAGCACGTCTCGGTGCCGTCGCGGTATTTCGACAAGGACAAGTTCGAGAGCGGACACGCCTTCGACGGCTCGTCGATCGCGGGATGGAAGGGGATCCAGGCCTCCGACATGCTGCTGATGCCGGACCCCTCGAGCGCGCGGCTCGACCCGTTCACCGACGAGGCGGTGCTCAACATCAGCTGCGACGTCATCGAGCCCTCCGACGGCAAGCCCTACAGCCGTTGCCCGCGCGGCGTGGCCAAGCGCGCCGAGGCTTACCTCAAGTCGACCGGCATGGGCGACACGGCCTACTTCGGGCCGGAGCCCGAATTCTTCATCTTCGACGGCGTGACCTGGTCGGTCGACATGTCGGGCTGCTCGGTCAAGATCAAGTCCGAGGAGGCGCCCTGGTCGACCGGGATCGACTATGAATCCGGCAACATGGGCCACCGCGCGCCGGTGAAGGGCGGCTATTTCCCGGTCGCACCAGTCGACTCCCAGCAGGATATCCGCAACGCCATGTGCCTTGCGCTCGAGCAGCAGGGCGTCGAGGTCGAAGTGCATCACCACGAAGTGGCTGCGGCAGGGCAGAACGAGATCGGAACGCGGTTCGCGCCGCTCGTGCAGCGCGCCGACTGGATGCAGATCCTGAAGTACACGGTCTGGAACGTCGCGCATTCGTATGGAAAGACTGCGACGTTCATGCCCAAGCCGATCGTGGGCGACAACGGCTCCGGGATGCACGTGCACCAGTCGGTGTGGAAGGGCGGCACCAATCTCTTCGCGGGCAACGGTTACGCCGGCCTGTCCGAGTTCGCGATCTACTACATCGGCGGCATCATCAAGCACGCGAAGGCCCTGAACGCGATCACCAACCCGGGCACCAACTCGTACAAGCGTCTGGTGCCGGGCTTCGAGGCGCCGATCAACCTCGCATACTCGGCGCGCAACCGCTCGGCCGCCTGCCGCATCCCGCACGTGGCGAGTCCGAAGGGACGGCGCGTCGAAGTGCGCTTCCCCGATCCGACGGCGAATCCCTATCTCGCGTTCGCCGCGATGCTGATGGCGGGGCTGGACGGCGTGCAGAACAAGGTCCACCCGGGCGATCCGGTCGACAAGAACCTTTACGACCTGCCGCCGGAAGAGCGCAAGAAGGTGCCGAACGTGTGCGCTTCGCTCGACGAGGCGCTGGCTCATCTGGAAAAGGACCGCGCCTTTCTCACCAAGGGCGGTGTGTTCGACGACGACCTGCTGGACGCTTACACCGAGCTCAAGAAAGAAGAGGTGCAGCGTTTCCGCATGACGACCCATCCGGTCGAATTCGACATGTACTACAGCTCGTAAACCAATCCACGGGTCAAACGTGATGGGGAGGACGGGCATCACCCGTCCTCCCGCCTTTTCGGGGGTTTGCAGCGAGAAGTTCTACTGGCATAGACTCAGAGGGTTCAACTAAGGTAGCTTCTCTACCATGCCTCGGAACCCATTGTTTGCTGCACTTATCCTTGCCCTAGTGGCCGGCTCGGTGCGCGCTCAGGCTGGTCCGATCTACAAATGCATCGACAGCAACGGTCGCCCGCTCTACACGACCGAGAAATCGGATATGGCGGGCAAGAAATGCGAGCCCGTGGCGAGCGAAGTGAACGTCGTGCCGTCGCAGAAACCGCGCGGCGAATCGGCGAGGCCGCCGGACTTTCCGCGCGAAACGCCGACGCAGCGCTCCGCGGCGAAGGAGAAGCAGCGCGAGACGCTGGAGGGCGAGCTGGCGAAAGAGAAGAGCTTGCTCGCCGACGCGCAGAAGGAGTTGGACGAGCAACAGGCCGTGCGCTCGGGCGACGAGCGGAATTACGCGCGCGTGCTGGAACGGCTGCAGCCGTACAAGGACCGCGTAGAGCTGCACCAGAAGAACATCGAAGCGTTGCAGCGCGAGCTGGCGAACCTCTACAAGTAGCATTGCGCGCCGCGGGGCGCCTGCCGTGACCCACTCGTTCGCCGGGCTGGAGCTGCTCGCCACTGCAGTCGTGGCGCTCGACGACACGCTCGTGGTGCGCTACGCCAATCCGGCTGCGGAGAATCTGCTCGAGGCAAGCGCGCGCACACTTGTCGGCCAGCCGTTCCTCGGCCTGTTCGCCGACAGCCCCGAGCTGCGCACGCGCCTCGCCGAGGCGCTCGCCACGCACTGGGACTATTCGGCGCAGGTGGTCGAGTACCTGCGCTCGGGGCGCGACCCGCTCCCGCTTTCATGCCTGATCGCGCGCGCGGACGCGGGCGGTGCCGCGCTCCTGGTGGTCGAGCTGCGCGCAATCGAGCAGCAGCTGCGCGTGGCACGCGAGGAGCGGCTGCTCTCCGAGCAGCAGGCGAACCGGGAGTTGATCCGCAATTTGGCGCACGAAATCAAGAACCCGCTCGGCGGACTGCGCGGATCGGCGCAGCTGCTGGAACGCGAGTTGGACCGCCCGCAGCTCAAGGAATACACCCAGGTGATCATCAAGGAGGCCGACCGCCTCCAGGCGCTTCTCGACCGGCTTCTCACGCCGCATCGCGCGCCGCGCACGGGTCTGGTAAACGTGCACGAAGTGCTCGAGCGCGTGCGCAGCCTGCTGCTCGCCGAGTTCGGGCATGGAGTCACGGTGCGCCGAGACTTCGATCCGAGCGTCCCGGAGGTCACGGCCGACAAGGAGCAGCTCATCCAGGTCGTCCTGAATGTGGCGCGCAACGCCGCACAGGCGCTTACTTCAGAAGAGGGCCTCGCGCGCGGAGGGGGGACGATCACCTTCCAGACGCGTGTGCTGCGCCAGGTCACCATAGCCCGCCGACGCTGCAAGCTGGCACTAGAATTGCAAGTGATCGACAACGGGCCCGGCATCCCCGAGGACATACGCGAGCGAATCTTCAGTCCTCTGGTATCCGGGCGAGATGGCGGCAGCGGGCTCGGGCTTTCTCTCGCCCAGACCTACGTCCAGTACCACCACGGAGTGATCGAGTGCGACAGCCGGCCTGGCCACACGGTGTTTCGGATCCTGCTGCCGCTTTCTTGAGCAAGTCGATGAGCGTGTGATGAAACCGGTCTGGATCGTCGACGACGATCGTTCCATCCGTTGGGTGTTCGAGAAGGCGCTTACCCGCGAGGGCATCGACTACGCGTCGTTTCCCTCTGCCAAGGAGGCGCTCGAGGCGCTGTCCGCGGGCCCGCCGCAGGTCCTGGTATCGGATATCCGCATGCCGGGGCCCTCCGGACTGGAATTGCTGAAGACGCTGAAGCAGCAGCACCCTTCGGTGCCGGTGATCATCATGACCGCGTATTCGGATCTCGACTCGGCCGTGGCGGCGTTCCAGGGCGGAGCCTACGAGTATCTGCCCAAGCCCTTCGACGTCGATCAGGCGGTGGACCTGATCCGGCGCGCGCTCGAAGAGAGCCAGCGCGAGGAGGCCGAGACCGAAGCCCCTGCCGCGGTGCCGGAGATCCTCGGACAGGCGCAGGCGATGCAGGAAGTGTTCCGCGCGATCGGCAGGCTTTCTCAGTCGAGCGCCACGGTACTGATTACGGGCGAGTCCGGGTCAGGCAAGGAACTCGTCGCGCGCGCCCTGCACCGGCACAGTGCGCGGGCAGCCAGACCGTTCGTCGCCATCAACACCGCGGCGATGCCCAAGGATCTGCTCGAATCCGAGCTGTTCGGCCACGAGCGCGGCGCGTTCACCGGGGCGCAGCAGCAGCGCCGCGGCCGCTTCGAGCAGGCCGAGGGCGGCACCTTGTTCCTGGACGAGATCGGCGACATGCCGGCCGAGCTCCAGACCCGGCTGCTGCGCGTGCTGTCGGACGGAAGCTACTACCGGGTCGGCGGCCACCAGCAGATCAAGGCGAACGTGCGCGTGATCGCCGCCACGCATCAGGATCTGGAGGCGCGCGTGCGCGAAGGGACCTTCCGCGAGGACCTGTATCACCGCCTGAACGTGATCCGCATCCGCATGCCCTCCCTCAGGGAAAGGCGTGCGGACATTCCTCTGCTCGCGCGCCACTTCCTCGCGCGCAGCGCCCAGCAACTCGGCGTCGAGCCGAAGCGTCTTTCGGACGACGTGCTGGCACAGCTCGCACGCCAAGAATTTCCGGGCAACGTGCGCCAGCTCGAGAACCTGTGTCACTGGCTGACGGTGATGGCCCCTGGCCAAGTCGTCGAGCCGGCCGATTTGCCGGCGGAGTTTCGCGATCAGGGGGCCGAGGCGGCAGGCTCGTCCGACTGGATCGCCGCGCTCGAAGGCGAGGTCGAAAGGCGCCTCGCGCGCGGCGAGACGGGGATCCTGGACGCGCTCGGGCGCCAGTTCGAGCGCTCGCTCATCCTGAAGGCGCTGTCGCGCACTGGCGGCCGGCGCATCGAGGCCGCCGCGTTGCTCGGCATGGGCCGCAACACCATCACGCGCAAGATTCAGGACCTCGGCATCGAAGGCCACGCCGAGGGCGAGAAGTAGCGTTCAGGCCGACTTGCGGGCGGCGCTGCGGTTGATCTTCAGCTGCGCGTCGACCAGCGCCACCACCTCGTCGAGCGCTTCCAGGCGCATGCCCCGCTGCGCAGCAATCGTCTGCACCAGGCGGTCCACCCGCTCGATGTTCGCCGCACCGCCGTAGAGCGCGCGCGCCGCGGAGGACGGACCGGTGAGTCCCTGCGCCGCCGCAGCGTACTTCTCGAACGGCACGAGATCCCTTTCATCGGCACCGAGCGCCCTGCAAAGCTCAACCACCCAGTTGTAGACGGTCCTCGATTGCTCGATATCGGCGTGCACCGCGTCCTTGATCGGGCGCATGCCGCTGCGGGTAATGCAGCGGTAGTTGCCCGCCATCAGCATCGCCCATTTGGCGAGCGGGACGAACACCGACTCGTGTACCTTCAGCTTGACCGGCAGCTCGATCTTCTCCGAGCCGGTATCGAACCGGGACGCCTCGATGTCCGACTCGAGCCGGCGCAGGATGGCCGTATGCGCCTCGGACGGAAAACGCGCCGCCTTGAAGTTGGTCGGCAGCCTCACCTGCAGCACGTTGACCTTCTCTTCTGGCGGCCGCGACGCCTGCGGATCCGGGCTGCATAGCGTGACGAGCGCCGGGTCGAAGCCGCTCCATACTGCGGGGTCGGTGTAGCAGGCGCGGCACGATTCCGGCGAGACGCCGGGGATGCGCGCGAGGTAGGGCAGCGGCGGCATGTTCATGATCGACATGCACGGCACTCTCGCCTTCGCGGTCGCCGCCAGCAGTTCGCGCACGCCGGGCGCTCCGTACTGCGGCTCCTGCATCGCCAGACCGACGAGATCGTATTCAGCCGGACGCACTGCGCGCGGGCTGTCGGCGGAAAGTTTGCCCGGCAGTTTGCGCGTGTCGAGCTCGACCGGCGCCGCGCGCCCTTTCACCGGAATTCGCACGCGCGCCCCTTCCTTGTTGATCAGTTCGGCCTCCGCCGGCAGGCACACGAGCTTCACGTTGTGGCCGGCGAGCGCGAGCTTCGCCCCGAGGAGCGATCCGTACGAGGCGCCGAGGATCAGAACGTTGCAGGGATTCGGCATTGACAGCCTCCTCGATTCACGATGTGAAATTGAAACTCGAGTATTGGAAAAGCCTACTCCCTTACTCTGGTTTTTTCATGTTGCGGCGCGCCATATGAGTTAATAGAATGAGGTACTTATGACTATCGAAACCGCACCGCGCCTTCAACAAGGCATTTCCGTGTCCGGCGGCTTGACGCCGGAATTCCAACAAATCCTGACGCCCGAAGCGCTCGCGCTCGTCGCGAAATTGCATCGCGCCTTCGAGCCCCGCCGCCAGGAGCTGCTTGGCCGCCGTGCGGCCAGGCAGAAGGAATTCGACCGCGGTGCGCTGCCCGACTTCCTCGCCGAGACGAAGCACATACGCGAGTCGCAATGGAGCGTCGCGCCGCAGCCCAAGGACCTGCTCGATCGGCGCGTCGAGATCACCGGCCCGACTGACCGCAAGATGGTCATCAACGCGCTCAATTCCGGCGCGTCCACCTTCATGGCCGACTTCGAGGACGCGAACTGCCCCACCTGGTTCAACATGATCGACGGACAGGTCAACATCCGCGACGCAGTGCGCCGCACGATCACTTTCGAGCAGGAGGGTGGAAAGCGCTACAAGCTGAATGAGCGGACCGCCGTTCTGCTTCCTCGGCCGCGCGGCTGGCACCTGGATGAAAAGCACGTGCAGGTAGACGGCAAGCCGGTCTCCGGCGGCATCTTCGATTTCGCGCTGCTGTTCTTCCACAACGCGAAGGAACTGCTCGCGCGCAGCTCGGGCCCGTACTTCTACCTCCCGAAGATGGAGTCGCATCTCGAGGCGCGCCTGTGGAACGACATCTTCGTGATGGCGCAGAAGGAGCTCGGCGTGCCGCAAGGCTCAATCAAGGCGACGGTGCTGATCGAGACGGTGCTCGCGGCCTTCGAAATGGATGAGATCCTGTGGGAGCTGAAGGATCACTCCGCGGGGCTGAACATCGGCCGTTGGGACTACATCTTTTCTTGCATCAAGAAATTCCGCTCGAACAAGAATTTCTGCCTGGCCGACCGCGCGCAAGTCACCATGACCTCGCCGTTCCTGCGCGCCTATGCGCTGCTGCTCGTCAAGACCTGCCACCGGCGCGGCGCGCCTGCGATGGGCGGCATGGCGGCGCAGATCCCGATCAAGAACGACCCGGCCGCAAACGAGGCCGCGCTCGAGAAGGTGCGTCAGGACAAGCTGCGCGAAGTGACCGACGGCTGCGATGGCACGTGGGTCGCGCATCCGGGCCTCGTGCCGATCGCGAAAGACATCTTCGACAAGCACATGCCGCAGCCCAACCAGTACGGCAAGCAGCGCTCCGACGTGAACGTCAGCGCGAAGGAGCTGCTCGACTTCCGCCCCGAAACGCCGATCACCGAGGCCGGGTTGCGAAACAACATTTCGGTCGGCATCCAGTACCTGGGCGCCTGGCTCGCCGGCAATGGCTGCGTGCCGGTGTACAACCTGATGGAAGACGCCGCGACCGCCGAGATCTCGCGCTCGCAGATCTGGCAGTGGATGCGCAGCGAAAAGGGCAAGCTCGACGACGGCCGCAAGGTGACGGTCGAGCTGTTCCGCAAGCTGCTCGCCGAGGAGCTGCCGAAGGTGAGGAGCACGCTCGGCGAGGGCGCCTGGAAGGCCGGCAAGTACGAGCAGGCGGCGAAGCTCTTCGACGAGATCACTACCGGCGAGTACGTCGACTTCCTGACGCTGCCCGCCTACCGCCTGATCGACTGAGAGCGGCGCCGCGGGTAGCATCCGCGTGCATGGATCAGCAGCCGAGCACCACACCGAACCAGGACCTTGCCCGCACGGTACTCGCCGTGCTGTCGCTCGGCGGCCTGATTGCCATTGCGATCTGGGTTCTCAGGCCGTTCCTGCCTGCGCTCATCTGGGCGGTGATGATCGTGATCGCCACCTGGCCGCTGATGCTCAAGGCGCAGGCTTACCTCTGGGGCCGCAGGGGGCTGGCGGTCGCGGCGATGACGCTCGCGCTGCTTTGCGTGTTCATCGTTCCGGTCCTGCTGGCGGTCGTGACGATCGCCGAGAACGCAGACCGCATCACCGACTGGCTCAAGACGCTCGCTTCTATGAAGGTACCGCCACCACCTTCGTGGGTTGCGGGTCTGCCGATTGTCGGCGAGCGGCTCACGGCGCTATGGGAGCAGATCGCGGTCGAGGGCTACAGCGAGCTCGCGGCGCGCGCCGCACCGTACGTCAAGGACGTGGGCAGATGGATCGTCGGGCACGCCGGCAGCGCGGGCGCGGTGTTCGTCCAGCTCTTGTTGACCGTAGTCCTGTGCGCGATCCTGTATTCGACGGGGGAGCGCGCCGCCGCGCGCGCGCTGCGCTTCGGCCGCCGGCTCGCCGGCGCGCGCGGCGAGGGCTCGGTCATGCTGGCTGCGCAGGCGATCCGCGGTGTCGCGCTTGGCGTGGTCGTGACCGCGCTCGTCCAGTCGATTCTGGGCGGCATCGGTGTCGCCGTCGCCGGCGTGCCGTTTGCGGCGGTGCTCACCGCGCTCATGTTCATGCTCGCAATCGCGCAGATCGGGCCGGCGCCGGTGCTGGCGCTTGCCGTGGGCTGGCTATTCTGGAAGGGCAGCACGGGATGGGGCACGGCGCTTCTCATATGGGCGGTCGCGGTCAGTACCATGGACAACGTGGTGCGCCCGCTGCTCATCCGGCGCGGCGCGGACTTGCCGCTGCTCCTGATTTTCGCGGGCGTGATCGGCGGGCTGTTGGCCTATGGCGTGGTGGGCATCTTCATCGGGCCGGTTGTCCTCGCGGTGGCGTACAAGCTGCTCGAATCCTGGCTCGAGGACGCGCCCGCCTGACACGACTCACGGAGACGTTCGATGATCGATCTGTACATGTGGGGCACCTCCAACGGCCTGCGCGCGAGCGTCGCGCTCGCCGAAGCGGGACTCGAGCACCGCATCCATAAGGTGGATCTCACCAAAGGTGAGCACAAGAAACCCGAGTTTCTGCGACTCAATCCCGCAGGGCAGATCCCGGTGATGGTCGATTCCGACGGCCAGGGAGGCAGGACCCTCACACTTGCGCAATCGGGCGCTATCCTGCTCTACGCAAGCGAGAAGTCGGGCAAGCTCATGCCCAAGGATGCCGGCCGGCGTGCGCTGGCGTACCAGTGGTTCATGCACGCGACGAGCGACGTCGCGGCGGCGAGCGGAACGATCTTTCTGCTCGAGAATGCCGTGCCCGAGAAGCTCCCGGCGAACACGGACTTCTTCAAGAAGCGTCTAGTGGCGTTTTTTCGCAATGTAGACCTGCGGCTCACCGGGCGCGAGTTCCTCGCCGACGAGGTCTCGGTGGCGGACCTCGCCTTGTATCCGATCTATGCGTTGCGCAAGGCGATGCTCGAGGACGCGGGCGGCATGGAGGCGCTCAGGCGCTGGGGCGAGCGCATGGCAGTGCGGCCGGGAGTGAAAAAGGGCATGCAACTCTAGGCGATGTCCGCGACCACCGGCGCGTGGTCAGAAGGGCGTTCCAGCTTGCGCGGCGCCTTGTCGATCGCGCAGGCAGTGCAGCGCGCGGCGAGCCCCGCCGACAGCAGGATGTGATCGATGCGCAAGCCGGCGTTGCGCCGGAACGCCATCATGCGGTAGTCCCACCACGAGAAGGACTTCTCGGGCTGCTCGAACAGGCGGAAGCTGTCCTTGAGCCCGATATCGAGCAGCGCGCGGAATGCCTCGCGCTCGGGACCGGAAACGTGCACCTGTCCCTCCCAAGCCCTCGGGTCGTGCACGTCGCGGTCCTCCGGCGCGACGTTCAGGTCGCCGAGTACCACGAGCCGTTCGTGGCGCGCGAGCTCTGCCGTGAGCCAGGCGCGTAACGCGCCGTACCACCTGAGCTTGTACGCGTACTTGTCCGAGCCGACCGCCTGGCCGTTCGGCGCGTACAGGCACACGACGCGCACGTCGCCAACGGTGGCCGCGAGCACGCGCTTTTGCTCGTCATCGAATCCAGGGATGCCAGCCGTCACCTCGCCGAGCGGCCCCTTGGCGAGGATCGCGACGCCATTGTAGGTCTTCTGTCCGATGAAAGCCGCGCGGTAGCCCGTCGCCTCGAGCGCGTCGATGGGGAAGTTCGCATCCTCGACCTTGGTTTCCTGCAGGCAGACCACGTCGGGGCTGGTTTGCCGGAGCCAATCGGTCAGCTGCTCCAGCCTGACCTTGAGCGAATTGACATTCCAGGTTGCCAGCTTCACTGTTAGTGGCGGCAGCTTTCTAATTGTGGCGCGTCTGCCCGCATCCAGTCTCCCAGTGTTCCGAGACTGAGGTACGCCAGCGAATGCATCGGAGCAAAAATTACCCGCTCTCCGTGCGTCTCCAGACGTCCTTCCACCGAAACATACGTGCGCGACCAGTCGCTGCCGAGTCGCTCGGTCAATCCATTCTCGCCGTGAAATATACTGGGGCAGGCGTGTTCGATGCGGTCAAATATCTTCGATATCCGCTCCTCTTCTGCAATCTCTCGCGGATCCGGCGGGACGCGACGCAAGGCACAGCTGAACGCGAAATGTCGTGGCGGCGGCTTGATCTCTCCAGCGACGAGGTTCGCGGCGCGGGACAGCGCGTCTGCGTCATCCTTGCGCCACCGTATGAGGTAACAGTCGCTCGTATCCATGCGAAAGCCGTACCGAGCGAATGTCGAATCGTAGACTTGGACCAGATCCGGCGACGGCACTCCTTCCGAGTTCGTAGCATATGCGCGTCCAAGCGCACGGGCGTGCCCGCCTTGTTTGGCGAGCAAAGTTTCGACGCGCTGCCACGCCGGCCCGCTCGGTCGGATGCTGTATTGACCGCGCAGATTTACAAACGACGCGCCCGGGTTCAGAAACGGTACGAGCGCCGATAGCGAAAGCGTCTCAACCGTAAAGTAAACCGCGCGGTCGCTCTTCCCCGCCTCCGGCACCGACAACGGAAACCAGTCGTGGCTCCAAGGGCTCGTGATCCAACCCCGAACTGGCGCTGCCACCACGCACACGGTGACTTGAAGCACGGCAATTGCCAGCAGCGTGTTGCGCGCCGCAATTGGCGGTAGTAGTAGAACCACGAGACGCGCAAGGCATACCCCTGCCAAGAGCAGTACGAGCAAGCCGTAGCGGCCATTCGCGGAGCTATACAGCCATAGCGCCAAGGAGGCGGCGAAAAACGCGAACAACTTTCGGTCGGTCGTCTGCACCTTCGACATCCAGGCGCGACCCGATTCGCTCCGCAGCGCGAGAGCCGCAAGCGCCAAAAGGACCACCGCCGCTGCCGCGAAGCGCACGTCCGGAGCCACGAATTCCACGTACACCCACGGGACCGGCAGAACCATCCGGAACGGCAGCGCAAGAATATCGGCAAGATGGTGAGGCGCGAATCGCCCGGCAGCGGTATCGAGCGGCGGGAAGTAAGGCGACCTGAACCAGGCATTCATAAACGGGAAGAGCGGGTTGCCGAATTTCCGGTAGAGCAACCACATCCACGGCCCAGCCGAAAACCCGACCGCGACGAGCCCGCCTGCGATATAGGATGCCAGTGGCCGAATACCTGTGGACCACCGCGACTTGGACGACATGAAGAACAGCGGCACCGCCGCGATTGCGAAAAACGCGTTCGAGTATTTCAGGCCGGCGGCGATGCCGAACAATACTCCGGACCACCAAGCGTGGACTGCGGGAATCTCCTGATCTTTCTTCCCGAGCAGCAACAGGAAGCCGCCGAGCATTGGAACCACCAACAGTGGGTCGAGAAACGAGGTTCCGACGATCGCCCAGAAGACCGGCGTGCTGCAGCCAAGCAACGCGGCGAGCACCGACAGACCTATGCCCTGCCTCGATCCGTCCACTCCCAGACATCGTCTTGCGATGAAATATAGAAGTGCAATGCTCGAGCCGTGAACGCCCGCAAGCGCCATGGATACGAGCACGCTGTGAATTCCGGACGAGACGCCGACGTAGAAGGGGACATAGCCGATGGGATTCAGGTAGCTCTGTACGCTTGCAGCGAAGAAGTCCTGATCCAGGCGCCCCGAAAGAAATGCGTACGCAATGTAGTAGTGGTAGTTGAGCTGATCCCAATTCAGATCCTTGCCGGCGAATAGTCCCCAGGCCGCACCCGCGAGCGAAGCGACGGCTAGAGGAATCAAAACGGGAAGAATGTTGCTTGCGCGGTTGCTGAAATTCATCTTTCCTGTCTCAACTGGACCGACGCGAGCAGTAGGAATCCAAGTCGCGAGGCACATTGCCTGCGACACTCACTACTTCGATGGGGAGCCGTAGCGAGGTGCGTAGGGACCGAGCTTCTCCGGCTCCTCTTCGGCGGGCGCGGGCGCCGCGCCGCCGTTAGCCTGCCCCGGAGCGAGGTGACTTTCGGGCGCGGTGGGCTGCGCCTGGTCGCGCGGCGGCAGTATGCCGGCCGCAGGGTAGCCGGCGATGTCGAGCGCATCGTCGAATGCGCTCTGTGCGAAGCCGACCTGCTTCAGCCGGCCGACCACCAGTACCGGAACCTGGGTACCGCCCGAGACGCGCTTGAGCTCCGCGTTGCTCTGCTCGTTCCACACCTGAATTTCCCGGAACGGCACGCCGCGGCGGTTGAGCGCGGCGCGCGCCTGCGCGCAGGCCTCTTTGCACGAGGGCGCGGTGTAGAGCGTGACCGGCGACTCCTTCATCGCCTTGTCCAGCTCGAAAGGTCTGTGCCCGGTTGCGGTGACGCTCGCGCGCTCCTCGGGCTTGGATACATTCGTTGCCGAGGGCGGGGGCGGCGTGTCGCTGTAGTGGGTGTTGCCCTCGGCGTCGGTCCAGCGGTACGGCTGTGCCTGCGTGATGCCGCAAGCGAGCGACAGGATGAAGGCCAGCGCACCGAGGCGAAGCTTCATGCAGAAATCATACCATTGTGACGCAGCAGCGCATCGACCTTCGGCTCTCGGCCGCGAAAGGCGCGGAACGATTCGGCCGCAGGCCGGCTTCCGCCGACGGCGAGAATTTCGTCACGGAAGCGCGCGCCCGTCGCGGGATCGAGCACGCCGTTCTCCTCGAACAGGCTGTACGCGTCCGCCGACAGCACCTCGGCCCACTTGTAGCTGTAGTAGCCCGCCGCGTAGCCGCCGCCGAAGATGTGCGAGAAGCTGTTCGGAAAGCGGTTGTAGGCCGGCGGCACGAGCACTGCGACGCGCGCACGCACCTCGTCCAGGAGCCGCTGCACGCCGGCGTCCGATTCCGGGTCGAACTCGGCATGCAGGCGCATATCGAACAGCGCGAACTCGATCTGCCGCAGCATCATGAGGCCGGCGTGGAAGTTCTTCGCCGCGAGCATTCTGTCGAACAGCGCGCGCGGCAGCGCCGCGCCGGTGTCTACATTGCGCGTCATGCGCGAAAGCACGCCCCATTCCCAGCAGAAGTTCTCCATGAACTGGCTCGGCAGTTCGACCGCATCCCACTCCACGCCGCCGAGGCCGGCGATGCGGAGGTCGTCCACCTGCGTGAGCAGATGGTGCAGCCCGTGGCCGAACTCGTGGAACAGCGTGATCACGTCGTCGTGGGTGAACAGCGCGGGCCGGTCGCCGATCGGGCGGGAGAAGTTGCAGTTGAGATAGGCAACCGGGGTCTGCAACTGTCCGTCCCTGCGCCGGCGGGTGATCGCGTCGTCCATCCACGCGCCGCCCCGCTTGCTCTCGCGCGCGTACAGGTCCACGTAGAACTGTCCGACGAGCGCGCCGCCGGCGTCGCGCATCTCGAAAAAGCGCACGTCCGGGTGCCAGGTCGGCGCCGCGGCACGCGCGATGCGCACGCCGTACAGAGTCTCGAGGAGCCCGAAGAGTCCCGCGAGCACGGCGTCCTCCGGGAAATAGCGCTTCACCTCGTTGTCCGAGAAGTCGTAGCGCCGGGCGCGCAGCTTCTCCGAGGCATAGGCCACGTCCCAGGCTTCGAGCGACTCGATGCCCAGCTCGCGGCGCGCAAACTCGCGCAGCTCGGCTACGTCGTGCTCGGCGAACGGTCGTGCGCGCAGCGCGAGATCCTGCAGGAACTCGAGCACCTGCGCAGGCGAGTGCGCCATCTTGGGCACGAGCGAGACCTCGGCGAAGTTCGGGTAGCCGAGCAGGTGCGCCTCGTCCC
This sequence comes from uncultured Pseudomonadota bacterium, assembly GCA_963739205.1. Lineage (GTDB taxonomy): Bacteria > Pseudomonadota > Gammaproteobacteria > Burkholderiales > SG8-39 > DAHVFK01. The sequence goes on along the minus strand of CAVTZJ010000003.1, from coordinate 185,218 downwards.
TGCGCAGCTTCAGGATGCGCGCGATGAGCGGCGTGTTGTCCCATTCGGGCTTGCCGAACTCGGAAGCGCGCGTGACGCTCGCGCGGTACATCGCTTCGCGCAATGCGCGGTCGTCGGCGTACTGCATGACCGGTAGATAGGAGGGGGCGTGCAGCGTGAATTTCCAACCCTTTCGGCCGTCCTGGTCCGCGGCCTGGCGCGCAGCTTCGAGCGCGTCTTCGTGCAGGCCGGAAAGGCGCGCGCGATCCTCGACCAGCAGCGCGAAGGCGTTGGTCGCATCGAGCAGGTTCTCGGAGAACTTCGCGCCGAGCTGCGCGAGCCCGTCCTGGATCGCTGCGAAGCGCGCTTTCTCGGCCGCTGGCAGCTCGGCGCCGCCGAGACGGAAATCGCGCAGGGCGTCGTCCACCTGCTTGCGCCGCGCCTCAGGCAGCGCCGCGTACGCCGCCGAGGCGCGCAGCCTGCGGTATTTTTCGAACAGCCGGTCGTTGTGGCCGAGCTCGGTCCAGTACTGGGTGACGCTCGGCAGGCTCGCGTTGTAGGCCTCGCGCAGCGCGGGGCTGTCGAGCACGGCGTGCAGGTGCGCCACCTGCCCCCAGGCGCGCGACAGGCGTTCGTTTGCGTCCTCGAGCGGCGTGATGAAGGCGTCCCAGGCGTCAGGAACCGCCGGCGCGGTGACTCGCGCGACGGCCGCGCGCCCCTCGGCGAGCAGCCGGTCGATCGCGGGCGCGACGTGCTCGGGCTGGATCTCGGAGAAGCGCGGCAGGGCCGAGAAATCTAGCAAAGGGTTCATGCGGATCTATCCGATTGCAGCGCGGCGCGCACGGTGTTCGAAACGAGCATGGCGATCGTCATCGGCCCGACGCCGCCGGGAACCGGGGTGATCCAGCCCGCGATTTCCTTCACGCGGTCGAAGTCTACGTCGCCGCACAGCTTGCCGTCGGCGAGCCGGTTCGTGCCCACGTCGATCACGCAGGCGCCAGGCTTGACCATCTCGGCGGTGATCAGCCGCGGGCGCCCGACGGCAGCGACGAGGATGTCGGCGTCGCGCGTGATCGCCGCGAGATCTCCGCTCTTCGAGTGACAGATGGTGACCGTGGTGTCTTTTTGCAAGAGCAGTAGCGCCATCGGCTTGCCGACGATGTTCGAGCGCCCGACGACCACCGCCCGCCGGCCCGCGAGCGGCACGCGCTCGCGCTCGAGCATGTGCAGGATGCCCGCGGGCGTGCAGGGCACGAAGCCCGGCCGGCCCGCGAGCAGCGCGCCGAGGCTCTCCACATGGAAGCCGTCGACGTCCTTGGTCGCGGACACAGCGCCGAACACGCGCTGCGCGTCGATGTGCGGCGGCAGCGGCAGCTGCACCAGTACCCCGTGCACGCGCTCGTCGCGATCGAGCGCCGCGAGCCGCGCGAGCAGCGTCTCGTCGTCGACGCTCGCCGGGAACTCGTGCAGCTCCCAGCGCAGCCCCGTCTCCTCGCAGGCGCGCACCTTGTTGCGGACGTAAACGCGCGAGGCTGCGTCGTCGCCTACCAGGATCACGGCGAGCCCCGGGCGCCGTCCGAGCGCCGCGAGCCGTTCGACCTCGGGGCGCACCGCTGCGCGCAGTGCGGCGGCGATTGATTTTCCGTCGATGATCCTGGCGCTCATGCGTTGCGAGGAGCAAAGGGCCGGCAGTCTAACATCGCGCGCACAGCGCGATATTGCACGATGCGGGATGAGATTTTATAATGCGAAACATGGCTTTGAGCCGCTGCGGCGCTCGTATTAAGCTTCAACGCTGCCACGCGCGCCCAAAAGGCGCGTCGAACGCACGAAGCCACAAGCTTGGAGGTACAGATGTCCGCCGTTCCGCAACACCCCGCGGCCAACGACCCCGACGCACTCGAGACGCAGGAGTGGCTCGACGCGCTCGAAGCGGTGCTCGAACGCGAGGGCCCCGAGCGGGCGCACTACCTGCTCGAGCAACTGGTCGACAAGGCGCGCCGCTCCGGTGCCTACATTCCGTTCTCGGCCACTACCGCCTACATCAACACGATTCCGCCGCACCTCGAGGAGCGCTCGCCCGGCGACCATGCGCTGGAGGAACGCATTCGCTCTTACTGTCGCTGGAACGCGATGGTGACGGTGGCGCGCGCCAACAAGAACGACGACGAGCTCGGTGGCCACATCGCCAGCTTCGCCTCGGTCGGCACGCTGTTCGGCCAGGGCTTCAACCACTTCTGGCACGCCCCCTCGGCCGGTCACGGCGGCGACCTGATCTACTTCCAGGGACACTCGTCGCCCGGCATCTACGCGCGCGCCTTCATGGAAGGGCGCCTGAGCGAAGAGCAGCTGCTCAACTTCCGACGCGAAGTCGAGGGCAAGGGGATCTCGTCGTATCCGCACCCGTGGCTGATGCCGGACTTCTGGCAATTTCCCACCGTGTCGATGGGCCTCGGACCGATCCAGGCGATCTACATGGCGAGGTTCCTCAAGTACCTGCATGCGCGCGGTCTGGCTGACACCGCCAACCGGAAAGTGTGGTGCTTCTGCGGCGACGGCGAGATGGACGAGCCCGAGTCGCTCGGCGCGATCGGCATGGCGGTGCGCGAGAAGCTCGACAACCTGATTTTCATCGTCAACTGCAACCTGCAGAGGCTCGACGGCCCGGTGCGCGGCAACGGCAAGATCATCCAGGAGCTGGAGTCGGACTTCCGCGGCGCCGGCTGGAACGTGATCAAGCTCATCTGGGGCTCGTACTGGGATCCGCTGCTCGCGCGCGACAAGGACGGACTGCTGCTGCGCCTGATGCAGGAGACGATCGACGGCGAGTACCAGAACTACAAGGCGAACGACGGCGCCTTCGTGCGCAAGCACTTCTTCGGCAAGTATCCAAAGCTGCTCGAGATGGTCTCGCGCATGACCGACGAGGACATCTGGCGCCTGAACCGCGGCGGGCACGATCCGCACAAGATCTACGCCGCCTACGCCGCGGCGGTGAAGCACACGGGCCAGCCGACCGTGATCCTCGCCAAGACGATCAAGGGCTACGGCCTGGGCAAGCAAGGTCAGGCGAAAAACCCGACGCACCAGCTGAAGAAGGTCGACGTCGAAACGATCCGCGGCATGCGCGACCGCATGAATATTCCGATCTCCGACGACCAGCTCGAGAAGCTGCCGTTCTACGTCCCGGCGCCGGACTCGCCCGAGATGAAATACCTGCACGAGCGCCGTCACGCGCTGGGGGGCTACCTGCCGCAGCGGCGTCGCAAGGCCGACGCGCCGCCGCCCGTGCCGCCGCTCGAAGTGTTCGACGCGGTGCTGAAAGGCTCGGAGGGTCGCGAGATCTCCACCACCATGGCGTTCGTGCGCGCGCTCACCGCGCTCATCCGCGACAAGGGCCTGGGCAAGCACGTCGTGCCGATCGTTCCGGACGAAGCGCGCACCTTCGGCATGGAAGGCATGTTCCGCCAGCTCGGCATCTACGCCGCCGAGGGCCAGAAGTACGAGCCGGTCGACCGCGACCAGGTGATGTACTACCGCGAGGACAAGCACGGCCAGATCCTCGAGGAGGGCATAAACGAGGCGGGCGCGTTCTCGTCCTGGATCGCCGCCGCCACCTCGTACAGCCACTCGAACCTGGCGATGGCGCCGTTCTACATCTTCTACTCGATGTTCGGTTTCCAGCGCGTCGGGGACCTGGTGTGGGCCGCCGCCGATCAGCGCGCGCGCGGGTTTCTGATCGGCGGCACGGCGGGACGCACCACGTTGAACGGCGAGGGCCTGCAGCACGAGGACGGGCACTCGCACATTCTTTCTTCGGTAGTGCCCAACTGCGTTTCCTACGACCCGACCTACGGTTACGAGATCGCGGTGATCATTCACGACGGCCTGCGGCGCATGCTTGCCGAGCAGGAGGACGTGTACTACTACATCACCGTGATGAACGAGAACTACGAGCACCCGGCGATGCCGGCGGGGGTCGAGGAGGGCATCCTGAAGGGCATGTACCTGTTGCGCGCGTCGCAGTCCAAGGCGAAGGCGCGCGTGCAACTGCTGGGTTCGGGCACGATCCTGCGCGAAGTGCTCGCCGCGGCCGAGCTGCTCGAACAGGACTGGAACGTGGCCGCCGACGTGTGGAGCGCGACCAGCTTCACCGAGCTGCGGCGCGAGGGCATGGCGGCCGATCGCTGGAACATGCTCCACCCCGAGGACGCACCGCGCGTGCCCTATGTCGCGAAATGCCTCGCGCAGCGCCCGGGCCCGGTGGTTGCGGCCAGCGACTACATGAAGGCGTTCGCCGACCAGATCCGCCCGTTCATCCCGAGAGAGCGCGTGTACCGCGTACTCGGCACCGACGGCTTCGGGCGCTCTGACTCGCGCGCCATGCTGCGCCACTTCTTCGAGGTCAACCGCTACTTCGTCGCCGTGGCCGCGCTCAAGGCGCTCGCCGAGCAGGGCGCGGGCACGGCCAAGGCGGCGGCCGAGGCGCTCAAGAAGTACAAGCTCGACCCCGAAAAACCGGATCCGACCACCGTATGATGGAAGTCCTGGTACCGGATATCGGCGACTTCAAGGACGTCGAGGTCATCGAGGTCCTGGTCAAGCCCGGGGACGCGATCAGCGCCGAGCAGTCGCTCGTCACGCTGGAATCGGACAAGGCGACCATGGAGATTCCGTCGCCCGCGGCCGGCGTGGTGAAGGAGCTCAAGGTCAAAGTCGGCGACAAGGTGTCGCAGGGCTCGCCCGTGCTGATGCTCGAAGCTACGGAGGCGGAAGCGGCGCCGGGGGCCCCGGCGCCCGCGCCGGCCAAGGCGAGCGCGCCCGCGCCCGCAGCGGCCCCGGCGGCTCCCGCGGCCGCGTCGGCGCCGCGGCAGATGACGATTCCGCGCCCCGAGCCGGTGCCGACGGAGCCGCAGGAGGCGACCGCGGCCAAGCCGCACGCGAGCCCGTCGGTGCGCAAGTTCGCGCGCGAGCTGGGCGTCGACCTCGCTCAGGTGCGCGCGAGCGGGCCGAAGGGGCGCGTGCTGCACGAGGACGTGCAGGCGTTCGTCAAGGGCGTCATGGCGCAGGGCGGTGCGCCTCAGGCGGCCGCGCCGCGCGGTGGCGCGCTGTCGTTCAACTTGCCGGCCTGGCCGGAGGTCGACTTCGCCAAGTTCGGCCCGGTGGAGGCGAAGCCGCTGTCGCGCATCCAGAAGCTCTCCGGGGCTAACCTGCACCGCAACTGGGTCTCGATTCCCCACGTCACGCAGTTCGACGAGGCCGACATCACCGACCTCGAGGCGTTTCGCAAATCGAACTCCGGCGTGACCGAGAAGCAGGGCTTCAAGCTCACCATGCTCGCGTTCCTCATCAAGGCGTCGGTGACTGCGCTGCGCGAGTACCCGCAGTTCAACGCCTCGCTCGACGCGAAGAACGAGAACCTGATGCTGAAAAAGTACTACCACATCGGTGTCGCGGTCGATACGCCCGAGGGGCTGGTCGTTCCGGTGGTGCGCGACGCGGACCGCAAGGGGGTATTCGAGCTGGCGCGCGAGCTCGCCGGGATCTCGAAGCTGGCACGCGAAAAGAAGCTCAAGCCGGGCGACATGCAGGGCGGGACGTTCTCGATCTCGAGCCTGGGCGGAATCGGCGGTACCGCCTTCACGCCGATCATCAACGCGCCGGAGGTGGCGATCCTCGGTGTTTCGCGCTCCGTCACGCGTCCCGTCTGGGACGGCAAGGAATTCACGCCGCGCCTGATGCTGCCGCTGTCGCTGTCCTACGACCACCGCGTCATCGACGGCGCGGCCGCGGCGCGCTTCACGAGCTATCTCGCCTCGGTGCTGTCCGACATTCGCCGGTCGCTGCTCTGAGATGGCGAAGCTGATCGAGGTCAAGGTTCCGGACATCGGCGACTTCAAAGGCGTCGAGGTCATCGAGCTGCTGGTCAAGCCGGGCGATACGGTCGCCAAGGAGCAGTCGCTCGTCACGCTCGAGTCGGATAAGGCGACCATGGAGATCCCCTCGCCCGAGGCGGGCGTGGTCAAGTCGCTCGTAGTCAAGGTGGGCGACAAGGTCTCCGAAGGCTCGCCGATCCTCCGGCTCGAACCCGCCGGCGCCGAGCCGGCACGGGCGGCGACACCGCCCCAGCCCGCCGCCGAGGGCGAGATCGAATGCGACGTGGCGGTGCTCGGCTCGGGTCCCGGCGGCTACTCGGCGGCGTTCCGCGCCGCCGACCTCGGCATGAAAACGGTGCTGGTCGAGCGCTATGCAACGCTCGGCGGCGTGTGTCTGAACGTCGGCTGCATCCCTTCCAAGGCGCTGCTGCACGCCGCCGCGGTGACCGACGCGGCGCGCGCCCTGGCCGAGCACGGCATCGTGTTCGGCGAGCCGAAGGTCGAGCTCGACAAGCTGCGCGCCTTCAAGGACAAGGTGGTGGGCAGGCTCACCGGAGGCCTGGCGAGCATGGCCAAGGCGCGCAAGGTCACGGTCGTGCAAGGAGTAGGCCGCTTTGTCGATTCTCATCGCCTCGTTATCGAGGCTCAAGGTCAAAAGAAGAACTTTCGATTCAAAAGCGCGATCATCGCTGCGGGCTCGCAGGCGGCGAAGCTGCCCTTCCTGCCCGACGATCCGCGCGTCGTCGATTCCACCGGGGCGCTCGAACTGCGTGCGGTGCCGAAGAAGATGCTGGTGATCGGCGGGGGCATCATCGGCCTGGAGATGGGCACGGTGTATTCGACGCTCGGCGCGCGCCTCGACGTGGTCGAGATGCTCGATGGCCTGATGCTCGGCGCCGACCGCGACCTGGTCGCGGTCTGGCAGAAGTTCAATGCCCGCCGCTTCGACAAGATCATGCTGAAGACGAAGACCGCCAGGGCGGAGGCGCAGAAGGACGGCATCGTGGTGTGGTTCGAAGGGGAAGCGGCGCCCACGGAGCCGCAGCGCTACGACCTGGTGCTCGTTTCGGTCGGCCGCACGCCGAACGGCCGGAACATCGGCGCCGAGGCGGCCGGCGTCGCTGTCACCGAGCGCGGCTTCATCGAGGTCGACTCGCAGATGCGCACCAACGTGCCGCACATCTTCGCCATCGGCGACATCGCGCGCGCGCCGATGCTCGCGCACAAGGCGGTGCACGAAGGCCACGTCGCGGCCGAGGCCGCCGCGGGCCAGAAGTCGCATTTCGACGCGCGCGTCATTCCGTCGGTCGCGTACACCGATCCGGAGATCGCCTGGGTCGGACTCACCGAGGAGGAGGCGAAGAAGTCGGGCGTCAAGGTCGGAGTGGCCAAGTTCCCCTGGGCCGCCTCGGGCCGTGCGCTCGCCAACGCGCGCGAGGAAGGCTTCACCAAGCTCATCTTCGACGCCGACACGCACCGCATCGTCGGCGCCGGAATCGTCGGCACGGGCGCCGGCGACCTGATCAGCGAGCTGGCGCTGGCGATCGAGATGGGGGCGGACGCCACCGACATCGGCAAGACCATCCACCCCCATCCCACGCTCGGCGAGTCGGTCGGCATGGCTGCCGAGCTCTACGAAGGCGTGTGCACCGACCTGCCGCCGCAGAGGAAGAAATGACCCAGGACGAGCTGAAGCAGGCGGTGGCGCGCGAGGCGCTCAAGCACGTGGTCGAGGACGCGGTGGTGGGCGTGGGCTCGGGCTCGACGGTGAACTTCTTCATCGACGCGCTCGCCGGGATCAAGGGGCGCGTCGAAGGCGCGGTGGCGGCCTCGGAGGCGAGCGTCGAGCGCCTGAAGCGCTACGGCATCCGCGTGTTCGACCTGAACAGCGTGAACGATCTGCCGGTCTACTTCGACGGCGCGGACGAGGTGAACGAGCACCTGTACATGATCAAGGGGGGCGGCGGCGCGCTCACGCGCGAGAAGATCGTCGCCGCGGTGGCGCGGCGCTTCGTGTGCATCTGCGACGCCTCGAAAATGGTGTCCGTGCTGGGCAAGTTTCCGCTGCCGCTCGAGGTTATCCCGATGGCGCGCAGCTACGTCGGCCGGCGGCTGCTCGCGCTGGGCGGAACGCCCGAGCTGCGGGAGAACTACCGCACCGACAACGGCAACCTGATCATCGACTGCTACGGCCTCTCGATCATCGATCCGCCGGCGCTCGAGGCCGAGCTGAACAACATCCCCGGCGTGGTCACGAACGGAATCTTCGCCCGCCGGCCGGCCGACCTGCTGCTCCTCGGGGCCCCGGAGGGCGTGCGCACGCTGCGCGCCGAGGATTCGTAAGCTAGGTCACACGACTGTCACGCGGCTTGTGCTAAGCTGCTTTGGCCGCTGGTAAATCGACGCAATGGCCGAGCACACCTCAAAGCAATTCGACGCCGAGCTGGAAAGCGTGCGCTCGCGCGTGCTGCACATGGGCGGCCTGGTCGAGGAGCAGATCGTGCGCGCCATGGATGCGCTGCGCTCCGGCGACATGGTGGCGATCGACAAGGTGATCGAAGACGATCACCGCGTGAACGCGCTCGAGGTGGAGCTGGACGAATCCTGCAGCCACATCATCGCGCGCCGGCAGCCGGCAGCCGGCGACCTGCGCCTGCTCATTACGGTGATCAAGACCATCACCGACCTGGAGCGCATCGGCGACGAGGCCGAGAAGATCGCGCGCATGGCGAAGCTCATCCACGGCGCCGGACGGCAGCACATGCCGCGCATGGACCTGGCGCACGTCGCGGACCGGGCGCTCGCCATGCTGCGCCAGTCGCTCGACGCCTTCGCGCGGCTCGACATCGGCGAGGCGATGCGGGTCGTGAAGCAGGACGAGGCGGTCGACGACGAGTTCCGCTCCATCATGCGCCAGCTGATCACCTTCATGATGGAAGATCCGCGCACCATCACGCGCTCGCTCGAAATCCTGTTCATCGCCAAGGCGATCGAGCGCATCGGCGATCATTCCAAGAACATGGCCGAGTACGTCGTCTACATGGTCAAGGGCCGCGACGTGCGGCACGTGTCCATCGACGAGGTGGAAAAGGAAATCCTGGAGTCGCCGCGCTAGCTCACTTCTGCGGCGGCACGTAGCCCGTCGCGACGTCGGCGCCTTCCCCGAAGAAGTGCTTCTCCATCTGCTCGGCGAGGTACTTGCGCGCGCGCGGATCGGCCAGGTTGAGCCGGTTCTCGTTTACCAGCATGGTCTGGTGGCGTAGCCATTGCTGCCACGCCTCCTTGGAGACGTTCTCGTAGAGGCGCTTACCGAGCTCGCCCGGGTACGGCGGGAAGTCGAGCCCTTCGGCTTCGCGGCCGAGCTTGACGCATTTGACCATTCTTGCCATGGGAACTCCGTCCGGTTGCCGAGCGGCGATTATATTCGCTTCACGAACACCTTCGAGCCGCGCTTCCAGTTGTACAGCGCGCGGCGCTCGCCTGGCAGCGCCGCGACGTCCGCGGCGACGAATCCCTGGTCCAGGAACCAGTGCGCGGCGCGCGTGGTGAGCGCGAACAGCTTGCGGATGCGCAGCGCCTTGGCGCGTTCCTCGCAGGCCTGCAAGAGCAGCTCCCCGAAGCCCGCGTCGCGGCACTCCGGCGCCACCGCCAGGCAGGCGAACTCGGCGCTCTTCGCGTCCGGGTAGGGATACAGCGCCGCGCAGCCGAGCAGCACGCCGTCGTGCTCGATCACCTGGAAGTTGCCGATCTCGCGCTCGAGCAGCTCGCGGTTGCGCTTGACCAGAGTTCCGTCGGCCTCGAGCGGCTCGATCAGGGCGATGATCGAGCCGACGTCCTCGACGCGCGCGGGACGCAGCTGCTGCACCGGGTCCGCGGTGATCATGGTGCCGACGCCCGAGTGCGTGAACAGCTCGAGCAGCACCGCACCGGGGGTGCGCCGCGCGACCAGGTGCGCGCGCGCGACGCCGCCGCCGAGCGCGCGCAAGACGTGCTCGAGCGCGCGTCCGGCCTGTGCGCCCAGATCGTTCTTCTTGAGGAGGGCCTGCGCCTCGCGCGCGGTGAGCTCGGCGAGCACCTCGCCTTTGCGGTCGGCGGGCAGGCGGTCGGTGAAGATGAGCAGCTTGTCCGCCTTGAGCGCCACGGCCACGCTCTCGGCGACGTCCTCCCAGGCGAGATTGAACACCTCGCCGGTGGGCGAATAGCCGATGTTCGGCACCAGCACCAGGTCGCCGTCCTCCAGCCGATGGGTGATGGCGGCGGTGTCGACCTTGCGCACCGCCCCGGTGAACTGGAAGTCCACGCCGTCCAGCACGCCGATCGGCCGCGCGGTGATGAAGTTGCCCGAAGCGGCGCGGATGCGCGCCCCGGCCATCGGCGAGTTGGGCAGGCCCTGCGAAAGGAGCGCCTCCATCTCGACGCGCATCACCCCCGCGGCGTGCTTGACCGCGACCAACGCGGCCTCGTCGGTGATGCGCAGGCCCTTCGCATAGCGCGAGCGCTGGCCCTTCGCCTTGAGCTCGGCTTCGATCTGCGGGCGCGCACCGTGCACCAGCACCAGGCGGATGCCGAGCGCCGCGAGCAGATTGACGTCGTGCACGAACTGCGCGAAGCGCGTGCGCTCGGCGAGCAGCTCGCCGCCGAAGGCGATGACGAAAGTGCGTCCGCGGAACGCGTGCACGTAGGGCGCGGCCTGGCGGAACCAGTCCACGAAGGCTTCGGGGTTGAGCGGTGTCGACATGCGGTCCCTGGGTTCCTGCGGTTTTTCGAAATTCTAAGCCAGAGCGCCGCTAGAACTCCCCGGCGAGCGCGGCAAGCGCCGCAAGGGCGGCCGGTGCGGCAGTCTCGGTGCGCAGCACCCGGGCGCCGAGGCGCACGGCGACGAAGCCGGCGCGCGCGAGCAGCGCCTCCTCGCCGGCGTCGAAACCCGACTCGGGCCCGACGGCAAGCGTGACCGGCCCGGTGCCGTGCCCCGCCGCGGCGCTCAGGGCCGTCTGGGCATCGGGCGCGAGCAGCAGGCGCAGCGCACCCGAGGGCGCGCGGCAGTACTCCGCGAGCGGCAAGAGGGGCAGCAGCTCGGGAACGCGGTTGCGCCCGCACTGCTCGCAGGCGGCGGTCGCCACGCGGCGCCAGTGCTCGAAGCGCGCGGACGCGCGCGCGCCGGCGATGCGCACCACCGACTTGCGCGCAAGCACCGGCTGGATCGCCGCGACCCCGAGCTCGGTCGCCTTCTGCACAGTGAGGTCCATGCGCTCGCCCGCCGACACGCCTTGCACCAGCGTGACCTGCAGCCTCGCTTCGCGCTCGACATCACGCCAGGCGCCTACGGCCGCGGCGCCGCCGTGCGCAAGGTTCGCTTCCCATTCCCCGCCGCGGCCGTCGAACAGCGTGACCGGATCGCCCTCGCGCAGCCGCAGCACGCGCAGCGCGTGGTGCGCGGCGCGCTCGGGCAGCTCGACGAGCGCGCCCGGGCGCAGCGGCCCGTCGACAAACAGGCGCGGCACGCGGTGGCATTCCCCGTTCATGCTAGGATTTTCGCATGGTGAGCACCGAGACCTCCGTCTGCAACTTCGGCTGGCGCGCCGCCGAATTCGATCTGCCGGGCGTGGACGGCAAGCGCCATACGCTCGCGTCGGCGCGCGGTCCGAACGGGCTGCTGGTGATGTTCATCTGCAACCACTGCCCCTACGTGAAGGCGGTGATCGACCGCATCGTGCGCGATGCCAAGGAGCTCGCCGGCCACGGCGTGGGCTCGATCGCCATCATGTCGAACGATCCGGCCGACTATCCGGAGGATTCGTTCGACAACATGCAGCGCGTCGCGCGCGAGAAGGGCTTTCCCTTTCCCTACGTGCTCGACGAGACGCAGGAGGTGGCGAAGACCTACGGCGCGCTGTGCACGCCCGACTTCTTCGGTTTCAACGCGCGCCTGGAGCTGCAGTACCGCGGGCGACTGGACGCCTCGCGCCGCGAGGCGGTGCCCGGTGCGCGGCGCGAGCTCTACGAAGCGATGCTGAGAATCGCCCGCACGGGCGAGGGCCCGCGCGAGCAGACGCCGTCCATCGGCTGTTCGATCAAGTGGCGCCACGCGGCCTGAACGCGCGCTAGCGCGTGCAGGCCCAGCCGACGACGCGGCATTCGGCGCCGCAGGCGTGCAGCGCCTTGGTTTCCGCTTCCTGCCGGGTGCTTCCCTTGTGGGCGAAGTGGCGCTTCGGGCCGTCCGCCAGCGCCGCGCAGTCGTTCTGAAAGCGCAGCACGACCTCGCAGTTCGGGTGCGCGCACTGCCTGAGCGACTCGACGCGCGCGGCGCGGTCGTTCGGCTGGTCGACGGCGTAGCCGAAGCTCCCTGAAGCGCGGTGATACGCGATCGCACCGTGCACCGGCTTGGCCTTGCTTGCGGCGTGTACGGCAAATCCGAGCAAAAGCAATGCAACGGCGAGCGCGGCTCTCACATCGTGGCTCCCAGAACCCACGGCGCAAACTCGTCCTCGCCGTAGCCCCACTGCTCGGATTTCGATTTCGCGCCCGAGGCGGTGCGCAGGATCAGCTCGAAGAAGCGCTTGCCCGCGTCCTGGATCGACTCGGTGCCATCGACCACCGTGCCGCAGTTGAAGTCCATGTCTTCTTCCTGGTGCACGTAGAGCGGCGTGTTGGTCGCGAGCTTGAGCGAGGGCGCGGGCTTGCAGCCGTAGGCCGAGCCGCGCCCGGTGGTGAAGCAGATCATGTTCGCGCCGCCCGCGACCTGGCCGGTGGCCGACACGGGGTCGTAGCCCGGCGTATCCATGTAGACGAAGCCCTTCGCCGTCACCGGCTCGGCGTACTCGTAGACGTCCACCAGGTTGGTGGTGCCGCCCTTGGCAACCGCGCCGAGCGACTTTTCCAGGATCGTGGTGAGGCCGCCCGCTTTGTTGCCGGGCGAGGGATTGTTGTTCATCTCGTTGCCGTTGCGGCGCGTGTACTCCTCCCACCAGCGAATGCGCGCGATGAGCTTTTCCCCGACCTGTTTTGAGATTGCCCTTTTCGTCAGCAAGTGCTCGGCGCCGTAGATCTCGGGCGTCTCTGAGAGGATCGCCGTGCCGCCGTGGCGCACCAGCAGGTCGACTGCGGCGCCGAGCGCGGGGTTCGCGCTGATTCCGGAATAGCCGTCCGAGCCGCCGCATTGCAGGCCGAGCACGAGCTGCGAAGCCGGCACGCGCTGGCGCCGCGCCTTGTTCGCCTCCGGGAGAACCGCCTCGATCCTCGCGATGCCCTCGCGCACCGCCTTCATGGTTCCGCCCTTCTCCTGGATGGTGTAGGCGGCGAGCTTGTCCGAGCGCTGCAGCTTGTGCGCGGACAGGAGGTTGTTGATCTGGTTCGCCTCGCAACCGAGGCCCACGACCTGTACCGCGAAGAAGTTCGGGTGGCGCGCGTAGCCCGCCATCGTGCGGCGCAAGAGCTCGACCGGCTCGCCGTCGCTCGCCATGCCGCAGCCGGTCTTGTGCGTGAGCGCGACCACGCCGTCGACGTTCGGGTACGCGTCCAACCGGTTGCGGAAGTGATCGGCGATCATGCGTGCCACGGTGGCCGAACAGTTGACGCTCGTCAGGATGCCGATGTAATTGCGCGTCGCGACGCGCCCGTCGGCGCGCACGATGCCCTCGAAGCTCGCGGGCTCGGCTGCCGGCTCGACCGGCTTGACGTCCTTGCAGAATGCGTAGTCGCGCTCGAAGTCGCCCATCGCCAGGTTGTGCACGTGCACGTGCTCGCCCGCCATAATCGCGCAGGTGGCGAAGCCGATGATCTGGTCGTAGCGCTTCACCGGCTGCCCGGCGGCGATGTCGCGCACCGCGAGCTTGTGTCCGGCGGGAATCCTCGCCGCGGCGCGCAGCTTCTCTGCCGTCACCACGGTGCCCGTGGGGATCTCGACGCGTGCGATGACGACGTCGTCGTTCGGGTGCAGGCGGATGGTCAGGTCGGCGGCTTGCAGCATGGTTCGCCCTCAATGGTTGTCGCGCGGCACCAGCGGGCCGCTCTTGCCGACCAGGAAGTCCAGATCGGCACCCTCGGGTGCCTGCAGCACGTGGTCGAAGTACAGCTTCCAGTAGCCGCGTGCGAGCGGAGCCGCCGGCGCTTTCCAGCCCTTCTTTCTCTGTGAAAGGATTTCCGGAGAAACGAGGAGCTCGAGTCGGCGCTTCGCGACGTCCAGCTCGATCATGTCACCGTTCTCGACCAGCGCGAGCGCCCCGCCCGCGGCCGCCTCCGGCGCCATGTGCAGCACGACCGTGCCGTAGGCCGTGCCGCTCATGCGCGCGTCCGAGATGCGCACCATGTCGGTGACGCCCTTCTTCAGGAGCTTGGGCGGCAGCGGCATGTTGCCGACCTCGGCCATGCCGGGATAGCCCTTCGGGCCGCAATTCTTGAGCACCATGACGCAGGTCTCGTCGATGTCGAGCTTCGGATCGTCGATGCGCCTGTGGAAATCCTCGATGTTCTCGAATACCACCGCGCGGCCGCGGTGCTTGAGGAGCTTCGGCGTCGCGGCCGAGGGCTTGATGATCGCGCCGTCCGGGCACAGGTTGCCGCGCAACACCGCGATGCCGGTGTTCTTCTTGAACGGCTTCCCGAACGCGTGCACGACGTCGCGGTTCCAGCACGGCGCGTCCTTGTTGTTGGCCCAGATCGTCTCGCCGTTTACCGTCAGCGCGTCCTTGTGCAGGAGATCCGCCTCGCCCAGCTCGCGGATCACCGCGGGAAGGCCTCCTGCGTAATAGAAGTCCTCCATGAGGTACTTGCCCGAGGGCATGAGATTGACCAGCGTGTGCACGCCGCGCCCGCAGCGGTCCCAGTCCTCGAGCTTGAGATCAACCCCGATGCGCCGCGCGATCGCGATCAGGTGGATCACCGCGTTGGTCGAGCCGCCGATCGCGGCGTTGACGCGGATCGCGTTCTCGAAGGCCGCGCGGGTCAGGATCTTCGACAGTGTGAGGTTGTCCTTCACCATCTGCACGATGCGCCGCCCGGCAGCGCGCGCGAGCACGTTCCTGCGCGCATCGACCGCGGGAATCGCCGCGTTGCCCGGCATGCCGACGCCGAGCGATTCCACCATCGAGGCCATGGTCGAGGCCGTGCCCATGGTCATGCAGTGGCCGTGCGAGCGGTGCATGCACGACTCGGCCTCGTGGAACTCGTCGAGCGTGATCTTGCCCGCGCGCAGGTCCTCGGACATCGACCACACGTTGGTGCCCGAGCCGATGTCGGTGCCGCGATACTTGCCCGAGAGCATCGGCCCGCCGGAGACCGCGATCGCCGGCAGGTCGACGCTCGCCGCGCCCATCAGGAGCGAGGGCGTCGTCTTGTCGCAGCCCACGAGCAGCACCACGCCGTCCAGCGGATTGCCGCGGATCGACTCCTCGACGTCCATGCTGGCGAGGTTGCGGTACAGCATCGCCGTGGGCCGCAGCAGCGTCTCGCCGAGCGACATCACCGGGAACTCGAGCGGAAAGCCGCCCGCTTCGAGCACGCCGTGCTTCACGTGCTCGGCGATCACGCGGAAATGCGTGTTGCACGGCGTGAGCTCGGACCAGGTGTTGCAGATGCCGATCACCGGACGGCCGTCGAACTGGTCCTGCGGCACGCCCCGGTTCTTCACCCAGCTGCGATAGATGAAGCCGTAGATGTCCTCGCGCCCGAACCATTGCACGCTGCGCTGCGTTGTTTTCTTCTTCGCCATGTCAGTAGGTGGCCCTGCCGCCGGAAATGTCGAACACGGCGCCGGTGGAGAACGAGCAGTCCTCCGACGCCAGCCAGCCGACGAGCGCCGCGATCTCCTCGACCTGCACGAAGCGCCCCATCGGAATCTTGGAAAGCATGAACTTCACGAACTCGGGCGAAACCTGGTCCAGGATCGAAGTCTGCGCCGCCGCAGGAGCCACGCAATTGACCAGGACACCGGTCTGGGCGAGCTCCTTGCCAAGCGCCTTTGTGAACGCGATCAGCCCGCCTTTGGCGGCCGCGTAGGCCGCGGCATTCGGGTTGCCCTCCTTTCCGGCGATCGATGCGATGTTGACGATGCGGCCGTAGCCCGCGCGCGTCATATGCGGGACCACCGCGCGGCAGCAAAGAAAAGGGCCGCTGAGATCGATGTCGATAACGCGCTTCCAGTCCTCGATCGGGTAATCGACCACCGGAAAGGTCGGGCCGGCGATTCCCGCGTTGTTGACGAGAACGTCGATCTTGCCGAACACCTCGAGCGCGCTCTTGGTAGCGCGCGCGACGGCGGCGAAATCTGTGACGTCGAGCGCTTCGCCGCTCGCGCTCGCGCCGAGCGCCGCGAGCGCGCCGGCGAGAGGCTTGTCGTCGCGATCCCAGATGCGCAGCTTCGCACCGGAGGCGAGCAGCCGTCGCGCGATGGCGAGCCCGATGCCCTGAGCGCCGCCTGTGACCACCGCGGTTCGACCTGCGAAATCGAGCTGGTTCATGCCCCTCCCCGGAAAGCGCCGAGGCGAAAGTGTACCGCTTCGTGCGATGGTGAACCGCTATAATCCCTGCCCCGTCTCCGAGGAGGATCCCGTGTCAGGAAGGCTTGCCGGCAAGACCGCGTTCATCACGGCGGCGGGACAGGGCATTGGGCGCGGCGCGGCGCTCGCGTTCGCGGGCGAAGGCGCAAAGGTGTGGGCGACCGACATAAACGCCAAGGCGCTCGCCGAGATCGACGGCAAGGACGGCATTCGCACCCGCGTGCTCGACGCGACCGACGAGGCGGCGATCGGCAGGCTTGCCGCCGAGGCCGGGCACATCGACGTGCTGTTCAATTGCGCGGGCTTCGTGCACCACGGCACGATCCTCGATTGCGCGCCGAAGGACTGGGACTTCAGCTTCAACCTGAACGTGAAGTCCATGTACCTGGTGACGCGCGCGTTCCTGCCGGGGATGCTGAAGAAGGGCGGCGGATCGATCATCAACGTCTCGTCGATCGCCTCTTCGATCAAGGGGCTGCCCAACCGATTCGTGTACGGCACGACCAAGGCCGCAGTCATCGGCCTGACCAAGTCGATCGCCGCCGACTACGTCAAGCAGGGCATCCGCTGCAACGCGATTTGCCCGGGAACGGTCGACACGCCGTCGCTGCACGATCGCATCGCGGCGTTCGCCGACCCGGTCAAGGCCAGGGCCGATTTCATCGCGCGCCAGCCCATGGGGAGGCTCGGCACGGTGGACGATATCACCGGCATTCTGGTTTTCCTGGCGTCCGACGAGTCGCTGTTCGCGACCGGCAACGCCTATTCAATCGATGGGGGGATGACGATATGAAGCTGTGCCGTTACGGCAAGTCCGGGTTCGAGAAGCCGGGGGTGATCGACGCGGAGGGGCGCCTGCGCGACCTCTCCAAGGTAGTCGCAAACATCGGCCCGAACGAGCTTTCGCCGCGCGGTCTCAAGATGCTGTCCAAGGTCAAGCCCGAGTCGCTCGCTCTGGTGAACGGCAATTCGCGCCTCGGCGTGCCCTACGTCGGCATCGGCAAGTTCGTGGCGATCGGCCTGAACTACTCCGACCACGCGAAGGAGGCGGGCATGCCGATTCCCTCCGAGCCGGTCGTGTTCATGAAGGCGACCACCTGCATCAACGGGCCATCGGACGACATCATCCAGCCCAGGGGCTCGACCAAGCTCGACTGGGAGGTGGAGCTCGGCATCGTGATCGGCAGCAAGGCGCAGTACGTGTCCGAGGACAAGGCGCTCGACTATGTGGCGGGTTACTGCGTGGTGAACGACGTCTCGGAGCGCGCCTTCCAGCTGCAATCCTCGCAATGGGACAAGGGCAAGGGCTGCGACACCTTCGGCCCGATCGGCCCCTGGCTCGTCACCACCGACGAGATCACCGATCCGCAAACGCTCGACATGTGGCTCGACGTGAACGGCAAGCGCATGCAGACCGGCAACACGCGCACCATGATCTTCGGCGCAGCGCACCTGGTGTCCTACGTGAGCCGGTACATGACGCTGCTGCCGGGCGACATCATCACCACCGGCACGCCGCCCGGGGTCGGCATGGGCATAAAGCCCGCTCCGGTGTTCCTCAAGGCGGGCGACGTGATGACGCTCGGCATTCAGGGCCTGGGCGAGCAGCGCCAGAAAGTGGTGGCGTATTCCGGCTGACATGCGGGCGCTGCGCGTCAACGGCGAGCGCTTGTGGCAGTCGTTGATGGAGCTTGCGCGCATCGGCGCGACGGCCAAGGGCGGCGTGCGCCGCCTGACCCTCACTGAGGTCGACCGCGAGGCGCGCGACCTGTTCGCGCGCTGGGTGCGCGAGGCCGGGCTCGAATTGCGCGTGGACGCGATCGGCAACATGTTCGCGCGTCGCGCCGGTGCCGACCCCTCGGCTGCGCCGGTGGCGATGGGCAGCCATCTCGACAGCCAGCCTTCCGGCGGAAAGTTCGACGGCGCCTATGGGGTGATGGCCGGGCTGGAAGTGCTGCGCACGCTGAACGACGCCGGCGTCAGGACGCGCGCGCCCATCGAGGTGGTGTCGTGGACGAACGAAGAGGGCTCGCGCTTCACGCCGGTGATGATGGGCTCGGGCGTGTTCGCGGGAGTGTTCCCGCTTGCCCACGTGCTCGGGCAGAGGGACGTGGACAATACGAGCGTGCAGGAAGCCCTGCAGTCGATCAACTACGCCGGCGCGGCGCCTGCGCGGCGGCTCGACGCGTACTTCGAGGCGCACATCGAGCAGGGTCCCGTGCTCGACGATACGAAGACGACGATCGGCGTGGTGCAGGGCGCGCTAGGCCAGCGCTGGTTCGATTGCGTGATCGTGGGCCAGGACGCGCACGCCGGGCCGACGCCGATGGAGCTGAGGAAGGACGCGCTGCTCGCTGCCAGCCGCGTGGTGCTCGAGGTGAACCGCATCGCGCGCGCATTTCCCGACTACGCGCGCGGCACCGTCGGCTACCTGCAGGTGAAGCCCAACTCGCGCAACGTGGTGCCGGGCGAGGTGTGCATGTCGGTCGAGTTCCGCAACCAGAAGGACGAGAATCTCGGGACGATGGTCGCGGCGCTGCGCCAAAGCCTGGAGACGATCGAGGCCGAGTGCCGCGTGGAGATCGAGCTGAAGGAAGTCACCTATTTCCCGCCCTGCCATTTCGATCCCGCGCTGGTCGGCAGCGTGCGCGAGTCGGCGCGCTCGCTCGGCTACACGCACCGCGACATCGTGTCGGGCGCCGGTCACGACGCGGTGTACGTGGCGCGCGTGGCGCCGACGGCGATGATCTTCGTGCCCTGCGAGGGCGGCATCAGCCACAACGAGAGCGAGAGCGCCACGCCCGGGGATCTTGCTGCAGGGTGTAATGTATTGCTGCACGCGGTGCTGGCTCGTGCCGCCTGAGCCCTTCACGGAGGTGGAATCATGAACGAACGCGCACGCCCGGAAGCCGTCGGCCACTCGCTCGAGAGCTCGGCCTTGTTCATGCCGTTCTCGGCCAACCGCCAGTTCAAGAAGGCGCCGCGCCTGCTGGCGCGCGCCGAGGGCATCCACTACTACACGCCCGAAGGGCGCAAGGTGATCGACGGCACCTCCGGCCTGTGGTGCGTGAACGCCGGGCACTGCCGCAAGAAAATCGTCGAGGCGGTGCAGAAGCAGGTGGCGACCATGGAATTCGCGCCGCCGTTCCAGATGGGGCACCCGGCGGCGTTCGAGTTCGCCGACCGGCTCGCGGCGCTCGCGCCGAAGGGTCTGTCGCGCGTGTTCTTCACCAACTCGGGCTCGGAGTCGGTCGACACCGCCTTGAAGCTCGCACTGGCCTACCACCGCGCGCGCGGCGAGGGCCACCGCGTGCGCCTGATCGGGCGCGAACGCGGCTATCACGGTGTCAATTTCGGCGGCACGGCGGTGGGCGGAATCGCAGGCAACCGCAAGATCTTCGGCGCCCTGGTGGCGGGCGTCGACCATATCCGCCATACGCACGACCCGGCGAAGAACGCCTTCTCGCGCGGCCAGCCCAAGCACGGCGCCGAGCTCGCCGACGACCTGGAGCGCCTCGCCCAGCTGCACGACCCCTCGACCATCGCAGCCCTGATCGTGGAGCCGGTCGCCTGCTCGACGGGCGTGCTGGTGCCGCCGGTCGGCTACCTGGAACGGCTGCGCGAGATCTGCGACCGGCACGGCATCCTGCTCATTTTCGACGAAGTGATCACCGCCTGGGGGCGCCTGGGCAGGCCGTTCGGCTCGCAGTATTTCGGCGTCACGCCGGACCTGATCACCACCGCGAAAGGCATCACCAACGCCACCGTTCCCATGGGCGCGGTGTTCATGAAGGAAGACATCTACCAGGCCTTCATGACCGGTCCCGAGGGCGCGATCGAAATGCCGCACGGCTACACCTACTCATCGCATCCGCTCGCCTGCGCCGCGGGTCTCGCGACGCTCGACGTCTACGCCGAAGAGGGGCTGCTCACGCGCGTCGGCGAGCTCGCCGGCTACTGGGAGGAACAGGCGCATTCGCTCAGGGAACTGCCCAACGTCGTCGACATCCGCAACATCGGCCTGATCGCCGCCTTCGAGCTCGCGCCGCGTGCCGGCGCCGTCGGTGCGCGCGGTTTCGAGGCGCATACGCGCGCCTTCGAGAAGGGCGCCTACATGCGCGTCACCGGGGACATCATCGCGCTGGCACCGCCGCTCATCATCCAAAAGGCGGAGATCGACCAGTTGTTCGCGGATACTGCGCGAGACGCTCGAGTCGATCGCCTGAGCGGCCCGCTCGGCTACTTGGCGGCTGCCTGCACCACGCCGAGCCGCCGGCCGCGCGTCGCTTGCTTGAGGCGCGGCGGCGCAACCAGGTCGCGCAGGTAGTTCGGCAGCGCGAATACGCCCTCGTGCGTTTCGCCGTTGTAGAAGCGCAGCTCCTGCAGCTTGCGCTGCTCGATACGGCGGTCGATCTCGTCAGCGGTGAAGGACTTGGGATCGAGCTTGTCGGAGCACACCGCCATCGCCCACTGCGAGCCGTACAGGGGGATATACATCGTGTAGGGGCGCACGATGCGGAACACGCCGTTCAGGCGCTGGGCGAGCTCCGCCACGCGCTCCGGCTGCGCGACCGGCGAGCCCAGGTGCAGCACCATCGCGCCGCCCGGGGCGAGCGCCTGGCGCAGCCGCTGGAAGAAGGCGGTCTCGTACAGTGCCTTGGCCGGGCCCATCGGGTCGTTCAGGTCGAGTGCAATAAGGTCGAATTTTTCGACCGTCTCGCGCACGAACTTCATGCCGTCCTCGATCAGCACGCGCAGCTTGGGGTTGTCGAACACGCCGTTGTGCACGGCGCCGAAATGCTCCTTGGCGACGCGAATCACGTCCGCGTCGATCTCCACCATCGTCAATTGCTCGACGCTCGGGTGCTTGAGCGCTTCCTCGGAGGAACCGCCGTCGCCGCCGCCGATGACGAGCACCCTTTTCGGAGCGTTGTGCGCCGTGAGCGCGGGGTGCATCAGGTTCTCGTGGTAGACGAACTCCTCGCGCTCGGAGGTCATGTTGAAGCCGTCCAGGCGCAAGAGCTTGCCGTACTGCGGCGTGTCGTAGATCGCCATCTTCTGGAAGCGCGTCTGCCACTCGCCGAGCTGCCGGTTGGCGCGGATGTAGAAGCCGGTCGAGCCGTTCAGCGGCTCCATCAGCAGGTGCTCGCCGCGCAGGATCTCGTGGCACGCGGCCTCGGCCGGCCGGAAGTAGTCGATGACGGCCTCGAACACCTGGCGCGCCTTGGCCGAGTTGTCCCCGCTGTAGTTGCACACGTACACGTCGAGCGTCAGCCCGTTGCGCTCCGGCCAGGTGTGTACGGCGAGGTGCGACTCGGCGAGCACCACCGTTCCGGTGAACCCCGAGCCCTCGAACTGGCGAAAGCTCACGTCCATGATGGTGAGTCCGGCCTGCTTCACGAACTCCACGCAGCTGTCGCGGAAGCGATCGCAATCGAGCAGGAGCTGCGGATCGCAGCGGCAGCCACTCAGGTCACCGATGAGATGCAGGCCGTTCATGTTTTTCCTCCCCGAGAAATGCGAAGGCGCAACCCAGCGCTGTTGCCGAGTTGCGCCCTTCCGTCACGCCTTGCGGCGTAGATACGAAAAGCGTGCGATGCGCTCAATTCGTGCAGAGCCCCTCTTGGGCCGCCCCGCCAGCCGTCACGTGCCGGACTGCGCGAAGCTAGGCGCCCGTTTCAATTTCGCCCCGCATCTTCGCGGCAAGTGCGTCGATGAGGCGGCGAGCGATCGAGATTTTACTTGGAAGTCTCGGCAATTGGAATACATCGAACCACTGCGCGGCCTCGATTTCGCCGGGCTGCGGACACAGTTCTCCGGCGACCCAGTCACAGGTGAACGCGATCATCAGCGAGTGCGGAAACGGCCACGGCTGGCTCGTGAAGTACGCGATGTTCGTCACCTCGACGCCCACCTCCTCGGCCACCTCGCGGCGCAGGCACTGCTCGAGCGACTCACCGGGCTCGACGAAGCCCGCGAGCGCGCTGAACATGCCGGGCGGAAAATGCGGGCTGCGCCCGAGCAGCAGCTCGCGGCCGCGCCGCACGAGCGCCATGACCGCCGGCGCGACGCGCGGATAGGCCGACAGTCCGCAGGCCGGGCACAGCCTGACGCGCTCGCCAGCGCGCGGCTCGGTGCGCGCGCCGCAGCGCCCGCAGAACTGGTGCGTGCGATCCCAGTCGATCAGCTGCAGCGCGCGGCCCGCGAGCGCGAAGTGCGCGTCCTCCAGCACCGAGAAGAGCGTGCGTAGCCCCTCCCAGCTCGTGCCCGGGGGCGCGGCGCTGTCCGCCGGCGCTTCGGCCGCGAACAGGTGCCGCCCGCCAAGCTGGCCGAGGTAGAGCGTGCGCAGCGGCGGCTGCGCGAGCGGGCCGGGCGCGGCGCCGTAGGGCAGGCGCGCCCAGCTCGGCCGCACCGGCACGCGCGCGTCGCCCGTGGGCCCGTCGCTCGGCGGGCCCACCTCGACTAGCAAGCGGTCCTTGAGGAACACGAACCAGTGCCCTTCGCCGGCCTGTCCCGCCTCGGTCGCGTGCACGTAGCCCTGCGGGCTGCTGAACGGTAGCTCGCTCACCCGCCTAGTCTAGCGGCAGGCGCAGGCGGCTGCCGACTACGCGTTCGACGAGCGCGGAGCCGCGCCGGGCGAGGAACTCCTTGAACGCCGCGGCGGCCGGCGACAGGCGCTTCCTTTCGCGATGGATCACGAACCATTCGCGCATCACTGGCGTGCCCTCGACGCGCAGCACCGCGAGGCGCCGCGCGGCGAGCTCCAGGCCCACCGTGTGCAGCGACAGGAAGCTCACGCCCATGCCGGCCATTACCGCCTGCTTGATCGTCTCGTTCGAGCTCATCTCGATGGTCTCGGCGGGCCGGAAGCCCTGCGCCGCGAACGCGCGCTCCATGGCATTGCGCGTGCCCGAGCCGGGCTCGCGGATGAGGAAGGTCTCGCCGGCGAGCTCGGCGAGCGGGACGCGGCGGCGCCGCGCGAGCGGGTGCTCGGGGGCGGCGATGATCGCGAGCGGATGCTTGGCGAACGAGGCTGCGATGGTGTCCAGGCCCCCTGGTGCGCGTCCCATGACCGCCAGGTCGCAGCTGTTCTCGGCGAGCTGGTGCACCACGGCCTCGCGGTTGCTCACGGTGAGCCGCACCTTGACTTCGGGGTGCGTGCGCCGGAACTCGGCGAGCAGCTGCGGCGCGAAGTACTTCGCGGTGCTGGTCACCGCGAGGTGCAGCTCGCCGCCGCCGACGCCCTTCAGGGCCCCGATCGCCTCCTCGGCTTCGCGCAGGTGCTGCAGCACGATGCGCGCATGGCGCAGCAACTCTTCGCCGGCTTGCGTCAGGTGCATGCGGCGCCCCATCTGCTCGAACAGCGGCAGGCCGACGTGCGCCTCGAGCTGCTTCAGCTGGATCGAGACGGCGGGCTGAGTGAGATGCATTTCGCGCGCCGCGCGCCCGAAGTGCAGCTGGCGCGCCGCGGCCTCGAAGATGCGCAGCTGCTTGAGCGTGAGGTGGCGCATGATGTTTCGAATAGCTTATTGGTTCGATTAGAACATTTAAGTAGTCCTTATCACAACGGCGGGCTACCTTGCCCCCTCGTAGATACGGAGGACACGGCAATGGGCAAGATGGATCGAGCCGCCCCGGCAACGAGCGAGCGCTACCGCGCCGGGGTGATGAAGTACGCGCAGATGGGCTACTGGGACGCCGGCTACGTGCCCGCGGACACCGACGTCATCGCACTGTTCCGCATCACGCCGCAGGAAGGCGTCGATCCCGAGGAAGCCGCCGCCGCCGTCGCAGGGGAATCGTCGACTGCGACCTGGACGGTGGTATGGACCGACCGGCTCACCGCCTGCGACCGCTACCGAGCCAAGGCCTACCGCGTCGACCCCGTCCCCGGCGCGCCGGGCCAGTACTTCGCCTACATCGCCTACGACCTGGCGCTGTTCGAGCCGGGCTCGATCGCCAACCTGACCGCTTCGATCATCGGCAACGTGTTCGGCTTCAAGCCGCTCAAGGCGCTGCGCCTGGAGGACATGCGCCTGCCGGTGGCCTACGTGAAGACCTTCGACGGCCCGCCCACCGGCATCGTGGTCGAGCGCGAGAGGCTGGACAAGTTCGGGCGGCCGCTGCTCGGCGCGACCGTCAAGCCGAAGCTCGGGCTCTCGGGCAAGAACTACGGCCGCGTGGTGTACGAGGCGCTCAAAGGCGGCCTCGACTTCACCAAGGACGACGAGAACATCAACTCGCAGCCGTTCATGCACTGGCGCGACCGGTTCCTGTTCTGCATGGAGGCGGTGAACCGCGCCCAGGCGGCGAGCGGCGAGGTGAAAGGGCACTACCTGAACGTCACCGCTGCCACCATGGAAGACATGTACGAGCGCGCCGAGTTCGCCAAGGAGCTCGGCTCGAACATCGTCATGATCGACCTAGTGATCGGCTACACGGCGATCCAGTCGATGTCCAAGTGGTCGCGCCGCAACGACATGATCCTGCACCTGCACCGCGCCGGCCACTCGACCTACACGCGCCAGAAGACGCACGGCGTGTCGTTCCGCGTCATCTCGAAATGGATGCGGCTCGCGGGCGTCGACCACATCCACGCCGGCACCGTGGTCGGCAAGCTGGAAGGCGACCCAAATTCGGTGCAAGGCTTCTACAACGTGCTGCGCGAGGAGAAGAACGCCGTCGACCTGCAGCGCGGCCTGTTCTTCGAGCAGGACTGGGCCGGCCTGAGGAAAGTCATGCCGGTCGCCTCGGGCGGCATCCACGCCGGCCAGATGCACCAGCTGCTGCATTACCTCGGCGAGGACGTGGTGCTGCAGTTCGGCGGCGGCACGATCGGCCATCCCATGGGCATCGCTGCCGGCGCCACCGCGAACCGCGTCGCGCTCGAGGCAATGGTGCTGGCGCGCAACGAAGGCCGCGACATCTGGAACGAGGGCCCGCAGATCCTCGAGCAGGCGGCGCGCCATTGCACACCCCTCAAGCAGGCGCTCGACACCTGGAAGGACGTGACCTTCGACTACGCCTCGACCGACACGCCCGACTTCGTGCCCACCGCCACGGCCGCCTGACCCGGAGAACCGCCATGAGACTTACGCAAGGAACCTTTTCCTTCCTGCCGGACCTCACCGATGCGCAGATCCGCGCGCAGATCGGGTACTGCCTGGCGCAGGGCTGGGCGGTGTCGGTCGAGCACACCGACGACCCGCACCCGCGCAACGCCTACTGGGAGATGCACGGCATGCCGATGTTCGACCTCAAGGACGCCGCCGGCGTGATGGCCGAGGTCGACGACTGCCGCAAGACTTTCCCGCGGCACTACGTCAAGGTGAACGCCTTCGACGCGACGCCAGGCTGGGAATCGCTGCGCATGTCGTTCATCGTCAACCGGCCGCCGCAGGAGCCGGGCTTCGGCCTCGAGCGCGAGGAGAGCGTCGGGCGCGTGCAGCGCTACCGGCTGCGGGCCTACGCGGCCGAGCGCCCGGAGGGAGAGCGCTACTGATGTCCGCGCCGGAGAGCCTCGCGCTCGACCTGGAGACGCTGTACCGCGACTCGAACGTCGCGGCGGTGCTCGACGCGCTCGAGCGCGAGCTCGTCGGGCTCGCGCCGGTGAAGACGCGCGTGCGCGAGATCGCCGCGCTGCTGCTGGTGGAGAAGCTGCGCCGCTCGGTCGGGCTTGAGGCGGGCGCGCCCTCGCTGCACATGAGCTTCACCGGCAACCCCGGCACCGGCAAGACCACGGTCGCCATGCGCATGGCCGAGATCCTGCACGCGCTCGGCTACTCGCGCAAAGGGCACCTGGTGGCGGTGACGCGCGACGATCTCGTCGGCCAGTACATCGGCCACACCGCGCCCAAGACCAAGGAAGTGCTCAAGCGCGCGATGGGCGGGGTCTTGTTCATCGACGAGGCATACTACCTGTACCGCCCGGAGAACGAGCGCGACTACGGCCAAGAGGCGATCGAGATCCTGCTCCAGGTGATGGAGAATCAGCGCGAGGACCTGGTGGTGATCCTCGCCGGCTACAAGGACCGCATGGAGAAGTTCTTCTCCTCCAACCCGGGCATGGCCTCGCGCATCGCGCACCACGTCGATTTCCCGGATTACGACGAGGCCGAGCTGTTCGCGATCGCCGGCATCATGCTCGACAAGACGCAGTACCGCCTCGACGCAGGCGCCGAGGCGGCGCTGCGCGAGTACATCGCGCTCAGGAAGACGCAGCCGCACTTCGCCAATGCGCGCTCGATCCGCAATGCGCTCGACCGCGCGCGCCTGCGCCAGGCGAAGCGCCTGTTCGAGCAGCGCGGCGCTCGCCTGACGCGCGACGCGCTGATGACCATCACGGCCGCGGACATCCGCGCGAGCCGCGTGTTTGAGGACAAGGGGGAGGACACATGACGCTGCAGGCGCTGATCTTCGATGTCGACGGCACGATCGCGGATACCGAGGAAGTGCACCGCCAGGCGTTCAACGCCGCGTTCCTGGCGATGGACCTGCGGTGGAACTGGAGCGCGGGGGAGTACATGGAGCTGCTCAAGGTCTCGGGCGGCCCGGAGCGCATCGCGCACTACGTCGCGCGGCTGGACGCGCCGCAGGCCGATAGGACGCGGCTCGCCGGGCTGGTGCCCGCCATCCACCGTGAAAAGACGCGCCTCTATCACGAGCTGATCTCGGGCGGGCGCGCGCCGCTGCGTCCGGGCGTGCGGCGCCTGATCGACGAGGCGCGCGCGGCGGGGTTGCGCCTCGCGCTCGCGGCCACCAGCACCGCGGCGAACGTCGAAGCGCTGGTGTCGGCGGTGCTCGGTCCCAAGGCGCTCGGCTGGTTCAGCGCCGTGGCGAGCGCCGACGACGTGCCGCACAAGAAGCCGGCGCCGGACCTGTACCTGCGCATCCTCGGCACCCTGCGGCTGCCGGCGAGCGAGTGCGCGGCGATCGAGGACTCGGAGAACGGCGTGCGCGCAGCGCGGGCCGCGGGACTGTTCACCATCGCGACGCCGTCGCGCTGGACCGCAACGCAGAATTTTTCGGCGGCCGACCTGGTGCAGCACAGCCTGGACGAGCCGCCGCTCGCGCTGGCGCGCATCGCGGCGCTGCACGGCGCGCGCGCCCCGCGCGCGGCCTAGGGGGGCGCATGCGGCAAGAGAAGACGATCACCGAGTTCATTATCGGCGAGCAGCGCAAGTCCCCGGGCGCGAGCGGCGGCTTCACCGCGCTGCTGAACGACATCCGGCTGGCCTGCAAGCGCATCGCCTACATGGTCGGCAAGGGCGCGCTCGCCGAGGTGCCCGCGGGCGAGCTGCGCGCGGTGGCGAGCGACACCTTCGTGCGCACGAACGAATGGGGCGGGCACCTGGCGGCGATGGCTTCCGAAGCCGAGCAGGGCGTGCGCCACATCCCGCCGGCCTATCCGCGCGGACGCTACCTGCTCGCCTTCGACCCGCTGTGCGGCGCTCCGAGCCTCGCGGTAAACGCGGTCGCGGGGAGCCTCTTTTCGGTGTTGCGCGCGCCCGAGGGCGTCGTCGAGCCGGGCGAGAGCGACTTCCTGCAGCCGGGCGCGGCGCAGGTTTGCGCCGGCTATGCGATCTACGGCCCGACGACCATGCTCGTGCTCGCGCTGGAGAGCGGCGTGAACGGCTTCACGCTCGACCGCGAGATCGGCGAGTTCATGCTCACCCATCCCGAGATGCGCATCCCGGAGGAGAGCTCGGAGTTCGCCGTCGACACCGCCAATGCGGCCCACTGGCCGCCGGCGGTCAAGCGCTACGTCGACGAGTGCCTCGCCGGGCGCGCCGGACCGCGCGGCCGGGACTTCTACATGCGCTGGGCGGCATCGCTGGTGGCCGACTCGCACCGCATCCTGATGCAGGGCGGGGTGTTCCTGCATCCCTACGACGAGCGCAAGGCGGACGGCGGCGCGGGCTACCACCTGCTGTTCGAGTCCAACCCCGTCGGGTATCTCGTCGAGCGCGCGGGCGGGCGGGCGAGCGTCGGGGCGGGGCCCTTGCTCGAGGCGGTGCCGGCTTCGCTGCACCAGAAGGCCTCGCTCATCTTCGGCTCGCGCCGCGAGGTCGAGCGGCTCGAGCAGTACTACCGCGACCGCAACCAGCGCGACTTCGATGCGCCGCTGTTCGGCACGCGCGGCCTGTTCCGCGCCTCCGCCGAGCTCTAGAAAGGACGGGCATGTCGGCCAAGCATCCGATCATCGCGATCACCGGCTCCTCGGGCGCCGGCACGACCTCGGTATCCAAGACCTTCGAGCAGATCTTCTACCGGGAGAACGTCAAGGCCGCGTTCATCGAGGGCGACGCCTTCCACCGCTACGACCGCGAGCAGATGAAGGTCAAGATGGCCGAGGAGCTCGCGCGCGGCAACCACCACTACAGCCACTTCGGCCCCGAAGCGAACCTGTTCGCCGAGCTCGAGCAGTTGTTCCGCGACTACGCGCAGAACGGCACGGGCCGCACGCGCAAGTACCTGCACAACGACGCGGAGGCGGCTCCGTACAAGCAGAAGCCGGGCACCTTCACCGCCTGGGAGCCCCTGCCCGAGGGCACCGACATGCTGTTCTACGAGGGCCTGCACGGCGCCGTGGCGCACGCCGGCGTGGACGTCGCGGCGCAGGTCGACCTGCTGATCGGCGTGGTGCCGGTCATCAACCTGGAGTGGATCCAGAAGCTGCACCGCGACCGCGCGACGCGCGGCTACTCGACCGAGGCGGTGACCGACACCATCCTGCGGCGCATGGAAGAATACGTGCACTACATCATCCCGCAGTTCTCGCGCACGCACATCAACTTCCAGCGCGTGCCGGTGGTCGACACCTCGAACCCGTTCATCGCGCGCCACATCCCGTCGGCCGACGAGAGCCTGCTCGTGATCCGCTTCGCGAATCCGCGGGGCATCGACTTCCCGTACCTGCTCTCGATGCTGCACGACTCGTTCATGTCGCGTCCCAACACCATCGTATGCCCGGGGGGCAAGATCGACCTCGCGATGCAGCTCATCTTCACGCCGATGATCTGGCGGCTGATGGACCGCCGCAAGCAGGCGCTCGAGCGCTAGCCCGGCCCGAGTCACTTACCGGAGGAGGAGGAAACATGGCATTGATATCTCTCAGGCAGCTGCTCGACCACGCGGCCGAGCACCGCTACGGCGTGCCTGCCTTCAACATCAACAACCTGGAGCAGATCCAGGCGATCATGCAGGCGGCCGACGAGACCGCGAGCCCGGTGATCCTGCAGGCCTCCGCCGGGGCGCGCAAGTACGCGGGCGAGGCGTTCCTGCGCAGGATGGTCGAGGCGGCGGTCGAGTCCTACCCGCACATCCCGGTGGTGCTGCACCAGGACCACGGCGCAAGCCCGGCGGTGTGCCAGTCGGCGATCCGCTCGGGCTTCACCAGCGTGATGATGGACGGCTCGCTGCTCGAGGACATGAAGACGCCGGCGAGCTATGCGTACAACGTCGAGGTGACGCGGCGCGCCGTCGAGATGGCGCACGCGGTGGGCGTGTCGGTGGAGGGCGAACTGGGCTGCCTCGGCTCGCTCGAGACCGGCACCGCCGGCAAGGAGGACGGCGTCGGCGCCGAAGGCAAGCTCGCGCGCGAGCAGTTGCTCACCGACCCGAAGCAGGCCGCGGATTTCGTCGCGCAGACGCAGGTCGACGCGCTCGCGGTGGCGATCGGCACGTCGCACGGCGCCTACAAGTTCACCAAGAAGCCCACTGGCGACGTGCTCGCAATCGACCGCATCAAGGAAATCCACGCCGCGATACCGCAAACGCACCTGGTGATGCACGGCTCGTCGTCGGTGCCGCAGGAGTGGCTCGAGGTCATTCGCGAGAACGGGGGCAGGATCAAGGAGACCTACGGGGTGCCGGTCGAGGCGATCCAGGAGGGCATCCGCCACGGCGTGCGCAAGATCAACATCGATACCGACATCCGCCTGGCGATGACCGGGGCGATGCGCCGTGCCATGGCCGAGGACCCGTCGGAATTCGATCCGCGCAAGTTCCTCAAGGAGGCAACGCGCGCGGCACGCGCGCTGTGCAAGCAGCGCTTCGAGGCCTTCGGTTGCGCGGGGCAGGCGGCGCGCATCCGTCCCGAGCCGCTCGAACGCATGGCGCTGCGCTATTCGAAGCCGGCCGCGCTCACGCGCGCCGCGTGAGGCATAATCTCGGCCTCCCCATGAACACACCGACCACGGCGGCCGTGGCCGCTCCCGGCATCAATTACCGCGATCCGATCGAGCGCGACATGGCGAACGCCCTGCGCGCGCTCGCCATGGACGCGGTGCAGGCGGCGAACTCGGGACACCCGGGCATGCCGATGGGCATGGCCGAGATCGCGGTGGCGCTCTGGCGAGGCCACCTGCGCCACAATCCCGGCAACCCGCACTGGGCGAACCGCGACCGCTTCGTTCTGTCCAACGGCCACGGCTCGATGCTGCTGTACGGGCTGCTTCATCTGACCGGCTACGACCTGCCGATCGACGAGCTGCGCCGCTTCCGGCAGCTCGGCTCGAAGACGCCGGGGCACCCGGAGTACGGCTGCGCGCCCGGCGTGGAGACGACCACCGGGCCGCTCGGCCAGGGCGTCTCGAACGCGGTCGGCATGGCGCTCGCCGAGAAGCTGCTCGCTGCGCACTTCAACCGCCCGGGCTTCGACGTCGTCGACCACCACACCTACGTGTTCCTGGGCGACGGCTGCATGATGGAGGGCGTTTCGCACGAGTCCTGCTCGCTCGCGGGCACGCTCGGCCTCGGCAAGCTGATCGCGTTCTACGACGACAACGGCATCTCGATCGATTCGGAGAAGGGACACATCGACCAGTGGTACACCGACGACGTGCCCAAGCGCTTCGCCGCCTACGGCTGGCAGGTGATCCCGAGCGTCGACGGGCACGACGTGGCGGCGGTCGACCGCGCGATCCGCAGGGCCAAGCGCGAGCGCGCGCGCCCCACGCTGATCTGCTGCAAGACCACGATCGCCAAGGGCGCGCCGCACAAGGCGAACACCGGCGCCGCGCACGGCGCGCCGCTCGGCGCCGAAGAGGTCGCGGCGACCCGCGCGGCGATCGGCTGGCCCTACAAGCCGTTCGAGATCCCGCAGCACGTCTATGCGGCCTGGGACGCGCGCACGACCGGCAAGCGCGCCGAGCGGCGCTGGGCGAAGATGTTCGCCGCCTACGAGAGCGCGCATCCCGAGCTCGCGGCCGACTTCCGCCGCCGCACGGCGGGCGAGCTGCCGCAGGACTTCGGCGCGCGCGTCGACGCGATGGTGCACGAGACCGACGCCAAGGCCGAGACGCTCGCCACGCGCAAGGCCTCGCAGAACGTGCTCGAGTACCTCAAGCCCGCGCTGCCCGAGCTGCTGGCCGGCTCGGCCGACCTGACCGGCTCGAACCTCACCATGGTCAAGGCCTCGCGCGTCATCGGCCGCGACGACGGCGGCAATTACCTCTTCTACGGGGTGCGCGAGTTCGGCATGTGCGCGGTGATGAACGGCCTCGCGCTGCACGGCGGCTTCATCCCCTACGGCGGCACCTTCCTCGTGTTCTCGGACTACGCGCGCAACGCGCTGCGCATGGCGGCGCTGATGCGCATCCGCGTGGTGTACGTGTTCACGCACGATTCGATCGGCCTGGGCGAGGACGGCCCGACGCACCAGCCGATCGAGCACGCCTCTAGCCTGCGCCTCATTCCCAACATGGACGTGTGGCGGCCTTGCGACACGGTCGAGAGCGCGATCGCCTGGAGCGCAGCGCTCGAGCGCACGAACGGGCCGACGGCGCTTCTCTTCTCGCGACAGAACGTCGCCTTCGCCAAGCGCGACGCCGCGACGCTCGCCAACGTGCGGCGCGGCGGCTACGTGCTCGGCGACAGCGCGAGCCTGCCGCGCGCGGTCATCATCGCCACCGGCTCGGAAGTGCCGCTCGCGCTCGCCGCGCAGAAGCTGCTCGCCGCCGAGGGCATCGGCGTGCGCGTGGTGTCGATGCCGTCGAGCACGGTGTTCGACCGCCAGGAGCCCGCGTACCGCGAAGCCGTGCTGCCGCGCGGCGTGCCGCGCGTGGCGGTGGAGGCGGGCGTCACCGCGTTCTGGCGCAAGTACGTGGGGCTCGAGGGCGCGGTGGTCGGCATCGACCGCTTCGGCGAGTCGGCCCCCGCGCCCGAACTGTTCAAGCACTTCGGGTTCACGGCCGAGAAGGTGGTTCAGGCGGTGAAGTCCGTCATCTAGGAGTCGTCATGGCAATCAAGATCGCGATCAACGGCTTCGGCCGCATCGGGCGCAACATCCTGCGCGCGCATTACGAGGGCTCGAAGAAGCAGGGCCTGCAATTCGTCGCGCTGAACGACCTGGGCGACGCGAAGACCAACGCGCACCTGCTCAAGCACGACACGGCGCACGGCACCTTTCCCGGCAGCGTGCAGGTCGACGGCGATGCGCTGGTGGTGAACGGCGAGCGCATCAGGGTGCTGGCCGAGCGCGACCCGGCCAAGCTCCCCTGGAAGGACCTGGGCGTGGACGTGGTGCTCGAGTGCACGGGCCTGTTCACCAGCAAGGCGAAGACGAGCGCGCACCTGCAGGCCGGGGCGAAGAAGGTCATCATTTCGGCGCCGGGCGAGAAGGACGTCGACCGCACCATCGTGATGGGCGTCAACGACAAGGCGCTCAAGGCGTCCGACACGGTCATCTCGAACGCCTCGTGCACCACCAACTGCCTGGCGCCGCTCGTCAAGGCGCTAGACGACCGCATCGGCGTGGTCTCGGGGCTGATGACCACGGTGCACTCCTTCACCAACGACCAGGTGCTCACCGACGTCTACCACAAGGACCTGCGGCGCGCGCGCTCGGCGACGCACAACATGATCCCGACCAAGACCGGCGCGGCGGCCGCCGTCGGCCTCGTGCTGCCGCACCTGAACGGCAAGCTCGACGGCTTCGCGATCCGCGTGCCGACGATAAACGTCTCGATCGTCGATTTGACCTTCGTCGCCAAGAAGCCGACGACGGTCGAGGAAGTGAACGACGCGGTCAAGCAGGCTGCGGCGGGTGACCTGAAGGGCATCCTCGAGTACAACGTCGAGCCGCTCGTGTCATCGGATTTCAACCACAACCCGGCGAGCTCGATCTTCGATTCGACGCTCACCAAGGTGAGCGGCGGCACGCTGGTGAAGGTGAGCTCCTGGTACGACAACGAGTGGGGCTTCAGCAACCGCATGCTCGATGCGGCCGTGGCGCTGATGAACGCGAAGTAGCCGCCATGCGCTTCAGGCGCATGAGCGAGCTGGACCTGCGCGGCAAGCGCGTGCTGATCCGCGCCGACCTGAACGTGCCGCTGGACGACGCGGGGCAGGTGTCCGACGACACGCGCATCCGCGCCTCGCTGCCCGGCATCCGGAGCGCGCTCGAGCAGGGCGCGGCGGTGATGGTCACCTCGCATCTCGGCCGGCCGAAGGAAGGCGAGCTCAGGCCCGAGGACTCGCTCGCGCCGGTCGGGAAGCGTCTCGAGGAGTTGTTGAATCTCAAAATAAGGCTGGTACGCGATTGGGTGAACGGCGTATCGGTGCGCCCCGGCGAGCTCGTGCTGCTCGAGAACTGCCGCGTGAACAAGGGCGAGAAGAAGGACGACGAGGCGCTCGCGAAGACAATCGCCGCGCTGTGCGACGTGTACGTGAACGACGCCTTCGGCACCGCGCACCGCGCCGAGGCGACCACGCACGGCGTGGCGCGCTTCGCGCCTGTCGCCTGCGCCGGGCCGCTCATGGCCGCCGAGCTCGACGCGCTCGGCAAGGCGCTCGCTCAGCCCGCGCGGCCGCTGGTGGCGATCGTCGCGGGCTCCAAGGTTTCCACCAAGCTCACGATCCTCGCCGCGCTGGCGAAGAAGGTCGACCAGCTCATCGTCGGCGGCGGCATCGCCAACACCTTCCTGCTCGCCTCGGGCCTGAAGATCGGCAAATCGCTCGCCGAGCCGGAGCTCGTGAACGAAGCCAAGAACATCATGGCTGCGACCAGGGTGCCGCTGCCGGAGGACGTCGTCGTCGCGAAGAGTCTGGACGACGCGCGAGGCACCACCAAGCCCGCGAGCGCGGTGGCCGCCGACGAGATGATCCTCGACATCGGCCCAAAGAGCGCGGGCGCGCTCGCCGCGGCGCTCGGCCAGGCCGGCACCATCGTCTGGAACGGGCCCGTGGGCGTGTTCGAGCGCGAGCCCTTCGCCGGCGGCACGCGCACGATCGCCATGGCGATCGCCGGCTCGAAGGCGTTCTCGATCGCCGGCGGCGGCGACACGGTCGCCGCGATCAACAAGTTCGGCATCGCCCACCGCATCGGCTACATCTCGACCGCCGGCGGAGCGTTCCTCGAGTTCCTCGAGGGCAAGACGCTGCCCGCGGTCGCGGCGCTGGAGGCGCGCGCCTGAGCCGGGTGGCGTGAAGATCTCCGGCGCCATCGTCGGCGCGAGCGCCGGGCCGCTCGAAATCCGGCCCGACGCGCGCCGGTGCCGATGCCCGCGCAGCTTGCGCTGCTCGCCCGGCACGAAGCCGCCGCGAGCGAGTTCGAGCTGACGCGCGCTGACGGCGAGCGCACCATCACGCGCGGCAGAGTCGATCTGGTATAAGGACAGCGTCCGAAGAGGGAAAAAGAAATGCTGCGCAGCACGAAGATCGTCGCCACGCTCGGCCCCGCCTCGAGCGATCCCGCCGTGCTCGAGAAGATGGTGCACGCAGGCGTCGACGTGGTGCGTCTGAACTTCTCGCACGGCACCGCCGACGACCATCTGAGGCGCGCCGACCTGGTAAAGAGCATTGCGCGCAAGGTCGGGCGCACCGTGGCGATCATGGCGGACCTGCAGGGACCGAAGATCCGCATCGGCAAGTTCAGGGATGGCCGGATCACGCTCTCGCCAGGCAGCCGCTTCGTGCTCGACGCCAACTGCGAGCTCGGCGACGGCGAGCGCGTGGGCCTCGACTACAAGGCGCTGCCGCGTGACGTCGAGCCGGGAGCGGTGCTGTTGCTCGACGACGGCAAGATCGTCCTCGAGGTGACCGACGTGCGCGGCGCGGAGGTGCAGACGCTGGTGCGCCACGGAGGCGTGCTCAGCAACAACAAGGGCATCAACCGCCAGGGCGGCGGCCTGACCGCGCCCGCGCTCACGCCCAAGGACATGGAGGACGTCCGCACCGCGGCCAAGCTGCAGGCGGACTATCTCGCGGTGTCGTTCCCCAAGACCGGCGCCGACATGTACATGGCGGGCGAGTTGCTGCGCGCCGCCGGCGGCAAGTCGATGCTGATCGCCAAGATCGAGCGCGCGGAAGCCGTCACCCAGGCCGCGCTCATCGACATCATGCGCGCCTGCGACGGCATCATGGTGGCGCGCGGCGACCTGGCGGTGGAAGTGGGCGATGCCTCCGTGCCGGCGCTGCAAAAGAAGATGATCCGCCTGGCGCGCGAGCACAACAAGCTCACCATCACCGCGACGCAGATGATGGAATCGATGATCGACAGCCCAGTGCCGACGCGCGCCGAGGTGTCGGACGTCGCCAACGCGGTGCTCGACGGCACCGACGCGGTCATGCTCTCGGCCGAGTCGGCGAGCGGCAAGTATCCCGTGCAGACGATCGAGGCGATGCACCGCATCTGCTTCGAGGCCGAGCAGACGCAGCCGGTGACCCTCGACCAGGACTTCTTCAACCGCGTGTTCACCCGGGTAGACCAGTCGATCGCCATGGCGGCGCTGTTCACGGCCTTCCACCTCAAGGTGAAGGCCATCGCTGCGCTCACCGAATCGGGCTCGACCGCGCTATGGATGTCGCGCCTGAACTGCGGCGTGCCGATCTACGCCCTCACTTCGCAGACGTCGACCCGCTACCGCTGCGCGCTGTTTCGCGACGTCTACCCTCTGATCGTGGAGTACGCGGGGCACGACCGCGAGGAACTGCTCGCCGAGGCCGAGCGAGTCCTGGTCGGCCAGGGCGTGGTGAAGCACGGCGACCTGATCGTCCTCACCATCGGCGAGCCGATCGGCAAGGCGGGCGGAACGAATACAATGAAGATCGTGCGGGTGGGCGATCACCTCAAGGCATAAGGAGGAGCGACCATGGGTGCTGTCACGCCGAACGTTGCCGGACACGCCAAGCTACCGCCGATGGCGTCGCGTTTCGTGGATGTCGCGGCGCTGCCCTGGCAGAAGACCATCTATCCCGGCGTCGAAGCGAAGACGCTGCTGCTGGAGCGCGAGACGGGGCTGCTCACGGTGCTGCTGAAAATGGCACCGGGTGCGAAGCTGCCCGATCACGAGCACGTGCTGATCGAGCAGACCTGGGTGCTCGAGGGCCGGCTGGTGTGTGGCGAGGGTGAGTGCACGCCCGGCAATTTCGTATGGCGCCCGGCCGGCAGCCGGCACGAGGCCTGGACCCCGGAGGGCGGGCTGATGCTGGCGATGTTCCAGATCCCGAACCGCTTCTACGAGAAGGACGGGCGCGAGATCGACTTCCTCGGCAGCGACTGGAAGAAGTCCTGGGGCGAGGCCTACGAGCGCCTGGAAGCGAGCAGGGTTTAGGCGCTTGGACAAGACCGTCCAGAAGAATCTCCCGCCGAAGGCGCCAGGCCACGAGCACAGCGTTCCCTGGTTCTGGCCGTTTGCCGCTGCGATCGAGCTGGAAGACGAGGGCATGCGCCTTTTCCGACAGAACCTCGAGTTCCTCGCCGAGGCGGGCGAGCTCGCCGCGCCGCCGGAGCCCGCGTGGGCGACGCCGAACCGCGTCATGCTCGATCTGGACACCATGAGATTGCGCGACTTCGGCGGCAAGGGTGAGCCGGTGCTCGTCGACGCGCCCTATGCGGGCCACAGCTCGACGATCGCCGACTACGCCAAAGGCCAGAGCCTGGTCGAGACGCTGCTCGCGGCGCATGCGGGCCGCGTGCTGGTGACCGACTGGAAGCCCGCCACGCCGCAGATGCGCGATTACGACATCGACAAGTACCTCGCCGAGCTGCACGTCGCCGTCGACGAGCTGGGCGAGCGCGTGCACCTGGTCGGGCTGTGCCAGGGCGGCTGGATGAGCGCGATGTATGCGGCGCGCTTTCCGCAGAAGGTGAGGAGCCTCGTGCTCGCCGGCGCGCCGATCGATACCGACGCGGGCGACGGGCCGATCAAGAAGATGGCGCACAGCCTGCCGACGAGCTTCTACGAGGAGCTCGTAGAGTCGGGCGGCGGGCGCATGCTCGGCAAGTTCATGCTCGCCGGCTGGAAGAGCATGCATCCCGAGCAGCAGTACGTCGACAAGTACCTCGACCTGTACCGCCACGTCGAGGACAAGTCCTACGTGAAGCGCACCGAGCAGTTCGAGCGCTGGTACGAGAACCCGATCGACCTGCCGGGACGCTACTACCTGCAGGCGATCGAGCTGCTGTTCAAGGAGAACCGCCTGGCGAAGGGCGAGTTCGTCGCGCTCGGGCGCAAGCTCGACCTCAAGGCGATCCGCGTACCGCTCTATCTGCTCGCCGGCGCGGACGACGACATCACGACCCGGGAGCAGGTGTTCAATGCCGCGGCGCTGGTCGGCACGCCGGCGACCGAGATCACGCAGAAGCTCGTGCCCGGCGGACACATCGGCCTGTTCATGGGTAGCCGCACGCTCGCCGAGGCCTGGCCGGAAATCGGCGCGTGGATCGCCGCGCTATGATGGCGGCATCCCATGGCGAACCTTAAGATCACACGCGACTCGATCCTGAGCGGCGAGCTGCTCGCCTCGGCGCGCGAGCTGCTCGGCGCGCACACGCGCTTCATGACGCCCGAAGAGCGCGAGCGCCAGATCGACGAGGTCGTCGCGCAGGCGCCGCGCCGCGATCGCGTCTGGGTGTTCGGCTACGGCTCGCTCATGTGGAACCCGGCGTTCCACTTCGCCGAGCGGCGCGCCGCGCGGGTGCACGGCTATCACCGGCAGTTCTGCCTCTGGGCGCGGGCCGGGCGCGGCAGCCCCGCGCGTCCCGGCCTGATGCTCGCCCTGGAGACGGGCGGAAGCTGCCACGGGGTCGCTTACCGCCTGCACCGCGACAAGGTGCGGTCCGAGCTGGACGTGGTCTGGCGCCGCGAGATGCTCACCATGGCCTACCGCCCGATATGGGTGAGCGCACACACGGCCGAGGGAATCGAGCGCGCGATCGCGTTCGCGGCAAATCGCAGCCACGAGCGGTACGTGCGCGGGCTGGAAGCCGGCGCGATCGTCGGCTATCTGGCGAGCGGCGCGGGGCCGCTCGGACGCTGCCGCGACTACCTGCTCGACACCGTGCGGCATCTGCGCGAGCTCGGGATCCGCGACCGCCGGCTCGAGGCGCTCGCGCAGGCAGTGGAAGCGCGCGAGGCGGACGAGTTCGCGGCCTAGGGCGATGCGCATCGCCCTCTGCAACGAGGTCATCGCGCCGATGCCGTTCCCGGCGCAGTGCGCCTACGCCGCCAAGCTCGGCTACGACGGCCTCGAGGTCGCGCCCTACACGCTCTCCGAGGAGCCGCAGCGCATCGGCGCGGCGCAGATCGCGGCGGCGCGCGCGGCGGCGGCCGATGCCGGCATCGCGATCACCGGCCTGCACTGGCTGCTGGTGAAGCCCGCCGGGCTGTCGATCACGGCGCGCGATCCGGCGGTGCGGCGGCGCACCCTGGACGCGATCCTGGCGCTCATCGACCTGTGCGCCGAACTGGGCGGCAAGTACCTGGTGCACGGCTCGCCGCAGCAGCGGCGCGTCGAGGCGGGCGATACGCGCGATGCGGCGCTCGAGCGCGCCACCGAGTGCTTCGCCGCCGCCGCCGCGCGCGCCGCCAAAGCCGGCGTCCTCTATTGCGTCGAGCCGCTCGCCGCAGACTCGACGCCCGTCATCAACACGCTCGCCGAGGCCGCCGCGATCGTGCGCCGCATCGGCAGCCCGGCGCTGCGCTCGATGCTCGATTGCAGCGCCGCCGGCCGCAGCGAGCGCGAGTCGCTCGCCGCGCTCGTCGACCGCTGGCTGCCGGAGGGGATCATCGCTCACGTGCAGGTGAACGACCGCAACCGTCGCGGGCCGGGCCAGGGCGAGCAGCGCTTCGCGCCGCTGTTCGCGGCGCTGATGCGCAACGGCTACGCGGGCGACGTAGCGGTCGAGCCCTTCGACTACGTGCCCGACGGACCCGGCGCCGCGGCGCGCGCCGTCGGCTACGTGCGCGGCATCCTCGAGGCGCTCTCGCCCGGATGAGCGCGCCGCGCTTCGCGGTGCGGGAAATCGGACTGTACGAGCGCGACGTGCGGCTGCGCATGCCGTTTCGCTTCGGCGCGGTCACGCTCACCGGGGCGCCGCAGGCCTTCGTGCGCGCGCGCATCCGGCTCGCCGACGGCCGCGAAGCCGAGGGAGCGGCCGCCGAGCTGCTCGCGCCCAAGTGGTTCGACAAGGACCCGGCGCTCACGAACGAGGACAACTTCGAGCAGCTGCGCGCTTCGCTCGCGCACGCGCGCAAGGCTTACCTGGCCGGGTCCGCCGACACCGCCTTCGGGCATTCTAGAGCGAACTATGTCGCCGGCCTGGTGGCGGGCTTCGGGCCCGCTCTCGTCGACCGGGCGCTGCTCGACGCGCTGTGCCGCGCGCTCGGCGCGTCGTTCTACGAAACGCTGCGCCGCAACGCCGCGGGCATCGAGCTCGAGGGTTGCGACGCCGGCGCCTTTCTCGCCGGGCTCGCCCCGGCGCGGACGATCGCCGCGCGCCACACCGTCGGCCTGCTCGATCCAATCACCGCCGGCGACGTCACCGAGCGCGTCGCCGACGGCCTGCCGCAGACGCTCGAGGAGGTGCTCGCGCGCTACGGCCAGCGCTACTTCAAGCTCAAGCTCGCGGGCGATACGGCCGCGGACCTCGAGCGCCTGGCGGCGATCGCCGCCGTGCTCGAGCGCATCGACGGGCCGTACTACGCGACGCTCGACGGCAACGAGCAGTACGACGACGCGGCGGGCATCGCCGCGCTGTGGCGCAGGATGAAGGCCGACCCCCGGCTCGCGCGGCTCGCCGCGAGCGTGCTGTTCATCGAGCAGCCGATCAAGCGCCAGAACGCGCTCGCGGGCGAGGTCGCGCCGCTCGCCGCCGAGATCCCGCTCCTCATCGACGAGTCGGACGATTCGCTCGACGCGTTCCCGCGCGCGCGCTCGCTCGGCTACTCGGGCGTGTCGTCGAAGACCTGCAAGGGCCTGTACAAGTCGATCATCAACCGCGCGCGCTGCGAGACCTGGAACCGCGACGAGGGCGGCGCGCGCTATTTCATGAGCGCGGAGGACCTCACCGTGCAGCCGGGCCTCGCGCTGCAGCAGGACCTGGCGCTCGCCAATCTGCTCGGCATCGCGCACGTCGAGCGAAACGGGCACCACTACGTAAACGGCATGGCCGGGCTGCCCGAGGCGGAGCAGGCGGCCTTCCTGCAGGCGCATCCGGACCTGTATGAGCGCAGCCACGGCGCGGTGCGCGTGGCAATCCGCGACGGCAGGATCGCGCTCGGTTCGCTCGGCTGCGAGGGTTACGCTTCGGCGGCCGCGCCGGACTGGAAATCGATGCGCAGGGTCATGTGAGCCCGGCGACGGAGCGGGCGAAGTCGGCGATCAGCCGGTTCACCGTTTCCGGGGCCTCGAGCTGCGGGAAATGCCCGACGCCCGGCACGATCGCGACGCGCGCGGCGGGCGCCTGGCGTCTGACGAGATCCAGCCAGGGCGTCGACTCGCCCGGTGTGAGCGCCACCCGGACGCGCTGCGGGTTCACAAAGGTGCTCTGGACGACGAGCAGGGGCACCGTGACGGCCGCGAGCGCGCGTTCCATGTTGGCCGCGTCCCACGCGACCATGCGCGGAAAGAGCGCGCTGCCCACCGGGGCGGGCAGCTCGAGCGCGCGCTCGACGATCGCGGTCTTGAGGCGCACGCCGCTCGAAGGGATGAACATCTCCTCGAACAGCCGGCGCGCGAACGCACCGTAGCCGGTGGCGCGGATCTGCTCGCGCATCACCCGCCCCGCGGTCTCGGGGTCGCCCATGCCGAGGCGGCTGCCGTCGATGAGCACGAGCCCTGCCACGCGCGCCGCGCACCGCTCGGCCGCCTGCAGCACGACGCGGCAACCCATGCTGTGGCCGATCAGGATCGCGCCGGCCAGTTCGAGCGCGTCGAGCAGCGCGCCGACGTCCTCGCCGTATGTCTCGATCGAGCAGTCGGCAGGCTCGCCCGGCGTGGCGCCGTGCCCGCGCAGGTCGCAGGCGAGCACCGTATGCGTCGCGGCAAGCGCGTCGAGCTGCGGCTGCCAGTCGGCATGGCTGCAGGCAAAACCGTGCACGAACACGAGCGGCGGGGCGCCGCGTCCGGCGCGCACGTAGAAAAGCGGTGCCTGCGCCCCGCTCAAGGCTCTTCTGCCGCGGCGGGCTTGTGCTGCGCGACGAGCTTCTGCTGCAACGGCACCGGCGCCGGCTCGTAGTGGCTGAATTCGAGCGTGTACGAGCCTTGGCCGGCGGTGAGCGCCTTCAGGCGCGTGGGGAAGCTCTCCAGCTCCGAGAGCGGCGCCTGCGCGGCGAGGCGCAGCGCCCCCGGGCGCGGCGCCTCGGAGCCCTTTATGTGGCCGCGCCGTGCCGAGAGGTCGCCGGCGATGTCGCCTATGTTCGACTCGGGCAGCGCGACGTCGATGTCCACGATCGGCTCGAGAATGATCGGCCGCGCCTTGGCGAGCGCGTCGAGGAAGGCCTTGCGCCCGGCGGCGATGAACGCCACCTCCTTCGAGTCGACCGGGTGGCTTTTGCCGTCGTACACCACGACGCGCAGGTCCTGCAGCGGATAGCCCGCGAGGTAGCCCGAATCGAGCACGGCACGCACGCCCTTCTCCACCGCCGGGATGTAGACCGAGGGAATCACGCCCCCCTTCACCGCGTCGACGAACTCGAAGCCCGCGCCGCGTGCGAGCGGCTCGACGCGCAGGAACACCTCGCCGAACTGCCCTGCGCCGCCGGTCTGCTTCTTGTGGCGGCTGTGGCCCTCGGCGCGCGCGGTCACCGTCTCGCGGAACGGCACCGAGGGAGGACGCGTGTCGAGCTCGAGCTTGTACTGGCCGGCGATCTTTTCCAGCGTCGTCCTGAGGTGCATCTCGCCCAGGCCGCGCATCACCGTTTCGTTCGCCTGCGCGTTGTACTCGACGCGGAAGCAGGGGTCCTCCGCGATCAGCCTGTGCAGCACGTCGGAGACCTTCTGCTCCTCGCCGCGCTTTCGCGGCTGCACCGCGAGGCCGAAGATCGATTGCGGCAGCTCGAGCGGCCGGGCGTGGATGTGCGCGTCTTCCGGGGCGTCGTGCAGGATGTGGTCGAAGCGGATCTCTTCGATCTTCGCGATCGCGCAGATGTCGCCGGGGAGCGCCTCGGCCACCTCGATCTGCTGCTTGCCGCGCAGCATGTAGAGGTGGCCCGCCTTGATCGGCTTCCTGCCGTCGCCGATGAAAAGCTGGGTCCCCGGCGTGACGCGTCCCTGGTGCACGCGGAACGCCGCGAGCCGCCCGACGTAGGGATCGATCTCGATCTTGAAGACGTGGGCGAGCACGTGCTTGGACGGATCGGGCTCGGCGCGGATCTCGGCCGCAGCGCCGCCGTCGGCGGGCGTCGTGACGTACACGGGCGGGTTGCCCTCCGCCGGGTTGGGCATGAGCTTGACGATCACCTCGAGCAGCTCGGCGATGCCCGCTCCGGTCTTCGCCGAGGCGAACACGACCGGGATGAGGTGCCCCTCGCGCAGCGCGCGCTCCAGGGGCGCGTGCAGCTGCTCGGGCGCGACGCTGCCCTTTTCGAGGTACAGCGCCATCAGCTCCTCGTCGACCTCGACCACCTGGTCGACCAGCTGCTTGTGCGCCTCCTCGACCGAGGAGAAATCCGCTTCGCCCGACGGCGCGAAGAAGCAGTCCGAAACACGCGCAGCGCCGTCCGCCGGCAGGTTGATCGGCAGGCACTCCTTGCCGAACGCCTGGCGGATGCGCTCGAGCAGCCCCTGGAGGTCGGTCGCGGCGTCGATCTTGTT
Source organism: uncultured Pseudomonadota bacterium (assembly GCA_963739205.1). Classification (GTDB taxonomy): domain Bacteria; phylum Pseudomonadota; class Gammaproteobacteria; order Burkholderiales; family SG8-39; genus DAHVFK01. The sequence continues at coordinate 141,831 of CAVTZJ010000003.1, read as the reverse complement.
GACCACGATCAGCCGGTCCAGCCCGCGCCTCGCGGCCCAATGCATGAAGCGCCCGGTCATCATCTCCAGGCCGTTCTGCGCATTTATCACCACCGCGGCGGTCTCCACCGCGGCGAGCGCGGGCAGCGAATGGCCCAGGAAATCGGGATAGCCCGGCGTATCGAGCAGGTGGATGCGCGCGTCCTTCGTCTCGAAGCTCGCGACCGCGAGCTTGAGCGAGTGCCGCAGCGACTTCTCGAGCGGAGTGTAGTCGCACACCGTCGTGCCGCGCTCGACGCTTCCCGGCGCGGGGATCACGCCGGCCTGCGCGAGCAGCGCCTCCGCCAGCGAGGTCTTGCCGCAGCCGGCCTGCCCCACGAGCGCGATGGTGCGGATGCGGTCGGTCGTATTGTTCTCCACGGTACACCTCCCGGCATCGAGTCGCGGAAAGGGCCGCGGCGTCTTGACGCGCCTTACGCCCGTTTATAGCAGCATTCGGGCGTCGGGGGGAAGCCTGCGCGCTAGCCGGGCACGTGGCGCGGGGTGGTGACGGCGATGAAGATCTCCCGCAGAAACAGCAGCAGCGACACGATCAGCGCCAGCATCGCCAGCACGAACAGCGCGCCGATCATGTGCGACAGGTTGGCGGCGACGAAGGCGCCGACGAACGCCCCGGCGATCAGCAGGCAGATGAACAGCCCGGACAGCACGGAAAACAGGATCGCGAAGTAGACGGTGCGGATGCGGCGGGCGATCTGCTCCAGCTCGGCGCGCGCTTTGCCGGCCTCTTCGCCGGGGAGCGCGCCGAGGCGCTCCTCGAGCACGCGCCGCCTGTCGACCGCGCGCCCCAGCCTGATGTTGAGCGCGGCGATGATGGTGCCGACTGCCGTCAGCATGAACACCGGCGCCACCGCGAGCTGGATGACGTGCGCGATCGCCGATATTTGCGGCTCGTCCATGGTGCGTCCCCCGCCGAGCGCGGACCGGATCAGTTGGTCGGCGAAACGACCACGATGTGGTCGCGGCTCACGTTGATGAAGTGCGCGGTGAACACCTGCCGGCCTTCGCGCTCCCACACCTCGGCGTCGGTGATTGCGATGAAGTCCTTGGCGTCGATCATGTAATCGGTGATGCGCGCTCCCGGCACCAGCTCGATGTAGCCCTTGATGCGGTAGGTGTCGGTGAGGATCACCACCTTGGTCTTGCTCTCCAGCATCGCCATCTGCCCCGCTCCCCCGAAACGTGAGCGGCTATCATAGCAGCGCCCGGCGCCGCTACTTCTTCTTCTCCAGGAGCTCGGCGCGCTTCTTCAGCACGTCCTCGAACTTGGATTTGTCGATGAGCAGGGTGTGGCGCGCGAGCTCCTGGTCGCTCGCGGGAACCTGCGCGCCGGCGACGGACAGGCGCACGAAGTAGTCGTCGCCTTGCAGCTTGCCGAGCGTGAACCGGTAATCGAGACCGGCGAGCGTGGCGGCGTCGATCGTCGCGCTCGGCTCGTCGAATCCGGCCTGCGCGGCGCTGAGCGAATCGGGTGCGACGTCCGCCAGCGAGAGCAGCGACAGCGAATACGAAGCGGCGTTCGCCTTGGTGACTTCCAGCTTCTCCCCGCGCTGCGCGCCGTCGAGTTTCCATGGGGCGTTCGCGCCCGCGCGCTCGATCCGCCAGCGGCTGCCGTCGGCGCTGCGCAGCTCCAGGCTTTTCACCTTCCCGACCCCGACGCCCGTGCCGTCGATCCAGGCGGAGCTCGCCGCGGTGGCCTGCAGCAGCGGGTCGGAGACGACGTAGGCGACGTCCGGCTTGTCCGGCAGCAGCACGAAGCGCCCGTCGGCCAGCGCCGCGGCGGGATCGTCCGGTGCGCGCTTGAAGTACTTCTTGCCGACCAGCAGCTGCGCGAGCGGCTTGCCGTCGGCCGACAGGAACTCGAGCAGCGTCCCCGCGCCGGCGCCTTTGCCGGGCGCGAGCAGGCCGAGCCGCGCGCGGTCGCCCTCGCCGATCGGCTCGCTCTGGCCGATCCTGAGCTCGATCGCCTTGAGCAGGAAGCCGCGCAGCTTGCCGAAGTCGGCCGGGAAGCCGCCGCGCTCGACGATCGTCCACTTGTCGTCGGCGCGCGCCAGCGTCAGCGTCGCGCTGGGCGCGACGATGCGCAGGCTCGCCACGTCGGCGAGCGTGAGCCCGCGGATGAGCGGCTGGCCGAGCACGCCGGCCTGCGGCGCCTCGCGCGTGCGCTGCTCGTGCCGGTAGAAGAGCGCGCCCCCGCCCAGCGCGACGAGCAGCGCGAGCAGGATGGCCGCGTGACGCCGGTTCATGCCGTGCGGCGACGCCGGACGAGCGCCACGCCGAGTCCGAACAGCGCGACCAGCAGCGGCATGAGCGCGATGTTGGCGAGCTTGGTCCAGAACACCAGCGCCTCGGAGTCGCGGCGCAGGTTCTTGCGCACCTCTTTGAGCTCCAGCTTGGTCTGGGCCACCTCCTTGCGGAACTTCTCGAGCTCGGCCTGCTGCTCGGCGCTCAGGATCTGCGCCGAACTCGCGCTCGGCCCCTGCGCCTTCTGCAGCTCCTGCAGCTTGTCCGTGGTCTTCTGCAGCTCGTCCTCGAGCGCGCGGATCTTGCCGAAGTACTGCTTCTGCGCGTTCGCTTCGAGCTCGCGCACCACGGTGAGCGGGCGGAACGAGGAGGCGCGGCTGCGCAGCGAGATCAGATCATCGCCGCCGGCGAACTGCTCGACCATGTCCAGGGCGAAGGCGAGGTTGCCGTTGGAGGGCACGACGACCTTGTGACCGAGTACGTCCTGCACGTCGACCGCGGCGGGATCCTGCAGCATGTCGGTGTCGGCGACGAGGATCACCGAGTTGTCCTTGGCCGACTCGCGCAGCTGCGGCTCGGCCGCTTTCTTCGACGCGTCGGGCTTTTCGCCCGGTGCGGCGGGGCGGCCGCCCGGGAACGCCGTCTTGAATTTGCCCGAGAGCCGGAGCGCGAGCGGCAGCGCGACGCCCCCCGGCACGAAGTCCTTGGTCGCCGCGTCGCCCGCGACCGTCGCCTTCGCGTCGTCGACGAGCATCGAGTCGGCGGAGCTCGTCACCAGGTCGGTCGCCTTCAGGCCGCTCGTCGGATTTACCTTGAATGCGCCGCCGAAGGCGTACAGCAGCGTCTCGAGCTGGCTGGTGACCACGTCGCTGCGGTTGAAGGCCGTGCGGTTGAGGCTGAGCACGGTGGGCGTGTAGCGCGGACCGCGGCCCGAGGCGTACACCGTATCGGCGATCACCTTGCCGGGGTCCATGTCGACGCCCCAGGCCTTGAACAGCGTCGGCAGCGTCGAGCTGGTGCCGCCTTGCGCCGGCATGCCGGGCATGCTGGGCAGCTGGTCGAAATAGGCGTAGGGGTCGACGAACGCGATCAGCTTGCCGCCGCGCAGCACGAACTGGTCGAGCGCGTACTCCCCCTGCGGCGTGATGTCGCGCGGATGGATGAGCAGCAGCACGCCGATGTCCTTCGGAATCTCGGGCGCGGTCATGTCGACGGGCTCGACATCGAACTCGCGCTTGAGCTCGCTGGCGAGCACCCAGGGATCGGAGCTCGAGCGCGTCATCGGATTGAACTGCTCGCCGAGCACCGGGAGCGCGCTCATCAGCCCTACCTTGATGCGCGCGGACGAGGCCACCCCCGCGATCGCGCGCGCGAGGTCGTATTCGAGCAGCTGCTCGCGCTGCGGCGTGATCGCCGGGATCACCTCCTTGCGGTCCAGCCGGCTAACCGATACGCCGAGATAGAAGTTGTCCCCGCTCGCCAGCTGCTGGGCCTCGATGCCGTCGAGCTGCGCGGCGTCCTCCTCCTCCGAGTCGGGCGTGGGATGGTAGACCTGCACCTGGAGCTTCGGTCCGGCGACCGCCTTGAAGCGCTCGACCATGTCCTGCACGCGCTGCGCGAAGCTGCGCAGTGGCACCGGCACCGCGTCGCCGCGCGAGATGTAGAGCTTGAGCGTCACCGGCGACTTGAGGCCGTGCAGGATCTTGCGCGTGCCGTCCGAAAGCGTGTAGAGCTTGCCCGCGGTGAGATCGGCGCGCAGCGCGGTGGCCGAGGCGAGGTAGTTGAACGCCACCAGGACGAGGAACAGCGCGACCAGGCCGACGGCGGAATAGACGAGGTTGTCGTACTTTCTCATCGCCCTAGCCCGCGCGGTAGTTCCTGAGGATGACGCCGGTGGCGAACAGCGCGAAGCCGATCACCGACAGGAAATAGAACAGGTCGCGCGTGTCGATGACGCCCTTCTGGAAGCCGTCGAAATGGGTGATCACCGAGAACGCCGCCACGGTGTCGACGAAGGCCGGGCTCGCCCAGTGCGCGAGCAGGTCGGTCACCGGATTGAAGCCGCACAGGATGAGGAACAGGCAGATCACCACCGCGAGGATGAACGCGACCACCTGGTTGCGCGTCATCGCCGAAGTCATGCAGCTGATCGCGAGGTATGCCCCGGCGAGCAGCAGGCTGCCGAGGTATCCGGCGACGATGATGCCGTTGTCCGGGCTGCCGAGCAGGTTCACGGTGATCACCACCGGGAAGGTGAGCGCGAGCGCGATGGCGAGGAAAGCCCAGGAGGCGAGGAACTTGCCGAGGATCGCCTGCCAGGCGGTCACCGGCATGGTGAGCAGGAGCTCCAGCGTGCCCGCGCGCCGCTCTTCCGACCACAGGCGCATGCCGACCGCGGGCACCAGCACCAGGTACAGCCACGGATGCCAGACGAAGAAGGAGATCAGGCTCGCCTCGCCGCGCTCGAAGAAGGCGCCCACCGTGAACGTGAAGAACCCGGTGAGCAGCAGGTAGATGACCAGGAACACGTAGGCCACCGGCGAGGCGAAGTAGCTCGCCAGCTCGCGCCGCGCGATGGTGCGCACCGACTTCCAGGCCGAAATCATGCGCGCGCCGTGTCCGGCAGGGTGATGCGGCGGAACACCTCGTCGAGCTGTCCCTCTTCGGTGCGCAGCGCCTCCAGGCGCCAGCCAGCGCGCGCCGCGAGCTCGATCACCGCCTGCACCAGCTCGCCGGCCCGACGCGCGCCCTGCGGATACACGCGCCAGGCGCCGTCGACCTGCTCGACGCGCCCGAGCGGGGCGAGCGCGTCGCCGTTCACGCCCGGGCCGGCCACGGTCACCGCCCCGGCGAGCCGCGACATCCCGCGCAGCTCCTGCGGCGTGCCGTTGGCGACGATGCGGCCGCGGTCGATGATGATGGCGCGCGAGCACGCGGCGTCGACTTCCTCGAGGATGTGGGTCGAGAACACGACCGCCTTGCGCCGGCCGAGCTCGCGGATCAGGTTCCTTACCTCGTGCTTCTGGTTCGGATCCAGGCCGTCGGTGGGCTCGTCCAGCACCAGCACTTCGGGATCGTGGATCAGCGCCTGCGCGAGGCAGGTGCGGTGCTTGTAGCCCTTGGAAAGCGTGTCGATGTTCTGCCGGACCACCGAATCGAGGAAGCACAGCTCGACCACGCGCCCGATCGCTTTCTTCTTCGCCTCGCCCTCCAGGCCGCGCATGTCCGCGGCGAAAGCGAGAAAGCCGTGCACGGTCATGTCCGGGTAGGCCGGCGCTGCCTCCGGCAGATAGCCGATGAGGCGCTTCGCCTCGAGCGGCGAGTCGACCACGTCGTGCCCGCCGACGCTCACCCTCCCGGCGCTCGGCGGGATGAAGCCGGTGATCATGCGCATGGTAGTGGACTTGCCGGCGCCGTTCGGTCCGAGGAAGCCGAGCACTTCGCCGCGCTCGACGTTGAACGTGACGCCGTCGACCACGCGCTTCGGGCCGAACGTCTTCACGAGGTTCTCGATGCGTATCATCGCGCCAGGGATTTTTCCGGGGGGCCGCATTATCGCCGAATTCGCGCGGCGCCTTAGGTTTGCGCGGCGGCCTTAAGCGAAGCTTAAACGGCTCGCTGAACAAAAGGTAAAATCGGCGCCTTCCAATCGGCAACAACCCACGACCGAGGACCTGCATGGACAAGTCACTGCTAGCGAAGACCGCGGCTGCGATGGTCGCGAAGGGCAGGGGAATCCTGGCGGCCGACGAATCCGCCGGAACCTGCGAGAAACGCTTCAAGTCCGTCGGCGTCGAGTGCACCGAGGAGAACCGCCGCGCCTACCGCGGGCTGCTGTTCGCCACGCCCGGCATCGAGCAGTTCGTCTCGGGCGTGATCCTGTTCGACGAGACGCTGCGTCAGAAGACGAGCGACGGCGTGCCTTTCGCCGAGTTTCTCGCGCAGAAGGGCATCACGCCCGGCATCAAGGTCGACAAGGGCGCGAAGGATCTGGCCTTGTGTCCGGGCGAGAAGGTGACCGAGGGCCTGGACGGGCTGCGCGAGCGGCTCGCCGAGTACTTCAAGCTCGGAGCGCGCTTCGCCAAGTGGCGCGCGGTGATCACGATCGGCGACGCACTGCCGACCCACGCCTGCCTGTACGCGAACGCGCACGCGCTGGCGCGCTACGCGGCGCTGTGCCAGGAGGCCTCGATCGTGCCGATCATCGAGCCGGAGGTGCTGCTCGACGGCGACCACACGATCGAGCGCTGCGAGGAAGTCAGCGAAGCGACGCTGCGCGCCACCTACGCGGCGCTCGCGGCGCACAACGTTTCCTTCGAGCACACGATCCTCAAGGCGAGCATGGTGGTGTCGGGCAAGGAGAACGCGCGCCAGGCGGGCGTCGGCGAGGTCGCCGAGCGCACCGTGCGCGTGCTCAAGCGCACCGTGCCGGCCGCGCAGCCCGGCGTCGTGTTCCTGTCGGGCGGCCAGTCGGACGTCGACGCCACCGCGCACCTGAACGCGATGGCGGCGATGAAGGGCCTGCCCTGGCCGCTCACCTTCTCGTACTCGCGCGCGCTGCAGAACCCCGCGCTCAAGGCCTGGCGCGGCAGCCGCGACAACGTCGCCGCCGCGCAGAGGGCGTTCCACCACCGCGCGCACATGAACGGTCTCGCATGCCAGGGCAAGTGGAAGCCCGAGCTTGAGAAGCAGGCGGCATGAGCGCCGCCCTGTTCGAGTCGCGCATCACGAGCCTGCCGCGCATCGGGCGCGGCAAGGTGCGCGACATCTACGCGGTGGGCGAGGACAAGATGCTGATCGTCACCAGCGACCGGCTCTCGGCCTTCGACGTGGTGCTGCCCGACCCGATTCCCGACAAGGGGCGCGTGCTGAACGAGATGGCGAACTTCTGGTTCGGCAAGCTCGGCCATATCGTGCCCAATCAGCTCACGGGCATCGACCCGGAGAGCGTGGTCAAGGGCGAGGACGAGAAGGCGCAGGTGCGTGGCCGCTCGATCGTGGTGAAGAGACTGAAGCCCCTGCCCATCGAGGCGGTGGTGCGCGGCTACATCATCGGCTCGGGCTGGAAGGACTACCAGAAGTCCGGGAAGATCTGCGGCATCGAGCTGCCCAAGGGCTTGCAGCAGGCGCAGAAGCTGCCAGCGCCGATCTTCACGCCGGCGACCAAGGCCGAATCCGGCCACGACGAGAACATCTCCTTCGACGAGGTGGTGAAGCTGATCGGCCGCGAGAGGGCGGAGAAGGTGCGCGAGATCTCCATTCGCCTCTACAAGGAGGCCTCGGAGTACGCCGCCACCAAGGGCATCATCATCGCCGACACCAAGTTCGAGTTCGGCACGGACGCGAAGGGCGATCTGGTCCTCATCGACGAGGTGCTCACCGCGGACTCCTCGCGCTTCTGGCCGGCCGATTCCTACCGGGTCGGCGTGAGCCCGCCGTCCTTCGACAAGCAATACCTGCGCGACTACCTCGAGACGCTCGACTGGGACAAGACGCCGCCGGCGCCCAAGCTGCCTGCCGAGGTGATCGCGAAGACGTCGCAGAAGTACCGCGAGGCGCTCGAGCGCCTGACAGGGAGAAAGCTCAGATGATCGGTATCGTGATGGGTTCGGCCAGCGACTGGGACACCATGAAAGCGGCGGCGAAAACGCTGGAGGAGTTCGGCGTGGCCTACGAGGCGAAGGCGATGTCGGCGCACCGCACGCCGCACGCGGTCGCGGAGTGGGCCGAAGGCGCGGCCAAGCGCGGCGTAAAGGCGATCATCGCCGCCGCGGGCGGCGCGGCGCACCTCGCGGGCGTGGTGGCGGCGCACACCACGCTGCCGGTGCTCGGCGTGCCGATGCCCTCCAAGTACTTGCAGGGGCTGGATTCGCTGCTCTCCACCGTGCAGATGCCGAAGGGCATCCCGGTGGCCACCTTCGCCATCGGCGAGGCGGGCGCGGCGAACGCTGCGCTGTTCGCCGTAGCGCTGCTCGCGCTTTCCGACGCCGGCATGGCGGGCAAGCTCGCGGACTTCCGGCGCAGGCAGACCGAGGCGGTCCTCAAGGCCGCGCCGCTCAAGCTGTGAGCGAAGAGGTCCGCCGCGCCGCGGAAATCCTCCGGCGCGGCGGGCTGGTCGCGTTTCCCACCGAGACGGTGTACGGGCTGGGCGCGGACGCGTCGAGCGAAGCCGCGCTGAAAAGGCTCTACGCGGTGAAGCGCCGGCCACCCGACCACCCGGTGATCGTGCATTTCGCCAGCGCCGAGGACGCCTTCGCCTGGGCGCGCGAGGTGCCCGAGGCGGCGCGCAGGCTTGCGGAGCGCTTCTGGCCCGGGCCGCTCACGCTCATCCTCAAGCGCGCGCCGCGTGCGGGCGATTTCGTTACAGGCGGGCAGGACACGGTCGGGCTGCGGGTGCCCTCGCATCCGGTTGCTCACGAACTTCTCAGGATCTTTGGCGGCGGCGTTGCGGCCCCTTCGGCAAACCGCTTCGGCCGCGTCTCGCCCACCCGTGCCGAGCACGTGCGCGAGGACCTGGGCTCGGACGTCGACCTCGTGCTCGAAGGAGGTCCGAGCGAGGTCGGCATCGAATCGACGATCGTCGACCTGTCGCGCGGCGGCGCGGTGCTGCTGCGGCCCGGAGCGATCTCGCGCGCCGAGCTGGAGGCCGCCCTCGGCGCGCCCGTCGCCGCGCCGGACGCGCGCGCGCCGCGCGCCCCGGGCACGCTCGAGCGTCATTACGCGCCGCGCACCGAGCTGCGGCTCGTGCCCGCGCATGCGCTCGATGCCGAGATCGCGCGCGCAACGGGTGAGGTCGCGGTGCTGGCGTTTTCGCGCCCCGACGAGCGCGCCGCGCGCTGGCTGCGCATGCCGCGCGACCCCGCCGAATACGCGCGCCGCCTGTACGCGGCGCTGCGCGAGCTGGACGAAGCGCGCTGCGCCTGCATCCTCGTCGAGGAGCCGCCCGACCAGGACGCCTGGACGGCGGTGCGCGATCGGCTGCGGCGCGCCGCGGCGAGCGCCTGAGGTACGCGCCTCAGTGCGACATCAGCACGGGCACCGTCATCGAATCGAGGATCGTGCGCGTCACGCCCCCAAGGATCAGCTCCGAGACGCGCGAGCGGCCGTAGGCGCCCATCACGATCAGGTCGGCATCCAGGTCCGAGACGCGCGACAAGAGCTGATTGCCGACGTCGATATCCTCGGCGCGGTACTGCGACACCGTCACGCGCACGCCGTGGCGCGAAAGGAACAGCGCGATATCGGCGCCGGGCACCTGGCCGTGCCCGCCGTCCGGCGGACCGGGATTGAACGATGCGACGTTCACCTGCCTCGCGGCCTGCAACAGCGGCAGCGCGTCGGTCACTGCGCGCGTCGCTTCGCGGCCCGCGTTCCAGGCGACGACGATGTTCTCGCCGATCGGGCGCTTCTCGCGCGCGTACGGGACGACGAGCACCGGCCTTCCGGCTGCGAGCAGCAGCCGCTGCGCGAACTGCTCGGACACCCCGTTCGTTCCGCTGCCGTCGTCCTGCGCGATCACCACCAGGTCGGCGTAGCGCGCGTGCAGCGTGACGGCCTCGAGCGCGTCCGCCGCCGAGCTGCGCCATTCCGACTTGCTCCAGTTGGCGCGCCGCACCGCGGCGTCCCAGATTCCGCGCGCGCGCGCCGCGATCTCGGCGAGTGCCTTGCTGCGCGTGGCCTCGATGGCGACCCCCGCTTCGGCCATCGCCCAGCTCGGCGGAGGCACTACCGTGAGCGCGTGCAGTCCGACGACATGCGCGTCGGATTTCTGTGCCAGCGAGAAGGCGACCTCGATGCAGGCCGCGGCTCCTTTGCCGGCGTCGAGGTGAACCAGGATAGTCTTGTAGGCCATGGCATTCCTTTCTTGGCGGGACTTCGCCTGCCGCTCATCTTGAACCGGTCCGCGGTGCCGTAATTGACATGGATCAATAGCGCCCGGCCGCGGGGGCGAGACTAAAATGCATTGCATGCGCAGGTTCGCAGCCGTGCTCGCCCTGTCAGCTTGCTCGGCGAACACCCAGATCGCGAGCAACACGGTGGCGGGCCCCTTGACGCCGCCTCCGCCGGGCACGGCGGTCCTTGCGGGTGCGACGACGGTCACCCTAGTCAGCGCATCCGGCGCCGCCGCGGTGGCCGGCGCGGTCGTCCTCGGTGCGCTGTTCAACTACGCCGAGGCGCCGCTCGATCGCACGCCGCCCTCGATGGACGAGCTGCGCCGCGTGAACGAGCACGACTGCACCAAGCCGGTCACAGACTACTCGGCCAACCTGCGCTGCCGCTAGGCGCGCTGCGGACCCGCCCGGCCGTTCTCTACCACGAACGAGGCGAGCGTCGTGCACGGCGCGTCGCGCGTGCGCACCGCTGCCATGGCCCGCAGATCCGCTTGCAGCGTGCGCGCGCGCAGCTCGACGCGCACGTACCCCCGGTAGCGGCCGTCGGCGAGCTTGACGTGCGGATTGTCCGCGCGCACGGCGTCGAGTTCGGCCTGCGCGCGCGCCTGGGAGGTGATCGAGGTGCCGCAGAACTCGCTCGCCAGGACCGGTGCGGCAGGATCGTCGAAGTCGGCCTTCAGGTCGGCGACCGCGTGGAAGTGCACGTCGCCGCCGATCACCACCGGATTCGCCAGGCGCTGGCGCGCCATGCTCTCGAGCAGCTTGCGGCGCGCCGCCGGATAGCCATCCCAGCCGTCGGTCCACAAGCGGCGCGCCACGCCCGTGCCGCGCGCGAACTGCGCCATCAACGTTTGCTGCGCGACGACGTTCCAGCCGGCGCGCGAGCCGGCAAAGGCGCGCTCGAGCCAGGCTTCCTGCCGCGCCCCGAGCATGCTGCGGCCCGGCTCGGCGCGCGCCGGGCATTCGGCATCGCGCACCACGTTGCCGCCGCCGTGCCTGCGCGGGCAGACCTGGTAGGCGCGGTACTGCCGGTCGTCCAGCGCGAAGAAGCGCGCGAGCGCGCCCCAGCCGAGCTGCGTGTAGAGGCGCATGTGCGGTCCCTGCGGCCGCATGCGTGCGGGCAGCGGCATGTGCTCGTAGTAGGCGCGGTAAGCTGCGGCGCGTCGCGCGAGGAACCGGTCCCTCGGCATGCCGTCCTCGGGGCGGTCGGCGGCGTAATCGTTGTCGACTTCGTGATCGTCCCAGGTGACGAGCCACGGGCACGCCGCGTGCGCCGCCTGCAGGTCCGGGTCGCTCTTGTAGCAGGCGTAGCGCATGCGGTACTCGTCGAGCGAATAGGGCTCGCCGGGATCCTGGGCGCGCACGTGATCGCGCCCCCACGACGACTCGTAGATGTAGTCGCCCAGGAACACGATCAGCTCGGGGTCGTCCGCGACCGCGTGCCGCCAGGCGCCGTAGTAGCCCTGTTCGTACTGCTGGCAGGAAGCGAAGGCGAAGCGCAGCCGCTCGACGCGCGCGTCGCGGCGCGGCGCGGTGCCCGTGCGCCCGACTGGGCTCACTGCGTCGCCCGACATGAAGCGATACCAGTAGGGGCGCGCCGGCGCGAGGCCCTTCACTTCGACGTGTACCGAATGCGCCCACTCCGGCGTCGCGCTTTCCACGCCCGAGGCGACGACATGGCGCATCGACTCGTCCAGGGCAACTTCCCAACGAACGCGAATGGGTGCGGGATCGAGGTCGCCCACGAGCCGCGTCCAGAGTACGACCCCGCCGGCGCTCGGATAGCCGCTCGCGACCCCGAGCGCGAACGGATCGGCCGCGAAGCGCGGCTTGGGCTGCGCCGTGCGCGGCAGCGCGGCGGCGAGGCCGAGCCCGCCGAGCGAGGCGAGGAAGCGCCGCCGCGTGCTCACTTGCGCAGGTCCGAGAAGTACTCGTGCGCGGCGGTGTTCACCAGGCTGCGGCGCAGCTCGACGGGCGCGTCGTGATAGGTGTAGGCGATGCGGTTGATCTCGAGCAGCGGCGCGCCCTTCTTCACCTCGAGCAGCTTCGCCGCCGCGGCATCGGCGACGGTGGCGCGCAGGCGCTCGCTCGTACGCAGCACGTGCACGCCGTAGCGCGTCTGGTACAGGTGGTAGATGGTGTTGTCGCGCGCGGTGAGGATCCTCTCCGTGAGGTCGAGAAACAGGCGCTGCGGCAGCACGAGCTCGTCGAGAATCACCGGCGCGCCGCCGAGCGAGAGGAGGTTGCGGATGCGCAGCACCGGGTCGCCTGCGTCGATGGCGAGCCGCGCGGCTTCGGCCGTGTCGACGCGCGCGCGGCGGAAGCCGAGCGTCTGCGTGCGCGGATACTGCTTCTCGCCTTCGTGCGGCACGATGTGGAAGAAATGGAACATCAGGCGCGTGGCGCCGTGCGAGGCGATGAAGGTGCCGCGCCCCTGCCGGCGCACGACCGCGCCCTCGGCCACCAGCTCGTCGATCGCCTTCCTGAGCGTGCCGATCGATACGCCGAAGCGCTGCGCGAGCTGTGTCTCCGAGGGCAGGGCCTCGCCCGCTTTCCACTCGCCCTGCGCGAGGCTGTGCGTGAGCAGCCGCTTCACCTCCTTGTAGAGCGGCGCCGCGATGCCCCGATCGAGGACCTGGTTCATGGCGCGCTGAGTGTAGCACCGAGGTCATACAACTCATATAGTTGACTGCAAGCGCCGGCGAATCTAGACTGCACGCCTTCCCCAAGCGGAGCGGACGATGATTCATTTCGTGGTGCACGAGGAGGGCGACGGCGTGGGCGTGGTCGTCGTCGAGGGAGTGAAGGCCGGGCAGGAGCTGGCCGGCTGGATCATGGAGGACGACAAGGACATCAAGGTGACCGCCAGGAGCGACATTCCGATCGGGCACAAGGTGGCGCTCAGGGACTACCAGCCCGGCGACACGGTGATCAAGTACGGAGTCGATATCGGCAAGGTCGTCGCGCCGATCAAGCCGGGCGAGCACGCCCACGTTCACAACATCAAGACGAAGCGCTGGTAAATGAGGGCGGTGACAATGGATCTGTCGAAAGCGACTTTCTGGGGCTACCGGCGCGAGAACGGGCGCGTTGGCGTGCGCAACCACGTCATCGTCCTGCCGGTGGACGACATCTCGAACGCGGCCGCCGAGGCGGTGGCCAACAACATCAAGGGCACGATGGCGCTGCCGCATCCCTACGGGCGGCTGCAGTTCGGCGCCGACCTGGACCTGCACTTCCGCACTCTGATCGGCACCGGATGCAACCCGAACGTCGCCGCCGTGGTCGTAATCTGCATCGAAGAGGGCTGGGGCAAGAAGGTCGCCGACGGCATCGCAGCGACCGGTAAGCCGGTGGCCTACTTCGGTATCGAGCAGCACGGCGACCACGACACCATCATGCGCGCTTCCAAGGCCGCCAAGGAGTTCGTGCAGTGGGCGGGCGAACTGCGCCGCGAGGAGCGCCCGCTGAAGGACCTGTGGGTGTCGACCAAGTGCGGCGAGTCGGACACTACCTCGGGCTGCGGCTCCAACCCGACGGTCGGCAACGCCTTCGACAAGCTCTACCCGCACGGGGTGACGCTGTGCTTCGGCGAGACCACCGAGCTCACCGGCGGCGAGCACCTGGTCGCCGCGCGCTGCAGAAACGACGCGGTGCGGAAGAAGTTTCAGTTCATGTTCGATCGTTATCAGGAAGTGATCGAGCGGCACAAGACGAGCGACCTGATGGACTCGCAGCCGACCAAGGGCAATATTGAAGGCGGCCTCACTACGATCGAGGAAAAGGCGCTCGGCAACATCCAGAAGATCGGCCGCAAGTGCCTGGTCGACGGCGTGCTCGACAAAGCCGAGGAACCGACGGGTCCGGGGCTGTGGTTCATGGACTCGTCCTCCGCTGCGGCCGAGATGGTCACGCTGTGCGCCGCAGCCGGCTTCGCCGTGCACTTCTTCCCCACCGGACAGGGCAACGTGATCGGCAATCCCATCCTGCCGGTGATCAAGCTGTGCGCGAACCCGCGCACCGTGCGCACCATGGGCGAGCACGTCGACGTCGACGTGTCCGGGCTCCTGCGAAGGGAGCTCACTCCGGATGCGGCCGGCGACAAGCTGCTCGAATCCATGTTCCGCACCGCCAACGGCCGGCTCACCGCGGCCGAGGCGCTCGGCCACCGCGAGTTCGTCCTCACCCGGCTGTACGAGTCGGCATAGAAGATGCGCGGCGCCGACATCCTGGCGCGGACGCTATCGCGCGCGGGCGTCAAGCACGTCTTCTCGCTTTCGGGCAACCACGTGATGTCCGTGTACGACGCGGCGCTCGACGCCGACCTCGACATCGTGCACGTGCGCCACGAAGCCGCCGCGGTACACATGGCCGACGCCTGGGGCCGGGTGACGGGAGAGCCGGGCGTCGCGCTGGTCACCGGCGGGCCGGGGCACGCGAACGGCGTGGGCGCGCTCTACACCGCGCTCGCCTCGGAGTCGCCCATGCTCCTGCTCTCCGGGCATGCGCCGCTGCGCGAGCTCGGCAAGGGATCCTTCCAGGAGATGCGGCAGGCGGACATGGCGGCGCCGGTGGTCAAGGCCGCCTTCACGGCGCGCAGCGCCGACAGCCTCGGCGAGGACGTGGCGCGCGCATGGCGCCACGCGAAATTCGGGCGCCCCGGCCCGGTGCATCTGAGCCTGCCCGTCGACGTGCTCGAGGCGAAGGCCGGCGAAGCAGCTCTGCCAACCGCCGAGGCCTTCGAAGTGCGGCCGATCCCGCTCGGCGAAGCGGCCGCGCAGGCGGTCGCCGTGGAATTCGCGCGCGCCGCGCGCCCGCTCCTTCTCGCCGGCCCGGCGCTCGCGACCGGGCGCGGGCGCGACGCCCGGCGCCGGCTCGAGCAGGCCTGCGGCATGCCGGTCGTGTGCATGGAAAGCCCGCGCGGCGTGAACGATCCCGCCCTGGGCGCCTTTCCCGCGCTGCTCGCGCGCGCGGACCTCGTCGTGCTGCTCGGCAAGCGGCTCGATTTCACGCTTCGTTTCGGCCAGCCACCCGCGCTCGACGCCGGCTGCCGCATCATCCTTCTCGACCCCGATCCGGAGGCGCTGCGCGCGGCGGGTTACGCCCTCGGCGATCCCGCGCGCATCGCGCTCGCGGCCCTCGCCGATCCGTTCGAGGCCACGGCGCGGCTTGCGGGCGCGGCGGGCCTCGTGCACGCCGAATGGGCCGCAGAGGTGCGCGCCGCGCTCGCGCGCCGGCCGGCCGGATGGAGCTCGCTTGCCTCGGCCGGGGACGGCGCGCTGCACCCGGCCGAAGTCGGGCGCGCGGTGCAGGCGCGCATCGACCGCGCGCGCGAGGTGGTCTTCGTCGCCGACGGCGGCGAGTTCGGCCAGTGGGCGCAGGCCTGCGTCAGCGCACCGACCCGGCTGATCAACGGGCCCGGCGGCTCGATCGGCAGCGCCGTCCCATTCGCCATCGCCGCGAAGCTCGCGCGGCCGCAGGCGACGGTGATCGCGATGCTCGGGGACGGCGCGTTCGGCTTTCACATGGCCGAGTACGACACTGCGGTGCGCGCGCGCCTGCCGTTCGTCGGCGTAGTCGGCAACGACCAGTGCTGGAACGCGGAGCGCCAGATCCAGCTGCGCACCTACGGCGCAGCGCGCGCGCGCGGCTGCGAGCTGCTGCCGACGCGCTACGACCGGGTCGTCGCCGCGCTCGGCGGTCACGGCGAGCACGTGACGAGCGGCTCCGAGCTCGAGCCGGCGCTCGAGCGCGCCGCGGCGGCGACGCAGCCGGCCTGCGTCAACGTCATGGTCGGGCGCCTCGCGGCGCCGGCGGCGCACGCATGAGCACGCTCGACGTGCGCGTCTGGCGCGGCACCGAAGACGGCGCCTACCAGTCGTTCGAGGTGCCGCGGCACGCGAGCCAGACCGTGCTCGACGTGGTCACGCACATCCAGCGTGCGCTCGACCCGACGCTCGCTTATCGCTTCGCCTGCCGCGTCGGCATGTGCGGTTCCTGCGCCATGACGGTGAACGGCGTGGCGCGCTGGACCTGCCGCACGCACGTCGACAAGGTCGCGGCCGACGACCGGCTCGAAATCGCGCCTCTCGCCAACCTGCCCGTGATCCGCGACCTGGTGACGGACATGAGCACGTTCTTCGACAAGTGGGCGCGCGCAAGGGGGAGCTTCAGCGGCACCCGCTCGCGCAGGGACGATTTTGCGCGTATCGCGCCGCAGTCGCCTGCGCGCAGGGACGTGGACGCGGCGATCGAATGCATCGGCTGCGCAGTGTGCTACAGCGCCTGCGACGTCGTGGCGTGGAGTCCGGACTACCTCGGCCCGGCGGCACTGAATCGGGCCTGGACGCTGCAGCGCGACGAGCGCGACGTGGCGCGCGCAGAGCGCCTGCACGCGGTCGCGGGCGATGCCGGCTGCCACGCCTGCCATACGCACATGAGCTGCAGCGAGCGCTGCCCCAAGGGCATCGCGCCGACCGCCGGCATCGCCGGCCTGAAGCGC
Organism: uncultured Pseudomonadota bacterium; assembly: GCA_963739205.1. Classification (GTDB taxonomy): domain Bacteria; phylum Pseudomonadota; class Gammaproteobacteria; order Burkholderiales; family SG8-39; genus DAHVFK01. Next base: position 125,154 of record CAVTZJ010000003.1, on the reverse strand, counting down.
GCGGCGGCGCGCGCGGCGCTGCGGGACGAGCTATGAGCGTACGCGGCGAGGCCTTGCTGTGGAGCGCGCAGCGCGCCAGCGCCGCCGTGCTCGCACTGTGCGTCGCGGTGCACCTCGCCACGATGATCTATGCCGTGCACGCGGGCCTCGGCGCGGCCGAGATCCTGTCCCGCACGCGCGGCAACGCCCTGTGGCTCGGCTTCTACGCGCTGTTCCTGCTCGCGGTCGTCGTGCACGCGCCGATCGGCCTGCGCGCGGTGCTCGGCGAATGGCTCGGCTGGCGCGGACGCTCGCGCGACGCGGCGCTCGCCGCCTTCGCCCTCGCACTCGCCTGGCTCGGCGCGCGCGCGATCCTGGGGGTATTCCTGTGAAAGCCGCCCTGCGCGCGCGCAATCATCCGGCCTACTGGGCCTTCGTCGTGCACCGGGTCTCGGGGATCCTGCTGGCGCTCTACCTGCCGGCGCATTTCTGGGTGCTCGGCCTGGCGCTGCACGAGGCGGCGCGGCTGGACGCCTTTCTGCGCTGGACCGACCAGCCGCTGGTGCGCTTCGGCGAGTGGGGCCTGGTGCTGCTGCTTGCCGCCCACCTCGCCGGCGGGCTGCGCCTGCTGGCGCTCGAATTCCTGCCCTGGCGCGACTGGCAGAAGAGCCTGGCCGCCGCCGCCGCGGCGCTTGCGCTCGTCGTCGGCCTCGCCTTCGCGCTTGCGCTCTGAGCGCGGCTAGAATGCCGTCATGAGAGTCGATCCGGGGCAGATCGAGGAAGCGGCCAAGGAGCTCTACATCCGGGCGCTCAAGCTGCTGCCGCCCGACATCAAGCGCGGCTTCGACACGCTCGTGCGCGGCGAGACGAATGCCACGGCGAAGAGCGTGCTCGGCACCATGGTCACCAACATCCGGGTGGCCGAGGACAGCGACAATCTGCTCTGCCAGGACACCGGCATCCCGATCTACAACGTGTCGATCGGCCGCGGCGTCGAGCTGGACGGCGCGCGCCTCAAGGAGGCGATCCGCAAGGGCTGCGAGCGCGCCACGCGCGAGTATCCGCTGCGCTCGTCGGTCGTGCACCCGGTGACGCGCAAGAACGAGCACACCTCCTGCGGGCGCGGCATCCCGGTGATCAACATCGACTTCAGCGAGGAGCCCGAGACGCTCGCGATCGAGATGGTGCCCAAGGGCTCCGGTTCGGAGAACAACTCGTTCCTGCGCATGGCGATTCCCGCCGAGGGCATCGACGCGATCAAGACCTTCGTCGTCGACTGCGTGCTCGCCGCGGGCGGCAAGACCTGCCCGCCGACCATCGTCGGCGTGGGCGTCGGCGGCACCTCCGATCTGTGCCTGCACCTCGCCAAGGTGGCCGCCACGCGGGCGCTCGGCACGGCGTGCACGGACGCGGAGGGCGCGCGCCTCGAGGCCGAGCTCACGCGTGCGGTCAACCAGCTCGGCGTCGGGCCGCAGGGGCTGGGCGGCGACGCGACTGCCTTCGCGGTGCACGTCGAGACCGCAGCCACGCACATCACGATGAATCCGGTTGCGGTCAACATGCAATGCCATTCCGCGCGCCGTGCGCGCGCAACATTCCGTCCTGGGGGGGTCGAATATGGCTACTAGACTGCGCGCCGCGTTGCTCGTCTTGCTTGCAACTTGCGCCATTCCGTCGCTCGCGGCCGACGTGGCGGGCGTCACGCTCGCGCCGAGCGTGCAGGTATCCGGCGCGACGCTCATGCTGAACGGCGCCGGTCTGCGCAAGCGCCTCTTCTTCAAGGTCTACGTCGCGGGCCTGTACGTGCCGCGCACCAGCGCGCAGGCGGCGGAGCTCATCTCCGAGCCGGGGCCGAAGCGCGTGGCGATCCACATGCTGCGCGACGTCGGCGCGGACACGTTCACCGGCGCGCTGCGCGAGGGCATCGAGAAGAACCACAGCGCAGCCGAGACCGCGGCGCTCGAGCCGCGCGTCGAGGCGCTCGCGGCCGTCATGAAGGAAGTCGGCGAGACGAAGGACGGCATGAACATCTCGCTCGACTGGATTCCGGGTAGCGGCACGGTGATCGTCGTCGACGGCACGGCGCGCGGCAAGCCGATTGCCGGCGAGGACTTCTACCAGGCGCTGCTGCGCATCTGGATCGGCGAGCACCCGGCACAGGACGACCTGAAGAAAGCGCTGCTCGGCGAGAAGAGCTGACATGGCGCACCACGAGTTCGACATGCCGATCGGCGAGCGCGAAGCGCGCGCGCTGCGCGCGAACGACACGGTGACGCTGAACGGCACGCTGTTCGGCATCCGCGACGCGACGCAGATTCACATGTTCGACCGCGGCCGCAGGACGCGCTTCGATCTTGCGGGACACGCCGTGATCCATACCGCGCCCAACGTCAAGCGCGTGCCGAAGAGCGCGGCGCATCCGGCGGGCTACGCTCCGGTGTGCATCGGCACGACGACCAGCGACCGCATGGAGCGCTTCACGCAGCCGCTCATGCAGCAGTACGGGGTGCGCCTCATCATCGGCAAAGGCGGGCTGCGCGAAGGCTCGCTCGCGGCGTTCCGCGAGCTCGGCGGCGCCTACCTGGCGATCATCGGCGGCACCGCCGCGCTCGAGACCACCTGGATCGAGGCGATCGAGGACGTGGACCTGGACGACCTCAATCCCGAGTCGCTGTGGAAGTTCCGCGTCAAGGGCTTCGGGCCGCTGCTGGTGGCGATGGACAGCCACGGGGAGAGCCTCTACACGGCGGTCGACCAGGCCGCGCAGGCGCGCCGCGCAGCAGTGCTGGCGAGCCTGGGCGTCAAGGCGTGAGGGAGCTCGCCACAGACGTCCTGATCCTCGGCTCGGGCGGCGCGGGCCTGTTCGCGGCGCTGCACGCGCACCAGGCGGCGCCCGAGCTCTCGATCACCGTCGCGGTGAAGGGCCTGCTCGGCAAGTGCGGCTGCACGCGCATGGTGCAGGGCGGCTACAACGTCGCGCTCGCCGCGGGCGACTCGGTAGAGCGGCACTTCATGGACACCATCGAGGGCGGCAAGTGGCTGCCGCAGCAGGAGCTCGCCTGGAAGCTGGTGACCCTCGCGGTGGAGCGCATCCACGAGCTCGAGAACGAGCTCGGCTGCTTCTTCGACCGCAACCCGGACGGCACCGTGCACCAGAAGGCCTTCGCCGGGCAGAGCTTCGACCGCACGGTGCACAAGGGCGACCTCACCGGCATCGAGATCATCAACCGGCTCGCGGAGCAGGTCTGGGCGCGCAGGATCGCGCGGCTCGAGGAACACCGCGCCGTCGAGCTGGTGAAGACGCGAATGGGCGACGCGCTCGCCGGCGTGCTGATGATCGACATGCGCACCGGCGAGTACGTCTTCGTGCGCGCCAAGGCGGTGCTGCTCGCCACCGGCGGCGGCCCGACGATGTACAAGTACCACACGCCCTCGGGCGACAAGAGCTGCGACGGGCTGGCGATGGCGCTGCGCGCCGGCCTGCCGCTGCGCGACATGGAGATGGTGCAGTTCCATCCGACCGGCCTGCTCGCCGGCACGCACACCCGCATGACCGGCACCGTGCTCGAAGAAGGCCTGCGCGGCGCGGGCGGCTACCTGCTGAACGGCGCGCACGAGCGCTTCATGCAGAACTACGACGCGAAGCTCGAGCGCGCCACGCGCGACATCGTCTCGCGCGCGATTTTCAGCGAGATGCGCGCGGGCCGAGTGACGCCAAACGGCGGCGTGTACGTATCGATGGCGCACCTCGGCGCCGACAGGGTCAGGAAGGCGTTCAAGGGCATGGTCGAGCGCTGCGCGGACTGCGGCTTCGACCTCGCCGGCGGTCTGGTCGAAGTGGTGCCCACCGCGCACTACATGATGGGCGGCGTCGAGTTCGAGCTCGATTGCGCCACCGAGCTCCCCGGACTGTTCGTCGCGGGCGAGGACTCGGGCGGGGTGCACGGCGCGAACCGCCTGGGCGGAAACGGCGTGGCGAACTCGACCGTGTTCGGCGGCGTCGCGGGCGAAGCGATCGCCGCCTGGGTGGCGGCGCAAGGCGGGCTGCGCGAGCCCGATCGCGCGCAGATCGACGCGGCGCTGGCGCGCTGCGAGCGACCGTTCGCACGGCGCGCCGCGGCGCACGGCGGCCTCGAGGCGATGCGCGAGGCGCTCTACGATCTGATGTGGGAAAAGGTCGGCATCCTGCGCGATGCGGCGGGACTGCGGGCGGCGCTCTCCGGCCTGGACGCGATCGAAACGGAACTCGACGCGAGCGGGCTGGCCGACCACAATCGCGCCTTCAACCTCTCCTGGCACGACTGGATGAACCTGAAGAGCCTCGTCGAAGTGAGCCGCGTGATCGCGCGCGCGGCGGCGGCGCGCGAGGACTCGCGCGGCGCGCACTACCGCGAGGATTTCCCCGGGACCGGGCCGCTCGAGCGGTCCGCGTTCACGCGCGCGCGGCTCGCGGGCGGGCGGCTCGAGATCGGAATGCAGCCCGTCGCGTTCACGCGCGTGCGGCCGGGCGAGACGCTGCTCAGGGATGCCGCGTGACGATGGCAGTCGATTCTGGGCGCACGGTCGACTGGCCGCTCGAGATCCACCGCCTGCTCGCGGCGGCCAAGGTCGGCATCGTCGGCTACGTGCCCGACGCCGGCCACAAGCGCCTGATCGAGCTGTGCCACGCCGAGCGCTCGATGCGCGCGGTGCCACTCACTACTGAGGAGGAGGGCATCGGACTTGCCACGGGCGCGTGGCTCGGCGGGGAACGCTGCGTGCTGCTGATGCAGTCGAGCGGCGTCGGCAACATCATCAACGCGCTCGGCGCGGTCAAGGAGTGCCGCATCCCGCTGCCGATGCTGATCACCATGCGCGGCGAGTACGGCGAATTCAATCCCTGGCAGGTGCCGATGGGACAGGCCACCCCCGCGGTGCTCGAGGCGATGGGCGTCGTGGTGCAGCCGGTGCGCGAAGCCGCCGACGTGCCCGCCGCAGTCGATGCGGCGCTGCGACTTGCCTACAGCAGCTACGTCGCCGTCGCGGTGCTGATTTCGCAATGCGTCATCGGCATCAAGAGCTTCCAGGAGCAGGCGGCGCAATGAGCGCGACCCTGAAGCGCCGCGAGGTGGTCGCGCAGCTGCTCGAAGAGCGCGGCGAGATGCTGGTGGTCGCCGGGCTTGGCTCGACCGCCTGGGATTGCACCGCGGCGGGAGACCATCCGCTCACGTTTCCCCTTTGGGGCGCGATGGGCCAGGCGACGATGATGGGCCTCGGCCTCGCGCTCGCGCAGCCGCGGCGGCGCGTGCTCGTGATCACCGGCGACGGCGAGATGCTGATGGGCGTCGGCTCGCTCGCCACCATCGGCGTGCAGCGGCCCGCGAACCTGAGCGTGGTGGTGATCGACAACGAGCGCTACGGCGAGACCGGCATGCAGGCGACGCACACCGCCTCGGGGGTCGACCTCGCGGCGATCGCCCGCGCCTGCGGCTTCCGGAACGCGAGCACGCTCTCCGGCGCCGGCGAGATCGCCGCGCTGCGCGTCGCCATCCACGACGCACCGGGACCGAACTTCGCCACGGTGAAGGTGGCCGCGGAGAAGCCGCCGATCGTGCTGCCGCCGCGCGACGGCGGCCTGCTCAAGGCGCGATTTCGCCGCGCCCTGCTCGGCGCGGCGGCCGATATCCAGTAGCCGCTAGCCGAGCTGCTTGCGGAAGAATTCCAGCGTGCGGCTGCGCGCGAGCTTCGCGCTCGCGGCGTCGTACGAGCCGCGCTGGTCGCAGTTGAAGCCGTGCGGCGCCGGGTACAGGTGCACCGTCACCGACGGGTGCGCGGCGGCGAGCTTCTTCACCCCCTCGACCGGGATGTGCTCGTCCTTCTCGCCGTAGTGCGCCATCACCGCGCATTTCGGCTTCTCGGCGATCGCCTGGTCGGTCGTCGTGCCGCCGCCGTAGTACGGCACCGCGCAGGCGAGACCCGGCACGTGCGCGGCCGCCATCCAGGCAACGTAGCCGCCCCAGCAGTAGCCGACGATGCCCACTTTTCCCGCGCTCGCCGCGGCCTTCACCGCCGCCTGAACATCTTTGAGCGCCGCGTCGAGCGTTACCTTGTCCTTCACCGCGCGTCCCTTGGCGATGTCGTCGGGCGTGTAGCCGACCTCGAAGTTGCGTTGCGCCCGGTCGTACAGCGCCGGCGCGATCGCGAGGTAGCCATCGGCCGCGTAGCCGTCGGCCACCGAGCGGATGTGGCTGTTGACGCCGAAGATCTCCTGGATCACCACGACGGCGCCGCGCGGCTTGCCCGCCGGATCGGCGCGGTAGGCCGAGAGCTTGTGGCCGTCGGCGGCAGTCAGCTCGATCGTCTTTCCCATCTCCTCATCCTCCTTGGTTCTGGCTTGGCCGGCCATTCTAGCGGCAGCCGGTAGAATCCCGCCCATGAAAAAAATGCCTGACGAATTGCTTGCGCTCGCCCGCGCGGCGCTCGAGCGCGCGGGCGCGCGCCCCGAGATGGCCGACGCCGCGGCGCGCCACCTGGTGCAGGCCGAGGAGCAGGGGCTGCCGACGCACGGCATGTCGCGCGTGCCCTTTTACTGCGCGATGCTGAAGAACGGCCGCGCCGACGGCGCGGCGCGGCCGGCGCTCGCCGCCGATCGCGCCGCGGTATGCCTGATCGACAACCGGGACGCGCTGCCCTACGAGTCCTGCGCCTGGGCGATCGCCGAGGCGACCGACCGCGCGCGGCGCAACGGCATCGGCTTCGCCGGCATCACCCACAGCGGCCACGTCGGCGTGCTGGGCATCCACCTGCTCACGATCGCGCAGGCCGGCATGGTCGGCCTCGCCTTCACCAACTCTCCGGCGGCGATCCCGGCCTGGGGCGGGCGCAAGGCGCTGTTCGGCACCGACCCGGTGGCCGCGGTGTTCCCGCGCCCGGGCGCCGAGCCGCTGGTCATCGACCTGGCGCTCACGACGGTGATTCGCGGCCGCATCATGCTCGCCGCGCAGAAGGGCGAGCGCATCCCCGAGGGCTGGGCGCTAGACCGCAACGGCAAGCCGACCACCGATCCGAAGGAAGCGATCGAGCACGGCAGCATGTTCCCGATCGGCGGCGTCAAGGGCGCGATGCTCGCGCTCGCCTTCGAGCTGATCTGCACCTCGCTCACCGGCGCCGCGATCGGGCCCGAGGCCGACTCGTTCTTCGCCGAGCAGGGCAACCGGCCGCGCATCGGGCAGGCGTTCCTCGCGATCGATCCCGGCGCGCTCGCGGGCCGCGAGCGCTATTTCGAGCGTGTCGAGACGGTCGTCGCCGCAATGCTCGCCGATCCCGAGGTGCGGCTCCCCGGCGCGCGCCGCTTCGCCGCGGCGCGGCGCGCGCGGGCCGAGGGCGTCGAGGTGCCCGACGCGCTGCTGGCGAAGATCGCGCAGCTCGCGCAGGCCTGAGGCGGTGCCCGTGGCGGAAGCCCCCGATGCGGCGCTGCTCGATGCGTTCTGCGACGCGCTGTGGCTCGAGGACGGGCTTGCGCGCAACACCATCGAGGCGTACCGGCGCGATCTCGCGCAGCTCGCGGCCTGGCTCGCGCGCCGGCGCGTCGAGCTGACTGCGGCCGGCGAAGCGGATCTGCACGCCTATTTCGCCGCGCGCCACCAGGGTGGCGCGCAGCACCGCGCCTCGTCGGACGCGCGCCTGCTCTCGAGCCTGAAGCGCTTCTACGGCTACTGCCTGCGCGAGCGGCGCGTGCGCGCCGATCCCACCCTGCGGCTCGAATCGCCCAAGCGCGCGCCGCGCTTTCCGAAGACGCTGTCCGAGGCGGACGTCGAGGCGCTGCTCGCGGCGCCCGACACCACCACGCCGCTCGGCCTGCGCGACCGCGCGATGCTCGAAGTGCTGTACGCCTGCGGCCTGCGGGTCTCGGAGCTCGTCTCGCTCAGGACCTTCGAGGTCAATCTCGGCGCCGGGGTGCTGCGCGCGCTCGGCAAGGGGTCGAAAGAGCGCCTGGTGCCGCTCGGCGAGGAAGCCGTGCACTGGTTGCAGGAGTACCTGCGCGCGGCGCGCCCGAAGCTCATCAAGCGCGCGGCGAGCGATGCGCTGTTCGTCACCGAGCGCGGCGCCGGCATGACGCGGCAGGCGTTCTGGCACAACTTGAAGCGCCACGGCGCGCGCGCGATCCCCGGCAAGAGCCTCTCGCCGCACGTGATGCGCCACGCCTTCGCCACGCATCTGATCAACCACGGCGCCGACCTGCGCGTGGTGCAGATGCTGCTCGGCCACGCGGACATCTCGACCACGCAGATCTACACGCACGTGGCGCGCGAACGCCTGAAGCAGCTGCACGCGAAGCACCATCCGCGCGGATGAAGCGGCCGAGCCACAGCGAAACGCCGGCCACCCAGTTCCTGAAGAAGCTCGGCATCGCCTACAGCGAGCACTACTACGAGTACGTCGAGCACGGCGGAGCGGAGCGCGGCGCCGAGGAGCTCGGCGTTCCCGGCGAGCAGGTGGTCAAGACGCTCGTCATGGAGGACGAGCACGCCAAGCCGCTCGTGGTGCTGATGCACGGCGATCGCAAGGTCTCGACCAAGAACCTGGCGCGCCAGGCCGGCTGCAAGCGCATCGAGCCGTGCCGGCCCGAGGTCGCGCAGCGCCACTCGGGCTATCAGGTCGGCGGCACCTCCCCGTTCGGACTGCGCAAGCCGATGCCGGTCTACATGGAACGCAGCATCCGCGCGCTGCCGCGCGTCTACATCAACGGCGGGCGGCGAGGGTTCCTCGTCGGGCTGGTGCCTGCGGACATCGAGCGCGCGCTCGCGCCGCAACTCGTCGACGCGGCGCTCGAAGACTAGCCCTTGCGCCGCTCGATCGCGACGCCGACGAACTTTGCGTTGCCGAGGACGCCGATCTTGGCGGCGCTCACCTTGACCCAGGGCGCGCCGAAATCGTCCAGGATGAGGCGTGCGACGCGCTCGGCGAAGGTCTCCACCAGCCGGAAGTGGCCGCTCGCGGCGATCTTGCCGATGCCGAGCGCGACCTGCTCGTAGTCGATGGTGTCAGATACCTTGTCGCTTGCGAACACGGCGGTGCCCGGCAGTCCGATGTCCAGATCGAGCGATACCGTTTGCGGCACGTGCCGCTCGCGCTTGTGGATGCCGATCAGCACGCTGTAGCGCAGATCGCGGATGAGGATGCAGTCCATGGCCTCGGCCGATTATAGGGGCCGCGAGGGTAGAATGCCCGGCCGATGCAGACCGTACTGATCATCGTCCTCGCGTACCTGCTGGGCTCGATGTCGTTCGCGATCCTGGTGAGCCGCGTGCTCGCGCTGCCCGACCCGCGCAGCTACGGCTCGGGCAATCCCGGCGCGACCAACGTGCTGCGCACCGGCAGCAGGGCCGCGGCCGTGCTCACGCTCGTAGGCGACGCCGGCAAGGGATGGCTCGCGGTGTGGCTCGCGACGCTGGCGAGCGGCGCACCCGCGACCGAGGGATACGCCGCGCCGCTGGCGGGCCTCGCCGTGTTCTGCGGGCACCTCTTTCCGGTGTTTCACCGCTTTCGCGGCGGCAAGGGCGTCGCCACCGCCGCCGGGGTGCTCCTTGCGCTGAACGGCTGGCTCGGGCTCGCGACCCTCGCCACGTGGGCGATCGTCGTAGTGTTCTTCCGCATCTCGTCGCTCGCGGCGCTGGCGGCGGCGCTGTTCGCGCCCTTTTACGCTTGGTGGCTGTTCGGCCTCGGTCCGCTGCTTGCCGCGGTCGTCGCCATCGCGCTGCTGCTCGCGTGGCGCCATCGCGCAAACATCGCGCGCCTTGCTGCGGGCAAAGAGCCGCGCCTCGGCGCCAAGCGCGACGCCGCGCCGCCAGCCTAGGAGATTCGCTCCAGCTCCCAGCGCGGGTGCACCGTGAAGCCGGCGTGCGCGGCCGGCGGCGCGCGCCCCTCGAGGCGCAGCGCCGCGGCGAGCGCGATCATGGCGCCGTTGTCGGTGCACAGCTCGGGCTCGGGATAGTAGACGTCGAAGCCGCGGCGAGCGCCTTCGGCGTCGAGCGCGGCGCGCAGCGGCCGGTTGGCGCCGACGCCGCCCGCGACGACCAGCCGCGTGAGCCCGGTGGTCTCCATCGCCAGCGCACACTTGGCGGACAGCACGTCGACGATCGCGTCCTGGAACGCGCGCGCGACGTCGGCGAAGAATTGCTCGTTCGGCTCGGCGCCGCGCACGAGCAGGAGCACCGCGGTCTTCAGGCCCGAGAAGCTGAATTCGAGGTCGCCGCTCGCGATCATCGGTCGCGGCAGCCGGTATCGTCCCGGCGTGCCCGACTCGGCGAGCGCCGAGAGCGCCGGGCCGCCGGGGTAGCCCAGGCCGAGCAGCTTCGCGGTCTTGTCGAAGGCCTCGCCGGCGGCGTCGTCCTGGGTCTCGCCGAGCAGCGTATAGCGCCCGACGCCGTCGACGCGCATCAGCTGCGTGTGTCCGCCCGAGACGAGCAGGGCGACGAACGGGAATTGCGGCGCCCGGGAAGAAAGCAGCGGCGAGAGCAGATGCCCCTCGAGATGGTGGATGCCGATCGCAGGCACGCCGAGCGCGAACGCGAGCGCGTGCGCGAACGACGCGCCGACGAGCAGGGCGCCCGCCAGTCCCGGGCCCTCGGTATAGGCCACGGCGGCGAGCTCGCGCGCTTCGCAGCGGCCGTCGGCGAGCACCCGCCTGGCGAGTGGCACCAGCCGGCGGATGTGGTCGCGCGAGGCGAGCTCGGGCACCACCCCGCCGTAGGCTTCGTGCATCGCCACCTGCGAATGCACGGCGTGCGCCCGCAGGCCGCCTCCCGGGCCGCCGCCGGTCGCGTACAGGGCGACCCCGGTTTCATCGCAGGAGGTCTCGAGTCCGAGGATCAGCATGGCGGGCATTTTAAGGGGGGCTGGCGAGCGTACCGGGGAAACGGATATAATCCGCGCCTTTCCGCATTACGTGGTCGAGGATCGGATGCCGACTGTTCGCGTCAAGGAGAACGAGCCTTTCGAAGTGGCGATGCGCCGCTTCAAGCGCACCGTGGAGAAGACGGGGCTCCTCACCGAGCTGCGCGCGCGCGAGTTCTACGAGAAGCCGACTGCCGAGCGCAAGCGCAAGCTCGCCGCGGCGGTCAAGCGCCTGCACAAGCGCCTGCGCAGCCAGATGCTGCCGCAGAAGCTTTACTAGAGCCACCGGCGATTATTCGTCATGCGCCCCGATGCCGAGCATCGGGGCGTTTGCTTTTCTGAGGCACCGTGTCGCTAAAGGACCGCATCGGCGAAGACATGAAGGCGGCGCTGCGCGCCCGGGACCAGGCGCGCCTGTCGGCGATTCGCCTGCTGCTTGCCGCGATGAAGCAGAAAGAGGTCGACGAGCGCATCGCGCTCGAGGATGCGCACGTGCTGGCGATCATCGACAAAATGATCAAGCAGCGCCGCGAGTCGATATCGCAGTACGAATCTGCCGGCCGCAAGGACCTGGCGGACGCCGAGAAATTCGAGATCGGCGTACTGTCCGAATACCTGCCCATGCAGATGAGCGAAGCCGAGATCGCGCAGGCGATCGAAGCCGCAGTGAAGGAAGCCGGGGCGGCCGGGGTGAAGGACATGGGCAAGGTGATGGGACTGCTCAAGCCGCGCCTGGCCGGCCGCGCCGACATGGGGAAAGTCTCGGCGCAGGTGAAAGCGAGACTCTCGGCCTAGCCCGGACCGAGAGGCCGCTAAACTGGAGGGGGAGCGGTGCCGCCGTGATCCCCGAGAGCTTCAAGCAGGACCTGCTTAACCGCGTCGACATCGTCGACGTGGTGTCGCGCTACGTCCAATTGAAAAAGGGCGGCGCGAATTATCTCGGCCTTTGCCCCTTCCACAACGAGAAGACGCCGTCCTTCACGGTCAGCCCCGCGAAGCAGTTCTACCATTGCTTCGGCTGCGGCGCCCACGGCAACGCCATCGGCTTCCTGATGGCGCACGCCGGGCTCGGCTATGTCGACGCGGTGAAGGAACTCGCGTCGTCCGCCGGCATGCAGATGCCAGAGTTCCAGCCGCGCGGTCCCGAGGATGCGGCGCGCCGCGAGCGCGAGACCGACCTGTATGCGCTCATGGAGCGCGCGATGGAGTTCTACCGGGCCGAGCTGAAGAAGTCGCCGCGCGCCATCGCGTACCTGAAGGGACGCGGGCTGACCGGCGAAATCGCGGCGCGCTTCCGCATCGGCTACGCGCCGGATGACTGGCAGTCGCTGCGCGCGGCGTTCCCGCAATACGAGGACAAGGCGCTGGTCGAGTGCGGGCTGGTCGTGCAAGGCGAGGAGGGCAAGCGCTACGACCGCTTCCGCGATCGCATCATGTTCCCGATCCTGTCGGCGCGCGGCGCGGTGATCGGCTTCGGCGGACGCGTGCTTGGGGAGGGCGAACCCAAGTACCTGAACTCCCCGGAAACGCCGCTGTTCGAAAAAGGCCGGGAAGTGTACGGCCTCGTGCAGGCGCGCGACGCGGTGCGCGCCGCAGGGCGCGCGCTGGTCGTCGAAGGCTACATGGACGTGGTTGCGCTCGCTCAGTTCGGGATCGGCTACGCAGTAGCCACGCTCGGCACGGCGACCACCCCGGTGCACGTATCAAAGCTCCTGCGTCTGGCGGACGAGCTGGTGTACTGCTTCGACGGCGACGCGGCCGGCCGCAAGGCTGCGTGGCGTGCGCTCGAGGTCAGCTTGCCGCTCGCGCCCGACAACAAGCCGGTGCGCTTCCTGTTCCTGCCCGAGGGCGACGATCCCGACAGTTACGTCCGCGCGCACGGTAAGGATGCCTTCGATCGCCTGCTGCGCGAGGCCCAGACGCTGTCGGGATTTCTGCTCGCGGAGCTGCGCGCGCAGTCGGATCTCGCCACGCCCGAAGGCCGCGCGAGCTTCCTCGCGGCGGCCAAACCCCAGGTGCAGCGCATCGCCGCCGGGGGGCTCAGGCTCCAGGTGGTGAAGGAAGTGGCCGAGATGGCGCGCGTCTCGCAGCAGGAGGCCGAGCGCTTGCTCGAGCTGCCCGGCGCCCCCATCTATGCGAAGCGGGCGCCGGCGCGCGCAAGCGCGCCGCTGCCGCTGTCGCTCGAATGGAAGCTGCTGGCGCGCGCCTTTGCGCGGCCCGCGCTCGCGCTGGAAATCGATACCACGCTGCTCAGCGCCGAGCTGCCGGAATCGCAGGCGTTGGTCGAGCTGAAGGCTCTGGTCGAGGAGGCCCCGGATCCCGCCCGGCTGACCGACAGCGTGCTCGCCGAGCGGATCGAACGGGCCGCGCACCGCGAGGTGCTGTCGCGCGCCCAGGCCGCGCTTAACTTCGAGCTGCGGCTTGGCGCAGACGAGGCGGAGTCGGAGTTCCGCGAATTGCTCGCGGCGCTCGAGCGGCGCGAGCCCGAGGCCGATCGCGCGCTGCGCCAGCGCGTGCTCAAGGGCGTCGCGACGGCGGACGAGCGGCGCCGCTTCGAGGAGAAGATGATCGCCGCGCAACGGAACAGGCCTTGAAGATCAAGGCCTTTGGTAGAATATAGGGTTACTTCACGCCCCACGTGACATCACGAGGTCAGGATGGTCAAGGACAAGCGCAACCGTAACGTCAGGCAGCTCCGCGCGGCCAAGAAAAAGGCCAAGGCAATCAAGAGCCTGAAAGTAAAGAGATCTGCCGCGGCGCGTCCTGCGGCGAAGAAGGCGAAGGCCGTCCGCGCGCCACGCGCGCCGCACAAGGCGAAACGTCCCGAGTCGAAGAAGGCGGTGCCGATCAAGGCGGCAGTTCGCGCGGGCGTCAAGGCGGCCGCCAAGGACAACAAAGCGCAGCCGAAGCCGGTTCCAGCGAAGGTCGAGGCCCAGGCGGGCAAGAAGGGCAAGGCGTCGATCCAAAGCGCCAAGCAGGCGCTCGAGCTGCTCGAGGCCAAGGTAAACGCGGGCCTAAAGGCGGCAAAGGATAAGAAGGGGCGTGGCAATCGCAAAGCGCGCCGGGAGGAATGGCTCGCCGCGACGGCGGAGCTGCCCAAGGAAGACGCCGAGACGCGCCGTACGCGCCTGAAGAACCTCATCAAGCTCGGCAAGGACCGGGGCTTCCTGACCTACGTCGAGATCAATGACCACCTGCCCGACGATCTGGTCGATGCCGAGCAGATCGAGTCGATCATCTCGACGTTCAACGACATGGGTATCCAGGTCTACGACCAGGCGCCGGACCAGGAATCCCTGCTGATCACCGAGGCGGCGCCGGTCGCGTCGAACGACGAAGACGTCGAAGAGCAGGCCGAGGCGGCGCTTTCCACCGTCGACTCGGAGTTCGGCCGCACCACCGACCCGGTGCGCATGTACATGCGCGAAATGGGCTCGGTCGAGCTGCTCACGCGCGAGGGCGAGATCGAGATCGCCAAGAGGATCGAAGAGGGGCTGCGCCACATGGTGCAGGCGATCAGCGCCTGCCCGACGACCATCCAAGAAATCCTGGACCTCGCCGAAAAGGTCGAGAAGGACGAGATGCGCATCGACGAAGTGGTCGACGGCCTGATCGATCCGAACGCGAAGGACGAGTTCGATCCCCGCAAGGCCGAGTCCGAGCAGGAAGAGGAAGAAACCATCGAGGAGGAGATCGAGGAAGAGGAGGACGACGAAGGCGCGGCCGCTCGGGCCAGCCTGCTGCAGCTGCGCACCGAAGCGCTCGAGAAGTTCGCCCGCATCCGCCGCCTGTACGACAAGTTGAAGCGTGCGCTCGAGAACAAGGGCCCGCGCGACAAGGATTACGTGCGCGCGCGCGAGCAGATTTCCAACGAGCTGATGACCATCCGCTTCACGGCCAGGACGGTCGAGCGGCTGTGCGACAGCGTCAGGGGCCTCGTCGACGAGATCCGCTCGCGCGAGCGCGAGATCCACAACATCTGCACCGACAAGGCGCAGATGCCGCGCCAGCACTTCATCAAGGTGTTCGCCGGCACCGAAGGCTCGCGGCGCTGGCTGACCGCAGAGGTCAACTCCGGCAGTCCGTGGAGCGAGCTGCTGATTCGCTTCGAGCCGGCGATCCTCGAGCTGCTCGGCAAGATGCAGGCGGTGCAGCAGAAGATCGGCATTCCCATCAAGGATCTCAAGGAGATCAACAAGCAGATGTCGACCGGCGAGGCCAAGGCGCGCCGCGCGAAGCGCGAGATGACCGAGGCCAACCTGCGTCTCGTGATCTCGATCGCGAAGAAGTACACGAACCGCGGCCTGCAGTTCCTCGACTTGATCCAGGAAGGGAACATCGGCCTGATGAAGGCGGTCGACAAGTTCGAATACCGTCGCGGCTACAAGTTCTCGACCTACGCGACCTGGTGGATCCGGCAGGCCATCACGCGCTCGATCGCGGACCAGGCGCGCACCATCCGCATCCCGGTGCACATGATCGAGACGATCAACAAGATGAACCGCATCAGCCGCCAGATCCTGCAGGAGACCGGGCAGGAACCCGACCCGGCGACCCTGGCCGCGCGCATGGAGATGCCCGAAGAGAAGATCCGCAAGATCCTCAAGATCTCCAAGGAGCCGATCTCCATGGAGACGCCGATCGGCGACGACGACGACTCGCACCTCGGGGATTTCATCGAGGACCAGGCGACCATGGCGCCCTCCGATGCCGCGACCTACGCCTCGCTGCGCGACGTCACCAAGGAAGTGCTCGACACCCTCACGCCGCGCGAAGCGAAAGTGCTGCGCATGCGCTTCGGCGTCGAGATGTCGACCGACCACACGCTGGAAGAGGTCGGCAAGCAGTTCGACGTCACGCGCGAGCGAATAAGGCAGATCGAAGCGAAGGCGCTCAGAAAGCTGCGCCACCCTTCGCGCTCGGAGCGGCTGAAGAGCTTTCTCGATCAGGAATCCTGATCGGGCAGGGCAGCAACAAGGGGCCGCGCGAGCGGCCCTTCTTTTTTGGGGAGGACGGACTTGAGCACCAAGCTGGTCGACTACTACTTCTCGCCTTCTTCGCCGTGGAGCTTTCTCGGCCACGCGCGCTTCGCGCAGATCGCGCGCCGTCACGCCGCGGGCATCAACGTCAAGCCGGTGGACTTCGGGACGATTTTTCCGCAATCGGGCGGCCTGCCGCTCGGCAAGCGCGCGCCGCAACGCCAGGCCTACCGCCTGGTGGACCTCAGGCGCTGGAAGACGTTTCTCGGCGTGCCGCTGAACCTCGAACCCAAGTATTTCCCCGTCGACGCCACGCGCGCGGCGTGCATGATCATCGCTACCGAGCCGCAGGGCGCGGAGGCGCAGATGCGTCTGGCGGAGGCGCTGATGCGCGGCCTGTGGTGTGAAGAGAAGAACCTCACGGACACGGGGCAACTCGAGGCGATCGCCGGCTCCGCCGGGATCGACGCCGCGGGCCTGCTCGGGCGGGAGGAGAGCGCCAGGGAGCGCTACGAAAGTTACACGCGCGAGGCCCTGGCGCGCGGCGTGTTCGGTGCCCCGACCTACGTCTACCGGGACGAGCTCTTCTGGGGCCAGGACCGGCTCGACTTTCTCGAGCGCGCGCTCGCCATGTAAGCTGCGCTTCGCGGGCCGGTAGCTCAGTCGGTCAGAGCAGGGGACTCATAATCCCTTGGTCCCTGGTTCGAATCCAGGCCGGCCCACCACTCAAATAGGAAGCCAGCTTCGTTCTTGCGCTCTGGCGCGCTCGAAGTTCCCCGCAGCTGCTCGGCTAGTAGTGGCGCGCACCGCCAGAGGTCAGTAGGACGCAGCCGCACTTCTCACAGTACATCTTTTGCTTGCTCGGGCTCACATTTGAATGTTCCGACAGGGCGCGCACCTGATCCGTACGTCGCCGCATTAACCAAAGTCAGTACTCGGTGCTGATCACAGATCGATCTTCGGCGTATCGGCCCGTATGGGACGTCGACGCGCGCTCCCTGCTATAAAGCTCTAGCCCAGCACACGGCTAGAAGAAGCCCACTAACTGAGCCGTCAGACGCGAGTCAGCGTACTGTCGGCGGCTTTTACAACCAGACACTGTCTCTCCGAAGACTTGCGAGCTAACGTCTCGGTTCCACACCGTTTTCAGCTTCCGGTACGCATCTTGCTGATGTAGGGGGAAGTGGGCCGACAGGTACCAGACCGATAGGAGCACAGAGAATGAAACGTCTCTTGGCATCAAGTCTCGCAGGCATGGCGTTCGCTCTCATCAACCCCGGACATGCACTTGCTGCGGCCTTACTCATTGATGACACCTCCCCCAATGACACCATCAAGTTCTCGCTGAATGATTTTGAGGGCGGATTCATACTTAACGGGAACACCGTGCAGCAGGGATTGAATAATCCCGTAACCGTCACGGTCCCAGAAAGCGAGACGGCGAACGTCTCGATCGTCTACAACTTCAGTGGCCGATGGATCGATAATGGCGAGACGAATATAGGGGTCCATAACGTGGCATTTGTGGAACCCGGGACTGATCCAGCGAACGGTGTCAGCGATATCCTTACCTACGCATTCGACAGGGTTACTGACCAAGGCATCCAATACGGGACCATAGTAGGCTCGTTCCAGTCCGATACTGAGTCCTTATTGCCGATACCTTCGGAGGGGTTCACCTTGATCGATGCAGAGCAGCTGGATTTCTCTAATGCGTTCCTCACGGCCATCGCCACGTCGGACGTCGAGGCAACCATTCCTGAGCCAGGGACGATTGCGCTGCTCGGCCTTGGCCTGGCTGGTCTCGGGTTTGGCCGACGTAAGCGCACCAGCTAATTGACGGGCGGGCGGACAGACAAATACAACTCCCACCCCGATCGTTGAGCTATCTCAATATCGATGTGGCGGGGATGTGTACCGTCGCAAAAATGACTCGCCTGACGGACCCGAAATCAGCCCGCAAGTATGTTCCTTCCTACTTGACCGACATACGCAAAACCTTCGAGCGCGCACGAAGGCGAATGGAACACGAAAAAGAAAAATCCAATGTGAGGCCCATCGTCAAAGTGGGACGCGTGGATCGCTGACCGCGAGCGTCTATCCTCGCAGGTCAGACACCAAGCATAGTACTTATCGACCAGTAATTTCTGGGCGGTGAAAAGTCGGTCGCCGGCGGTTGCGTTGGCGCACTAAGCACCCACACTGTCGGTTCACTTTACATTTCGGGCCTGCCCAATGCGGTAGGAAACCGCTGGCATCACGCAACCGCTTGGCCAAGAGAGAAAAGTTATCTTCTGGTCTTGTTCTTGCTTCTCTTTGGTGGGTTTGATGGTAGATCGCTTGTGGCCGTGGGGAAGCGGCCTGATTGGGGAGTAGATAGCTTGAAGTGGGCATTCGCCGGCGTATTGCTGGCTCTGACAGCTGCAATCCCTCAGGCGCGCGCGGGCGCGACGCTGCACATCGGCAGCGGGTACGGCACCGCTTGTGCAACAGGCGGCTGCCCGCTATTCAATAACGAGGTGAACCCTGTCACCCAGGGCCTTGATATCTACCAGACCAGCAATGGCGCGGCCACGGTTGCGCCAGACCCAGTTCTTCTAATACTCGGTATTCCGAATGACAGCGCGTCGGCGAACGCGCTTACAGCCGATCCGGTAACGTCGGCAAACCTGATCGACAATGGCGTCTCTTCTGCTATTAGCTCAACGTTCGGCACCACCGCCTATGGCCTCAATGGTATGGGGTTCCAAGGCTTGATGACGTCTGGCGACGTGTACGGCATGCTTAGTCTCACGGCCAACAATTCGAATAGCTTCGTCAATTGGAGTCAGTGGGATCTATCTGTCAATGGAATCGCTGCGAGCAACTTTGGCATCTACGTTATCGCCCTTGATGCACCGTCGTTCGGGCCCAAAGATTTCATCCAAGTAAATACGAGCGGCGTGCCATTTGGAACTTTTGCAGTCGCGTACGCAGACCCGCCAAATTCCGTTTACTACTCCACGCCCTTTACCGAGGCGGGTCTCAACACAAACACCGTTCCGGAACCTGCCACCATCGCGCTGCTTGGCATCGGCCTAGCAGGGTTGGGTTTCTCTCGTCGACGCAAGTTGCACTGAGCGGCCGGCGAATCGCTCACACGAAGCCCGCTGCGTGCGGGCTTCGTTATTTCTAGACTAAGGGGAGATGCCAAACGGTGCCGGCATTGATGAACGAAGCCGGGTCAGTGTCAAATTGGATCGCGGTACCGTGGCCGGACTCGGCGACCCCTTCGTGCCGGGCGCACAGTGGGCCGCCTGATATCGAAAGATGCGTCGCCGCCTTGCCCTGTGTTCCGCTGATCCCCTGAGCCGGAAGACGACTGCTTCGGTTCCTCTGTATCGTCCTTCTTCCTCACGGGAGTGGAGGTTACGCGCTGGCGTGGCGCTGTGTCCACGCTGTCAGCCTGTTTGCTCGCTATGCTGCGAGCGGTGCCCGGAGCGAAAATGCCAAGGCCTGAGATTCGGCGCACCGCGTGGGGCGCGTTGACCTGCGGCACAATTCCGGCACACTCTGGCGCAACTTCTGCCAACAACCTGCAGCAAGCGACAGCAAATGCCTGCCCGGTTTTCCCTATGAGAATATGCCGCTGAGTGCTGTGGAGTGCTGCTGTATATTTGTCCACTCGGCCTCATAATCCCTTGGTCCCTGGTTCGAATCCAGGCCGGCCCACTCCACTTCTAGCCCCGACTCTCGCGCTTGACCGGTCGCGCCTTGCGCCAGCATGATCTGTCATGGGTTCCAGCGATGCTCTGGCCGATTCCCAGTCGCTGATCGAGGCGCGCTTCGCCGCACAGCGAATCGCCTTCGGACCAATCATCTTCCAATGCGTGAGGTTGCTGCGCGACTTCGGCATTCTGGAAGCTTTGCGCGCGACGCGCGCCGGGCTTGCGCTTGACCAGATCGCCTCGCGAGTCCAGGTCCCGCGCTATGGCGTACTCGTGTTGCTGGAAGCCGGACTCGCGGCTGGCGTCGTGCGCACCGAGGGCGACCGGTTCGTGCTCACCAAGACCGGCGCCTGCATCCTGCGGGACGAGCTGACGCGCATCAACATGGATTTCGTGCATCACGATTGCTTCCAGGCCTTCTACTACCTCGAGGAATCGATACGGGAAGGCACGCCCGCCGGACTGAAACACGTGTTCGGCGACTGGGACACGATCTACCCGGCCCTTTCGACGTTGCCGGAGCCCGCGCGAAGCAGCTGGTTCAAGTGGAACCAGTACTACTCCGACGCGGCTTTTCCTCAAGCGCTGCCCATCGTTTTCGAGCGCCCGCACCGCACGCTGCTGGACGTGGGCGGCAATACCGGCAACTGGGCCATCCAGTGCGCGCGGTACTCCCCGGAGGTTGCGGTCACGATCCTCGACCTGCCCGGGCAGGCTGTCGTCGCCCGGCAGAACGTGGAGGCGCTCGGCTTGCAGGAGCGCATCGCGATTCAATCCTGCGATCTGCTCGATCACTCGCGACCATTGCCGACAGGGTTCGACGCGATCTGGATGAGCCAATTTCTGGTGTGCTTCGGCGAGGCCGACGTGCGCGCGCTGCTCGAGCGTGCGGCTGCGGCCCTGGGGCCGGATAGTCGCCTGTACATCCTGGACACGTTCTGGGACCGGCAAGACCACGAGATCTCGGCTTACTGCCTGCAGGCCTTCTCGCTTTATTTCACTTGCCTGGCGAACGGCTGCAGCCGCATGTACAAGGCGGCCGACATTGCCGCGATGGTCGAGGCCGCCGGAATGATCATCGAGCGCGTGAGCGGTACCCTCGGTATTTGCTCGTCGCTGATGATCTGCCGCCGACGCTGACTGTAACGGGTTCGGCGCTGTCCGACCTCGCAATCCCGCGCACTGTGTAAAGTTGAGTAAATCTGCTCGGATGGCGATCCGTGCGCTGATATAACTTGCTTTCCCGAACTGCAGGAGGCAAGCGGATGAAAGCGACAATCGCGGCAATCGGCGCCATCGCCGCCGCACTCGTCTCGTTCGGGGCCGTGGCGCAACAGGACGGCGCGCAAACGGGCGGGCAAGCTGCGCCGCAGCAGGGTCAGCAGCGCTTCGAAGAGGTGAAACAGAGAGTGGAGAGCCGCATCCAGGAGAGGATCTCCGATCTGCAGAGCCGGCTCACGTGCGTGCAAAACGCTCAGGATCCGGACGCTCTGCGCGCCTGCTTTCCGCAGCGTGCCGGGTCCGGTGGGGGCCGCGGCGGGGGCAATCAGGGCGGGCCGAAGCTCCAATAAGGGTCGATCGGCGCCGGATGCCGCCGGCTCCTGGATTGCGGTAAAATCCGCGCCTTCCCACGGGGTGGTAGCTCAGCTGGGAGAGCGTCGCGTTCGCAATGCGAAGGTCGGGAGTTCGATCCTCCTCCACTCCACCAGTTTTCTCCGCTGCGGCGCCCGGCGCCGTTCAGCCCGTCGGGCCGGCTTCGCGGCCCCCCTCGGCGCGCTCCAGACGCTCGGCACGCAGTAATCTGACCAGGCCGGATAGGTAGAGGCCCCGCGACAACAGTTTCCAGGCCACCATGCGCGTGATGCGCGCGATGTCGAGCACCGGGTGGAAGTGGCTGCGGCGCGCGCGCGCGCCATAGACCGCGGGCACGCGAACCGCGAGCAGCGAGAAGCCAACGCGCCCGGCCTCGATCAGCACCTCGCTCTCGAACACGAAACCCTCCGCGCCGCAGCGCGAAACCACTTCGCGCCACGCGGCGTCGGAATAGACCCTGAAGCCCGACTGGCTGTCCTCGACCGGCTGCCCGGCGGCCCAGGCGATCCAGAAGTTCGCGAATCGGTTCGCGAGATAGCGATCGAGCGGAATGTTTGCCGCATCGTGCAGCCGGCTGCCGATCGCGATCGAGCGCGGTTCGGCCCGAAGCGCAGACAGCAGGCGGGGGATCTCTTCGGGGGGATGCTGCCCGTCGCCGTCCAGGGTGACCACCGCGTCGGCGCCGTGCCGGAACGCCTCCTCCATGCCGCGCAACAGGCTGCGCGCCTTGCCGCGGTTGCGCTCGTTGCGCAGAACCGTGACCGGCAATCCGTCGAGCGCCAGAGCGGTGCGGTCGGACGAGCCATCGTCCACCACGATCACGCGCGCGACCTGACGCAGCGTGCGCTCGACGACGCCCCGGATCGTCGCTTCCTCGTTGAAGGCGGGAATGACCGCCGCGACTGCGTTCACGCCATGGCTCCATCGACGGCCAGCACCTGGCCCGAGACGTAGGATGCCTCATCCGAGCACAGAAACGCTACCACGCCGGCGACCTCCTGCGGCGTTCCCGCGCGCCCCATGGGGACCATGCGCGCGATGCGCTCGGCGTCGAAAGCCTTGTGCGCCATGGCCGAGGCGATGATGCCGGGGGCCACGGCGTTCACCGTCACGCCGCGGCTGGCGAGCTCTAGGGCGAGGGACTTCACTGCCCCGTGCAGGCCCGCCTTCGCGGCGGCGTAGTTGCTTTGTCCGCGATTACCCATGATGCCGGCCACCGAGGTCACGGCGACGATCCGCCCCCAGCGCGTGCGCAGCATCGGCAGCAGCAGAGGGCGAGCTGCGTTGAAAAAGCCGTTCAGCGAAACGCCGATGACGCTCGACCACTGCTCGTCGCTCATGCCCGCCATCGGTGCGTCGGCCGTGATGCCGGCGTTGTGCACGAAGATCTGGATCGCGCCGCCCTCGAGCAGGCGCTCGACCCCTGCCGTCGAGGCGGCCGGATCGGCGACATCGAAGACCACGCTTTCCGCGCTGACGCCTTGCGCGCGCAGCGCCTCGACCAGCTTGCTAGCGCGCGCGGGATCACGGTGCGCATGCACGATGACGTGCGCGCCGCTCCTGGCAAGGCTTGCGCAGATCGCCGCGCCGATGGTTCCTGCGCCGCCTGTCACCAGTGCGCGCTTCATGCGTTACCCCGCGGCGCGAGGACCACCGCGGCCCGGCCGCGCAGCAACTCCTTTTCTCCTGCCTGCACGACGAACTCATAAAGGATTTGCCGCCGCCCGCCGATGAGCCTGCGTGCCGTGAACGTGAGATCGTCGGCGACGTCGTCCAGGCGCTCCACGTGCAGAGTAACGTCTCTGACCGCCGCGAGCATGCCCGCATGGGGCGCTTGCGGTTCGACCAGCGCGCCGTGCACCGCCATGGCCTGAGCCGCGTACTCGATCGCGCACAGCGCGTGCAGGACGCCGCGCTCGCGCAAGGGATGCGCCGGATCGCGATGGCTGACGGCACGGCAGGTGATGCTTTCCTCGTCGAAGCGGACCACCTCGCTCAGCAGGCTCATCGTCCCGCGGTGCGGAATGAGGTCGCGGAATTCCACGCTGCTCATCAGAATGGCGAGGTTTCGACCGTCATGTGCCGGTCGCCTGCGTACACGATGGACACGGTTTGCGCGGTGCTACCGCGCGACGCCGCGAGCAGCGGCAGGGCTTGCGCGGCCGGGTTCGTCGCGAGCGCCGCCGGCAGCATGTGCGGAAAGCGCGCGAGCGCCGGGCCCGCACCGAGCGAGACCGTCCAGCGCGCGAGCGCCCGTTTCCCGGGCGCGGGTGAAAGCAGCAGTGCCACGCCGAAGGGCAGCCTGATGTCGCGCAGCGCGGCCAACGGCTCGGGAAAGGGCAGATCGCAAACGACGAGCAGCACGGACGACTGCTCCGAGAGCACGAGAGCGACGGCCTCGAGCAGGCCCACGGCGAACGAGGCGTCGTGGCCGCAAAGCGCCATCGAGCGCTGCTGCGAGCCCGTGCTGATGCTCCAATAGCCGGGGGCTGCGTTGTGCACGGAGTTGTGGAACATCGTCGGGGAGACCTCGCGC
Source organism: uncultured Pseudomonadota bacterium (assembly GCA_963739205.1). Lineage (GTDB taxonomy): Bacteria > Pseudomonadota > Gammaproteobacteria > Burkholderiales > SG8-39 > DAHVFK01. The sequence continues at coordinate 101,485 of CAVTZJ010000003.1, read as the reverse complement.
TCCGGCGCGGTGACCGCCTCGCACAGCTTGTGCACGATTTCGCCGTCCCCGGAGCTCGAGGAGAACACCATGGCGACCTCCGCCGCGCTGCGCTCGGCGCTTGCGAGCGCCTCGTGCGCCACCGCAAGCGCCCAGCGAACGAGCTGCGGAATGCGGCGGCGCTCGTTGGGCGGCAGCTGGGGCGGATCCGGCCGCGGGAGTTCGGCGCGATGCGGCAGCTCGCCGTCCAGCACGCGGCGCGCCGTGGCCCAGTCGGGCAACCCCGGGCCGAGCATGCCGACCGACTCCAGATAGACGGCGTTCACGCCGGCCTCCCGAGCAGCAAGCTGCAGTTGCTGCCGCCGAAGCCGAAGGAGTTGCTCAAGACGTAGCGCAGCTCGCGCGTCTCGGCGGCGGCTGTCACGCAGCTCGCAAAAGCCGGGTCGATACGATCCAGGTTCAGCGTGCCGGGAACGAGGCGCGCCTCCAGGCACAGCGCGCAAATGACCGCTTCGACGATGCCCGCAGCGCCGAGGGTGTGGCCTGTCCAGCCCTTGGTCGAGCTGCACGGCACCGAGGCGCCGAACAGGCGGAAAATGGCGCGATCCTCGATGCGGTCGTTCGCCGGCGTTCCGGTGCCGTGCATGTTGATGTAGTGCACGTCGCCGGGCGCGACGCGGGCGCGCTGCAAGGCAAATTGCATTGCGGCGTACGCGCCGTCGCCGCTCGGGTCGGGCGACGACATGTGGAACGCGTCCGAGCTCTCGCCGTAGCCGAGCAGGGCGACGCCGCCCTGCGCGCGTCCTGGGCGCTCGAGCAGGGCGAAGCCCGCGGCCTCTCCGATCGAGATGCCGTCGCGTGCCGCGTCGCAGGGCCGGCACGGCTGGCGCGACAGGAGGTCGAGGGAGTCGAAGCCGTACAACGTCGTCAGGCACAGGCTGTCGACGCCGCCGACGACCGCGGCGTCCGCATAGCCCGCTTCGATCATGCGGGCCGCGCTGGCGAACACTTTGGCGCTCGAGGAGCATGCCGTCGAAATCGACGCTGCCGGCCCGCTGAGCCCGAGATAGCGTTGCACGAAGTCGGCGACCGAAAAGAGGTTGAGGGAGTAACGCTCCTTGAACCATCCGGGGAGCGCACCGCTGTGGGGGTCGCGTTGTCGATAGGCACGCTCGCAGTGCTCCATGCCCGAGGTGCTGGTTCCGACGAGGACGGCGATGCGTTCCGGGCCGTAGCGTGCGCGCGCTTGCGCGACTGCGGCGTCGAAGCCGTCCTGTCGCAGCCCGAGCTGTGCCAGGCGGTTGTTGCGGCAGTCGAACTCGACCAGCCGCGATACGACCCGCTCTTCCTCGACGCCGGCGACCCGCCCGATCCAGGTGTCGAGCGCAACGCCGTCCAAATCCATGGGGCGCAGACCGCCGCGCCGCTCGCACAGGGCAGCGAGCGTCGCGGCACGGCCGAGCCCAAGCGGATTCGCCGTCGAGAAGTGAGTCATGAGTAATGGCCGCACGCACAGCTCCGGCAGGTCGATCGGACTATACCGGAGGCGGGATCTATTCGGGCCGGTCGGCGAAGGCGGCGGCGAACAACAGCGCCAGCGAGGCGCCGAGCGAGACCGTCAAGCCGATCTCGTGCAGAACCGGAATGCGCGACAGCGCAAGGCAACCGAATGCCGACAACGTCGTTCCTGCGCACACCACGACCGCGCGTTGCGCGCGCCGCTTATCCGCGTCGTCGGCGTAGCGTCCGGCAAAGAACAGCGCGTAATTCAAGCCGACGCCCACCACCAGCAGAAGCGCGACGAGGTTGAACAGCGACAGCCTCTTGCCCAGGAGCAAGAGCAGGGCGACGTCCAGCGCCACCGCCGCGAGCGTCGGAGCCATGACGCGCGCGGCGCGCCGTGCGCCGCCGAGCGCGAGTGCGAGCAGTGCGGCGATGCACGCGAGCCCGAGGGCGATATAGCGCAACGCCTGGTTCTTGTACGTGGTGACAAGCCTGTTCGACTCCGCCTTCAGGTCGATGAACTCGGCGCCGTGCGCCGACGCTTGCCGCGCCAGCTCGGCGGGCGCACTCACCGTGCGCAGCGTGGCGAGCGCGTTCCACCCGTCCTGGTTGCGCACCAACAACGAATCGACCTTGAGGGCGAGAGCGGTCCCGTCCAGGTCGCGCATATCGAGCAGCGCAGCGGAGCGGGCGCGCGCCACGTCATCGAGGAACGGCGCGAAGCCGCCCGCACGGAACGGCGAATGCCTGAGCGCGCGCTCGAGCCTCGCGGCGAGCACTTCCCGTTCGGGCAGCGCGGCACGGCGCGCCTCCTGCGTCCGTTCGCTGGGCAGGTAGGTCGAGGGAACGTCGAAGCCGGAAAGCCAGCCCCGGTGTACCGTGGCGTCCAGCCACGCGGCCATGGCCTCGCTCGCCTGCAGCGCGGCTTCGCGCGAGGCCCCGCGGGCGACGACGAGGTAGCGCAAGTCGGGCGCGCCGAGCTCATCGCGCAAGTCGCGGTCCAGGCGCTTGGCCGAGGCGGACACGGGGGTCAGGCTGGAGAGGTCGTCGTCCCACAGCCGGTCGTGCTTCCACGCGACTATTGCGAGCGCCCCCAGGACCAGCGCGGCCGCGGGCCGGCGCGCACGGCGGGCTGCGTCCGCGAAGCGATCCAGCCACGGGAGATCTTTTCCCGCGGCGGGCAAGTCGGGCCGCACGGGAACCACGGCTGGCACCATCCAGCGCGTGGCGACGCCTGCCGCGGCCACGCCGGCGACCGTGAACACGCCGAGCTGGGCGAGCCCGGCAAAACTGGACATGGCCATGGCCAGCGCGCCCAGCACGGTGGTGAGCACGGCGAGCCTCAGCGTCGGGCCGATGCGCGCGAGCGCGTCGCCGAGCGACTCGCCCGGACGGGCCTGCATGAAGAGATAGGTCGGATAGTCGACCGCTTCTCCGAGCAGGGTCACGCCGAAGCCGAGCGTAATCCCCTGCAGCTTGTCGAAGCCGAGCGCGACGGCGGTCACACCGATCACCAGCCCCGTCGCGGCGGGAAGGAAGCTCACCGCGACGATCGCCAGGGAGCGGTAAGCCGCGTACAGGATCGCGAGCACGAGTGCGGCGCCGAGCAGCGACAGGCGCCACACGTCGGAGTCGACGGTATCGCGGATGTTTGCCGCAAAGACCCCCGGACCCGAGAGCAGGATGCGGCCGGTTGCCGGTCGCGCCACCGCGTAAGCCTTCTCGATCGTCTGCACTACGCGGCGCTGAGCGTCCGCGTCGAACGCGGGCGCGCGGCTTTGCGCGACGAGCAGCGCCCGGTGCCCGTCGCGCGAAAACCACACGCCGTGCCGGGTATCCGGCCCCGCGTCCTGGCCGAACTGGCGCAAGACCTGCGCCATTTCCCCGGTCGGGTCTGCCGGCAGCGTGGCGCGCACGAGCACTCCCGCCGACGAACCGAGCAGCCGGTAGGTCTCGGCGAGCGCCGCCTCGAGACCCGCGACCGAGAAGCGCTCGGGACGGACCGCGGGGCTGAGCAGATACCGGTGTTCGAACAGCAGCGCCTGCTCCCTGCTGCCCGCTCCGGCCGCGCCGTTGCTGACGTACGCGAACTCGTCGCTTGCGCTAAGCCTGCGGGCGAGCTCGCCGCTGGCGCGCGCCAGCGCGTCCTCCGAGGCACCCTCCAGGCCGATCAAGATCAGGCGCGATGCCGCGCCATCGCGCAGCTGTCCGAGCAGTATCCGCTGTTCGGCCGTCGCCGACGGAGGCAGGAAGGCGGACAGATCGGTCGTGACCGTCACATGGCGAACCAGCCAGACGCCGCAGGCGCCGAGCGCCAGGAGCCAGGCGGCAATGAGCACGCGCGCGGTGTTCGTCAATCCGTCGCCTCGTCTATTTCCGTCACGGTCCGGTCGCCGCTCGCCTCCCATACCTCGATGCGCTGCAGGCGCGCGCCCGAGCCCCAGACGCTGACCGCGCTGATGTAGCGCGCAATATCGGCTGTACGCGGCTTTAACCGCAGCCGCCAGTCGTCGTGCGTCCCGGTCACCTCGACGACGAAGTTGCGCTCGAGGCCGGCCAAGTCGCCCGCGCGCGTCGCGCGCACCGCTTCGATCAGCGCACCGATGCCAGCGGTGGCAGCGCCGACATCGATCTCCATGCGGCCGCCAGCCGCGCCGTCGATCGTCAGCCGATCGCCCCGCAGCGCGATGCGCTCCTTCTGCGGCGACACGACGAGCTTTTCGAGCTGGTCCGGGCGCCGGTACGTCAGGCTGCCGCGTGACACCAGCGGCGACTTGAGCAACGGGCTGTAGCGCGTTTCGACGAAAGTCGCACTGGCGGTCTGGACGCCCGCCAACATTCGCATCAGTAGGACCTCGTCTAGGGGTCGTTGTACTGCGGCACCGGATAGCATGACCGCCGCGAGCACCGCGGCGGCCGCCTTAGCGAGGAGTCTCGTTCCAGTAGTCATAGAAGTTGAACCAGTTGTAGGGTGAGCGGCGCGCGTAGCGCTCGAGCCGCTCGACGTAGCGGGCGAGACACTGCAGCGCCCAGGCCTCGCGCGCGCCCTTCGCCACAGCAGATCCTTCCACCAGCTCTTCCAGGAATACCTCGTAGCGCGCTGCGCCACCGTACAGGCCGAAGAAGGTGACTACGGGTGCGCCGACGGCGCCCGCGATAAGCAGAGGGCCGAGAGGGAAGTCGGCCGGCGCACCGAGAAAGTCGCATGCCTGGACCCGCGCCCCGCGCAGGGGCCGGTCGCCGAGGAAACCCACGATCTCGCCCCGCCCCAGGCATTCGCTCACTTTCAGCATGGTATCGGGCCGGCCAGGCGCGATCACCCGCTTGCTCAGCTCGGGCGCCATGCGCGAAAAGGCCCGCGTGGTGTGGGAAGCATCCGGCGGGTGCATGACGACGTTGATGGCCCGAAATCCAGCGCGTCTGCCAAATGCACGCAGTAAGTCGAAGCTGCCGAGGTGCGAGCCGAGCAGGATGCAGCCCCGCCCGGAACGAAGGAGTTCGGTCACCCGCTCGGCGCCATGCACCTCAACGTGGAACAGCCGTTCGCGCCCCGTCAGCAGGAAGACTCGGTCGTGCAGCGTCGACGCAAAGCTGTGGAAGTGGCGCAGCACGTCGGCGAGGCGCGGTTCGCGGCCGAGGGCGCGGCGCAGGAACGTCCTCGAAGCGCGCCGCGCGCTCGCCGAGAAGGCGACGAAATACCAGCTGATCGGATGAAGCAGCCAGCGCGTGGCGCTGCGTCCGAGCGCGACGCTCAGCCAGGCGATGAGCCCGACCGCGAGCGAGCCGCCTCTCTCCTGCTCGACGTCCCAGGATGCCGTGGGAGCGTGCTTAGGCAGTGTTCCCGACCCCGAGGCGAAGCGTGCCCGAGGCGATCAGCACCTCGCCACGGCGCACGCAGAAGTCTATCGAAGCCCCGCCCTTGCGCTGCAGTTCGATCTCGAAGCGCTCGCCCGGGCGCAGCGGCGCGTGAAACTTTGCCACGGGGATCGCGGTGAGCGGCGCGCGCGCAAGCTGCGCGGCGGCGCGCGCGACGCGTGCGAGCAGCAGCACCCCCGGCACGATCGGACTCCCGGGAAAGTGCCCAGCCAGCGCCGGGTGGTCCGCCTCGATGGCGTCGCCGACGCGCATCACGCGAGGTTACGGTTGCGCGCCGCGGCGGCTTCGAACAGCCCCAGCAGCTCGGCGCGCGCGACCTTGCCGGTTGCAGAGCGCGGCAGCGCCTCGACCATGATGAGCGGTCGCGGCAGGAAGGCGGGGTCGATGCGCTCGCGCAGCACGCGCAGAATCGCTTCCGGGTCGCGCCCGGGGGCGACGACTACCGCCGCCAGGCGCGTCGCCCGGCGCGCGGCGCCGCCCGGATCGAAGAAGACGCCGTCCTTGACCCCCGGCACGCGCAGAAGCTCGCGATTCAGTGCCTCGATCGATGCGCGCTTGCCGGCGATCTTGGCCATGTCCTCGGGGCGGCCAAGCAGCCTGAACTGCGTCTCGCTCAGGACTTCCAGCCGGTCGGGAATCCTGAGCGCTCGGGCGAGGTGACCGCCCTCCACCCAGGTTTCGCCGCCGGCGCATCGCAGCCGCATTCCTTCGCGCACGCGCCAGTTCGCCTCAAGTGCGGGGCGGCGCAGGGCGAGGGCGCCGCCTTCCGTGCAGCCGTAAATCTCGTGCACCGGTGCGGACCAGCGCTGCTCTATCCGTTGCGCGAGCTCCGCCGCGAGCGGCATGGTCGCGCTCAGAATCCCCGCGAGCGGCGGCATTTGCACATTTTCCCCCGCGCAGGCGCCCAGATGGGCTGGCGTCGTCACCAGCCAGCGCCGGCCGGGCGCGGCGGCCAGCGCGGCCGCGATGTCGGCCGGCAGCAAAGGGCGGCCGGAGTGCACCGGCACGCCGTTTTGCATCGGCAGCATGACGGTCGTCTCCATGCCGTAGATGTGCTGCGGCGGCACCGTGCCGACGATCGAGCACGCTCCGCCCGCCGCCAAGCCCAGGTATGCGCCCAGGGCGCGCGCGTCGGTGACCAGCGAGCCCCAGGTCTGCGCATGGGGCTGCGGCCGGCCCGTGCTGCCCGAGGTGTACGCGATCAGCGCGAGCCGGTCGGCGCCGAAGCGCGGCACGTCGAAGGCGCCGCCCGATTGTGCAAAATCCGGCGTCATGATCGCGGGAAGGCCTGGCGGCAGCCCCTCGCCGTCGGACAGGCAGTACGTGTCCGGTTGGCTGGCGAGCAGGTCGAGCACGGCGCCCGGGGCCCGCGAGTACGGCAGCAGGCTGACCTGCCCTGCGACCATCGCAGCGGCGAATCCGAGCATGAAGCTCAGCCTGTCCTCGCACAAGTTGAGCACATGGCGCTTGCGCGGCAGCAGCGCCGCGAGCGCGATCGCGGTGCTGCAAAAGCGGCCTGCGTCGATCGCCTTGCCCCCCTGCCAGCCGATCGCGTCATCGGCGCGAAAGCGCTCGATCAGGGCGAGTTCAGGGGCCATCAGCCAATCGGCCGCGCGGCGGTTTGCCCCACGGCCTGTAGCTCGGCAGACGGCGCAGGAATTCGACCAGCCCGGCGTGCCGATGGTGACGGAAGCGGATCCTGCGATAGAGGTACTCGACGAGGAAGAACAGGGCGAGCAGCGCGTAGCTGACGAGATTCGTGAACACCGACCACAACTCGCGTGGCCCGGTGAACGCCAGGGCCACGGAAACGGTCGCCATGGCCACGAAGAACAGCACCCAGAGGCCGGTCAGGACGCGCGTATAGCGGGTGAGGTCGGGCGGCAATTCGCCGCCGCGCTCGATGCGCGCGAAGCGGCTGACCATGGGCTCGTGGCCGCTGCGCAGCGTGGCGGCGAACGCCCCGGCGAGCGCGAGGTAGACGGCGAGCGGTGGCGCGAACACGACCGCCGCCGGCCACAACGCGCTTAGCGCGAGCGCCAGGCCGGACAAGAGCAGGCCGAGCAGGGCCGCGAGCACCGGGCGCACGCGCGCCGCCAGCGCGCTCCAGGCGAGCAGCGCGAGCCCGAGCGCCGCCCAGCGCGCGTCGCCGCTGACGACCGCCAGGTGCGACAGGGCGGGAAATGCACAGCATGCGGCCGCGACCAGAAGACCGGTGCGTCGGGTCATGACGCGCCGCTACCGCGTGCGGTGCTTTTCAACGTACCCGCTCAGCGCGCGCAGGCAGGAGAAGGTGACCTTGTTGTTCTCGTCGTCCGAGCGCAGCTTGAAACCGTACTTTTGCGAGATCGCCAGCGCGACCTCAAGCAGATCGATCGAGTCGAGGCCCAGGCCTTCGCCAAAAAGGGGGGCCTCGGGATCGATTTCGTCCGGCGTGCAGTCGAGGTTGACGGCGTCAACGATGAGCGCCGCCACCTCGTGCTCGAGATGCGTCTGAGGTAACACGTTTTCCATTTTAGACACTGAACGACCCCTCCCAGGTCCGGTCGTGCCCGCTGGCCTTCCCGCCCCAATAACCGATCAGGCGCTGCGCGCTACATGTGCAGCAATTGCGTCCGAATGCCGTTTTCCAGGTTCTGTATCCATCCGTTGTAGTTCTTGTGGATTTCACGCTTCCCGGCATCGTATTGCAGGTTGCTACTGTCCTTGTAGTTGATCGAGTACGACTTGGTATCGTAGGTGATGTCGACCACCGCCACGTGGTCGCGCAGATGCAAGGTACCGATCATGTGTCCGGGCCCGGCCTGCTGCATCTGCCAGCCGAGCGTCAACCCGGCGCGCTGGATCGCCTTGCTCACGTCGCTCATCGTGAGGTCGGCCTTGCTCGAAGTAATGGCATCGCCATTCACGTCATAAATTGGCGCAATGCGGCACCCGACCGCGAGCAATGCAAAGCACGCCGCGAGCACCGCCGCCGCTTTTCTGATGGTCATTTCCGGTCTCCCCTTTGGGTGAAGGGGCTGCGCCTCCCCCCTTGGTAGTCCTCGTGCGGCCACGCAGCCAGGAGCCGAACAAATTATAGCCAAGCGCAAGTCTATAGGCGCGCTGCAGGGTCTGGAAATCCCCAATTTTCGGGTTGCCGCGCGCCCTCGAGGGCAGCAGCGGGCCGTTATGGCCGCCGGGGAAACCTTGATTGGCCAGTGATCCGGCGAGGCTGCAGAATTCGTCCAGTCAATGGAAGGCGATTGGCCGCATGAGGCCGAAGGCACTGCAAGGCGTACGGTCGGAACTCCTGCGGGTGGTCGCGCTGGTCGCTTTGCCGATGTGCGGGTTGCTCGCCATTGCCCTGTACGAGGCCTGGCGCGGCGAGGCGCGGCGCGCCGAGGAGGCGGCGCTGCGCCTGCGCGAGACCACGGTCGCCGAGGCTCACTACCATCTCGTTTCGCTCCGCAGCAAGCTCGAGTTGCTGGCGCAGCGCCCACTGGTGCGCCGTCTCGATCCGGCAGCCTGCGATCCGGCGCTTGCGGCGTTGGACGACACGGACCCCGAGGTGACGAACTTCGTCGTCGCGCGCCGCGACGGCGAATACGTGTGCGGGGCCCACCTGCTGGCCCCGGACCGGCGGCTGCAGCGCGACGAGTGGATCAGGGCAGTGGCAGGCGAACGCCGCTTCCTGATCGACCGTCCGCGCTTCGGCGCGCGCAGCGGCAGGTGGGTGGCCGCCGCCGGACTGCCGATCCGGGACGAGGCGGGGACCGTGATCGGCGTCGTTTTCGCCACCATCGACCTTGCGGCCTGGCAGCCGCTCGCGAGCCTCGCCAGGCTGCCCGAGAACAGCGTGGTCGGCATGGTCGACGAGCAGGGCTACATCGTGGGGCGCGTGCCGCCCGACGGGCGCATCGGCACCCGCTCCGACGCGTCGATCGTACGCCTGGCGCTCGCGCGCCCCGAAGGCTTGCTGCGCGCGGCCGGCAACGATGGCATCGAGCGCCTGTTCGCCTTCCGGCGCATTCCCGAATCGAGCTGGACGGCGATCGCCGGCGTGCCCGCCGAGAACCTCGGCGCGATTCTGCGCTCGCACACCGGCGCGATTGCGGTCGCGCTGCTCACCATCGCCGCGGTGCTCGCCACGCTGCTTGCGGTCGCGCGCGCATTCAGCAGCATGCTCGACCAGCGCGACGCGCACGAGCGCCGTTTGCGCGAGGGCGAGGCGCGCTTCCGCAGCCTTGCCAACCTGTCCTCGGACTGGTACTGGGAGCAGGACGCCGAGCTGCGCTTCACGTCCTATTCCGGCGACGTGGAAGAGAAATCCGGCCGCAGCGTTTCGGGCTCGCGCGGCCACCGGCGCTGGGAATTGCCCGACACGACTCCCGTCGGCGGCGACTGGCAGGCGCACCAGGCGGCGCTCGCGGCGCGCCTGCCGTTCCGCGATTTCGAGATGCGCCGCGTGCTGCCCGACGGCCGCGAGCGCTACCTGGCGATCAGCGGCGAGCCGGTGTACGACGAGGCGGGCGGCTTTCGGGGGTATCGCGGCAGCGGACGGGACATCACGGAGCGCAAGCTGGCCGAGCAGCGCCTGGCGCTGCTGACGCGCTTCTACGCGGCGCTGTCGCAGGCGAACGAGGTCATGGTGCGAGCCTCCAGCGACGAGCAGATGTACCGCGAGGTATGCCGCATCTGCGTCGAGCACATGGGCTTTACGGCCGCCTACGTCGGCACGCTGCGGCGCGAGCGGGGCTGTATCGTGCCGGTCGCCTGCGCCGGCGCGGGCTGCGACCAGATTGCGCGGCTCGTGATCCCGCTCGACGCGGACGACCTGCGCGCGCGCGGCAACGTGGGAACGGCGGCGCGCAGCGGCGCGCCGCGGATCTGCAACGACGACGATGCGGACCCCGCGAAAAAGGCGTTGAGGGAAATCGGCGTGCGGCTCGGCTCCCGCTCGAGCGCCGCCTTTCCCCTCCTGCGCGGCGGGGAAGTGGTCGCGGTGCTGTCGGTGCACGCGCGGACGCCGGGCTTTTTCGACGACGAGCTCGTCGGCCTGCTGACGCGTATGACCGGCGACGTGTCGTTCGCGCTGGAAAAGCTCGGCGAGCAGGCGCTGCGCGAGCGGACGCAGGAGGAGCTGGCGCGCCTGAACCGCGAGCTCGAGGACCGCGTGCGCGTGCGCACCGCTCAGCTCGAGGCCGCGAACGCGGAGCTCGAGGCGTTCAGCTACTCGGTGTCGCACGACCTGCGCGCGCCGCTGCGCCACGTGGAGGGCTTCGTGCGCTTGCTCGAGCGCGAGCAGCCGCCTGCGACGGAACGCGCGGCGCATTACCTGCGCACCATCGTGCGCTCGGCGCGCAGGATGTCGGTACTCATCGAAGATCTGCTCGCGCTGTCGCGCGCTTCGCGCGCGCCGCTCGAAAAGCGCGACGTGCCGCTCGGCCGGCTGGTGGAAGAGGTGGTGCAGGAGCTGGCCCCCGACTGCGCCGGTCGGCGCGTCGAGTGGCGCATCGGCAGCCTGCCGGTGGTGCGCGGTGACCGCGCGCTGCTGCGCGTGGTGCTGCAAAACCTGCTGTCCAACGCAGTCAAGTACTCGCGCGGCAGTGATCCTGCGCTCGTCGAGGTGGGCGCGGAGCGGCTCCCGAGTGGCGAGAGCGCAGTCTTCGTACGCGACAACGGCGTGGGATTCGACATGCGCCAGCGCGACCGGCTGTTTGGGGTTTTCCAGCGTCTGCACGCCGAGGACGAATTCGAAGGCACGGGCGTAGGCCTGGCGACCGCGCGGCGCGTCGTGCACCGGCACGGCGGGCGCATCTGGGCGGAAAGCGCGCCCGGCCAGGGTGCCACGTTCCATTTCACGGTCGAACCCGCGGCGGCCGCGAGCTGAGCTTGGCGAGCCTGCGCATCCTGGTGCTGGAAGACGAGCCGGCTGACGCGGAGCTCGCGCTGCAGATGCTGCTCGACGCGGGCATCGCTTGCGCGCCCACGGTGGTGGCGGACCGCGCGGCGTTCGAGCGCGCCATGGCGGCAGGCGGCTTCGAGCTGGTGCTCGCCGACTACAGCCTGCCCGGCTATACCGGGCTCGAGGCGCTCGAGCACGTCCGGCGGCGCGATACGCTGCTGCCGTTCATCCTGCTCTCGGGAGCGCTCGGCGAGGAGCGCGCAGTCGACGCGCTGCGCGCCGGCGCGACCGACTACGTGCTCAAGGATCGCCTTGCGCGCCTGCCCTCCGCGGTGCGCCGCGCGCTCGAGGAAAGGCGGGCGCGCGAGCGCCATCTGGCGACCCAACTGCGCCTGCAGCGGCTGTCGCGCCGGCTGCTGGAAGTGCAGGAGCGCGAGCGCCGGCACCTCGCGCGCGAGCTGCACGACGACATCGGCCAGGCGCTTACTGCGCTCAAGATCCAGCTCGAGTCGCTTGCCCTTGCGAGCGGCGCGGGCGCGCTGCGCGAGCGCCTGGCCGAGAGCGCCGAGACGACGCGCCACGCACTCGAGCGCGTGCGGCTGCTCTCGCTCAGCCTGCGCCCGCCGCAGCTGGACGACCTCGGTCTCGTCGCCGCGCTGCGCTCGCACCTCGACCGGCAGGCGGCGGTGGGCCGCCTGACGCCGCATTTCGAATCCGAAGACGTGCCGCGCGCGCTTGCGCCGGAGGTCGAGACGGCGTGCTTTCGCATCGCCCAGGAGGCGATCAACAACGTGCTGCGGCACGCGGCCGCGTCCAATATCTGGGTGCGGCTGTTCGTTGCGGGGGAAAGGCTCGCCCTTTCGGTGCGCGACGACGGCAGGGGATTCGACTCCGATACTGCGTTGCGCGGCGCCGCGGGCGGCGCGAGCCTCGGCATGGCGAGCATGGAGGAGCGCGCCACACTTGCCGGCGGTGCGCTGGAGCTGCGCTCCGCGGTCGGCCGGGGAACGGTTCTGCTTGCGACGTTCGCGCTCGAGGGCGCAGCCGCGGGACCGGGGAGCTGAGTGGCGCAGCGCCTCATCCGCGTGCTGCTGGCGGACGACCACGTCCTGGTGCGCGCCGGCATCCGCTCGCTGCTCGACGCCATGGCGCAGGTCGAGGTGGTCGACGAGGCGGGCAGCGGCGAGGAGGCGCTCGCACTCGCCGCGCAGCTGCGGCCGGATGTCGTGGTGATGGACATCGCCATGAAGGGGATGAACGGACTGGAAGCGACGGCGCGCCTGCGCGAGCAGCTCCCCGAGGTGCGCGTGATCGTGCTCTCGATGTACTCGAGCGAGGAGTACGTTCTGCAGGCACTGCGCGCCGGCGCAGCCGGCTACCTCGTCAAGGATGCGGCGACTGCCGAGCTCGAGCTCGCGCTGCGCGGCGTGATGCGCGGCGAGACCTGGCTCAGCCCTTCCATTTCGCGCCAGGCGGTGGACGGATATGCCCGGCGCATGGGCGCCGGCGCGGAGCAGGAGGCGCTCACGCCACGGCAGCGCGAGGTGCTCAAGCTGATCGCGCGCGGCCGCAGCACCAAGGAAATCGCCTACGACCTGAACCTCTCGGTGAAGACGGTCGAGACGCACCGCGCCCAGATCATGGAGCGCCTCGGCATTCGCGACGTCGCCGGACTGGTGCGCTACGCAATCCGGGTGGGACTGGTGGCCGCCGATATGTGAGGAATTCCCTGCGGACCATCGGGGATTCCCCGATGGCGCGACCGGGGCGCGCGCGGCACCGTACGCTGCGTGAGCACGCATTCCCAGGCGCAGCGCGCCGCCGCCACCGCGCGCATCCTGCTCGTCGAGGACGATCCCGCCGACGCGGAACTGGCGCACGGCTACCTGGAAGCTGCGATTCGCGACGGCATCGAGGTGCTGCACGCGCGCACCCTCGAGGAGGCATTCGGCATCCTGGCCACGCACGAGATCGATCTCGTGCTGCTAGACCTCGACTTGCCGGACAGCGCAGGTCTGGGCACGCTCGAGCGTTTTCGGGGGGCGGCGCGCTGCCCGGTGGTGCTGGTCACCGGACACGACCATCCTGCGTTGCGCCGCGAAGCCCTCTTGCGGCGTGCGGATGACGTGCTGCCGAAAAACCGGCTCGACGCCGAAAGCCTGATGCGGGTCGTCAGCCGCACGACCGGCGTGCGGCACGCAGGCCGCGCACAGCCCGACGGCGCGCGCCAGATGCTCAGGCGCAACGAGAGGCGCTTCCGCGCGCTGATCGAGAACAGCAGCGAGGCGATCGCACTGGTCGACGCCTCAGGCGGCATCCGCTACACCAGCCCGGCCATGCGGCGCATCCTGGGCTATGGTCTGGGCGATGAAGACACGCGCAATGCGCTCGAGCTGCTGCACCCGGCCGAGCGCGAGGCCGCGGAGGCGCGCTTCTACGCGACCGCGGCCGCTCCGGGGAGCAAGGCGACGCTGCGCGCGCGCTTCCGGCACAAGGACGGCGGCTGGCGGCTCCTGGAGGCGGTGCTGCACAACCGCCTGGACGATCCTGACGTCGCTGCGCTCGTCGTCAACATCGCCGACCTGACGCGCCAGGCCGAGGTCGAGCAGCGCTTTCGCGCGACCTTCGACCAGGCGGCCGTGGGCATCGCGCACCTCGACATGAGCGACCACTTCCTGCTCGTCAACGACAGGTTGTGCGAAATCCTCGGCTACCAGCGCAGCGCGCTGCTCGGCAAGTCGATCAGCGATTTCTCGCATCCGGAAGACGCCCAGTCGACGCGCGAGCAGCGCAGGCGCATGGCGCAAGGCGAGATCGCGCATACCACGGTGGAGAAGCGCTACCTGCGCCGCGACGGCGCGCCGATCTGGGTGCGGCTCACCGTGTCTATGGTGCGCGACGCGCAGGAGACGCCCGCCTACTATATCGTCGTGCTGGAGGACATCTCGCAGCGGCGCGCGGCACAGGCGGCGCTGGAACACAGCGAGCGGCGCTTCCGCAGCCTCACGGAAATGTCGTCGGACTTCTACTGGGAAACCGACGATCGCCATCGCCTGCGCGAGCTGGTCTACGGCCCGCAGCACCGCAGCGCGATCGACCTCTCGCGCCACCGCGGCCTTCCGCGCTGGGAGATCCCCTACGAATCGCCGGACGCCGAAGGATGGAGTTGGCACCGCGCGACGCTCGACGCACGCCTGCCGGTGCGGGATTTCGAGTTTTCGCGGCGCGTGGCGAGCGGCGAAGTCGTCCATTATTCGATCAGCGGCGACCCCGTGTACGGCGAGGACGGTGCGTTCCTCGGCTATCGCGGCATCGGCAAGGACATCAGCGACCGCAAGCGGGGCGAGCTGAGCGTGAAACGGCTGGCGGGCCTGTACGCCGCCATCAGCGCCGCCAACGAGGCGATCCTGCGCGCGGATTCCCGGGAAGAGATGTTCCGCGCCGCGTGCGAGATCGCGCTGCAGAGCGGCGGCTTTTCCGTCGGGACGGTGCTGCTGCTCGATGCGCAGGCGCGCGAGCTGAAGTGCGCCGCGGCGAGCGGCCTCGCGGCGGCGCGCATCGACGCGCTCGGCCTGACCGCCGATGCCGCGCAGCCGGGCGGCCGCGGCATGGTGGGGCACGCGGCGCGCACCGGCGAGGCGCAGATATCTAACGACTACCGCGCCGAGGTGGCCAGCGCAGCATGGGTCGAGGAGCAGCTCGGCATACGGGTAGGCTCGGCCTGCGCCTTCCCGCTGCGCTGCGACGGGGCGGTGGTGGGGGTGTTCGCCCTGCTGCACGCCGACAAAGCCGCGTTCGACGAGGAGACGGCCGCTTTGATGTGGCGCCTGGCCGACAACATCTCGTTCGCGCTGGAGAGCTTCCATCGCGATGCGCGCAGGCGCCAGGCAGAGGACAGCCTGCGCGAGAGCGAGGAGCGCTTTCGCGGCCTTACCGCGCTGTCCTCGGACTGGTACTGGGAGCTGGACGAGAACCTGCGCGTGAGCTACGTCTCGCCGGGGTTCGAGAAACTCGCCGGCACGGCCGCGGACCAGGTGCTGGGCAGGCCGCGCTGGGAGACCCCCGGGGTCGCACCGCTCGGCGCCGGCTGGAACGAGCATCGCATGACGCTGGAACGGCACCAGCCGTTCCGCGAGTTCGAGTACCTCCGTACGACGGCGACCGGCGAGCGGCTGGTGCTGAACATCAGCGGCGAGCCAGTATTCGACGCGGCGGGAAGGTTCAAGGGATATCGCGGCACGGGCCGCAACGATACCCGGCGCCGGCACGAGGCGGAGCAACTGCACCGCTTCCGCGCCGCGCTCGATGTCTCGCCGGACATGATCTTTCTGGTCGATTGCGCGAGCTTGCGCCTCATCGACGTGAACGATTCCGCCTGCGTTGCGCTCGGCTGGCCGCGCGCGGAGCTGCTCGGCCGGAGTCCCACCCTGGTGCTTGCCGACCGCAGCGAGGAAGCGCTGCGCGCCGCGTACGAAGCGCTGCTCGCGGGCGATGCGCACACCGAGCCCTACCGCGCGAGCTATCGCCGCAGCGACGGCTCGCTGATGCCGGTGGAGATCACGCGCCGCGCGCTGCGCACGGCGGACGGGGCCTACGTCGTCGCCGTCGCGCGCGATCTCACCGAGCGACTCAAGTCCGAAGAGCGCCTGCGCCACAGCATCGAGCGCTTCGAAAGCGTGTCGCGCGCCACCAACGACGTCATCCGGGACTGGGACCTGCGCACCGACGCGATCTGGTGGAACGAGAACTTCCAGTGGGTCTTCGGCTGGCTGCCGCGCGAAGTCGGCGCCTACGTCGAATCCTGGACGGGTCGCATCCACCCGGAGGACCGGGAAGCCGTGGAGCGCGGTGTGAGCACGGCGGTCGCGGCGGGCGAGAAGAGCTGGTTTGCCCGCTACCGGTTCGAGCGCCGCGACGGCAGCTACGCCGTGGTCGAGGATCACGGCCTGTTGATCTACGACGAGCTCGGCGCGCCCGCACGCATGATCGGCTCGATGAACGATGTCACCGAGCGCGTGCAAGCCGAGCAGCGGCTCGCGACGCACGCTCAACGCCAGGAAGCGGTGGCACACCTCGGGCAGCTGGCGCTCGGACGCGCGGCGCTCGAGACGCTGTTCGCCGAGGTGGTGCGCCTGCTCAAGGCGAGCGGAGCGGACGCTGCGGTGCTCGCCGAGCTCGGACCGGCGGAAGGCGAGTTCCTGGTGCGCGCCGCTTCGGGCACGGGCGCCGAGGATACGGTCGGTCACGTGGCGAACGTGACCACGGGCAGCCGCTGGCGCGCGGTGCTGGACGGCAGCTCCCAGGTCGTGTCCGACCGTGCGTACTTTCTGGAGCGAGCCCCGGGTCATCCCTGGTCGCACTGGCTGCAGTCGATGGGCTCGGCGGTGTACACGCCGCTGCGCGGCGACGCGGCGCCGCTCGGGGTGCTCGCCATGTATTCGCTGAGCGAGAACGCCTTTCGCGAGGACGACGTGCGCTTCCTGGAAGCGGTCGGCAACGTCATCTCGACCGCAATACAGCGCCGCGAAGCCCAGTCGCGGCTCGCTTATCTCGCGCAGTTCGACACGCTCACCGGCCTGCCGAACCGCAACCTGCTGCAGGACCGGCTGCAGCATACCGTGGCGCAGGCGCGCGGCAGACGGCACGCCGGCGCGGTGCTGTTCATCGACCTGGACCGCTTCAAGCTGGTGAACGACACGCTCGGCCACCAGCTCGGCGACGCGCTCATCGTGCAGGCGGGGCAGCGCCTGCAGGATTGCGTGCGCCCGGGCGACACCGTCGGGCGCGTGGCGGGCGACGAGTACGTGGTGGTGCTCGGCGAGCTCGTGCAGGCCGCCGACGCCTCTCTGATCGCGCAGAAGATGCTCGACGCCCTGGCGCTGCCGTTCGCCCTGGGCGAGACCGAGGCGTACGTGACCGCCAGCATCGGCATCGCCGTCTTTCCGGCGGACGGCGAAGACGCCGAGACTCTGCTGCGCAACGCGGACCTGGCCATGTACCGCGCCAAGGAGTCCACGCGCAACGCCTTCTGCTTCTTCGACGCCGAGATGAACCAGCGCTCGGCCGCGCGCCTGCAGCTCAATACCGATCTGCGGCGCGCGATCGAGCGGCGCGAATTCCTGCTGCACTACCAGCCCAAGGTGGAGCTCGCGACCGGAGCGCTGGTCGGCGCGGAGGCGCTGCTGCGCTGGAACCACCCGCAGCGCGGCATGGTCTCGCCCGCCGAATTCATCCCCGCGCTCGAGGAGTCGGGCCAGATCCTCGTGGTCGGCGAATGGGTGCTGCAGGAGGCCTGCGCGCAGCTGCACCGCTGGCTGGACGCGGGGCTCGTGCCGCTGCCGGTGGCGGTGAACCTGTCGGCCAAGCAGTTCCAGCGCAGCGACCTGGACGCGATCGTGTGCCGCACGCTGCAGGCGAGCGACACGCCCGCCGAGCTGATCGAGCTCGAGATCACGGAGAGCTCACTGGTGGAAAAGCCCGCGGAGGCGGTGCGCATGCTGCGCAGCCTGCGCACCATGGGCGTCAAGATCTCGGTGGACGACTTCGGCACCGGGTATTCGAGCCTGTCGTACCTCACGCGCCTGCCGCTGAGCGCGCTCAAGATCGATCGCAGCTTCGTGCGCGACGCCCAGACGAGCGGCGAAGCGGCGAGCATCGTGCGCGCCGTGATCGACATGGCGCACAACCTCGGCTTCACCGTGGTGGCCGAGGGCGTGGAGACCGAGGAGCAGGTCGCCTTCCTGCGCCGCCATGGCTGCGATCTGGGGCAGGGATTCCTGTTCGCGCGACCGATGCCCGCCGACGAGCTCGGCGAGTGGCTGCGCCGCGCGCGCTAGCTGAGCAGACTCAGCCCGCCCGGCCCCGCTCGAGCCGGCGCAGGAACACGGTCATCTCCTTTTCGGCCTGCTTGTCGCCTTTTGCCTGCGCGGCCTCGATTCCGCTGCGGTAGGCGTGCGCCGCTTCCTCGGCGCGCCCCGCCTCGGCGAGCGCCTTGCCCAGCATCTTCCATGCGGCCGAGTAGCGCGGGTCGCGCGCGACGGCCGCGCGCAGGTGCTCCGCGGCGCGCGCGTGCTCCCCGGCCTTGAGGTATTCGCAGCCGAGCGAATAGCGCAGCAGCGCGCCGTCGCGCGGCGTGCCGAGCATCTTCTCGAGGTTGGCGATCGGCGGCGCAGCCATTTCCGGCTAAGATTAGCGCACCGGCTCGCCCATTTCACCCTCCCCCGACCATGAGGACTCCGATACAGACGAAGGACGCGCCCGCGGCGATCGGCACCTATTCGCAGGCGATGCGCGCGGGAAACGCGGTCTATCTTTCCGGGCAGATCGGGCTCGATCCGGCAAGCATGCAGCTCGCCGAGGGCATCGACGCCCAGATCGATCGCGTGTTCCGCAATCTCGCGGCGGTGGCGCGCGCCGCCGGACTCGGCCTCGAGCACAGCGTGCGCATGACGGTGTACCTCACCGATCTCGCCCACTTCGCGAAGGTGAACGAGATCATGGCGAAGTACCTGCGCGAGCCCTATCCCGCGCGCGCCGCGGTCGGCGTCGCGAGCCTGCCGCGCGGCGCGCTGGTGGAAATCGACGCCATCCTGCACGCTGGGTGATCGCCGAGGCGAAGCTCGCCAAGCTCGGCATCCGGTCGCGCTTCGACCTGGTGCTGCACCTGCCGCTGCGCTACGAGGACGAGACCTCGCTCACCGCGCCGCACGCCGCGCCGCCGGGAAAGCCGGTGCTGGTCGAGGCCGAGGTGCTGCGCGCGGAGGTCGTGTACCGGCCCAGGCGCCAGCTGGTCGTGCATGCGATGAGCGGCGAGGAGCCGCTCGCGCTGCGCTTCTTCAACTTCTACGGCAGCCAGCTCAAGCAGCTGCAGCGCGCCGCCGAGGAGCACCGGCGCGTGCGCGCCTTCGGCGAGCTGCGCTCGGGCTGGTTCGGCGCGGAGATGGCGCATCCGCGCTACCGCCTGGTGAGCGAGGGCGAGGCGCTCGCGCAATCGCTCACGCCCGTCTACCCGACCACCGCGGGCCTGCCGCAGCAGGCCCTGCGCAGGCACGTCCTCGAGGCGCTGGAGGCCGAGAACCTGGAGGACACGCTGCCCGAGGAGCTGCTGCGGCGCTACGGCCTGCCGGGCTTCGCCGACAGCGTGCGGCTGCTGCATCGGCCGCCGCCCGGTGCGGATCTCGCGGCGCTCTCCGAGCGCAGCCACGCGGCCTGGCAGCGCATGAAGTTCGACGAGCTGCTCGCGCAGCAGCTCTCGATGCGACTCGCGTACCGCGCGCGCCGCGGCCGCGCCGCGCCGCGCCTGCCGGACGACGGTCCGCTGCTCGCGCGCTTTCGCGCCGCGCTGCCGTTTCGCCTGACGCGCGCGCAGGAGCGCGCCGTCGCCGAGGTGCTGTACGACCTCGCGACGCCGCACCCGATGCAGCGCCTGCTGCAGGGCGACGTCGGCAGCGGCAAGACGATCGTCGCGGCGATCGCCTGCCTGGCCGCGGCGGACGCGGGCTGGCAGGCGGCGGTCATGGCGCCCACCGAGCTGCTCGCCGAGCAGCACCTGCGCAAGTTCGGCGATTGGCTCGGGTCCCTGGGCGTGACGATCGCGTGGCTGCACGGAGGGCTCGCCGCGCGCGAGCGGCGCAAGGCGCTCGCCGCGATCGTCTCGGGCGAGGCGACGATCGCGATCGGCACGCACGCGCTGTTTCAGCACGACGTGGAATTCGCGCGTCTCGGGCTGGCAGTGATCGACGAGCAGCACCGCTTCGGCGTGCAGCAGCGGCTCAGCCTGCGCAAGAAAGGCGAGGCGCTCGTGCCGCATCAGCTGATGATGAGCGCGACGCCGATCCCGCGCACGCTGTCGATGAGCTACTACGCTGATCTCGACCTATCCCTGATAGACGAGCTGCCGCCGGGCCGGCGACCGGTGAAGACGCGCCTGGTTTCGGACGCGCGCCGCGGCGAGGTGCTCGCGCGCGTCCGCGAGGCCTGCGCCGAGGGGCAGCAGGCCTACTGGGTCTGCCCGGTCATCGAGGAATCCAAGGAGAGCGAGCTGCAGACCGCGCTCGCGACCTTCGCGACGCTCTCGCGCGAGCTGCACGGGCTGCGCGTCGGCCTGCTGCACGGGCGGCTGAGCGCAGCCGAAAAGGCGGCCGCCATGCAGGCTTTCGCCGGCGGTCGCACGCAACTGCTCGTCGCGACCAGCGTGGTCGAGGTCGGCGTCGACGTGCCGAACGCCTCGCTCATGGTGATCGAGCACGCGGAGCGCTTCGGCCTGGCGCAGCTGCACCAGCTGCGCGGCCGCATCGGGCGCGGCACGCGCGAGAGCGTGTGCATCCTGCTGTACGCTTCGCCGGCCTCGGAGGCAGCGCGCGCGCGGCTACGGGTGATCTTCGAGACGAGCGACGGCTTCGAGATCGCGCGCCGCGACCTGCAGCTACGCGGGCCGGGCGAGGTGCTGGGCGAGCGTCAGAGCGGCGCGCCGCTGCTGCGCTTCGCGGATCTCGAGCGCGACGAGCGGCTGCTCGGCGCCGCGCGCGAAGCGGCCGAAGAGCTGCTCGCCAGCGAGCCCCGGCGCGCGCGGCGCCACGTCGCGCGCTGGCTCGCCGCGCGGCAGGATTTCGCCAGGGTCTGAGCTATCCTACGCGCGTGGACCTCGCTCTCATCGCCAGAAAGCTCGACGCCTACGAGCGCCTCGTCCGGCTGGACAAGCCGATCGGCACGCTGCTGCTGCTGTGGCCGACGCTGTGGGCCGTGTGGCTCGCGTCCTACGGGCATCCGACGTTCACCGTGGTGGTCGTGTTCGGCGTCGGCACTCTGCTCATGCGCTCGGCCGGCTGCGCAGTGAACGATTTCGCGGACCGCCGGTTCGATCCGCACGTCGAGCGCACCCGCGCGCGGCCGCTCGCCGCGGGCGAGATCGGACCGGGCGAGGCGCTCGCGGTCGGCGCGGTGCTCGCCGGCCTCGCATTCGTCCTGGTGCTGTTCCTGAACCGCTTCGCGATCCTGCTGTCGGTGCTCGCGCTGGCGATCGCCGCGACCTATCCGTTCACCAAGCGCTTCTTCTCGCTGCCGCAGGCCTACCTCGGTATCGCCTTCGGCTTCGGCATCCCGATGGCCTACGCGGCGGTGCTGAACCGCCTGCCGCTCGACTGCTGGGCGCTGCTCGGGGCGAACGTGTGCTGGGCTATCGCCTACGACACCGAGTACGCGATGGTCGACCGCGAGGACGACCGCAAGATCGGCATCCGCACCGCGGCGCTCACGCTCGGGCGCTTCGACGTGGCAGCGGCGATGGTCTGCTACGGCGCGACCATCGCGATCCTCGCTTGGGTCGGGCGGTATCTGCACCTGCGCTGGCCTTACTACGCCGGCCTCGCCGTGGCCGCGGCGTTGATGGGCTACCATTACTTCCTGATCCGCGGCCGCTTGCGCGAAGGCTGCTTCAGGGCGTTTCGCCACAACAACTGGGTCGGCGCGGCGATCTTCGCCGGAATCGTGCTGTCGTACGCGTTGCCGCTTTCCGGCGCGCACTGGCGATGACTCCGCCCGACGCTCCGGTGACGAGCTTCGATTTCAGGAGCGGCAGGTTGCGCGGCTCGCACCTGGTGCTGTATCCGGTATGCCTCGTGCACCGCGGCGAGCACCGGCTCGAGACCATCCCGATCGCGGCCATCGCGTCGCTGCGTATCGGCTTCGAGCGCGAGGCGCGCGCGCTGCGCTGGGCCGTGGTGCTGCTCGTGCTCGCGCTGATTGTCTCCCTGCTCTCAAGCCCCCTCGCCTCGCTCGCCGGGGCGGCCGCGAACGAGGTGGTCGCCCACCAGCACGGCGAAGCGAGCGCGCAGACGATCGCCGCGATGCTGGTCAGCCTGTTTCGCGGTATGGAGACCGCGGCACGGCTGCTGCCCGTACTGGGAGGGGCGCTGGGGGCCTGGGGCGTGGCGCTCGCGGCGCTCGGCTGGATGGGGCTCACGACGCTCACGCTCACGCTCGGCGCGGCCGAGCGCACCTACGCGGTGCGCGGACGCAGCGCGCCGCTGTTCGACTTCACCGAGGCGCTGAGCGAGCACATGCTGAAGGCGAGGCACTGATGCGCTACGAGGACTTGCGGGGGTTCGTCGCGCAGCTCGAGGCGCTGGGCGAGCTCAAGCGCGTCGGCGCACAGGTGTCGCCCCGGCTCGAGATGACCGAGATCTGCGACCGCGTGCTGCGCGCCGGCGGACCGGCGATCCTGTTCGAGCGCCCGGCCGGCCACTCGATGCCGGTGCTGGCCAACCTGTTCGGCACCGTGCGCCGCGTCGCGCTCGCCATGGGCGTCGAGGCCGGCGCCTCCCCCGCGCCGGCGCTGCGCGATATCGGCCGGCTGCTCGCCGCGCTGCGCGAGCCCGAACCGCCGAAGGGGCTGCGCGACATCTGGGACAAGCTCCCCGAGCTGCGCAACCTCGCCTCGCGAGTGATCGACATGGCGCCCAAGCTGCGCGCATCGGCGCCGTGCCAGGAGACCGTGCGCGAGGGCGCAGACGTCGACCTCGCGAGCCTGCCGGTGCAGACCTGCTGGCCGGACGACGCGGGCCCGCTCATCACCTGGGGGCTGACCGTGACGCGCGGCCCGCACAAGCCGCGCGTCAATCTGGGCATCTACCGCCAGCAGGTGATCGCACCCAATCGCGTCATCATGCGCTGGCTGGCGCATCGCGGCGGGGCGCTCGACTTCCGCGACCACAGCCTCGCGCATCCGGGCGAGCCGTTTCCGGTCGCGGTGGCGCTCGGCGCGGATCCCGCGACCATGCTCGCGGCGGTCACGCCGGTGCCGGATACGCTCGGCGAGTACCAGTTCGCGGGCCTGCTGCGCGGCGCGCGCACCGAGCTCGTGAAGTGCCTCGGCAGCGAGCTGCAGGTGCCGGCGAGCGCCGAGATCGTGCTCGAGGGCGCCATCCATCCGGGCGACACGGCGCTCGAAGGGCCGTTCGGCGACCACACCGGCTACTACAACGAGGCGGAGCGCTTTCCGGTCTTGACCGTCGAGCGTATTACCGCGCGCCGCGACCCGATCTACCACTCGACCTATACCGGCAAGCCGCCGGACGAGCCCGCGATGCTCGGCGTGGCGCTGAACGAGGTGTTCGTGCCGCTGCTCGTCAAGCAGTTTCCCGAGATCGTCGACTTCTCCCTGCCGCCGGAGGGCTGCTCGTACCGGCTGGCGGTGATCAGCATGAAAAAGCAGTATCCGGGACACGCCAAGCGCGTCATGTTCGGCATCTGGAGCTTCCTGCGGCAGTTCATGTACACGAAGTTCATCGTCGTCACCGACGACGACGTGAACGTGCGCGACTGGAAGGAAGTCGTCTGGGCCGTCACGACGCGCGTCGATCCGGCGCGCGACACGCTGATCGCCGAGCACACGCCGATCGACTACCTCGATTTCGCCAGCCCGGTGGCCGGCCTCGGCTCCAAGATGGGCATCGACGCGACCTCCAAGTGGCCGGGTGAAACGAGCCGCAACTGGGGCCGGCCGATCGCCATGGACCCGGCGGTCAAGCGGCGCGTCGACGAGCTCTGGCGCGAGCTCGGGCTCTAACGCGCGAGTCCGCCGCGCTCGTACGTCCAGCGCAGCAGCGCTTCGATCGCGGGCTGCGCGTCGCGCGCATGGTCGTGATTGACGATCATCACCACCACCTGGCGCCGTCCCGCACGGTCGTCGACGTAGCCGGCAATCGCGCGCGCATCGCTTAGCGAGCCGGTCTTGACGTGCGCCCGACCCGCGACCGGATCGTCCTTCATGTACTTGCGCAGCGTGCCGTCCAGCCCCGCGATCGGCAGCGAGGAGACGAACTCCGGCATCACCGGGCTGGCGAAAGCCGCCTGCAGCAGCTTCGCCAGGGTGGCGGCGCTGATGCGCCCGTCGCGCGACAGGCCCGAGCCGTTGTCCATCACCAGCTCCGGCGCGGCGAGCCCTTGCCGGGCGAGCAACGCGGCGACCGCCGCGCGCGCGGCCTCGGGGCGCGCCGGAGGCCCCGCGCTTTCCGCCGCGAGCGTGAGGTAGAGCTGGCGCGCCATCACGTTGTTGGAGAACTTGTTCATATAGCGCACCATCTCGCCGAGCGGGGGCGACTCGTGCGTGAGCACCAGGCGCGCGCCCTCCGGCAGCGTGCCGTCGCGCGCGCTACCCGTCCAGCTTCCGCCCACCTGCTCCCAGAGCCGGCGGAACACGCCGGCCACGTAGTCGCGGTGCGCGAAAAGCGCGAAGTTGCGCTTCTTGTCGCCGCAGCTCAGGGCGTAGCTGCCGCCAAATAGCGCGCGCAGGCGCACGACCCCGTCGACGTTGCCCGCCACGGGATCGAAGCGCTCCCCGAGCTCGTCTTCCCAGTCGCCGCACGGCCCTTGCGTGACGCGCAGCGCGCTCTCCACTTCGAGCGCCGGCGGGTGCGGCTCGGCGATCACCTGCACCGCTCCGCGCTCGGCGTCCGGCAGGAACTCGAAGCGTACCGAATTGAAGTTGAGCAGCAGCGCGTCCGGACCGACGTTATAGGGGCGTAACGGCTTGCCGTCGAAGGCCGCCGGGTCGTAGGGCCCGGGCTCGAACCAGCTGCGATCGAGCACCAGATCGCCGCGCAGCTCGCGCAGGCCGCGCTCGCGCAGACCGAGCAGCATGCGCCAGAAGTCCTCGAAAGTGAGGTGCGGGTCGCCGTAGCCCTTGAGAACCAGTTCGCCGCTCAGCACCCCGTCCTGCAGGGTGCCCGAGGCGTAGACCTCGGTTTTCCAGCGGTAGGCAGGACCGAGCAGCTCGAGCGCCGCGTAGGTGGTGACCAGCTTCATCACCGAGGCCGGATTCATCGCGCGCCCGGCGTTCAGGCTGAGCGTCGGGCGCGCGGCGCCCACCGGCTGCACGACGACCGCGACGCTCGACTCGGGAATGCCGGCCGCGCTCAGTGCGCGCGCCACGTCTGCGGGCAGCGTGCTGCGGCCGTACGACGAGGCGGCGGCGAGGACCAGTCCGCAGGTGGTCAGCAGGCGGGCCGCGAAGCGTAGGGGGGTCGGCACGCGCGTGATTGTAGTGGAGCTACCTCCCCCCCTTGAAAAGTCGGCCTCTTGGCAATATCATTAGCACTCGCCAAGGGTGAGTGCTAGTAGACCCAATTGAACCCGGGTTGGAGTTCTCCAACTCTTTGTCTTAAAACAATTATCAACTGGAGATAGTATGAAAATCCGTCCGTTACACGATCGCGTGATCGTCAAGCGCATCGAGGAAGAGCGTAAGTCCGCCGGCGGGATCGTCATTCCCGACACCGCCGCCGAAAAGCCCGATCAGGGCGAAATCGTCGCAGTCGGCAAGGGAAAGAAGGGCGAGGACGGCAAGCTGATCCCGCTCGACGTCAAAGTCGGCGACCGGGTGCTGTTCGGCAAGTACTCCGGGCAGACCGTCAAGGTGAAGGGCGATGAGCTCCTCGTGATGCGCGAGGAAGACATCATGGGCGTCATCGAAGGCGCCTGATCCCGCGCACGTAAATCCGAATCGAATTGCACTAGGAGAGAAGCAAAATGCCTGCAAAAGAAGTACGTTTCCACGAACACGCGCGCGCCAAGATGATTCACGGCCTGAATATCCTGGCCGACGCCGTGAAGATCACCCTCGGCCCGAAGGGCCGCAACGTCGTGCTCGAGCGCTCGTTCGGCGCCCCGACGGTCACCAAGGACGGCGTGTCGGTCGCCAAGGAGATCGAGCTGAAGGACAAGTTCGAGAACATGGGCGCGCAAATGGTGAAGGAAGTCGCCTCCAAGACCTCGGACGTGGCCGGCGACGGTACCACCACCGCGACCGTGCTGGCGCAAGCCATCGTGCGCGAGGGCATGAAGTACGTCACCTCGGGCATGAACCCGATGGACCTCAAGCGCGGCATCGACAAGGCGGTTCTCGCCGTCACCGAGGAGCTTAAGAAGGTCTCCAAGCCCTGCACGACGTCGAAGGAAATCGCGCAGGTCGGCTCGATCTCGGCCAACGCCGACGCCGACATCGGCAAGATCATCGCCGACTCGATGGACAAGGTCGGCAAGGAAGGCGTGATCACGGTCGAGGACGGAAAATCGCTCGCCAACGAGCTCGAACTCGTCGAAGGCATGCAGTTCGATCGCGGCTACCTGTCTCCATACTTCATCAACAACCCCGAGAAGCAGATCGCGGTGCTGGATGATCCCTACATCCTGCTGCACGACAAGAAGATCTCGTCGATCCGCGAACTGCTGCCGCTGCTCGAGCAAGTCGCGAAGGCCGGCAAGCCGCTGCTCATCATCGCCGAGGAAGTCGAGGGCGAGGCGCTCGCGACGCTGGTGGTGAACAACATCCGCGGCATCCTCAAGACCTGCGCGGTGAAAGCGCCGGGCTTCGGCGACCGCCGCAAGGCGATGCTCGAGGACATGGCGATCCTCTCCGGCGGCACGGTGATCAGCGAAGAGCTGGGCCTGAAGCTCGAGAACGCGACGCTGAAGGACCTGGGCCGCGCGAAGAAGGTCGAGGCCGCCAAGGAAAACACCACGATCATCGACGGCGCCGGCAACAAGAAGGACATCGAAGGCCGCGTCAAGCAGATCCGCGTGCAGATCGATGAGGCGACCAGCGACTACGACAAGGAGAAGCTGCAGGAGCGCGTGGCCAAGCTCGCCGGCGGCGTGGCGGTGATCAAGGTTGGCGCCGCGACCGAAGTCGAGATGAAGGAGAAGAAGGCGCGCGTCGAGGATGCGCTGCACGCGACCCGCGCTGCGGTCGAGGAAGGCGTGGTCCCCGGCGGTGGCGTGGCGCTGCTGCGGGTGCGCCAGGCGCTCAAGAACCTCAAGGGCGAGAACCACGACCAGGAAGCCGGCATCAAGATCGTGCTGCGCGCGCTGGAAGAGCCGATGCGCCAGATCGTCGCCAACGCGGGCGCGGAGCCCTCGGTGGTGGTGAACAAGGTGCTCGAAGGCAAGGGCAACTACGGCTTCAACGCGCAGACCGACGAGTACGGTGATCTCGTCGAGATGGGCGTGATCGACCCGACCAAGGTGACGCGCACCGCGCTGCAGAACGCGGCTTCGGTGGCCGGCCTGATGCTCACGACTGACGCGATGGTGGCGGAGTTGGTCGAAGAGAAGAAAGGCGGCGGAATGCCCGACATGGGTGGTATGGGCGGTGGCATGGGTGGCATGGGCGGGATGGACATGTAACCTGGCCGATCCGGCCTGCAGTTCGAAAAGGGCGCTACGGCGCCCTTTTCTTTTTCCGCCCCGCCTTTGCCCGTATAATCCGCCCCTTCCAAACCGCGCTGCGGTCTAGGGCGCGTCCGGCACGGCCAAGTAGCTCAGTTGGTAGAGCAGAGGACTGAAAATCCTTGTGTCGGTGGTTCGATTCCGCCCTTGGCCACCACTCATTCGACGGATTAGCCAAGCTTTGGCCGGAATGTGAATCCGTCACTTTTTCCCTGCGCCATGCTTCGCTGAGTACCCGGCGTCCGATCTTTACTCTGTGAACCATCAAGACACGGAGGACGCCATGAACGCCAAACTGATCCTGCAAGCCGCCGTCACCGCCCTGGTTCTCGGCATCGGCTCGGGCGTGATCCCGGCCAGCATGAGCGCCGCCCAGGCCTTCCAGCCGATCGCCGCGCCGCAGATCCAGGCCCAGCACGCCACCGGGCAGGGCGTGCCCGAGGACTTCATCTTCGCCTCCACCTACACCTGGCTCGGCCGCAACTAGGCCCGTGCCTGCAACCCCTTACCGAGGGAGCCCGCCATGAGCGCCAAACACCTCCTCCGTGCAGCGTTCGCCGGCGCGGTTCTTCTCGGTGCCTGGCTGTTCGTCGCCAAGCCGACCCACGGGCAGACGGCGCACATCTCGTGCGCGCAGTTCTATGGCAGCAGCGTCGATCGCACCGACGTGCCCTGGCAGACCTCGGCGGTCGAGGATCCGGACCACATCCGCGCCTTCTGAGCGCGACGCGGCACTCAATTTACAGTCGAGTGAGGGCGCGGCGGCTCTGGGCTAGGAACCAAGCCTAGGCTTTCGCGCTCCAGCTCTTGTGCCGCGACTCCTGAAAGGTAGTGGTTGCGCACCATGGTCGAGAGGACATGCCGATAGCGTCGCATGGCGCCGGGTCCCGCGGCATCACGCCCGAAAATGCTCGGCGCCTGCGGCAGACCGGTCAGGTACAGGCATTGTCCCAGGCTAAGGTGCTCGAGGTCCTTGTAAAAGTAGGCCGTGGCGGCCTGTGCGATGCCCTGCGCATGCTTGCCGAAATAGACGCTGTTGAAATACAGCTCCATGATCTCCGGCTTCGTGAACTCGAAGTTCACGATCAGCGTGTAGCGCAAGATCTTCATCATGCCGAGCAGCTCTGCGAGCGCGCTCGGCTCATTCCGGGGTTCGTTGACTATGATTCGCGCAAGTTGCTGAGTGATCGTGCTGCCCCCGTGGTCGGTGTGGTCGTTCACGACGGTCATGCCGATGACCCGGAGGATCGCGATCAGATCGATCCCGGTGTTCGTGAAGAACCTCTTGTCTTCCACCGTCGCAATCCCCTGTCTCGCACACAGGGGGATCTCTGCATAAGGCACGTAGCGAGCCCCCGTGCCGCGGAGCTCTTCGCGCAGGCGTGCCGGGTAGCTCTGAATGGCGCGCCCGGCTTGCCCGTAGGAAAGCAGCCCTCCCAACGCCGACATCAACGGACCGAAATAGAGAACGAACAACAGCCCTATTCCGAGGAACAGGACCGAGAGGCGCGATCTCATTGGCTGGCGGGCACTCCAGCCGCTTTGCATCTCGGCGGCCGCCGATTGGGGCCGTCGACCGCCCGCGTAGAGCGCAATGGCGCCGTCTAGTTGCCTCTTGGCAAGCCGACGACCACTTCGCTGATCTGAATCACCGGCGGTATGTCCGTGTAGTTCGGGATATCGGCCATGATTTCCTGCGCGTGAGGGCCGAAGCCCGCTTGAAAGCTCTCCACGGAGTCGCAGAAGATCTGGCACATGGCGACGTAAGTCGCGGATGTGCCGGGCGCACCACCCGCCAAGCCCTTGTCGACCGTGTAGTACTTGCAGTTCGCGCCCAACCGCGATTTCACCAACGGCATGTGCTTGTCGCGGTAGTACTCATGATTGAACCGCGCGCCGGGCGTGTTCGGGTACATCACGCTGATCTTGATCATGTCTCGTCTCCTTGTGGTAGGCGCCTTCTAGAGCTGGCTCTCCGGCGAGGACGGATGGATGTAGGCCCAGCCTTCTGCCTCGCGGATCGCGATCTCGCCCATTCCCGACGGCACGACGACTATGAAGGGGTAGAGATCGTTGCGGTCGACGTGCTGCTCACGCAGCGTATTGGAGCACTGGGCAAGCAGCACGCCGTCGTGCTGTAGCTCGCGCAGCCGCTTCTCGAAGCCATTGCCCTTTACGTACACGCCGAAGCCCTTGCTGTTGGCGATCAGCTCGACGTCCAGTTTCCGGCCCTTGAAGCGCGGGTCGTGCAGCAGGTTCTCCACGTTGGTGAGGGTCTTCTTGATCGTGGCCTCGTCGCCGCGGTCTATGTGGAAGATCACTCCGTAGTGCTCCTGCGTGGGCTGCGCGCCGGCGAAGCCGCCCGCCAGGGCGCTGCCCGCCGCGAGCGCGGAGCCTGCCAGGATGGCGGCTCCGACCAGGGTCCTCTTGATGGGATGCATTACGTCTCCTCCTAAAGGTGAAAGGTCACAAGCTTCGTTCAGGAATGCTCGAATGCCGGCGCGCCGGCTGCGGCATGCTTAAGCTTGCGGCGCCAGACGAGCCAGTAGGCGATCGCGAGCACGACCGGCACGCAAGCGAGCGTCGCGACGCTGTACACGCGATCGAACAGCACGATCAGCGCGAAGGCCGCGAGGACGACGCGGATGGCCCGGTCGGTCGCGCGCGAGTCGGCGAAGCGGGCCTGCAGGCTGAAGGTGATGCCGATGGTCGAGATCGCGACGAGCAGCGCCGCGCCAAGCTGGTCGAGGCCCGGCTTGATCACCAGCTCGGGATGGACGAAGACGGCGGCCATCAGCGTAAAGAGCGACACGCAGATCTGCAGCGCGCGGAACAGCGTCGTGTAGAACGAGGCATTGGCGATCTTCGAGGTGATCGCCGCGGTGACCGAGGTGGGTGGCGTCAGCTCGCCGAACACGGCGAGAAAGAACGCGTAGAAGTGCACCACCCAGGGATTGACGCCGAGCTTGATGAATGGCGGCGCGATCACGATCGCGACCAGGATGTAGGTCGGCGCCGGCGGCAGGCCGAGCCCCAGGACGGCGCCGAAGATGAACGCCATCACGACCATGGCGACCATGTTCACGCCTGCGGCATCCATCAGCAGACTGCCGAGCTTGGTCGGCACGCCGGTAATCACCAGCGCGCCGGTCATGATCGAAAGCGTCGCGAGCAGCAGCGCGATGTCGGTGATCATGTCGACGTAGGAGTCGAGGAAACGGCGCAGCGGCTTGATGAATTCGTCTATCGACCAGCGGCCCGGCCGCAGCAACGGGGTCACATGAATGACGAGCAGCGCGGCGCCGACGGCATAGAACATGTAGAGCGCGGCGAACATCGGCGCGAGGAAGAGCGCTGCCATGAGGGTGACCAGGCCGCCGACCACGACGACGAAGGCGCCCAGGTTGACCTTGTCGCGCCACGCTAGCGGCTCGGCGCGCAGATCGGGAACCAGGTGCGCGCGGTGCTTGACCGAGAGCAGATAGACCGAGATCGCGACCGTGATGTAGTAGATGAACGCCGGCACCCAGCCGCGCGCCACCACGTCGAAGTAATCGACGCCGAGGAATTCGGCCATCAGGAACGCGGCGATGCCCATCACCGGGGGCATGAGCTGCCCGCCGAGCGAGGAGGCGGTCTCGATCGCCGCCGCGGTTGCCGGCGGCAGGCCCGCGTTGATCATCGCGGGGATGGTCGCCGAGCCGACGGTGATCGAGTTGGCGGCGCCGCTGCCACTCACCGTGCCGATCGCCATCGAGCCGACTACCGCCGACTGCGGAATGGCGTGCGGCGAGCGGATGGCGACGCGCTTGGTCGCGCGCAGCAGCGAGTCGATGCAGCCGTAGCCCTGCAGCAGTGAGAGCACCAGCAGGAACGAGCCGATCACGGTGAGCGCGATCTGCGGCAGGCGCGAGAAGATGCCGGTCGCCATCTCGACGCTGCTCGCGGTGATGACGCGGTGCCAGGGCAGGCCCGCGTGGTAGAACATGCCCGGCACCATGTAGCCGTAGACGGCGTACAGGATGAATACGATGTTCAGGACGAAGAGCGGCATGTGCCGCTTGCGCGCGTACTCCATGATGAGCAGCGTCATCACGCCGCCCACCGTGACGTCGGCCGCGTTCCACATCCCGGCGCGCTCCTCGCCGAGCGCAACGTAGTTCGTCCTCATATACCACGCGCAGTACAGCGAGAAGCCGCAATAGGCCGCGGCGATCGCGTAATTCGCGAGCCGCGGCAGCATGGGATAAAGGTCGTCCTGGCGCAGCAACTGCAGGGTGAACAGCGCGAAGGTGACCGGAATCATCGTCATGGCGAGCAACGTCGGCCCGCCCGAGCTCGTCCAGTAGTAGACGAGCATGTAGCCGAGGTAAGCCACGGCCGCCAAGTAATACAGGACGTCGACCGCGAAGTGCGGCCGACGCCCGACTGCGCTACGCGCCATAACTACGGGCCTAAGTCGCCGTTGTTACCACTTGGCGACGTTGGAATCCCACTTGCTGTCCCACACGCCGCGCGCCTTCATGTACTTGGCGAGACCTGGATGGATCGGCACCAGGTTCCACGTCGTTTCGAGCGCCTCCTTCTGGAAGGCCGCCATGCGCCCGCCGCTGATCTGCCTGAAGCTCGGGTCGCCCTTCGCGAGCTCGTCGGCGTGCTGCTCGATGACGAGCAGCATCTTGTACATCTCGTCCTCGGATACGATCGGGCCGAGGTCGAAGCCCCAGTAGAAGGGCAGCAGCGTCACCTTGTCGACGTAAATGTTCTTCTTGTGGAAGTTGGCCGCGGGGACCTGCTCGATCTTGAAGCCGGCGGCCTTCAGCTTGGCGACCTCGTCCGGGCTCGGATTGAGCGCCGCCCAGTCGACCGCGAGCGAAGCCTCGGCGATCCACGGCGCGGGGGTCTCTCCGCCTGCGGCGTAGATGCTGATGGCCTTGATCGCGCCGGAGTTGAGCTGCGACCCGGCGGTCTCCAGGTCGACCTGCTGGTAGATGTGGTGCACGCCGACCGCGGCCATCGCGTTCTCGAGATGCTTGCGCGTATCGAAGGGCAGCGGTCCGGTGTACACCGGCTTGCCGGTCAGGTCTTCCCATTTCTTGATCTTGTCGCGGTCGCTCGCCTTGATCGCGAGGCCGACGTCGAGCGTGTAGCACCAGAACGACTGGATCGGCTGGTGCTTGACGTTAACCCTGAAGCCCTTGAAGCGGCCGTTGTCGGCCTTGAGCTCCCTCAGCGCCACGTCCGAGCCGTAGTAGCCGTCGAAGTCGCCGGTGGCATAGCCCTTTACCGTCGCCACGGCGCCGGGCGTGGGCAGCACCGTGATGCGGTACTGCGGCAGCGCCTTGTTCAGAACATCGGCCAGCACGACGAGCGCCTTGCCTCCCGCCGAACCGACGGGACCGGTGCCCCAGCGGATGTCCTTGGGCGCTGCCTGGGCGCCGGCGGCGCCGAGCAGCGATGCGAGCGCGAAAGTCGCGACGATGCGTTTGTACATTGTTTTATCCCTCCTCCTTGAGACGCGGGGGATTCTCGCCTGCCTCCGGCGGATTGGCAACGCGACTCGCGCCGCTTGCTACGAACCTCCTAGAACTCGAAGCCGAGCCGTGCGCGCAAGGCGCGCGACAGCTCGCCGCCGAGCAGCGCGACGAGCCGGCGCGCGAGCTCGGCAGACTCGGCTTGCGCGCACACCGCGGCCGTATAGACCGTCGCCAGCTCGAACTCGGCGGGCAGGGCGCCCGCGAGCTTCACGCCCGGCGTGATCACGATCTCGGTGATCTGCGTGCAACCGAGCAGGCCGCTGCCGGCCGCGAGCGACATCGCGCGCATGGCTGCGGCGCCGCTCGCGTGCGGGCGCAGGCGGGCCGCGAGCTCCTCGCGCAGGCCGAGTCGATCGAGCACCTTGGCGAAGTGGATGCCAGCCGTGGCGCGCAGCGGATCGGGAAAATAGATTTCGCGCGCGGCGCCGAGCGCGGCGCGCAGCCCCTGCGCGCTCGACACGTCGGGGATCGGGTCGCCCTCCTTGACCGCCACGCCGGTGCGCACGCGCCCGAGGTCGGCGCGCGTGTCGCCCAACAGGTGTCCCGCGGCCGCGAGCTCATCGATCAGGGCTTTGGTTAGGATGACGAGGTCGGCCGGCTCGCCCGCCCGCAGCCTGTCCTTCATGCCGCCGACCGGGCCGAAGCTGCCGGCGATTTCCGCACCCGTATAGGCCCTGAATTGCGCGGCGAGCGCCTCGACCAGGCCGTGGGCCGCGCCGCCGCTAAGCAGCCTGAGCTTCGGCGCGCTCATGCGTTCGTTCCGTCCATCTGCCGCTTCTAGCACGGGGAACTCGGAGCGGTCCATGTCGGCCGTCACCCGCGATCCGATCGGTAGTAGGCTTGCCGGCTCGTCATGGGCTACCTCGTTCTCGTGCGCCACGGTCAGGCGCGCACTTTCGAAACGCACAGCGACCGGCTCTCGGCGACCGGCGAGGAGCAGGCGCGCGCGCTAGGGCGCTTCTGGGCCGCGCGCGGCGCGGTGTTCGACGAGGTCTGGAGCGGGACACTCGAGCGCCAGCGCCGCACGGCGCAGATCGCGGGCGAGAGCTACGCGGCGGCGCTCGGCGGCCGCTGGCCCGAGCTGCGCGTGGACGAAGCGCTGAACGAGTACGACTCGGCCGGCATGCTCGGGCGGCTCGCGCCGGCGCTCGCCGCGCGCGACGAGGAGTTTCGTGCGCTCGCGGAGACCTTCGAGCGCCTGCGCGACACGCCGGAGCGCAACCGCCACTTCCAGAGGATGTTCGAGCGCCTGGTCGCGGCCTGGCTCGCGGGCGCGCCCGCGGTCGATGGCGTCGAGCCCTGGGCGGGCTTCAACGCCCGCGTGCGCGCCGCGCTGCGCGGCATCCTGCATGCCGAAGGCCGCGGCCGGCGCGTGGCGGTCTTTACGTCCGGGGGCGTGATCGGCCTGGCGGTACAGAGCACGCTCGGCGCACCGGAACGGGTGGCGCTCGAGCTCAACTGGCGCGTGCGCAACGCATCGCTCACCGAATTCACCTTCGGCGGGGGGCGCATCGTGCTCGATTCCTTCAATGCCCTGCCGCACCTGGACGCCGGGCTGCATACCTACCGCTGAAGCCGGCTTGATCCAGCGCAAGCGGCAGCGCCCCGGCTACGCCTTATAATCTCGGCACTTAGCGCATTCCGGTTGCCATGACGCTGTACGCCCTCGGCCTGAACCACCAGACCGCGCCGCTCGATGTCCGCGAGCGCGTGGTGATTCACATCGAGCGCATGCGCGAGGCGCTCGCCCAGGTCACGCGCGCCTTCGCGTCGGAAGCCGCGATCCTGTCGACCTGCAACCGCACCGAGTTGTACCTCGCCGCCGAGCAGCCCGCCGCGGCGGCCGACTGGCTGGCGAAGTACCACAGCCTCAAGCCGAGCGACATCACGCCCTACTTGTACACGCTGCCTAGCGAGCAGGCGGTGCGCCATGCCTTCCGCGTCGCCTCGGGCCTGGACTCGATGGTGCTCGGCGAGCCGCAGATCCTCGGCCAGATGAAGGACGCCGTGCGCGAGGCGCAGGCCGCGGGCACGCTCGGCACCGTGCTGCACAAGCTGTTCCAGCGCTCCTTCGCGGTCGCCAAGGAGGTGCGCAGCACCACCCAACTGGGCGCCAACAGCGTGTCGATGGCCGCGGCCGCGGTGAAGCTCGCGGCGCGCATTTTCCCTTCGCTGCACGAGCAGAAAGTGCTGTTCATCGGCGCCGGAGAGATGATCGAGCTGTGCGCGACGCATTTCGCCGCGCAGGGTCCGGCGCGCATCGCGGTCGCCAACCGCACCCTCGAGCGCGCCGGAGCGCTCGCGCACCGCTTCAATGCGCAGGCGATCGAGCTGCGTGCGCTCGGCGAGCACCTGCACGATTTCGACATCGTCGTGTCGTGCACCGCCTCGTCGCTGCCGATCCTCGGCAAGGGCCTGATCGAGCGTGCGCTGCGTGCGCGCCGGCGCCGGCCGATGTTCATGGTCGATCTCGCGGTGCCGCGCGACATCGAGCGCGAGGTCGGCGAGCTGGACGACGTGTTCCTGTACACGGTGGACGATCTCGGCGAGATCGTCTCGGCCAACCTCGACGCGCGGCGCTCGGCCGTCGAGCAGGCCGAGGCGATCATCGAGACGCAGGTCGGCCAGTTCATGCATTGGATGCAGGTGCGCGAGAGCGTGCCGCTCATCCGCGCCCTGCGCGAGCAGGCCGAGGAAGCGCGCCGCCACGAGCTCGAGCGCGCGCTCAGGCTGCTGCAGCGCGGCGACGACCCGAAGCAGGTGCTGGAAGCGCTCTCGCAGGGGCTCGCCAACAAGCTGATGCACGCGCCGACGCAGGCGCTGAACGAGGCCGGGGACGAGGAGCGCCGCCAGCTCGCCGAGACCGTCGCACGCCTGTTCCGCGTCAAGGGCTAGTGAAAGAGTCTCTCCGCGCCAAGCTCGACAGCCTGGCCGCGCGGGTGGAGGAGCTCAACCGCCTGCTGGCGGCGGAGACTGCGACGCGCGACATGGAGCAATTCAAGAGGCTCTCGCGCGAGCACGCCGAGCTGAGCGGGCTGGTCGAGCTCTACGAGCGCTTCCGCCGGAGCGAGCGCGACGCCGCGGCCGCGCGCGACATGGCCGGCGACCCGGCGCTGCGCAGCTTCGCCGACGAGGAATTGCGCGAGGCGCGCGCCGCCATGGAGAAGCTCGAGGCCGAGCTGCAGAAAGTCCTCCTGCCGCGCGATCCGAACGACGAGCGCAATACCTTCCTCGAGATCCGGGCGGGCACCGGCGGCGACGAGTCCACGCTGTTCGCGGGTGACCTGTTCCGCATGTACGTGCGCTACGCCGAGCGCCAGGGCTGGCAGGTGGAGATCATGTCCGAGAGCCCCTCGGAGCTCGGCGGCTACAAGGAAGTGATCGCGCGCATCATCGGCCAGGGCGTCTATTCGAAGCTCAAGTTCGAGTCGGGCGGTCACCGCGTGCAGCGCGTGCCCGAGACCGAGGCGCAGGGCCGCATCCACACCTCGGCGTGCACGGTGGCCGTGCTGCCCGAGGCCGACGCGATCAACGACGTCGTGCTCAACCAGGCGGAGCTGCGCATCGACACCTACCGCGCATCGGGCGCGGGCGGGCAGCACGTCAACAAGACCGAGTCCGCGATCCGCGTCACGCACCTGCCGACCGGGATCGTGGTCGAGTGCCAGGATTCGCGCTCGCAGCACAAGAACCGCGAGAAGGCGCTCTCGGTGCTGGCCGCGCGCATCAAGGACAAGCAGATGCGCGAGCAGCAGGCGAAGACCGCCTCGGCGCGCAAGTCGCTGATCGGCTCGGGCGACCGCTCGGAGCGCATCCGCACCTACAACTTCCCGCAGGGCCGGGTGACCGATCACCGCATCAACCTCACGCTGCACAAGATCGACCGCATCATGGACGGAGAGCTGGACGACCTGGTCGCGGCCCTGAGCGCCGAGCACCAGGCCGAGCAGCTGGCGGCGCTCGCCGAAGAAGCGGCGTGAAGATCGAGCAGGTGCTCGCCGGCTGTGGCCTGGAGCCGCGCGAGGCGCGCCTGCTGCTCGCGGAGGCGACCGGTTTCTCGCAGGCGAGCGTGCTCGCGCACTCCGAACGGGAGCTCGAGGCGGGGGCCGAGGCGCGCTTTCTAGACTGGACGGCGCGCCGGCGCGCGGGCGAGCCGGTCGCGTACTTGCTCGGCAAGCGCGAGTTCTACGGCCTGAGCCTCGCCGTCAACCGCGCGGTGCTGATCCCGCGCCCGGAGACCGAGCTGCTGGTCGAGCTGGCGCTCGCGCGCTTGGCGCCGCAGGCCGCGGCGCGCGTGCTCGATCTGGGCACGGGCAGCGGCGCGCTCGCCCTGGCGATCAAGCGGCACCGGCCGCACACCCGGGTGATCGCGGTCGAGGCCGACCTGTCCGCCATGCAGACGGCGCTGCGCAACGCCGCGCGGCTCGGGCTGGATATCGAGTTGCGCCATGGACGCTGGTTCGAGCCGGTGCGCGGCGAGCGCTTTGCGCTCGTTGTCTCCAACCCGCCGTACGTGGCGGAGGGCGACCCGCACCTCGCGCAGGGCGACCTGCGCTTCGAGCCGAGGAGCGCCCTGGTGGCCGGCGCCGAGGGACTGGACGCGCTGCGCGCGATCGCCGCGGGCGCCGCGGCGCATCTCGAGGCGGGCGGCTGGCTGCTGCTCGAGCACGGCCAGGGCCAGGATGCGGCGGTGCGCGCCTTGCTCGTCGCGCGTGGGCTGGACGAGGTCGCGAGCTGGCCGGACCTGGCGGGCATTGCGCGAGTGACAGGAGGCACGTTAAAATCTTGAGCAAATCGCTCAACTATTACGCGAAGAGGACGCCATGGACGTGCAGCAACTCATCAAGGAACAGGTCAGCAAGCATTCGGTCGTGCTCTACATGAAGGGCACGCCGCAATTTCCGCAATGCGGTTTCTCCGCGCTCGCGGTGCAGGTGCTGAACGCGAGCGGGGTGCGCGATTTCTTCAGCGTTAACGTGCTCGAGAACCCGGAGATCCGTCAGGGCATCAAGGAGTTCGCCAACTGGCCGACGGTTCCGCAGCTGTACGTGAACGGCGAGTTCGTCGGCGGCAGCGACATCGTGCGCGAGATGTACCAGTCCGGGGAACTGCAGAAGCTGCTACAGAGCGCGCAGCAGCAGGCCTAGCACCGCGCGCACCTGCCCGAGGTAGCCGCCGCCGAAGAGGTTGAGGTGGTTGAGCAGGTGATACAGGTTGTAGAGGTGCTTCCTCGTCGCGTAGCCCGGGTCGAGCGGCCAGGCTTCTCGGTAGGCCGCATAGAAATCGGGCGGGAAGCCGCCGAATAGCTCGGTCATCGCGAGATCCGCCTCGCGATCGCCGCGATATACGGCGGGGTCGAAGACGACCGGGCTGCCGTCCGGCAGGAATCCGGCATTGCCGCGCCACAGGTCGCCGTGCAGGAGCGACGCCTGCGGCGCGTAGTTGCTGAAAAGCGCAGGCAGTCTCTCCCTCAACAATGCGAGATCGTTACGCAGCGCTGCGCCGTGGCCGTGCGCCTCGGCGTGCGCGAGCTGGGGCGCGAGGCGCCGCGTCCGCCAGAATTCGATCCAGTCGTTGCTCACCGCGTTTAGCTGCGGGGTCGCGCCGATGTAATTGTCGCGCTGCCAGCCGAAGGAGGTCCCGATGCGGCGATGCAGCTCGGCGAGCGCGCGCCCCAGCGCGGCGAAGTCTCCGTGGTCGCGCAGCTCCAGCCATTCCAGCGCAAGGAAGGCGCGTTCGCCGGACGCTCCGTGGGCGAGCGGCTTGGGCGCGCGCAGGCCCGCTGCGCGCAGCGCCTCGAGCCCGTCTGCCTCGGCGGCGAACGCGTCGGCATAGCGTGCCGTATTCGATTTCACGAACAGCTGTGTCGCGCCCGAAGTGAGGCGATAGCACGCATGGATGCAGCCGCCCGTAACGGCCTGCGCCGAGTCCACGCTGGCGCCGTGCTCAGACGCCCGAGAGCCGGACGTTGGCCATCGCCAGACGGTCCACCAGGATCTCCAGGAAGGCGCTGTCGAACTTGTGCCGGCAGCCCTCGGAGGCCTGCGCCAGGCTCTGCGTCGGAATCGAGATGATCTTGGCGGGCGACATGACGGTCACGTCGGCGCCGCGCAGGTGCGCGGCCTTGGAAAGGTAGGCCATTTCGCCGAAGCACTCGCCCACACGCAGGAGGTTCAGGAGCTTCCCCCGCTTGGTCACTTTCACCTGGCCCTCCGCGAGGATGCAGAAGAACGTTCCAGGCTCGCCCTCCTTCATCAGCTGCTCGCCGTTCCCCGCCCTGCGCCAGGTGGAGATGCGAGCCACTTCCCACAGCTCGGCATCGGTGAAGTGCTCGAAGAACGGCAGCTTCCTGAGCGTCTCGAAGCGATCCGAGTCGGCGAACGGCGCCTGGCTGCCGGTGTGGCCGGCCTTGAATACCTCAGCGAGGTCCGCGGAGAAGTCCTCCCACTTCGCGTAGCGCTGCTCGAGCTCCTTTGCCATGGCGCGCGCCACGATGCGGTCGACGGCGAGCGGAATTTCGGGCCGGTAGCTCGAGGGCGGCGCCGCCTCCACGTTGGTGATCTGGTAGATGAGACTGAAGTTGTTGGTCGCGTAGAACGGCAGCCGCCCGGTGAGCAGGTGGTACATGACGACGCCCAGCGAGTAGATATCGGTCTGGTGATTGAGCGGGTGCTCCTTCACCTGCTGCGGCGACATGTAGGCCGGCGAACCGACCGCCGATACCTGAGTCGTCTCGCCAGAGGCGATCTGCGCCGCGCCGAAATCGGAGATCTTCACGTCGGTCTCGCCGCTGTGCAGGATGTTGGCTGGCTTGATGTCGCGGTGCGTGATGCCCATCTTGTGCGCGAAATCGAGCGCGCGCGAGCACTTGAACACGATTTCCACGATGCGCTCGACCGGCAGGAGATTCTGCGGATCGCAGAATTTCTCCAGCGTGCCGCCGTCGACGTACTCCATGACGATGTAGTGCAGCCGCTCGTCGGCGACGGCGTCGTAGATCTGGCAGATGTGCGGATGCTGCAGCTTGCCGGCGAGCGATGCTTCGGTGATGAACAGCTTGGTGTAGAGCCTGCCCCGGTCCGGGTCCTGGAACACCTCCGGGAACACCACCTTGATGGCGACGTCGCGCTCGTTAAACGAGTCGCGGCAGAGGTAGACCTCGCTCGTTGCCCCCTCGCCGATCCTGCTGATGACCGGGTACTTGCCGATCGTCTGCGGGATCTCGCGCTCGCTCATGCCTTAGGCTTCGCGCCGAGGCGTCTGCGCGCGCGCGCCGCGGCGGCCCTGACTTGCCTGGGGGCCGTGCCGCCGGGATGGTCGCGTCCCGCCACCGACCCTTCCGGCGTGAGGTGCCGGTAGACGTCCTCGTCGATCGCCGGACTGAAGCGGCGCAGCACCTTGAGCGGCAGTCCCGAGAGGTCGCAGCCGGTCGCCTCCGCCTCGCGCACCGCGCGCGCCACCGCCTCGTGCGCGTCGCGAAACGGCACGCCTTTGCGCGCGAGATAGTCGGCCATGTCGGTCGCAGTCGAGAACCCTTCCAGCGTCGCGGCGCGCAGCGCCTCGGGGACCGGCTCCAGGCCCGCCACCAGCCCGGCGAACGCCGCGAGGGAATCCTTGAGGGTGTCCACCGCGTCGAACAGCGGCTCCTTGTCCTCCTGGTTGTCCTTGTTGTAGGCGAGCGGCTGCGCCTTCATCAGCGCGAGCAGTGCGACCAGGTCTCCGAACACGCGCCCGCTCTTGCCGCGCACCAGCTCCGGGACGTCGGGGTTCTTCTTCTGCGGCATGATCGACGAGCCGGTGCAGAAGCGATCCGGCAGGCGCACGAAGCCGAAGCGCGGGCTCGCCCACAGCACCAGCTCCTCGGCGAGCCGCGAAAGATGCACCATGGCGAGCGAAGCGCAGGCGGCGAATTCGATCGCGAAGTCCCGGTCAGACACCGCGTCCAGCGAGTTCTCGCACAGGCCTTCAAAGCCGAGCTCGCGCGCGACGCGCGCACGATCGATCGGAAAGCTCGTGCCGGCGAGCGCGGCGGCGCCGAGCGGCAGCCGGTTCACGCGCTTCCTGCAGTCGACCAGGCGCGCGCGATCGCGCTCGAACATCTCGAAGTACGCGAGCATGTAGTGGCCGAAGGTCACCGGCTGGGCGACCTGCATATGCGTGAAGCCGGGCATCACCATGGCGGCATGGCGCTCCGCCTGGCCGACGAGCGCGGCGAGCAGCTCGCGCAGCCGCTCCGAGAGCTCGTCGATCTGGGCGCGCAGCCACAGGCGCACGTCGGTCGCGACCTGGTCGTTGCGCGAGCGCGCGGTGTGCAGTCGCTTGCCGGCGTCGCCGACGAGCGCGATCAGGCGCCGCTCGATGTTCAGGTGCACGTCCTCGGCGTCGAGCGACCACTTGAAGCTGCCTGCCTCGATCTCGCGCCGTATGCGGGCGAGGCCGCGCTCGATCGAGCGCAGATCGGCGCGCGAGATGATCCTGCACGCGGCGAGCATGCGCGCGTGCGCGAGCGAGCCGTCAATGTCGAAGGGCGCGAGCCGCCGGTCGAAGGACACCGAGGCGGTGAAGCGCTTGACCAGCTCGTCGACCGGCTCGGCAAAGCGCCCGGACCACGCCTTGCGGCGGGCTCTAGGCGGCCGCTTGGAAGCGGGAGGGGCCATGGGGCATACTCGGATGACGCGGCGTCGTGGCGTGGCGCGCGCGTACGGCTGCGCAGCGATGGCAAGTATAAAGCAAAACGAATATCCGGACGTTCTTCCCGACTTCCGCAACCTCGGCGTCATCGCGCGCATTCTCATCGCGGTAAACCTGATCGCGCTCGCGGCGGTGCTGTACGCCGCCGGCGGCTGGGCGCAAATGCTCGACCGCTTCGTGCAGACCACGGCGTTTCTCGAGCCGCTGCTGCTCGCCAGCCTGGTGCTGCTGTACGCGGCCTCGCCGCTGATCGCGCGCATGGCGTACCCGACCGGCTGCGCCACGGTGCTCGCGGTGGTCCTCGTCCTGGCGGGGGCGACGGAACTGCTGTGGCTGCGCAACGCGGCACCGCCCGCGCCCGGCCTGGCGCGGATTCTCGTGCTCGCGGCCCTGACCGTCGGCCTGCTGATCGGCTATTTCCGCCTGCTGGCGAAGGCGTACTCGCCGGCGCTTTCCGAGGCGCGCCTGCAGGCGCTGCAGGCACGCATCCGGCCGCACTTCCTGTTCAACAGCCTGAACGCGGTGCTGGCGCTCATCCGCCGCGATCCCAAGCGCGCCGAGCGGGCGCTCGAGGATCTCTCGGACCTGTTCCGCACCCTGATGTCGGACGGCCGTCAGTTCGTGCGCCTGGCCGACGAGATCGCGCTGCTCGAGCGCTACGCAAGTATCGAGCAGCTGCGGCTGGGCGAGCGCCTGCGCATCGTCTGGGAGCTCGATACCGCGCCCACCGACGCGCTGCTGCCGCCGCTCGTGCTGCAACCGCTGCTCGAGAACGCCGTGTACCACGGCGTCGAGCCCGGCACCGGCGCGGGCGAAGTGGTGGTGCACGTCGAGAAGCGCGGCGACCGCGTGCTGGCGCGCATCGAGAACCCCTACCATCCGGAGCACCAGCACCGCGCCGGCAACCGCATGGCGCTTGCCAACATCCGCGAGCGGCTGCAGCTGTTCTTCGACGCCGAGGCGCGGCTGGAGACGACCGAGCGCGACGGTCGCTACCGGGTGGAGATCGAGATTCCCTATCGCTTGCGCGCGCCGGGGCGAGCATGAGCGAGCTGCGGATATTCATCGTCGACGACGAAACGCCGGCGCGCGAGCGCCTGCGCGAGCTGCTCGGCGACATCGCGCCGCAGATTCCCACCGCGGTGGTCGGCGAGGCGCGTAACGGCCTGGAAGCGGTCGAGCGCGTGCCGGCGAGCGGCGCCGAGGTGCTGCTGCTCGACATCCAGATGCCCGGCATGGGCGGGCTCGAGCTCGCGCGCCACCTCGCTTGCCTCGAGCAACCGCCGGCGGTGATCTTCGTGACCGCGCACGACCGCCATGCCGTCGAGGCCTTCGAGCTGAATGCGCTCGACTACCTGCTCAAGCCGGTGCGCGCCGAGCGGCTGGCGGCGGCGCTGCGCAAGGCGAGCGCCGCCGGCGCGCCCGACGCGGAGAAGCTCGCGCGCGCCGCCGACCAGGTGCGCGAATCCGACGGCCGAGCGCGAGAGTACCTGGCGGTGTCCGAGCGCAACCGCATCCTGCTCGTGCCGGTGCGCGACATCGTGTACCTGAAAGCCGAGCTCAAGTATGTCACGCTGCGCACGCGCGAGCGCGAGCACCTGGTGGAGGATTCCCTGATAGCGCTCGAGCGCGAGTTCGCCGAGCGCTTCGTGCGCATCCATCGCAATTGCCTGGTCGCCAAGGCCGCGATACGCGGCTTCGAGCGCGCGCCGGGCGACGACGAGGTGCGCTGGCTGGTGCTGCTGGAGGGGACCGACGAGAAGCTGCCGGTCAGCCGCCGCCAGTGGCCGATGCTGCGGGAACTCGCGGCAGAGAAGTGATCCCGGACGCGAGCCGCTTGCGGGCATCGTCCAGGCGCGCGTCCACGTACGCGAGATAGAAGTCCGGCACCGTCAAACCCACGAGCGGCTGCGCCAGGCGCTCTCCGCCCGGACCGTAGAAGCCCAGCGTCGGCAGGACGTGCACCTGCTGCGCGCGTGCAAAGTCCGCCTGCGAAACGCCTCGTCCCGAGAAATCCGTTAGTCGCGCGTGGCTGGTGACGTCGACTTCGACGATCCTGGGCGCTGCGGCGCGATCGGCGAGCAGCGGCTCGAGGTAGTCGCGCTTGGCGCGTTCGCAGTACACGCAGTCGGGCTGTGTATACAGAACGACGAGGGGGCCGCCCGCGCGACGCGCGTCTCGCGCCTCGCGCGCAAGGTCGTGGGCCTCGGGAACGCGCTGCGCGAAGGCAGTCGCCGACAGCGTGCATGCTAGAATCAAAACGACTATCCGCACAGAATGAATCTCCCCGCAACGCGCAACGTTGAGCGCGTAGTCATCGCGACCCGCCGCAGCCGCCTCGCCATGTGGCAGGCGGAGCACGTCAAACAGCGGCTGCACACATTATATCCGCGGCTCGAGGTGGAGCTGCTT
Source organism: uncultured Pseudomonadota bacterium (assembly GCA_963739205.1). GTDB lineage: Bacteria > Pseudomonadota > Gammaproteobacteria > Burkholderiales > SG8-39 > DAHVFK01. The sequence continues at coordinate 57,376 of CAVTZJ010000003.1, read as the reverse complement.
CCCTTGTCGACGCGTGGTGACGAACTGCTCGAAGCACGCCTCGACAGCGCGGGCGGCAAGGGCTTGTTCGTCAAGGAGCTCGAGGCGGCGATGCTCGACGGTCGAGCCGATCTGGCGGTGCACTCGATGAAGGACGTGCCGGTCGAGCTGCCCGAGGGCTTCGTGCTCGCGGCGATCACGGCGCGCGAGGACCCGCGCGATGCCTTCGTCTCCAACCGCTTTGCGACGCTCGACGAGCTGCCCGATGGCGCGGTCGTCGGCACCGCGAGCCTGAGGCGGGCGGCGCAGATCGCCGAAAGACGGCCGGGCCTCACGATCCGCACGCTGCGCGGCAATCTCGACACCCGGCTCGCCAAGCTCGACCGCGGGGAGTACGACGCCGTGGTGCTGGCGGCCGCCGGCCTGCGCCGCCTGGGACTCGCCGCGCGCATGCGCATGCTGCTCGAGCCTGCGCAGAGCCTGCCGGCCGCCGGGCAGGGCGCGCTCGGCATCGAATGCCGCAGCGCCGACCGCGCGCTGTGCGAGCTGCTTGCCCCGCTCGGCGACGCCGCGAGCGAGGTCTGCGTGCGCGCGGAGCGCGCTGTGAATCGCGCCCTCGGCGGCAATTGCGCGGTGCCGCTCGGCGCCTATGCCGAATTGCAGGGAACGCGCCTGCGCCTGCGCGCGCTGCTCGCCTCGCCGGACGGCAGGCGCATCGCGCGGGCGGACCGTACGGGCGACGCCGCCGAGCCCGAGCGGCTCGGCGACCAGACGGCTCAGGCGCTGCGCGAGCAGGGAGCATCGGAAATCCTGGCGCAGCTGGCGGCACCCGGGTGACCGGCAGCGCGCTCGCCGGGCGCGGCATCCTCGTGACCCGACCGCGCGGGCAGGCGCAGGGGCTCGCGCAGCTGATCGCGTCGGCCGGCGGCGAGCCGCTCGTGTTTCCGGCCATCGAGATCGAGGATCTCGCCGACCTGCGGCCGATCCTCGTCTTCATCGACCGGCTCGAGGCCTACGATCTCGCGATCTTCATCAGCCCGAACGCAGTGCACAAGGCGCTGAACCTGGTGCGCGCGCGGCGCGGCGAGCGCGGCTGGCCGCTGCGGCTGCGCGTCGCGGCGGTGGGTCGCGGCAGCCGGCGCGAGCTCGAGCGCCAGGGCCTGCAGGAGGTTCTGGCGCCCGCCGCGCACGCGGACAGCGAAGCGCTGCTCGCCCTGCCGGAGCTGGCGCAGATGGCGGGCAAGCGCGTGGTCATCTTTCGCGGCGAAGGCGGCCGCGAGCTGCTCGGCGACACGCTCGCCGCGCGCGGAGCGCAGGTCGAGTACGCCGAGTGCTATCGGCGGGTGCGCCCGCGCGCGGACAGCGCTCCACTGCTCGCGGCCTGGGCGCGCGGCGGCGTGCACGCGGTGACGGTCTCGTCGAGCGAGGGGCTGGCGAACCTGTTCGAGATGCTCGGCAAGCTGGGACAGCAGTGGTTGCGCACGACGCCGCTCTTCGTGCCGCACGAGAGAGTGGCCGAAGGGGCGCGGCGGCTGGGGGTGCGCTCGGTGATCGTCGCCGGGCCGGGAGACGCCGAGCTGCTCGAAGCGCTAGTTGCATACTTCGGCTCACCGAAGTAAAAGAGTGCGAGATGGACGAGAGCAGCGACAAGCAGAGCGCGAACGCACCGGCGGACAGGCAGGCGCCGCGTGGCGCGTCGTCCAGGCTCGCGCTGCTGACGCTCCTGCTCGCGGCCGTCCTGTCGGGCCTGGTCTGGTACGACGCGCGCCAGCGCATCGCCGAGACGCAGGAGCAAGTCGCGCGCCGGTTGCGCGACATGGAGCGCGAGAGCGGCGCGGCGAGCGCGCTCGCGCAGCAGGCGCAGAATGCGGTGCGCGATTTGCAGGCCAGTCTTGCACAGCTGGACGCGCGGCTGAACGACGCGCGCGAGAAGCAGCGCGCGCTGGACGCGATGTATCAGGACCTCGCGCGCAATCGCGACGAATGGCAGCTTGCCGAGATCGAGCAGATACTCGACATCGCCTCGCAGCAGCTGCGGCTCGCGGGCAACGTGCGCGCGGCGCTGCTCGCGCTGCAGCTCGCGGACGCGCGGCTGGCGCGTGCCGATCGGCCGCAGTTCGCGCCGATCCGGCGCGCGCTGGCGAGCGACATCGAGCGGCTGAAGTCCGTACAGACGCCCGATATTCCCGGCTTGAGCGCGAAGCTCGACGCGCTCGTGGGCGCGGTCGACGGTCTGCCGCTCGCCGCGGATGAGCGCGCTTCACCCGGGGGCGCGCGCACGAGCGTTCCTGCGCAGGAGCAGAGCGCGCTAGCTAGGCTGGGCGCGGACCTGTGGAAGGAGCTGCGCGGGCTGGTGGTGCTGCGTCGCATCGACACCCCCGAGCCGCCGCTGCTGCCGCCGACGCAGGCCTATTTCCTGCGCGAGAACCTGCGGCTGCGTCTGCTCGACGCGCGCATATCCCTGCTCGCGCAGGATGCGGCGGGATACCGCGCGGACCTGCGCGCGGCGCGCGACTGGATCAAGCGCTACTTCGATCCGGGCTCCAAGCGCGTCGCCGGGGCGTTGGCACAGATCGACCAGCTGCACGCGGCGCCGCTGGCGGCGGAGATGCCGTCGATTGCGCAGAGCCTGGACGCGGTGCGCAGCTTCCGGAAATGAGAACCCTGTTCTGGCTGCTGGCGGCTTTCGCGGCGGCGGTCGCGCTCGTGATATTCGGGCGCATGCACGACAGCTACGTGCTGTTCGTCTACCCGCCGTACCGCCTCGAACTGTCGCTCCTGCTGTTCCTGATCCTCGCCGTGGCCGGGGTCGCGCTGCTCTACCTGCTGGCGCGCATCGTGCACCACGCGCTCGCGCTTCCCGGACACGTGCGCGGCTGGCGCGAGCGGCGCCAGCGTTCGCGCGCGCAGTCGGCGCTGGTGGCCGCGATGCAAGCGTACTACGAGGGACGCTACGCGCGCGCCGAGAAGGAGGCGGGCGCCGCCCACCAGGCGGGCGCATCGCCCGGCCTGGCGGCGCTTATCGCGGCGCGCGCCGCGCACCAGCTGCGCAACTTCCCCGAGCGCGACAAGTGGCTCGGGCGCGCGTCGGCGGCCGGCGACGGCCCGCAGGTCGCGCAGCTGGTCACGCGGGCCGAGCTGGCGCTCGAGGAGCGCGATTTCGACGCCGCGGGCAGGGCGCTGAAGGACTTGCACGACTCCGGGCCGCGCACCATCGCCTCGCAGCGCATGCTGCTGCGCGCCGAGCGCGGCCTCGGCAATTGGCAGGAAGTGCTGCGCATCGCCGCGCAGCTGGAGAAGCGCGACGCGATCGCGCCGGCCATGGCCGAGGAGTACAAGGTGCAGGCCTACCTCGCGCTGCTCGCGCGCGCCAGCGGCGACCGGGCTGCGCTGGAGAGAAGCTGGCGCGAGGTGCCGTCGCGCGACCAGACGAACCCGCGCGTGGCGGTCGCCGCGGCGCGCCACGCCGCGGCCCTCGGCGCCGCGGCGCTGGCGCGCGAGATCATCGAGAGAAGCCTCGCGCTCGAATGGAGCGCGCCGCTGGTGTCGGCCTACGGCGAACTGCCCGCGCTGAATGCTGGCGAGCGCGCGCTCGAAGCGCGCAAGCGCATCGAGCGCGCCGAGAGCTGGCTGAACGAGCGCCCCGAGGATGCGCAGTTGCTCGAGGCGCTCGGCCGGCTGTGCGCGGCGGCTGAGTTGTGGGGCAAGGCGCAGAGCTACCTGGAAGCGAGCCTCGCCTTCGAGGAGACGCGCGCCGCGCATCTGGAGCTCGCTCGCCTCGCGGAGCACGCAGGGCGCACGGCCGAGGCGCAGCGGCATTTCCGGCGCGCCGCGGAGATGTCGCGCGCCTGAGATCGCGCTAGGCCCAGTCCCTGGGCCGCAGGAATTCCGTGTAGAGCCTTTCCTCGGCGCTGCCGGGCGCCGGCCGCCAGTCGTAGCGCCAGGCCACGCGCGGCGGCAGCGACATCAGGATCGACTCGGTGCGTCCGCCCGACTGCAGCCCGAACAGCGTGCCGCGGTCGTAGACCAGGTTGAACTCGACATAGCGACCGCGCCGGTAGGCCTGGAACTCGCGCTCGCGCTCACCGTAGGCGAGGGCGCGCCGGCGCTCGAGAATAGGGGCGTACGCGGTGAGGAAGTGATCGCCGACCGAGCGTGCCAGGGAGAACGCGAACTCGAAATCGCGCTCGGCGAAGTCGTCGAAGAACACGCCGCCGATGCCGCGCGGCTCGGCGCGGTGGCGGATGAAGAAATAGCGGTCGCACCACTCCTTGAAGCGCGGGTAGTAGTCGGCTCCGAAGGGCTCGAGCGCGCGGCGGCAGGTCGCATGGAAATGGCGCGCGTCGTCCTCGAAGCCGTAGTACGGAGTCAGGTCCATCCCGCCGCCGAACCACCACACCGCCGGCTCGCCCTCCCTGGTGGCCGCGAAAAAGCGTACGTTCATGTGCGCCGTCGGGCAATACGGGTTGCGCGGATGCAGCACGAGCGAAACGCCCATCGCCTCGTAGCCGCGACCGGCGAGCTCGGGGCGCGCGGCGCTCGCCGACGGCGGCAGGCCGCGGCCGAGCACGCGCGAGTAGTTGACGCCGCCGCGCTCGAACAGGGCGCCTTCCTCGATCACCCGCGTGACGCCGCCGCCGGGCGCGCCGTCCGGATCCTGCCTCTGCCAGGGGTCGGTGCGGAAGCTGCCGCCGTCCAGCGCCTCGAGTCCGGCGACGATGCGCTGCTGCAGTCCGACGAAATACTGCGCGACCGCGTTCGCGTCCACGCTAGACCTTCTTCATCGCGCGTTCGCCGATGTCCCGCCGGTACTGCATTCCGTCGAAGCGGATCGCCTCGGCCGCTTCGTAGGCGCGGCTGCGCGCGATGCGCAGCGAGTCGCCGAGCGCCGTCACGCACAGCACGCGCCCGCCGTTGGTGAGCACGCGGCCGCTCTCGAGCCGCGTTCCCGCGTGGAACACGCGGCACTCGGGGGTCGGCTTGGGAAGGCCTTCGATCGCGTCGCCCTTGCGCGGCTCCTCCGGATAGCCGTGCGCGGCGAGCACCACACCGAGCGCCGGCCTGCGGTCCCATTCGACTTCGGCGTTTGCGAGGCGCCCTTCGATGGCGCGCTCGACGAGCTCGAGCAGGTCGGACTTGAGCCGCAGCATAATCGGCTGCGTCTCCGGATCGCCCAGGCGGCAATTGAATTCCAGCGTCTTCGGATTGCCGTCCCGGTCGATCATCAGGCCGGCGTACAGGAAGCCGACGTAGGGCATGCCGTCCTGGGCCATGCCCTGCACCGCCGGCATGATGATCTCGCGCATGACGCGCGCGTGCACTCTCGGGGTCACGATCGGGGCGGGCGAGTAGGCCCCCATGCCGCCGGTATTCGGTCCGCGGTCGCCGTCCTGCAGCCGCTTGTGGTCCTGACTGGTGGCGAGCGGGACGGCGTGCGCGCCGTCCACCATGACGATGAAGCTCGCCTCCTCGCCTTCGAGGAAGTCCTCCAGCACCACGCGTCCCCCGGCATCGCCCATGCGACGCTCGAGCAGCATCATGTCGATCGCAGCGTGCGCCTCGGCCGTTGTCGCGGCCACGACGACGCCCTTGCCGGCGGCGAGCCCATCGGCCTTCACGACGAGCGGCGCGCCGTGCTTCTCAACGTAGGCCTTGGCGGCGCGCGCATCGTCGAAAGTCTCGTGGCGCGCGGTCGGGATGCGATTCCGCAGCATGAAGCGCTTGGCGAAGTCCTTGGATGCCTCGAGCTGCGCCGCGGCGCGCGTCGGCCCGAAGATCTTGAGTCCGGCGGCGCGGAAAGCGTCCACCACACCCTCGGCAAGCGGCGCCTCGGGGCCTACCACGGTCAGATGGACGCGCCCGCGCCTGGCGAAATCCACCAGCTCGGGAATCGAGCTCAATGGAACGTTCTTCAGGCCGGGCTCGGTCGCAGTGCCGCCGTTGCCCGGGGCTACGTAGACCCGCTGCACGCGCGGGCTCTGCGCGAGCTTCCAGGCCAGGGCGTGCTCGCGGCCGCCCGCACCGATGACGAGCAGCTTCATCTCAGTGCCGGAAGTGCCGCACCCCGGTGAACACCATGGCTACGCCGCGCTCGTCTGCCGCGGCGATCACCTCGTCGTCGCGCACGCTGCCCCCGGGCTGGATAACCGCGATCGCGCCGGCGTCCACCACCACGTCTAGCCCGTCGCGGAACGGGAAGAAGGCGTCCGAGGCGACGACCGACCCGGTGAGCGCAAGGTCCGCGTTTTGCGCCTTGATCGAGGCGATACGGGCGCTGTCCACGCGGCTCATCTGCCCGGCGCCAACGCCGAGCGTCATGCCGCCGGCGCAGAACACGACGGCGTTCGATTTCACGAACTTCGCCACACGCCAGGCGAACAGCAGATCGGCGAACTGCGTTTCGCTGGGCGCCTTGCGCGTGACCACCTTGAGCGCCGCGCGCTCGATTTCGTGCGCGTCGCTCCCCTGCACGAGCAATCCGCCGCCGACGCGCTTGTAGTCGTGCGCCTGGCCGCCGCGCGCGAGAGGCACCTCGAGCACGCGCAGGTTCTGCCTGCCGGAGAGGAACTCGCGCGCCTCGGGCTCGACGCGCGGCGCGATGATCACTTCCGCGAACTGCTTGCCGACGGCCTCCGCGGTCGCGCGGTCGAGCGCGCGGTTGAAGGCGAGAATGCCGCCGTAGGCCGAAACCGGATCGGTCTTGAAGGCCTTCTGGTAGGCCGCGAGCAGGTTCGCTCCGAGCGCGACGCCGCAGGGATTGGCGTGCTTGACGATGACGCAGGCGGGCTCGCCGAAGCTCTTGACGCACTCCCAGGCTGCGTCCGCGTCGGCGATGTTGTTGTACGACAGCTCCTTGCCCTGCAGCTGGCGGTAGCTGGCGATGCCGCCCTCGGCCGGCCGCTCGTCGCGATAGAAAGCCGCCGACTGGTGCGGATTCTCGCCGTAGCGCAGGTCCTGCAGCTTGCGCAGCTGCAGGTTGAGCACGTCCGGATACTCGCGACGCTTGCCGTTCGCGTCGAGCGAGAAAAGGTAATTGGCGATGGCGCCGTCATAGGCCGCGGTGTGCGCGAAGACTTTCTTCGCGAGCTCGAGGCGCAGGGCCTCGGATACCCCGCCCGTGGCGCGGATGTCCTCCAGCACGCGCGCGTAATCCTGCGGGTCGACGACCACCGCGACGCCGCCGTAGTTCTTGGCGGCCGCGCGCAGCATCGTCGGCCCGCCGATGTCGATATTCTCGATCGCATCCTCGAGACGGCAGTCCGGATCCGCCACGGTCGCCCGGAACGGGTACAGATTGACGACCACCAGGTCGATCGGCTCGATGCCAGCGTCCCGGATCGCCGCCATGTGCGCCGCAACGTCGCGCCGCGCGAGCAGCCCGCCGTGCACCTTGGGATGCAGCGTCTTCACGCGGCCGTCGAGCATTTCGGGAAAGCCGGTGTAGGCCGACACTTCGGTGGCCCTGACGCCTTCCTTCTCGAGCAGCTTTGCCGTGCCGCCGGTGGACAGCAGCGACACGCCGAGCGCGGCGAGGGCGCGCGCGAGATCGACGACGCCGGACTTGTCCGAGACGCTGATCAGCGCCCTGTTGACCTTGTGCATGCCTCTAGCGCGGGCGGCGCCCGGCGCGCTCAGCCCTTGATGCGCAGCTGCTGCATCTTCTTGCGCAGCGTATTGCGATTGATCCCCAGCATCGACGCCGCGAGGCTCTGATTGCCCTCGGCGAAACCGAGAACGGTTTCGATCATCGGCTTCTCGATGTTCTTGAGCACCATCTCGTAGATGGCGGTCGGCGTCTCGCCGTCCATGTCCCTGTAGTACCGCTCGAGCGAGCGCTTCACGGCCTCGGCGAGCTCGTTGGTGCGGCTCATGCGGCCAGTGCCTCCGTCGTCTGTGGCGCGGCGGCGAGCCACGCGAAATAGCCTTCGACCGCAGCGAGTTGCGCGCGCGCCGATTCGATGCCGTTGGCGTGACGCCGAAACGCTTCGCCGCCCGGTAGCTCGCGCGTCGTCCAGCCGATGTGCTTGCGCGCCACGCGTACCCCGTGCTCCTCGCCGTACAGTGCGTACAGCCCCTCGAGGTGCTCGCGCAGCACGGCGCCGATCTCGTCGAATCCCGGCGCCGCGAGCCGCTCGCCGGTGGCGAGGAAGTGCTCGATCTCGCGGAACAGCCAGGGCCGGCCCTGCGCCGCGCGCCCGATCATCACGCCGTCGGCTGCGGTGCGCGCGAGCACCCGGCGCGCGTCTTCGGGCGTGCGGATGTCGCCGTTGGCGATCACCGGGATGGCGAGCGCCGCCTTGACCTCGGCGATGGTGTCGTATTCCGCCTGGCCGCCGAAGCCGCAGGCCCGCGTGCGACCGTGGACCGCCAGCAGCTGCACGCCGGCCGCCTGGGCGAGGCGCCCGATGCGCACGGCATTGCGCGCGGCGCGATGCGGGCCGGTGCGGATCTTCAGCGTGACCGGCACCGGCACCGCGGCGACGACCGCCTCGAGGATGCGCACGACGAGCGTCTCGTCGCCAAGCAGCGCAGAACCGGCATAAACGTTGCAGACCTTCTTCGCCGGGCAGCCCATGTTGATGTCGATGATCTGCGCGCCCCGGTCGACGTTGAAGCGCGCAGCGTCGGCCATCAGCGCGGGATCGGCGCCCGCGATCTGCACCGAGATCGGTCCCGGCTCGCCGGCGTGGTCGAGCCGCAGGCGCGTCTTGCGCGAGTCGCGCAGCTCGGGCCGCGAGCCGACCATTTCGGACACCGCGAGCCCGGCGCCGAAGCGCCGCGCGAGCTGGCGAAACGGCCGGTCGGTCACGCCTGCCATCGGCGCGACGAGCAACGCGTTGCGCAAGACGTACGCGCCGATGTTCATGCTATTCAGGCGGTTAGCCAGTGTGCGAAGGGGAAGCGAATTCTATCCGGTTTTCCGGCGGAAAAAAAAGCTCGCGGCTCAAGGAAGCGCCGAAGAGCCGTAGATCATGCGGCGCGCAAAGAAGCGGCGCGCCGGCGGCAGCACGTCGAGCGCGCTCAGCGCGAGGCCGCGCGCGGCGCCGAGCAAAGGATTCTCGCCGAGAAACGCGCTCGCAAGCAGGTCGGTGAGGCGGATCGTCGCGCCGGCGTCGAGCCTGCGCTTTGCGGCGAAGCGCTCGAGCGCTGCGGGCGCGCCCGGATCTTCCGCCTCGCGCCAGATGGCGGCGAGCTGCCACGCGTCGCGCAGGCCGAGATTCAGGCCCTGGCCCGCTACCGGATGCAGGGTCTGAGCAGCGTTGCCCACGAAGACTTCGCGTGGCCCGATGCGCGAGGCGCGCACGCGCAGCGCGAGCGGATGCACCGCGCGCCCGCGTACCGCCACGGGGCGTCCGGCGCGCGCGCCGAGCGTGCCCGCAAGCTCGCGCAGGAATTCGCCCTCGGGTGCCTGCGCGAGGGCGCGGGCGCGCGCGGGGCGCGCTGCCCAGACGAAGGCGTAGCGGCCGGCGAGCGGCAGCAGCGCGAGCGGGCCTTCGGAGGTGAAGCGCTCGAACGCCGCGTTGCCGGCGGCGGGCGAGGTCTCGAGCAGGCCGACGACGGCGTCCTGGTCGTAGCGCTTCTCGTTCACGTCCTCGGCGTGGCCCTCCGCGTGCGCGATGCAGCGCGCGGAAGGGTGCTCTCCGCCGCTCAGCACCTCGATCCCGCTCGCCTCCAGCCGGTTGCGCAGCGCCTCGCCGAGCGGCCCGTACTCGACCACGTAGCCGAGCGCCGGTACGCCCGCTTCGGCCGCATCCATGCGCACGCGGCCGAAGCCGCCGGCCTGCGAGACATGGATCGTCTCGATCGGCGTGGGCGCAAGCAGCGCCCAGGCGCCGACGCGCTCCAGGATGAGGCGGCTCGCGTAGGACAGCGCGATCGGGCGCCGCGCCAGGGCGCGCGCGCGTTCCTTCGCTGGCGCGCGCTCGACGAGCGCCACGCGGTGCGCCGAGCCGCGCAGGGCGAGCGCGAGCGTGCAGCCGACGGGGCCGCCGCCCGAGATCAGGATGTCAAGCGGCGCGGCGGGCATCGCGCATCAGCGCCTCGACGTCGTCGATGTGCTTGGGCGCCTCGTGCGTCAGGACCTCGTGGCCGGTCGCGGTGACGACCACGTCGTCCTCGATGCGCACGCCGATGTCGCGCAGCGGCGCAGGCACATCGTCCGCGGCGCGGACGTACAGGCCGGGCTCGACGGTGAGCGTCATGCCGGGCTCGAGCGGCCGCCAGCGTCCCTCGCGCTTGTACTCGCCCGCGTCGTGCACGTCGAGCCCCAGCCAGTGGCCGGTGCGGTGCATGTAGAAGCGCTTGTAGGTCTCCTTCTGCAGCACCTCCTCGAGGCTGCCCGCGAGCAGCTTGAGATCCAGCATGCCTTGCGCGAGCACCTTGACCGCCGCGTCGTGCGGCTCGTTCCAGGCCTTGCCCGGGCGAATTTCCTGCAGCGCCGCGCTCTGCGCGGCGAGCACCAGTTGATAGACGTCGCGTTGCGCGCCGCTGAAGCGCCCGCTGACCGGAAACGTGCGCGTGATGTCCGAGGCGTAGCCCGCGAGCTCGCAGCCCGCGTCGATGAGCAGCAGGTCGCCGTCGCGCAGCTGCGCTTCGTTCGACACGTAGTGCAGAACGCAGGCATTGGCGCCCGAGGCGACGATCGGCCAGTACGCGGGAAACTGCGCTCCGCCGTAGCGGAACTCGTGCAGCAGCTCGGCCTCGACCTGGTACTCGAACCGTCCGGCGCGCGCGCTGCGCATCGCGCGGCGGTGCGCGGCGGCGGAGATCGACGCGGCGCGACGCATGAGCGAGAGCTCGCGCGCGTCCTTCACCAGGCGCATCTCGTCGAGCAGCGTGCGCACGTCGTGCACGCGCTCGGGCGCGCTCACCCCCGCGCGCGACTTGGCGCGCACCGCGTTCAGCCAGCGTATCGCGCGCGCGTCCCAGTCCGCGTCGGCGCCGAGCGGGTAGTGCAGCGCGGGCTGGTTCTCCAGCAACTGCGCGAGCGTCTCGTCCAGCTCGCCGATCGGATGCGCTTCGTCGAAGCCGAAATGCTCGCGTGCAGCCTGCGGGCCGTAGCGAAAGCCGTCCCAGGTCTCGCGCTCGGCGTTGCGCTCGCGGCAAAACAGCAGCGCGCGCGGCTCCTGCCCGGCGACGAGCACCAGCGCGGCCTCGGGCTCGGTGAATCCGGTGAGATGATAGAAGTAGCTGTCGAAGCGATACGGGAAGTGCGTGTCGCGGTTGCGGATTCGCTCGGGCGCGGTGGGAACCACCGCGACGCCGCTGCCCATCGCCTGGGCGAGGCGGCGCCGCCGCTCGGCGTAGATGCCGCGCTCGAGGGAGAGGTCGCTCAGCTGCATATCCGGTTCACTCCTGTGCTTGCGGCGCGAGCTGGGCGTCCAGCATGCCCGCCCAGCGCGTCGCGTATTCGTCCAGCCGCTCGTCGATGTGCGCAGAGAGCGTGGCGAGCGCCGTCTCCAGCGCGTCGCGCGGCTCGCCGGCCTCCAGCTCGGCGACGCCCTGCGCGCACTGTGCGAGCAGCTCGCGCACGGCGAGCGCCGCGGCGAGCGCGCTCTTCAGGCGCTCGCGCGGATGCGCGATCCACGCGGGCGGCGCGGCGAGCGCATTCAGCCTCTCGCCGAGCTCCAGGATTCGCTTGCGCAAGCGTGGCAGCGCGCCGAGCCTGCCAGACTGGACGCCGCTCCATACCGCCGCTTCGACCACGGACAGCCACTCGCGCCGCAGCGCGCTCAGCCAGCCCGCATCACAGGCCAGCGCCCGCTCCACCGCTTCAGCGTCGAGCTGCATCGTTCGCCACCATCTTCGTCTCGAGCTCGGCGAGCCGCTCGGCGGTGCCGACGTCGGTCCACAGCCCCTGGTACAGCTCGCCGCTCAATCGCCCGCGGTCTGCGGCCGCGCGCAGCAGCGGCGCGAGCGGAGCTCGCGCTCCGGCCGCGACGTCGGCGACGAGCGCCGGGGACACGACCGCGATGCCCGCATAAGTGTAGCGCGGCGCGCCGCCGTTGCCGACCCGACCGTCTGCGAGCGAAAAGTCGCCCGCGGCGTGGTGCGGGGGATTCGGCACCAGCACCAGGTGCGCGAGTGCCGCCCCGAGCGCGCGGTCGCGCAGCCGCGCGAAATCGTAGTCGCAGAATACGTCCGCGTTCACGAGCAGGAACGGCGCGTCGCCGAGCAGCGCGCGGGCGCGCGCCAGACCGCCCGCGGTCTCGAGCGGAACCTCCTCGCGCGAGTAGCGGATCGCCAGCCCGAAGGCCGAGCCGTCGCCCAGGCGCGCGACGAGCCTTTCGGCCAGATGCGAGACGTTCATCACCACCTCGCGGTACCCGGTGGCCGCCAGGCGCTCCAGGTGCCGCACCGCGAGCGGCTTGCCGCAGACTTCGACGAGCGCCTTGGGCAGCGAGTCGGTGAGTGGACGCAGCCGCTCGCCGCGCCCGGCCGCGAGGAGCATCGCCTTCACGCGGCCTGCGCCTCGATGCGCTCGAACAGCCGCGCGAGCGGAGCGAGCTCGGCGTAGCGCCGCGCCACCGCGCGCGCGTAGCCGACGAAGCGCGGCGTGTCCTCGAGGTACTTCGCCTTGCCGTCGCGGTAGTTCAGTCGCGCAAAGATGCCGAGCACCTTGAGGTGGCGCTGCAGCCCCATCCATTCGAAGCTGCGCCAGAAGGCGGCGAAATCGGCATCGACCGGAAGCGCGGTGCGCCGTGCGGCTTCCCAGTAGCGCACGCACCAGTCGAGCACGTGCTCTTCGTCCCAGCTGATGAACGCGTCCCGCAGCAGCGAGACGATGTCGTAGCTTATCGGCCCGAGCACCGCGTCCTGGAAATCGAGCACGCCCGGGTTGGGCTCGCATACCATCAGGTTGCGCGGCATGTAGTCGCGGTGCACGAATACGGCCGGCTGCGCCAGGGCGCTCGCCGCGAGCCGGTAGAACACGGCGTCCAGCTCGGCGCGCTGGCCCTGCGAAAGCCGCAGCCCGAGATGGCGGCCGAGGTACCACTCTGGGAAGAGCTCCATCTCGCGCCTGAGCAGCGCCTCGTCGTACGGCGGCAGCATGCCGGCGCGCGTCGCGAGCTGCCAGCGCACCAGGGCTTCGGTCGCGTCGTGCATGAGCGGCGCTGCGCTGCGCTCGTCGAGCGCCTGCAAATAGCTGCGCGTGCCGAGATCGGTGAGCAGCAGGAAGCCCTGCGCCTCGTCCTGTGCGTGCACTTCGGGAGCGTTTATGCCCGCTGCACGCAGCAGCCGCGCGACGTGTACGAACGGCCGGCAATCCTCCTTCTCCGGCGGCGCGTCCATGATCACGTAGCTGCGCCCGTCGGGCAGGCGGGCGCGAAAGTAGCGCCGGAAGCTCGCGTCTTCGGACGCGGCGGCTAGGCTGAAGTCAGAATGCCCGAGCTGCGCTGCGAGCCAGCGCCTGAGCGCCTCGAGGCGTAAATCCGTGCGACCTGTTGGCGCGTTGCGCATTCGGCGGAATTGTGAGATTTTACCACCCAAAGAATCGTCCCTTGGCCTTCCGCCTATGCAGCTCCGCCACGCGCGGAAGCAGGCCATTCGAGCCGCCCGCTTCGCGACGCTCGTCGCAATGTTCTGCAACTGCCTGGGCGCCGCGGCTGATCCAGGCGGCAAGGGAGCGACCACGATCGACGCCGAACGCATCGAGGGCGTCACCGACCTGGAGATCACGGCGCGCGGCAAGGTCGAGATGCGCACCGACGACACCAGCATTTTCAGCGATTACCTCAAGTACAACCAGGAATTCGGACGCGTGGACGCGGAAGGCGGGGTGAGGATGGAGATGGGGCCGGACCGATTCTTCGGCCCGCGCATGGTGTACGACGTGCTGAACCAGTCGGGCACTTTCGAGCAGCCGACCTATGAGATCAACCTGACGCAGAGCGCGCACGGGACCGCCTCGCAGCTGGACTTCACGGGTCTGGACCGGCTGCGCATGCGCAATGCCACCTACAGCACTTGCTCGCCCGGCAAGGAAGACTGGCGGCTCGACGTCGGCGAGCTCGATCTCGATTACGACAAGCGCGAAGGCCGCGCCAAGAACGTGAAGCTGCACTTCCTCGATACGACCATAGGGTATCTGCCGTACGCATCGTTTCCGCTGGAAAACAGCCGCAAGACCGGCTTCCTGACTCCGTCCTACGGCCAGAACTCGCAGCGAGGCTTTCAGTTCGAGGCGCCGTTCTACCTGAACCTCGCTCCAGAGCAGGACGCGACGATCACTCCCGTGCTGATGACGCGCCGCGGGGTGCAGGTGAAGACAGACTACAGGTACCTGGGCCGCAGCTATACGGGCGAGCTGCACTACGAGGTGCTGCCGAACGACCAGGTGCTGGGTATTACCCGCGAGGGCTACTCGCTGCATCACGAACAGCACATCACGCCCAACCTCTTCGCCTGGCTCGACATGACGAAGGTGTCGGACGACCGCTATTTCGTCGACCTCTCGTCCAAGATCCAGCAGACCTCTACGCGCACGCTGCCGCGCGACGGCTATCTGCAGTACAACGGCTCGCTGGACGGTACCGGCTACTCGCTCCAGGCGCGCGTGCAGCGCTTCCAGACGCTCCAGGACCCGCTTGCCCCCCTCGTTCCGCCGTATGACAGGATTCCAGCCCTCAATTTCTCGACCGGCCGCAACGACCTGTGGGGACTCGCGGATCTGAGCGTGCCGGCTGAGTACGTGGACTTCTCGCACCCCACGCTGGTCGAGGGATCGCGCGCTACGCTCGCGCCGGTGATGGCGGTGCCCTATCTCGCGCCTGGCTGGTTCCTGACGCCCAAGCTCGGCCTGCGCTACGTCAGTTACGACCTGTCGCGCAACGCGCCGCCCCAGCCCAGCCGGGAGAACGTCTCGATCCCCTGGCTGAGCGTCGACAGCGGCCTCGTCTTCGACCGCCCGGTGAACTGGTTCGGGCAGGCGCTCACCCAGACGCTCGAGCCGCGCCTCTACTACGTGTATGTGCCGTACCGCAACCAGGACCAGATTCCCATCTTCGACACCGCGCTCGCGGATTTCAACTACGCGCAGATCTTCACCGAGAACCGCTTCGTCGGCGGCGACCGCTTCGGGGACGCGAACGAGCTGACGCTCGCGCTCACCTCGCGCGTGCTGACATTGAGCGGCGACGAGGCGCTGCGCGCCACTGTGGGCCAGCGCCTCTACTTCAGCGACGAGCGCGTCGGGCTCACCCCGGCTGCGCCGCCGATCGGCGCGGGCAAGTCCGATTTGCTCGCCTCGCTCGGCGGTCGCGCGGCGCACGATTGGACCTACGACGCGAGCGCGCAGTACAGCACCCAGGAAAGCAAAATCCAGCGCTACGGCTTGTCGCTGCGCTACTCGCCGGCGCTCGCCAAGCTGGTCAATGTAAGCTACCGCTTCAACCGGGATCCCGCCAATCCGATCAGGCAGCTGGATCTTTCCGGGCAGTGGCCGGTCAAAGCGGGTTGGTATGTCGTCGGGCGGTACAACTACTCCTACCTCGACTCCAGGCTGCTGGAAGGCCTGGGGGGAATCGAGTACAACGCGGGCTGTTGGGCGGCGCGCGCCGTCGTGCAGCGCCTGCAGGCGGCGGCACAGATCACTTCCACCGGAATCTTCTTTCAGCTCGAGCTGAACGGCTTGAGCAGCATCGGCAACGACGAAACGACCAACGTGCTCAAGCGCAGCGTTCCCGGCTACGTCGTGACCAATCCCGCGGACAGGACGCTGGTGTCGCCCGGCCCGAGCCCGCAACTGCCCTTCCAACAGGTGTACTAGAACATGCTTACGCGCAAGCTGATCGCCGCCTTCGCATTCGTCACCCTGCTGCCGCATGTCGCACTCGCGCAGGGTCCGATGCCCGTCGACCGCATCGTGGCCGTGGTGAACAAGGAGGTGATCACCGCCTCGGAGCTCGCCGATCAGGTGGACGCGGCCGAGCGGCAGCTGAGCAGGCAGGGCACGCCGCTGCCGGATCACGCGGCCCTCGAGCGCCAGGTCCTGGAGCGGCTGATCCTCGTCAAGGCGCAGCTTCAGCTCGCACGCGAGTCCGGCATCCGGGTCGACGACACGCAGCTCGACAAGGCGATCGAGCGCATCGCCGAGAGCAACCACATGACGGTCGGCGAGTTTCGCCGTACGCTCGAGCGCGATGGCGTGGATTTCGACAAGTTCCGCCGCGACGTGCGCGACCAGATCATTCTCACCCGGCTGCGCCAGCGCGAAGTCGACGACAAGATCCAGGTGAGCGACAGCGAGATCGACCTGTACCTCGAGCAGCAGAAGGAGAACGCCGCCGGGGCGAAGGAGGAATACAACGTGGCCCACATCCTGATCCGGCTTCCCGACCAGGCGAGCCCGGAGCAGATCGCAGCGGCGCAGGCGCGCGCGGAGAAGGCGCGCGCCGAGGCGCTCGCGGGCGGCGACTTCGCGAAGCTCGCTGCCACCTACTCCGACGGCCCGGACGCGCTGCAGGGCGGCGCGCTCGGCTGGCGCAGTGCGGACCGGCTGCCCGAGCTGTTCGCCGATGCGCTCAAGACCATGAAGCCCGGCGACGTGAGCGCGGTGCTGCGCAGCCCGGCGGGCTTTCACCTGCTCAAGCTGCTCGGCACGCGCGAGGGCGGCGGAGCCGACGGGCCGCCGGTCGAGCAGACGCACGTGCGGCAGATCCTGATCAAGACCAACGAAGCGGTTTCCGAAGCCGACGCAAAGCGTCGCTTGGAGGACTTGCGCGAGCGGATCGTGCACGGCGGCGCGAGCTTCGCCGAGATGGCGCGCCTGTATTCGCAGGATGGCAGCGCGGCGCGTGGCGGCGACCTGGGCTGGGTGTACCCCGGAGACACGGTGCCCGATTTCGAGCGCGCCATGGATGCGCTCAAGCCCGGCGAGATCAGCGAGCCGGTCAAATCGCCGTTCGGCTGGCACCTCATACAGGTGCTCGAGCGCCGCACCGCGGGCATAGGTGCCGATCGCCGCCGCATGATGGCGAGGCAGGCGCTGCGCGAGCGCAAGTCCGACGAGGCCTACCAGGAGTGGCTGCGCCAGCTGCGCGACCAGAGCTACGTCGAGCTGCACTTGGACGACCGCTAGGCGCGTCGTGGGCTCGCGGTCGCCAGTCATCGCGCTTACCACCGGGGAGCCCGCCGGCATCGGGCCGGAGCTCTGCGCCCGGCTTGCGCGCGAGAGCCTCGCGGCGCGCGTGGTGCTGATCGGCGACGAGACACTGCTTGCCGAGCGCGCAGCGCGCCTCGGCCTGCACGTGGCCCTGCGGCACTACGCGCCCGGCAACGCGCCGCTGCCCGGCACGCTCGAAGTCGAGCACGTGGCACTCGGCGCGCGTTCGCAGCCCGGCAGGCTCGATCCCGCGAACGGACGTTACGTGCTCGCACTGCTCGCGCGCGCGGCCGACGGCTGCGCGGCGGGCGAGTTCGGCGCCATGGTGACCGCCCCGGTGCACAAGGCGGCGATAAACGACGCGGGCATCGCCTTCACGGGTCACACCGAGTACCTGGCCGAGCGCGCCGGCGGCGTGCACCCGGTGATGATGCTGGTCGGCGGTGGGCTGCGCGTGGCGCTCGCCACCACGCACCTGCCGCTCGCCGAGGTGCCGCGCGCCATCACGCGCGAGGGTCTCGTCGCGACGCTGCGCGTCATCGACCGCGACCTGCGCGCGCGCTTCGGCATCGCGCGGCCGCGCATCCTCGTTGCCGGCCTCAATCCGCACGCCGGCGAAAGCGGTCACCTCGGCCGCGAAGAGATCGAAACGATCGCGCCCGCGATCGCGGCCGCGCGCGGAGAAGGCATCGCGGCCGACGGACCGATTCCCGCCGACACGCTGTTCGTGCCCGAACGGCTACGCGGCGCGGACTGCGTGCTGGCGATGTACCACGACCAGGGCCTGCCGGTGCTCAAGTACGCAAGCTTTGGGCGCGGCGTAAACGTTACGCTTGGCCTGCCCTACGTGCGCACCTCGGTCGACCACGGCACCGCGCTCGAGCTGGCCGGGACCGGCCGCGCGGACCCCGGGAGCCTCATCGAGGCGGTTCAGCTTGCGATCCGGCTCGCACAGGCCGCGTAAGCGCTTCGGGCAGCATTTCCTGCACGACCGGCGCGTCCTCGAGCGCATCGTCGAGGCGATCGGCCCGGAGCGCACGGATCCGATCGTCGAGATCGGGCCGGGCGAGGGAGCGCTCACCCGGCTGCTGCTCGACAAGGTTCCGCGGCTCGAGGCGATCGAGATCGACCGCGACCTGGCGGCGCGGCTGCAAGAGGAGTTCCCGCCCGAGCGGCTCGCGGTGCACTGCGCGGACGCGCTGCGCTTCGACTACGCGGCCTTTCCCCCGGGCATGCGGCTGGTCGGCAATCTGCCCTACAACATCTCCACGCCGCTGCTGTTCCGGCTCGCCGGCTACGCGGATCGCATGCGCGACATGCACTTCATGCTGCAGCGCGAGGTTGTCGAGCGCATGGTGGCCGCTCCTTCCACGGGCGCCTACGGAAGGCTGTCGGTGATGTTGCAGACGCGCTTTGCCATGCGCAAGCTCTTCACCGTGCCGGCAGGGGCGTTCCGTCCGCCGCCGAAAGTGGAGTCGGCGCTGGTGCACCTCGTGCCGCTCGGCGCGGCGCAGCGCCCCGCGGTGGACGAAAAGGCGCTCGCGGAGGTGGTCGCGGCGGCGTTCTCGGCGCGCAGGAAGACGCTGCGCAACGCGCTGCCGCTCACGGCCGCCGACTTCGCGGCCCTGGCGATCGACCCGGGGCTGCGCCCCGAGAACCTCGCGCCGTCGGACTACGTGCGCATCGCGCAGCGCGTAGCGCGCTAGGCGGCCTTCCTTCTCTCGATGAACTCGATCTTGTAGCCGTCCGGGTCCTCGACGAAGGCGATCACGCTGGTGCCACCCTTCACCGGACCCGGCTCGCGCGTCACCTTGCCGCCCTTGTTGCGCACCGCGTCGCAGGTCTTGACGATCTCGTCGACCTCGATCGCGACATGCCCGTAGGCCGTGCCGAGATCGTAGCGCCCGACGCCGTAGTTGTAGGTCAGCTCGAGCACCGCGCCGCGGTCCTCGCTGTCGTAGCCGACGAAGGCGAGCGAGTATTTCTGCTCGGGGCGGTCGGTGGTGCGCAGCAGCTTCATGCCGAGCACGTCGGTATAGAAGCGGACAGAGCGCTCGAGGTCGCCGACCCGCAGCATGGTGTGCAGCATTCTCATCGTAGTCCCCAGAAATGCGGAAGCGCGGCGCCGGCGAGCTCAAGCCGCTCGCGCGCGCCGCGCCAATCAGGATACAGCCTCTCGAGCAGGTTCCAGAAGCGTTTCGAATGGTTCAGCTCGACCAGATGCGCGACCTCGTGCGCCACGACGTAGTCGGCGAGCGCCGGCTCGAGGTGCACGAGTCTCCAGCTCAGGCGGATCGCGCCGCGCTCCGTGCATACGCCCCACTGCGTGCGTGCGCGGGACAACGCGACCGGTGGCGTGGGGAGACCGAGGCGCGCCGCGTAGTGCACCGTACGCGGCACGAGCGCGGTGAGCGCCTGCCGCTTTAGCCATGCGACCAGCAGCGCGAGCGCGCGCCGCGGCGACGTGGCGGAGACGACGATGCGCGCACCGTCGCGCGCGACGCCGCCGCGGCCCTCGAGCACGTCGAGCATGTGCGATTCGCCGAACAGCGGGAGCGTTTCGCCGCTCGCGCCGCGGATCAGGCTCGGGCGCGGAACGCCGGCCCACTCTTCCAGACGGGCGAGGATCCAGCGCCGCTTCTCGCGCACGAACGCCTCGATCTCGTGCCAGGGTGCATTGCGCGGCGCGCTGACCGAAAGGCCCGAGGCGTCGATCGCGATGCCGATCGTGCGCCGCCTGGTGCGCACGAAGCGATAGCTGACCACGCGCTCGCCCAGGCGCAGCAGCCGCCCGGCTTCGGGAACGGCGTCCTCGAACAGGCTCAGCTGCGCGGACAGAGCGTTTCTTGCTGTTCTTCGATCCATTGCTCGGCGAGCGCGTTGATGGAGGCGGCATTGCGACCGGTGCTGTCGATGACCGGGCCGATGCGCACCGTGACGATGCCCGGCCTTTTGACGAAGGCGTTGCGCGGCCACAAGAGCCCTGCGTTGTGCGCGACCGGCACCACCGGCGCGCCGCTGTGCTCGGCGAGCAGCGCGCCGCCGAGCTGGTACTTGCGGCGCTCGCCGGGCGCGACGCGCGTGCCCTCGGGGAACACCACCACCCAGAAGCCCTGGGCGAGGCGCTCCTTGCCGCGGCGCACCAGCTGGCGCAGCGCGGCGGTGCCGCGCGCGCGGTCGATCGCGATCGGACTCATGAGCGCTAGGCCCCAGCCGAAGAAGGGCAGCCACAACAGCTCGCGCTTTAGCAGGTACGCCTGCGGCGGAAAGATCACCTGGAAGGCCATCGTTTCCCAGGCCGACTGGTGCTTGGCAAGGATCACCGCGGGCCTGGCCGGCAGCCGCTCGCCGCCTTCCACGCGCCAGCGGATTCCGCACAGCACGCGCGCAAGCCATACCATGAGCCCCGACCACCCGGAAATGACGCGGTAGCGCGCAAGGCGCGGCAGCGGAAACGTAAGCAGCGCAAGCAGCGCGTAGGGCGGCGTGACGACGACGAGCGCGAGCGCGAACAGGCCCGAGCGTAGCCGAATCATGGTGCGAGATGCTCGGCGAAGGCCGCCAGGTCCGCGAACACCTGGGTCCCTGCGGGCAGGCCGCCCGCTTCGCGCGTCTTCTTGCCCTTGCCGGTGAGCACCAGCACCGGCCGCGCCCCCGCAGCCGCCGCCGCCTGCACGTCGCGCGGCGCGTCGCCCACCATGTACACGTCGGCGAGCGGCACGTTGAAGCGCCTGCCGATCTCGAGCAGCATGCCGGGCCGCGGCTTGCGGCACTCGCAGTCGGAGTCGGCCGCGTGCGGGCAGAAAAAGATGGCGTCGATGCGTCCGCCGGCCTGCGCCACCGCGCGGTGCAAGGCGTCGTGAATGGCGTTCAGCGTCGCCATGTCGAACAGCCCGCGCGCGATGCCGGACTGGTTCGTCGCCACGACCACGCGGTAGCCCGCCTGCGTCAGGCGCGCGATCGCCTCGATGCTGCCCTTGATCGGCTTCCACTCGGCGGGCGACTTGATGTACTGGTCGCTGTCGTGATTGATGGTGCCGTCGCGGTCCAGGATGACGAGCTTCATTCGGCGAGTCTGGAGATCTCGGCGACGCGGTTCATGGCCACACGCAGGTCGGCGAGCAACGCGAGGCGGTTGCGACGCAACGTGCCGTCCTCGACCATCACCATGACCTTGTCGAAGAACTCATCGACCGGCGTCTTCAGCACGGCGAAGCTCTTCAGATATCCCGTGTAATCGCCCCGCTCAAAAAGGTCGTTCGCGGTCTTGGAAGTCTCAGCAAGGACGTCGAACAACGCGATCTCGGCGGTATCGCGCAACGCGCCTCGATCGGCCTTCGAATACGACTCGCCCTTGCTCGCGGCCTGCCGCAGGATATTCGCCACGCGCTTATTGGCCGCGGCGAGGCTGTCGGCTTCAGGAAGTCCCTGGAACGCCTTGACCGCCTCGAGCTGCCTGGGTACCAGGGCGATCTGCACGGGACGCTGACTCAGGACTGCGTCGACCTGAAGCGTGGAGAAGCCCAGATCCTTCAGATATCCGGAGAATCGCTCGAAGATGAAAGTCTCGAGGTCGGTGTGGGCATCTCCGACTTTTCCTTGAAACACGGCGAATGCATCGCGTACCAGCGTATTCAGCGCAAGGGGCAGCCGATTCTCGACGATGATCCTGATGACGCCCAGGGCCGCACGCCGCAGCCCGAAGGGGTCCTTTTCTCCGGTGGGCACCTCGCCGATGCCGAACAGTGCGGCGAGCGTGTGCAGCTTGTCGGCGAGGGCGACCGCGCAGGCGGCCGGCTCTGTGGGGAGCACGTCGCCGGCAAAGCGCGGCTGGTAGTGCGCGCCGATCGCGTCGCACACGCGCTCCGGCTCTCCGTCGCGTCGCGCGTAATAGCGGCCCATCACCCCTTGCAGCTCCGGGAATTCGCGCACCATTTCCGTGAGGAGATCGGCCTTGGACAGCCAGGCCGCACGTTCGGCGGTCGCAACGTCGGCCCCGAGCGAGCGCGCGATCGCGCCGGCGAGCAGCTGCAGCCGTTCGGTGCGCTCGAGCTCGCTGCCGAGCTTACGGTGGTACACGACGCTCGCGAGCTGGGGAACCCGCGCTTCGAGCCTGAGCTTCGCATCCTGGCTGAGAAAGAAGCGGGCGTCGTCCAGCCGCGGGCGCACCACCCTCTGGTTGCCGCCGACGATGTTGCGCGGGTCGGCGACCCGCATGTTGGAGACGATGAGGAACTCGGGCAGCAGCCTTCCGCTGTCCCCGAACAGCGGGAAGTACTTCTGGTTCTTGCGCATCGTCAGGATGAGGCACTCCTGCGGCACCTCGAGATAGGCGGCATCGAACACGCCGCGGTAAACGCTCGGATGCTCGACCAGCGCGGTGACCTCGTCCAACAGGTCCGCAAATTCGCCCAGGCTCGCGCCGCGCGCCTGCGCCGCGGCGCGCAGCTGGCGCTCGATCTCGGCGCGCCGCGCGCCGAAGTCGGCGATAACCATGCCGTCGTCGCGCAGCCGCGCCTCGTACTCGTCGGCGCTGTTCAGCGCGATCGGCCCGAGCGCCATGAAGCGATGCCCGTGCGTCGTGCCGGTCGAGGAAACGCCGAGCACGGATCCCGGAACGACGCGCGCGCCGTGCAGCATGACCAGTCCATGCACGGGGCGCACGAACTGGGCTTCGCCGTCGCCCCAGCGCATGAGCTTCGCGACCGGCAGCGCCTTGAGCGCGCTGTCCACCCTGGCGGCGAGCACGTCGTCCAGCGGCCGGCCTTCGCTGACGACATGCGCAACGTAGACCTCGCCCTTGGCGGTGCGTGCCGTGCGCAGGGACTCGAGCGCGACGCCGTTCTTGCGCGCGAATCCCGCGACCGCCTGCGCCGGCGCGCCGACCGGCGGGCCCTGCACGTCGCGCTCCGCGTCCGGCGCGCGCTCGTGCACGCCGCCGATGAGCGCCGCGAGGCGGCGCGGGGTGGCGAAGGCGTGCGCGTGGCTCCGGTCCGACACGAGGCGCTCGCGCTGCAGCTCGAGCAGCAGGTTCGTCGCGAAGGCGTCGGCGAGCGACTTGAGCGACCTGGGCGGCAGCTCCTCGGTGAGCAGCTCGACAAGCAGCGGCGCCGGCATCGCTACGCGCGCCCCCGCAGCATCGGGAATCCGAGCCGCTCGCGCGACTCGTAGTACGCCTGGGCGACCGCGCGCGCCAGCGCGCGCACGCGCGCGATGTAGGCGGCGCGCTCGGTGACCGAAATCGCGCCGCGCGCGTCGAGCAGGTTGAAGGTGTGCGAGGACTTCATCACCATCTCGTAGGCGGGCAGCACGCACTTGGCTTCGACCAGCCTCGCCGCTTCGGCCTCGAACTCGCCGAACTGCCGGAACAGCATCTCCGTGTTCGACAGCTCGAAGTTGTAGCGCGACTGCTCGACCTCGTTCTGGTGGTACACGTCGCCGTAGCTGATCCCGGGGGTCCACACCAGCTCGTAGATCGAGTCCCTGCCCTGCAGGTACATCGCCAGGCGCTCCAGCCCGTAGGTGATCTCGCCGAGTACCGGCTTGCAAGGAAGCGACCCGACCTCCTGGAAGTAGGTGAACTGCGTGACCTCCATGCCGTCGAGCTGCACCTCCCAGCCAAGGCCCCAGGCGCCGAGCGTGGGCGACTCCCAGTCGTCTTCGACGAAGCGGATGTCATGCTCTTTTGCATCCACGCCGAGCGCGGCGAGCGATTCGAGGTACAGCTCCTGGATGTTCTGCGGCGAAGGCTTGAGCACTACCTGGTACTGGTAATAGTGCTGCAGGCGGTTCGGGTTCTCGCCGTAGCGCCCGTCCTTCGGGCGGCGCGAGGGCTGCACGTAGGCGGCTTTCCACGGCTCGGGCCCGATGGCGCGCAGGAACGTGGCGGTGTGGAAAGTTCCGGCGCCGACTTCCATGTCGTAGGGCTGTAGCAGCGCGCAGCCCTGGCGGTCCCAGAACTGCTCCAGCCGCAGGATCAGTTGCTGGAAGGTGAGCATCTGCGCGTGCGAAAAATGACGAAGTTTACCGGCTCCGCCGCAGCCGCGCGACGAAGGCGAGCGAGGAGAGCAGCGCCAGCGAGAGGCCGACCGCGGGCCAGTCGCGCAGGCGCACGTAAGGCGTGGCACCCGTGTAGCCTTGCGCGCTCCCCACGAGGGTAGCCGTGACGAACTGCGGAAGGCGCGCGAGCACGCGGCCGTCGGGGCCGATCGCGGCCGTGATGCCGGTGTTGGTCGCAGTGAGCATCATGCGCCCGGTTTCCAGCGCGCGCAGGCGGGCGATCTCCAGGTGCTGCGCCGGCGCGAGCGAATCGCCGAACCAGGCGACGTTCGACACGTTGACGAGCAGGGTCGCCTGCGGCAGCGCGCGCGCGATCTCGGCGCCGTAGGCGTCCTCGTAGCAGATGTCGACGGCGATCTTCTGCCCGGCCACCGCGAGCGGCGCCTGGTGCTGCGGGCCGCGCGAGAAGTCCGACAGCGGAATCGACAGCGAGCGCACGATCCAGTGGAAGCCCGGAGGCACGAACTCGCCGAACGGCACCAGGTGCACCTTGCTGTAGATCTGGCGCGGCGACACGCCGAGGCTGAGCACGCTGTTGTAATACTCGTCGGGCCCGGCGCGGTAGGGCACGCCGAGCAGCAGATCGCCGTCGTTGCGCCGCGCGGCGCGCTCGAGGCGCGCGATGTACGCCGGGCTGACGCTGTCCAGGAAACGCGGCACTGCGGTCTCGGGCGTGACGATCAGGCGCGCGCGCGTGCGCTCGGCGAGCTCGGCGTAGGTGTCGAGCGTCTGCGCATAGCGTGCGGGCGAGAACTTGAGATCCTGCGGCACGTTTCCCTGCAGCAGCGCGGCGGCGACGGGCGCCCCCGCGGGCGTGGTCCACTGCACGGTGCGCAGCCCCGCGCCGGTGCCGAGCAGCGCGAGCAGCGCGAGCGCGGCCGGCCAGCGTGCCCGGCCGGCGAGCACGCACCACGCGAGGCCTGCGCAGGCCGCCGCGACGAAAGACATGGCGTACACCCCGCCGAGGGGCGCGAAGCCGGCGAGCGGCGTGTTGATCACGGCATAGCCGGTGGCGAGCCAGGGAAAGCCGGTGAGGATCCATCCGCGCAGCCATTCCGCGATCGTCCAGGCGGCCGGAACCACGAGCGCCGCGCGCAGCGCGGCGGGGCCGCCGACGCGCGCCTGCAGCCAGCCCGCGAACGCAGGGAAGAGCGCGAGCAGGGCGCAAAAGCCGAGCGTCACGAATGCCGCGAGCGGCGCCGGCATGGCGCCGAAGCGGTGCATGCTCACGTATACCCAGGACACACCGAAGCCGAACAGGCCGAGTCCGAAGAAAAAGCCCGTCCACAGCGCAGCGCGCGGCGAGGCCGCGCTCAGCCACAGCTCGGTAAGCACCAGCAGGCTCGCGAGCGCGATTGCGTGCAGCCCGAAGGGGGCATGCGCGAGCACCAGCGCCGCACCCGCCGCAAAGGCGAGCGCGAAGCGAAATGAGCGGCGCTGTCGGAGCGATCCGGGTGCGGGCGCCCGGATCACCTCTGTTTATCCACGAGCAGCGTGTAGACGCGCCGGCTGTCGGCGCGCAGCACCTGGAAGCGCAGCCCGCCGATGGCGAGCGTTTCGCCGCGCTTGGGCAGCCGCCCGAGCTCGGAGATGACCAGCCCGCCGACGGTGTCGACCTCCTGGTCGGAGAAATGCGTGCCGAAGGCGGCGTTGAAATCGGCGATCTGCGTGATCGCCTTGACGCGAAAGCGCCCGCCCGCTTCGGCGAGGATGTTGTCGCTCGCCTCGTCGAAGTCGTACTCGTCCTCGATATCGCCCACGATCTGCTCGAGCACGTCCTCGATGGTCACCAGGCCGGCCACGCCGCCATACTCGTCGACCACGATCGCCATGTGGTTGCGGCTGGCGCGGAATTCCCTGAGCAGAACGTTCAGGCGCTTGGATTCGGGGACGAACACCGCCGGACGCAGCATCTCGCGCACGTTGAATTCCTCCTCGCCGGCGTAGTGGCGCAAGAGGTCCTTGGCGAGCAGGATGCCGATCACGTCGTCGCGGTTCTGGTCGATCACGGGAAAGCGCGAGTGCGCGGTCGAGATCACGTGCGGGATGAAGCTCTCGACCGCGTCGTGGATGTCGATGACGTCCATCTGCGCGCGCGGGATCATGATGTCGCGCACCGGCGTCTCCGACACCGTGAGCGCGCCCTCGATGATCGAGAGCGCGTCGGCATCGAGGAGGTTGCGCTGGTAGGCCGAGCGCAGCAGCCCGAGCAGCTGTGCGCGGTCCTCCGGCTCGCGCAGCAGGATCGCCGATAGGCGTTCGAGCAGCTTCGGTCTTGAGGAGTCGTTCATGCCGGGCGCCTCATTCTACCGCGTAGGGATTGCGGAAACCCAGGCGCGACAGGATGCGGATCTCGGCGCGCTCCATGCGCTCGGCCGCGCGCTTCTCGGCGTGATCCAGCCCGCGCAGGTGGAGCATGCCGTGCACCACCAGGTGCGCGTAATGGGCGTCTAGCGGCTCGCGCTGCGCGCGCGCCTCGCGCGCGATCACGGAATGGCACAGCACGATGTCGCCGCGCCAGGGGCGCGCGCCGTAGGCGAAGGTGAGCACGTTGGTGGCGTGGTCCCGGCCGCGGAAGCGGCGGTTCAGGCTGCGCCCTTCGGCAGCGCCCACCACGCGCAGCGTGACTTCGACCGCGGAAGGAGCGGCAGCGAGCGCCCAAGCGCGCAGGCGCGCCGCGGAGGGCGCGCCGCGCGCGGCGCGCTGCACCGCGATGCTACTTCTCGGGCGGCCCTTCGGAGTGCTTCGCGTACGCATCGATGATGCGCGCCACCAGCGGGTGGCGCACCACGTCGTGTGCGCCGAATTCGGTGATCGCGATGCCGCGCACCTCTGCGAGGATGCGCCGCGCCTCGATCAGCCCGCTCCTCTGGCCGCGCGCCAGGTCGATCTGCGTGATATCGCCCGTCACCACCGCCTTGGCGCCGAAGCCGATGCGCGTGAGGAACATCTTCATTTGCTCGGGGGTCGTGTTCTGGGCCTCGTCCAGGATGATGAATGCGTGGTTCAGCGTGCGGCCGCGCATGTACGCGAGCGGTGCGAGCTCGATCGTGCCGCGCTCGAGCAGCTTCGCCGTCTTGTCGAATCCCATCAGGTCGTACAGCGCGTCGTACAGCGGCCGCAGATAGGGGTCGACCTTTTGCGCGAGGTCTCCGGGCAGGAAGCCGAGCCGTTCACCCGCCTCGACCGCGGGCCGCACCAGCACGATTCGCTTGACGGCGTCGCGCTCGAGCGCGTCGACCGCGCAGGCCACCGCGAGATAGGTCTTGCCCGTGCCTGCCGGGCCGATGCCCAATGTGATGTCGTGCGCGAGGATGTTCTCCAGGTATGCGATCTGGTTCGGCGTGCGCCCGTGCAGGTCCGCGCGCCGCGTGAGCAGCTGCGGCCCTTCCTGGGCGGGCGCCGGCGCGTTGCCCTGCGCGAGCTCGGTCAGCCCGAGCTGCACGTCGTCCAGCGACAGCTCGCCGCCCGCCTTGTCGTAGAAGTGCTCGATGGCGTGCGCCGCGCGCGCCGCCTGCGCGGGATCGCCACGCACCGTGAAGCGCGCGCCGCGCCGCGCGATCGACACGTCGAGCGCGGACTCGATCTGCCGCAGATTGGCGTCGAGCGCACCGCACAGCCGCGCCAGGCGCGAGTTGTCGACGGGCTCGAGCCGTACTTCGATCGGTTTGGATGCGGCGCCGCGGCTCACCGGGCAGGAGTCTTTCTACGCGAGGTCGCCGCGCAGCGAATGCGACATCGCCGTCGTGATCGTCACCGCGGCGAATCGGCCGACGAGAGCCGCATCGCCCGGGAAATTCACCACGCGATTGTTCGCCGTCGTGCCGGCGAGCTCCGCCGGGTCCCTGCGCGAGCGGCCGCGCACCAGCACGCGCTGCACGCTGCCGCACATGCGCGCGCTCACCGCGCGCGCATTGGCGTCGACAAGCGTTTGCAGGCGCTGCAGCCGCTCGAGCTTCTCCTCGTGCGGCGTGTCGTCGGGCAGCTCGGCCGCAGGCGTGCCCGGCCGCGCGCTGTATACGAAGCAGTAAGAGCCGTCGAACTCCAGCTCCTCGGCGAGGCGCAGAGTCGCCTCGAAATCGGCCGCCGTTTCTCCGGGGAAGCCGACGATGAAGTCCGAAGACAGGCTCAGGCCGGGGCGCGCCTTGCGCAGCCGACGCACGATCGAGCGGTACTCGAGCGCGCTGTAGCCGCGCTTCATCGCCGCGAGCACCCGGTCCGAGCCGGATTGCACCGGCAGGTGGACGTGCTCGGCGAGCTGCGCCAGCTCGGCGTGCACGTCGATCAGTCGCTGCGTGAACTCACGCGGGTGCGAGGTCGTGTAGCGGATGCGCTCGATGCCGTCGACATGCGCGATGTAGCGCAGCAACTCGGCGAAATCGTCGCGCGCGCCGTCGATCTCGCCGTGCCAGGCGTTCACGTTCTGTCCGAGGAGCGTCACTTCCCTGACGCCTTGTGCGGCGAGCGCGGCAATCTCGGCGACCACGTCGTCGAATGGACGCGAGACCTCCTCGCCGCGCGTGTACGGCACCACGCAGAAGCTGCAGTACTTGCTGCAGCCTTCCATGATGGAGACGAAGGCGGCGGCGCCCTCGGCGCGCGCCGGCGGCAGCGCGTCGAACTTCTCGATCTCCGGAAAGCTCACGTCTACCTGCGCTCGCCCCTCGCTGCGGCGGCGCGCCAGCATGTCGGGCAGGCGATGCAGCGTCTGCGGGCCGAACACGACGTCGACGTACGGCGCCCGCTCGAGGAGCGCCGCGCCCTCCTGGCTCGCGACGCAGCCGCCCACGGCGATCATCAGCTCCGGCCTGGCGAGCTTGAGCTGGCGCGCGCGCCCGAGGTCGGCGAACACCTTCTCCTGGGCCTTCTCGCGCACCGAGCAGGTGTTGAACACGATCAAGTCCGCGTCCTCGGGGCGCTCGGTCTTACGAAATCCCTCGGCGTGTGCCAGCAGGTCGGCCGTCTTCGCCGAGTCGTACTCATTCATCTGGCAGCCGAACGTCCGGATATAGAGCCTGCCGGCCATGAGTGCGTGGCTCGTGCGCTCAGTTGCGCGCGTCCGGCTGCGCGGCTTCCTGCCGCGTCAGGATCCAGACGCGCGACACCATCCCTTGGGCATCCACCAGGTACTTGACGTGGGCGCCCGGCGGCAAGGCGGTGGGCACGATGATCAGGTTCGCGGTATCGCGGATCTGCGCGCCGGGCGCAAGCAGCATGCGCTTGCCGTCGATCTCGACCAGCATGTCCTGCACGTGCCGTATTTCTCCGCGCTTGGCCGCGGCCGGTAAGGTACGTACCTGTGCAAGCGAGACCGGGGCCAGGTAAGCGGGCAGGGCCGCGAGCAAGCCGACGGCGATCAGGCGCAGCAGTCTGCGTGGAATCATTCGGGCGGCTCTCCGCTGTGACCCGCTATTCTAGCGGCTTGGCAACCCGGGAGGCCGGTGGACATGAACGTGTCGCAGCTGATCGTCGAGTGCTTGCGCGCTTTGGGCGTGCGCCACCTCTTCGGCTACCCGGGGGACCCGTCGGTGGAGCTGCTCGAGGCGGCGCGGCGCGCAGGGCTCGAGTTCGTGCTGGCGCGGCGCGAAGGCACGGCCGGCCTGATGGCCGAGGCGAGCGGCATGTTGACCGGACTGCCGGGCGTATGCCTGTCGACGCTCGGACCGGGATCGTCGAACCTGGTGAATGCCGTGGCGAACGCCTGGCTCGACCGCGTGCCGATGCTCGCGTTCTCCGGACAGATCGAGACAAGGCGCGAGGCGTTCTTCACCCACCAGGTGCTGGACCACGGACGGCTGTTCGCGCCGGTGTGCAAGTGGGCCACGACGCTGCAGCCGCACAGCGCGGCGACCGTCCTGCGCAAGGCGGTACGCGTCGCGATGGCCGAGCGTCCCGGGCCGGTGCACCTCACGACGCCGGCGGACGTAGTCGGCGCGCACGCCGAGGACGACGCGTTCGTCCTGCCGCCGCTCGCCGCGCAGTGTTTTCCCCTGGCGTACGCCGCGGATGAAGGCGCGTCGGACGCGGCGGCGAAGATCGGCGCGGCGCGCCGCCCGATGATCCTCGCGGGAATCGCGGCCGTGCGCGCCGGCGCGAGTGCCGCGCTCGCGCGCCTGGCGGAGACGCTCGGCTGCCCCGTGGTCGTGGCGCCGATGGCCAAAGGCGTGCTGTCCGAAGACCACCCGTACTACGCCGGCACGCTCGACATGGCGTGCAACGAGCTCCTGTGGAAGTTCCTCGCGGGCTGCGACCTGCTGCTGGCCGTCGGCTTCGACGCGGTCGAGCTGATCAAGCCGTGGACCCTGAAGACCCCCGCCATCCATATCGACTCGACGCCGAACACCGACCAGATCTACACCGCCGAGCTCGAGCTGGTCGGGCCGATCGGGGCGATCCTGGACGCGCTCTCCGACGCCTGCCGCGGCGCGGCACGCTGGAGCGAGCGCGAGGTGGCCGCGCACCGCGACGCGCTGCGCGCAGCGTATTACGAGGGCCGCATCGCGGGCCGCCTCAATCCCACGGACGTGGTCGACATCGTGCGCAGCGCGCTGCCGCGCGAGACGATCGCGACCACCGACGTCGGCTCGCACAAGCTGCTCGTCGGCCAGGGCTGGAAGACCTTTGCGCCGCGCACCATGCTGATGACCAACGGGCTCTCGTCGATGGGCTTTTCGCTTCCCGCCGCGATCGCCGCGAAGCTCCTGCATCCCGACCAACCGGTCGCGTGCTTTACGGGCGACGGCGGTCTTGCGATGGTGCAGGGCGAACTGCAGCTCGCCGCCAGCCTGCGCATCGATCCGCTGGTGATCGTCTTCTGCGACAACAGCCTGAACCGCATCGAGCTCAAGCAGGCGCGGCGCAACTATCCGAGCTGGGGCACCCTGATCGAGCCGACCGACATCACGCAGCTTGCGCGTTCGATGGGCTGCGAGGGCGCGATGGTCGGCTCGGTTGCCGAGCTCGAGCGCCTCGTCACGCAAAAGCGGCCATCGGACCGTCCTCTCGTAGTGGGCGCAAAAATCGACCCCGCTCAATACGCTGCCCAGTTCTAGGGTTCCGACGCTAGCGCAGGGGCCGACATGACGCGCCGCAACAATCGGACCCGCATCCAGTCGTCCAAGTGTCGTTGGCTAACAACATGTTGACCTGCAAACCTGTCATGTTGTATGAAGTCCGCGTACCGCCCGGATTCGAAAAAATGGGCGGCCGTGTGGAGGTGCAATGGAAGACTTATTGGCCGGATTGGGGTGGCTAGTCGCGGGGGGCACGTTCGGGATCGTGCTCATGTGCTCGATGTTTCTTTCCAAGAAGTGGGATCTTTCCCACGACGAAGTGCGAAGCGTGGACGACGGGCGCTCGCACTTAGCGAGGTAGTTGGCTTTTTTCACGCCGGCTCTAGCGCGAGATCTTCGAAAAGGCCACGGTCTGGTTCGTGCGCCGACGCTAACCGTCCCCTACAAGTCTTCGCGTACGTAGCGGCCAAACGCGGGGCGGGTCTTCGATGAGCACGCCGTGTATCACGTTTGGCGCGTCGTCAACCACTTCTGTTGCCTAGTTACAGCAGGGAGTGCGAGAACGGCGTCCCCGACGCAAGCGCTGCCGCTACGAGGACCGCAGTACGAGCTATTCCCGAGCTTCCTATGGGGCCCGGAAAGTTGACCCGGTCACCAGTCCCCGCCTTCTAAGGGCAAACCCCGCCAGCCCAATCCCCACGAGAAGAAGCGATCCGGGCTCCGGGACGTTAAAAGTCGGATCCAACCTGTCTATCCCAATTCGGTCCGGCCAGTCGACAAATTCGACATAGTTCACAGGCTGCGAAAACGTTGCCGAAAAAATTCCTAGCCCTTGCGCATAGGTACTCGTTCCCGATTTGGTCGCCGGGTCATACTTATCTACAGGGAAGTTTGCGTAGCCGGTGTATGAGTAGATCGCCGATGTACCCCCAACCATACCAGCGAGAAGTTCGAAGTCCGGCCAATTCGCGCTTGAACTGGTGCAGGTCCCGCAATCGCCATTGGGAAAAACTTCCCAGTCGAATGAAATAGACAGAATGGGAATCTTGAAAGCCATCGTGATCTTGTCGCCTCCCGGCGTACCGAATATTGATGGCGTAAGGGGATTTGGGCCCGCGTTATAGATAAAGGTGTCGTAGCCGTTATAGCCATTTTGCGAAGAGTCGAAATGCGTCGTGTCCGTCGGGCTCGTCGCGCCGTCGGTTGTACCCAGGGTAATGTACCGACCGTTAACGGAATACACATACCCGTCACCTGCGTAGCTTCGGCTAGCGGCTGCTCCGGTCACAGTGATCATGCCGGCGCCTACTTGGTTGTTGAGGTAAGTTTGAATCTGAGAGTTGGTGGCTCCCTCCCCCAACGTGTTGAAGTCCAAGGTTATCGCCGCGGCGTTCCCCGAGCTGAGGGCGGTTGCAATGACCAGGGCAATGAGCTGTACTGATTTGTGGATCATTTCGTCCCCCCTAAATTTCTTCGCTCGTTAACGTTTCTTTTCGGCTCGAGCCACCGCTGCACTTCTGGATGCGGCCAACGACCGGGATTTTCTTCTCGACCGCCGCGGCCCATCCAACGTCCGAGGTGCACTAACAGAATCCGATCGCCAGAACTTGCCGCTGCGTCTGGCCATACGGCGTAAGCAAACATCAGACCATGCGCAGCAAGGAGTTCCCAGTCAATGTCTTACGCAAGCGCTAGCTCTATCGCCCCGCTAGAGTGTAAATAGTACCGACGCTAAATACGTAGTCCAATCAGACTATTAAAAGGTCTCAGGCGCATCACCGTCGTGGCTTCCCGCTCCGCTGCTCCACGATGGATTGCGGTTGGCTGCTGTGGGGAAGGATTTCTGGCATGCGGCGGGGCGGCGCTCACACCGGGACTGGTCGGTTACGCCCGCTGACAACGGCTTCGCCCGGGTCCGACGGATTGTTCTGGGTCTATTCTTCAGAGGGACAGTCTTTTCACCGCTATGGATCAACCCGGCCATTGTAGGAAGCGAGGCGCGCTTGCGATCTTGTTTGCATTAGCGTGGACCATTTCCGTGCTCCTCTCTCCGATACAGTCAAATCGGGTCGCCTGGGTTACGCGTGGTGAGGAGGCGTCCCTCCTATGGGGAAATGAGTCGACGGTCATCCCGCATGAGATGCTCGAGATCCAAGCCGATGTTTACCTCGGCGAAGATGACACTGCGCGCTTCAAAGACAATTACGGTCACCGTCGCTCCTGAGATTCGATGAAGTCACTTTTTTCAGGTTTGTTGCTGCTACATATCGTGTCCGCCCCGGCTTGGGCGGCTCGCGTTCCGTCTGCCGTCGAGTTCAGGGCGGCGTACTGCTCTCGCATCATGCAGTGGTCCGTGCGCCAGCGGCAGAGCGACGAGAGCATGCTCGAGCAGGAATTGCGAGCTCGACACCAGGGGCTCTTGCCCAAGTGGCGAGCAGGACTTTCCGACGAGAGTTTGCAAGAGATGCTGCACCACTCGCAGAAGGAGGCAGCGAGCGACCGCGCCACTTTGGAGAAGTTGCAGCGGTATCTCGAGCCCCGGATCTCCAGCCTCGAGCCGGAGGCGATGAGCGCGGCGAAACAACGGGCGGAAGCCGATATGCAGTCGATCGCCGACCGGAATGGAAAGTGCGGCTTCGAGTGTGCGCATGGCCCGGACTTCGAGGCCTGTCTGGCGGAAAAATGTGGCGCCGAAGAACTTATAAAGCGCTTCGCCGGCTGCAAGGATCCCAGCTGGCTCTCTAATTAGCGCCAAAGGGTGCGCGCTGCCTTCGGCCATTGCGTCGCTGCGCCTCGGCGTCGATAGAACTTACAGTTCCGGCGGTGCGTCCGCAGTGCGACGCGATCTTGGTCCAAAGGATCAAGAGGATGGCGTGCTCGGTCCAGAAAATGCTTCGAACTGCGGATTAGTGCGTCGATAACATGAAGCGATCGATTCGACTCGGTGCCTTGATCGTCCTTGCCGTCGCGGCAATTGAGGCAGCCGCGGCCGACCGGGATGCGTATCTAGCTGACCTCGAAGTTGCCGCGCGGCAGGGGAGCCCCGCCGCACAAACCGAGCTCGCGACGCGATACGAATACGCTGAAGGCGTAGCGAAAGATCTGGAGAGAGCGCAAGAACTCTTTTGTCGGGCGGCAAGGCAGGGATACGCCGAAGCGCAATTCCAACTTGGCTGGATGTACGCGAACGGCCGCGGCGTTGCGCGCGACGACGGTGTGGCCGCCGCGCTTTTCAAGATGGCCGCCAGCGCGGGACATGAATATGCGGCCCGGCTTCTCAGCTACGTCCACCCGAGCCCGGACGCGCAGTTGCCGAATTGCCTGAGGCCTGATTCCACGTCGGCGAGTGTTGCGCTCGACGACGCTGCGACTGACCTGCGCAACGAGGCGGAGATTCGAGCCCTTGTATACCGCCTCGCACCCGAATATCGGGTCGATCCGAAGCTCGCCCTTGCAGTAATACTGGTTGAGTCCGGATTCGATGACACCGCGGTGTCGAGGAAGAACGCGCGTGGATTGATGCAGTTGACGCCCGAGACCGCACAACGCTTCGGGGTAAGAGCAGTATTCGATCCGGTGGAAAACGTCAGGGGCGGGCTCGCCTACCTGCGCTGGCTGCTTGCGTATTTCCAGGGCGACGTGCGGTTGACGATCGCGGCCTACAACGCGGGCGAAAAGGCCGTCGAGAGGTACCGCGGTGTTCCTCCATATCCGGAAACGCGTGATTACGTCAGGAGGATCACGACGATCTACAAGAGGGCGAACCATCCCTTTGACGGGACCATCGTCAGCCCGTCTCCGACGATGCGCAGGACGGCCTTCACGGAGCGTTGAGCTCTCCGCATGCGGCCAGCTTGAGAGGGCCGCTGCCCATCGACTGGAAGCAAGCGCAAGGCCGGCCGAGCAACGTGCACATATTTTTTCCTCTGGGGCAGGCGCCTCCGTGAACCACTGTCAGGACGCAGACTATGTCACTTTCCGGCCGACCATTGACGTGATCAGATGGAGGCAATAGCTCGATCCGGGAGATACGAACTTGGTCGAACACGAGCAGCACGTCTGCAGACTGGCCGCCGATATGGTGCTGGCTACGCGGGCTTTGGCACGTGCCGAGAGCGCTCGTGAAGTCACTGCGCCCCTCGCTGCCATCGTCGAATGCAGCCTTGCCTTGCTCGTCGAAGAGATTTACGCGACGGCTTTCGATCGCGTCGTGGACGGGATCGACCCGGGCTCCTTCGAGCGCGAAGTCCCCTCGAGCTACCAAACGATCTACGACTTGGTGGCGGAATTCATCGCGTCGCTGCCCAGCGTTACTGCGCGTTTGAGGGAAGCAGACGACCAGCCGCTGGCCGCACGCATGTTGTCGGGGTGCAGGTTCGACGCGCTGGCCCACGCCTTAAGCAACGCGGGCTACTTACGGCGTGCGGCTGATCGCCGGGCGGCCGAGGCTGGCACTTCGTAGCACCCGCCGCGCGGGGCCTCTCGAGCCGCGCTGCTAACGTGAGATGAGGTTCCGGAGCTCGCGCAACGCTTGATTGTATTTCGTTGCGGCCTGGGTCCTGTTGCTGACCCCGATCTTCTTGAAGATTCTCTGCAGGTGATTCTTGACCGTAAAGGGGCTGATATCGAGCGCGGCTGCGATATCGACGTTGGTCTTGCCACGGCAGATCCAGTCGAGGATCTCCTGTTCACGAGCGCTCAGATCCAGCGCATCGCTTCCGCCATGCGAGTGGCCCTTCATGGTGATCAGCGAGAACGGCGGGACCCTGCGAAATGCCAGGTCGATCTGGGAGATGAAGAGATCGAGCAAGAACAGGAACCTGTCTTTGGACTGCTCCTCCACAAACGCGTGGCGGCCGAACGCAAGGTAGATGCTGTCGTAGCCGTCCCTCAAATCGCGTACGCCATGCACGAGCAGTGTATGCATACCGCGCAATGCCGTGTGAAGCGAGCAGGTGCATTCACCCACGAGTGCGCGACTCTCGGCCGCGCCGAAAATGACAGGCCGGCGGTCGTTGGCCACCCATCGAGCATGAAGGCCTTCGACCATTTCATCGATGCTGCAGCCAGTGAGGTGTGCGGTGCGCACGCCCGGAAGCGCGGACACGATGTCGAGCTTCATCTGCCACGTCGCAAAATCGCCGGACGCAGCGATGAGCACGTCGTGGGCAAGAATCTTCTGCACCTCGCCCGTCAGCCAGACGAACAGGTCGTAGTGCCGGCGGATTCCCTGGGAATCGGATGCGATTCTCAGGAAGCTCTTCGTTTCTCCCTCGGTGAGTCGAAGTACGCGCGAAGATCCTGCGGGCAGCGGTCGGGCGGTGTCGAGATCCAGGGCGCTCATATGTTTGGTTTGCTCGTGCGAGCGACAAATTCCCACGGCGCGGTCAGCCGGTCAATTGCGCCTGTCCCGTAAAAACCCATGAATTGCAATCTCTTACATCCCGCTCCCGCAAGTGTGAAATAATTCACACGGCTCCCAGAGGGTCGACCTGCCGTGGCTCGGTGCATGGCGCATGGCCTATGATGAGCAGGCGGTCCTTCACCGGGGGAGGCAATGGCGGTTCTCGACCGCTTGAATCTTGGCGCGGCGTTCAGGAGCTATTTCAACGTCGTTCCGGCGCTTACGGACGAACTGCGCGACCACGCCTTCCGCATCAGGCACCAGGTCTATTGCGAGGAACTGAAGTTCGAGCCGGAGCGACCCGATCGGCGTGAATCGGACGCATACGACGCTCACTCTCTGCACTGCCTTTTGCGCAGCGTCGAGACCGGACAGTACGTCGGCTGCACGCGCCTGGTCCTCACCCGGCCTGGCGACCCGAGCTACCCGCTCCCGTTCGAGAAGACCTGCGCGAAGACGCTGGATAGGTCGATCGTCGACCCGATGGCCTTGCCGCGAAAATCCATTGCCGAGGTCTCGCGACTGGCGATTGTCTCCAGGTACCGCCGCCGCAGAGGCGAAGAAAGGTCTCCTGCTCCGCTTTCGGCGGAAAGCTTCGGCACATCGGACCGGCCGCGCTTTCCCTACCTCGCGATCGGACTGTATCTAGGGACCATCGAGCTCGCGGCCCTGCACGGGATCGAGACGCTGTTTCTGCTGTCCGAACCGATCCTCGTCAGGCACTTCGCGACTTTGGGGGTAAGGATCACGCGGATCGGGGGACCGGTGGAGCACCGTGGTACACGCGTGCCGTCGACGATGAACGTTCCGAGTATCATCGCGGGAATCAACTTCGTCGTCCGTCCTCTGTACAACATCATCGCGGAGGAAGTGAGGCGCGCGGTGGAGGAACAGCGCGCGACGCGTTGATTTCCTCGCAATGGACCTATTCGGCGTCAAGAAGGCGCTCACCGCCCTGGTTCTTCCCCCCACTGGGCCGCTCCTCCTCGCTGTTGCAGGACTGGCACTTCGACAGGCACGTCCGAAGCTCGGCCGCGCGCTCGCGTGGACCGGCGTGCTCGCATTGCTGCTGCTTTCGCTGCCCTTTGTCGCGTATGCCCTGCAGCGTGTCGTGGCAAGTTCTCCTGCGCTCGACATCGCGCGGGCGCGCAGCGCCCAGGCCATCGTGGTGCTGGGCGGAGGCGTGCGCCGCGCCGCCGGCGAATACGGCGGAGATACGCTTGGTCGACTCACCCTCGAGCGCGTGCGTTACGGCGCGTGGCTCGCGCGCAAGACGGGACTGCCGGTACTGGTGACCGGAGGAGTCGTGTACGGAGGAACCGCGGAGGCCGTACTCATGAAGCGGGCGTTGGAGGATGAATTCGGCATCCAGGTGAAATGGGCGGAGACGAAGTCGCGCAATACGCACGAGAACGCGGTGAATTCGGCGGCCATTCTGCGGGCCTCGGGCATTGGCAGGGTGATTCTCGTCGCGCACGGCTTCGACATGCGCCGGGCGGAAGCGGAGTTCAGGTCCGCGGGAGTGAATGTGATTCCTGCACCGACCGGCATACCGTCCTTCGGCTACGACAGTGCGCTCGAGTTGCTTCCCAGCATTGCGGCTCTCCAGGGCAGCTACTATGCCCTGTACGAGCTACTCGCCAACGCGGTGCGGGAAGTAAGGGACGCGCTCGATTAGCTCGAATGGACCATTGCGGCCATTCCTGAACCACGGCTAGAGTTTTTGTCTGAAGTCTTGCGCCGCGGTTCCGCCGCATCTGTAGGTTGCTTTGCCGCGCACCGCGATCGGCAACTTCGCCATCCCCACTGGCATAATGTCTTCGAACTGCACCTTCGGACGGCCTTCCATCTCGCCGGCACAGATTGTCGCAGTAAATTCCGCTAGGGTCCGGTTCAGCACGAGCGTTGCAAGCCCGGCGACGCTCGGCGCTTTCCAGCCGGGTCGGATGGGTCAGGCGTGACTCTAGGCGATTGATGGACTCGAGAGCCCATGGGGATCGAGTACCCGGCGAAGCCGGGGCGACGCTGCGCGTGCGTACGTTCTCGCGCGACGATGCCGCGCGCTGGGATGCGTTCGTCACGCAGTGTCCCGAAGCGACGTTCTTTCACCGCAGTGGCTGGAAGGACATCCTGGAGTCGTGCTTCGGGCATCGAACGCACTATCTGTTGGCCGAGCGCGGTCCACGCCTCGTGGGCGTGCTGCCGCTCGCCGAAGTCAAGAGCCTGCTATTTGGCCATGCGCTCGTTTCGCTGCCTTTCTGCGCGGTGGGCGGTGCGGCTGCATCGGAGTCCGATGTAATCGACGCATTGCACGGCGCGGCACGCCAGCTGGGAGAACGGGTCGGTGCCGAATACCTCGAGCTCCGCAATCGCGCGCTTCGCGAGCCGAGCTGGCCGCGGCAGGACCTGTACGCCGCGTTTCGCAAGGAGCTTGCGCCGGACGCCGAGACGAACCTGCGCGCCATCCCGCGCAAGCAGCGCGCCATGGTGCGCAAAGGCATCGCCAACGGATTGTCGAGCCGGGTCGATGCCGGAGTCGACACGTTCTTTTCGCTTTACGCGGACAACGTGCACCGGCACGGAACGCCGCCGCTCGCCAAGCGGTATTTCGAGGCGCTTGGCAAAACATTCGGCCGCGACGTCGAAGTGCTGACGGTCTGCGATCCGTCCGGAAGGCCCGTGTCTGGCGTGCTCAGCTTCTATTTCCGCGACGAGGTTCTGCCGTATTACGCGGGCGACCTGCTCGCAGCGCGCGAGCTGGCGGCAAACGATTTCAAGTACTGGGAGCTGATGCGCCGCGCGTGCGAGCGCGGTGTGCGCGTATTCGACTACGGCCGCAGCAAGCGCGGGACGGGCCCCTTCGACTTCAAGAGGAACTGGGGGTTCGAGCCGGCTCCGCTCGCCTACGAGTACTGCTTGTATCGGCGGGAGGGCATCCCCGAGAATAATCCCCTCAATCCGAAGTACCGCGCCCTCATCGCGCTCTGGCGGCGCCTGCCGGTACCGGTGGCCAACTTCCTCGGTCCGCACCTTGTGAAGGGTCTTGGGTGACACGCACCGCGACGCCCATGGAACCCCTCCTGTTCCTCGCGCACAGGTTGCCTTATCCCCCAAACAAGGGAGACAAGGTGCGCTCCTGGCATTTCCTCAGGCACCTGGCGGAGCGGTATCGCGTATTCCTCGGTACTTTCGTCGACGATCCTTCGGACCGCCGGCACGTGGAAGTGCTCGAGCGGCTGTGCGCCGACGTGTTCGTAGAGGAGATCGTGCCCTGGGCCAAGCGTGCGAAGAGCCTGGCCGCGCTTCTGAATGGAGAGCCGCTTTCCTTGCCCTACTTTCGCAGCCGCGCGATGGGTGCTTGGGTCGCGGACACTGTCCGACGCGAGGGTGTGACGCGCGCGTTCGCGTTTTCCTCGCCCATGGCGCAGTACGTGCTTGGCCTACCCGGGCTGCGATGCTTCGTGGACTTCGTGGATATGGACTCGGCGAAATGGAGCGACTATGCGGCGCGACGCGGTTGGCCGGCCTCGGCGCTCTATGGGCGGGAAGCCCGCCGCCTGCTCGCCTACGAGCGCGATGTGGCGGCGCGCGCGGAAGCGAGCCTGTTCGTGACCGACGAGGAAGCCGCTCGTTTTCGCCGCGAGGCGCCCGAGCTGCGCGACCGCGCGATCGTGATTCACAACGGCGTGGACAGCGACTACTTTTCGCCGGCACGGGAGTTCCCGTCCCCATTCAAGTCGGGCGAGCGGGCGGTCGTCTTCACGGGGGCGATGGACTACTGGCCCAACATCGACGGCGTCACCTGGTTCGCGCGTGAGGTGCTGCCCGCAATCCGCGCGCGCGATCCGTCGGTGCGCTTTTACGTCGTGGGCATGAATCCCGAGCGCGCGGTCCGGGCGCTCGCGAGCGAGGACGCGACCACGGTGACCGGACGCGTCGCCGACGTGCGCCCGTATCTGCGCCACGCGCGCGTCGTCGTGGCGCCGCTCCGGGTCGCGCGCGGCATCCAGAACAAGGTGCTCGAGGCCATGGCGATGGCGAAACCCGTCGTCGCCACCACGGGTGCCGCGGCGGCTCTGTCGGCGAAAGGAGACGAAATCGAGGTCGCCTCCGACGCGCGCTCCTTCGCCGACAAGGTCCTGGCGCTGCTCGATCCCGATCGCGGCGACGCGCTCGGGCGGCGCGCCCGCGAGCGGATGCTGAAGGACTATTCCTGGCGGGCGAGCCTCGCGCAGCTCGACGTACTGCTGGAACGAGAGGGTGTCTCCATCCCTCCCACCGCTTTGGCCATTTCATCGTGAACGCCGAGATCGAACCGATCCTGCGGATGCGGGCGCGAAACGGCGCCTTGGGCATGCCTGCGGGCTGGCGTATTGCGCTTCCGCTCACCGTCGCGGTGATTGCAATCGTCCTCGCCGTCTATTGGGACACCGCGGCGTCCATCGTCGCGATCTGGTGGCGTTCCGAGACGTTCGCGCACGGATTCCTGATCGTACCGATCTCGCTGGTGCTGATCTGGATGCGCCGGCGCGAGGTGGCCAAGCTCGACCCGGCGCCCGATGCGCTCGGCCTGGTGCTGTTCGCGGGCGCGGGCCTGGCCTGGCTCGTCGCCTGGGCGGGCCAGGTCCAGGTGGTGCAGCAGTACGCCATGACCGCGATGATTCCCGCGGCCGTGGTCGCGGTGACCGGGCGGCGCGTCGCGCGCACGCTCGCATTTCCGCTCGGCTTCCTGTTCCTCGGCGTTCCGGTGGGCGAGGTGTTGATTCCGCCGCTCATGGACTGGACGGCGCATTTCACTGTCGTCGCGCTGCGGCTCACGGGGATACCGGTATTCCAGCAGGGCACTTTTTTCACGATTCCCGCTGGAACCTGGTCGGTCGTGGAAGGCTGCAGCGGCCTGCGCTATCTCATCGCATCGATCACGGTGGGCATCCTCTACGCGTATCTCAGCTACCAGCGGCTGTGGAAGCGCCTGCTGTTCGTCGCCCTGTCCATCGTGGTGCCGATCATCGCCAACGGCCTGCGCGCCTACATGATCGTGATGATCGCGGTCCTGAGCGACATGAAGCTCGCGCTCGGTATTGACCACATCATCTATGGCTGGGTGTTCTTCGGGGTGGTCATTTTCCTGCTCTTCTGGCTGGGTTCGTTCTGGCGCGATCCCGTGCCGGCCGCATCTCCCGTGGGCCCCTTGGCATCGCGCGCGTCGCGGCGCCCGGCCGGGCGGATGGCGGCCGCGGCCGCCGCAGCGGTGGCGCTCGCGGCGGTGTGGCCGCTCTGGGCAGAGCACCTCGACCGCGCGAGCGAGGGGCGCGCTCCGATCGCACTCTCATCTCCCGCCGGCGCGTCCGGATGGACGCGCGATGCGGCGCCGCTCACCGCCTGGCGCCCGCGCTATGGCGGCGCTTCGGCGAGCCTGTTCGACGTCTATCGCAAGGGGGACCGCGCGGTGGCGCTCTATCTGGGCTACTACGCGCATTCCCGGCAGGGCGAGGAGCTGGTAACCACGACCAACGTCATGGTCGTGCAGAAGGATCCGGTCTGGCACCAAATCGCCCAAGGGGAGCGGGGCGCAGACCTCGGCAAGGGTCCCGTCGAGATCCGCGAGACACAGATTCAATCGACCGGGCAACGGCTCCTGATCTGGGACTGGTTCCGCATCGCCGGGCGCGACCTGAGCAATCCCTACCTCTCCAAGCTGCTCCTCGCGCGCGAAAAGCTGCTCGGCCGCTCCGACAGCGGCGTGGCGATCATCCTTGCCACGCCCGACGACGAAGGGCCGGACAGAGCCGAAGACACGCTACGGCAATTCGCGCGTGAGATGCTGCCATCTGTCCACGCGACGCTCGCCAGGGCAGAGACGCAATGACCGTTTCTCCGCCGCTCATCGTGCATGTCGTCTATCGCTTCGGCATGGGCGGGCTGGAGAACGGTATCGTGAACCTCGTGAACCGCATGCCGCCTGAGCGCTGGCGCCATGCGATCGTGTCGCTGACCGATATCTCTACCGACTTCGCGGCGCGCATCGAACGCGCGGACACGCATTTCGTCGCGCTGGACAAGCGCCCCGGCCACCTCCTGCGCGAGTACCCGCGCTTGTATCGCATGCTCAAGGAGCTGCGCCCGGCCGTGGTGCACACCAGAAACCTCGCCGCGCTCGAGGCGGTCGTCCCGGCATGGGCCGCGGGCGTGCCGGTGCGCATCCACGGCGAGCACGGCTGGGACATTCACGATCCGGCGGGCCGGCGGCGCCGCTATCGCTACGTGCGCAGGCTCTACCGGCCGTTCGTCGCGCGCTACGTCGCGCTCTCGCGCCACCTCGAGGAATACCTCGAGCGCCAGGTCGGAGTACCCTCGGACAAAGTTTCGCAGATCTACAACGGCGTCGATACCGACCGCTTTCAGCCGGCCGCGGCGGTCAGACCCGCGATTCCCGGCTGCCCGTTCGGCGCGCGCGGCGAGTGGTTGGTCGGCACCGTAGGCCGGATGGAGGCGATCAAGGATCCGCTCAATTTGGCGCGCGCGTTCGTGCGCGCGCTCGAGCTGCAGCCCGCGGCGGCGGGCAAGCTCAGGCTCGTGCTCGTCGGAAACGGCGCCTTGCGCGGCGAAGTCGAGGCGCTGCTCGCGGCGGCCGGCGTTCGCGAGAAGGTCTGGTTCGCGGGCGAGCGCGACGACGTTCCGGAAGTCCTGCGCGGGCTCGACTGCTTCGTCCTGCCCTCGCTCGCGGAGGGCGTGTCGAACACGATTCTCGAGGCGATGGCGAGCCGGCTTCCAATCGTCGCCACCCGGGTGGGCGGCAATGCGGAGCTCGTCGAGTCCGGCATGACGGGGACACTGGTGCCGGCCGCCAACAGCGACGCGCTCGCGCAGGCGATGCTCGGCTACTTCGACGATCCGGCGACCGCGCGGCGGCATGCGCGCGCGGCGCGGCGCGCCGCCGAGGGCCGCTTCAGCCTGGCGCGCATGGCGGCCGATTACACGAGCCTGTACGAGCGCGAGCTCGCCGCCGCGGGAGTTCCCGTGCCGCCGACGGAGGCCATGGCTCCCGGTGCGGCGCTCGCGCGCGGGGCCACGCGGCCCCTCCCTCACTGAGATCGGACGCGAGCATGTGCGGCATCGTCGGCGTCATGGACCTCGTGGGCAGGCGGCCGATCGCGCGCGAGCTCGTCTCGCGCCTGAACGAAACGCAGCATCACCGCGGCCCGGACGAGGGCGGACTGCATCTCGAGGCGGGGCTCGGCCTCGGGCACCGGCGCCTCTCGATCATCGATCTCTCGACCGGCCAGCAGCCCCTCTTCAACGAGGACGGCAGCGTAGTCGTCGTATTCAACGGCGAGATCTACAACTACCAGGAGCTGATTCCGGAGCTCGTACGCTGCGGA
The DNA here is from genome assembly GCA_963739205.1 of uncultured Pseudomonadota bacterium. Classification (GTDB taxonomy): domain Bacteria; phylum Pseudomonadota; class Gammaproteobacteria; order Burkholderiales; family SG8-39; genus DAHVFK01. Next base: position 13,435 of record CAVTZJ010000003.1, on the reverse strand, counting down.
CACCGCTTCCATACAAAGAGCGACACCGAGGTGATCGTGCACGCGTGGGAGCAGTGGGGCGAGGCCTGCGTCGAGCGCTTTCGCGGCATGTTCGCGTTCGCGCTGTGGGACCGCAACCGGGAGACGCTGTTCCTCGCGCGCGACCGTCTCGGGGTGAAGCCGCTCCATTACGCGCTGCTGCCGGACGGCCAGCTCATCTTCGGCTCGGAGCTCAAGGCGCTCGCCGCTCATCCGGCTTTCGGAAGCGAGCTCGATCCGCTCGCGATCGAGGAGTATTTCGCCCTCGGCTATGTTCCCGAGCCCCGCACGATCTACGCCGGTGCGCGGAAGCTCCCGCCGGCGCACACGCTCACAGTGAGGCGCGGCGGCCCGGTGCCCGAGCCGCGCGAGTACTGGGACGTGCGCTTTACCCTGGACAACCCGATCGGCGAGCGCGAGGCGGTCGCCGAGCTCGTCGAGCGGCTGCGCGAGTCGATCAAGCTGCGCATGATCTCCGAGGTGCCGCTCGGTGCGTTCCTCTCGGGCGGCGTCGATTCGAGCGCGGTGGTCGCGATGATGGCTGGCGTGAGCACCGAGCCCGTGAACACGTGCTCGATCTCCTTCAGCGACCCGGCCTACGACGAAAGCGCTTTCGCGCGGCAGGTCGCGGCGCGCTACCGCACGCGCCACTTCGTCGACCGGGTGGAAAGCGACGATTTCGACCTGATCGACGTTCTCGCGCGCACCTACGACGAGCCCTACGCCGACAGCTCGGCGCTTCCCACCTACCGCGTTTGCCAGCTCGCGCGCCGGCACGTGACGGTCGCGCTTTCGGGTGACGGCGGCGACGAGAGCTTTGCGGGCTACCGGCGCTACCGGTTGCACGCGATGGAAGAGCGCTTGCGCGGCGCCTTGCCGCTCTCGGTGCGCCGCCCAGCCTTCGGGCTGCTCGGCCGCATGTATCCGAAGGCCGACTGGGCGCCGCGCGTGCTGCGCGCCAAGTCCACCTTTCAGGCGCTCGCACGCAGCTCAGTCGATGCCTACTTCCACAGCGTGTCGGTGTTGCGCGACGACATGCGCGCCGAGCTCTACAGCAATGCTTTCAAGGCAAAGCTCGGCGGCTACTCGGCGGCCGAGGTGTTCCGGCGCCACGCGCGCCGCGCGAGCACCGACGATGCGCTTGCGCTCGTTCAGTACCTCGACCTGAAGACCTACCTGGTCGGCGACATCAATACCAAGGTCGACCGTGCCAGCATGGCGCATTCGCTCGAGGTGCGGGAGCCGCTGATGGACCACCCGCTCGTTGAATGGCTCGCGAGCCTGCCCTCGTCGCTCAAGGTGCGCGGCCAGGAGGGCAAGGTCTTGCTCAAGAAGGCGATGGAGCCTCATCTGCCGCACGACGTTATGTACCGGCCGAAGATGGGATTCGCCGTGCCGCTCGCGCAATGGTTCCGCGGCCCGCTCAAGAAACGCGTACGCGGCGCTGTCCTCGGGGCGGACTTGGCGGCGACCGGCTACTTCAATGAGAAGTACCTGCGCCACCTCGTCGATGCGCACCAGTCCGGGCTGCGGGACTACAGCGCGCCGCTCTGGAGCCTGCTCATGTTCCAGGCCTTCCTCGCCAGCGCGCGCGGCGCGCAGCCGGCGGCAGAGGGCGCCGAGCCGTCCCGCAGGGCGATCGCCTAGAGCCGCTCATGCGCATCCTGCACGTGCTCGATCACTCGATTCCGCTGCACAGCGGCTACACCTTCCGCACGCTCGCGATCCTGCGCGAGCAGCGTGCGCTCGGCTGGGAGACGCTGCACCTCACCTCGCCCAAGCACTTCGGCACGCAGGCTGCGGAGGAGGAAGTCGAAGGATTGCATTTCTTCCGAACGCCGCTGCCGCCGTCGCCGCTTGCCCACATCCCTCTCGCGCGCGAGCTGCGGCTCATGCAGCGCACGGCGCGCCGCATCGAGGACATCGTCCGGCAACGCCGGCCAGACGTCATCCACGCGCACTCGCCGGTGCTCAACGCGATCCCGGCGCTGCGCGTCGGCAGGCGCTTCGACATCCCGGTGGTGTACGAGGTGCGTGCATTCTGGGAGGACGCCGCGGTCGACCACGGCACCGCGCGCGACGGCGGGCCGCGCTACCGGCTCTCGCGCGCGCTCGAGACCTGGGCGCTGAAGCGCGCCGACGCGGTAACCACGATCTGCGAGGGCCTGCGCTCCGAAATCGTCGCAAGGGGCGTAGAGGCTCAAAAGGTCACGGTCATCCCGAACGCAGTGGACATCGACAAGTTCGCGGCGGGCCGCGACCCCGACGAATCGCTGAAGGAGAAGCTGGGGCTCAAGGGCTGCGTGGTGCTCGGGTTCATCGGCTCGTTCTACGCCTACGAAGGGCTTCCGTTGCTGCTCGATGCGCTGCCGAAGATGCTGGCGGTCGAGCCGCGTCTGCGGCTCCTTCTCGTGGGCGGCGGACCGCAGGAGGCGAGCCTGCGCGAACTCGCGGAATCTCTCGGGCTGCGAGACAAAGTAGTTTTCAGCGGACGCGTCCCGCACAGTGAGGTGCAGCGCTACTACGACCTCGTCGACGTGCTCGTTTACCCGCGCCTGTCGATGCGCCTGACCGAGCTCGTCACGCCGCTGAAACCCCTGGAAGCGATGGCGCAGGGCAGGCTGCTGGTCGCTTCCGACGTCGGCGGCCATCGCGAACTGATTCGTGACCGGGAAACCGGCGTCCTCTTCAAGGCCGGGGACGCCGAGGCGCTGGCCAGGAAGGTTCTGGACCTCCTTGCGGACCGGCAGGCCTGGGCGCCGATGCGCGAAGCGGCGCGGCGCTTCGTGGAGCGCGAGCGCAACTGGGCGCTGAGCGTCGGCCGCTATCGCGACGCCTATCCGCGCGCCTTGACGCGTGTCCTGGGACGCGCCGCCGGGGCGACCTGACGATGGCGACGCCGCGCATTTCGCCTTGTGCCAGCCGCAGAATGGATCTCCTCGGACTACGCATCGCCCTCGTTGGGCCGCTGCCGCCGCCTGAGGGAGGAATAGCAAACCAGACGCGGCAGCTAGGCGAATTGCTTCGCGGCGAAGGGGCTCAGATCACATTCGTGCAGGCCAACGCGCCCTACTGGCCACGGTGGATAGGCCGAATGCGAGGCGTGCGCGCGATTTTCCGCTTCCTGCCATATGTCGTTCGTCTATGGCGTGTGGCGGGTCAGGTCGACCTCTTTCATATCATGGCCAACTCTGGATGGTCCTGGCATCTATATGCTGCGCCCGCCGTCTGGATTTGCAGAGTGCGCGGCGTGTGCTCGGTAGTGAACTACCGAGGCGGCGAGGCCGAAAGGTTCCTCGCCCGATCTGCCAAAGCCGTCGTGCGTACCCTTCGTTACGCAAATGCGCTGGCGGTGCCATCGGGCTTCTTGCAGCGAGTTTTCAGGGAATGGGGAGTTTCCAGCGAGGTTGTACCCAACATCGTTGACTTGAATAGATTCCGCCCGGACAGCGGCCGCCAAGGTCCGGGGATTGCGCATATCGTCGTCGCACGCGCCCTCGAGGAAATCTACGACATTCCTACGGCAATGCGTGCATTCTCGCTTGTCCGCATGGACATTCCAGACGCGAGGATGTCGCTGGCTGGATCTGGCCCGGAACGAGACAACTTGCTTTCGCTGGCAAGGAAATTAGGCATTGCTGAGGCCGTGAAGTTCTGTGGCTCGCTAAACCGGGACCAAATGGCTGAGCTTTATCGTTCGGCGTCGGTCGTTATCAATCCGAGCCGTGTAGACAACATGCCCAATTCAGTCTTAGAAGCAATGGCGAGCGGCGCGCCTGTAGTTAGCACGAATGTGGGCGGAGTCCCGTTCATTCTGGAGGACGGCGTGAGCGGGCTTTTGGTGCCGGCGGGCAACCACTCGGCGATGGCGCAAGCAGTTAAACGCGTGCTGCGGGAGTCTCACTGTGCGCACCAGCTCCGCGAGGCGGCCCTACGGGAGGTTCAAAAGTATGCATGGCCCCGGGTCAAGCAGCGATGGATCGACGTTTATTCGATGGCGTATTCCGGCCTTCGAATGGAAGCGTGACGAACATGAACGCGAGTTCCTCGCACCGCGTATACCGACGTCGCAGCATGCTTCAGCCTTGGTTGTCGCGCCGTGTCGTCTATCCGCTTCACGAGCGGTTGATGAAGCGGCCCACCTTCGAGTATCTCGAGGCCCTTGAACGCAGCCAGTGGCTATCGCGAGCCGCCCTCGAGCAGCTGCAGACCGAGAAGCTGAACCACTTGCTGCGCGCTGGCCGCGCAGCACAGCCCCTGGCACGCCGAGCGCTTCGCCGCCGTCGGACTGGACGTGCTGAGAGAAGAGGTGAGCCTGAGCTGACCTCCACGCCTGCCTCCCATGACGAAGCGCGATGCGCGCGAGAACGTCGAGCGGATCCGCTGGAAAGAAGTGCCCGGCGGCGCGTTCCCTTACAACACCGGCGGCTCCAGCGGCGAGCCGCTCCTTTTCTACTACGGGCGCTGGCGCCAGGCCTCCGACGCGGCGGGGCGCATCCGTGCGCGCCGCTGGTGGGGCGTCGAGGTGGGCGATCCCGAGGTCTATCTCTGGGGCGCGCCGGTGGAGCTGCAGAAGACCGACCGCATCAAGACCCTGCGCGACCGGATGCTGAATCAGTTGGTGCTCAATGCCTTCGAGATGTCCGAGCGCAACATGGACGAGTACCTGGAAGCCCTGCAGGCGTCCAACCCGAAATGTCTGTACGGCTACGCGAGCAGCGTGGCGCTGCTCGCCGCGCGGGCAAGCGCCCGCGGCATGCGCCTGCGCCTGCCGAGGCTGCGCGTAGTGTGCACGACGGGGGAGCCGCTTTATCCACACCAGCGCACGCTCATCGAGCAAGTCTTCGGCGTACCCGCCGCAAACGAATTCGGCAGCCGCGACATCGGCTTCACGGCGCACGAAACGCCCGAGCGCCAGCTTCTCTTGATGAGCGAAAGCATCATCCTGGAGGTGCTCGACCAGGAGGGTCGGCCGGTAAAGCCCGGGGTGATGGGCGAAGCCGTGATGACCGGGCTGTGTTCCGATGCCCAGCCCTTCATCCGCTATCGCACGGGCGACATGGTGCGCATGAGCCCGGAGCCGAGCCGCGACGGCCGCGGCCTGCACGTCTTGCGCGAGGTGAGCGGACGCACGACCGACTTCGTCGTCCGGCCGGACGGCACCGTCATGCATGCGTTGGCGGTCATCTACGTGCTTCGGGCCGTGGAGGGAATTGCGGAGTTCAAGTTCATTCAGCACGATTTGCGCGATGTGGAGGTGCTCATCGTGCCTGGTCCGCGCTGGTCGGATGCGGCTCGGGCCGCGGTTATCGCCGGCCTCGGCAAGCGCCTGGGGGGCGAGGTGCGCATCGCCGTGCGCGTCGTCGACGACATTCCGCCGGAAGCTTCCGGCAAGTATCGCTACGTGGTGAGCCGCGTGGCGCCGCAGGGAATCGACACGAGTGCTCTTGCGGTGCCCGTGCAATGAACCCGGCCCGCTTCCTCGCGCTTCCCCTCCGCTACAAACCCTGGCGTCCGCGGCACCTGCGCCTCATCGCGCGCGACCTGCTTCCGGCGTGACGCGCGAGGAGTCCGAAGGCGACCATCTCGCGCATCTCCGTGCCGCGATCGACTGGCTGTGCCTGGCGCAGGACGTGCGCGACGGAAAGGCGGACGCGGGCGGCGTCTCGGCAGGGTGGAGCTTCGAGGACGGATGGCTGCCGAGCTATCCCGAGACGAGCGGCTACATCGTGGAGACGTTCATCGCGGCAGCGAAATTTCTCGACCGGCCGCGAGCTCATCCAGCGCGCGCATCGCATCATCGACTGGGAGTTGTCGATCCAGCATCCCGACGGCGCCTTCCCGGGACATTTCGGCGAACCCGGCAGCCGGCCCGTGATCTTCAACATCGGCCAGATCATGCACGGCATGCTGGCGGGCTATCGCCAACTCGGGCGCGTCGAGTGCCTGGAGTCCGCCGTCAAGGCCGGACAGTGGCTCGCGCGGCAGCAGGACGCCGACGGGTGCTGGCGCAGGTTCGAGCACCACGGCGTGCCGCACACCTACAACACGCGCGCCACGTGGGCGCTGCTCGCCACCGGGCTCGTGGCGGGCGACAGGCAGCTGAAGGTGACGGCCATCCGCAATCTCGACTGGGCGCTCGGCCAGCAACGCGAGTCGGGTTGGTTCGCGAATAACTCCTTCACAGGTGCCCGGGATCCGTTCACTCACACGATCGCGTACGCCATACGCGGGCTTCTGGAAAGCGGAGTGCTGCTGCGGGACGAGCGCTATATCGATGCAGCAGCGAAAGCGGGCCGGGCGATGGCCCGTGTGCAGCGCGCCGACGGCTGGCTCGCCGGCACCTACGCGGACGGCTGGTTGCCGAGCGCCACGTATTGCTGCCTGACCGGCGTCGCACAGATGAGCCTCAACTGGACGCGCATCGCTCAGGTCACGGGAAAGGACGAGCTGCGTACGCACGCGCGGCAAGGAATCGCGTTTCTCAAGGCTCGCCATCGATTGGGCGACCCCGACCCGATCGTGCGTGGCGCGATCGCGGGCTCCGCTCCGATCTGGGGCCGCTATTCGATGTTCGAGTTCCCGAACTGGGCGGCAAAGTTCTTCGCCGATGCCCTGATGATGGATTTCGCCGACATCGCGGTGCCGCCCGTGCCGGCGGTCGCCGAGCCGCCACGGGAGGCGGCCGTGCATGTCTAGCCTCTCGGTCATGATTCTGTGCGGGCGCTCGCCTCGCCACCTGTACGTGGCCAACAGGCTGTGCGCGAGCGCGCGGCCGGTCGCGATCGTGCAGGAGACGGGAGGCGACTGGTCCCTCACACGGTTAGTCAGAAAGCTCAATCCCGCGAATCTGTGGCGCAAGGCGTGGCGCTGGCTGCGCGACCGCCGCCGCTATGCGGGCGGACGCGAGGCGAGCTTCTTCTTCGGCGCGAACCCGCCGCATCTCGATCGCCCCGATCTGCTGGTCGAGGTGCCGCACATCAATCATCCCGACGTGGTCGCACTCGCAGACCGCTTGCAGCCGGACGTGATCGCGGTGTTCGGCACCTCCCTCATTCGCGGACCTCTGCTCGCGAAGGGAAGGCTGGGAATCTTCAACCTCCACGGGGGTCTATCGCCTCAATATCGCGGGGCGGACTGCACATTCTGGGCGCTCTACAACGGCGAGGTCGACCAGGTGGGCTGCACGCTGCACCGGATCAATGAAGGCATCGACACCGGAGACCTGGTCGCCCACGTCTGCCCCGAGGTCGAGGAGGGCGACGACGAGCTGACCCTCTTCTGGCGTGCCGTGCAGGACAGCGCCGAAGCCTACGCGGAGCTCCTCGAGCGCCTGGAGCGCGGTGAGCGTGTTGGCCGGCCGCAAGCGGAGAAAGGACGCTTGTATCAGGTGAAGCAGCGGGGCTGGCGAGAGGAGCGGCTGCTCGCCGCGCGCATGAAGAGCGGCTTGCTGCGCGGCGCGCATCTCCCGCGCCGAGTGAAATGGTTCGTTGGCGAACGGTTGGTGGAGAGGCGCAGCCATGCTGCCTGAGGGCCGAGTCGGATGAGGGATATCATCGTCACTGCAGTAATCTTCGGCGCGCTGCCGTTCGTGCTGGCTCGGCCGTACATCGGCATCCTGCTCTGGACGTGGGTGAGCTTCATGAATCCGCAGCGGCTGTGCTGGGGCTTCGCCTACGACTTTCCGTTCGCGTACATCGTCGCCGTCGTCACACTGGTTTCGATCCTGATTTCGCGCGAACCGAAGAAGATTCCGTGGACGCGCGAAACCGTCGTTCTGCTCATCTTCATACTGTGGATGGTGATCACGACGATCTTTTCCGTGTATCCCATCCTTGCCTGGCCGGAGCTCAACAAGGTCGTCAAGATCCAGCTCATGGTCTTCGTCACCATGATGCTGATGCAAAGCAAGGAGCGGCTCAATCTCCTCGTATGGGTAGATGGCGCTGTCGCTGGCGTTCTACGGCATCAAGGGCGGCATCTTCACGATCCTGAACGGTGGCGTCTACCACGTCCGGGGACCGAATGGAACTTTCATCGGCGGCGACAACGAAATGGGTCTGGCGCTGATCATGACGATCCCGCTGCTGCGTTACCTTCAAATAACAGCGGGGAAGATGTGGCTCAGGTACAGCTTGACGGCCGCGATGCTGCTGTGCGCACTCGCGGCAATCGGGAGCCAATCGCGTGGGGCAATGCTCGGCATGGCGACAATGGGACTGTTCTTCTGGCTCAAGAGCCGCGGGAAGCTTTTCACAGGGCTGGTGACGGCCGTTGCCGCCGCTCTGATCCTAATGATCATGCCGCAGCAATGGTTCGATCGTATGGCGACGATTGACACTTATCAGCAAGACGCCTCAGCAATGGGACGGATCAATGCGTGGAAGATGGCATTTAATCTCGCCAAGGATAGGCCGCTCGGGGGAGGGTTCGATACTTTTCAGCCGGGCGTGTTCGCCATTTATGCGCCCGACCCGGACAACGTTCACGATTCCCACAGCATCTACTTCGAAGTGCTGGGAGAGCACGGGTTTTTCGGCTTGGCGCTTTTCCTTATCCTCGGATTGATGACATGGCGCACGGCATCGTGGATCATCAAGCGCGCCCGCGGCGATCCGGAGAATCGTTGGGCGGCCGATCTGGCGTCAATGGTGCAGGTGAGCCTGGTGGGCTATGCAAGCGCGGGCGCATTTCTCGGTCTGGCCAATTTCGACCTGTATTACACGCTTATCGCGGTGGTCGTACTTTGCAAGACGGTGCTGGTGGCCCGCCAGTCGGCTCGTAAGGTTGAGTCGGCTCAGAAATCAGCAGGCGCGGGCCAACCGTTGAACATGCTACCTAGCGGCGCTGATCCGGCATGAAGCGATTTGCCACGTTTGCCTGGCGTCGATCGGCCGACCGCACCTACGGGGAGATTGCGCAGTCGGCGACGGGGCGTGCGAACCGCCGCCGGCTGATCGTCTTTCTAAGCGTTTTCTGCATTTCCGGCGCCAGCGGCATTGCATACGACTTCCTGCGGCCGCCCGAATACCGAGCTACGTCGAGGTTGCAGATCACGCCTGCGTCATACGTGGCGCCCGGGGAGGTACCGGCGGTGACCGGCCGCGATATCCCGTCGGACGCGGCGCGACCGTTCCTGACGGAGGTGCAGAAGCTCACCAGCCGCCCCTTGCTCGAAGAGGTCGCAAGCAGGCTGGCCAAGACGGGCCAGGACATCTCGTCACTGGGGCGCGATCCGGTGAAGGCGCTGCAATCCTCTCTAACCGTGACACCTGTGGCGGGGACCCATGTGGCCGAGCTGGCGGCGACGGGCCCGCACCCTGAGCTTCCGGCCGCTTTGCTGGTGTTGATCAGCGAAGTGTATCGGACCGAGCTTGCCCGCTCGTTCGATGAACACTCGAAAGAGGCCACGGCCCGTGCCGACGAGGAGGTGCAGAGGCTCAATGCGGCGGTTGCCGCCAAACGGAGCTCCGTGGAAGCATTTCGCGTGCGCAACAGCATCGTCTCGCCGGAACGCGATGAAAACGAGGCACTTGCGCAACTGCAAGGCCTCGGCAAGTCGCTCCAGGCGGCGGACGACCGCGTGAGTGCCGCAGAGGGCAAGGTGAGCGCGCTGCGCGCGGCGGTCGCGGCCGGCAAGGGCGCGGTCAGGGCAAAGGACGACCCAACGCTCGCCAACCTCGAGCAACGCGCCTCGCAGGTGCGCGAGGATCTTCGCGACCTGGAGCGCAGCTACACCCCGGACTATCTCGCTCTGGATCCGGACGCGCGCGCACTCCGCGCCCGATTGGCCGAACTGGAGCGGCAAATAGAGGCGCAACGCGCGACGAGCAAGCAATCCGCGCTCGCGGAGGCCGAGGAAGAGCTCGCCGGCGCGCGCGAAGCCCGGCGGCGCCTGCGGGAGCAAATAGCCGCCGGGCGCCGGAGCGCCGGACAGTTCTCTGCCCGATTCGAGCAATACAAGGAGCTGCGAAGCGAGCTCGCCCAGATCGAAAGCAGCTACCGGGATGCCCTGCAGCGCAAGGCGACGCTCGAGGCGACCGAGCGTGCCAGGGTACCTTCGGTGCAGATCCTGGAGCAGGCGGTACTTCCCTTGGAGCCGTGGCGGCCGAAGTACTGGCGCGACGCGGGCTTCGTTGTCCTCGGCTCGCTGCTGCTCGGCCTCCTTGCCATGGCGATCGTGGAACTCTTCAATCGTCCCGAGCCCCGGCCCGCGATCTTGCTGGCGCAACCGGTGATTAGCGGGGCGGTTCTTCAGGGCGTCGAGTATCCACCTGCTCTGGCATCCACCCCGGCGCCTTTGCTTCACGAGGCGGAGCGGCCGCTCCTCGCGAGACCTGCCATGCTGCCAAGGGAGTTAACGGTCCAGGAAACGCATTCGCTCATGCGTGCTGCCGATCGGGATGCGCGCGTAGCCATATCGCTCCTCCTGTCGGGAATCTCACCGGAGGAGGCGCTCGACCTTCGCTGGCGCGACGTGGATCCGGAACGGGGTGTGGCGACCATTGTCCGGGACTACGCGAGGACGGTTCGATTGAACGCGGTGGCGGCGCAGTACCTTGCCGCCGAATCCAGGTTGCGTGACGCACCCGTGCTCCGCGGCCCTGCGGGGCAACCGGCAACGCTGGATTCCGTGTCGACGCAACTGGTCAACGCGGCCCACGATGCGGGACTGGAGCGGGTACACGAGGTTACGCCGCACGCGCTGCGCCACACCTACATCGCGTTCCTGGTGCGGCAGGGCGTCCGGTTCGCGGACCTTGCCCAGCTCGTCGGCCAGTTGCCTGCGGCGACCCTGGCTGCGTACAGTGCCCTGGCGCCGGCCGGTGCGCGCCTTGCGCCCGACGCCGTCAACTACGTGTTTCCAGGCCTCGAGCATCTGGAGACTGGCTGATGCGCTCGCTTTTGGCGCGTTAAAGCTTTCGCGCGGCGAGCCAGCGCTCGAGCATCATGACCACCCAAATCATGACGCCGAAATACGTGGCGTGGCTCGTTTCGTGTTCATGAAGGAGCTGCTTGATATAGAGAGGCTTCAAGATTCCTCGGCGCGCGAATGCATCCAGGCTTTCGTGCACCAGGCCGGCCAAGGGCTTGTGATCGCGCAGCCACAATCCGAACGGCATGCCGAAGCCGTGTTTGGTCTTCTTCAGGGTCTCCGGCGGCAGGAAATCCCTTAACGCCTGCTTGAAGAAGTACCGCAGCCGGAGGCCTTTGACCTTCAAGGACGGCGGCAGCTCTCCCGAGAATTCCACCAAAGTGTCGTCCAGAAGCGGATAGCGCACTTCGACCCCCGCGAGCTCGCACATGCGCGTGACCTTGCGCAGATCATTGTCGGCAAGCGTGAACTCGAGATCCAGGTGCATCATGCGGTTTACGGGCGAATCCGAAGCCGTTCGCCGGTAGACATCACGCTGCAATGCCATGGGCTGGCCGGGATCCACGTCCGCAAGGAACTCGGGCTCGAATATGTCCGCAAGCCGCGAGCGATGCAGAAAGTTGTACGATTCGAGCCGGTCCGGCAATGGAACGGACGCCTGGCGGACGTAGCTCGCGAGCTTGCGCAGCGGGGCAATCCGACCGGCACCCGGCATACGCAGCGCCAAGGGTTCAATGAGCCCGCGCCGCACCGCAGACGGCACCGCTCCGTACGCCTCGAAAAGCTTCTGCTTGGCGTAACGTGCATTGCCGCCGAAGATCTCGTCGCCGCCGTCCCCGGCGAGCATCACCCGCACGCCGTCCGCATGCGCCATTCGTGCGCAGTAATACGCGGGGACCGCGGAATCGTTGCCGAAGGGTTCGTCGTATGCCTGTGCGATGAGCGGGATCGCTTCTACGACGTCCTGCGGAGTCAGGTAGTACTCATGGGCGTCCGTGGCGAAGTGGCGCGCCGTGATGCGCGCGTACTGTATCTCGTCGAAGCCTTCGGCGGCGAAGCCGATGGAGTAGGTCTTTGCGGGCTTGCCCCGCAGCTCGGTCAGCAGCCCCGCGACGGTCGAGCTGTCGGTGCCCCCGCTCAGGAACGCGCCGATGTCGCCGTCGGTGCCGATGGCGCGGCTCGCCGCTTCGCGCAGCAGTTGGCGGAAACGCGGCTTGAGGGCGTCGAGCGATTCCCTGCCGTCGTCGTCGTAGCGCAGTTGCCAGTAGTAGCGCCGCTCGACGGTGCCGTTGCGATACATGAGGCACTCGCCGGGGCGCAGCTTGTGGACGCCCGCATAGATGGTGCCCGGCGCGGGCACGACGTGGCAGTAGAGATAATCGAAAATCGCCTGCTGGCTCAGCCTGCGCCCTACGGCAGGGTGCGCGGCGACGCTCGCCGCGCTCGAGCCGAACACCAGGCGCCCGGCCGGCTGGGCGTAGCACAGGCTGCGGATTCCAATCCGGTCGACGGCAAGCAGGCCGCTCGCGGCGTCCGCGTCGACGATCGCGGCAGCGAACGTCCCGCCGAGATGCTGCAGGCACTCGGTGCCGTAGCGCCGGTAGGCCTCCGCCAGCGCGGCGGCGCTACTGTGCCGCGCAGCGAGCGCGGTCAGGTCGGCGGAAAGCCAGCGGGTTCGGCCCTCGAGGGCGACGAGGAGCGAACCGGCCCGATGCGCGCTGGCGGGGACGATCCCAGGCTTGGAAGCGATCGCGCTATCGCCGGAGAGAAGCGTTCGCTCGGCGACGAGATCGCTCCCGCACAGGCTCGGCAACATGGCGGTCAAGATCGATGCCGCCCGCCCGGACTCCGGAGAGCTGTCGATCCATCCGCAAATTCCACCCATAGTCCGTTTTACCTAATTGAGCTCGTCAATATCCGCGCACGCCGGCGCCTCCGGACATGCATCCTATAATGCCTGCACAGCCTGCGAGACAGAATTGAGCGAACTGCTGTTGAAGGTGAGCAAGACGCTGCGCTATCACGGGCGGAGCGCAATGACCGCCGCGCGCGGCGCCTGGTGGGACCTGTCCCGGCGGCCGCTCGAGAAGCCGATCTTCGTCGTCGGTTGCAGTCGCGCCGGCACCACGCTGGTCTACAAGACGCTTTCTGAATCGAGGGAACTTGGCAGCCTGCAGAGGGAAACGCACGATTTCTGGATCGGGCTGCACCCGCTCGCGAAAAAGGATTGGCGCAGCCACGCGCTGGACGTATCGGATGCGAGCCCGCGCGACCGCGACGTCGTGTCGCGCTACTTTTTCTCGCAGACCGGCAGGCTGCGCGTGGTCGACAAGAACAACCAGAACGGGCTCTGCGTGCAGTATCTGCACGCGCTGTTTCCGGACGCGCATTTCGTCTACGTCAAGCGCAGCCCCGGCGACAACATCCATTCATTGATCGAAGGCTGGGGCAAGGCGGATGAATTTGCCACCTGGTCGGCTGACCTTCCGGTCGAGGTCCGGGTAGACGGCGGACGCTACCGGCGCTGGTGCTTTTTTCTGT
>CAVTZJ010000002.1:0-640363 GCA_963739205.1 uncultured Pseudomonadota bacterium | reverse complement strand
TTTGCGTAGTTGAGCACCGCATCTCGCCACGGGGCAACCGATGACCGCGTTCGACCCACACCGCCCGGTCGATCTCTTCGGAAGCGGTCGTTCGCCGAGGCAGGTGAACTGGCGACCGCGGCCGGCAGCGCAAGCCCCGAGAACAACCCGGAACATCTGACTACTGGATCACCTCGTCCGCGCTCACGACCAGCGATTGCGGGATCGACAGCCCGAGCGCTTTAGCTGTCTTAAGATTGATGACCAACTCGAATTTGGAGGCTCCCTGGATGGGAAGGTCGCCCGGCTTCTCGCCGTGGAGAATCCGACCGGTGTAGACGCCGACTAGACGGTACGAATCCGTTAGATCGGCGCCGTAGCTCGCCAGGCCGCCGGCAGCCGCGAATGAGCGAAACTGGTAAATGGTAGGTACCACGTGCCGAAGGGTCAGCGCACCGAGCTGTCTGCTCCGGCTATTGAAGAACGGGTCACCGCCGATCACGAGCCCGCCTGCCCGGAGCTGGGCCAAGCTGGCAAACACCGCATCGAAGTCGCGGTCGCTGGTGGCATGAAGGACATGGAGCTGCAGCCTGAGGTTGCGGGCCGCCACCTGCGTGTTTCTCGTTATGGTTTCGGCACGAGCGGGATCGGCCGGGTTGACAAGTACGGCAATGATGGTCGCCGATGGGACCAACCGGTGCAGCAGCTCGAGGCGCTTCGGTCCTAGCTCCACGTCCAGGATGCTGACGCCCGTGATGTTGCCACCTGGCCGGCTCATGCTGGCCACAAGCCCCACCTCGACCGGGTCGTACCCTGCGGAGAACACGATCGGAATCGTCGCGGTTACTGCCTTTGCCGCCTGGGCCGCAAGTCCATTCGCGGCAATCACGGCGACGTGACCGCGAACCAGATCGGCAGCCAGTGCTGGCAGCCGATCGTCTTGACCCTCCGCGAAGCGGTATTCGATCGCCACGTTCTGGCCGTCGACGTAGCCGACTTCTTTCAGACCTTGGCGGAACGCGGCCAGAAGGTGTGGGTCATCGCCGGCCGCCCTGCTGTTAAGGTATCCGATTACAGGAATTGCCGGCTGCTGTGCGCTAGCAATAAGGGGCACGACGAGGAGACCACCCGCAACACCGCCGATGAACGTTCGCCGATCCACCACTGAATCGCCCCAAAGACGATTTGAAGTCCGGCCATACTACGCCTCCAATGAGGCTTCGCCCGCCTTGGCGACCACCGGTGTAGGTCGAATAGTTCTTGGCCTGAAGCAGCGTCGCGCGAATCCGCCCTCAGCCGCCCGAGAGCGCCTGCAGGATGATGACTTCGACGGCTGCGGCAAGCGGCTGCGAGAGGTCGCGCGCCTGCTCGCTGTTGACGAAGATGCGTATGTGGCGCCGGATGCGGTCCTGCTCGTCGATGATGCGAAAGCGGATGCCCGTGTACTGCTGATCGAGGTCGGCGAGCAGCGCCGCGACATGAACCGATGCGGCACGAGCAACGATAACGCCTATATCGAGTCGTTCTTCCACTCGACGAAGTCGGACATCGTTCACGGACTGCGCTTCAAACAGGACGAATAGCTCAAAGCCGCGGTACAACTACGCACCCTTCCACAACGGTGCTCGGCTACACTCGCCGAACAAGAACTACAGGGAGTACGCCGTGAATATCTACAACGTCGCCGGGTATTCGATCATCCTCGTCTATGCGCTCGCCTGCTTGTACTTCGCGCCGCCGGCGATCGGCCCCTGGATGGGCCTCCTGATCGGCGCGGCCTACTTCATCGCGTGCTGGTTCGTCGCCGGGGTGTACCTGTCCTGCGTCATTCACATGGGAATCGCCCACCGCGCGCTCGAATACAAGGAGTGGTTCGTCAAGGCGATCACCGTCGTCAACAACACCTTCGGCGTCTACATCAATCCGGTCACCTGGGTGAACCGGCACCGGCACCATCACCGGTTTTCCGACCACCCCGGCGATCCCAACAAGCTTTCCTCCGACGGCTTCTGGCGAACGCTCTATCTGTGCCTCTTCCCCTACAGTTGCGTGGCCAACGTGGCCAACGACGCGATACTGCATTCCTGGGCGTTCCGCATCGTCTCGAACCCGGTGTTCGCCGTAGTTTCCCAGGTCTTCAACTTCTGGCTGCTCTGGGTGCTCGTGGGCGATCTGCTCTTCGCGGCCGCGATGTGGATCGTGTTCCGCGTCTTCGCGCTCTGGGTCAACATGGTCCAGAACTACTGGACCCACGACCGCCGGTTCGGCTACCGGCGCTACGACGACGAGCGCGACAATGCGATGAACATCGGCGAGTTGCTGCCGGTCATTATCACGTTCAGCGCCTGCCTGCAGAACAACCACCACCACTCGCCGGGGCTGCTCCGCCTGAGCCACGACGAGTCCGAATACGACTTCGGGCTCGCGGCTGTCAAGGTCATGAAGGCGCTGGGCCTGGTGCGCGCGACGACGACGGGCGCGGAGCTGCCGGGGGACGTCCGGCTGGCGTCGCTGAACTTCTAGCGCGCGCTAGGCCGCGGCCTTCCTGCGCGTGAACGGATAGAAGGTCTGCGCCCAGAAGCCGGCCGGGATCTTCTCGTTATGCAGGCCGTAGGTGTCCGGCCACTTGTCCTTGGGGAAGTAATGCGTTCCGAAGAGCTTGTCGATCCACGGGAAGTGGATGGCGAAGTTCCGGTCGATCGCCTCTACCTGCGACGTGTGATGCCAGTGGTGGAACCTCGGCTGGATCAGGTACGGCTCCAGCCACTTGATCGTCGGACCGAAATTGCAATGCGCCCAGGTGGCGTGGATGGTGACGAAAAGCAGGTAGGCCACGATCATGTCCCGGGGGAAGATGAACATCATCGGAATCAGCATGAATCCCCGCACCACGACGTCTTCCACGATGTGGGCGCGCGAGCCCGCGATCCAGTCGAGCGCCTTGGACGAATGGTGAATGGCGTGGAAGCGCCACAGGAACGGCACCGTGTGGAAGAGCCGGTGGATGGCGTATTCGGCGAGGTCCGCCACCAGGACGGCGAGGAAGAACTGTACCGGCCAGGGCAGGCGGCCCACCGCGGCCACCACGCCGGGAACGCCGAAAACCGCGGTGAGCTGGGTGGCGGGCAGCAGGATCAGGAATGACGTGATCTGGATCGGCAGGTGCGTGGACAGGAAGTACACGATGTCCTGCAGCCAATCGGGCCGGAAGACGCTCTGCTTCGGATAGGCGGGCCAGAGCACTTCGATAGGCGAGAAGACCAGCGTCATCAGCAGCATGTCGAGCAGGAACCAGTCCAGGCCGATCGCCGGGCCGTCGCCGAGCGGCCCGTTGATCGGGACGCTGGCGCCGCCCAGCAGCGTCGCGGCGAGCGCGAGCAGCATCCCGGTCAGGGCCAGCACCTTCTTGCGGCGCAGGAACGCGGAGATGACCCCGAGCAGCATCGCCGCGGCGATGACCGCCTGGATCAGCAGGCGGATGAGGTCGATCGGGTAGTGCGGCCGCAGCTCCGGAGACGTCAGCAGTTGCGGAAAATGCAGGCAGACGACCGCCCCGAGCGCGAGCACCCCAAAGAAGGCCGACAGCACCCCGCTCCACCAGCCGGTGCCGAATCCGGTCGGGTCGCTGTCGCCGAAAAACTCGTTGATCTTCTGCTCGAGCATGGCCTCCCCCCCGAGGTCCATTTCGCTGCCGGATTATGCTCACACGGCGCAGCGCGCGTCCCGGCACTATTGGGCGAAGCGCAATTGAACGGCGCCAGGCGCGACCGATGTGGCGCGGACCCGCGGTCAGCCGCCCCGCAGTCAACCCCCCGACAACGCCTGCACGATGACGACTTCGTCGGCCGCGGAGAGCGGCCGGGAGAGGTCGCGCGCCTGCTCGCCGTTGACGAAGATGCGGATGTGGCGCCGGATGCGGTCCTGCTCGTCGATGATGCGAAAGCGGATGCCCGCGTACCGCTGATCGAGGTCGGTCAGCAGCGCCGCGAGGGTGGGGCCGCTCGCCTCGGTCTGGCTGCGCTCGGTGTAGGAGAGCAGCGCGCTGGGA
The DNA here is from genome assembly GCA_963739205.1 of uncultured Pseudomonadota bacterium. GTDB lineage: Bacteria > Pseudomonadota > Gammaproteobacteria > Burkholderiales > SG8-39 > DAHVFK01. Next base: position 636,336 of record CAVTZJ010000002.1, on the reverse strand, counting down.
ATCAGCACCTTCATTGATTTCAGCGAAGCGCGGCGGTCTCGACGGCGTAGATTTCGGGCAGATGCTGCGCGATGCAGGACCAGCGCCGGCCTTCGTCGCGGCCGATCCACAGTTCGCCCTGGCTGTTGCCGAGGTAGAGCGCGACGGAGTCGCACGCGTCCGCCGCCATGCACTGGCGCTTCACCGTCCACCACGCCTGGCTCTTCGGCAGGCCGGCGTCGAGCCGTTGCCAGGTCTTGCCGCCGTTGCGGGTGACGTAGGCCGCCGGCTTGCCGCCGGGGCTCGTGCGCGGCCAGACCTGCGTGCCGTCCATCGGGAACACCCAGGCGACGTCCGGATCGCGCGGGTGCAGCACGAGCGGAAAGCCGATGTCGCCGACCGTCTTCGGCATGCTGCGGCCGATGCGCACCCAGGTGTCGGAGGGCCGGTCGAGGCGGTAGATGCCGCAGTGATTCTGCTGGTAGAGCCGGTCCGGATTGGTCGCGCACAGGCGCATGCAGTGCGGGTCGTGGAAGGTGGGCTTGGCCGGATCGAAGCCGAAGCCCTCGACCACGTCCATGCCCTTGATGAGCGCTTTCCAGGTGCGGCCGCCGTCCCGCGTTTCGTGCGCGCCGCCGCCGGACATGCCGATGTAGAGATGCTCGCCGTCGCGCGGATCGACGATGATCGAATGCAGCTTCGGCCCGTCCGGCGTGCCGTCCTGCACGGTGCCCATCCACTCGCGGAATTGCGGGTCGTCGTTGATGATCGAGTAGGGCTCCCACGTAATCCCCCCGTCGGTCGAGCGGAACAGGCCCTGCGGCGAGGTGCCCGCGTACCAGAGATCCCTGTCCTCGGCGCGGCCCGGCGCGAGCCAGAACGTGTGGTCGACCGAGCGCCCGGTCTGCCCTTCCGGCGCCTTCGCGAACGCGGGCGGCTTCGCCGCTTCCTTCCAGGTCTTGCCGAGGTCGGTGGAGCGGAAGACGGTCGGCCCGAGATGGCCGGTCTTCGCCGCCGCGAGCAGCGTGCGGCCGTCGCGCGGGTCGAGCACGAGGTGGCTCACGTTATGGCCGAGGAAATGCGGCCCGTCCGCGCGCCATGTTCTGCGCGCCGCGTCGCCGTGAAATAGCCACGCGCCCTTGCGCGTCGCCACGAGCACGATCGTGCGGGGCGCGGCGCGCGCCCGGGCGGACCGGCCTTTCGCGGAAACCGCTTTCCTCTTCTCGCCGCGCGTGGCTGCCATGGCCGGCTCCTTTCAGAATCGACGGGGCAAACGGAAGTCTATACCGCCTCCCGCGCTATGCCTTCGCGGGCTGGGCGGCATATTTGGGGTAGGGGTCCTGGATAGCGATGGCGCCGGTCTCCAGCAGCGACTTGAGGTTGGAGAGGACCTTCGGCCAGCCGCCCGACACCGCCTCGATGAATTTCGAGGGCTCGCGCTCGATCGTGTGGGTGATGGAGAGCCTCACCGCCGTGCCGCTTGGTTCCAGCTCCATCGTGCAGAGCGACGCGCCTTCGGCCTTGAGCTCGGGCCTGAACTGGTTCTGCCAGCGGATCACCAGGCGCCGCGGCGGAACTGCCTCGACGATCTCGCCGGCGTCCAGGATCTGGCCGTCGCCGGACACCAGCTTCCACGGCGATCCCGCCGTCCACCGGCTTTCGCAGCGCGCGCCGAACCAGTACTGCTCCATGAACGCCGCGTCGGTCAGCGCGGACCACAGCTTCTCCGGCGTGGTGCGGATGTAGGTCACGTAAACGAAGGTCGATTTAGCCATGGGTCTTCTCCAGTCGTCGTTTGAGGTCGGAAAGCGCCTTGAGGCGCGGCTTTTCGAACTTGGCGATCCAGCGCTCGTAGATCTCCTGCAGCGGCACCGGATTGAGGAAGTGCAGCTTTTCGCGGCCGCGCCACACGGTGGCGACCAGGTTCGCCGCCTCCAGCAGGCCCAGGTGCTGCGTCACGCCCTGCCGGGTCATGTCCAGGTGCTCGCACAGCTCGTTGAGCGTTCTGGCCGTCGTGCGCGTGCAAGCAGGTCGAGGAGCTTGCGCCGGCTGGGATCGGCCAGGGCCTTGAACAGCACGTCGGTGTCGCGGCGCTCGGCCATGTTCTATAGGCAAGTCATTGCTTGCCTGAATGATAGGCAAGTAACGCCTTGCATGTCAAGCGGCGGCCAAAGGGCGTCGGCGCTGAATTCCGTCTTTCAGTGTCTCTGACGGCCACGAAGCGGGCCCGAATGTGAATCCGTCACTTTTTCCCTGCGCCATGCGTCGCTGAGTTCCCGGCGTCCGATCTTTACTCTGTGAAGCATCAAGACACGGAGGACGCCATGAACGCCAAACTGATCCTGCAAGCCGCCGTCACCGCTCTGGTTCTCGGCATCGGCTCCGGAGTGCTCCCGGCCAGCATGAGCGCCGCCCAGGCCTTCCAGCCGATCGCCGCGCCGCAGATCCAGGCCCAGCACGCGACGCAACAGGGCGTGCCCGAGGACTTCATCTTCGCCTCCAACTACACCTGGCTCGGCCGCAACTAGGCCCGTGCCTGCAACCCCTTACCGAGGGAGCCCGCCATGAGCGCCAAACACCTCCTCCGTGCGGCGTTCGCCGGCGCGGTTCTCCTCGGTGTCTGCCTGTTCGTCGCCAGGCCGACGCACGGGCAGCCGAAGCACATCTCGTGCGCGCAGTTCTATGGCAGCAGCGTCGATCGCACCGACGTGCCCTGGCAGACCTCGGCGGTCGAGGACCTGGACCAGATCCGCGCGTTTTGATGAACCTCCCCGCACACATCTGCTCAGTGCATCGAGGGTCGCGCGCCTGATTGACAGCCTGCGACGGCGAGCAGATGCTGTCAGATCTTTCAGGGAGAACAACAATTACGCCGGTACCCGCCAGGATGGCCGCGGTGGTCGCGGCGTTCGGTGTCGCTGCGTGCGCCCACACGCCACCGCCCGCATCGCAGGAGACGATCTCCGCCTACGTCTCGGAGGCCCACAAGCTCGCGGGCGACGACCTGAAGCCGCTGCTCGCGCTCTGCAACCCGGCGCCGGCGGCGAGGCCGCCGCAGGCGGCGGTCGACAAATTTCTGGCGACGCAGATGGCCCGGCCAGCGCCGGAGCCGGGGCGGGCCTTCGACAACTTGTACTACATCGGCGCCGCCTGGGTGAGCGCCTGGGCAATCAAGACGTCGCAGGGAGTGATCTTGATCGACGCGCTGGATAACGCGACGGAGGCGGAGCACCTGATCGACGGCGGGATGCGCAGGCTGGGTCTCGATCCTTCGACCGTGAAGTACATCCTCGTAACGCACGCCCATGGGGACCACTACGGCGGCGTGGACTACTTGGTCTCGCGCTATCACCCCAGCGTAGTGATGAGCGAGGTCGACTGGCAGCAAACGGAAGAGAAGCTCGAGTTCGATTCGCAGCACTGGGGGCGGCCGCCGAAGTACGACCCGGGCCGCGACCTGCGGGTGAAAGACGGCGACAAGCTCGCGCTGGGCGACGTGTCGGTGACTCTGAATGTCACGGCCGGCCACACGCACGGCACCATCTCGCCCACGTTCGACGTGCGCGACGGGGGCCGCACGCACCGTGTGCTGCTCTGGGGCGGCACGGCCTTCAACTTCGGCAACGATATACCGCGGCTGCAGAGTTACATCGACGCGACTGAGCGCATGGCGCGCATCGCGAAGGCGGAAGGGATCGATGTGATGATTTCCAACCACGCGGGCTACGACGGCGCGATCGATAAGCTCGCCGCCTTGCGCAAGGGCGCGGCATCGAACCCGTTCGCGATCGGCAACGACGCGGTGGTCCGTGGCCTGCAGGTGATGGGCGCTTGCGGGAAGGCGCAGCGCGACCGCTACTTGCTCGAGAAATAGCCGCGCAGGCCGCGCCGCGTGCCGGCATTCTTTTTCGCAACGCGTTCACGAAGGTCGCCAAGGAGGAGACACCATGAACAAGCTGAGAATCGCACGGAGCGTCGCCCTGGCCTCGTGCCTGGGGGCATTCGTAACACCGGTCTTCGCGCAGCACATCGTCGTCGGAATCGACAACAAGGTGTCCTGGGACGCCGACGGCAAGATGATGACATCGCCGCCCGACAAGGACGCGGTCGTCATCCTCGACATCAAGAACCGCGAGAACCCGAAGATCGTCGCCACCCTGCCGCTCGTGAACTCGGTGTTCGGGCCGCCGGTGAATCTCGCGATCACGCCGGACGACAGCCTCGCCCTCGTCGCCAACTCCATGGACTGGGTGCAGGAAGAGGGTAAGTGGAAAGGCGTCCCGGGGAGCGACATCTTCGTCATCGATCTCAAGGCAAATCCGCCGGCGCTGATCGCGACGGTCAAGGGCGGCAAGCAGCCGTCGGGCATGGCGATCAACCGCGCGGGCAACCTCGCGCTCGTCGCGAACCGCGCCGACAACTCGGTAAGCGTCCTTTCGATCAGCGGAAAAGAGGTCAAGGTGATCGACACCGTTCCTATCGGCGAGCAGGTGTCGGCGGTCGCCTTCACGCCGGACGGCAAGCGTGCGCTGGTGTCGAAGAACGTCACCAACAAGGCCGCCGTGCTCGACATCGACGGCGACAAGGTCACCTACTCGAAGTACGACATGCTGGTCGGGATGTTTCCGTACAACATCGCGATCACGCCGAACGGCAAGCTAGGCCTGACGGCGAACAACGGCGCTCTCGGCTCCGCCGACGGCAACATCGATACGGTCGGCGTCATCGACCTGGAAGCGAAGCCGCCGCGCGTGATCGACGAGGTCGTCGTGGGCGACGGACCCGAGGGACTGGCGATCAGCCCGACGGGCAAGATCGCGGTCGCGATGCTCCTCCGCGGCAGCAACGCGTCGAAGTCTGCGTTCTTCTACCACCGCAACGGCTCGGTGGCGGTGCTCGCGATCGACGGCAAGAAAGTGAAGAAGATCGCCGAGGTCGAGGTACGCGGCCTGCCCGAGGGCGCGGTGTTCAGCCCGGACGGGAAATACCTCTACGTCGGGAACTACATCGACAACGACATCTCGATCCTCAAGGTGAGCGGGACGCACGTCAAGAACACCGGGAAGCGCGTCGAGCTGCCGGGGCACCCCGCCTCGATGCGCGGCACGGTTCCCTAGGCGGGCGCGAGGAGCTCGACCACGCCGCGCGGCCGTCGACGCGCGCGCGCTCGCGCGCGTCGGAGATCGGAACGAGGATCGCCATGAAAGCTCCTTGTTTTATTCGAACGTGTTGGCACAGTAGCGCGCCGGTCGCGCCTGTGCCAGAGGCGACGTCGACGGACGCGATGGAGGCAAAGGTGCACGCCGCAGGCTTAGGAGGGCCTGACCGCCTCTACTTCTTCAGGCGCAGCTGTCCCAGATAGTCGCGCTTTCCGACGGGCACGCCTTTGGAGCGCAGGATGTCGTAGGCGGTCGTGGTATGGAAGTAGAAGTTGGGCAGCGAGAACGACGTTAGGAAATCCAGCGCCGTGAAAGGCAGCTTCCTGTCGCGAAACTCGAACATCAGGCTCGCGCCCTCGAGCGAGTCGACCGCTTCGCGCGAGAGATTGTCCATCGCGTGGCGCGCGTCGCTCACGATCTGCTGCAAGGCGCGGTAATCGTGCTGCGGCAGATCCGAGGGCGGACGGAAGACCCCGTTCTTCACGCCCTCGAGCGCGCCGATCGAGTGATGCACGACCGACTGGATCTGGAAGCGGAACGGCAGCATGTCCGGATAGAGGCGCGTCTCGACTACTTCGTCCGGCGAAACGCCGTGCGCCTGGAAGTGACCGAGCGCCTTCTCGAGAAAGCCGGAGACCGCGCCCAGCGTCTGGCGGTAACTCGGCACGCAGAGATCGAAAAGCAAGAATGCCATGGCGTTTCCTCGTCTCGGTCGGGCACGCCCGCCGTGAGGCGAGCGGGGTCCGGGGGGAAAACGAATGATGCATCAAACTTCGTAGAGCAGGCTATTCGCCGGCAATGAAGCCGATGCGGCGCTTAGGTGTCGGTGCCGGTGGGGTCATCAACTCGCGGATCGCGTCGAACACGACTTTGAACTGACGGTCGTACCTGGACTCCAGTTCGTCGAGCCGCCGAGCCAGCACGAGGTTCTGTGTGGCCATGCTTCGCAGACGTACGAAGGCGCGCATGATCTCTACGTTCGCCTGGACCGCGCGTTCGCTTTTCAGGACCGAGGAGAGCATGGCGACGCCCTGCTCCGTGAATGCGAAGGGCAAGGTGCGCCGACCTCCGCGAGCCGGCAAGGGGGCGTTTGAGATCACATTTTGTGATCTCAAAAGCGCAACTTCTTGTTGCGTAAGCGAAAACATGAAGTCAGGCGGGAAGCGGCCCGGGTTGCGCTTGACGGCCTGGTTGAGTGCCCTGACTTCGACGCCGTAGAGCTCAGCCAGATCCGAATCCAGCATGACGCGATGACCGCGCAGGACGACGATGCGCGCATCCACCGCCTGTCCGATCGTTCGCTTCGCGACCATACGTGAAGACACAACGCCGGTCGGTTCCCTCGGGTTGACCGCCGCTGCGCGGGCCGTCGGGCTACCCCGACGGCAGAGACGTCTCGAGCTGCGAAGATTTCGGGCAGGCCGTGCTCATCCCGCTGCGCATCCGCTGCTAGGACGAAGTGCGGATTTTTTCGCCGCATTTTGGGCGGCGGTTACGTATGCTGCCCTTACCGATTTTGACAGCAGGGAGGCGCGGCGATGTTGGCGATTCTGGATAAGGAAGAGTTGCAGCGGCGGGTCGGCCGGCAGTTGCTCGGCCCGCTCGAGGACGCGATGGCGCTCGCGGGCCGCTACCGCGACGTCGATGCGTTCCGTCGCTACGTCAACCAACGCGCGCACCTGGTGACCCCAATGCTGGTCCTGATCGGGGTGACGGCGCTCGCCTGCGGGCTAGCCCCGATCCTGGTGCTGGTGGGCGCCCGCGCCGTCTCGGCGCTCGCGGGGCTGCTGCTCGCGCCCGCGATGCTGATCGGCAGCCTGTTCGTGCTCGCACTGATGTTCATTTCCTGGCTGGAGGAGCGCTCGCTCGTGCGCACGCTGGGACGCCGCGCGGCCCACGAGCCCAGGGCGGTGCGCTGGATCCGCAAGAAGCTCGGCGCCGACCTTGGCCGTGCGCCCCGCGTGCCCTGGCTGTACGCGGCCGCGTTCGTGGCCGCCCCGTTCGCAATGCTGCTGAACTTCGCGCCGGCGATCGCCGCGATCCTGCTCGCGCTGCTCGTCGCCGCCCCGCTCGCGTTCGCGCGGCTTGACCGCTAGGCTGGTTGACAGCATTAGACCGAGCGGTCTATTCTACGGATAGACCGACCGGTCTAGTCGGGCGGTCGCCAACACCACCGAGGGGGGATGACGATGCGAGTGCCAAAGGACCAGGTGGACGTCCGGATGGAGATCCCGGGCGCGGTGATCCGTCAGCACACGGATTTCGGCAACGCGAGCGGCTGCGGCCAGATCAGCGGCGAGTGCTTCACGCTCGCGGCGGGCGTGGACACGAGCCCGCTGTTCAAGGGGCTGGACGGCGACATGTGCCAGTGCCCGCACTGGGGCTTCGTGCTGCGCGGCCAGCTCACGACGACCGACGCGCTGGGCGTGGAGGAGACGGTGAAGGCGAACGACCTGTTCTACTGGCCGCCCGGGCACAATGTCAGGGTCGACGCCGACGCGGAGATCGTGATGTTCAGCCCGCAGCACGAGCACAGCCACGTCATCGACCACATGATCCGGAAGGTCAAGGGTTAAGATACCGGGAGGCCGCGCCGCGGCTTCCCGCCATGCCTTCCCGAACGCCTTCCATGGAGCAGACGCACGCGACCAAGCAGGGTCTGCTCGACGCCGGGATCGCCATGCTGCTCAAGCACGGCTACCACGACCTCGGCCTGCAGGCCCTGCTCGAGGAGACCGGCACGCCGAAGGGCTCCTTCTACCACCACTTCAGGGACAAGGAAGACTTCGCGCTGCAGGCGATCGACGAGTACATGAAGCACGTGCACGCGGGCCTCGACGCCTGCCTCGGCGACGCGACCCTGCCGCCGCTCGTGCTCGTGCGCAGGTTCTTCGAGCAGACGCAGCAGAGCTACCGCCGCGAGGGCTACCTCGGCTGCCTGCTCGGCGGGCTCGGCCAGGAGCTCTCCGGCGTGAGCGAAGTGTTCCGGCGCAAGGTCGAGCAGTGCTTCTCCGAGATCGCGCGCCGCATCGCCGCCACCCTGGAAGAGGCGCGCAAGCGCGGCGACATCGCGGCCGACTCCGATCCCAAGCGCCTCGCGAGCCTGCTCGTGGACTGCTGGGAAGGCGCGGCGCTGCGCAGCCGGCTGAGGGGCAGCCCGGCGCCGCTCGGCGCGATGCTCGACTTCTACTTTCGCGCTGCCGCCGCGCGCTGACTCTGAGCAGTCGGGTCTCATGGGGCGCCGCACGGCACGCGGCGAACCGGCGTCAGGGCAGTCCGACTACCGCGACCTCCTTAGGATAGATGAGCGTGTAGTGGGCGGAGATCTTCACGGTCTCACCCGGCGCGATGTCGCGCTCCCAGGCGACCACGCCCTGGCGGTCCTCCCAGCTCTCGAGCTGCGGCTTGGGCTGGAATTCGGCCCTGACCTCGATGCGGTCGTCGGTGGACACGGGCGAGGACTCGAGCACGAGGAGCGGTAGCGGCTTCTTGTGCAAGCTGGTGAGGGTCACCAGGTCGGTCACCTCGCGCTCGTTCTTGCCGCCGATCAGGCCGGCCGAGCCGTTGCGGTTCTTCACGCGGTCCACCTTGACGCGCACCAGGCTGTCGCGCCCGAAGGGCAGCACCAGGTCGCCGTCCGCCTGCGGATTCCAGGCGGTCGAGCCGACGTAGTTGCCGTCGCGCGCGAGCTCGATCCTTCCCGGCAGCCACACGCCATCGGGGCGCTTGGCTTCGGCCGTCACGATCGCCGCGGCGTCCTGCCGCGGCGCGACGCGCAGCCGCATCTTGGCGGGCAGCGCGAGCTTCGCGAGCGCCAGCGTCACTTTCCTTCCGTCGGAGGGCAGGGTCACGAGCCCCGGCACCTCGAACTCGGTCGCGAAGGTCGTCTGCACCTCGACCGGCTTTTCGTCAGGAGCATCGGCGCGGTTCGCGCTCATCTCGCGCTGCATCGCGGCCTCGGGAGCCATGAACGCCTGTCCCAGGACGCGTGGGTACGACCGCGGTTCCACCAGCGACACGTACCACGTCCGGGGATCCGGTCCTTGCGGGGAGAGTCGCGGCAGGCCGGTGGAGAGCTTGAGCTTCACTGCGCTCCAGTCCTCGCCCGTGCGCTGCTCGACGATCGCCTGGCGGACGAGCTCGAGCTTCGACGCGCTCGAATCGAGGCTCGCGCGGTACGCGGGGTGCCAGCCCGCGCCGTTCACCTGGTAGGACACGCGCGCGGTGCCCTCGCCCGACACGCCGACGAGAATCGTGCGCGTGTCCTTCGCGTCGCTACTCAGCCGCGCGAGATCGCGCTCCAGGGCCGCGATTCGCTTCCCGGCCTCGCGCTTCTGTACCTTCGCGCGCTCGACGCGCGAGAGCGACTCGCTCGAGTTCTTGCGGATCAGCTCGATCACCCCGGCGAGCGAGCGCGCGTCGGGAACCGGCGCCGGCTTCTCTCCCGGCCCGCCGAGACGCGAGAGGAACTCGTTCACCATCTCGGCGGACTTCACCTCGGCGTCGAGCGCGGATTGCCTATCCTTGAGCGCCTGGATCCTGTCCTCGAGCTGCGCCTCGCGCGGATCGGGCGCTCGGGTGTGCGCAGTGTCCTGCGTGGACACCTCGCCGACTCGCACGCCTTCGTCCGCGTCTACGCGGACCGACTGCGGATCGAAATTCGCGGGCAGGCCGGAAATGGCGAGCAGCGTCATCCCGGGCGTGATGCGTGCCGTCCGCTCGACCGTGGCGCTGCCGGGGTAGAGCGTCACCGCGGTGATCTTCGATGCGTTTTCGCCGTACGCGACGCCCGCCGCGCATACCAGCGCCGCCCCGACCGCGGCGGGCAGCCGCCGCAGGAATTTTTGCTTCTTCATGTCTTCCTCCGAATCGTCCTCGCCCCCGGTGCTTGCGGGGCACATGACCGTAAACGGAGGAGGGGCGAAAACGGGTTAAGCGGTGTGCGCGCCAGGGGGGGCTTGCAACGTTCACCCTTTTGGGTTAACGTCGCGGCCATGGACCTCGACGACACCCTGGTCGCCCTCGCCGACGAGACCCGCCGCAGCATCCTGCAGCGGCTGGCGGCGGGGGAAGCGCGCGTGACGGAGATCGCCGCGCCGTACGACATCTCGCTCAACTCCGTTTCCAAGCACATCCGCATCCTGGAGCGCGCCGGGCTCGTGCGCCGGCGCGTCTCCGGGCGCGACCACTTTCTCTCGCTCGACCCGAAGCCGATGGACCAGATCTCGGCCTGGATCCGGCGCGAGCGCGCCGCCTGGGCCGCGCGCCTCGACCGGTTGGAGGCCGCCTTGCGAGCGGAGGACGCCATCGAGGCCGCGAAGGCCTCTTCCCGCAAACCTGCTGCCAAACGAAGGAGAAAGCCATGACTGCCCGTGCCACCCTGATCCAGCCGTCCACCGTGCGCTTCGAGCGCCTGCTCCCCGGGCCCGTCGAGCGCGTCTGGGCCTATCTCACCGAGTCGAAGAAGCGCGCGCTGTGGCTCGCCGCCGGCGAGTTCGACCTGCGCGTGGGCGGCAAGATCGAGCTCCTGTTCGACAACAGCCGGATCACCGACGAGACGCCGCCCGCCGGCGCGCGCGGCGCGGCTCCCCACCGGGCCGAGGGCGTGATCACGCGGCTCGAACCGATGAAGCTCCTCGCGCACACCTGGGGCTGGGAAGGCGGGATGTCCGAGGTGACCTACGAGCTCGCCCCGCGCGGCAAGGACGTGCTGCTCACCATCCACCACCGGCTGCCCGACGACGCGGGCCTGAAGATCGCGGTCGGCGGCGGCTGGGCCACGCACGTGGGCATCCTCGAAGACCAGCTGAAGGGCGCGAAGCCGCGGCCCTTCTTCTCGACGCACGCGCGCGAGATGAAGGACTTCGAGCAGAGCCTCGCCGAAGCGCGCGTCTAGCGGCGCGGGGGCGGCCGCGCGCCGGCCGCCCTTGCTATCCTGCGGCGCGTGATCCCGGATTCGACGCGCTGTATCGCAGTGAGTCGCGCCGCGTGCTGGCGACGCTCATTCGCCTGCTCGGCGACTTCGACCTTGCCGAGGAGGCGATGTCCGAGGCTTTCCGCGCGGCGATGGAGCAGTGGCCGAGCGAAGGCGTTCCGGCGAATCCGCGCGCGTGGCTGGTCTCGGCCGGACGGTTCAAGGCGATCGACGCGATCCGGCGGCAGGAGCGCTTCTCGTACGTCGATCCGGAGGCGCTCGAGGCCGTCCCCGCCGAACCCGAAGCCGAGAGGGAAGGGATCGAGGACGACCGGCTGCGGCTCGTCTTCACCTGCTGCCACCCCGCGCTCGCGCCGGATACGCAGGTGGCGCTCACGCTGCGCGAGGTGTGCGGGCTGACGACCGGCGAGATCGCGCGCGCGTTCCTCGCGCAGGAATCGGCGCTCGCGCAGCGCATCGTGCGCGCGAAGACCAAGATCCGCGACGCGAAGATTCCCTACGAAGTTCCGGGGAAGGCCGAGCTGCCGGAGCGGCTGGAGGCGGTGCTGCGCGTCGTGTACCTCGTCTTCAACGAGGGGTACTCGGCGTCCTCGGGCGATTCGGTGACGCGCGCGGAGCTGTCGCAGGAAGCGATACGCCTCGGGCGGCTGCTCGTTGAGCTGCTGCCCGAGGCCGAGGCGATGGGGCTCCTGGCGCTCATGCTGATCCAGGAGTCGCGCCGCGCCGCGCGCTCGCGGCCGGACGGGGAGCTCGTTCTGCTCGAGGACCAGGACCGCGGCCTGTGGAACAGGGCGCTCATCGGCGAAGGGGTCGAGCTCACCACGCGGGCGCTGCGCACGCGCATGTTCGGGCCGTATTGCCTGCAGGCGGCGATCGCCGCGGTGCACGCCGAGGCGCCGAGCGCGAAGGAGACCGACTGGAGCGAGATCATCGGGCTCTACGACGTGCTCTCGCGCCTCGATGCGTCGCCCGTGATCCAGCTCAACCGCGCGGTGGCGGTCGCAATGCGCGACGGCCCTGCGGCCGGGCTCGCACTCGTGGACGGGTTGATGCGAGAGCTCCAGGGCTACCACCTCGCCCACGCCGTGCGCGCCGACCTGTTTCGCCGCCTGGGCCGGAAGCCCGAGGCTGCCGAGGCCTACGCGAAGGCCCTCTCCCTCAGCAGGCAGGGGCCCGAACGCCGGTTCCTCGAGCGGCGGATCGCCGAGCTCGAAAAATAGTCTCAAGGAGATGTCGAATCGGCCTTTTGCCGTTCGACCAGAGGGTGCAGGACACTACCAACCTTCTTAGGAGCGACGTCATGAAATTCATCATCCTGGTCAAGGCGACCGGGGATTCCGAGGCCGGCAAGATGCCGCCCGAGTCCCTGCTCGCCGAGATGGGCGGCTTCCACGACGAGATGGCGAAGGCCGGCATCCTCGTCGACGGCAACGGCCTGAAGCCCACCTCGACCGGCTGGCGCATCAAGTACGGCAAGGGCGGCAAGCGCAGCTTCGTCGACGGCCCGTTCACGGAGTCCAAGGAACTCGTCGCCGGCTATACCATCATCGACGTCAAGTCGCGCGAGGAGGCGCTTGCCTGGACCAGGCGTTTCCCCAATCCCGCGATCGACGGCAGCGAGGGAGAGATCGAGGTTCGCCAGTTCTTCGCGCTCGAGGACTTCGGCGACAGCCCGGCGGTCGAGCGCATGAAAGACACCTGGAAAAAGGACTGAAGCCATGGCCACCCAACCGTATCTGTTTTTCGAAGGCAGGACCGAGGAAGCGCTGCAGTTCTACGGCAAGGCGCTCGGCGCGCAGACGCAGATGCTGATGCGCTACCGCGACGCGCCCGGCGGCACCGCCAAGTGCCCCGACGGCAGCACGCCGCCGTCCGACAAGGTCATGCACGCCGCGGCGCTCGTCGGCGGCACGATGCTCATGGCCTCCGACGGCTTCTGCAGCGGCAAGCCCAACTTCGCCGGCTTTTCCCTGTCGTACGATGCGAAGGACGAGGCCGACGCGAAGAAGCGCTTCGAGGCGCTCTCCGCCGGCGGCAAGGTCACCGCGCCTCTGTCGGAGACCTTCTTCGCCAGGGCCTTCGGCATGGTTACCGACAAGTTCGGCGTACCCTGGATGATCATCGCCGGCATGAAGCAAGTCGGCTAAGGAGAGCGCGCATGAAGTACCTGTGCCTGGTCTACGGCGAGGAAGATAAGATCCGCAGCGTGGACGACCGCCACTGCCTCGCCTTCGACCAGTCCATCCGGAGTAGCGGCCACTGCATCGCCTCCGAGGCCCTGCAGCCGGCCGCTACCGCCACCACCGTGCGCGTGCGCAACGGCAAAGCGACCGTCACCGACGGTCCCTTTGCCGAGACCAAGGAGTGCCTGGCGGGTTTCTACATGATCGAGGCGAAGAACCTGGACGAGGCGCTGCAGATCGCTGCGCGGATTCCGCCGGCGGCGGTGGGGTCGGTGGAGGTCAGGCCGGTGAGGCCGATTCGGGAGGCTTATGGATAGAACGCAACCGGACGCCGTCGGATGGCACTGAAGCGCGCCAAGGGTTCGCCGGGCACGCTGGTCGTGCTCGAGCACGAATCGAGAATTCTCAAGGGCAACCCGCTCGGCGACCCGCACGTGCGAAAGCTCGGCGTGTGGCTGCCGCCGCAGTACGACGCGCGCCGCTCGCAGCGCTACCCGGTGCTCTACGACCTCGTCGGCTTCACCGGCTCGGGGCTCGCGCACGCCAACTGGAAGCCCTTCGGCGACAACGTCCCCGAGCGCGCCGCGCGACTCATGCACGAGCAGAAGATGGGGCCCGCGATCATCGTCTTCCCGGACTGCTTCACCGCGCTCGGCGGCAACCAGTACGTCAACTCCTCCGCGATCGGCGACTACGCCGACTACCTCACGCGCGAGATCATCCCCTTCGTCGACGGCGAATTCCGCACCCTCGCGGGCCGGGAGCACCGCGGCTGCTTCGGCAAGTCATCCGGCGGCTACGGCGCGATCATCCACGGCATGAAGTACGCCGCAGTACTGGGGCGCGATCGCCGACCACTCGGGCGACGCGTACTTCGACTTCGTCTACTGGCACGACTGGCCGAACACGCTGAACGAGATCGCCAAGTACCGCGCGCCGAAGCGAAAAGCCGGCCCACAGAAATTCCCGGCAAACAGAAAACTCGAAGCCGGGTCTGGACGACGGCCGCATCAGGCGCTTCCTCGCGCACGTGTGGAAGAAGGAGAAGCTCTCGGGCGGCGAAGTCCACTGCATCATGAACCTCTGCATGGCCGCCACCTACGACCCCGATCCGCGCGCGCCGAACGGCTTTCGCATCCCGTTCAACGCGGAAACGGGCGAAGCGATCGAGGAGCGCTGGCGCAACTGGCGCCGCCACGACCCGATCAACCTCGTCGCGCGCTACCGCGCCAACCTCAAGTCGCTGCGCGGCATCTACATCGACTGCGGCTGGCGCGACCAGTACCACATCCATTACGGCACGCGCCTGCTGTCGCAGCGCCTCGCCGCGGCCGGCATCCGCCACCGCTACGAAGAATTCGACGACGACCACTCCGACATCGACTACCGGATGGATGTCAGCTTGCCGTTTCTCTACCGGGCGCTGCGCTGACGCGCCGCTCGCTCGGGCGCACGAAGGCGCGCATGATCTCCGCGTTCACCTGGACCGCCCGTTCGCTTTTCAGCACCGAGGAGAGCATCGCGACACCCTGCTCGGTAAACGCGTAGGGCAGGTACTTGATGTTGCGTCCCCTCCCGCCCGCGCCTTTCAAGGTCACAGTTTGTGACCTTGAACGTTCGGCCTCCTCCCTGGTCAGCCGGAACATGAAGTCGGCAGGGAAGCGTGCCGGGTTGCGCCTTACCGCCTGGTTCAGCGCCTTCACCTCGACTTCGTAGAGCCTGGCGAGATCGGAATCCAGCATGACCCGCTGGCCGCGCAGCATCAGGATGCGCGGCTCGATTGCTTGTCCGATTGTCCTTTTCGTCCCCATTCCTGACGACACAACGCCGACCGCGCGCCCCGGGTTGACCGCCGCTGCGCTATCTTTGCGGCTGCGAACCATATCGGGGAGAGGACATGCGCTGGGTCGCGCCGACCGAGAAAGACGAAGCCAACCACCAGCTGGAGAAGCGCCTTTGGGCCGCGGCGGACCAGTTCCGCGCCAACTCCGGCCTCAAGGCCGGCGAATACTCCGGGCCGGTCCTCGGCCTGATCTTCCTGCGCTTCGCCGAGGCGCGCTTCGCGCAGCGCCGCGCGCAACTGGAGAAGGCGGGCACCTCGGCGCGCCGCGGCACCTCGCGCATCGACGACCCCAAGGCCTACCAGGCCGAAGGCGTCCTCTTCCTCACGCCGAACTCCCGCTTCGACTACCTGCTCGCGCGGCCCGAAGGCAGCAACGTCGGCAAGGCCGTCAACGAGGCGATGGCCGACATCGAGAAGCACAACCCGCAGCTCGCGGGCGTGCTGCCGCGCAACTACCAGATCTTCAACGGCACCCTGCTCAAGGAACTGCTGAAGAAAGTCTCCGAGATCCCCGTCAGCCTCGACTTCGACGCCTTCGGGCGCATCTACGAATACTTCCTCGGCCAGTTCGCCCGCACCGAGGGGCAGAAGGGCGGCGAGTTCTACACCCCGGCGCCCATCGTGCGCCTGCATGGTCGAGATCCTCGAACCCTTCCACGGCCGCATCCTCGACCCCGCCTGCGGCTCAGGCGGCATGTTCGTCCAGTCCGCGCGCTTCGTCGCCGAGCACAAGAAAAACCCCGCGTCCGAGCTCTCCATCTTCGGCGTCGAAAAGACCGACGAAACCGGGCGCCTGTGCCGCATGAACCTCGCCGTGCACGGCCTGGAGGGCGACATCCGCCACGGCGGCGAGGTCAACAGCTACTACGACGACCCGCACAAGGCCGTCGGCGCCTTCGACTTCGTCCTCGCCAATCCGCCGTTCAACGTCAACGCCGTGGACAAGGACCGCCTCAAGGACGCCGTCGGCCCGGGCCGCCGCTTCCCCTTCGGCCTGCCGCGCACCGACAACGCCAACTACCTCTGGATCCAGCTCTTCTACTCCTCGCTCAACGACAAAGGCCGCGCCGGCTTCGTCATGGCCAACTCCGCCAGCGACGCCCGCGCCTCCGAACTGGAAATCCGCAAGCAGCTCATCCAGTCCCGCGCCGTGGACGTGATCGTCGCCGTCGGCCCGAACATGTTCTACACCGTCACGCTGCCCTGCACCCTGTGGTTCCTCGACCGCGGCAAGAAGAAAACCCCGCGCGCCGACACGAGTCCTCTTCATCGACGCCCGCCACATCTACCGCCAGATCGACCGCGCCCACCGCGACTGGACCGAAGCGCAGGTCGGCTTCCTCGCCAACCTCGTGCGCCTCTACCGCGGCGAAGAGCCCGACTTCACCCTCGGCGGCGACGAAGCGAACGCAAAGCTCGTCGAAATCTTCGGCAAGAAACCGAAATACGCCGACGTTGCTGGCCTGTGCAAGGCCGCCACACTCAAAGAAGATCGAAGCCCAAGGGTGGTCGCTCAACCCCGGCCGCTACGTCGGCGTTGCGCCTGGCGAAGATGTCAGCGACGAAGACTTCAAGGAACAGCTCGAAACGCTGAATGAGGAACTCGAAGCGCTCAACGCGCGAGCGCGCGAACTCGAAGAGACTATTGCCGGCAACGTGGCAGAGATTCTCGAAGCGTAGGGTATGAGGCTCGCCGATATCAGCGAAATGATAGTGGACTGCGAGCATAAGACTGCGCCAACACAGGCAGAAGGCTATCCATCGATCCGTACGCCGAACATTGGAAGGGGCTTCTTCATCCTCGACGGCGTGAATCGAGTATCGGAGGACACCTACCGCCTCTGGACAAAGCGCGCGGTTCCTCGACCGGGCGACATCATCATGGCGCGCGAGGCGCCAGTTGGCAACGCGGCAATTGTTCCTGAGGGGCTGAAGGTCTGCCTTGGGCAGCGGACCCTTCTGATTCGCCCTAATCGGTCAAAGGTTGAACCGTCCTTTCTGAACTACCTCCTGAATGGTCCTCAGGTGCAACGAGTCATCCACGCCAAGACAAATGGCGTAACGGTGCCCCACCTGAACATGAAGGATGTGCGGGAACTAGCGCTTCCCGATCTGCCGCCTCGGGGTGTTCAGCAACGCATTGCAGCAATACTGTCGGCCTATGACGAGTTGATCGAAAACAACCAGCGGCGCATTCGGATCTTGGAGGAAATGGCCCGCGCCCTTTACCACGAGTGGTTCGTCCATTTCCGCTTCCCCGGCCACGAAAAGCTCCCGCGCGTCGCCTCTCCCCTAGGCGACATCCCCAAAGGCTGGGAAGTGAAAACGCTTGGCGACATCGCTGAGAACACGCGCCGCAATGTGTCGAAGGGAGACCTCGACGAGCCAAAACCATACGTCGGCCTCGAGCACATCCCACGTCGCTCGCTCGCACTTAACGCTTGGGAAACAGCGACCAACCTCGGCTCGAATAAACTTGAGTTCAAGAAAGGTGAAGTCCTGTTCGGCAAGATTCGGCCTTATTTCCACAAGGTCAGCGTCGCGCCGTTCGACGGCCTATGCTCCGCCGACACCATCGTCGTACGTTCTCGTCGCCCCGAGCATTACGCCTTTGTCGTGGCGTGCGTCTCCAGCGACGCATTCGTTGCGGAAGCGAGCGCAACCGCGAATGGAGCGAAGATGCCGCGCGCGAACTGGGACGTGTTGGAGAAATACAAAGTCGTGATCCCGAAAGGCAAAGTCGTTGAGCAATTCTCTGCGCTGTTCGCCGAGACCATCGAGCAGCAACAGACCCTTATTTTTCAGATCCAAAACCTCCGACGGACGCGTGACCTGCTGCTGCCGAGGATGCTAGCGGGACGGGCGATACTTCGGGAACTCAATTCGTGAAGAAGGAGGTCAAGCTCCTAAGAACGAAAGCGATTGAGTCGTTGATGCTGAGCGTTGAGCTTTTCAACCGCCCCTCCGATACCGGGCGCACACACAGTGTTCTCATTTCGCTTGACCATGCATTTGAAATGCTCTTCAAGGCGGCGATCCTGCATCGAGGAGGACGAATCCGTGAGCCCCGAGCCAAACAGACTATTGGTTTCGATGCGTCTGTTCGGAAAGGGCTTTCTGACGCGAGTGTGAAGTTCCTGACGGATAACCAGGCGCTTACAGTTCAGATGATCAACAGTCTGAGAGACGCTGCACAACATCACCTTCTCGATATGTCTGAACAGCACTTGTACATTCAGTCCCAGGCGGGCCTAAGCCTGTTTCGGGATGTCTTCAAGTCGGTATTTGGCGAAGACTTGCAAACCCATCTTCCGGTTCGCGTTCTGCCACTTTCCACAAGCCCTCCAACAGATCTGGCGAAACTATTCGACAACGAGACGAAAGAGATTAGGAAACTGTTGGCACCGGGTGCTCGTCGGCATACAGAAGCAGAGGCAAAGCTTCGGTCGCTTGCGATCATTGAGAAATCGCTGAGTGGGGAGAAGGTGCAGCCGGGAGTAGGAGAGTTAAAAAAGCTTGCCGCGGATATCGCTGCGGATAAGAAAGCGTGGAATGAGATTTTCCCAGGAGTCGCGACTGTCACACTCACGACTAAAGGTTACGGCCCGTCGATCGAACTGCGGATAACAAAGACGGGCACACCTGTGCAACTCGTCCCGGAGGGTACGCCAGGAGCAGCTGTCGTTGCCGTGAAGCGTGTTGACGAACTTGGCTTCTACAATCTCGGTCGAGACCAACTCGCTCAAAAAGTTGGGCTCAGTGGACCCGGGACGACTTCTTATATTCGGTTTTTGAAACTACAGGACGACCGTGAGTGTTTTAAGCGGATCTCCATCGGAAAGGCGCTGTTCGACCGCTATTCTCAAAAGGCAATCCCGGTCATAGAAGAGGCTATGAAAAGACACCCTAAAGAAGAGGTCTGGGCGTCCCACGGTCCTAAGCGTGGTGCTGCCAAGAAGAGATAAGGCCCCAGTCGGTCCAGAATGTCTCACGCTTACACCGAAGATCAGCTTGTCGAGCAGCCGGCCATCGGTCTATTCGCGGATCTGGGTTGGCAAACGTTGTCTGCGATGGAGGAGATGTTCGGCCCGAGCGGCACGCTCGGACGAGAGACATCGGGCGAAGTAGTGCTGGTGCCGCGATTGCGGGCGGCTCTGGAGAAGTTGAATCCGAAGTTTCCCCCTGAAGCGATCGCCAGTGCCTTGGACGAGCTGACGCGTGACCGGTCGGCGATGACGCTTGCCGGCGCGAATCGGGAGATCTGCGGGCTGCTGAAGGACGGCGTGAAGGTTTCGGTGCCGGACCCGGAGCGGGGCGGGTTGAGGGAGGAGCGGGTGCGGGTGGTGGATTGGGAGAATCCCGCCGCGAACGATTTCCTGCTGGTCTCGCAGATGACGGTCACGGGGCAGCTCTATACGTGCCGGCCGGATCTGATCGGGTTCGTGAACGGGTTGCCGTGGGTGGTGATCGAGCTGAAGAAGCCGGGGGTGGCGGCGCGGCAGGCGTTCGATGAGAACCTGACGAGCTACAAGCACCCGCAGAACGGGATTCCGCAGCTCTTCTGGTACAGCGCGTTCCTGATCGCCTCGAACGGCACGGAGAGCCGGATCGGGACGATCACGGCGGACTGGGAGCGGTTCGGCGAATGGAAGCGGATCGAGCGCGAGGACGAGCCGCGTCGAGTGTCGCTGGAAGTGATGCTGCGCGGCACCTGCGCGCCCGTGCGTCTCCTGGACATTGCGGAGAACTTCACGCTCTTCTCGGAGCACAAGTCCGGCCTGGTGAAGGCGATGGCGCAGAACCACCAGTACCTCGGCGTGAACAACGCCATCGCGGCGACGCTCGAGGCGCGCAAGCGCGGCCACGGCCGCGGCGGGGTGTTCTGGCAGACGCAAGGGTCAGGGCAAGAGCTTCTCGATGGTGTTCTTCGCGCAGAAGATCCTGCGCAAGGTGCCGGGCAACTGGACCTTCGTCGTCGTGACCGACCGGATGGAGCTGGACGACCAGATCGCCAAGACCTTCAAGGCCTGCGGCGCGGTGACGGAGGCCGAGAGTAACGTGTGCCACGCGCAGAGCGGGGCGGAGCTGCGCAAGCTTCTTTCCGAGAACCACCGCTACGTATTCACGCTGATCCAGAAGTTCCAGACGCCAGAGGTGCTGTGCGACCGGCCGGACGTGATCGTGCTCACCGACGAGGCGCATCGCAGCCAGTACGACACGCTGGCGATGAACATGCGCGCGGCGATGCCGAAGGCGCTGTTCCTCGCCTTCACCGGCACGCCGCTGATCGCGGGCGAGGAGAAGACGAAGGACGTGTTCGGGGACTACGTCTCGATTTACGACTTCCAGCAGTCGATCGAGGACGGGGCCACGGTACCGCTCTATTACGAGAACCGTACACCCGAACTGCACCTCGACAACCCGGACCTGAACGACGAGATCTACGACCTGGTCGAGGCGGCGCAGCTCGACCCGGAGCAGGAAGCGCGGCTGGAGAGGGAACTCTCGCGCCAGTACCACCTCATCACGCGCGACGACCGGCTCGACACGGTGGCGAAGGACATCGTGCGTCACTTCACCGGGCGGGGCTTCCAGGGCAAGGCGATGGTGGTATCGATCGACAAGGCGACCGCCCTTCGCATGTACGACAAGGTGCGCAAGCTCTGGCCCAAGATGGACTCGACCGACATGGCGGTCGTGGTTTCGCCGGGCCAGAACGAGGTCGAGCAGATGAAGAGGCTCGGCCTGGACATCGTCCCGCACCGGAAGCGTATGAACGAGCAGGCGCTCGACGAGAAATTCAAGGACCCGGACGACCCGCTGCGGCTCGTGTTCCTGTGCGCGATGTGGCTCACCGGGTTCGACGCGCCGAGCTGCTCGACGATCTACCTCGACAAGCCAATGCGCAACCACACTCTGATGCAAACCATCGCGCGCGCGAACAGGGTGTTCCCGGGCAAGCACAGCGGCGTGATCGTCGACTACGCCAACGTGTTCGCGTCGCTCGAGCGCGCGCTGGCGATCTACGGCAAGGGCCGCGGTGGCGAGCGGCCGGTGCGCGACAAGAAGGCGCTGGTGGCCGAGCTTCGGCTGGCGGTGGCCGATGCGACGAATTTTTGCAAGGCGCGCGGCGTCGATCTCGCAAGGATCGAAGGAGCGTCGGCGGAGAAGTTCGAGCGGGCGCAAGCAGTGAAGGACGGTGGCGACCGTCTTCTGGCGCCGGAGTCGGTGAGGCGCGATTTCGTCTCCCGGTCGCGGCTCGTGGAGGCGCTGTACGAGGCCGTCAAACCCGACGCGGTGGCGGTCGAGTTCGCGGTGCGCTGCGGGACGATCCGCGCGCTCGCCGACTACATTCGCAACTTGAGCGATCCGCCGGACATCTCTCACGTCATGCAGGGAATCCAGGAGCTGCTCGACCGTTCGATCGGCGCACAGCCATTCAAGATCGAGGATCGGTCGGGTGCCTACCCGACGATCGACCTGTCGAAGATCGACTTCGAGGCCTTGGCCAAGCGCTTCGAGAAGAAGGCGCCCACAAACAGCGACCTCGAGCGCTTGCGAGCGGCGGTGCGGGCTCAAGTCGAGCGCATGGTGCAGCTCAACCGAACGCGCGCCGACTACCTGGACAAGTTCCAGGCTTTGATCGACGCCTACAACGCGGGAAGCCGCAACATCGAGGACATCTTCCGCGACCTGGTCGCGCTGTCGAAGGTGCTCACCGACGAGCAGGAGCGCCACGTCCGGGAGCATCTAAAGGAGGAGGAGCTCACGGTCTTCGATATCCTCACCCGGCCGGGACCGGAGCTGTCCAGCGAAGAGCGCGAAGAAGTCAAGAAGGTGGCGCGCCAGCTGCTCGAGCGGTTGCACGCGCTGCTCGTTCTCGGCTGGCGGCAGAAGGTCCAGGCGCGGGCAAAGGTGCGGATCACCATCGAGGACACGCTGGATGAAGGGTTGCCGCGTGCCTATACAAAGGAGCTGTACGCGAAGAAAACCGAGGCCCTATTCGAGCACGTCTACGAAGCGTATGCCGGAGACGGTCGCAGCATATTCGAGGCGGTCACCTAGAGGCTCGTCGCTTTCGCGATTTTCTCGCTTTGGCCGCTTTCTTTTTCTTTGCGGCTGGTTTGACCGTTGGCGGAAGTCCGAGGACATCGACCCGGCAACGCGTTCCCTGTTCAGTCCAGGTTCCCGAGAAGGTTTCAAATCGACGGTCATCGAATTGCCCGATAACGGAGTAGGGAACGAGCTCCCACTCGTCATCCTCGTGCTTGTAGCTCTGATTGCCCTTGATCTTCTGGGTACCCAGGCGCAGCCGAATGCTTAGTACACCTTCGAACTTGTCACCGTACTCACCTTCCTTGCCCGAGAAGAAGATCCGCAATTCACGGCCGACTTTCATCACCCGCGTGACGTGGGCGGGAATCAGGT
The DNA here is from genome assembly GCA_963739205.1 of uncultured Pseudomonadota bacterium. Taxonomy (GTDB): domain Bacteria; phylum Pseudomonadota; class Gammaproteobacteria; order Burkholderiales; family SG8-39; genus DAHVFK01. Next base: position 613,809 of record CAVTZJ010000002.1, on the reverse strand, counting down.
CCGTCTCGTTCTCCCCTTCCGGGGTCCACATTATCTCGGTGGTCATTTGAGAAAGGTGGAACCGGTCGACCGCTGTGTCAAGGCCATGCCGTGGCCGTGAAGTGAGGCCGGATCCGCCTCCCCGCTGCCCCTACCGTCCGGAGGCCTGCGCCGGCTCGGCGAGGATGCGCTTCGCGACGTGGAAGCCGTCGAGAGCGGCCGGCGCGCCGCAATAGACCGCCGCGTGCAGCAGGAGCTCCTTGATCTCGGCCGGCGTGATGCCGTTGCGCAGCGCGGCGCGCAGGTGGATTTCCAGCTCGCGCGGGCGGTTGAGGGCGACGATCATGGACAGGCTCATGATCGAGCGCGTCTTGAGCGGCAGCCCGCCGCGCGCCCAGCTCGCGCCCCAGCCGTGCTCGGTGACGAAGTGCTGCACGTCGATGGTGAACGCGTCGGCGTCGCGGAACGCGCGGTCGACGTAGTCCTTGCCCAGCCAGCGGCGCCTGATCTTCAGTCCGTCGTCGTACGCCTTGCTGCGCCGTGCGGGCGCCTTGCGGGTCGCTGCCTTGGCCATCGCTTCCTCCTCGTGGTGAGAGACGAGACGGAGTCTGCCATGCGCGAAACGCTCGTGTCGCATTCGCGCCCGGCATAGGAAAAACCGCAGTACAGTCGTGGCCCATGCGGGTCACGACGATCCACGAAGGGCCGGGGCTGTCGATCTACGACGCGCGCTGCGACGCGCGGCCGGGCGAGAAGCCGTTCGTCGAGGCGTTTCGCAGCCATTCGCTCGCGTTCGTGCGCCGCGGCAGCTTCGGCTGCCGCACGCTCGGGGCGTCGCACGAGCTGGTGGCGGGCGCGGTGCTGGTCGGCCGGCCGGGCCAGGAGTACGTGGCGACGCACGAGCACCACGCCTGCGGCGACGAGTGCCTGTCGCTCAAGCTCGCGCCGGAGCTCGCGGAGTCGCTGGGCGCGGGAAGCGCGGCGTGGGCGCTCGGGCGCGTGCCGCCGCTGCCGCAGCTCATGGTGCTGGGCGAGCTCGCGCAGGCCGCGGCCGAGGGGAAGAGCGACGTCGGCGCGGACGAGGCGGCGCTCGCCTTCGCGGCGAAGTTCGCCGAGACGGTGCGCGGCAAGGAGGCGGGTCGAACGAACGTGACGCCGCGCGAGCGCAGCCGCGCGGTCGGGGCGGCGCTGTGGCTGGAGGCGCACTCGGCCGAGCAGATCGGCCTCGAGGCGGCGGCGCGCGAAGCGGGGCTGTCGCCGTTTCATTTCCTGCGCGTGTTCTCGCGGGTGCTCGGTGTGACGCCGCACCAGTACCTGGTGCGCACGCGGCTGCGCCGCGCGGCGCGGCTGCTCGCCGAGGGCGGGCGCGCGGTCACCGAGGTGGCGCTCGACGTGGGCTTCGAGGATCTGTCCAACTTCGTGCGCAGCTTCCGCCGCGCCGCGGGGGTGTCGCCGGGCGGCTTCCGCCGCGCGGCGCGCGGCGAGCGCAAGATTTTCCAAGATCGCCTCGCGCGCGCGGCCTAAGCTGCCTCTTCCGTCAACGAAGGAGGCTTCCATGTTCGATCACGTCGGATTGCGGGTGAAGAACCTCGAGGCGGCCGCGCGCCTGTACGCGGCGATGCTCGCGCCGCTCGGCCACGTGCCGGGCGCGAGCGGCAAGGAATACGCGGGCTTCGGCCCGAAGGGCAAGCCCGCGCTCTGGCTGCACCTGGACAAGAAGGGCGGCGGCGCGCACGTCGCGCTGCGCGCCGAGAGCCGCGAGGCGGTGGACCGCTTCCACGCCGCGGGCCTGAAGGCGGGCGCGCAGGACAACGGCGCGCCGGGCCTGCGCACCGACTACGCGCCCAATTACTACGCTGCATTCGTGCTCGACGCCGACGGCAACAACGTCGAGGCGGTGTGCATGCGGTGAACCCGGCCGGCCGGGCCGCGCAGCTGCAATCGCCTCCCGCTCAAGCTACAGTGCACGCTCGAGACGGGAGGAACGATGCCGCCGACAGAGGAGTTCGCCGAACGCGCGCTCGCGCGCCAGAAGGCCTGGGCGACCGGGCTGGTCGCGCTGTGCGTGGTCGTTTTCGTCGCCGCCCGATACGCGCGGCTGGATTACGTGGCGGCCTTTGCCCAGGCCGCCATCATCGGCGCGCTCGCCGACTGGTACGCGGTGGTGGCGCTGTTTCGCCACCCGTTCGGCCTCAGGCTGCCGCATACCGCGATCATTCCCGCCAACCAGGCGCGCATCGCCGACCAGCTGGGCGCGTTCATCGCGCAGCACTTCCTCGCGGGCGAGCGCGTGACCGAGAAGATCCTGCAGCTCGACCCCGCGGCCGCGGCCGGCCGCTGGCTGGCCGAGCCGGAGAACCGCGCGCGCGCGGTGGCGCAGGCCGAGCGCGAGGCGCTGCGCGACGAGGTCGGGCTGCTCGAGCGGATCGAGGCGCTGCTCGCCGAGCCCGCCGCGCAGGAGGCGATCCGCGAGCGCATCCGCGCCGAGCTGCCCTCGCTCGCGCGCTTCTTCCAGGCCGACGCCTACCTGCTCGCGCGGCTCGGCGCCGCGGCGCAGTCGCTGGTCGCCGAAGTGCGCGCGGACGCGGCGCATCCCCTGCGCGCCGAGCTGCGCGGCTTCGTGCTCGGCGGCTTCGAGGAATTCCTCGAGGCCTCGGCCGGGCGGCTGCAGGGCGACGAGGAGTTCCGCGGCCGGCTGAACGGCTGGCTCGCCTCGCGCGCCGGCGCGCTCACCGAGCGCCACAAGCACGAGATCGCCGAGTTCGTCTCGGCGCAGGTCAAGGCCTGGGACGCGCGCAGCGCGGTGCGCGCGATCGAGCTCGCGATCGGCAAGGACCTGCAGTACATCCGCGTCAACGGCACGCTGGTCGGCGGCGTGCTCGGACTTCTCATCTTCAGCGCCACCGGAGCCATGTCCTGAGCGAAGACCGCGGCATCCGCGAGCAGGCCGCGACGCCGTGGTCTCACGTGTGCTCCTTGCCCCACTCGCGCAGGGCCTTCATCACCGGGCCGAGCGAGCGGCCCTTGTCGGTGAGGTGATATTCGAGGCGCGGCGGGCGCTCGTTGTAGAGCTTGCGCTCGATCAGGCCGCCCGCTTCCAGCGCCTTGAGCCGCGCCGAGAGCGTGTTCGGCGCCACGCCGGCGAGCGACTCCTGGAAGTCCTGGTAGCGGCGCGGCCCGTGCAGGAAGAGGTCGCGCAGGATGAGCGGCGACCAGCGCTCGCCGATCAGGTCGAGGGTGCGCGCGACCGGGCACTTCTTCTGGCGATAGCTTCGCGTCACGGCCATGACTGTAGGGGGTTGACAACAGAAAAGCAAGTGACTACAGTAAAAATAGTGAAGCTCCCGGAAACGCCATGAACCCCGTCCGCTCCCCGCTCCTCCACGGGCCGATCACCGGCCAGCTGCTGCGCCTGGCGTGGCCCGTGCTCGTGGTGCTCGCGCTGCAGACCTTCGTCGGCGTGACCGAAACCTGGTTCGTCTCCTTCCTCGGCACCGACGCGCTGGCCGGGGTCGCGCTGGTCTTCCCCGTGTTCATGCTGATGGCGATGATGTCCAACGGCGGCATCGGCGGCGGCGTGTCCTCGGCCGTGGCGCGCGCGATCGGCGCGGGCCGCCGCGCCGACGCCGACGCGCTGGTGACGCACGCCGTGGTGCTCGGCGCGGCCTTCGGCGCGCTGTTCACGCTCGGCGCCTCGCTCGGCGGGCCGGCGCTTTATCGGCTGATGGGCGGCGGGGGCGGCGCGCTCGGCAACGCGCTCCTCTACTCGAACCTTGTCTTCCTCGCCGCGATCCCGTACTGGATCGCGAGCCTGCTGGCCGCGGCGCTGCGCGGCGCGGGCAACGTGCGCGTGCCGGCACTCGTCACGGCGGCGGGCTCGATCGCCACGCTCGGGCTGTCGCCGCTGTTCATCTTCGGCCTGCGCATGGGCGTCGCCGGCGCGGGCCTGTCCATGATCCTGTTCAGCCTCGGCTCGGTCGCCGCGCTCGCGCTGTTCATGCGCTCGTCGGCGAGCCCGGTGCGCCTGGCGCGCGTCCGTCTCGAACGGCGCCTGTTCGCGGACGTCCTCAAGGTGGGGTTGGTCTCGGCCCTCGGCACCGTGGTGGCCAACACCTCGGTCGTCGTCGCCACCGCGCTGGTGGGCGCGTACGGCACCGACGCGATCGCCGGCTTCGGCATCGCGTCGCGCCTGGACTACGTGCTGGTGCCGCTGCTGTTTGCGCTCGGCACGGCCTCGGTGACGATGGTCGGTACCAACGTGGGCGCGGGCCAGCACGCGCGCGCGGTGCGCATCGCCTGGACCGGCGCTCTGATCTCGGCGCTCGCCGTGGGCGTGATCGGCCTCGTGGCCGCGCTCTTCCCGCAGGCCTGGATCGGCCTGTTCAGCCGCGAAGCCGCGGTGGCGGCCGCGGGCGCGGCGTACCTGACGCGCCTCGGGCCGTTCTACTGGCTCTACGGCGTGAGCATGGCGCTGTACTTCGCCAGCCAGGGCGCGGGCCGGATGGCCTGGCCGTTCGCGGGGGGCGTCGTGCGCCTGCTCGTCCTGCTCGCGGCGGGCAGCCTGTACGGGGCGAGCTCGCTCGAGACGGTGTATTGGATCGTGGTCGCCGGCTTCATTCTCTTCGGCGGCATCATCGCCTTCGGCATGGCGAGCGGGCTGGCGTGGGGACGGGCCTTCGCTGCGCGCCGCGCCGCGCAGCCGGCCGCGTGATTTTTGCCTTCGTGGTGCTGTGACGCGGGGCCGGGGGCCCGGGGCCCACTTTTCACCGGCATCGTGCTACATTTGGGGCCGCAGGATCTCAAGCACACGCGAATGCCCGTCCCGTCTACCGCCAAAAGCGGCTTCACAGTGGCCGTCAATTCCCTTCTTGATCATCGTGCCCGAAGCAGGCTCGGATAGCCTCGCGCAAACTCAGGAATTGATATGCCTACCGGTACCGTGAAGTGGTTCAACGACTCGAAGGGCTTCGGATTCATTACGCCGGATGACGGCGGCAAGGATCTGTTCGCGCATCACAGCGCGATCCAGGGCTCGGGTTTCAAATCGCTGAAAGAGGGGCAGAAAGTCTCTTTCGACGTGACGCAGGGACAGAAGGGTCCGGCCGCGGCGAACATCAAGCCGCTGTAACCGCGCGGCGGCGAGCGCCGCGCCGATCCGTGCCGGACGCCTCGAAGCTCGAAGCGGTGCTGCGCTATCACGAGCGCAGCAAGCACCACTTCAACCGCTTCGCCGACGGGCCCGGCGTGCTCGACTGGGCGAACCAGCCCGATCCGTTCCGGCGCTACGCGGGCGCGGCGCTCACGCGGCTGCCGATCCTCGGGCCCTCTGATCCGCCGCTCTCGCCCGCCTACGAGAGCCTGTATGCGCGCGGCGCAGTGCCGGCCGCCGCGGTGACGCTGCGCACGCTCTCGCGCCTGCTCGAATACGCGCTCGCGCTGTCGGCGTGGAAGCAGGCCGGCGGCACGCGCTGGGCGCTGCGCGCGAACCCCTCGAGCGGCAATCTCCATCCCACCGAAGGCTACGTGCTGATCGGCGGGATTCCCGAGCCCGGCGCATCGCCGGGACTGTTCCACTACGCACCGCGCGAGCACGGCCTCGAGCGGCGCGCCGACTGCCCGGACGCGCTCTTCGCGCGGCTGCTGGGCGGCTTCCCGCCGCAGGCGTTTCTCGTCGGCCTCACGTCGGTCCACTGGCGCGAGGCCTGGAAATACGGCGAGCGCGCCTTCCGCTACTGCCAGCACGACATCGGCCACGCGATCGGCGCGCTGCGCATCGCGGCGGCGACGCTCGGCTGGTCGGCGCTGGTGCTCGACGAGGTCGCGGACGAGACGATCGAGGCGCTGCTCGGGCTCGACCGCAGCGCGGACTTCGACGGCGCCGAGCGCGAAAGCGCGGAGCTCGTGATCGCGCTCTGGCCGGGAGATGTCGCGGCGGGAACCGCGCGCCTCGAGGCGGAGGCGGTGCGGGAGCTTAAGAGTCAGCGCTGGTACGGGAAAGCGAACCGCCTCAGCGTCGGCGATCCGGTGCCCTGGGAAGCGATCGACCGCGTGGCTGAGGCGTCGCGCAAAGGATGAATGCCTCCGGCGGACCTTCCGCGGCGCAGATCATCCGCCAGCGGCGCAGCCTGCTCGCGTGCGACGGCAGGACCTCGATCCCGGCGCAGCGCTTCTTCCGCATGCTCGCGCGCGCCATGCCGCGCGTCGAGCTGGAGGTCGCACGCCGGCCCATGCCCTGGGACGCGATTCCCTGGGACCCGGCGATCCACTTCGGCCTGTTCGTGCACCGCGTGGAGGGCATCGAGCCCGGCCTGTACGCGATGGCGCGCGATCCCGGCAAGCTGGAGAAGCTCAAGAACGGCATGCACGCACGCTTCGCCTGGGAAGTGCCGCCGGGATGTCCCGGGACGCTCCCGCTTTATCTGCTCGAGCGCGGCGACGCGAGGCCGCTCGCGACGCAACTGAGCTGCCGCCAGGACATCGCGGGCGACGGCGCGTTTTCTCTCGGCATGATCGCCGAGTACCAGGCGAGCCTGCTCGCGCACGGACCGTCGTTCTACCGGCGGCTGTTCTGGGAAGCCGGCGCGATCGGCCAGGTGCTGTACCTGGAGGCGGAAGCGGCCGGCGTGCGCGCGACCGGCATCGGCTGCTTCTTCGACGACCCGGTGCACCAGGCATTCGGCTTCAAGGACCTCGCTTTCCAGTCCCTGTATCACTTCACCGTAGGCGGCTACGTGGACGATCCGCGCCTCACCACGCTGCCGCCCTATGGCCGCAGGGCCCGGGCTGGTACAATACGGCCTCGCAGTTAGACCCTATTAAAAGCTGGCCGCGGCCAGCTTTTTTGTTTCCGGAACCCCTCAAGTGATCGTCGCCTCCGGCGTTGCCATGCAGTTCGGGGCCAAGCCCCTTTTCTCCGACGTTTCCGTCAAGTTCGGCGGCGGCAACCGCTATGGCCTGATCGGGGCCAACGGCTGCGGCAAGTCGACGTTCATGAAGATCCTCGGCGGTGAGCTCGAGCCGAGCGCGGGGACGGTGGCGATCGACGCCAACGAGCGCGTGGGGAGGCTGCGCCAGGACCAGTTCGCCTACGAGAACGAGCGCGTGCTCGACGTGGTGCTGATGGGCCACGCCGAGATGTGGGCGGCGATGCGCGAGCGCGACGCGATCTACGCGAGCCCCGAGGCCGGGGAGGCGGAGTTCCTGCGCGCGGCGGACCTCGAGGCGAAGTACGCGGAGTACGGCGGCTACACGTCCGAGGCGCGCGCGGGAGAGCTGCTGCTCGGGCTCGGCGTGCCGAGCGCGCAGCACCAGGGACCGATGAGCGCGGTGGCGCCGGGCTGGAAGCTGCGCGTGCTGCTGGCGCAGGCCCTGTTCGGCGATCCGGACATCCTGCTGCTGGACGAGCCGACCAACAACCTCGACATCCACAGCATCCGCTGGCTCGAGGACGTGCTCAACCGGCGCACGAGCACCATGGTCATCATCTCGCACGACCGCCACTTCCTCTCCAGCGTTTGCACGCACATGGCGGACGTCGACTACGGCGGCATCCGCGTCTATCCGGGCAACTACGACGACTACATGGAAGCCTCGGCGCTCGCCAAGCAGCAGCTGGAGAAGGACAACGCCAAAGCCAGGGACCGCATCGCGGATCTCGAGGACTTCGTGCGCCGCTTCCGCGCGCACAAGGCCAAGGCGCGCCAGGCGACCTCGCGCATGAAGCAGATCGAGAAGCTCAAGGTCGAGGACGTGAAGCCTTCGAGCCGGCAGTACCCGTACATCCGCTTTCTCGTCGACCCGAAGGAGAACCTGCACCGTCTGGCGGTCGAGGCGAAGCACCTTTCCAAATCCTGGGGCGAGAAAAATCTCTTCAGGAACCTCGATCTGTCCATCGAGGCGGGCGAGAAGGTGGCGATCATCGGCCCCAACGGCGTGGGCAAGACCACGCTGCTGCGCTGCATCGCGGGGAACCTGGAAGCCGACGCCGGCAGCGTGAAGTGGGCCGAGAGGGCGCGTCCCGGCTACTGGCCGCAGGACCCGGCCGACGAATTCAAAGGGGACGAGACGCTCTCCGACTGGCTGGGCCGCTGGCGCCTGAAGGACCGCGCCCAGGACGAGCAGATCGTGCGCGCGACGCTCGGGCAGCTGCTCTTTTCGGGCGACGACCAGAAGAAGTCGGTCAAGGTGATCTCGGGCGGCGAAGCCCAGCGCATGCTGATCGGGCGGCTGGTGCTGCAGATGCCGAACGTGATGCTGCTCGACGAGCCGACCAACCATCTCGACATGGAGTCGATCGAATCGCTAAACGGCGCGCTCGACAAGTACACGGGGACGCTCGTCTTCGTCTCGCACGACCGCGAGTTCGTCTCCTCGCTCGCCACGCGCATCATCGAGCTCAGGCCCGGCGAGGCGGGCGCGCCGGCGACGGTGATCGACTTCCGCGGCAGCTACGAGGACTACGTCGCTGGCGCAGGGGTGGCGCTGGCCGCCGCTTAGGGATCCGGGCGACCCCCGGGGGGCCAAGTGGCCGCTACGTAAGGACCCGTGCTACATTTTCGTGCCCGCAGCGGGCTCGGACAGCGTCGCGTAAACACTTCAATTTCAGGAAAAGGAACGACATGCCTACAGGTACGGTTAAGTGGTTCAATGATGCGAAGGGCTACGGCTTCATTACGCCGGACGACGGCGGTAAGGACCTGTTCGCCCATCACAGCGCCATCCAGGGTGCGGGGTTCAAGTCGCTGAAAGAGGGCCAGAAGGTGTCCTTCGAGATAACGCAGGGACAGAAGGGTCCGTCGGCGACGAACATCAAGCCGCTGTAAGGTCCGGGGGCCGCGCCCTGCGCTGCCGCACATGGCCCCCTACGACCTCCTCGTCCGCAACGGCATCCTGATCGACGGCACGCGCGCGCCGCGCTACGCGGCCGACCTCGCCGTCAGGGATGGCCGCATCGCAGCGATCGGCCGGCTCGATGGGGCGCGCGCCGAGCGGGAGCTCGACGCCTCGGGCCGTATCGTCGCGCCGGGCTTCATCGACGCGCACACGCACGACGACCGGCTGCTCCTTTCCGGGCCGGACATGGCGCCCAAGGCGAGCCAGGGCGTGACCACCGTGGTCGCCGGCAACTGCGGCGTGTCGCTCGCGCCGGCGCCGAACGGCATGCCGCGGCCCGTGCCGCCGCCGCTCGACCTGCTCGATGCCGAAGGCGGCTGGTTCCGCTTCCCGAGCTTCGCCGCGTACGTCGAGGAGCTGCGCGCGCGCCCGGCGGCAACGAACTGCGCGCTGCTCGTCGGGCACACCTCGCTGCGCGCGCAGACGATGGACCGCTTCGAGCGGCCGGCGAGCGACGCGGAGATCGCGCGCATGCGCGCGCTCGCCGACGAAGCGCTCGCCGCCGGCGCGATCGGCATCTCGACCGGGCTGTGGTACGAGCCGGCCGCCGCGGCGCCCACCGAAGAAGTGATCGAGGTGTGCCGCCCGCTCGCCGCGCGCAAGGGCCTTTACTGCACGCACATGCGCGACGAAGCGGACAAGGTGCTCGATTCGCTCGAGGAGACCTTCCGCATCGGACGCGAGCTCGGCGTGCCGGTGGTGATCTCGCACCACAAGGTCATGGGCCTGCCCAATCACGGCCGCTCCGCCGAAACGCTGCCGCTCATCGAGGCGCGCATGCGCGGCAGCAGGAGATCGGCCTCGATTGCTATCCGTACTGCGCGTCCTCGACGATCCTCACGGCGAGCCGCGTCGGGGTCGCCTCGAAGGTGCTCGTCACCTGGTCGAAGCCGCATCCCGAGTTCGCCGGCATGGAGCTCGCCGAGATCGCGCGCAGGATGGGCCTCGGCGTGGATGCGGCGATCGAAAAGCTCCTTCCGGCAGGCGCGATCTACTTCTCGATGGACGAGGCCGACGTGCAGCGCATCCTCGCCTTCGAGCGCACGATGATCGGCTCGGACGGCCTGCCGCACGACGCGGCGCCGCACCCGCGGCTGTGGGGCACTTTCCCGCGCGTGCTCGGCCACTACGCGCGCGGCCTGGGGCTCTTTCCGCTCGAGACGGCGGTGCACAAGATGACCGGCCTCGCCGCGCGCACCTTCGGCCTCGCCGGGCGCGGCGTGCTGAAGGAAGGCTACGCCGCCGACATCACCGTGTTCGACGCGGGCGCGGTGGACGAGGCGGCGAGCTTCGCGCGTCCGATCCAGCCGGCGAAGGGCATCGACGCCGTGATCGTCAACGGCGAGCTCGTCTGGCGCGACGGCAAGATCCACCGGCGCGCGGCCGGGGCGCGTGCTCGCGAGGTCGGCGCCTTAGGGCGGTGTCTTCCCCGGGCCGTTCGCGTAGGTGAGCAGACGGTCGGATTCGCGTTTGACGACGGCGTAGCACTCGCACACCCGCCGTTCCAGTTTCGGCCGGTCCAGCACCGTGATCTCGCCGCGCTGGTAGTGAATCAGTCCCGCGTCCTGCAGGCGTCCCGCCGCCTCGGTGACGCCCTCGCGCCGCACGCCCAGCATGTTCGCGATGAGCTCCTGGGTCATGCGGATCTTGTTGGCAGGCAGACGGTCAAGGCTCAGCAGGAGCCAGCGGCACAGCTGCTGCTCCACCGTATGGTGGCGATTGCACACCGCGGTCTGCGCCATCTGCGTGATCAGCGCCTGGGTGTAGCGCAGCAGCAGGTGCTGCAGATCCCCGCCGCGTTCGAATTCCCGACGCAGGATCTCCGCACCGAGGCGGTAGGCATGACCGGCGCTCTGCACGACCGCGCGGCTCGGCGTGCTTCCCCCTCCCATGAACAGGGAAATTCCGACCGCGCCCTCGTTGCCGGTCACCGCGATCTCCGCGGAGGCGCCGTTTTCCATCACGTAAAGCAGGGAAACGATGCCCTCGGTCGGGAAATACACGTGCGCCATGCGGATGCTGGATTCGTAGAGGGCCCATCCCAGCGGCAGCGCGACGGGCTCCAGGTGCGGCAGCAGGCGCTCATAGTCCGGAGGGGGCAACGCCGCGAGCAGAAGATTTCCGGCGGGAGGATGCGGCGGCGTCGCGGCGGGGGTCGCGGGCATGGGTCTCCTCGAATTCCCTGGCGCGGAACCGTTCCAGAGTTCCGGATGACCAGGTTTACGGTGCGAAAAGTATATTCATTGTGTGCGCTAGCGCACAGAGCTGCGAAGGCGAAAGAGCGAAACTTAATGCGGCAAACAGGCTCTGGATGGATCAACGCGCACTGCTTTTTGTCTGTTTGTCCCTTACATACGTGCCTCCTCCCTCCCTTTATAGCGTATGTGGGAATCCGACCCCGCCTTCCCAGGCGGGGTCTTTTTTCTGGCCGTGGTAGACCTGCGCAAAGACTGCGCGCAGGTCGCGCAGATATGGAGCGGCAGCCAGGAGTCCCTGGTGCCGCTTTCCGTGGCGGCAGCTTTTACGTTCCACCAGACGCGCCGCACCTGCGAAGAACTGCTGTCCCCGCACGAATATGCTTGCGCGCTGGACATCGCGGCGGCTGCGCTCGCTTGCCTCATCCCGATCTTCACGACGAATAGGCGGGGCGAGCAGATTTCCGTGTCGATCGACCTGGCGAAGCAGAGATTTTGCGGGGGAGCGACCAACGTCCAATGCGCCGATGGCGCGATCGTCGCGCCGCTCGCCATCGTTCGCGGCGACGTGCTTCCCGCGCTCATAGCCATCGAGCGCTCCGGAATAGAATACGTGGCGCCCCGGCGCGCGATATGACACGCAACAGCCGGTCGTCCGGCAGGGCAGTAGCCGTAAGCAACGGCATCCTCAGCGCGCTCCTGCGTACGGAATACCGGCGTCTGGTCGCCAAGATGGAACACGTCGAGCTGGCGCACGGCACGGTCCTGTATCGAGCCGGGCAGGACATCGAGTACGTGTATTTCCCGGAGGACGCCGTGGTCGCCATGGTGGACACCACGAAGGACGACCGCACGGTCGAGGTCGGCGTCATCGGCAGCGAAGGAATGACGGGCATCAACATCTTCCTGGGCGGCCTCAGCACGCCCGACAAGGCGATCGTGCAGCTTGCCGGCCGCGCGCTGCGAATGAGATCCAGGGACCTGAAAGCGGAGCTTCAGTTCGGCAGCCCGCTGCAGCGGGTGCTGATCCACTACACGCAGGTGCTCCTGGCCGTGATCAGCCAACTGGTCGCCTGCAGCCAGCACCATAGCGTGGAGCAGCGCGTCGCGCGCTGGATCTTGACGATGCACGACTACGCCTATCCGGACGATTGCGTGATGTCGCACGCGTCCATCGCCGCGATGCTGGGAGCGCGGCGCTCCGGTGTCTCGAACGCCGCCGCGGGCCTGCGAAACGCCGGGTTGATCCGCTATCGGCGCGGGCGCGTCGCCGTTCTCGACGAGCGACGGCTCGAGCGAAAGGCCTGCGAGTGCTATCGCTACATCAAAAAACAGTACGCAGGCCTGCGCAGCCGGGTGCCGCGTCTGCTATCGACCTGATCGAACAGCAGGATCATTCTGGGCGATCGACTAGCGGGTTCGCTCAGGGTGTAGGCTAGCGCACGCCGTTGCAGGGACATCCGGGGAGGAGGCCGACATGACTGCCTGTTTCATCGTGCGCGCCCAGGTCGTCGACGCCAGCATCGAGGACGCCTTCGACCGCTGGTACCAGGAGGAGCACCTGCCCGACGCGCTCAAGGCGTTCGGCGCGCGCCGCGCGTGGCGCGGCTGGAGCGACGCTGACGAGGGCGTGCACTACGCCTTCTACGAGTTCGACGACATCGGACGTGCGCGCGCGATCCAGGGATCGGAGGCGCTGAAACGCCTCGTGGGGGAATTCGACCAGGCCTGGGGCGACAGGGTGAAGCGCAGCCGCGACTTCGTCGAAGTCGTGCAGTCCGTCGGCGCATGAAGACCGTGCTCATCACCGGTGCCGCGGGAGACGTCGGCACCCATCTTCGGCGCGAGCTCGCCGGGCGGTACGCGCTCAGGGTGTCCGACCTCCGTCCGCTGAAGAAATTCGACAAGGCGGAGCGCTTCGTGCGCGCCGACGTCTCGAAGCTCGCCGACGCGCTGCGCATCACGAAGGGCGTCGACGCCGTGGTGCACCTCGGCGGCTACTCGGTCGAGGGTCCGTGGCCGGAGATCCTGTCGGCGAACATCGTCGGCTGCTACAACGTGTTCGAAGCGGCGCGCAGGAATGGCGTCAAGCGCATCGTGTTTCCTTCGTCCAACCACGCGGCCGGCTTCTACCGCCGCGAGCACCTGATCGACCACCGCGTCTATCCGAAGCCCGACAGCCGCTACGGCGTGTCGAAGGTGTTCGGCGAGGCGCTCGCGAGCCTGTACGCGGACAAGTACGACATGCAGGTGCTGTGCATCCGCATCGGCAACGTCAATCCGGCGCCGATCGACAGGCGGCGCCTGTCGATCTGGCTCTCGCCGCGCGACCTCGCGCAGCTCGTGACGATCGGCATCGAGCATCCCGACATCCGCTTCGAGATCGTGTACGGCGTGTCGAACAACACGCGCGGCTGGTACGACAACTCGAACGCCTTCCGGCTCGGCTACGAGCCGCGCGACGACTCGGAAGCTTTCGCCAAGGAAGTGCTCGCGCGCGAGAAGCCGGGCGATCCGACCGCGGAGCTGTACCAGGGCGGCGCCTTCGTCGTCGCGGAGGAGATACCGAACCCGGCGCCCTTGCCGCGAAGATCGAAAACGAAGAAGCGCAGGTGAGCGGCTGCGCAGGGCATCAAATTAGTTTCATTGACCCGCTGCTCCCCGGCCTGTATAACGATCTGGCACCAGAAGGTGCAGTTCGAGACCGCCGAAGGGCCCAAAGGGCCGCGCGCGATCAATATCCGGTCGGCGGAGTGATTTCTCCGACGAGCGCAATCGAAGCCCGGGAAACCGGGCTTTTTTGTTTCATGTTCGGCTAGGACGGAAATCATGCAGAAATTCCAGCGCGCGCGGGTCGAGCTGTGGACCCGCGAGAAGATCGAGTCGTTGAGCACGGAAGAGGTGCGCCAGTTGCACGCCAACGCGCTGCGCCTGGCCGAGTCCGAGATCGCGGCGGTGTGCGACGAGGTGCTCGACGCGCGGCCCCGCGGGCGGCCGCCGGCGCCACGCAAGCCCAGGCCCAAAGGCGAGGCGCGGCACCTGGTGTCGCGCACGCAGGCGCTCGGCCTGCGCGGCGTCACCCTGCGCAACCCGTTCTGGAGCCGCGGCGGCGTGAGGCCGAGCGACGGCACGGTGGTGCTGGTGCTGTGGGCCGATGACGTGAAGGCGGCCGACGGCGCGTGCCAGTACCTGCTCTGGGCGCCGAACGTCGAGGGCTCGCGCCCCTGGTCGGATTCGCCCGGAGGCCAGGAACGGCTGGAGCATTGCCTGAAGGCCGCGGAGCGCGGCATTGCCGAGGGCGTGCTGGTCTACGGCGAGCGCATCGAGGGCGCGCTGCCCGAGGACAAGGCGCGCAGCGTGGCGGGCGCGGATCCCGCCATGGTGCTGCAGCTGCGCGTGGAGAAGCGCGCGGACGAATACTGGGCGACTTGGGGCGGCAGGGCCCTCGCGCAGATCTGAATCGCACGACTTTGGGAGGCGCCGATCGCATGCAGAAGCTCGCGGTTTGGAGACGGCAGGAGCAGCAACTGGTCGAACGCTGGAACGCGGCCATCGAGCGTCATCGCGTGGTCCATGAAGAGCTCTCGGCCCGCCGGGTCGCGCAGGGTGACGGCGCAGCGGACGACGAGTTGGTGCTAAAGGTCCGGGCCGCCCAGGCGGAGATCGAGGCGCTCAGGCGCCAGGTCGCCCGCCTGAAGCGCGAGTTCATTTCCGGAGAGCGCTTCTAGCCAGCGAAGGCGAGGCTGCCCGTCGAAGCGGGGCGGCTCCGAACGTCAATGTCGGGCGGCGCATAATGCCCGCCACGACGCGACAAGGAGACCGCCATGCAATACATGCTACTGATTTACAGCAACGAAAAGCAGATGCAGGGGCGCAGCAAGGCCGAGATCGAGACGACGCTAGCGGCCTACACCGCCTACGGCGAGGCGCTCAGGAAGGCCGGGGTGATCGTGGGCGGCAACCGCCTGAAGCCGAGCGAGGCCGCCACCACGGTGCGCGCCTCGAACGGCAAGACGCAGGTGCTGAACGGTCCCTACGCCGAGACCAAGGAGCAGCTCGGCGGGTATTTCATGATCGAGGCGCCGGACCTCGACGCGGCGATCTCCTGGGCCGCGCGTTGCCCCGGCGCGAGCCACGGCACGGTGGAAGTGCGCCCGATCTGGACGATGTGAGCGACGAGACGGTCCGGCGCACCGCCGAGGCGGTCGCGCGCGCGAGCTACGGCAAGCTCGTGGCCTATCTCGCCGCGCGCACGCGCGACGTCGCGGGGGCCGAGGACGCGCTGTCCGAGGCCTTTGCTGCGGCGCTCGCCGACTGGCCGGCGAGCGGCGTGCCGCGCGCGCCCGAGGCCTGGCTGCTCACGGTCGCGCGCCGCAAGCTGATCGACGCCGCACGCCGCAGGACGACCGCCGAGCAGGCGACCGAAGAGCTCCTGCTCGCGGCGGACGACGCACAGGGCGACTCCGCCGTGCAAGGCGAAATTCCCGACGACCGGCTGCGCCTCATGTTCGCCTGCGCGCACCCGGCGATCGAGCCCGGCGTGCGCGCGCCGCTCATCCTGCAGACGATCCTCGGCTTCGACGCCGCGACGATCGCTTCCGCCTTTCTCGTCTCGCCGACGACCATGGGCCAGCGGCTGGTGCGCGCCAAGAGCCGCATCCGGCTGGCGGGCGTCCCGTTCCGCGTGCCCGAGATGCAGGACCTGGGCGAGCGCCTCGACGCGGTGCTCGAGGCGATCTACACGGCCTACGCCGAAGGCTGGTCCGATCCCGCGGGCACGGCCGCGCGCCGGCACAACCTGTCGCAGGAGGGGATCTGGCTCGGACGCCTGGTCGCTTCGCTGCTGCCCGGCGAGCCCGAGGCGCTCGGCCTGCTCGCGCTCATGCTGCACGCCGAGGCGCGGCGCGACGCTCGGCGCGACGCCGCGGGCGAGTACGTGCCGCTGGACGAGCAGGACCCGGCGGCCTGGGACGGCGCGCTGATCGACGAGGCGGAAGAGCTGCTGCGGCGCGCGAGCGGCCTGGGCACGATCGGCCGCTTGCAGCTCGAAGCCGCCGTGCAGTCGGCGCACGCCGCGCGGCGCGTGACGGGCCGCACCGACTGGGCGACGATCGAGCGGCTGTACGACGCGTTGCTCGCGCTCACCGCCTCGCCCGTCGTGGCGATCAACCGCGCGGTCGCGATCGCCGGCGCGCGCGGCGCGCCGGCGGGCCTCGCCGCGCTCGAGGCGCTCGAGCCCGACGCGCGCCTGCTCGATTACCAGCCGTACTGGGCGGCGCGCGCCGCGCTGCTCGCGCAGAGCGGCCGGGGCGCGGACGCCGCGCAGGCCTACCGGCGCGCGGTCGGCCTGGAGTCCGATCCCGCCGTGCGCCGCTTCCTGCAGCGCCGGCTCGCATCGCTTGCGACGCGTGGAGTGTAAATAGCCGGCTGACAACATGTTGACATAGATCAAATCCCGGGGGTGACGTCCCGCCTAGCATGTGCCGGCTACGCGCAGTTGCAGCCCCCCGACCCCTACCTCCACCGGGAGTCCTACATGAAAACATTGTTGTCCGTCCTCGTCGCCGCGCTGTTCGCGGCCAGCAGCACTATCGCCATCTCCGCAGAGAAAATGAAGGAGAGCGAGCACGCGAAAGAGTCGATGAAGGAGAGCGACTACGCCAAGGAATCGAACAAGAAGAAGGAAAGCGATTACGCCAAGGACCCGAAGAAGAAAGAGAGCGACTACGCGAAAGACCCCAAGAAGTAAGCAGCGCTGCGCGCGCCCGTCGACTCTGGAGAATCCGATGCCGGCTGTTTCGAGACTCGTGGCAATCCTCTTCATCGCCATTGGCGGGCTGATCTTCGCCTCGGGCGCGAGCGCCGCCACCGAGAAGCTGGCGCCGAACAGGCCCGGCAAGATCCTGATCGAATACGTGCCGCCCAAGGAGGCGAAGTTCGAGGAGCTGTACAAGGTGCTCAAGGAGCGCCAGCTCCTCGAGCAGATCCGGATGGTGCTCAGCCCCTTCAAGCTGCCGCGTACCATCACGCTGCGCGTGAAGGGCTGCGACGGCGTGCGCAACGCGTGGTGGGACGACGAGGACTATTCGATCACGACCTGCTACGAGTACCTGCAGGACGTGGTCGATCACGCGCCGACGGAAACGACCGCCGCCGGCATCACGCGTCAGGACGCGATCATCGGACCTACGGCCGAAGTGTTCCTGCACGAGGGCGCGCACATGCTGTTTCACCAGTACCACATGCCGCTGCTCGGGCCGGAAGAAGACTCGGCCGACGCGGTGGCCGCCTACACTATGATGCAGTTCGGGCCCAAGTTCGCCCGCTCGGCGATCGGCGGCGTGGCGTACATGTACGCGCGCAAGGCGGAGGAGCAGAAAAAGACCTTCGAAAAGGAGGATCTGGCCGAAGAGCATCCGCTCACGCAGGCGCGCTTCTATACGCTGCTCTGCTTCGCCTACGGCGGCCAGCCCAAAGTGTTCGCCGACGTCGTCACGAAGGGCTACCTGCCGGAGTGGCGCGCGAAGAACTGCGACGGCGACTACGAGCGCATCAAGTACGCGGTGGAGACGCTGTTCCGCCCGCACATGGACCGGGCGAAAGCGGCCCAGACGCGCACGTACTTCAAGAAGAAGTTCGCAGACTAGGCTGCTCGGCGCCGCCGTGCCAGCGCCTCGATCGGCACGATGCGCGCCTGCGCCACGCCGCGCGAGGTGTTGGCCATGATCTCGCGCGCACCTTCGCCGTGGATGAGCATTACCGCGCGATGCGGCGGCTTCTCGCCGCGCGCGACGATCTCGCGCGAGCGCGCGCCGAAGGCGAGCGCCTCGTCCGCGGTGCTGCGCAAGCGCAGGATCTCGAAGCCGGCGGCCTCGAGCCCGCGCCGCGTCTGCTCGGGCGTGGCCAGGAAGCTCGCCGCGGCGCTCGCCGCCCAGGGCATCGGGTAGTCGGGCTCGGGCCCGGGCCCGCGTGCGATTTCTGACAGCATCAGCCAGCCACCCGGCTTCAGCACGCGCCAGATCTCGCGATAGAGCGCGTCCTTGTCGGCGATGTTCATCGACACGTTCATCGAGTAGGCGCCCTCGAAGCTCGCGTCGGCGAACGGCATCGCGAGCGCGTCGCCCTGCTCGAAGCGCACGCGCTCCGCGAGGTCGAGCAGGCCCGTGAGGTGGCGCGCGACCTCGCAGAACTCGGGCGTGAGGTCGATGCCGGTGATGCGGCAGCCGAAGCGGCGCGCGAGGTAGCGCGCGGGTCCGCCGATGCCGCTGCCGACGTCGAGCAGGTGGTGTGCGGCCTCGACCTCGAGCGGATCGGCGAGCTCGCGCGTCGCTTCCAGGCCGCGAGTGTGGAATTGGTCGTACGCCGCGAGCGCCTCGAGGCTCGGCCGCGCGGGATCGACGCCGTCCTCGGCGAGCGCCGCGGCGAGGCGCGCAAGCAGCGTGCCGCGGCTGTAGTGGTCTGTAATGTGGCGTTCTGCACCCATGGGCGGGACCTCTTCGGTTAAGCTTACTCCGATCATGCTGGAACCTCTCGCCGTCGATGGCCTGGAAGTGCTGGTGCTGGTCGACAACACGACCGACAGCTTGTCGAGCACGCCGAAGAGCGTGCTGCCGGAATGGACCGGCCTGCTGACCGGCGGGCGCATGCACATCCTGTCGGGCGCGGCGATCTGCTGCGCGAACCACGGCCTGTCGCTGCTCGTCACGGCGCAGGTGGGCGCGACGCGCCGCGCGCTGCTGCTCGACGCCGGGCCCGAGGGCGCGGCGTTCCTGCGCAACGCCGGCATCCTCGGCGTGGACTTCGCTGGCATCGAGGCGGTGGTGCTGTCGCACGGCCACTGGGACCACGCCGGCGGGCTGCTCGCGGCGCTCGAGGCGGTCGTGCGCGACCGCGGCAAGGGCGGCGTCGAGTGCTACGTGCACCCGGGCATGTTCGCGCAGCGCGCCGTGCAGCGGCCGGGCGGGCAGCTGTTCGTGCATGAGCCGGTGCCCGACCCGGTGCTGCTCGCGGACGCCGGTGCTCGCGTGGTGAACACGCGCGAGCCGCAGCTCCTGTGCGGCGGCGCGTTCTATCTGAGCGGCGAGATCCCGCGCCGCACGTCCTACGAGGTAGGGCTGCCGGGACACGTGCGGCGCAGCGCCGACGGCAAATCCTGGGAGCCCGATCCGCTGCTGATGGACGAGCGCTTCGTGGCGGTGCGCGTGAAGGGCAAGGGCCTAGTCGTGCTCACCGCCTGCTCGCACGCCGGCGTGATCAACGTGCTCAGGCACGCCGCCGAGCTGTTCCCCGACGTGCCGCTTTACGGCGTGCTGGGCGGATTTCACCTCGCCGGCGTCACCGAGAAGGCGATTCCCGACACGGTGCGCGACCTGAAAAAGCTCGGGCCCAAGCTGCTCGCGCCCGGGCACTGCACGGGCTGGCGCGCGCTCTCGGCGCTGTCGCAAGCCTTCGGCGAGGAGGAGCTGGCCCCCTCGGCGGTCGGCAAGCGCTATTTCATCGACCGGCGCGGGGCGCCTAGGCGCGCTCCTGGCGCCAGCGCGCGGACTCCGCGCGGATCGCGCCGATAAGCGCCTGCAGCGCGGGGCCGGGCGCCGCATCGGCGCGCAGCGCCAGTCCGATCGGCTCCTCGGTGCCCGCGGTCGACAGCGGAACGCGCGCGAGCAGTCCCGCGGCGAGGTCGATCTCGATCGCGCCGATCGGCGCGAACCACACCATGTCGCCGGCGCGCGCGAGCGCGCGCGCGAAGGAAACCGACAGCGTCTCGACGCGATCCTCCGGCAGCGCAAGACCGTGCGCCGCGAGCAGGCTCTCGGCGCTCTGGCGCAGCGTGGTGCCCGGGGTGGCGACGATCGCCGGGTAGCGCAGCGCGCGCTCCAGGCCCGGCTCGCGCTCGCCGAGCAGCGGGTGGTCCGGATGCACGGCGAGCGCGAGCGCGTCGGCATACAGATGCTCGAAGCTCAGGCCGGTCATGTGCTCGGGGTCGGACAGGCGCACGAGCGCGACGTCGAGCTCGCGATGCTGCAGCTGCGCGAGCAGCTGCGCGTTCGGTCCGCTCGCCACGCGCAGGAGCGCGCCGGGCATCTCGGCGCGAAAGCGCAGTACCGCGGGCGGCGCGAAGCACGGCGCGACCGAGGGCAGCAGCCCGAGGCGCAGCACGACGCCGCCGCGCCGCTGCGCCTGCGCCAGGCTGTCGACGCCTTGCTCGAGCGCGGCGACGCTCGCGCGCGCGTGGCGCAGGAACACTTCGGCCGCGGCGGTCGGCACCGCGCCGCGGCGGCCGCGGCGAAACAGCGGCGTGCCGAGAATCTCTTCCAGCTCGCGCAGCGTCTTCGACACCGCGGGCTGCGTGATCGCGAGCCGCTCGGCTGCGCGCTGGATCGAGCGTTCCTCGGCGACCGCGAGGAAGCATTGGAGGTGACGCAGCTTCAGGCGTCCGTCCAGCATGAATCTATAACCTACGGTTATGGAACTTGAGAAAAAACGTCAATATACATAACTTTTCGTCGCAGCTAGATTTGTTGACCCCGATCAACAAGGAACCGCGCATGGCAGCGTCTTCTCCTCTTTCCCCGCGTGACTGGTCAAGTCATCCGCCGTACGTCTACCCTGCTTACAAGTCGACCATCAAGCGCGGTCCGACCAGGCCGCTAGTGCCGCTCGCGGACGCACTCGCGCGGCGCCGCGCGCCGGTATATGGGCACGAAGACATCGGGCCCCTGGACAACGACCTGACGAAGAACGCGGCCAGGAACGGCGAGCCGCTCGGCGAGCGCATCGTGGTCACGGGCCGCGTGCTGGACGAAGGCGGGCGGCCGGTCGCGAACACGCTGGTCGAGATCTGGCAGGCGAACGCCGCCGGGCGCTACGTGCACAAGATCGACCAGCACCACGCGCCGCTCGATCCGAATTTCCTCGGCGCCGGGCGCTGCCTCACCGACGCGCAAGGCCGCTACCGCTTCCTTACCGTCAAGCCGGGCGCCTATCCGTGGGGCAACCACCCGAACGGCTGGCGCCCGAACCACATCCACTTCTCGCTGTTCGGCGAGTACTTCGCCAGCCGCCTGGTGACGCAGATGTTCTTCCCCGGCGACCCGCTGCTCGCGTTCGATCCCATCTACCAGAGCGCGCCCGAGGGCGCGCGCGAGCGGCTCGTCTCGCACCTTGCGCTCGAGGCGGTGGGCGAGCCGGGCTTCGCGCTCGGCTTCGAGTTCGACATCGTGCTGCGCGGCGCGGCGCAAACGCCGATGGGGAGATAGGCCATGACGCTCAAGCAGACCCCCTCGCAGACCGTAGGCCCGTACTTCGCCTACGGGCTCACGCCCGAGCAGTACGGCTACGACTACAAGAGCCTGTTCGGCCCGCTGCTCGCCGGCCCCGACGCGCGCGGCGAGCACATCCGCCTCACCGGGCGCGTGTTCGATGGCGACGGCGTGCCGGTGAACGACGCGATGATCGAGATCCTGCAGCCCGACGCCGAGGGGCACTTCGTCGCCTCGGTCTCGGAAGCGCGCGCGAGCGACTTTCGCGGCTTCGGACGCTGCGGCACCGGCACGCACGCGTCGCTGCACTTCTGGTTCGACACCGTGAAGCCGGGCGCCGCCGCGCCCGGCGAGGCGCCGCACATCGACGTCATCGTCACCATGCGCGGCATGTTGAGCCACGCCTTCACGCGCGTGTACTTCGAGGACGAGGCCGAGGCGAACGCGCGCGACCCGGTGCTCGCCGCGCTGCCGCCCGAGCGTCGCGCGACGCTCGTCGCGCGGCGCGAGCCGCATCCCGGCGGCGCGGCCTACCGCTTCGACATCCGCATGCAGGGGACGAAGGAGACGGTGTTCTTCGACCTGTAGGGCCCGCCGCGAGGGCTCAGGCCTGGCGCTGCTGCCAGTCGGCGCGCCGGAAGCGCTTGCGGCGCGACTGCGCGACCGCGCCGCGCTTGGCGTACTCCTGCAGGCGCCCCAGCACCGCCTGCGCGACCTCGCCGGGCAGCGCGCGCGCTACCGAGTCGAAGCGCCCCGCGATGTCCTGCGCGGCCAGCAGATCGGTGCCGTCGTGGAAGTAGCCGCGTTCGCGGTCCCAGACCAGCGCGCGCTCGGTGGCATCCAGCCCGTAGCACAGCTCGAAGCGGTCCAGGTTGCCGTCGTTCGCCTGGGATACGAAAAGGTCGAAGTAATCGTCGTGAAACCAGCGCCGCCGCTTGCGCGGCGAGTCCTGCGTGACACCCAGAATCTCGCGCATCGTCTCCCGTAGCCTCGTGTGTCGGGTTACTCCTCCTGCGGCGAGTGTACCGCAAGCCGGGGCGCTAGAATGCGCCTCCTCGTCGTCTACCCCCGGAGGGGCTTCCATGGTCATCTCGATGTACCAGGCGAGCGCGCCGCGCTTCCTCGCCACGCTCGGCAATCTATCGGCAATCCTGGACAAGGCGCAGGCCTACGCCGAGCAGAAGAAGCTCGACCCGACGACCCTGCCCGGTTGCCGGCTGTATGCCGACATGCTGCCGCTCACGCGCCAGGTGCAGGTCGCGTGCGACAACGCCAAGGGCGCGGTGGCGCGCCTCGCCGGCGCCGAGAATCCGCGCCATGAGGACGTGGAAAAGACGCTGCCGGAACTCCAGGCGCGCATCGCCAGAACCATGGAATTCATCAGGGGATTCACGCCGGCCCAGATCGACGGCAGCGAGGAGCGCGAGATCGTGCTCAAGCTCGGCAAGAGCGAGCAGAAATGGCGCGGCATGCAGTACCTGCTCGGCTTCGCGTTGCCCAATTTCTACTTCCACGTCGTCACCGCCTACGACATCCTGCGCCACAACGGCGTGGAGCTCGGCAAGCGCGACTTCATCGGCAACCCCTAGCTCACAGGCCGCTCAGGTAAGGGCCGACGAGCAGGTCCTGCGACAGGTACTGCTGGCGATAGGTCTCGAACGGCACGCGGTCGGCCGCTTCGATCGCCTTTTGCTGGGCGATCGATTCGGCCGCCATGCGCTCGAAGGTCCCCTGCGCGCGCGGCGCCGGTGCGAGGCTGCGCAGAGCCTCGCGGTGGCGCCCGGACTGCGCGGCGGCGAAGTCGACGTAGGAGCCGGCGTACCGGTCGCGCAGCTCGGCGAGCACGCGCGCCGACGGCAGCCGCGAGGGGTCGGCGAGCGCCGCGCGCGCTGCGTCGAGAGCCTCCGTGTAATGCCCGGCCGCGTGCGCCGCGTCGAGCGCCGCGGCGATCGGCGCGCATTCTTCCAGCAGGCCGCGGCCCCAGTCGGCGAGCGCGACTTCGCGCCCGCCGCGGTCCAGGCGCAGCCCCGGCTCGCGGCCGCGCTCGGCGACGCGATGCTGGTTGCGCGAGATGAAGGCGAGCTCCTCGGGCGTATCGGGCGGGCTGTCGGCGAGCAGGCAGTGCAGCAGGAACACGTCGAGCAGGCGCATCGTCTGCGCGCCGACGCCGATCGGGTCGAAAGGATCGAGATCGACCAGCCGCACCTCGACGTACTCGACGCCGCGCGCGCCGAGCGCGCGCAGCGAGCGCTCGCCCGGCTCGATGCGGCGCTTGGGGCGGATCGTGCCGTAGAACTCGTTCTCGATCTGCAGCAGCGTCGTGGAGAGCTGGCGGTAGTCGTCGCCGTCGCGCAAGCCGATCGCCTCGTACGGCGGGTACGGTCGGGTGAGCGCCGGGTAGAGCGACGCGGCATAGTTTTTCAGGCTGTTGAAGCTCACCGCGAGCGAGCCCTGCGCCTCGCTCTGGTAGCCGAGCGGCCCCATGCGCAGCGACGTGCCGTGCGGCAGGTGCAGCGTGCCGGGGGCGAGCTCCAGCAGGCGGTGCCCGCGGCCCGCGACGAAGGTGCTGCACACCGCGGGCGAGGCGCCGATCAGGTAGATCGGCAGCCAGGAGTGGCGCCTGAAGTTGCGGATCAGCGCGAAATAGGCGTCGTTGCGGTAGGTGCCGTCGTCGCCCGCGAGGCCGTCGGCGCTGCGCAGCGCCGGCCAGGCGGCCTCGGGCAGCGAGAAGTTGTAGTGCACGCCGGAAATGGTCTGCATGCGCCGGCCGTAGCGGTAGGAAAGGCCGCGCCGGTAGATGGTCTTCGCGCGCCCGACGTTCGAGATCCCGTAGCGGCCGAGCGGAATATCGTCCTCAGCGGGCAGCCTGCATGGCATGCTCGTCGCCCACAGCAGTTCGTCGCCGACTTGGCGGTAGACCTCCTGGTGGATGCGCGTCAGCTCTTCGAGACAGTCCTCGACGCGCTCGTGCGCGCCGGTGATCAGCTCGAGCTGCGACTCGCTGAAGTCGGTGGTGATGTGCGGATGCGTGAGCGCCGAGCCCAGGCCGGCGGGATGCGGCGTGCGCGCGAGCGAACCGTCGGCCGCCACGCGCAGGCTCTCCTTCTCGACGCCGCGCCGGATGCCGCGCAGCAGTCCGGGCGCGAGGGCCCGCAGCCGTTCCTCCAGGCGGGGCAAGCGCCTGCTCCTCTGATTTCGGGGCGCCTAGGGTAACAGATGCTCGTCACCCTCCTGCGAACCGATGCCCCTGCCGGCGTCCCGGCGATTCGCTTCAGCGCGGGTAGTAGCCCGGAGGCGGCGGCGGCGGCGGGGGAGCGGAGTAGTACGCGCGGCGGCGATAGTGCGGCGCGGGCTGCTCGCCGGCCGCAGGCACCTTGTCGCCCTTCGCGTACATGCATTGCGTATAGGCCATGTCGTAGCGCTGCTGCAGCGTGTAACCGGAGGCGTTCGCCGCGCCGACGCCCGCGGCCGAGCCGAACAGCAGGCCGGTGCCGGCCCCGACGGCGGCGCCTTCGTGCCCGCCTATCAGCGCGCCTGCGGCCGCGCCGATGGCGGTGCCGACCGCGGCGCTCGCTATGCCGCTGTTGACCGAGGCGTCCTGCGGCGTGCCGCCGGTCTGACCGCCGGCGTACTGCCGGCACTCGAAGTCATCGTTGCGGAACTGATCGAAGCCGCGCCCCTCGCCGGGAAGCGCCATGACGCTCGGGCCGCTTGGCGGTGCGACCACGCAGCCGCCGAGCGCGAGTGCCGCGGCGACGAATGACGCAAGAGCAATGGGTTTCATGTTCCGGTTCCTCCGCTGATCACTGGGGCGGCTCGGGCGCGACGCGCTGCCAGCCGCCCGGGCACTGCTTGACGTAGGGGTAGTAGGCCTTCGCGTCCTGGCAGTAGTACCAGTCCGAGCTCGAAGGCGCGCTCTCGGGCGCAGCGTCGCCACGCTCGATGTACACCGGCGGCGCGGAAGGTTGCACGACCGCCGGCGGGTAGTAATACGGCGACGGGTAGTAGGCGGGCGGATAGTAGTAGGGCCAGCCGACCGGTCCGCCCATGTACAGGCCGAAATGCACGTCGGCATGACCGTGCGCGGACGCGGGGCCGGCGAACGCGACGCCGAGCGCCAGCGCGAGCGCGGCGAGCAGCGGGTATCGCATCTTCATGTGATGAGCTCCGGGCGCTTGCTTCATGGCGATACCTTACCCTCGGCGCGTCCTGCGCCGGGAAGGAATTGGTAACAGATTGTTGTCCTGCAATGCGACGTGCCGCAGCCCCGAAACATCTCGTTACATCGGGGCGGCGGGCTACTGGATGTGGAACGGCTACAGCTTTGGGCGGCGAAGCATCGCCGGCACCACGACCGACGGCGATACTAGTGGTCCTTGTGTTCCTCGTCGCGCGGCACGTGGGCGTTTCGCCCGAGCCATAGCGCGAGCTGAGACACCGCCACCAAGAACAGAATGGCCGCGATTCCGGCCGTGTAATCTTCGATCCTGAAAAGGCTCACGGTAGGTGTCCCCCGTTTCGCTTGGCAAAGCGAACAGTGTGTGCCGCCTGTCTGAAGCCAGGCTTAAGATCGCGGCTCGCTCAAAGAAAAGGATCCAGGGAGCCGCGTCATGACCAAAGAGGAGCTGCAATCGATCCCGCGCCAGGCGCTTTTCGCGCCGGGGGAGCTCACCGCGCGCGTGATCGCCGAGAAGCAGGGGCCGGTGGGCTGGCTGGTATTCAACAACCCCGAACGCAGGAATGCGGTCTCGGTCGACATGTGGGAGGCGATTCCGCGCGTGCTCGACCGTTTCGAAGCGGATCCCGAGCTGCGCCTGATCGTGCTCGCGGGCGCCGGCGACAAGGCGTTCGTCTCGGGCGCCGACATCTCGCAGTTCGAAAGCCAGCGCGTGGGCGCGGAGGCCGTGCAGCGCTACGAGGAGATCGCCGAGGGTGCGCAGTTGCGCCTGCAGAACTGCGACAAGCCGGTGCTGGCGATGATCCGCGGCTACTGTCTGGGTGCGGGCATCAACATCGCGCTCACCTGCGACCTGAGGATCGCGGCCGACGACGCGCGCTTCGGCATCCCCGCGGCCAGGATGGGCCTCGGCTACCGCGTTTCCTCGACCAAGAACATGGTCGACACGATCGGCCCGGCGCGCACGCGCGAGATGCTGATCACGGCGCGCCAGTTCAGCGCCGCCGAGGCGCTCGGCATGGGCCTCGTGCACCGCGTGGTGCCGACCGCAGCGCTCGAAGCCGAGGCGCTCGAGACCTGCGCCGGCATCGCCTCCAACGCGCCGCTCACCCTGCGCACCGCGAAGCGCATCGTGCGCGAGCTGCTCAAGCCGCCGGGCTCGTTCGACGAGGCGGCGTGCAAGGCCTTCGTCAGGGAGTGCTTCGAGAGCAGTGACTACCAGGAAGGGCGGCGCGCATTCATGGAGAAGCGCAAGCCCGCGTTCAAGGGAAGCTAGAGCTTGACGACGATCTTGCCGAGCTGAGCGTCGGATTCCATGTAGGCCTTGGCCGCCGGCAGCGCGTCGAAATCGAACACGCGGTCGATCAGGGGCACGATGCGCCCGTCGGCGATCGCCGGCAGCAGGTCGGCGGCGAAGCCGCGCACCGTTGCGGCACGCTCGGCGGCACTGCGCAGCTTGTTCGACACGCCGAACAGCGTGAGGCGCTTCGCGTGCAGCGCGTCGAGATCGATCTCGCTCTTCAGCACGCCGTCCAGGTAGCCCACCGTCGCGAGCCGCCCCTCGTAGGCGAGCGCGCGCACGCATTCCGGAAACACGCTGCCGCCCACGGTATTGACCACCAGGTTGGCGCCTTTGCCGCCCGTTGCCTCCATCACCGCCGCGCAAAAGTCGCCCTTGCGCGTCGCGAGGCCGAGGTCCAGGCCGAGCGGCTTCAGGCGCTCGAGCTTGGCGCCCGAGCCCGAGGTGCCGATCACTCTTGCGCCGAGCGCCTTGCCCGCCTGCAGCGCGCCGACGCCTACGCCCGAGGAGACGCCGGTGACGAGCAGCCACTCGCCGGCGCGCAGCCGCCCCTGGCCGATCAGCATGTCGTGCACCACCATGAACACGAGCGGCACGGCGGCGGCCTGCTCCCAGGACAGCCGTTCGGGGATCAGCAGCGCCTCGCGCGCGTCCATCAGCGCGAACTCGGCAAAGGCGCCCGCCGCGCGGCCCATCACGCGCGCGCCCTGCGAGAAGCCCGTCACCCCGGCGCCGAGCGCGGCGACCTCGCCCGCCGCCTCGCCGCCGGCGGGCTTGGGCGCGGGCGCCTTGGCGTGCAGCCCGAGCCCTGCGATGAACTCGCCGCGGTTCAGCCCCGCTGCGCGCACTTTCACGAGCAGCTGACCGGCGCCCGGCGACGGGCGCTCGACCTCGCGCGCCTCGAGCCGCGTGCGCCCGGGCTCGGCGTGGATCCAGAAGGATTTCATAGGCGCCGAGTCTAGCGCATGGCGAAGGCGCGGCCTTGAAGCGGCCCGCGCGAGCAGTTGACGCCGCCCAGGCGGCGGGGGCAGCATGCGTGAGCCTGTCTTGGGAGGGAGGCTGCCATGAACCCCGAACTTAGCTTGCTGGTGTGGTCCGTGTTGCTCGCGTTTGTGCAGGTGGTGGTGGCGGTAATGGGAGCGCAGATGCAGGTCGGACTGCTGACGCTCGTCGGCAACCGCGAGAAATTCCCGGAGATCACCGGCTGGGCGGGACGCGCGGCGCGCGCGCACCGCAACATGACCGAAAACCTGGTGCTGTTCGCCGCGCTCGTGCTGGTCGCGGTCGCGGCCGGCAAGACGAACGCGATGACCCTGCTCGGGGCGCAACTCTTCTTCTGGGCGCGGCTCGCCTACGCAGTGGTGTACCTGGTCGGCGTTCCCTGGCTGCGTACCGGCGTGTGGGCGGTTTCGGTGGTCGGCCTGGCGCTGATCTTCCTGCAGCTGGTCTGAGCGGGGCCGCGGCCCCCTCGACGGGTGGCGATCGACAAGCGCAGGGGCCTGCGCTTCGCGCGGCGCCTCTACCTGCCGCGCATCACCGGCTGGGCGATGGGCTTTCTCGCGGCCGGCTCGGTGCTGCTCGAGATCGGCGCGGACCGCCCGACCTGGGCGGGCCTCGCCGCCACGTGCTTTCTCTGGCCGCACGCCGCCTACCTGATTGCGCGCTACAGCCGCGACCCGTACCGCTACGAGCTGGTCAACCTGACCACCGACTCGGCGCTCGGCGGCGCGTGGGTCGCGCTCATGGGGTTCAACCTGCTGCCAAGCGTGCTGGTCGTCACCATGCTGAGCATGGACAAGATCAGCCTCGGCGGCTGGCGCCTGTTGGCGCGCACGGCGACCGCGCAGCTGCTGGCCTGCGGCGCGACGGTGCTGCTGTTCGGCTTCGAATTCGAGCCGCGCACCAGCATGCTGAGCGTGATCGCCTGCATGCCGCTGTTCGTCGCCTACCCGGTCGCGGTCGGGGTGGTCACCTACAACCTCTCGCGCCGTGTGCGCGAGCAGAACCGGCAGCTCGCCAAGCTGAGCCGCACCGACGGGCTCTCCACGCTGCTGAACCGTACCGCCTGGGAGGAGACGGCGGCGACCGAGTTCAGGCGGCACCGTCGCAGCGGCCGTCCGGTGAGCCTGCTGATGCTCGACATCGATCACTTCAAGCGCATCAACGATACTTTCGGTCACCTCGTGGGCGACCAGGTGATACGCGGCATCGGCGCGCTGCTGCGGCTGAGCATGCGTGAGTTCGACGTCGCCGGGCGCTACGGCGGCGAGGAGTTCGGCATCGTCCTGCCCGAGACCGACGCGGCCGGCGCGCTGGTGATCGCCGAGCGCATCCGCAAGGCGATCGAAGCGGCGGTGATGGTGGACTCCGAGGACATCCGCTGCACGGTGAGCATCGGCACGGCCACCGCGGACGACACGCTCGCCAACCACGGCGAATGGATCGCTTGCGCGGACCGGGCGCTGTACCGCGCTAAGGAGCTCGGCAGGGATCGCACCGTGCAGCACGAAAGCGACAAGAAGCCGGTCCACGCGAAAGGAAAGAAATGAGCGACACCGATTGGCCGGAACTCGCCGCGGAGCTGGAGCGGCTGCTCAGGCTGCGCACCATCCCTTTCGGCATGAAGCTGTTCGAGTCGCGCGCGGACATGGAGGCGCTGCCGAGGATCCGGCGGCCTAAGGCGGTGCACACGCTCGACCAGGTGGTGGCGCAGGCGGCGCGCCTGGGCTGGACCGTGGGCGTGACGGCCGAGGACCTTGTGGGCGACCAGTGCCGCTCGGTGGTCGGCCTGGGCGGGCAGGATGACAAGTGGTATTCCGGGCAGCACATGGTCGGCAGATGGTTCGCGACGCTCGAGGACGCGGGCCGCCACCAGGCGGCGATGAACGTGGTGCAGAAGGGTCGCTACGAAGCGCTCGCGGTCGCACCGCTGGCGAGCGGGCGGCTCGATCCGCCCGACATCGCGCTCTTCTACGCCACGCCGGGCGCGATGATGTATTTCATCAACGGGCTGCAGTGGTCGGGCTACAAGCGCTTCGACTGGAGCGTGGTGGGCGAGTCGGCCTGCGCCGACTCCTGGGGCCGCGCACTCAGGACGCGCGAGCCGAGTCTGTCGATTCCGTGCTTCGCCGAGCGCCGCTACGGCGGAGTGGAGGACGACGAGATGCTGATGGCGCTGCCGCCGGAGCGCCTCGCGGGCGCGATCGCCGGGATGCAGGCTCTGGCGAAGAACGGCTTTCGCTACCCGTTCCCGCAGTACGGCATCCAGCAGGACGTGCGCGCGGGGATGGCGGTGAGCTACCCGGACCGCAAATAGCGCGCGCCGGCGACCGCGCGGCCGCCGGCGCGCGCGAAATGTGGCTAGCGCTGGCCGTTCCGGGCGACGTGCATCGCGTGGCGGTCGCCGCGCATGTCGTGGCGGTCCGCGGGGAAATCGTGGCGGTCACCACGCAGGTCGCGGCGCTGCGCGCGCGCGCCCGCTCGATTTCCGGTGCGCAGGTCGTGCCTCATCGCGTGGCGGTCCTGGCGCATGTCGCGCCGGTCGCCGCGCAGGTCGTGCCGGTCCTGCCGCAGCTCGCGGCGGTCGCCGCGCACGTCGCCGTTATGGCTTGCCTGCGCGAAACTCACTCCGCTCACGGCGAGCATCGCCGCGGTCACTGCCAGATAGACTGTCTTCCTGATCATGTCGCTTCTCCTGTGTCGTTGAACGGGTTGCTACGGCTCCATTCAACGCGCAGGGCCGCACGGCGTCCTTTACAGTGTGTTACCGAATGTACGTGTGAAGAATTGCCTCCTGATCGAATCGCTGCAGGCCGTCCGGAGACCAGAACTGGTCGACCCGTGGCGGCGGCACGAGCAGATTCCCCTCGTTGTCCGTGAAGAAGACGCGACCATCCGCCTGGTACCAGCATCCGCTGAGGACGCGCCCATGAAGATCGAGCGCGCCGGTTAGGAACGGCTCGGGCATGTCGTCGTCGTAGAGCCGCACGATCGCCGCGTCCGCACAAGGCTCGGTCCATAGCTGCAGCGACCCGCGGGCGCCCGGAAAGTCGAAGCGTGCCAAGTTTTCGCGTGCATCGGCGCCGTCGCAGACGAGCGCGAGGCCAATCAGCGCTGCACGAACAAGTGGATATTGCATGGCACGCCTCCCGCAGGGCTTGGCGGTGAAGCCGCTTTCTGAAGAGGAGACAGTGCCTGCCGAGGTCTTGACCTGTCTTCAAATCTCGCCGAAGCTTTCGCGAAGCTTTCATGAAATTCGGCGCCGGGGGGTGTCGTGGGCGTGGGTGAGCTTGAGGCGCGGCGACCGCCGGCTGCGGCGGTGCGATTCGATGAGTTCCGGCTCGACCCGGCGCGCGCGGAGTTCACGCGTTCGGGCGAGCCCGTCGCGCTAAGGCCGAAGACCTACGCCTTGTTGACGCTGTTCGTCGCCAGCCCGGGGCGGGTCCTGGGCAAGGACGAGCTCCTGGCCGCGCTGTGGCCGAAGGCGGTGGTGGCCGAAGGCTCGCTTTCGCAGTGCGTCACCGAGTTGCGCGCGGCCCTCGGTGAGCCCGGGGCGAGCCTCATCAAGACCGTTGCGCGCCAGGGTTATCTTTTCGACGGCGAGGTGCTGGCCGACCCGATTCCCGCCCCTGCACCGGCGCAGGACATGCCGTCGATTGCGGTCCTGCCGTTCCAGAACCTGAGCGGCGAACCCGAGCAGGAGTATTTCGCCGATGGCCTGGTGGAAGAGCTCATCACGGCGCTCTCGCGCATGCGCTCGCTCTTCGTGATCGCGCGAAATTCGAGCTTCGTTTACAAGGGAAAGGCCGTGAACGTGAAACAGGTCGGGCGCGATCTCTCGGTGCGTTATGTGCTGGAGGGGAGCGTGCGCAAGGCGGGGAGCAAGGTTCGCATTGCCGGGCAGCTCGTCGATGTGTCGACGGGGGCGCACATCTGGGCCGACCGCTTCGACGGCGAGCTCGACGACATCTTCGATTTGCAGGATCGGATCACGTCGAGCGTCGTCGGCGCCGTCACGCCGAAGCTGGAACGGGCAGAGATCGATCGCGCACGGCGCAAGCCGACCGAGAGCCTCGACGCGTATGACTATTACCTGCGCGGCCTCGCAAGCTATTACCGATTCGAGAGCCGAGAGGCCAACGCCGAGGCGTTGCGTCTGTTCAACCGGGCGATCGACCTCGATCCGGATTTCGCGTCGGCTTACGCCATGGCTGCCAGTTGCTACGTGCTGCGCAAGGGACACAGCTGGATGATCGACCCCGCGAATGAAGTGAACGAAACGAAGACACTGGCTCGGCGGGCGGTGGAGTTGGGCGCGGACGACGCATTCGTGCTCGGCGCGGGAGCATGGGCGCTCGCCTATGTCGTGGGAGATCTCGACGCCGGTGCGGCCTTCGTCGATCGGGCGCTGTTGATCAATCCGAACCTGGCGGACGCATGGCTTTGGGGCGGCTGGGTGAAGATCTGGCTTGGCGAGCCCGACGAGGCGATCGCTCGCATCGCCCGCGCGATGCGCCTCAGTCCACTCGATCGGCGCATGCCGGGAATGCAGTTCGCTATAGCGCACGCCCACTTTTTTACGGGCCAGTACGATGACGCATCGTCTTGGGCAGCGATGGCACTGCGGAGCCACCCCGATCTTCAGGGGGCGTTACGCATCGACGCCGCGAGTAACGCGCTCGCGGGCCGGCTAGAGCGAGCGCGTGAATCGGCAGCAAGGCTGCGTGATCTCTATCCGACGCTGCGGGTTTCGAAGCTCGCAGAAGTGCTCGGACCCTATCGACGGCCGGAAGACGTCGCCAAATACGAAGAGGGCCTGCGCTTGGCCGGACTGCCCGAGTAATCGCGGGCGGCCTCAGGCGAGCGCGAAGCCCTCGTAGCCGCGCGCGACGACGTCTTCGCACTTATTCACGTAGGCGGGGAAGCCGAGCAGCGGCATGAACACGCGCGGCTTGCCCGGCACGTTGGCGCCGAGGTACCAGGAATTGCACAAGGGGTACACGGTGCGGTCGGCGACCGCATTCACGTGCGCGACCCAGGCGTCCTGCGCCTGCGGCAGCGCCTCGATCGTGGCGTGCCCGCGCGCGTTCAGCTGTGCGATGCAGTCGGCGATCCAGTTCACGTGCTGCTCGATCGACACCAGCATGTTGGTGAGTACCGATGGGCTGCCCGGTCCGGTGATGGTGAACAGGTTCGGAAAGCCCGCCACCGCGAGGCCGAGGTAGCTGCGCGGCCCGCCGGACCAGGCGTCGCTGAGCGAGCGAGCGCCGCGCCCGCGGATGTCGATGCGCGCGAGCGCCCCGGTCATCGCGTCGAAGCCGGTCGCAAAGACGATGGCGTCGAGCGCATAGTCGCGCCCGCCGGCACGCAGCCCCGTAGGCGTCGCGCCCTTGAGCGGCGCCTCGTTCAGGTCCACGAGCTCGACGTTGTCGCGGTTGAAGGTCTCGTAGTAGCCGCTGTCGAGGCACAGGCGCTTGCAGCCGATGCGTTGCCTGGGCAGCAGGCGCTCGGCGAGCGCCGGGTCGCGCACGGTGGCGCGGACCTTTTCGCGCACGAACTCGGCCGCGGTCTCGTTCGCCCGCGCATCGAGGATGAGATCGCCGAACGCGCCGAGAAAGAACAGCCCGCCGTGCCCCCAGCGTGCCTGGAACGCGCGGTGCCGCTCCTGCGGCGTCGCAGCGAGCGCGGAAGCCTCGTTGCGCGGCAGGTTCGAGCCGAAGGCGTTCGGCATCTGGCTGTTGCGCGCGCGGAAACCGGCGTAGTCGGCCTTGACGCGGGCCTCGTAGGCCGGATCGAGCGGGCCGTTATGGGCCGGCACCGAGTAGGTCGCGGTGCGCTGGAAGACGTAGAGCTCGCGCGCTTCTTCGGCGATGAGCGGGATCGATTGCACGGCCGAGGAGCCGGTGCCGATCACGCCGACCCGCTTGCCGCCGAAGTCGACCTTCTCGTGCGGCCATGCGCCGGTGTGGTACACCGCGCCCGCGTAGCGCTCGAGTCCTGGAAGCCCGGGCCTGTTCGGCACGGAGAGGCATCCGGTGGCCATGACGAGGAACTGCGCCGTGGCCTGTTGCCCTTCTTCGGTGCGCACCGTCCAGCGGCGCGCGGACTCGTCGAAGTGCGCGGCGACGACGCGCGTGTTCAACTGGATGTCGCTGCGCAGTCCGAAGCGGTCGGCGACGTGGTCGGCGTAGCGCAGGATCTCCGGCTGCGCAGCGAAGCGCTCGCTCCAGCGCCAGTCCTGCTGCAGCCGCTCGTCGAACTGGTAGGAGTACTCCAGGCTCTCGATGTCGCAGCGCGCGCCGGGATAGCGGTTCCAGTACCAGGTGCCGCCCACGCCCGAGCCGGCCTCGAACACGCGCGCCGCGAGCCCGAGGCCGCGCGCGCGGTGCAGCATGTACAGGCCGGCGAAGCCCGCGCCGACCACGACGAGGTCGAATCTCACGACGCCCGGGCGAAGTCCGGGAGGGCGCGCGCCACCATTTCGTCGGAGGCGGTCAGGCTGATGCGGAAGTAATCCGGGGCGTTCATCATGCCGCCCGGCAGGACGAACACGCCGCGATCGGCGAGCGCGTTCCATTGCCGCTCGGGGTCGCCGGGCGCCCATTTGACCCACAGGTAGAACGTCCCCTCCGGCGGCAGCACGGCGTGGCCGCCCTTGGCGAGCGCCGCGCTGAGCGCGTCGCGGCGGCGGGCGAGCGCCTGCACGTCGATCGAGAGCTGCTCGAGCTGCGGCACGGCGTTCTGCATGACGGCGTTCGGGAAGCACCAGCCGAGCGCCATCTGCGTGGCGAACATCGCGTCGCGCAGCGCCTGCCGCTCGGCGGCCGGCATGAGCGGCGAGATCGCCAGGTAGCCCAGGCGCTGTCCCGGCGCGAGCAGCACCTTGCCGTAGCTGTAGGAGACGAGCGTCCACGGATAGACGGCCGCCGGACTGACGAAGCCGCGCCCGTCGAAGCGCAGGCGCCGGTAGGGCTCGTCGGACAGGAGGAAGATGCGGCGGCCGATGCGTTGCGAGGCGCGCTCGAGCCGTTCGGCGAGCGCGGCGAGCGCCTCGCGCGCGTAGATGCGGCCGGTCGGATTGTGCGGCGTGTTGACGATCACCAGCCGCGTGCGCGGTCCGATCGCGGCGTCGAGCGCGTCGAGGTCGAGATCGAACTTCGGCTTCTTGAGCGCCAGCTTGCGCGGCACGGCGTCGGCGGCGAGCAGCATCGGCTCGTAGCAGAACCAGGCCGGCTCGGAGAAGATCGCCTCGTCGCCGGCGTCGAGCACGAGGCGGAAGGCGACCGAGATCGCCGCGAAGGCGCCGGCGGTGAGCGCGATGTCCGGCGGCTCGAACGCGAGGCCCAGCTCCCTGCCGACCGCCGCGGCGAGGAAAGCCTGCGGCGCTTCCTCGCTCGACTTGTAGGCGAACCAGTCCTTGTTCTGCGGCAGCGCCCCCTCGCGGATCGCCGCCACGAGCCCTGCGAGGGGCATCTCGTGAGGGTTGCCGAAGGTGAAGTCCGCGATGCCCGGATCGCCGCGCCGCGCGCCGTAGCGCGAGTGGAAATAGAAGTCCTTGACGACGTCGAAGGCGCGATCCGCCGCCGCGGCCCGCCGCGAGATCGGGATCAAGCGCGACCCCGGCTCAGGTCTTGAGTTGCGCGCTCGGCGTCGAGCGCGAGATCGCGAGCTCCTCCGGGGTCATGTCGGCCGGAACGTCGGCAAAGAGCGGCGTGCTCAGGTAGCGCTCGCCCGTATCCGGCAGCATGCACAGGATGTTGGCGCCCTTGGGCGCTTCGGCGGCGACCTTGAGCGCGCCGGCGAAGGTTCCTCCCGAGCTGATGCCGACGAAGATGCCCTCCTTGGTCGCGAGCTCTTTGCTGCAGCGGATCGCCTCCGGGCCGGGGATCGGAAGGAGGCGGTCGATCAGCTTCATGTCGACGGCGTCGCCGGTCAGCTTCGGGATGAAGTCCGGCGTCCAGCCCTGCATCGGGTGCGGCTTGAAGCTCGGGTGCGGCGCGGCGGGTGTGCCGTCGGCCTTGCGCGACTGCTGGACCCCGCTGCCGATGAGCGGCGCGTCCGACGGTTCGCACACGACGATCTTCGTCTCCGGTCGCTCCTTCCTGAGCACCTGCGCCACGCCCTTCAGCGTGCCGCCGGTACCGTAGCCCGTCACCCAGTAGTCGAGCCGCTCGCCGGCGAAGTCGTTGATGATCTCGCGCGCGGTAGTGCGCGCATGGTATTCGGGGTTGGCCTCGTTCTCGAACTGGCGCGTCATGAACCAGCCGTTCTTGGCGGCGAGCTCTTCCATCTTGACGATCATGCCGACGGCGCGCTCGGCGGCCGGGGTGATGATCACCTTGGCGCCGAGGAAGCGCATCAGCTTGCGCCGCTCGACGCTGAATGGCTCGGCCATGATCAGCACCAGCGGATAGCCCTTGGCGGCGCACACCATCGCCAGGCCGATGCCGGTGTTGCCGCTCGTCGCTTCGATCACGGTCTGCCCAGGCTTGAGCTGCCCGGACTTCTCCGCCGCCTCGATCACGCCGATCGCAAGGCGGTCCTTGACCGAGCCGAGCGGATTGAAGGCCTCGACCTTGACGAACAGGTTCACGCCCGCCGGCGCCAGCCGGTTGATGCGCACGACCGGCGTGTTGCCGATCGTTTCCAGGATGTTCGAATAGCGCTTTGCCATGGCACCACCCTCCAGAGCGATATGGAAGCAAAGACCCGACGGAACAGCCGGGAGTATTCAGGGCATGGCGCCCGGCGTCAATCCGGGGTCAGCCCCCAAACCCGTCCGCCACCATCACCTCGATGAGGCGCGGCGCGCCGCTCGCCATCGCCTCGCGCAGCGCGGGCGCGAATTCCTGCGGGTCGGTGATGCGCCGCGCCGGCACGCCCATCGACTGCGCGAGGCCCGTGAAATCGATCGCCGGGTCGCGCAGGTCCATGCCGACGAAGCGGTCGGTGCCGCGCATCGAGACCAGGCGCTCCTTGAGGATGCGGTAGCTGCGGTTGTTGGTGATCACGTAGGTGATCGGCAGCTTCAGGTGCGCGGCGGTCCACAGCGCCTGGATGCCGTACATCGCGCTGCCGTCGCCGACCACCGCCGCGAGCGGCCGTCCCGGCTGCGCGAGCGCCACGCCCACGGCGCCCGCCATGCCGAAGCCCAGGCCGCCGCTCGCCAGACCGTAGAAGCAGCGCGGGTCGCGCAGCTCGAGGAACTGCGGCAGCGCGTTCGCCGAGGTGAGCGCTTCTTCCACCACCACCGCATCCGCCGGCAGCGACTCGGCGATGCGCAGCATGAGGAACCTCGGGTCGATCGGCTTTTCCTCGGCCGCCTCGAGCGCGGCGAGGCGCGCCTTGCCGCGCTGCGCGGCCCAGTTGCGCGGCAGGAGCGCAGCCAGGCGCTGGGCGGCCCGCGCAGCCGTCTCGCCCGAGCGCCGCACGCGCACGAGCGGCAGCAGGGCGCGCAGGGTCTCGAGCACGTTCGCCTGCACGGCGAACTCGGTCGCATTGTTCTTGCCGAGCTCCCAGTCGCGCTCGCTGAGGTGCATCACGGTCAGGTGCGGCGGCAGCGGATCGATCGGGCTGTACACCGACATGCGCAGCAGGTCCGCGCCGAGGCACAGCAGCAGGTCGTGCGGCTCGAGCGCGGCGCGCACCTGCTTCTGGTTGCGGGTCAGCGCGCCCATGTAGGCCGGGTGCGCGGTCGGGAATTGCGCGGCGTAGGGCACCGACTGCTGGTACACGGCGGCGCCGAGCAGCTCGGCGAGCTCGGCGGCCTCGGCGAATGCGTCGTGCGTCGCCAGCTCCTGGCCGGCGATGATCACGGGATTGCGCGCGGCGAGCAGCGTGCCGGCGAGGCGCTCGAGTGAGGCGTCGGAGGGCCGCATGCGCGCATCGACCCGCGTGGCACGCCCCAGGTCGAGCTCGGCCTGCTGTTCCAGGATGTCGCCCGGCAGCGAGATGAATACCGGCCCGGTCGGCGGCGTGAGCGCGAGCTTCGCGGCGCGCCGCATGATGAGCGGCAGATCCTCGACGCGCGTCACTTCGACGGCCCACTTGACGAACGGCTGCGCCACCGGCACCAGCGGCGCGTACAGCAGCGGCTCGCGCAGCCCGTGACCCTGCTCCTGCTGGCCCGCGGTGAGGAGG
The DNA here is from genome assembly GCA_963739205.1 of uncultured Pseudomonadota bacterium. Lineage (GTDB taxonomy): Bacteria > Pseudomonadota > Gammaproteobacteria > Burkholderiales > SG8-39 > DAHVFK01. The sequence continues at coordinate 575,868 of CAVTZJ010000002.1, read as the reverse complement.
ATCGGCGAGCCGGAGAACTTCGCGTTGTAGAGCGCGCCCATGGCGTTGCCGAGGCCCGGCGCGACGTGCACGTTGGCGGCGGCCAGGCGACCGGAAGCGCGCGCATAGCCGTCGGCCATGCCCACCACCACCGCCTCCTGCAGCCCGAGCACGAATTTCAGCTGCGGGAACTGCGGCACGACTTCCATGATCGGCAGCTCGGTGGTGCCAGGATTGCCGAACAGGTGCGTGACGCCCTCGTCGACGAGCAACTGGAGAAAGGCGCTGCGCCCGGTGATCGCGCTCATGTCTTGCGGAAGATGGTTGAAAGGTTGTTGGCGGGCATTTCTTCCACGCTCGCGAGCGTCAGGCCGGCACGCCCGGCCGCGGCGACGACGTCCTCCAGGTCGCGCACGCCCGACTCGGGGTCGCGCGCGCGCAGGCTCGCGTCGAACGCTGCGTTGCTCGGCGCGGTATGGCGCCCCTCGCGCTTGTACGGACCGTAAAGATACAGCACACCGCCGGAATGCAGCAGTCGGCCGGCGCCGCGCAGCAGGCCCAGGGTCGCCTGCCACGGCGCCACGTGCCCCATGTTGATGCACAGAACCGCGACCGCGCGCGCGGCGATTTCCGCTGGCAGCGCCCAGCCCTCGTCGGTCGCATCCAGCGCGAGGGGCGCGCGCACGTTCGGCAGGCCCTCGCGGGCGATCCAGGCGGAGATGCTCGCGCGGCTCGCCGGCTCCGGGTCGCTCGGCTGGAATACCAGGCCGGGCAGGTGTGCGGCGAGCCAGACGGCGTGCTCGCCGCTGCCGCTCGCCACCTCGAGGACCGCGCCCTCGGTCGGCAGCACCCGGCGCAGCGCGGCGAGGATCGGATCGCGGTTGCGGCGCGCCGCTGGCGAGGAGAGGCGGGGGTCCATGGGCGCTGGGCTGGGGGGCGGAGTATATCCTTGCCCGGGCGCCTGTATCATGCGGGGGACGGGAGGATAAGAAAATGGCTGCAGCCCAGGGCAAGGTCATTATCACCTGCGCGATCACCGGATCGATTCACACGCCGAGCATGTCGCCGCACCTTCCCGTCACGCCGGAGGAAATCGCCGAAGCCGCGGTCGGCGCGGCGCAGGCCGGCGCCGCGATCGTGCACCTGCATGCCAGGAACCCCGAGGACGGCCGCCCGACGCAGGACCCGAACGTGTTCCTGCAGTTCCTGCCGCTCATCAAGGACAACTCCGACGTGGTGATCAACCTCACCACCGGCGGGGCGCCCACCATGACGGTCGAGGAGCGGCTGCAGCCCGCGCTCAAGCTCAGGCCGGAGGTCGCTTCGCTCAACATGGGCTCGATGAACTTCGGCCTGTACGAGATGCTCGGACGCTACAAGGAGTTCGAGCACGACTGGGAGAAGCCCTACCTCGCCGAGAGCGACGACCGCATCTTCAAGAACACCTTCAAGGATATCGCGCACATCCTGCGCTCCTGCGCGGACAACATGACGCGCTTCGAGATCGAGTGCTACGACATCGGGCATCTCTACAGCGCGGCGCACTTCCTCGACCGCGGGCTGCTCAAGCCGCCGCTGTTCATCCAGTCGGTGTTCGGCATCCGCGGCGGCCTCGGCGCGCATGCGGAGGACGTGCTGCACATGAAGCGCACCGCGGACCGCCTGTTCGGCGACGCTTACCTGTGGTCGGTGCTCGGCGCCGGCCGCAACCAGATGCAGATCGCGGCGCTCTCGGCGGTGATGGGCGGCAACGTGCGCGTCGGGCTGGAGGACAGCCTGTGGATCGGCAAGGGCCAGCTTGCGCGCTCCAACGCCGAGCAGGTGCTGAAGGTGCGCCGCATCCTCGAGGAGCTGGGGCTCGCCGTCGCCGCGCCCGATGACGCGCGCCAGATGCTCAAGCTGAAAGGCGGCAACAACGTCCATTTCTAGCGCGGTCAAGGGGTGGCTGGAGCGCAACGTCCTCGAGCTCGGACGCGAGCTGCGGCTCTCCTACCTGCCGCCGCTGATGGTGTACGTCGCCGCGGGCATCTCGGGGCTCACCGGCATCGTCGGCACCTTCTTCGTAAAGGAGTACCTGGGGCTGTCGGCGGCGTTCCTCGCAGCGCTCGGCTTCTGGGCCGGCATTCCCTGGGCGCTCAAGATGCCCATCGGGCACCTGGTCGACCTCATCTGGCGCTGGAAGGCGTGGCTGGTGTACTTCGGCGCGGCGCTGATCGCCGCGAGCCTGCTGATCATGGTCGGGCTGGTCGAGCACACCGCGGCGATGCGCGCGGTCATGCCGGTGGCGCACTGGTACGTGCTCGCGACGCTGCTCGCGCCGACCGGCTACATGGTGCAGGACGCGGTCGCCGACGCGATGACGGTCGAAGCGGTGCCGCGCGTAGACGCCGCGGGCCGGCCCTACGCAGCGGAGCAGCGCAAGCTGATGCACACCACGATGCAGACGCTCGGCCGCGTCGCGATCATCGGCGGCAGCGTGCTGGTGGCGTTCGCGAACGTGCTGCTGTTCAAGGGGGCCGACGCCCTGCCGCAGGCCGCGAAGGCGGCTCTGTACGCAGACATCTACGAGCTGGCGCTCCTCATTCCCGCGGTCTCGCTCGCCGGCGTAATGCTGGCGTCCACGTTGCGGCGCAGGCAGCGGGCGCGCCTGCGCCGCCAGGGTTTCGGCGCGGCCGAGATCGAGCATCTGCTCGCGGTGCACGGCGAGCAGAAGACCGTGCCAAACTGGTGGGTGCTCGGCGGCAGCCTCGCGTTCGTGATCGTGACGCTCGCCGTGGGGCTGTCGGATCTGCGCTTCGGCCAGGAGCTCATCTTCGCCGGCTCGCTCGGCGTGCTGCTCTTCCTGCTGTGGCGGCTGGCGCGGGAGCTCGAGCCCGCGGCGCGCGAGGTGCTGGTCGCTACCGCCCTGGTGCTGTTCGTGTACCGCGCGGTGCCCGGGCCGGGCGCCGGCGCGACCTGGTGGGAGATCGACGTGCTCAGGTTCGACCAGGCGTTCATCGCCAAGCTCTCGCTCATCGCCTCGGCGCTCACGCTCGGCGGGATGTTCGTCTTCCGCCGCTACATGGCCGAGAAGTCGATCGCGCAGATCATCGTCATGCTGACCTTCGCCGGCACGGCGCTCGGCCTGCCGTATGTCGGCATGTTCTACGGCCTGCACCACTGGACCGAGGCGCTCACCGGCGGGGTGGTCGACGCGCGCTTCATCGCGCTGGTGGACACGGCGCTCGAGTCGCCGCTCGGCCAGATCGCCATGATCCCGATGCTCGCCTGGATCGCCAACAGCGCGCCACCGCAGCTGAAGGCGACCTACTTCGCGGTGATGGCCTCGTTCACCAACCTCGCCCTCTCGGCCGCGCAGCTCGGCACCGAATACCTGAACCGGGTCTTCACGGTGACGCGCGAAGTGAAGAACCATGCGACCGGCGCGATCCTGGTGCGCGCCGACTACCACGAGGTGGGCGAGCTGCTGGTGAGCGCCACGCTGATCGGCCTGCTGCTTCCGCTCGCGGCGGTGGGAGTCGTTAAACTGTTCAGCTTGCGCACCGCCTAGGATCGCCGCGTGAAGCTCGCCGTTCTCGACGACTACCAGCACGTCGCGCTCGCCTCGGCCGACTGGGAGCGATTGCGCCGCCGCGGCGTCGAGATCACCGTGTTCCACGCGCCCTTCGTGTCCGCCGGAGACGCGGCCGCGGCACTCGCGCCGTTCGAGATCGTGTGCCTGATGCGCGAGCGCACGCCGTTTCCGCGCGCGCTCGTCGAGCGGCTGCCGCGACTGAAGCTCGTGACGCTCACCGGCGTGCGCTCGCCGAGCCTGGACGCGCACGCCTGCGCCGAGCGCGGCGTCCCGGTCAGCCACACGCGCCCCGGTACGGGCGGTGCTTCGACTTCCGAGCTCACCTGGGGGCTGATTCTCGCCGCGGCGCGCGACCTCGCGAAGGCGGAGCGCGGCATGCGCGCGGGCCGCTGGCAGGAAGGCCTCGCCGGCGGCATCGCCCTGGAGGGCAGGCGCCTGGGACTCATCGGCCTGGGCAAGCTCGGCAGCCGCGTGGCACGCATCGCCTCCGCCTTCGGCATGGACGTAGTGGCCTGGAGCGAGAACCTCACCGCCGAGCGCGCGATCGCCTCGGGGGCCCTGTACGTGCCGAGGGACGAGCTGCTCGCTACGTCGGACGTGATCAGCATCCACCTGGTGCTCGGCGAGCGCACGCGCGGCCTGCTCGGCGCCACGGAGCTGGCGAAAATGAAGCAGGGCGCGATTCTGGTGAACACTTCGCGCGGGCCGATCGTCGACGAGGCCGCGCTGCTCGAGGCGCTCGCGAGCGGGCGGCTCGCGCACGCCGCGCTCGACGTGTACGATCGCGAGCCGCTGCCCGCGGAGCATCCGTTGCGCAGGCTCGAGAACGTCACGCTCAGCCCGCACCTGGGCTACGTCACGCAGGAAAACTTCCGCATGTACTACGAGGATACGGTCGAGAACGTCGAAGCCTGGCTGAACGGCACGCCGCTCCGGCTGCTCAATCCCGAGGCGCTCAAATGAGCGTGACGCGGCTGTGCCTGGTGCGCCACGGCGAGACCGCCTGGAACGCAGAGGGGCGCGTGCAGGGGCAGCTCGACGTGCCGCTGAACGCCACCGGCCTCGCGCAGGCGCGCGCGGTGGCGGCGGCGCTGGCGGGCGAATCGTTCAGCGCCATCTATGCGAGCGACCTCTCGCGCGTGCGCCAGACGGCCGAGCCCTCGGCCGCGCGCCTGGGGCTCGGCGTGCATCTCGACGCCGCGCTGCGCGAGCGGCACTACGGCATGTTCGAGCGCCTCACGTACGTCGAGGTGAAAGAGCGCCATCCCGCGGAGTACGCGCGTTTCCGCGACAAGGATCCGGAATTCGATTTCGTGACCGGTGAGAGCCTCAAGGCCTTCGCCGCGCGCGCGCTCGACTGCGTCGTGCAGCTCGCCGCGCGCCACGCGGGCGAGAGCATCCTCGTCTTTACGCACGGCGGGGTGCTCGAGATGGTGTACCGCCACGCCACCGGGCGTGGCCTGTCTTCGCCGCGCGACTTTGAGATCCCGAACGCGGCGCTGAATCGCGTCGAGGCGGCGGGCGATGCGTGGCGCGTCGCGCTGTGGGCCGACGTGTCGCACCTGGAGGGGGCGCTGGACGACCTCGCGGGCTGAGGGGCGCGCATCGGTTACACTGCGCGCTCGCGACGCCAACAATGACTAGAACCGCCGCTCTAGCAGTTCTCCTCGCGCTCGTCACGACCCCGGCCGCGGCCACCAGCGACCCGCTGGTGGGCCTGTTCGAAGGCGAGGGCAGCGCGGGCCTCGGCGCTGCGGTGCGCATCGAGCCCTCGATGTACAAGGACGCCGGCGTGCGCTACGACCTGCTGCCGCTCCTCCTGTACGAGAACAAGTACCTCTACCTGCACGGCTACAGGATGGGGCTCAAGCTCTACGACACGCCCCAGCAGCTGGTAGACGTCTTCGTCTCGCACCGCTTCGAAGGCTTCCCCTACGACAAGCTGCCCGCGAGCCTCGAGGGCATGGCGGGGCGCGACACCGGCACCGATTTCGGCCTGAGCTTCGAGCAGCGCGGCGCGTGGGGCGCGGCCTTCGTCGAGCTCTTGCACGACGTCTCGGGCGCCTCGAGCGGCAGCGAGGCGCGCCTGGGCTACTTCTACGAGCGCAGGCACGGCCCCTGGCGGCTGCGGCCCTATGCGACGATCTCCTGGCGCGACGCCACGCTGAACAACTACTACTACGGCGTGCTGCCGGGCGAGGCGACCGCGACGCGGCCCGCCTACGAGCCGGGCAGCGGCGTGAATCTCGATTTCGGCGTGTACGCCGACTACCACCTCACCGAGCGTTGGCGGCTGCTCGGCGGCCTTTCAGTCACGCAATGGTCGAAGGGTGTCGCGGACAGCCCGATCGTCTCGGGCGGCACGCAGCTCAAAGCTCTCGCGGGCTTCGCCTACGATTTCTCGCCCGAGAAGGGCGCCTGGAAGGAAAAGGGCCGGCCGCTCGACGTCAAGCTCATGTACGGCAAGTCGACCGACTGCAACCTGCTGCCGGCGATGGCACTGCAGTGCACCTCCACCTCGACCGTAGACAACACGCGCATCGCCGGCGTCGAGCTTGGCCGGCCGTTCCTCGAGGGCATGAACGGCTGGCCGGTCGACATCGTCGGCAACGTGGGCGCGATCTACCACGACGAGAACGGCCTGCAGCAGAATTCCTGGGCGGTGCACGCCGACATGAAGGCGTTCTACTACGGCTTTCCGTGGGACAAACACGTGCGCACGCGCCTGGGCTTCGGCTTCGGCCTGTCGTACGCGTTTCGCATCCCCTACGTGGAGGCGCGCGACCAGGCCGAGCGCGGCCGCGTCACCTCGAAGCTGCTCGTCTACCTCGATCCGACGATCGACGTGAGCGTCGGCGACCTGTTCGGCTCGCGCAAGCTGCACGACACCTACGTCGGCGTCGGCGCCTCGCACCGCTCGGGCATCTTCGGCAGCTCGGAGTTGCTCGGCAACGTGAACGGCGGCTCGAACTACATCTACACCTACGTGCAGTGGAGGATGTAGTCGAGCACTGCCTGGTTGAAGCGCTCGGGGTACTCGAGCTGCGGCAGGTGCCCGCAGTCGGGAAACACCTCCAGCGTGGCGCGGCGGGCGGCTGCCGCCAGCCGCTTTGCATTCGTCTCGGGCGGCGTGCGGCGGTCCGCGGCTCCGACGATCACGAGCACCGGGCACTCGAGGCCGGCGATCATGGACGCGCCGTCGCTGTTGCCCAGGACGTGCGTCGCCTGCGCGTAGCCGGCCACGCTCAGGCTCTCGCCCGAGTCGCGCAGCAGCCGGAGCACCTCTTCTCCCGTGCCGGGCGCGACCAGCTCCGGGGCGTCCTGCTCCCGCATCGCCTGCGGTCCGAGCGAGCGAATGCGTGCGATGCGCTCGGCGATTCGCTTCGCGCGCACGTCGGCAGGCTGCGTACCCCAGCCCGCGGTCGGGCCGCCGAGCACCATGGCGGGTACCCGCTGCGGGTACACGCCGGCAAAGGCGAGCGCGATCAGCGTGCCCCACGAGCTTGTAACGAGGACGGATTTCGCTACGCCCAGCGCGTCGAGCCAGTCGCCGAGCGCGCGCGCGTAGTCGCCCGCTTGCGGCAGCTCGGGCGCGAGCGGCTTGCTGTCGGCGTACCCCGGCGCGTCCCAGGCGAGCACGCGATGGCGCACGCCGAGCGGGCCGAACTGCCGGCGCCACACGGCCGAAGTCGAGCCGATGCCGTGCAGCAGCACGAGCGCCGGCGCGTCGCGCGGACCCGATTCGCGGTAGCCGATGCCGGCTGCAAATTGCATAGACGGGAGCATGCGCGCCTCCTGGATCATGCGTAGGACGTATACAGCAGCAGAACGACCATCGCGCCCATCGTGCAGGTGGCGAACCAGCCCAGTCGCTTCAGCCGCCGGCTGATCACGAACGGGCCCATCGCCTCGCGGCGCGAGGCGAGCAGCATCATGACGACCATGATCGGCAAGGCGACGATCCCGTTTATCACGGCGCTCCAGAACAGCGCCTTGATCGGGTCGATCGGCGCGAAGTCGATGACTGCGCCGATCACGATCGCCGCGACGATGATCGCGTAGAAGCCGCGCGCCTCGAGCGGCTTCAGCGCAAGCCCGCTGCGCCATTGCAGCGTCTCGGCCACGGCGTAGGCGGCCGAGCCGGCGAGCACCGGAATCGCGAGCATGCCCGTCCCGATGATGCCAGCGGCGAACAGCACGAAGGCAAAGTCGCCCGCGATCGGACGCAGCGCGGCGGCCGCCTGGCTCGCGCTGTCGATCTCGGTGATGCCGGCGCTGTGCAGGGTGACGGCGGTGGTGAGCATGATGAAGTAGGCCACCACGTTCGAGAACCCCATGCCCAGGTAGGTGTCGACCTTGATGCGGTGCAGCTGCTCGCGCGCGCGGTCGATGGCGAGCGGCCCGAAGTAGCCCGCCGCATTCTGCTCCTCGACCTCCTGGGACGCCTGCCAGAAGAAGAGATACGGGCTGATGGTGGTGCCGAATACCGCCACCACCACCAGCACGTAGCCGCGCTCGAGCCGCACGTCCGGCCACAGCGTGCCGAGCGCCACTTCGCGCCAGGGAATGTGCACCACGAACACCGTGCCCACATAGGCGAACAGCGCGGTCACCAGCCACTTGAGCAGCGGCGCGTAGCGCGGATAGGGCATCAGCACCTGCAGCGCCGCCGACAGCGTGCCGAACAACACCACGAAGGCGAAGGTCGAACCGCCGATGAGCAGGCGCAGCGCCTCGCCCATCGCGCCGAGGTCGGCGCCGATGTTGATGGTGTTGGCGATCAGGAGCAGCACGACGAGCGGGTGCAGCACCCAGCGCGGGTAGAGGCGCAGAATGTTCGCGGCCACGCCGCGCCCCGTCACCAGGCCGATGCGCGCGCTCACCATCTGGATGCCGACCATCAACGGGTAGGTGACCGGCAGCGTCCACAGCGCGCCGAAGCCGAGCTGCGCGCCAGCCTGCGAGTAGGTGCCGATGCCGCTGGGGTCGTCGTCCGCCGCTCCGGTGATGAGGCCCGGACCGAGCTTCTTCACCCACAGGCGCAGGTCGGCGGGCCTCATACGGCGGGCGGCGGCTCGTCCATGAGCGCCACCTGCTCACGCAATTCGAGGATGCGGTCCTGCCAGTAGCGCGGCGTGTTGAACCACGGGAAAGCCGCGGGGAACGCCGGATCCTGCCAGCGGCGCGCGAGCCACGCCGAGTAGTGCAGCAGCCGCAGGGTGCGCAGGGCCTCGACGAGGTGCAGCTCGCGCCGCTCGAAAGTGAAGAACTGCTCGTAGCCGTCCAGCACCTGCTTCAGGCTCGTGCCCATCGCGCTGCGCTCGCCCGGTAGCAGCATCCACAGGTCCTGCAGCGCCGGGCCGCTGCGCGCGTCGTCGAAGTCGACGAAGTGCGGGCCCGCGTCGGTCCAGAGCACGTTGCCGGCGTGGCAGTCGCCGTGCAGGCGCAGCAGCCGCGGCGCGCCGGCGCGCTCGTAGCAGCGCGCCACGCCCTCCAGCGCCAGCGCCGCGACGCTGCGCCAGGCGTCGAGGAGATCGGGCGGGAGGAAGTCGTGCGCGAGCAGCCAGTCGCGCGGTTCGCGACCGAAGCTCTCGATGTCGAGCGCCGGCCGCGCGGCGAACGGGCGCAGCGCCCCGACCGCGTGGATGCGCCCGATGTAGCGCCCGAGCCACTCGAGCGTGGCGCGGTCCTCGAGCTCGGGCGCGCGTCCGCCGCGGCGCGGGTAGACCGCGAAACGGAATCCGCCGTGCTCGTGCAGCGTGCGGCCGCCGAGCGCGAGCGGCGGAACCGCGGGGATCTCGCGCGCGGCGAGCTCGAGCACGAACTCGTGCTCCTCGAGGATCTGCGCGTCGCTCCAGCGCTCCGGGCGATAGAACTTGGCGACGACCGGGGGCCCGTCCTCGATGCCGACCTGATAGACGCGGTTCTCGAAGCTGTTCAGCGCGAGCTGGCGTCCGTCGCAGCGCAGGCCGGTGCTCTCGAGCGCGGTGAGCACCGCATCCGGCGTCAGCCTCGAGTACGGATGCGGGTCTTCGCGCAGCATGCCGGGATTCTACGGGGCGGCGGCGCAAGCCCGGCGAAGGAATTGAAACAGTTGGTAAATCCGCTTGCGCGGCCGCGTACGCGGGACGACGATGCCCGACATGGGCATCGGCAAGGAGCTCATCGACCTGGGCGTGATCGCCGCCATCGGCGCGTTTGTCCTATGGATCGTGCGCCCGTCCTCACGCCGCAAGAAGAAGATCCCGTCCAAGCCTGCGCAGGCCGGCCCCGGCGCCTGGGATCCCGACACCGACGCGGGCAGGCGTAAGCGCTAGGCGCCGGCCGCGCCACCCGCGCGCTAGCGTGCGCGCAGCACGATGAAGTACTGGTACGGCAGGAAGTCGTGCGTGGCGACGAGCGCGAAGCCCGCGCGCGCGAGCTCGCGCTCGGCCTGGGCGCGCGGCACGCGCATGCCCTCCGGCGGGCCGTAGGGCGAGTCCCGCCGGAAATCGATGATCGCCAGCCGCGCGCCCGGCTCGAGCGACGAACGCAGCCTGCGGAAGTAGTCCTCCCGCGAAGCGATGTGGTGGTAGGTGTCGACCACCAGCACCAGGTCGACCTTCACCGGAAGCCGCGGATCGTCCGCGACGCCGAGCCGCGCCGAGAGATTCGCCAACCCTTCCCGCTGCGCGCGCTGCGCGAGGTAGCGCACCATGTCCGGCTCGATATCGACGCCGATCACGCGGCCGCGCGGCACGGCGCGCGCGAGGCGCACCGAGAAGTAGCCGGTGCCCGCGCCGATGTCGGCGATCACCGCGTCCGGCGCGGGCGCGAGCGCGCGGATCACCGCGTCGGGCTTCTGCCAGGCGTCGCGCGCGGGGTCGTCTAGCTGCGCCGCCCAGCGCGCGGCGTCGTGGAAGCCGTGCTGGGCGTGGGCGCCTGCAACGAGCGCGAGCAGCAGCAGGAAGGCAAATCGCAGGTTGGATTTCATCTACTGTATTTCCGAGCGATGCCTCAAGGTGCTATGTAGGCGTAGCCGCGGTTCTCAAGGGTCATCAGCGAAATCCAGCCGTTGCCGACGACCTTTACCGGCGGGATGACGTTTTCCGCTTTCGTTTCCTGCTGGCGGATCGCGACCGAGCACTGCTCCATGCCCTCGATGCCCTCCGCGCTGCGCATCTGTTTGAGCCTGGCCGCGGGTCCGCGGAAGGCAAGGACGAAATGCGGCGTCACGCCTTGCCGGATCAACGACTGACGCGTCTCGTCTATGACGTTGATCTGGCCCAACAGCTTCTTGCCCTCGCCGGCCGTGATATCGAATGCCACCTTGACCTCCTTGACGCCCGCGAGCGCCTCGTGGTCGTCGAAGCCTGCCGCCACTCCCACCGACGCCACAAACTGGACCCCTACCGCAAAGGCAAGCGCAGTGATGAACCGAATCGGGAAAACCTTCACGGCATATCTCCTTGGTGAATGGACAGCTTCGCCGCGCGTCAACCAAGCTCCGCGGCTAGTCTCTCTGCTGCCAGGATCTCGGGCGACGCCCGGTCGGCAAGCGCGCGCACGCCCGACTCGGCAAGCGCCGTCTTCGCTTCCTCGCGGCGGCCGCGCTCGGCGTAGTGCCTGGCGAGCGAGATTCCTGCCCTCGATTGCAAAAGGGTCGCCTCTTGCCCGCGCGCAATGCGCAGCGCTGTCTGCAGGCTGCGCTCCGCTTCCGCCGCGTCGCCGCCGCGCTCGCGCGCGGTGAGCTCGCCGCGGATGCGCCACAGCTCGGAGACGAACATGCCGGTTTGCGGGTCGCTCATTTCGCCGTGCAGGCGCGCGATGAGCGCCAGCGCGTCGCGCTCGCGACCGGCGCGCGCCAGCGTGTCGGCCATTACCATGCCGGGCAGCGACGTGAAGAAGCCGATCCCGTGCGTGGCCTCGAACGCAGCCTCCATCTGACGCAGTCCCGCGGTCGGGTCCCCGCGCATCGACTGCGTTGCACCCAGCCAGAATGTTCCGATCGAGCGCATGGGCGGGAGGTCGTATTTGGTCGCGTCCTTGACCAGTTGCTCGGCCGATGCCTGGCAGGCGTCCAGGTCGCGGGTGAAATACAAGGCATGGCAGGCGATGCTCCGCGCGAATACGAGCGTCAAGGGGTGCTGCAGCCGATCCGCGAGCGCGAGGGCGGTCTCGAGCCCGGGCTTGATCTTCGCGGCGTTGCCCGAAACGCCCAGGGCGAACGTACGCACGCACAGGGCGCAGACGCCCGGGTCGTGTCCGGCGAAAGTGTAGGAAAAGCGGTGGTGACGCGCGGGATCGTAGAGCCTCGCGCCCTGCTCGGTGTACTTCAGGATGTTCGCGGTCTTGCCGATAAAGTAGGCGCTACCCCATTGATGGTGCAGAGCCTCGAATTTGAGGTCTTCGTCGCCGAGCTGTTCGCTGATCGAGAGCAGCTCGGCCCCCCGGACCTGGGCCTCGTCGAACCGGCGGTTACGCGCCGCGTTCAGGTAAAGCCCCCATGTGGCCTGGAAAAGCTGCGCCCCTGCGTTCACCTCCTTCGCGAGCCGGTACGCCTCCTGGAGCGCCGGCGCGACCTCGCTACTCCCGGCACCCTTCTGATGAACCAGCGTAGCAGCGAGCGCGAGCTGCGCATCGAGCTTTGGCCGCAAGCGATGGCCTGGATCGCCGATGCGCTCTACCTCCCCGAGCGCGGCGCCGAGATCGGCGACGGCCTCGGCGAACGCCAGGCGCTGGCTGGCGCGGTCGGCCCCGCGCAGCCAGAACTCGAACGACTTCTCCGGCTCGCCAGCGCGGCCGTAGTGATGCGCGATGACCGTGAGCTCGCCCTCGCCGCCCGTGGCGAGTGCCGCTTCGAGGGCGCGTGCGATCTTCGCGTGCAGCGCCTGGCGGCGCTCGCGCGACAGGCTTTCGTAGGCCGCCTCCTGGATAAGCGCATGCTTGAAGCTGTAGGCGGGCTCTTCCGCCTCGCCCGCGGCGAAGATCAGGCCGGATTCGCGCAGCCGCGCGAGGCCTATTCGCAAATCGGTGTCGCCCACCCCGGCAATGGTGGCCAGCATATCGTGCGTGAACTGGCGCCCGATGACCGAAGCCACCTGCGTGATGTCCTTGGCGCCGCCGAGCCGGTCGAGGCGCGCCATCAGGGAATCCTGCAGCGTCAGGGGCACGGCGCTCGCACCCGGGGACTGCAGGGCAAGGACCGCCTTGGTGAGCTCCTCGACGTAGAGCGGCACGCCGTCGCTGCGAGTGGTGATTTCGCGGATGAGCGCATCGTCCATGCTCACGCGGCTCGCCACGTGCCGCGCGAGCGCCGCGCAGTGCTCGCTCGCAAGCGGCTTGCAGATGAGCGGGGTCGCCTGTGCATGTTCCGCCCAGGCGGTCTTCATTTCCGGGCGGTGCGTGACGACCACCAGCGCCTGATCGCGCGCGATCCTGTCCAGCAGGCGCTCGATCAGTGCCTGCGAGCTCGGGTCGCTCCAGTGCATGTCCTCCACGAGGAGCAAGACCGTGGCACCTTCCAGCGGTGCGACGAGAAACGCCTCGAGGATCTCGAGCGTCGCGTTCTTGCGCTGTGCGGGTGTCATGTCGAGCTGCGACAGGGCGTCGTCCGCACGCAGCTCGAGCAGCTCGGCCATCAGCAGGCTCGCCTGGCGCGAAGACCGACCGATATGCTCGAGCATGCGGTCGACGCGCGCGCGGCTCTCCGTGTCGTCCAGGTCCCGCTTCAGGTCGAGCCGGTGGCGCAGCAGTTGCACGAACGGGAACAGCACGCTGTTGGCGTGATACGGCGAACATTGCGCGCGCAGCAGCCGGTGCGGTTCGTCGCGCACACGCTCGGCGAGCGCTTCGAGCAAGCGCGATTTGCCCATGCCGGCCTCGCCCGAGATCAGCACGACGTGGCCGTTGCCGTTCGCGGCGCGCTGCCAGGCGTCGGCGAGGAACGCGAGCTCGCGCTCGCGCCCGATGACCGGCGCGGCGACCGCAGCCCGTGCGGCGATGAAGCGGCTCTCGGCGGCGCCCACGCCAAGCGCGCGCCACGCCGCGACCGGCGCGTCGAAGCCCTTCACCGCGTGCTCGCCGGCGTAGGTGTACTCGAAGAAATCGCCGGTCAGCCGGTGCGTCGCGGCGCTCGCCAGCACCTCGCCCGCACCGGCGAGCGCCTGCAGGCGCGCCGCAAGGTTCGGCGTGTCGCCGACCACCGTCTGCTCACCTTCCGTGCCGGTAGCGCCGGCGGCCACGAGGCCGGTGGCGATTCCGACGCGGGACGCGAGCGCGGCGCCGTCGGGGCGCCGGAGACGCGCAACTTCCGCTACGATGTCCAGCCCCGCCCGCACCGCGCGCTCGGCGGCGTGCTCCTGCGCCCTCGGGTAGCCGAAATAGGCGAGGATTCCGTCGCCCAGGAACTGCGCGACGTGACCGTCGTAGCGGCCGATCACTGCGGCACAGGCCTCCCGGTATTCACGCAACAGGCGGCGCATGTCCTCGGGGTCGAGCCGGCTGGCGAGCGCCGTCGAGCCGACGAGGTCGCTGAACACCACCGTGACCTGACGGCGCTCGACGTGGGCAGGCCCCGCGACTGCGGGCTCCGCGCCCGCCGGCTCGCTCGTCGTTCGTTCGGCGCTCGCCCGCAGCTTCGCTGCGGCGGCGATTAACCTTCGGCGATGACCGAGGGACAGGCCCAGCTTCTCGAGGTCCTGCTCGGTCAAATCCGGCGCCACCTCGAGATCAATGTCGTGACTGGCGAAGACCTCGGCGTATTTTTCAAGGCCGATATTTCTTAGCCAGAGCTCAATTTCCGGCATTCATGACTCCAACCCGCGCGGCGCCAAGCCGAGGGCAAGTAGTGCGAGTGCCGTGTGACGCCTGTTAATCCGCTTCCCTTCGGTCGCCATGACAAAGCGTAAGCACCGGGATCGATGGGCGTAGTGCCCGGGCAACCCTAGCCTGAGGTCAGTCTACGCTTGAACGACCTTGACCTGCATCAACCGAGGCTGGGGGGCACGGAATATCGTTTAATCAGTCATGACTACGGTCTTTACGGCGCGGGGCCTCACCAAGCTATACCGCATGGGCGAGGTCGAGGTGCACGCGCTGCGCGGGGTGGATCTCGATGTCGCGAGCGGCGAGCTGATCGTGCTGCTCGGCGCCTCGGGGAGCGGCAAGTCCACGCTGCTGAACATCCTCGGCGGCCTGGACACGCCGACTTCCGGCGAGGTGCGCTTCGAGGACCACCTGCTCAGCGGCGCGGACGAAGCCGCGCTCACGCGCTACCGGCGCGAGCACGTCGGCTTCGTGTTCCAGTTTTACAACCTCATCCCGAGCCTCACGGCGCGCGAGAACGTCGCGCTGGTGACCGACATCGCCGAGCAGCCGATGACACCCGAGGAGGCGCTCGCGCTGGTCGGGCTCGGCGAGCGGCTCGACCACTTTCCCTCGCAGCTCTCCGGCGGCGAGCAGCAGCGCGTGGCGATCGCACGCGCCGTGGCGAAGCGGCCGCAAGTGCTGCTGTGCGACGAGCCGACCGGCGCGCTCGACTACGAGACCGGAAAGCTGGTGCTCGAAGTGATCACGCACGTGAACGCCGAGCTCGGCACCACCGCGATGGTGATCACGCACAACGCCGCCATCGCGGCGATCGCCGACCGCGTGCTGCGCATCGCCAACGGCCGCATTGCGAAGGTCGAGGTCAACGCGCGCAAGCTGACCCCCGCGGAGATCTCCTGGTGAGGGCGCTCGATCGCAAGCTCGCGCGCGACCTGTGGTCGACGAAGACGCAGGTGGTGTCGATCGCGCTCGTGATCGCCTGCGGCATCGGCGCCTTCATCGCGGCGTTCTCGACGCACGACTCGCTGCTCACCTCGCGCGAGCGCTATTACGACACCGCGCGCTTCCCCCAGGTGTTCTCGCAGGTGAAGCGCGCGCCCCAGGCATTGGTCGAGAAGATCCGCTCCATCCCGGGAGTATCGGAAGTCGAGACGCGCGTGGTGCAGGACGCCCAGCTCACCATCGAGGGCATCGGTCCGCCCATGATCGCGCGGCTGATCGGCGTGGACTTCGTGCACCCTCCGGCCATGAGCCGGCTCACGCTCAGGAGCGGTCGCTGGCCGGCGCCCGGAGCGAAGGACGAGGTGGTGGTGAACCAGCGCTTCATGGAGGCCCGCGGCCTCGCCCTCGGCACGCGCGCCAACGTGCTGGTCAACGGCAAGCTCGAGCGGCTGACAATCGTCGGCACGGCGCTATCGCCGGAGTACATTTACGCCACGCGCGGCGGGGGCATGCCTGATGACGAGTGGTTCGCGGTGTTCTGGACCGACGCCGAGACGCTCGCCGCGGCGCTCGACATGACCGACGCGTTCAATTCGGTGCAGCTGCGCCTGGCGCGCGGCGCATCGCAACCCGCGGTCATCGCCGCGCTCGACCGGCTGCTCGAGCCCTACGGCAGCCTGGGAGCGGTCGGGCGCGAGGACCAGATCTCGCACAAGATCGTGTCGCAGGAGATCGAGGAGCAGCGCGTGTGGGGCACGGTGCTGCCGGTGATCTTCCTCGCGGTCGCGGCATTCATCCTGAACGTGGTGCTGCACCGGCAGGTTTATGCGCAGCGCGGCGAGATCGCCGCCCTCAAGGCGCTGGGCTACGAGGGGCGGTCCATCGCGCGCCACTACCTCGCTTTCGCGTCCGTCATCGTGCTGCTCGGCGCCGCGATCGGTCTGGGCATAGGCGACTGGCTGGGGCGAGAGATGACCGGGCTGCTGTCGGACTTCTTCCACTTCCCGAGCTTCGAATTCCGCGTGCTGCCTTCGGTCGCGCTCGCGGGCACGGGCGTGGCCCTGCTGGCGGGCTACGGTGGCGCGCTCGCCGCCATCCGCGGCGTGGTGAAACTGCGCGCGGCCGAGGCGCTGCGCCCGCTGGCGCCCGCGGTGTTCAGGCCGCTGCTCATCGAGCGGCTCGGCTACGCCAGGCTCGCCACCCCCGGGCAGCGCATGATCCTGCGCAACATCGAGCGCAAACCTCTGCGCGCGGCCTTCACCGTGATCGGTGTCGCGGGCTCGGTCGCGATCCTGATCACCTCCGCATTCTGGTACGACTCCCTCGCTTACTTCATGGACGTGCAGTTCAACATGGTGCAGCGCGCGAATGTGTTCGTCGGCTTTCCGGAGCCCGCAAACCGCGCCGTGGTGCGCGAGCTCGCGCGCCTTCCGGGCGTCAAGCAGGCCGAGGGCACGCGCGCCATCCCGGTGGTCCTGCGCGCAGGGCATCGCAGCTACCGCACCGCGCTCACGGGACTCGGCGACGGCGCCCAGCTGCAGCGTATCCTCGACCGCGAGCTGCGCCTGCACCAGCCTGCGCCCGGCGGCGTGTTGCTAACGACGCGATTGGCCGACCGGCTCGGCGTGCGTCCCGGCGACACGCTGTTCGTCGAGCTACTTGAGGGCAGGCGCGTCAAGGCGAAGCTGCGCGTGGCCGGGACGGTTCGCGAGCTGGCGGGCATGAACGCGTATATGCGGCTCGACGACCTCAATCGCCTCGCACGCGACGGACCGCTGGTGTCGGCGGCGGCGCTGCTGGCGGACCGCGGCGCGGAGCCCGCGCTTCTCGAGCGCCTGAAGGAGATCCCGGCTGCGGCGGTGGTGATCGTGACCCGGACTCTGCTCGACACTTTCCGCGCCACGACGGCGCGCAACGCGCTGTTCTTCACCGGTATCCTGACTGCGTTCGCCGCAACCATCGTAGTGGGCGTGGTCTACAACAACGCGCGCATCCAGCTCGCCGAGCGCGCTTGGGAGCTGGCGAGCCTGAGGGTGCTCGGCATGACGCGGGGCGAGGTATCCCTGCTGCTGCTCGGCGAGCTGGCGCTCGAGATCCTGGTGGCGATTCCGGTGGGGTTCGTGCTTGGCTACTGGCTCGCGGCACTTATCGTTTCGCTCATCATTCCGGAGACCTTCGAGTTTCCGCTCGTTATCTGGCCGCGCACCTACCTGTTCGCCGGGGCGACGACGGTGGCGGCAGGCATCGCGAGCGCGCTGGTCGTGAGGAATCGCATCGATAATCTGGATTTGGTCGGCGTACTGAAGGCACGCGAATGAGGATGCGCAACAAGATCGCCCTGGGGATCGGCGCTGCGGCGCTCGCGGCGCTGGTCGTCTGGGCGCTGCGCCCGCAGCCGGTGATGGTCGAGACCGCCAAGGTGACGCGCGGAACATTCGAGCAGACGGTGTCGGACGACGGCAAGACGCGCGTGCGCGAGCGCTACGTGGTGTCGGCCCCGCTCGCCGGCCGCGTCGAGCGCATCGAGCTGAAGGCGGGCGACCCGGTGAAGGAGGGCCAGGTGGTGGCGGTGCTTACACCCAGCATGCCGGCATTTCTCGACGCGCGCACGGTGCGCGAGCTGGAGGCGCGCGTCGGGGCCGCGGAGGCGCAGCGGCTGCGCGCAGCGGCCGAGCTGGCGAAGGCCGGCGCCCAGGTCGAGCAGGCGCGCTCGGACCTCGAGCGGGCGAAGACCCTGAGGAAGGGCGGCTTCGTGTCGGAGAACGCGCTCGATCAGGCGCGGCTCGCCCTGGTCACTTCGGAGAAAGGGCGGGAGGCGGCGAAGTTCGCCGAGCACGCGGCGATCCACGAGGTGGAGCAGGCGCGCGCGGTGCTGGTGCGCTACCGCGCCGAGAGCGCGAACAAGATCGTCGGCGCGAGCTGGGAGGTGAAATCGCCAATCACCGGATCGGTGCTCAAGGTGGTGCAGGAAAGCGAAGGCGTGGTACCGCTCGGGGCTCCGCTCGTCGAGATCGCCGACCCGCGCAGCCTCGAGGCGGTTGTCGACGTTCTTTCGGAGGAGGGGGTGAGCGTTCGCCCCGGCATGCCCGCGCGCATCGAGCTCGGCAGCGGGGTGCCTCCGCTCGCGGCGCGCGTGCGCCTGGTCGAGCCGGCGGGTTTCACCAAGATCTCCGCGCTCGGGGTCGAGGAGCAGCGCGTGAATGTCGTGCTCGACTTCGCCGAGCCGCTCGATCGCGTGCAGACGATAGGCGACGGCTTCCGCGTCGACGCGCACATCGTGGTGTTCAGGGCCGAGGACGCGCTCAAGGTGCCGGTGGGGGCCCTGTTCCGGCGCGGCGAGGGCTGGGCGGTGTTCGTGCTCGAGGGCGGTCGCGCCGCGCTGCGCCAGGTGAAGGTGGCCCGGCGCAACGGCAGCGAAGCGATGATCGAAGAGGGTCTCAAGCCCGGCGACCAGGTGATCGTCTACCCGTCCGACGCGCTTGCGGACGGCGCACGCGTCGAGGTGCACGCGCCCCTGCGCTAGACTGCGCGCCATGAGCCTTGGAGACATCGTCGAAATCGAGGACCTGCGCTTCGCCTATGACCGGCGGGAGATCTTCAAGGGCCTGAGCCTCCGAATCCCGCGCGGCAAGGTGGTCGCGATCCTGGGGGCGAGCGGCTGCGGCAAGACGACGCTGCTCAAGCTGATCGGCGGCCAGCTGCGCCCGGCGAGCGGCACGATTCGCGTCGACGGCCAGACCGTGCACGAGCTCGACACCGACGCGCTGTACGCCCTGCGCCGCGAGATGGGAATGATGTTCCAGACGAGCGGGCTGTTCAGCGACCTGTCGGTGTACGAGAACATCGCCTTCCCGATCCGCGAGCACTACCGGTTGCCCGAGGAGCTGGTGCGGCGCCTGGTGCTGATGAAGCTGCAGGCGGTGGGCCTGCGCGGCGCGCGCGATCTCATGCCCGGGGACCTGTCGGGCGGCATGTCGCGGCGCGTGGCGCTCGCGCGCGCGATCGCGACCGACCCGACGCTTACGATGTACGACGAGCCCTTCGGCGGGCTCGACCCGATCAGCCTGAACGCCATCGCCGAACTGATTCGAAAGCTTAACGACGCGCTCGGGACGACGTCGATCGTCGTCACCTACGACGTGAGCGAGTCGCTCAAGCTCGTCGACTACGTGTACGTGATCTCCGACGGCGTCGTGGTCGGGGAGGGAACGCCCGAGAAGGTGGCGGCCTCGGACGATCCCTACCTCGTGCAGTTCATGAAAGCGCGCCCGGACGGGCCGGTGCGCTTTCACTTCCCGGGCCGCGCCCTCGAAGAGGATCTCGGCCTGGCGCGGCGCGGCTAGTAGCCGTTCACCACCCGGTCGCCGACGAAGGCGCCGAGCACGCTGCCCGCGGCGACGCTGACGAACTTGCCGTTTCCGCCGCCGAATTGGCTGCCGATCGCCGCGCCGACGATTGCGCCGCCGATCGCACCGAGGTTCGGCGCCGGATAGTACGCGGGCACCGCGTGGTACACGACCGCGGGCCGCTCGACGACGACCACGCGCCGCTCGACGTAGCGGGGACGCTCGTGAACCACTACGACGCGGCGGTCGTTCTCGTGCCCGCGCCAATCGCGATCATGACGCCCGTACCCCGGGTCGGCGAAGGCGGGCGCGGCTGCAACGAGCGATGCGCCGAGCACGGCGGCAAGCGTGAGTTTGGTCGGTTTCATATGTCGCTCCTTTTCGTCTGGTCCTGCCCGGTCACTGCGGGCATGGGAGCATTGTCGACAGGGCATGATTCGGCATCTGAAACCGAGTGTAATCGCCTGTAACAGCCGCCAAGTCCGCGGCGCGGCGCTACTTTTTCTTCGCCCGCGGCCTGCGGTACTGGAGGAGAGCGCCGATCCTGCGCTCGAACGGATCGCGCCGGATGAGCGCGCGCACCTGGGCGCGCGTCACCAGGCGGAAGTGGCGCGCTTCCTCGAGCAGCTCGGGCACCTCCCAGGCATCCTTTTCGCCGGCGGCCCAGATCCTGGGGTCGACGCGCCGCAGGTCGAACGGCACGGAGAATTCGCGCAGCGATTTGTGCTCGCGCTTGTTCGAGTATTCGTGGAAGTACGACATCGACAGCTCGCGCAGGCTGCGGTACACGGGGTCGCGCCAGCGCAAGTACGCGCCGTTGGTCTTTGAGATCGCGCCCCACAAGCCGCGGCGGCGGAACAGCGCCACGACGTGGTCGAAGTCGTGCTCGGCGCGCATGTCCATCAGGAGCGGCGCCTCGCCGTGCACCCACAGCGCAGCGGCGGCGAGCATCGCGCCCTCGATGCAGTGCGCGCTGCGCTCGCGCAGCACGACGCGCACCGGGCGGCAGGTGTCCCCGCCGGGCTCGAAATTCTGCTTGAGGTGAAACAGGAAGTCCTGGATCTTCGCCGGCGTCCCGAGGCGCCGCAGGACCGCGAATTCCGCCTTGCTCAGGCTCAGATCCTC
Organism: uncultured Pseudomonadota bacterium; assembly: GCA_963739205.1. Classification (GTDB taxonomy): domain Bacteria; phylum Pseudomonadota; class Gammaproteobacteria; order Burkholderiales; family SG8-39; genus DAHVFK01. The sequence goes on along the minus strand of CAVTZJ010000002.1, from coordinate 555,093 downwards.
GCGGCGTGCGCGTCGCTTGCGGATCATCGTTCGGTGGACCGGTCTTTTTCTGATAACTTGCCGCGCAGATTAGCATTGCGCTCGAGAGGCGGCCATGACGAAGGCGAGGATCGGTTATATCGGCGTGGGATTGATGGGGCTTCCGATGGCGACGCGGCTGGTCGCGCTCGGCTATCCTGTGACGGCCTACGACATCGCGCCCGGGCGCATGGACGCCGCGCGCAAGGCCGGCGCCCGCGTGGCGGGGTCGGCCGCCGAGGCGGCGCGCGGGGCCGATTTCGTCTTGCTCAATCTGCCCACCACCGAGGCAGTCGAGCGCGTGGTGCTCGGGGATGGCGGCCTGTGCGCGCTGCTCGAGGCGCGGCAGCTGGTGATCGACTTCTCGACCATTCGTCCGGCTAGCGCGCGCGAGCTCGCCGCGAGGCTGCGCGCTTCGTGCGGTGCGGGCTGGATCGACGCGCCGGTGTCGGGCGGTCCCCCTGCGGCGGGCGAGGGCACGCTGACGGTGATGGCGGGCGGCGCCAAGGAGGATTTCGAGCGAGCCGCGCCGCTGCTGGGCGACGTGGCGGGGCGCGTCACGCATCTGGGGCCGCCGGGTAGCGGCCTCGCCGCGAAGATGATCAACCAGCTGATCGTCGGCGTCGGCCACGCCATGCTCGCCGAAGCGATCGTGCTCGCGGAAGCGAGCGGTATCGACGCGGCGGGAGTGCCGGGCGCGCTTGCCGGCGGCCTGGCCGATTCGAATCTGCTACAGCGCTTCTACCCGCGCATGGCGCGACGTGAATTTGCCCCTCAGGGCTACGTGCGGCAGCTGCTCAAGGATCTGGAGATGGTGCATGAGTTCGCCGGGGCGACGAAGTCGCCCATGCCGATGACGGCGCAGGCGCTTTCGCTGTATCGCATGCTCGCCCACCTGGGGCACACCGAGCTCGACAGCACCGCGGTCATCAAGCTGTACGACCGGACGTAGTGGGTCGTCCTGACAAGACCGCTATGTAAGCGTGTACTTACTGTAACCGGTCGACAGACGGCGCGATGTCGTAGTACTCGGCCTGGATGGCGGCCAGCTCGGCCTCGGCGCTTGGTTTTTTCAGCCACGCGGCGACGACCGGGTACGTGGGCGAGAACAAGACCGCGAGCGCCAGGGCCACCATCAGTTTGCGAAGCAGGGATTTCATCTTGTTCCTCTCTCGTGTCTCGGTATGGCTTAGACGTTGCTGCGTCGCAGCAACTTACAGGGCGAAGTGTGATACTTCTGACTTTCGACATAAAGGTAATAAAAAGCAAATGTTTGTTCCGAATTTCGGGATAATGGCTCGCCATGGATCGTTTCGGGGCTCTCCGCGTATTTACACAAGTCGTTGAATCGGAAAGCTTTGCGCGCGCTGCCGAGCGCTTGCGTATGTCCACTTCCGCTGTCTCGCGCCATGTCGCCGAGCTGGAAGCGCATCTCCAGAACCGGCTCCTGAACCGAACGACGCGCCGGGTCACGCTTACCGAGGCGGGACGCGCGTTTTACGAGCGCAGTGTGCAGCTGCTGCAGGACCTCGAGGAGGCCGAGAACGAAGCGGCGCGCTCGGCGCGACTGCCGCGAGGCACCCTGAAGGTGAGTACCTCGGTGAATTTCGGCGTGCGTCATACCACGCCGGCGATCACCGGCTTTCTGGAGCGCTATCCGGATCTTTCGTTCGACATCTCGCTTTCGGACCGCATCGTCGATCTGGTCGAGGAGGGCGTCGACGTCGCCATTCGCATCGGCAGCGTCGGCTCCGATTCGGTGGTTGCGCGCCGCCTCGGCGAGACGCTGGTGGTGCCTTGCGCGTCGCCCGAATACCTCGCGCGGCACGGCGCGCCGCGCGCGCCCGAGGAGCTGGCCTCGCACAACTGCCTCACCTACGAGTACGGGCCGGCGCGCAACCAGTGGCGCTTCGTCGACAGCGACGGGCGTGAGCGGGTGGCGCGCGTTACCGGCAACCTGCACTCCAACAACGGCGACCTGCTGGCCGAGGCTGCGGCGCAAGGCGCGGGCATCGTTTACCAGCCGACCTTCATCGTCGGCGACGCGGTGCGCGCGGGACGGCTGGTGCCGCTGCTGCAGGATTTCCAGGCGCCGCCGCTGCCGATTTATGCGGTGTATCCGAGCCGCAAGCATCTCTCGGCCAAAGTGCGCCTGTTCATCGACTTCCTGGTCGAGCGCTTCGCCGAGTCGAAGGATCTGCTCGCGTCGCCTCCGGCCGCGCGCTAGAACCTGCGCGCTTCGCTCAGTTGGACCCAGTGCGCGCAGGCGAGCGTGCGCGCGTCGTCGCCGATGCGTCCGACCACCTGCACGCCGAGCGGCAGGCCGAGCGGGCCGGGGCGCACCGGCACGCACACCGCTGGCGCATGCAGCAGCGTCCACATCCTGTTGAAGACCGAGTCGCCGGTCGAGGAAAGCCCCTCCGGCGCTTCTCCGGGCGCGGCGGGCGCCACCAGGGCGTCGCAGTCGTCCAGCGCGTCGGCGAGGCGTGCCCGGCAGGCGCGCACCGCGCGCTGGGCGGCGTCGTAGGCATCGGCGCGTGCCGAGCGGCCGCGTTCGAGCTTGGCGCGCAGTGCTTCGCCGATGCGATCGCGATGGCGCGAGTACTCGTCGGCGAGGCAGCGCGCGATCTCGTAATCCCACACCGTGCCGTGCAGCGCCGCGAGCGCTTCGAACTCCTGCGGCAGCGCGAGCCGCACGACCCGCGCCCCGCTGCGCGACAGGTGGGCGGCGACGTCGTCGAACAGCTTGTGCGTCTCCGGCTGCGCCGCCGGCCACTGCGGCGTGAGACAAAGACCGAGCGTGGGGGCGCGCAGCCCGCGCGGAATGCGCAGCGCCTCGCGAGCGCTGAGCGCGGCGGCGAACAGCGCCGCGTCCTCGACCGAGCGCGCGAACACGCCGACCGTGTCGAGCGATTCGGAAATCGCCTTGACGCCCGCGCGCGGCAGCAGGTCGAAGCTCGGCTTGTAGCCCACGACGCCGCAGTAAGCCGCCGGGCGGATGATCGAGCCCCCGGTCTGCGTACCGAACGCGAGCGGCAGCATGCGGTCGGCCACCGCGGCGGCCGATCCGGATGACGAGCCGCCCGGCGTATGCGCCGCGTTGCGCGGGTTGGTGGTCGGGCCGGGCGCGAAGGTGGCGAACTCGGTGGTGACCGTCTTGCCGAGCACCAGCGCACCCGCCGCGCGCGCCAGCGCGACGCAAGCCGCGTCGGACGCGGGCCGGTTTCCGGCGTAGATCGCCGAGCCGTGCTCGGTCGGATAGTCGAAGGTGTCGATGATGTCCTTCACGCCCAGCGGCAGGCCGTGCAGCGGGCCGCGCGGCGCAGCGCGGTCCAGCGCGCGCGCAGCGTCTAGCGCGCGCTCGGGGTCGAAATGCGCGAAGGCGCGCACGACAGGCTCGCGCGCGGCGATGCGCTCGAGGCAGGCGCGCGCCAGCCGTTCGGCGCTCAGCTCGCGGCGCGCGAGCAGGGGAGCGAGCTCGGCCGCGCCGAGCTCGTGCAGCGACTTCATTTCTGCCCGAGGGTGGGCGGACGCCAGCTGTAGGTCGGCGGGCCGGGCACGCGCAGCATGCGCAGCATGCGCAGCGCCGCCTCGCGACCGCGATAGTAGCCGGGCACGCCGACCGTCTCGCTGAAGCCCAAGGCGCGATAGAAGGCGCGCGCCGCTTCGTTCCCCGCGCGCAGCTCGAGGTGCACGCTTTCCATGCCGGCGGTATGCGCGGACTCGATGAGCCATTCGAGCAGCCGGCGCCCGATCCCGGCGCGCCGCTGCGCCGGCCGCACCGCGAGCAGGACCAGGTGCGCACGCTCGTCGCCGAATTCCATGATGGCGAAGCCCGCCACCGCGGCCTGCGCCTCGGCCACCAGCACCACCGTGTCGCGGTGCCGGATTGCGCGCAGCACGCGCGCCGCGTCGTACTTCCAGCCCAGGCCGGCTTCGATCAGATCGCGCGACATGAGCGCGATCGCTTGCGCGTCGTGCGCCTGTGCGAGCCTGATGCTGATGCCCAGCTTACCCATCGATTGCATTTTGCCACGGAGGAGTTGCGATAGATCAAGAACCCGGGCCAGGGTTTGCTGTCTTATGAGAACGTAAGCGGGGGACGAGGATGCTTTGTCTGGAAGATTGCATCGCCCTGAGCGAGCTCACCGAGGACGAGATCCTCGCGATCGCCCAGCACGAGCACATTCCCGAGATGGCCGCCGCGGAGCTCGGCAACTATTTGGTCCAGGCGCCGGATGGCGAGCAGTGCATCCGCGCGATGATCCGCGACGACATCGCATCCGCGGTGGCGGGCGGCGACCGAACGCGTGAGCTGGCGCTCAAGCTCGTGCTGCGCAACTACATCCTGCAGCACCCGCGCTGCGACGAGCGTCTGCGCCGCGAGCTGCACATCCCGGAACGCCGCGCCCGCTAGTGCGCGCGACGGGGATTGCATCCGTCGCGCAAAGGTCTACCATCTGGTCTGCCAGGACTGCCGGAGGGCCAGCATGCGAGTCAAGGAGATCCTGCGCGTCAAGGGCAACCGCCTGCTCAGCATCGGGCCGGGCGGTCGCGCGGCCGAGGCCGTGAAGATCATGGCGGAGCAGAACCTGGGGTCGCTGGTCGTGCTCGACGAAGGGCGCATGCTCGGCATCCTCACCTTCCACGAGATCATGCAGGCGCTGGCCGCGCGCCAGGGTGCGCTCGGCGAGCTGCGCGTGAGCGACGTGATGGAGCGCGACCCGGTTACCACTTCTCCCGACATGGAGGTAAACGAGCTGCGCCGCACCATGCTGGAGAGCGGGGCGCGCTATCTTCCGGTGCTGCAGGGTGGCAGGCTGCTCGGGGTGATCTCGTTCCGCGACGTCGCGAAGGCCGTGCTCGAGGAGCAGGACTTCGAGAACAAGATGCTCAAGGGCTACCTCAAGAGCTGGCCCGCCTGAGCGCGCGCGTCGCGGCGCGTCGGCGCGCGACACCCCTGTGCTAAGCTTTTTCGCATGTCCGGCAACACGTTCGGCACGCTGTTCTGCGTCACCTCGTTCGGCGAATCGCACGGGGTCGCGTACGGGGGCGTGGTCGACGGCTGTCCGCCGGGCCTGCAGCTGTCGGCGGCCGACCTGCAGCGCGAGCTCGACCGGCGCAAGCCCGGCAGCTCGCGCCACGTGACGCAGCGGCGCGAGTCGGACGCGGTCGAAATCCTGTCGGGAGTTTACGAGGGCCGCACTACGGGCACGGCGATCGGCTTCCTGGTGCGCAACGAAGACCAGCGCTCCAAGGACTACGCCGCGCTCGCGGCGAAGTTCCGGCCCGGTCACGCCGACTATACCTATTGGCAGAAGTACGGCTTGCGCGACCCGCGCGGAGGCGGACGCGCCTCGGCGCGCGAGACGCTGGTGCGCGTGGCCGCCGGCGCGATCGCGAAGAAATGGCTCGCACAGCGATACGGCGTGAAAGTGCGCGGCTGGCTTGCGCAACTCGGCTCTCTCGCGATTCCGTTCGAAGCTTGGGATGAGGTCGACGCGAATCCCTTCTTCGCGCCGAACGCGGGCATGGTGCCGCGACTCGAGGCGTTCATGGACGAACTGCGCAGGAGCGGCGACTCGTGCGGCGCACGCGTGAACCTGGTGGCCGAAGGCGTTCCGGTCGGCTGGGGCGAGCCGGTCTACGGCCGGCTGGATGCCGACATCGCCTCGGCGATGATGTCGATCAACGCGGTGAAAGGAGTCGAGATCGGCGCGGGTTTCGCGGCCGTGGCGCACAAGGGCAGCGAGCACGGCGACGAGATGACACCCGAGGGCTTCCTGTCGAACAACAACGGCGGCGTGCTCGGCGGCATTTCGACGGGCCAGGACGTGACGGTATCGATCGCGCTCAAGCCGACCTCGAGCATCCGGCTGCCGCGCCGGACGATCGACACGGCAGGCTTGCCGACGAGCGTGCAGACCGAAGGCCGCCACGATCCGTGCGTGGGGATCCGCGCCACGCCGATCGCCGAAGCCATGCTCGCGTGCGTGCTGATGGATCACGCGCTGCGCCATCGCGCGCAATGCGGCGACGTCGTGCCACCGACGAAGCCCGTTCCGGCGCGCGCGCGCTGAACCTGCGCGAGCTAGAAAACCCCAACAAATTCAATTAGAGTATCGTCCCGACCACTCCGCGCGAGGAATAACATGAGCAATAAGGGGCAGCTGCTACAAGACCCGTTCCTGAACACCCTGCGCAAGGAGCACATCCCCGTGTCGATCTACCTGGTGAACGGCATCAAGCTGCAGGGACAGATCGAGTCTTTCGACCAGTACGTCGTGCTGCTGAGAAATTCGGTCACCCAGATGGTGTACAAGCACGCCATTTCCACGGTGGTGCCGTCGCGCCCGGTCAGCCTCGGGACCGACAAGGAAGCCGAGGCATAGCCGCGCCGCGTCCGGTGTCCGCGACACCGAATCGATGAACGAAGCCTCCTCTCCGGCCCGCGATCCACGGGCCGCAGTGATCGTGTGCCTCGATTTCGGCAGCACGGGCTACGAAGAGGGCGTCGAGGAGATCGTGCGGCTGGTCGAGAGCGCCGGCGTCGTGCGCCACCGCGTGGTGCGCGGCCGGCGCCAGCGGCCCGACGCGAAGCTGTTCTGCGGGCGCGGCAAGGCGGCCGAGATCGCGCGCGCGGTCGAGGAGCTGAACGCCGCGTTCGTCGTGTTCAACCACGAGCTCTCGCCGGCGCAGCAGCGCGAGCTGGGCCGCGAGCTGAACGCGCGCGTCATGGATCGCACGGAGGTCATCCTGGCGATCTTCGCGCTGCGCGCGCAGACGAGCGAAGGAAAGCTCCAGGTCGAGCTTGCGCAGCTCGAGCACCTGTCGACGCGGCTGGTGCGCGGCTGGACGCACCTTGAGCGCCAGCGCGGCGGCCTGGGCAAGACGGGCGGCCCCGGCGAAAAGCAGATCGAGCTCGACCGCCGCTACATCGCGCAGCGCGTTCGGGTGCTGCGCGGCAAGCTCGAACAGCTGCGCCGGCGCCGCGCGGTGCAGCGCCGCGCACGCGCGCGCGCCGCGGTGCTGTCGGTGTCACTCGTGGGCTACACCAACGCGGGCAAGTCGACGCTGTTCAACGCGCTCGCGCAGGCGCGCGCCTACTCGGCCGACAAGCTGTTCGCCACGCTCGATACGACCACGCGCCGGCTGTGGCTGCCCGGAGCGGGGGAAGTCGTGCTGTCCGACACCGTGGGCTTCATACGCGACCTGCCGCACAGCCTGGTGGCGGCGTTCCGCGCGACTCTGGAGGAGACGGTGCAGGCGGATCTGCTCCTGCACGTGATCGACGCGGCGTCGCCCGTGCGCGCGCAGCAGGTCGAGGAGGTGGGCAAGGTGCTCGCTGAGATCGGCGCGCAGGACGTGCCGCAGGTCATGGTGTGGAACAAGATCGACCTCGCGCGCCTCGAGCCGGGAGTCGAGCGGGACGAGTATGGTAAGATCCTCCGCGTTCGGGTGAGTGCGCGGACCGGCGCCGGATTGGACGAATTGCGCGCGGCCATCACCGAGGCGGCGCGTGCGCGGACCGCGGGGCGCGGCAAACCCGCTCCCGAAGCCATTTTCCTGCAAACTCACTGATCTCCTTTCTGCAGCCATGTCGTTGAACGACCCGAACTGGGGACGAGGCGGTCCGCGCGGACAGGGGCCTTCGGGCGGCAACCAGGGTCCGCCCGACCTCGATGAGCTGTGGCGCTCCTTCAACCGCCGCCTCGGCGAGTTGTTCGGACGGCGCGGCGGCGGCAACGGCGGCGGCGCGATCGAGCCGCCCTCGCCAGGCCGACTCGGCGGCGGCGCGGCGGTGCTCGTCGGGCTGGTGCTCGCGGTGTGGCTCGCGAGCGGCTTCTACATCGTCGATGCGAGCCAGCGTGCCGTGGTGCTCACTTTCGGCAAGTACCTGGAGCAGACCGGTCCCGGCCTGCACTGGCGTATGCCCTGGCCGATCCAGTCCGAGGAGCTCGTAAACGTCTCGCAAGTCCGCACGCTGGAAGTCGGCTATCGCAACAACGTGCGCGCGAAGGTGCAGCGCGAGTCGCTGATGCTGACCGACGACGAGAACATCGTCGACCTGCAGTTCGCGGTGCAGTACACCGTCAAGGACGCCAAGGACTTCCTGTTCAACACGCGCAACCCGGACGAAATCGCGATGCGCACCGCCGAGAGCGCGATGCGCGAGGTGATCGGCAAGAGCAAGATGGACGGCATCCTGTACGAATCGCGCGAGGAGATCGCGATCAAGGCGCGCAAGCTGATGCAGGAGATCCTCGACCGCTACGGCACGGGCATTTCGGTGAGCTCGGTTACGATCCAGGCGGCGCAGCCGCCGGAGCAGGTACAGGCCGCGTTCGACGACGCGGTCAAGGCGAACCAGGATCGCGCGCGGCAGGTGAACGAAGGACAAGCCTACGCCAACGACGTGATCCCGAGGGCGAGCGGTGGCGCTGCGCGGCTGCAGCAGGAGGCGCAGGGCTACAAGCAGCGCGTAATCGCCAACGCCGAGGGCGAGGCGTCGCGCTTCAAGCAGGTTCTCGCAGAGTACGCCAAGGCGCCCGCGGTGACGCGCGAGCGCCTCTATCTGGACACCATGCAGCAGGTGCTGTCGTCGACGTCCAAAATCATCCTCGACTACAAGGGCAGCGGCAACCTGCTCTACCTGCCGCTGGACAAGCTGATGAAGCAGGCCGGCTCGGCGCCGGAAGCGGAAGCGCCGACGACCCCGCCCGAGACGACGCCGGAGACTTCAAGTTCGGACGTGAGCCCGCGCTCGCGCGATCTGCTGCGCAGCCGCGAACGGGGGGAGCGCCCATGAGGGTCGCGGGGCCGCTGATCGCCGCGCTGATCGCCGCCCTCCTGGTGGTATCGGGAGCGCTGTTCACCGTCGACCAGCGCTATAACGCGATCGTCTTCCAGCTGGGCGAGATCAAGGACGTGGTCAGCACGCCCGGCCTGCACTTCAAGTGGCCGCTGATCCAGAACGTGCGCCGGTTCGACATGCGCATCCTGAGCTACGACGACCCCGAGCCGCTGCGCTTCATCACCTCGGAGAAGAAGCCGGTGCTGGTGGACTCGTTCGTCATGTGGCGCATAGCGGATGTGAGGCAGTTCTACATCAGCGTCAGGGGCGACGAGTTTGCCGCGGCGACCCGCATCCGCCAGACCATTTCAGACAGCCTGCAGGCCGAGTTCGGACGGCGTACGCTGCACGACGTGGTGTCCGGGCAGCGCGACGAGATCATGGCGGTGGTACGCGACAAGGTCGACAAGGAGCTGCGGCGCATCGGGGTGGAGATCGTCGACGTGCGCCTGAAGCGGGTCGATCTGCCCCAGGAAGTGAGCGAATCCGTGTACCGCAGGATGGAGGCCGAGCGCAAGCGCGTGGCGAACGAGCTGCGCTCGACCGGCGCGGCCGATGCCGAACGCATCCGCGCCGACGCTGACCGCCAGCGCGAGGTGATCCTCGCGAACGCGTACCGCGATGCGCAGCGCGTCAAGGGCGAGGGCGACGCCCAGGCGACCGACATCTACGCCAAGGCCTTCTCGCGCGATCCGCAGTTCTACGCCTTCTACCGCAGCATGGATGCTTACCGCGCGACCTTCCAGGGTAAGAACAACCTGATGCTGCTGGCACCCGACTCGGAATTCTTCCGCTTTCTGAACGACCCGAACGGGCGCGCGCCCGTGAGAAAAAAATGAGCGATGGGCACCAACTTTCTCATGGCGCTCGCGCTCATGCTCGTCATCGAAGGCGTCCTTCCTTTTCTCGCGCCTAGCGTGTGGCGCGACACCTTCCGTCGCATTACGCAACTGAGCGACGGGCAGATCCGCTTCGTCGGCCTGACCTCGATGCTGATCGGCCTGCTCGTGCTGGTGCTCGCGCGCTGACCGTGGCTGCCGTCATGCGCTGGCTGCTGCCCGAATACATCGAGGACATCCTGCCCGACGAGGCGGCGCGCATCGAGGCGCTGCGCCGCAGGATACTCGACGAGTTTGCGGCTTGGGGCTACGAGCTGGTGATGCCGCCGCTGCTCGAATATCTCGAGTCGCTGCTCACCGGCACGGGACGCGATCTCGATTTGCGCACCTTCAAGCTCGTCGACCAGCTCTCCGGCCGCATGATGGGTGTGCGCGCGGACATCACGCCGCAGGTGGCGCGCCTGGACGCGCACCTGCTGAACCGCCAGGGCGTCACGCGCCTGTGCTACTGCGGCAGCGTGCTGCATGCGCGCCCCGCCGGGCTGGCGGGCACGCGCGAGCCGCTGCAGATCGGCGCGGAGATCTACGGTCACGCGGGCGTCGAGAGCGACATCGAGATCCAGCGCCTGCTCGGGCGCGCGCTCGGTCTGGCGCGCGTCAAAGGCGCGCGCATCGACATCGGGCACGTCGCCGTGTTCCGTGCGCTGGTGCGCGCGGCCGCGATCGGCCCCGAGCCCGAAGCCGAGCTGTTCGAAGCGCTGCAGCGCAAGGACCGCCCGGCGCTCGACTCGCTCGTTCGTGCCCTGCCCAGGCGCGTTGGCCAGGCGCTGCTCCTGCTGCCGGAGCTCTACGGCGGAGGCGAGGTGCTCTCGCTCGCGGCGCGCAGGCTGCCCCCGCTGCCCGACATCAGGCGCGCGCTGGCGACCCTGCGCACGCTCGCGGATAACAGCGAGCTGCCGGTCGGCTTCGATCTGGCGGAGCTGCGCGGCTACCACTACCACTCGGGTGTGGTGTTCGACGCCTACTGCGCCGGCCTGAGCGGCGCGGTGGCGCGCGGCGGGCGCTACGACGAGGTGGGCAAGGCCTTCGGGCGCCCGCGCCCGGCGACCGGATTCTCGATCGACCTGCGTGCCCTCGCGGCAGCGGCCGCGCCGCTGCCGCCGCGCGACGCGATCCTCGCGCCGTGCGCGAACGGCAACGCGAAGCTCGCCGCCAAGATCGCCGCGCTGCGTGCCGCGGGCGCGGTTGTGATCGAGGAGCTACCGGGGCATGCGCGTCACCGGCGCGAGCTCGGCTGCACGCGCGAGCTGCTACTGGCGCGCGGCGCGTGGGTCGTCAAACGTATCGGAAAAGCAAAGTGAGCGCGAGAAACGTAGTCGTCATCGGCACCCAGTGGGGCGACGAAGGCAAGGGCAAGATCGTCGACTGGCTCACCGACCACACGCAGGGCGTCGTGCGCTTCCAGGGCGGGCACAACGCCGGGCACACGCTCGTCATCGCCGGCAAGAAGACGGTGCTGCACCTCATTCCATCGGGCATCCTGCGCGACGAAGTCGAGTGCTACATCGGCAACGGCGTGGTGCTGTCGCCCTCGGCGCTGGTGCAGGAGATGGACGAGCTCGAGGCGGCCGGCGTGCAGCTGGCTGCGCGGCTGCGCATTTCGGAGGCCTGTCCGCTGATCCTCGCCTACCATGCGGCGCTCGACCAGGCGCGCGAGGCGGCCAAGGGGACGCAGAAGATCGGCACCACCGGGCGCGGCATCGGGCCGGCCTACGAGGACAAGGTGGCGCGCCGCGCGATCAGGCTTCAGGACCTGTTCAAGCCGGTGCGCTTCGCCGAGAAGCTCGAGCAGCTGCTCGACTTCCACAATTTCGTCCTGCAGCGCTATTACAAGCAGCCTGAAGTCGACTTCAAGAAGACCCTCGACGAGTCGCTCGCGCTCGCGCCGCGACTCGCACCGCTGGTAGCAGACGTGCCGCGCGCGCTGTACGATGCCAATCGCGCGGGCAAGAACCTGCTGTTCGAGGGTGCGCAGGGCAGCCTGCTCGACATCGACCACGGCACCTATCCCTACGTCACCTCCTCGAACTGCGTCGCCGGCGCGGCGGCTGCGGGCGCGGGCATCGGCCCGCAACAGCTGCACTACGTGCTGGGCATCACCAAGGCCTATACCACCCGCGTGGGCGGCGGGCCGTTCCCCACCGAGCTCACCGACGACGTGGGACGCTACCTCGCCACGCGCGGCGCGGAGTTCGGCGCCACGACCGGACGCCCGCGGCGCTGCGGCTGGTTCGACGCCGCGGCGCTCAAGCGCTCGATCCAGCTGAACGGCGTCTCGGGGCTCTGTATCACCAAGCTCGACGTGCTCGACGGCGTCGAGGCGGTGAAGATCTGCGTCGGCTACGAGATCGACGGCAAGATGAGCGATATCCTGCCTGTCGGCGCGGAGGAACTGGAGCGCTGCGTGCCCGTGTACGAGGAAATGCAGGGCTGGATGGAGAGCACGGTCGGCCTGAAGAGCTTCGCCGCGCTACCCGGGGCGGCGCGCGCCTATCTCGCGCGCATCGAGGCGCTCACCGGCGTGCCGATCGACCTCATCTCGACCGGGCCGGAGCGCGACGAGACCATCGTGCTGCGCCATCCCTTCGCGGCGGGCGCCTAGGGTCTTTGCGAGGACCGCGCCAGGGCGTAGGATTGGTCCGGAACGAAAAAGGTGAAGAGGCAACAGCGATGACCAAGAAGATCCCTCAACGTCCTAAGGAGGACGATCACACCCGCGTCGTCGAGCGACCGGACGGGTTTTATTGGCAGGCCACCGACAGTGGTAAAGAGTACGGCCCGTTCGATACGCTCGAGGAAGCCGTGGCGGACATGCAGGCCGGGGGTGAAACCGCCGGCGGTGAGACCGACTACGAGCCTAGCGAGACGCTGGAAGAGGCCGAGTCCGAGCTCGGCGTGGCCGAATGGATCGATCCCGACACGGGCGAGCCTGCGGAGGAGTCGGTCCCGCGCATCGAGGATCACTAGGCCTAGTGGCCTAGCACGCACTTCTCGTACAGCTCGGGGAACACCCGGCCGGGATCGTATTTCTCCTTCAGCCGGTAGTAGGCATCCCCGCCGTAGATGCGGTCGAAGTCCGAGCGCTCGTAGAAGCTCTGCGAGTAAAGCGACTTGATGCCGCCCAGCTCGGTCACCTTGTCCTCGATCATGCGGTTGAAGTGTCCGGGCGGATGCGCACCGCGCGTGCGGATCACGTCCCAGAAGCCGAAATTCACGTAGGTCCCGGGGTTGAGCGGATACAGCACGAAGCGCTCCGCCCCCGGGCGCGCGCCGATGGGGCAGATCCACGTCGGCCAGATGCCGATCTCGCGGGCGTGGAATTCGAGGTACTCGGCGGCGCGCGCGATCGGAATGTCGATGTCCTGGATCACGGACTCCGAGTGCAGGCCGCGCATGCGCTCGATGCGCCGCGTCAGCCCCACGCGGCTGTTCCAGCGCATGATGCGCGTGTAGGTGCGCGAGCCCAGGCGCTTGCGCCCGAGCAGGCGGCGCACGAGCGGGTGCTGCGCGTAGACGTTCTTCGAGCACCAGAACCAGTCCGTGTCCCAGCGCCAGATGTAGTCGCGCGTGGCGAGCCAGTCCTCGCGCTTCGCCTCGATCGAGCGGTAGTAGATCTGCTCGAACCCGTAGTCGCTGGCGAAGGGCGCGTCCGCGGCGAAGCGTCCGAGCGACAGGTACATGCGGTCGGGCGCGAACACGGTGCCGTCTATGAAGTCGGCGTCATCGCTGCGGCAGTGCGACTCGAGCGCCTCGAAGAAGGCCCGCGGATCGGTGAATGGCAGGTGCTCGACGCGCACGAAGGGCTGCACCGGCACCACGCGCGCCTTGATGCGCAGGGCATAGCCGAGCGTGCCGTAGGAGTTCGGCATGCCGTGGAACAGGTCCGCGTGCTCGTTCTCGGGCGTGCACACGACGAAGCGGCCGTCGCCGGTGAGCACCTCCAGCTCGAGCGCCGTTTCGTGCACCAGCCCGTGGCGATGCGACGTCGCCTCGACGCCCACCCCGGCCAGCGCGCCGCCGAGCGTGATGGTCTTCAGCTCGGGCACCACTGCGGGCATGACGCCGTGCTCCAGGCACGCGTCGACCAGCGTCTCGTAGGGCACCATGCCCTCGGCCTCGACGAAGCCCGCCTCGCGGTCGACCTGCAGCACGCCGTTGAACTCGCGCACGTCGAGCGCGCGCTTGGAGATCGCCGCGCGATCGCGGAACAGGTTCGAGGTGTCCTTCGCGAGGCCGACGATGCCCTCGCCCTCGTGCAGGCGGGCGGCGAGCCGGTCGCACTTCTCCCCGTACAGGGCGCGCGGAGTGCTCACGCGCCTTCCCGGTACAGGTGAGCGCGGCTCATCGGATAGTTGTCGCGCGTGATGTTGCCCTTGCTGAATACGATCTGGAACAGGTGCGTATAGCCGGCGGGCGAGCGGAACATCTCGGCGCAGCCGTAGAGATAGACGCGCCAGATGCGGCGGAAGCGCTCGTCGAAGCGGCGCGGGGCGATCGCCGCGATGCGCTCCCAGTTGCGGTCGAAGCGCTCGGCCCAGGCGTCCAGCGTGAGCGCATAGTGGCGCCGCAGGTTCTCGATGTCGACCACCTCCAGCCCGGCCTGCTCCATGGCGGCGATGGTGTCTGCGAGGCTCGGGATCCAGCCGCCTGGAAAGACATGCTTGCGGATGAAGAACTCGGTCTCGAAGCGACCCACGTGGCCGATGAAGTGCAGCATGCCCAGCCCGCCGGGCTTGAGGAACCTCGCGTGCGCACGCACCACCTCGGCGAGCTGGTCGCGCCCGGCGTGCTCGAGCGTGCCGATCGAGACCACCTTGTCGTACTCGCGGCGCGCATCGCGGAAGTCTGTGTCGATCACGTCGAGCGAATCGCCCAGCCCGCGCCGCGCGATCTCCGCGCGCACCATGTCGACCTGCTCGGTCGTGGTGTTGATGCCGGTGACGCGCACGCCGCAGCGCTCGTACGCGCGGAACATGAAACCGCCGAAGCCGCTGCCGATGTCGACCACGGTCTCGCCCGGCGCGAGCCGCAATTTCCGGCACACGTGGTCGATCTTGTTCTGCTGCGCCTCCTCGAGCGTGCGCGTACCTTCCTTCCAGTACGCGCAGGTGTACATCATGTACGGATCGTCCAGCCACAGCCGGTAGAACTCGGTGCCGAGCGCGTAGTGGGAGCGTGCGTTCTTCTTCGCCTGGTCCCAGCTCGAGTTCGAGAGGCGCAGCTCGTGCCAGCGGTTGCGGATCGCGACCGGCAGGTTGTTGCTGGCGTAGTTGCCGCTCATCCCGGCCGTCATCGCCTTGCGCAGGCTGCCCTCGATGTCGAGCTCGCCGTCGAAGTACGATTCCAGCACGCCGACGTGGCCGAACAGCGCGGTGCGCAGCTCGGCCGCGGCCGAGCGGAAGACGAGGGTGAACTCAGGCTCGGCGCCGCCGAGCCGCAGCTCTCGGCCGTTGGCGAAGCGCACCGCGAACGCCGCCCCGGCGCGTTGCGCCGCCTGCTTCAGCCTTGGCTCGAGGAGCGATCGCATAATCAGTACGTCGACCGGGCGCCTTGTGTCGTATTATTGCGTGCGGCGGCTGCACTCGAAGCAAGATAGTAGAATCTTGCCATGCCCATTCTGGTGCCGAGGAAGGGACTCGAACCCCCACAGTGTTGCCACCGCTAGGACCTGAACCTAGTGCGTCTACCAATTCCGCCACCTCGGCAGGGGAGCGCAATTTTAGTTGCAGCGCCTACCGGTGTCAAAGAAGAAGCCAACCAAGACCGCATTGCGCAGACGCGCGCGCGCCGAGCGTCCTGAGCGCGGGCGCAGCGCGTACGCGCGCGAGATCCTGGATGCGCTGAACGCGTCCGGAGCGCCGCTCACGCCCGAGGACCTCGCGGGGCGCCTGCACGTGCGCCCGCGCGAGCGCGGCATGTTCGACGGCGCGCTCGCCGAGCTCGAGCGCGCCGGCGCGTTGGTCAGGAATCGCGCGGGCAGCCTGCTGGTCGCGACGCGCATCGCGGCGCACGCCGGCCGCGTCGAGGGGCACCGCGACGGCCACGGCTTCCTTCTGCCAGACGACGGCGGCGCCCCGATCTACCTGCCGCCCGCCGAGATGCGCCAGCTGCTGCACGGCGATCGTGCGGCGGTGCGCGTGACCGGGCGCGACGCGCGCGGCCGTCCGGCGGGCGAGGTGATCGAGGTGCTCGAGCGCGCCACGCGCCGCATCGTCGGCCGGCTGCACGCCGAGCACGGCGTGCTGTTCCTGGTGCCGGAGGACCGGCGCATCGCGCAGGACATCGTCGTGCCGCCAGCCGAGGCCGGACGCGCCAAGCCCGGCCAGGTGGTGACCGTCGAGCTCGTCGCACAGCCTTCCAAGCACGCCGGCCCGGTCGGGCGCGTTGCCGAGGTGCTCGGGCGCTACGCGGATCCCGGCATGGAGATCGAGATCGCGTTGCGCAAGTTCGACCTGCCGCACGAGTTCTCGAAAAGCGCGCTGGCCGCCGCGCAGGCGATGCCCGATGCGGTGCGCCAGGACGAGACGAAGAAGCGGCGCGACCTGCGCGCGCTGGCATTCGTCACCATCGACGGCGAGACGGCGAAGGACTTCGACGATGCGGTGTACGCCGAGCGCGACGGGCGCGGCTTCCGGCTGTGGGTCGCGATCGCCGACGTGAGCCACTACGTGCGGCACGGCGATGCGCTCGATCTGGAGGCGCGCGAGCGCGGAACGTCTGTGTACTTCCCGCGCCGCGTGATCCCGATGCTGCCCGAGAAGCTCTCCAACGGGCTGTGCTCGCTCAACCCCGAGGTCGACCGGCTGGCGATGGTGTGCGAGATGGCGCTCACGCCGAGGGGCGCGGTGGCGCAGTTCGAGTTCTACCCGGCCGTCATCCGCTCGCACGCGCGGCTCACCTATACCGGGGTGTGGGCCATGCTCTCGGAGGGCGCGGCGCCCGTGCACCTGCAAACGCTCTACGAGGTTTTCCAGCGCCTCGCGGGGGAGCGACGGCGGCGCGGCGCGATCGACTTCGAGACCGTCGAGACGCGCATGCTGTTCGACGCGCGCGGCAAGATCGAGAAAATCGTGCCCGAGCCGCGCAACGACGCGCATCGCGTGATCGAGGAATGCATGCTCGCGGCCAACGTATGCGCGGGCGCGCTGCTCGTCGAGCGCAACCACCCGACGCTGTACCGCGTGCACGACGTGCCCGCGCCGGACCGGGTCGCCGCGCTGCGCGAGTTTCTCGCCGAGCTCGGGCTGCAGCTGCCCGGGGGCGAGGTGCCGCGGCCGAAGGACTACGCGCAGCTGATCGACCGGATCCGGCCGCGCGACGACTTCGCGCTGCTGCAGACGATCCTGCTGCGCTCGCTCAAGCAGGCGGTCTACAGCCCGGACAACGCCGGCCACTTCGGCCTCGCGTTCGAGGCCTACGTGCACTTCACCTCGCCCATCCGGCGCTACCCGGACCTGCTCGTGCACCGCGCGATCCGCGCCTGCCTCGACGGCGGGCGCTACGAGGGGCTCGACTGGGACGCGCTCGGGCTGCACTGCTCCGAGACCGAGCGGCGCGCCGACGACGCGAGCCGCGACGTCGAGAACTGGCTCAAGTGCTTCTACATGCAGGACCACGTCGGCAGCGCCTTCAGTGGCACCGTGACCGGCGTGACCTCCTTCGGCCTGTTCGTCACGCTGAACGAGTACTTCGTCGACGGCCTGGTGCACATCTCCGAGCTCGGGCGCGACTATTTCCAGTTCGACGCGGCGCGCCACATGCTGCTCGGCGAGCGCACCGGCAAGCGCTTCCGGCTCGCCGACCGCATGCAGGTGAAGCTGGTGCGCGTCGATCTCGAGTCGCGCAAGATCGACCTGGTGCCGGCATGAGCCGCGGCTCCGGGCGCGAACCGCGCGTCGTGTTCGGTTTCCACGCCGTGCTCGCGCGCCTGCGCGCCGATCCCGCCTCGGTCATCGAGGTATTCGTCGACGAGGCGCGCAACGACGCGCGCGCGCGCGACCTCGCTGCAGCCGCCGAGCGCGCGGGCGTGCGGCTGCTGCGCGTGCCGGCGACGCGCCTGGACGGCTTCTGCGGCGGAGCGCGCCACCAGGGCGTGGTGGCGCGCATCGAGCCGCAAAGCGGCGCGGCGACCCTGGACGAGGTGCTCGAGCGGCTCGCCGAGCCCGCGCTGCTGCTGGTGCTCGACGGCGTGACCGATCCGCACAACCTCGGCGCCTGCCTGCGCGTCGCGAACGCCGCAGGCGCGCACGCCGTGATCGCGCCCAAGGACCGCGCGGCGGGGGTGAGCGCGATCGTCTCCAAGGTGGCGAGCGGTGCGGCCGAGCTGACGCCCTACTTCATGGTGACCAACCTCGCGCGCACCCTGGACGAGCTCAAGGAGCGCAACATCTGGGCGGTCGGCGCCGACGCTTCCGCCAAGGACGAGCTCTACCAGGCGGACCTGCCGCGCGCGATCGCCTGGGTGCTCGGCGCCGAGGGCGCCGGCATGCGCCGGCTGACGCGCGAGCGCTGCGATACCCTGGTGCGCATCCCGATGCGCGGCGCGGTCGAGAGCCTGAACGTATCGGTCGCGGCGGGGGTGGTGCTGTACGAGTCGCTGCGCCGACGCGCCTTGCCCGCCGGCTAGTTTCTCCTTTATAATCCGCACCTTTTCCTTGCCGCACCGCTTACGCATGGCGGGCGGCTTAACCCATAAGGAGAGCGCATGCGGCATTACGAGATCGTTTTCATCGTCCATCCGGACCAGAGCGAGCAGGTGCCCGCGATGGTCGAGCGCTACAAGGGCCTGATCGCGGCGCGCAACGGCATCGTGCACCGGCTCGAGGACTGGGGCCGGCGGCAGCTGGCTTACCCACTGCAGAAGATCCACAAGGCGCACTACGTGCTGATGAACATCGAGTGCGACCAGGAGACGCTCGACGAGCTCGAGCATTCGTTCAAGTTCAGCGACGCCGTGCTGCGTCACCTGATCGTCAGGATGACCAAGGCGGTGACGGCTCCCTCCCCGATGATGAAGGAAGAGAAGTCGAAGTCGCTGATGGAGCGCGGCGGTGAAGGACGGGCGGCCGAGGGCCAGGCCGCCGAGGCTCCGGCCGCCTGAGCGCTGATTGGGCGGAGCGAACCGGGTCGAGCTGTCGGGTAGGCTGGCGGAGCTGGGCGCGCTGCGCCACACGCCCGCAGGCATTCCGGCGATCGAGTTCCGTGTCCGGCACGAGTCCGAGGCGATCGAAGCAGGGTCGAAACGCAAGGTGAGCGCGGAGATCGAGGCGATCGCGTTCGAAGGCCAGGCCCGCCTGGTCTCGGGCTGCGCGCCCGACAGCGCGCTCAGGCTGGAAGGATTCCTGTGCGCAAAGAGCCGGCGCTCGAAGAAGCTGGTTCTGCACGTGACAAACATCGAATTCGTTGAAGGAGAATGAACATGCCCGCTCCACGTGGAAGAGGCAAAGGCAAAGGCAAGGGGAAGTTCGCGAAGGACAAGAAGGAACGCGGCCAGAAGGCGCTGTTCCGGCGCCGCAAGTTCTGCCGCTTCACGGCCGAAAAGGTCGAGTGGATCGACTACAAGGACATCGAGGTCCTGAAGGATTTCGTGAACGAGACCGGCAAGATCATCCCTGCGCGCATCACGGGGACCTCGTCGGGCTACCAGCGCCAGCTCTCGGAAGCGATCAAGCGTGCGCGCTTCCTCGCGCTCTTGCCGTACACCGACCTGCACTGAGGAGAAAGCGATGCAAGTGATCCTCATGGAGAAGGTCGTCAACCTCGGCAACCTCGGCGACGTGGTCAAGGTGCGAGACGGCTTCGCGCGCAACTACCTGATCCCGCAAGGCAAGGCGAAGCGCGCGACGCCCGACAACCTGAAGGCGTTCGAGGCGCGGCGCGCCGAGCTGGAAAAGGCGCAGGCCGATTCGCTCGCCAAGGCGCAGGAGCGCGCGGCGAAGCTCGAGGGCCTGATGGTGCAGGTCACCCAGAAGGCTGGCGTCGACGGGCGGCTGTTCGGCTCGGTCGGCAACTACGACATCGTCGAGGCTCTGGGCAAGCAGGGCATCGAGATCGAGCGCTCCCAGGTGCGCATGCCGCAGGGCCCGCTCAAGCAGGTCGGCGACTATCCGATACAGATCGTTCTGCACGGCGACGTCGTCGCGACCATTACCGTCTCGGTGCTCGGCGAAGCCTGATGCGGTTATGATGCGGGGCCCGGCCCGCATCGATCCATGGCCCGCCCACAGAACGTCCCCGTCAATTCGGCCGCGCGCGGCGAGGCCGATCCGCAGCTGCTCGCGCTCAAGGTCCCGCCGCACTCGGTGGAGGCCGAGCAGTCGCTGCTCGGCGGCCTGCTGCTCGACAACCAGGCCTTCGACCGGATCGCGGACCTGGTTTCCGCGGACGATTTCTATCGCGACGACCACCGCCGCATCTACCGGCACGTGGCGAAGCTGGTCGAAGCGGGCAAGCCCGCCGACGTCGTCACGGTGTCGGAATCGATCGAGGCGAGCGAGGACAAGGACAAGACCGGCGGTCCGGCCTATCTCGGCGCGCTCGCGCAGAACACGCCGAGCGCGCTGAACATCCGGCGCTACGCGGAGCTGGTGCGCGAGCGCGCGGTGCAGCGCCAGCTCGCGCAGGTCGCCACCGACATCGCGGAGAACGCGCTCAATCCCGGCGGCAAGGAGGTCGCGCAGCTGCTGGACGAGGCCGAGACCCGGATCCTCGAGATCGGCGAGGCGGGCGCGCGCCATACCGTTGGGCTGGAGGAGATCAAGCCGGTGCTGGCGCGCGTGCTCGAGCGCATCGACCACCTGTACCACCGCGACAACCCGTCCGACGTCACCGGCGTGCCGACCGGCTATCACGACCTGGATTCCAAGACCGCGGGGCTGCAGCCGGGCGACCTGATCATCGTCGCGGGGCGGCCGTCGATGGGCAAGACCGCCTTCGCGCTCAACGTCGCCGAGCACGTGGCGCTGCACAGCCTGCTGCCGGTGGCCGTGTTCAGCATGGAGATGAGCGGCACGCAGCTCGCCACGCGCATGCTGGGCTCGATCGCGCACGTCGACCAGCACAAGATGCGCACCGGGCGCCTGTCGGACCAGGAGTGGCACGACCTGTCGGAGGCCATGGGCCGGCTGCACGACGCGCCGATCTTCATCGACGAGACCGCGGCGCTGAACGCGCTCGAGCTGCGCACCCGCGCGCGGCGCCTGTGGCGCCAGTTCGGCGGCAAGCTCGGCCTGGTGGTGGTCGACTACCTGCAGCTCATGTCCGCGGCGAATGCGCGCACGAGCGAAAACCGGGCGACCGAGATATCCGAGATGTCGCGCTCGCTCAAGGCGCTCGCCAAGGAGCTCAAGGTCCCCGTCGTCGCGCTGTCGCAGCTCTCGCGTGCAGTCGAGCAGAGGAACGATCGGCGGCCGATGATGTCGGACCTGAGGGAATCGGGCGCCATCGAGCAGGATGCCGACGTGATCCTGTTCATCTACCGCGACGAGGTGTACTTCCCGGACAAGCCGGAAGCCAAAGGGCGCGCGGAGGTGATCATCGGCAAGCAGAGGAACGGCCCGATCGGCAAAGTAGAGCTGACGTTCCTTGGCCAGTTCACTCGCTTCGAGAATTTCGCGCCGCCCGGAACGTTCTGAGCGGCACGTTCGAACTGCGGCACGGTCTGCGCTGATCGTCGCGCTGGCGCTGCTCGCGCTCGCCGGCGCCGCGCGCGCCGAGGAAGGCGAGAGCCGGACTTTCGCGCCAGGCGAAACGGCGCCGTCGGCCGCGAAGCCGGGCTACCGGCTGGTCATCGAGGCGCCCGACGATGTGCGACGCACGCTCGAGCGCGGCCTGAGCCTCGTGCGCTGGCAGACCGACGCCGCGATGACCGAGCCGCTGCTGCGCCGCCTGGTCGACGAGGCGCGCCCGGAAATCGTGCAGGCGCTGAATGCCGAAGGCTGGTTCTCGCCGCGCGTCGAGACCGCCGTGGAGTCCGCGGACGGCGGCCTGGTTGCGCGCATCAAGGTGGACCCGGGCGAGCCGACGCGCGTCAGCGCCGTCGCCGTACGCTTCAGCGGCCCGGTCGCCGCGGCCGATCCCTGGGACACGGCGCGGCGGAGCGCGGTGCGGCGCGCCTTCGGCCTGCAGGCCGGCACGCGCTTCACGCAGGCCGCATGGGAAGCCGCCAAGCAGCGCGCGCTCGCCACGCTCGCCGCGGAGCGCTATGCGGCCGCCTCGATCGCCGCCAGCCAAGCGCTCATCGACCCGGAGACGCGCAGCGCCGTGCTGAGCGTCGAGTACGACTCGGGCCCGCCCTTCTACGTCGGGTCGCTCGAGGTCTCGGGCACGCGCCGCGTCCCTGCGCAGGTGGCCGAGCGCTTCAACCCGCTGCGCGCCGGCGAGCCCTGGAGCAGGGAGCGGGTCTCCACGTACGAGCGCCGCCTCGTCGAGAGCGGCTACTTCGTCGGCGCATCGGTCGAGATCGATCCCGATCCCGCACGCGCCGCGGCGGCGCCGCTGCGGGTGCGCGTGATCGAGGGCCGCAGCCAGCGCATCACCGGCGGGATCGGCTACAGCACCGACGTCGGCGTGCGCGGCAACCTGAACTACAGCCACAGCGACCTGCGGCTGTTCTCGCAGCCCTGGCGCCTGCGCAGCAGCCTGCGCGCAGACAGCAAGACGCAAACGCTCGAAGGCGTGCTCGACGGGCCGCCGCGGCCGAACGCCACCTGGGACAGCTACGGCGGCAGCCTCGAGCGCCAAGACATCCAGAACGAGAAGACGCTCGGCACGCGCCTCGGCTACGCGTACAACTGGGGCCTCGAGCGCAACCCGTCGCGCATCGGCCTCGAGTGGCGCATCGAGCAGCGGGAGATCGCGGGGCTCCCCGACGACAGCCGCTACGCGGTGTATCTCGGCTGGCGCAAGACGCTGCGCGACACGGACGATTTCATAGACCCGACGCGCGGCTACCTCGGCTCGATCGAGCTCGGCAGCGCGATTCCGGGCCTCGCCACGCAGAATTTCCAGCGGGCGCTCGCAACGATGAACTTCTTCGTTCCGGCGGGGCGGCGCGACGACCTGCAGTTCCGCGCGCAGGCGG
The DNA here is from genome assembly GCA_963739205.1 of uncultured Pseudomonadota bacterium. Taxonomy (GTDB): domain Bacteria; phylum Pseudomonadota; class Gammaproteobacteria; order Burkholderiales; family SG8-39; genus DAHVFK01. Next base: position 532,241 of record CAVTZJ010000002.1, on the reverse strand, counting down.
GCTACGTGCGAGCCTCGACGCGCGAGGGGATTCCGTCCGCGTACGTGTTCCGCACCGGCGGCGACCAGACGGTGCGCGGCTACGCCTACGAGTCGATCGGCGTGCCCGAGGCGGGCGCGATCGTCGGCGGGCGCTACCTGGCGGTCGGCAGCACCGAGTACATCCACTGGCTGACGCCCGAATGGGGCGCGGCCGCCTTCGTCGACGCGGGCGACGCCTTCGACGACTTCGGCACGCGCGCGTTCAAGGTCGGCTACGGCCTGGGCGCGCGCTGGCGCTCGCCGATCGGGCCGTTCCGCATCGATCTCGCCTACGGCCAGCAGGCGCACTCGCTGCGCCTGCACTTTTCCGCGGGGTTCAGCTTCTGATGGCGCGCCTCGGCCTGCGCCTGTTCCTCGTGCTCGTGCTGGCCGCGCTGGTCGCGCTCATCGGCGCCGGCGCCTGGCTGCTCGGCACGCAGCAGGGGCTCGCCTGGGCGCTGGCGCGCGCCGCCGAGGCGAGCGGCGGGAAGCTCGTCATCGAGCAGCCGCAGGGCACCCTCGGCGGCGGCCTGACGCTCGCGCGCCTGCGCTGGGCCGAGGGCGCGGCGCGCATCGAGGCGCGCGCGGTGCGCCTGCGCGTCTCGCCGCTCTCGCTCGTGATGCTGCGGCCCGACCTCGCGCGCCTCGAGTGCAGCGAGCTCGAGCTCGTGCTGCCCGAAGGCGCGGGCAGTGCGGCGCTGCCCGAATCGCTCGCGCTCCCGCTGCGCGTGTACGTCGCGCGCCTGCACGTCGGCACGCTGCGCGTTGCGCGCGGCGCGCAGACTTTCACGCTGCGCGACCTGCGGCTCGCGTACGCCTACGGCCATGACCGGCACCGCATCGAGCGCCTGCACCTCGAATACCAGGGCGTCACGCTCGGCGGGAGCGCGGAGCTCGGCGCAGCGCCACCGTTCGCGGCAAGCGGGGGGCTCGAGCTCGCCGGCAAATACGCCGGCGTGCCTATCGCCGCGAAGCTCGGCATCTCGGGAGATCTGCGCAACCTCGGTCTGCAGTTCGACGCGCGCGCGCAAGGAGCGCGCGCGGAGGGGCGCGCGGCGCTGAGTCCGTTCGAGGACCTGCCGCCGCAAGCGCTTGCCCTGCGCGTGCGCGAGCTCGATCTGCACGCCTTCGACGCCGCGCTGCCGCGCACGCGGCTCGCGCTCTCCGCCTCGCTGGCGCGACGCGGCGACGCGCTCGCCGGGCCGCTCGAGGCGCAAAACACGCTCGCCGGGCGCGTGCCGGCCGGCTCGCTGCGGGCGGAGCTGCGCACCGACCTGAAATCGGTCGAGCTCGCGGACCTCGCTGCCGATTTCGGCGCGACGGGCAGCGTCGCGGGCAGTGCGACCTTGGATGCTGGGCTCGGGATCGGCGCGCGACTGCGCTTCGCGCGCGTCGACCTGTCGCGGCTCGGCGATCTGCCGGCGAGCGCGCTCTCGGGCGAAGCCACGCTCGCGGGTGCGCTTCGGGGCGAGCGCCGCCTGCGCCTGGAGTTCAACCTGTCGCCGTCCGAGCTCGCGGGTCGTGCGCTCTCGGGCCGCGGCCGCATGCTGACGGCGGGCGAACGTCTCGTGGAGTCCGATTTCGAGCTGCAGTACTCCGGCGCTTCGGTCGGCGTCAAGGGCGCCTTCGGCCGTCCCGAGGACCGCTTGCACCTGCACGTCGATGCACCCGTACTGTCGTCTCTCGCGAGCGCGCTGAGCGGAAGCGCGACGCTCGAGGGCACGCTGCACGGCGGCTGGCGCAGTCCCGCTGTTTCGCTCACGGCGACGGCAAGCGACATTGCGCTCGGGTCGCAGCTCGACGCGCGCGGCCTGCGCGCCGAGCGCGTGCGCGTGCGCGTCGACGGCACGCCAGCGCGTCACACAATCGAGCTCGCGGCGCAGGGCAAAGCGCTCGACTTCTCCGCCAGGCTCGAAGGCGCGCTGCGCGGCACGAGCGACTGGCGCGGCACGCTCGTCTCGGCGCGCAACCGGGGCACGCTGCCGTTCGAGCTCGAGGCACCGGCCGCGCTGAGCGTCGCGCCGCGCCGCTTCGCGCTCGAGTCGCTCGCCCTGCGCTTGGAGCACGGGCGCTTGCGGGTGGCCGAGCTGCGCTGGGACGACGGACGCCTGGCGAGCACGGGAGCGCTGAGCGACGTCGCCCTCGTCCCGCTGCTGCGCCTTGCGGGCTCGACGGTGCCGCTCGAGGGCGGGCTGACGCTCGGCGCGCAGTGGTCGGTCACGGCGGCGCCGCTTCCGAGCGGCACGTTCAGGCTGTGGCGCGAAGGCGGCGACCTCACCATCGGAACCACGCCGCCGCTCGCACTCGGCCTGAGCGCGCTCGAGATTGACGGAGAGCTCGCCGCGGGACGGCTCGAGGCGAAGGGAAGCTTCGCGGCGCGCAGCGGGCGCGGCGAGGTCGCCTTGCGCCTCGAGCCGGGGTCGGGCGGCGCGGCGTTTCCCTACGCAGCGGACTCGCGCCTCGACGCGCACCTCGATGCGCAGCTCGAGTCGCTCGCGCCGGTCGGCGCGCTGATCGACCGCTCGGCACGCATCGACGGCAGGCTCGTCGCGACGCTCGAGGCGCGCGGCACGCTGGCGCAGCCTGCCTGGTCGGGCAGCATCGAAGGGGACGGCCTGAGCTATACGCGGCCGCCGGACGGAATCTATCTGACGAATGGCCGCCTGCGGGCACGGCTCGACGGCGACAAGGTTCAGCTCACCGAGCTGACGATCGCCTCCGCCGGCGGCGGCAGCTTCGCGGCGCAGGGCACGCTCGCGCGCGGCGAGGCCGAGCGCGCGGCGATCGCCTGGCGCGCAGACAAGCTCGCGCTGCTCGAGCGCCCCGATCAGCGCCTGGTGCTGAGCGGGCAGGGCGCCGCCGCAATGGTCGGGCGCCGGCTCTCGTTCTCCGGGTCGCTGCGCGCGGACAGCGGCTTTTTCTCCTTCGACACGAGCGCGCTGCCGCGCCTGGGAGACGACGTGGTGGTCGCCGGCCGCGCGCCGCCCGAGCGCGCCGAGCAGCGCATCGGCCGCAAGGAGAACCCCTCGCCGGTCGACGTCGACCTGCAGCTCGACCTCGGCCGCGAACTGCGCATCCACGGGCGCGGCATCGATGCAGGCCTTGCCGGCAAGGTGCACGTGCATACCAGCGAGGCCGGTGTCCTGATCGCCGAGGGCACGGTGCACGCCGTGCGCGGCACCGTGACGGCCTACGGCACGCGCCTCGCGATCGAGCGCGGCCGGCTGATCTTCGACGGCCCGCTGAACAAGCCCTCACTCGATATCGTGGCGATGCGCCGCAACCAGGAAGTCGAGGCCGGCGTCGCGGTGAGCGGCACGCTGCAGAATCCGGTGGTGCGCATCGTCTCCGAGCCGCAGGTGCCCGAGGGCGAAGCGCTGTCGTGGCTCGTGCTGGGGCGCGCACCGGGCTCCGGCTCAGGCGCCGACCTGACGATGCTGCAGACCGCCGCCGGCGCGCTTCTCGGCCGCGGCCCGGGCGGCGCCGAGCGCTCGCTCGCGCAGACCCTGGGCGTCGACTCGATCTCGGTCGGCGGGGGTGGCGATCTCGGCGGGAGCTTCGTCACGGTAGGCAAGCGCGTGAACGATCGCGCGATGGTCCTGTTCGAGCAGGGCCTGGGCGGGACCGCGAGCGTGCTGCGGCTCGATTTCGAGCTGTCGCGCCTGTGGTCGCTAAGCGCGTCGACCGGACAGCAGAGCGACGTCGGGTTGCGCTTCAGGTACAGTTTCGACTGAAATGAGATGGCTGCCGCTACTGGCGCTCGCCGCCCTGCTTGCCGTACGGCCCGCCTACGCCGAGGACAACAACACGCGCAGCGTGCAGGCGCGTGCCTATCCCGCGGCGCAGGCCGGGGCCGCGGGGCCGGCGCGGCTCGACTTCCTGTTCGGCGATACCCGCGGCTGGCTCGATTCCGACGGGGTCTGGAACGCGTCCGCCGACGTCACGCACCGCGGACTGCTGTGCGCGACCTACGAGCTCGGCGTGCGCTTCGGCGCGGGCGAGCCCGGCTGCAACAACGTGCAATGGCTCGGCGCGGTGCGCTACGTGACCGCCGAGCGCCAGTGCAACAACGCGACCGTGCGCCAGTCCGGCGGCGACAAGCAGCCGGAGCTGGCGCGCGATTTCTCGCGCATCACCTGCGCGGAGCGGGTGATCCGCTGCACGGGGAACTGCAAGTAGGACAGGCCGCGCGGCCCGTCCGCAGGCTTACTCCACGAGCGGAATCTGGCTCGCAAGCTCGTACTTGACGATGGCGCGGATCTTCGACTCGATCTGCAGATAGCGCGCGGCCTTCTTCGGCGGCAGGGCCTTGAGCAGCTTGGCGGCCTCGCGCTTGCGCATGGCGGCCTCGGCCTGGTCGATCGCGATGCTTTCCTTGATCAGCTTGGTGGCGAGCTGGTCGGTCAGCTTCTTCTCGTTCCAGGCGTTCGCGTAGTCGACGATCACGTTCAGGGTGCGCTTGTTCAGAACCTCGAGCTCCTTCTGGTAGCTGTCGTACAGCGGCCAGAAGACCTTCGCCTCGGCGTCGGTCAGGTCCATGTTCGCGGCAACCAGTGCCTTCTTGTCCGCCTTGATCTTGTCGCGCAGGATCTGCATGTTGGTGTCGGCAGAGCTCTGGCTCTGCGCGAACGCCGGCGCGGCGACCGCGCATACGGCGACCAGCGACAGCAGCGCTACGATTTTCTTCATCTGAATGCTCCGGAGTAGTTACGGGGAAGTGTTGCGGGAGGTAACGCGCGCGGGTCGCCCCGGCGCGGGACGGATTATACGCGGGCGGCCAATGCGCTTACAGTCCTTGTAAGGATTATGAAGCTTCGCCACCATCCCCTTCTCGCGGGCCTCGCGCTGGCCGCTGCGCTCGCCTTGGGCGCGGCGGCGACGCTGCTGCTCGTCGAGGGCTCGATCCGGCTGGACGGCCTGCGCGGGCGCGTCGCCGCGGCGCTGTCGCGCGCGCTCGGCGGCGAGGCACGCATCGACGGACCGCTCTACCTGATTACGGGCGCCCGCCCTGGCATCGAGGCCGATGGCCTGCGGCTCGAGGGCGCCCCCGGCGCCGTGCACTGGAGCGCGCACGCGCGCGTGGCGCGTCTGCGACTGGATCTGTGGGCGCTCCTCGCGCGCGAGATCGAACTCTCGGCCGTCGATCTCGAAGACGTGCGGCTGTGCATGGCGCCCGGCGAGCGCGGCCGCGCGCAGCGAAGCGCACGGGGCGGCAAGGGATGGCGCTTCGCGGGCATCGAGCGGCTGAGCGCGCAGCGCGTGAGCATCGTGGCGGACGCTTCCTGCTCCGGCGAACCGCTGGCGAGCGTCGCTTCGCTCGAGGCGAGCCTGCCCGCGGATCGGCCGCTGCGCCTGACGGCATTGGGTAGCGTGAAAGCAGCGCCGTGGCGCGCCGAGCTGCGCGGCCCGCCGCTCGCCACGCTCACGGCGGCGGCCGGCTCCACGCCACTCGAGCTCTCCGCGCAGCTGGCCGGCGCGAAGCTCGAGGCAAGGCTCGAGGCCGCTCCTTCGCTCGCATCGGTGCGCGCCCAACTCGCGCTGGACGCGGACGACCTCCTGCCGCTCATGCGGCTCTTCGACGCGCCCTTCAAGAGCTTCGGTCCGTTGCATGCGCACGCGCAGCTCACGGCGGATGCCGCGCACATCGACCTGCGCCTGGACGAGGTGCGCCTCGAGCCCGCCTCATTTGCGGGCCGATTGTCGCTCGAGCGCAGCGGCGCGCGCCCGCGCGCAGGGATAGAGCTGCACGCGGACGCGCTGAACGTCATCGCGCTGCGCCGATGGTTCGACGCATCGCTCGACCGCGCGCGCTTGCAGCCGGGCAGGCTGATGGGCCGCATCATGGGCGCGGTGCGCGCGAGCGACGGCACGCTTTCGCTGCGCATCGCGCGCCTGGCGGCGGGGCCGGTCGCGCTGGACGACGTCGGCGCCGACGGCGGCTGGACGGACGGCGTGCTGCGCGCAAGGCTGGCCGCGCGCTATGCAAACTCCCCGTTGCGCGGAGTGCTCGAAGCCGACATGCGCGGCGAGGAGCCGGCGCTCGTGCTCGAGGCGCAGGCCAAGGCAGTGGTGCTCCCGGCCGAGGCCGGACTCGACGGAACGGTCGACAGCGTCCGCACCAAGCTCTCCGCGCGCGGTGCCCCGGGCGCGCTGGCGCAATCGGCGCGCGGCACCCTGGAGCTGCGCGATGCGCGCCTGCGGCTGCCCTTCGCGGGAGGCCGCCTGCCGACGCTCGTGGTCGGGGCTGCGCACGGCGAGCTCGGCTCATCCGGCTGGCGGCTCGAGCTCGCGGGCCTGCGCTTCGGACAGACGCGCGGCCGCGCCAGCGTGGCGGGCGCGCTGCCGCTGACCGTGCGGCCGATCGCCGCGCGCGCCGAATTCGAGCTGCTCGACCTCGCGCAGTTGACGCAAGGAAAACCGCAGGCAGGGGGTGCGCAGTGGGAGCGCGCGCTGCTGCCGCGCGGCGCGCGGCTGCCCGACGCCGATCTCGAGATCGAGGCGGCGCGCGTTGTGCTGCCGCACGACGGCAGCATGCAGGCGAAGGGCACGGCAAGCCTGCGCGGCGGGCGGATTTCGGCGCGCCTCGAAGGGCGGGATGTTTCCGTTCCGCAATTCGGCGCGACAATCGGCCGCGTGACGCTCGAGGCGTCGACGAGCGGCGCGACGCCGGCCGAACTGGCGGCGGGCGCAACGCTAAAGTTGCTTGCGCGCGACGGGCGCGTCGCGATACGCACCGAAGCGAAGCCGCTGGAGGTTTCGATTGCCGAGGCGAGCCTTTCGGCGGAGCCGCGAGAGCGCACGCGCGCGAGCGTCGCCGGGACCGCCTTCGGCCTGCCGCTCGCGCTGCAGGCGAGCGCCGCGCCGCTTTCGATCCTGCTGCCGGAGGGCGCTGGCGAATTCCAGGTTTCCGGCCGGCTCGGCGAAGTCGCGGCGGATATGGAGTGGCACAGGGCGGCGCCGCTGCGCATCAAGATCGACGCGCCGCGACTCGACGCCTTCGACGCGCTGCTGGCCCGCAGCCTGCCGAAGACCGGACCGATATCGCTCGAAGCGACGCTGCACGGGCTGGGCGAAGCACAACGCTCGGCCGAGATCGCGTTCGCGCTCAGCGAGAGCCGCCTGAGCGGGCGCATCGCTGACGAGCGAGCGAACGGGCGCCGTAACATCGCCATAGCGCTCGGTTCGGACCTGCTACGGCTCGAGGACTTCGGCGTGCCGCAGCGGTCGGCGGGAAGCGGGCACGCACCGCGCGCCTCGGCAGGAAGGCTCGAGGCGCAAGTGAGCCGGCAATTGGAGCGCGCCGAGGCGCAGGTGGCCGCGCTGCGCCGCATGCTGCGCGAGGTCGACGGCAGTCTCGAGCTGTACGCCGCGCGCGTGACCTCGGGCCCGGCAGATCTCGGGCGCGGAGAGCTGAAGGCGACCCTCGAGCGGGGTCGGCTGCGCGTGGCGCCGCTCAGGCTCGATTCGCCGATTGGCAAGCTTTCGCTCGCGCTGGATGCAGATCTGTCGGCGGAGGACGCGCGCTACCGTCTCGACGGGGAACTGGACCAGTTCCAGTACGGCGTGCTGCTGAAAGGCATCGATGCGGTACGCAGGGCGGAAGGCAAGGTCAGCATAAGGCTGGCGCTTGCGGCGCGCGGCCCGCTCGATGCGCTGGCGACCAGCGCCGCGGGTACTGCGGACGTCGTGGTATTTCCCACGGCCTACGAGTCGCGTGCGATCGAGACCTGGGGCGGCGGGCTGATTCACGCAATGGGCGCGGCGCTCGACCGCGAGAAGGGCGCCAGGGTCAATTGCGCGGTGGCGGCCTTCAACGTCGCGGACGGCGTCGCCAGGAGCCAGGCGCTGATGCTCGACAGCACGTCGATGCGCGCGGCGGGCGAGCTCGAAGTCGAATTGCGCGATCAACGCTTGAAGGGATTCATGGCGCCCAAGTCGAAGCGCCCGCGCCTGGTCAGCCCCCAGGCGCCGGTCGGCATCGGCGGCACGCTCGAGAAGCCGGAAGTCGGCGTCGACGTTTCGGGGATTCCGCGCGCGGCGGTGCGCACCTTTTACTTTGTGCCGGCGTATCTGTACGATGCATTTCTGAGCGGTGCGATGCCCGCCGACGGGAGCGAGGACTGCATCCGCGCGTATCGCAGGATTTCGACCAAATGACCGGGGACGCGGCATGGCCGGGCGCAGATTCGTAACCATGTTCTTCAACGACGGCACGAAGCTCAAGCTGTCGTTTCCCAAGCAGGGCGGAAAGGACGCGGCCACGCTCGCGGCGAACGTCAAGAAGGCGATCGACGCGGATCGACTGGTGTTCGAGGTGGAGGGCAGCCTGTACATCGTTCAGGTGCGCAACCTGAAGTACGTCCAGGTTTCGCCCGCGCCGGAGGCGCTGCCCTCGGGCATCATCGTCGGCGCGCAGATCGTGAGCTAGGCTTCGCGATGGACGAGCGGCGGCTAACGCGTCGCTGCGCGGGGTGGGCCTGCCTCACGCTGCTGTGCTTTTCCTTCGTTGCGCCGGCGGCGAGCGCGGATCCGCCGCCGGGCGCGCGGCCGCGCATCGGGCTGGTGCTCTCGGGCGGCGGCGCGCGCGGCCTGGCGCACGTCGGCGTGCTCAAGGTGCTGCGCGACCTGCGCGTGCCAATCGACTGCATCGCCGGCACCAGCATGGGCGGAATCGTCGGCGCCGTCTACGCGACCGGCGCGCCGGTGAGCGAGATGGAATCGAAGGTCGAGGCGATCGACTGGAAGGTGGTGTTCCAGGACCGGCCCGACCGGCGCCTCATGACCCAGCGCCGCAAGCAGGAGGAGACCGGCTACCTGGCGCGGCCCGAGGTCGGATTCGGCCACGGCGGGGTTCTGCTCCCGGAAGGCGTGCTTTACGGGCAGAACATCGAGCAGGTGTTCGCCGACCTTGCGTACCGCGGCGAGGATGTGAGCGACTTCTCCAAGCTGCCGTTTCCCTTCAAGGCCGTGGCGACCGACATCGCGACAGGCACCCCGTACGTGCTCGACAAGGGTTCGCTTGCCAAGGCGATGCGCGCGACGATGTCGGTCCCGGGCGTGATGGCGCCGGTCGAGATCGACGGCCATCACCTCGTCGACGGCGGGCTGGTCGAGAACCTGCCGGTGGATCTGGTGCGCAAGATGTGCGCCGCCGACGTAGTAATCGCGGTGAACCTCGGCACACCGTTGCTCAAGGCCTCGGAGATCACCTCGATCTTCTCGGTAAGCGAGCAGATGATCAACATCCTCACCGAGCAGAACGTGCGCGCCTCGCTGGCGCAGCTCGGGCCGCGCGACATCCTGATCTCGCCCGAGCTCGGCGACATCGGCGCGGGCAGCTTCGACCGGGCGCACGACGCGATCGCGATCGGCGAGAAAGCGGCACTCGCGCACGAGGCCGAGCTGCGCCTGCTGAGCCTACCGCCGGAGGAATATGCCGCACAGTTGCGCGAGCGGCGCGCGGTGGTGGAAAGGTCCTTCCGTATCGACGAGGTGCGCGTCGCGCCGATGGAGCACGTCAACCCGCAGGCGATCGAGCGGGAGATCAAGACCAAGCCCGGCGGGACGGTCACGCGCAAGCAGATCGACCAGGACGTGCAACGGGTATACGCGACCGGCGACTTCGAGAGCGTGGGATCGCACGTGCTGCGCGACGGCGACCGCACGATCGCACTGTTCGAGCCGAAGGAAAAGTCCTGGGGTCCGAACTACCTGCGCTTCGGCCTGAGCCTGAGCGCAAACGTCGGCCACGACACCGGCTTTACGATCGTGGGACGCTCGGACAGGCGCTGGATCAATCCGAGCGGGGGAGAATGGATAAACCAGCTGCAGGTCGGCGAGATCGCAGGCTTCCTGAGCGAGTTCTACCAGCCCTTCGCCCCCGGCAGCCCCTGGTTCGTCGCGCCGCGCGTGACCGTGTACCGCATCAAGAGCAACGTCTTCAGCGGCGATGAACAGGTCGCCGTGTACCGCAAGCAGTCCTCGCAGCTCGGCTTCGATCTGGGCCGCAGCGTCGGCACGCTCGGCGAGGCGCGCATCGGCCTCGTCGGCGGGCGGCTCGAATCCGACATGGACGTCGGCCCGCCGATCCTGCCGAACGAGAAGGTGCGCCTCGACGCGTGGACCGCACGGGTGGAATTCGACAAGCTCGACAACTACACCTTTCCGAACGAGGGGCAGCGCGGCCGGGTCGATCTGTTCGCCGCGCGCAAGTCGCTCGGCAGCGACCTGACGTACAACCGCCTGCAGGTCGACTGGACCGGCGCGGCGACGTGGAACAACAACACCTTCACGGCGAACGCGCTCCTCGGTCGCAGCGTGGGCGACGACCGCCTGCCGTTCTTCGACAGCTTCACGCTGGGCGGATTCCAGAGTCTTTCGGGGTACGACCGCGGCCGCTTCCGCGCGCTGGACGTCGAGTTCGGCTCGCTCGGCTACCGCCGCGTGATCCCCCCGCCGTTCGGCCTCGAGCTGGGCGGGATTCTCGACCGCATGTACGCCGGCGCCTCGCTCGAGGCGGGCCGTATCCGCCAGAGCCTCGACCCGCTCACGCCCGACGGCACGTACTATTCCGGCTCGCTGTACATCGGCGCCGACACGCTCATCGGGCCGATGTTCCTCGCCTTCGGCCAGGGAGAAGGCAACAACCGGGCCGTCTGGCTGGCGATCGGCCGGCCCTGGCTGCCGCGCTGAGCGCGGCTCAACGGTCCTTCAGGTCCTCTTCGACGCGCGCCGTGATGCGCCCGATCAGGTACGCGTGGAACGGGTTGGAGCGCAGCCGCAGGCGGTCGGCGGCCGACAGCACCAGCACGTTGCGCTCGCCGCGCAGCTCGAGATTGCCGAGCGTGCGCAGCCGCCCATTTGGTCCCTGGGCGTCGTAGCCGTACACGGGGTCGTCCGGTGCGAAGGTCAGCGCGATGTGCGACAGCGAGTAGATGCCCTGCGGCCAGGCGTAGGGAATCGGCCGCGAGACGGGCGCGGCCTGGCCCGGCATCCAGGTCTGCTCGATCACATCGGGCGATTCGGGCCCGGAATTGGTGATCAGCGTCAACCGGTAGTCGCTGCGCGCGCCGCGGCGCGTCGCGTCGGCGAGCGCCTGCGGCGAGAAGTCGAGGAACGGGCGCAGGCCCTCGAGGCGGTTGACGTCGAACAGCACCAGCTCGCTCGCGCCGCCGCGCAGCGCGCCGTACAGGCGGTTGACCACGGCGTCCGTGTTCACCGTGTCGTCGACGACCGACTGGAAGCTCATGATCGGCGGCAGGCGAGCCGCCAGGCCGGAGCGCTCGAGCGTCTTCAGCTCGCCCTCGAGCGCGTCGGTGAGATCGTAGATCTGCGCGCCCGCGTTCTTGGCGAAGGACGAGTACTTGTAAGGATCGATCTCGAGGTCGATGTTCGTCCAGCGCGATTTTTGAGCGATGCCGAAGTCGGTGACCAGCTGCTGCACGTTCGCGAGCACGGCGAACGGCGAGACGCCGATCGCGGGCGAGATCAGAAACATGCGCCTGGGCAGGCGCTCAGCGCGACCCTGCTCGATCGCGTCGGCGGCATATTTGAGGCCGAGGGCCGCGCCGGTCGAGAATCCGACGAAATAGAACGGGACAGTCGGGCGGCGCGCGCGGATATCGGCGATGGCCATCTGCACCGCGGCCATCCAGTCCTGCCAGCGCGCTTGGTCGAGGCCCGCCGGGATGGTGCCGTGCCCCGGCAGGCGCAGTCCGTAGGCGGTCACGCCCTCGGACTGCAGCGCGCGCGCCACCGAGCGCAGCGAATACGGCGAATCGGACAAGCCGTGCACCAGCAGCGCAACCGCGCGCTCGGGCTGCGCCTGGAGGACGTAGCTGCGGTTCCAGTCGCGCGCCAGGCGCGCGGCGAGCATGCTGCCCGCCGGGTTATAGCGGCTGAGCACTGCGTCGAGCCGTGCATCGTAGTCGCGCTGCTCGAGCGTTTTCGCCTCGGCGAACAGCCGATCTTCGAGCGCCATGTACTCTGCGAACGTGCGCGGTGGATTCGCCATGTCGGCGCGGAACTCGCCCTTCAGCTCGGCCGTCTCCCAGGGGCGCAGCTCGCGCAGTCCGCTCGAGTACAGCACGTCGCCGGCGAGAAGCACGACGAGCGCGCCGAGCGCGAACACCGCCGCGTACTTGACGAGGCGGAACAGATTGCGCAGCAAGCGTAACGCCGTCACGCGCGCCCTCCGGGCTAGAGCACCTCGGCGGCGTAGTCGGCCAGGCGCGAGCGCTCGCCGCGCGCGAGCGTGACGTGCCCCGCGTGCGCCCAGCCCTTCATGCGGTCGACCACGTAGGTCAGGCCCGAGCTGCCCTCGGTGAGGTAGGGCGTGTCGATCTGCGCGATGTTGCCGAGCAGCACCACCTTGGTGCCGGGGCCCGCGCGCGTCACCAGGGTCTTCATCTGCTTGGGCGTGAGGTTCTGCGCCTCGTCGATGATCAGCCACTTCTTGATGAAGGTGCGCCCGCGCATGAAGTTGAGCGACTTCACCTTGATCCTCGAGCGCACCAGGTCGCGCGTCGCCGCGCGCCCCCATTCGCCGCCCGGCTCCTCGGCGGCGTTCAGCACGTCGAGATTGTCCTCGAGCGCGCCCATCCAGGGCTGCATCTTCTCCTCCTCCGTGCCGGGCAGGAAGCCGATGTCCTCGCCGAGCGGAACGGTCACGCGCGTCATGATGATCTCGGTGTAGCGCTTGTCGTCGAGCGCCTGCGTGAGGCCGGCGGCGAGCGCGAGCAGCGTCTTGCCGGTGCCCGCCTGCCCGAGCAGCGAGACGAAGTCGATCGCCGGGTTCATGAGCAGGTTCAGCGCGAAGTTCTGCTCGCGGTTGCGGGCCGTGATGCCCCACACCGCGTTCTTGGCGTGCGTGTAGTCGCGCAGCGTCTCGAGCACCGCGGCGCGGCCCGCCTGTTCCTTCACCAGCGCGTACAGCGGCCGCTCGCCCGACTCGTCGTACACGAACTCGTTCAGCTGCAGGTTCGCCACCAGCGGCCCGCGCACGCGGTAGTAGGTGTGCCCCTCCTTCTTCCAGGACTCCATGTCGCGACCGTGCGTGTCCCAGAAGTCGGCCGGCAGCTTGCGCACGCCGGTGTAGAGCAAGTCGGTGTCCTCGAGCACCTTGTCGTTGAAGTAGTCCTCGGCGGCGAGCCCGAGGGCGCGCGCCTTGATGCGCATGTTGATGTCCTTGGACACCAGGATCACGCTGCGCTGCGGCTCGCGCTTCTGCAGGTGGCGCACCACCGACAGGATCTGGTTGTCGGTGCGCCCGGCGGCGAGCGTCGCGGGCAGCCCGCCGTCGATCATTTCGGTCTGCAGGTACAGCCGGCCGCCGGTCGGCTTGCCGTCCGCGGTGCGGATCGGCAGCCCGGCGCCGATGTCGGTCACCGTCGCCGAGACGATCTCGTCCAGGAAGCGGCTCGCCTGGCGCGCGTTGCGCGCCACGTCCGAGAGGCCCTTCTTGTGGTTGTCGAGCTCCTCCAGGGTCCCGATCGGCAGGTAGACGTCGTGCTCCTCGAAGCGATAGAGACAGGTCGGGTCGTGCATCAGCACGTTGGTGTCGAGCACGAACAGCTTGGTGACGCGCTTGGCTTGCCGGCGCGGGCGTTTCGACATGGAGTGTAGGGATGGGAGGGAGGGCTCTGCTACGGTTTCGCTGCTCGCGTCGTCGCGCGCCTGCGCGGGACGCTCAGAGGGTCTTAACAAAGTTCAATACCTCCTCGACGTGGCCGGGGACCTTGACGCCGCGCCATTCGCGCGCGAGCACGCCGTCCTTGCCGACGACGAACGTGCTGCGCTCGATGCCGCGCACCTTCCTGCCGTACATGTTCTTCTGCTTGATGACGCCGAACTGGCCGCACACCTGCTCTTCGGCGTCGGAGAGCAGATCGAATTGGAACCTCATCTTCGCCTTGAAGCTCTCGTGCGACCTCACCGAGTCGCGCGAGACGCCGAACACCTCGCAGCCCGCCTGCGTGAACTCCTCGTGGCGGTCGCGGAAGTCGGCGCCCTCGGCGGTGCAGCCGGGCGTGTTGTCCTTGGGGTAGAAATACAGGACCAGCTTGCTGCCCTTGTACCCGGACAGCTTGAACGCGTGGCCGCCGGTCGAGGGCAGGGTAAAGTCCTTGACCGCTTTGCCAACCATGCCTGGCTTATTCAGGGCGTCCTGGCGGTTCTTTGCGACGCGTTCATTGAACATGTTTTTCATGACAGCCGCAAGTAGCGGCTCAGAGGCCTGATGAACAACGCTATTTTGCGAGCGTGAACACTTCGTGCGCGCCGCCGATGCCGGCCAGCTCGAAGCTGCCGAGCGCGCGCAGCGGCCGGCGCACGCGCGCGGCGAACTCCTGCGATACGGCGAGCGGCACGCCGGCGCGCTTGGCGAGCGCGGCGAGGCGCGCGGTGCGGTTGACCGCCGGCCCCACCACGTTGAACGCGAGCCTGTCGGGGGCGCCGACGTTCGCGTGCGTCACCGTGCCGAGGTGCAGGCCGAGGCCGAAGTCGATCTCGGGCAGCGCGGCGTGGCGCCGGCGGTGGTTCACCACCGCGAGCTGATCGAGCGCGTCGACCGCGGCATCGAGCGCGGCCTCGCATACTTGCGCCTCGTCCTGCGGCCGGCCGATCTCGAAGACGATCAGGATCGCGTCGCCGATGAACTGCAGGATCTCGCCGCCGCGCGCCGAGCAGGCGGCCGCGCAGTTCTCGAAGTACTCGTTCAGGAGCTGCAGCAGCTGCGGCGCGGGCAGCGATTCGCTCAGGGCCGTGAAGCCGCGCAGGTCGGAATACCAGAACGCGGCCTCGACGCGGTCGCCGTCGCCGCGCTTCACCTGGCCGCGCAGGATACGCTCGCCGATGCGCGGCCCGACGAAGGCGTCGAGCAGCCCGAGAGTCATCCTGCGGCCGTGGATGATCTCGACGAGCGGTGCGAGCAGGTTGGCGAGCGCGCCGACCCGCTCGAGATCGGCGTCGGAAAAGCCCTGCGGCGCCGCAGTCGCCGCGGCGAAGAAGTTGACCTCGCCCGAGCCGAACTCCATCGGCAGCGCGTAGTAATCGGTCATGCCGGCGGCGCGCAGCTCGTGCAGCAGCAGGTGGTCGCGCTCCTCGTCGAGCGCTGCCAGCCGCCGGCGGAAGGCGCCGCGTTGCTCGTAGACGTGCTGCGCCGGGCTGCCGACGAAGGCGTCGCTCGTTTCCACGCCGTGCGGTCCGCGGAAGGGCACCGCGCCCAGGCCGCGCGTCCACAGGCAGCCCCAGGCGCGCAACTGCGGATGGACGGTGGCGCAGGTGACTCCCAGACGGTCGATGCGCGCGCCGACCTTGTCGAGCTGCGCCGCGAGCCCGTCGAGCAGCGCGACCGGCTCGGCGAGACGGCGCCCCTCGATCACCAGCCAGGCCGCCACGGGGGCGAGCGACCAGTCTTCCTCCGGGCCGAGCAGTCCGCGGCGGCTCAGCTCGCGCACTGCGCCAGGAAGCGCTCGAGCTCGCGCAGCACCGCGGCGGGCTTCTCCTCCGGCAGGAAGTGGCCGCAGTCGAGCGCGCGCCCGCGCACGTCCCTGGCCACCTCGCGCCAGTCGGCGAGGCAGTCGAACTGCGCCTCGACCACGCCAAGCTTGCCCCACAGCGCGAGCACCGGCATCGCAAGCTTCCGCTTCAGGTCCGCCTTGTCGTGCACCAGGTCTATGCCCGCGGCGGCGCGGTAGTCCTCGCAGGTGGCGTGGATCGTGCGCGGATCGCGGAAGCAGCGTGCGTACTCGCGCTGCACGGCCCTGGAGAACGGCCTGAGTCCGGATTTTCCGCGCCCGATGCGTCCGAGGACGTACTTCGGCCCGACCGCGCGCAGCATCGTCTCGGGCAGCGGCGCCGGCTGGATGAGGAAGAACCAGTGGTAATAGGCGCGCGCGAAGGCCATGTCGGTCGACCGGTACATCTTGAGCGTCGGCGAGATGTCCATCACGGTGAGGCTGAGCACGCGCTTGCCGTGGTCGCGCGCCAGGCGATGGGCGACGCGCGCGCCGCGGTCGTGGCCGACCAGGTGGAAGCGCTCGTGGCCGAGCCGGGTCATCACCTCCGCCATGTCGAGCGCCATCGCGCGCTTGGAGTAGTTCGAATGGTCGGGCAGCCCCTTCGGCTTGGACGAATCGCCGTAGCCGCGCAGGTCTGGGCAGACCACCGCGTAGCGGCGCGCGAGGCGCGGCGCGACCTTGTGCCACATCGCGTGCGTCTCGGGGTAGCCGTGCAGCATCAGCACGGGCGGCCCGTCGCCCCCTGCAACCAGGTTGATGCTCGCACCACTAGTCTTGATCTTCTTTTGTTGGAAACCGGGAAAGAGCGCCATTTCAGGACCTCGCGACGAGGGTGACGCCGACGATGATGATCGCGATGCCGGCGAGGCGCTGCGCCGTCACCGCCTCGCCGAGCAGCCACCAGGCGAGCAGCGCATTCAGCGCGAAGCCGAGCGAGAGCATCGGGTAGGCGACGCTCACCTCGACGCGCGACAGCGCCGCGAGCCAGACCACCACGCTCACCGCGTAGCAGGCGAGCCCGCCCAGGACGTAGGGGTTGACGGCGTACGACAGCAGCGCCTCGAGTATCCTGGCGGCCGAGAACTCGAAGCGCCCGACGGCGTCGGCCCCTTTCTTGAGCAGCAGCTGCGCGAAGGTGTTGAGCAGCACCCCGCAGGCGATCATGCCGAAGCTGGAGAAATTCATTCGAACACCAGCGCCGCGGCCACCTTGCGCTCCTCGGCGACCAGGATGTTGTAGGTGCGGCACGCCGCCTGCAGATCCATGACCTCGAGCCCGACGCGGGCCTCGGCGAGCAGGCGGGTGAGCGCGGGCTGCGGAAAGCGCAGACGCGGCCCGGTGCCGAGCAGCACGATCTCGAGGCCCAGCCCGGCGAGCGGCGCGAAGTCCTCGGCGGTGAGCGCCGTGAAGCTCGCCGCGCCCCAGGGGAGCACCCGGTCGGGCAGCACGATCAGGCTCGAGGCATGGCGCGCGCCGTTGACCATGACGTAGCCCTCGCCGTAGGCGGTAAAGACGTTGACGCCGGTCGCGACGGATCGATGCAGCTTCAAGCCGCAGATTGTACCTGCGGCGCGAGCGCCTCGCCCTGCACGGCGAGCGTGCCGGAGCGGCCCGGCACCGCGCCTTCGACGACCGGGCAGCGCGGCAGGCGCGCGCGCTCGAGGCGCTCGAAGAGCGCGCGCAGCGCGACCAGCTCGTAGCCGAGCGCGCGCCAGCCTTCCAGCATGCGCTCGAACACCGGCGCCAGGCGCCCGCCTTCCAGCTCCGCGTGCAGGGTGTAGACGTGACCGGCGGGCGGCGCCGTGCGCGAGCGCTCGAGAACCGCGCGCGCGGCGTCCTCGGGCGTCGCGCCGTCCACGCCGATCAGCTCGTCGAGCGTCGGCAGCGTGGTCGGCAGCTGCGGGCAGTCGAGCGCGCGCCCGCCGGCGACCGGCAGGAACGGCCCGGTACCGCGCGTGTCGGAGGCGTACTCGAAGCCGAGCCCGGTTTCGGCGGCCAAGGCGTGCGCGTTCATCTGCCAGCCGGCCGCGCCGTGCACGCGCGCGGGCTCGCCGAAGATCTCGCGGTAGCGCTCGGCGGCGCGCCGCATCTCGGCGCGCGTCCACTCGGCGCCCGCGCGCGCCACGCCGTCCTGCCACCTGACGTGGTCCCAGCAGTGGATCCCGGTCTCGAAGCCGGCGGCGCGCGCCGCGCGCAGCTCGGCGGCGCAGCGCAGGCCGATGTCCGGCCCGGGGAGCAGCGTGCCGTAGAGCAGCGTCTTCAGGCCGTAGTGCTCGAGCACCGAGGTGCGCGCCACCTTGCCGACGAAGCCGCGGCGCAGCACGCGCCGCACCGCGCGCCCGGTATGGTCGGGCCCGAGCGAGAAGAGGAAGGTCGCGCCCGCGCGGTGCCTGTCCAGGGTGCGCAGCAGCGCGGGCACGCCCTCGCGCGTGCCGCGCAGGGTGTCGACGTCGACCTTGAGCGCGAGCCTCATTCCACCAGGCTGCTCGCCTCGGCGACGTGCTCGCGGTAGGCCTCGAAGATGTGCTTGAGCGCCGCCCGCATGCCCACGCGCGGCCGCCACTTCAGCTCGCGCTGCGTATTGACGATCGCCGGCACGCGGTTCTGCACGTCCTGGTAGCCCTTGCCGTAGTACTTGCCGGCGGTGGTGCGCACGATCCTCACCTTGCGCGCGCTGTCGCGGTACTCGCGGTAGCCGAGCGCCATCTGCTTCATCATGCGCGCGAGCTCGGCGATCGAGTAGTTGTTGCGCGGATTGCCGATGTTGTAGATCTTGCCGCTCGCCACGCCGCCCGGGTTCTCGATGATCTTCATCAGCGCGTCGATGCCGTCGTCGATGTAGGTGAAGGTGCGCTTCTGGCGCCCACCGTCGACCAGCTGGATCTTCTCCCCGCGCACGATGTGGCCGAGGAATTGCGTGATGACGCGCGAGCTCCCCTCCTTGGCGGCGAACAGCGAATCGAGCCCCGCGCCGATCCAGTTGAAGGGCCGGAACAGCGTGAAGTCGAGTCCGCGCTGCGCGCCGTAGGCCCAGATTACGCGGTCCATGAGCTGCTTGGCGCAGGCGTAGATCCAGCGCTGCTTGTGGATCGGTCCGAGCACGAGCTCGGTGCTATCGGGGTCGAAGCGCCGCTCGCGGCTCATGCCGTAGACCTCGGAGGTCGAGGGGAAGATCACGCGCTTGCCGTGGTGCACGCAGGCGCGCACGATGGGGAGGTTCGCCTCGAAGTCGAGCTCGAACACGCGCAGCGGCTCGCGCACGTAGGTCGCGGGCGTGGCGATCGCCACCAGCGGGATCACCGTGTCGCACTTGCGGATGTGGTACTCGATCCACTCCTTGTTGATGGTGATGTCACCCTCGAAGAAGCGAAAGCGCGGGTTGCCGAGCAGGTCGGCGACCCGGTCGGTCTGCATGTCCATGCCGTAGACCTCCCAGTCGGTCGTGTCGAGCACGCGCTTGGACAGGTGATGGCCGATAAAGCCGTTGACGCCGAGTACGAGGAGTTTTTTCATGGGAATCGCATTTCAATCGAAATTAACTGGCTTCGTTCCGAACCTTGCCTGTAGCTCGGCGGTGCCCGCGGGCCGGCCGTCGATCTCGAATTCGAGCAGGCGCAGGCGCCCGCCCGAGGCGCAGTCGGCGTAGCAGCGCGCGCCCTCCGCGTACAGCGCCGGCGCGCCGGCGTGCGCCGGGGGCGCGGGCTCCACGCGCGTGCGCAGGATCCTGATGGGTACGCGGCGCGCGCTGGCGAAGGCGCCCGGATAGGGCGGGGCGACACCGCGCACCAAATTGTGGATCTCGCGCGCGCCCTTCTTCCAGTCGATCCTGCCGTCCTCGGGGCGGCGCGCGCCGTAGTAGCTGCCCGCGGCGAGTTCCTGCGCGACGCCCGCCGCGCGCCCGGCGAGGAGCTCGGGCAGCACGCGCTCGAGCGCGATCTCGGCCGCGACGGTGACCTTGTCGAACACCTCGCGCGCCGTGTCGTCGGGCAGGATCGGCACGCGCTGCTGCGCGACCACCGCGCCGGCGTCGGGCTTCTCGGTCATGTAGTGCAGGCTCGCGCCCGTCTCGGGCTCGCCCATGATCACCGCCCAGTTGACCGGCGCGCGCCCGCGGTACCTGGGCAGCAGCGAGCCGTGCATGTTCAGCGCGCCGCGCCGCGCCGCGGCGAGCAGCCGCGCGCCGAGCATGCGGCGGTAATAGAACGAGAAGATGAAATCCGGCCGCAACCGCTCGACGCGCGCCGCGAACTCGGGCGCGTTCGGGTCCTCGGGATACGCGGTCTCGAGGTCGCGCTCCGCGGCGAAGTCCGCGACGCGCGCGAACCACAGGTTCTCGCCGGGGTCGTCGCGCTGCGTCACCACCAGCGGCACCTCGACGCGCTGCGCGAGCAGCACCGCGAGGCAGCGCACGCCGACGTTGTGGTAGGCAAAGACGACCGCGCGCGTCATTCCACGCGCTCGAGCACCGCGGACACGATGTAGCGCGGGCGCTGGCGCACCTGCACGTAGATCCGGCCGATGTACTCGCCGAGCAGCCCGATGCCGAACAGCTGCAGGCCGATCAGGAAGAAGGCGAGGATGTCGCGGTCCCACAGCGCGGCGAGTGCTTCCCTGAGGCTGCCGGCGAGCAGCATGCGCTCGATCATGACCACCAGGTACAGCGCCAGCGAGCCCACCGCAACCAGCATGCCGAGCACCGAGAAGAGCTGCAGCGGCGCGATCGAGAAGCCGGTCATCAGGTCGAAGTTCAGGCGCGCGAGCTTGAGCACCGAGTACTTGGAGGCGCCCGCGGCGCGCTCCGCGTGCGCAACCTCGATCTCCGCCGGGCGGCGAGCGAAGGTGTAGGCGAGCGCCGGAATGAAGGTGTTCGCTTCCTTGCACTGGTTGATCGCGTCGACCACTTCGCGGCCGTAGGCGCGCAGCATGCAGCCCTGGTCGGTCATGCGGATGCTGGTGGTGCGCTCGCGCAGCCGGTTCAGGATGCGCGAGGGCGCGCGCCGCAGCCAGCTGTCGCGCCGCTGGCGGCGCACGCCGCCGACGTAGTCGAAGCCCTCGTCCATCTTGGCGAGGAGCTTGCCGATCTCCTCGGGCGGATTCTGCAGGTCCGCATCCAGCGTCACCACGCGCTCGCCGCGGCAATGCGCGAAGCCGGCCATGATCGCCAGGTGCTGGCCGAAGTTGCCGGCGAGCAGCACCACGCGCGTCTCGGCGGGGCGCCTGGCGAACTGCTCGCGCAAGAGCGCCGCCGAGCGGTCGGCGCTGCCGTCATCGACGAAGACCACTTCGTAGGACTTGCCGAGCGCGTCGAGCGCCGGATAGAGGCGCGCGAACAGCGCCGGCAGGCCTTCTTCCTCGTTGTAGACCGGGATGACGACGGAGAGGTGAGGAGGCCGCATCGGGTCGTGGCGCCGCGCCTAGCGGCGGTGTGCGGCAAGGATATCACCGAGCGCGGTGCACACCCGGTCGATGTCTGCCTCGGCCATCGCGGGAAAGAGCGGCAGCGTGACGGTGCGCGCGCCGACGCGCTCGGCGTGCGGGAAGTCGCCCGGCTTCCAGCCCTGCGTGCGGTACAGGCGGAAAAGGTGCATCGCCGGGTAGTGCACTCCGGTGCCGACGCCGCGCTCGTGCATGAGCGCCATGAAGCGCGCGCGGTCGATCGTCATGCGCTCGAGCGGCAGCAGCACCTGGAACATGTGCCAGTTCGACTGCTCGAAGTCGGCCACCGGCAGCTCGCAGCCGAGCGAGCGGTCGAAGCGCTCGAAGTAGCGCCGCGCGAGCGCGCGGCGGCGTGCGGTGAACTGCTCCAGGCGAGCGAGCTGCCCCAGGCCGATGCGCGCCGCGACGTCGGTCAGGTTCATCTTGGCGCCCGCCTCGTCGACCTCGATCTCGCCGCCGGGCATGCGCACCACGCCCTGCAGCCGCAGGCGCTCGCAGCGCTCGGCCTCGGCCGCGTCGTTCAGCACCAGGCAGCCGCCTTCGGCGGTGGTCATGTTCTTGTTGGCGTGGAAGGACAGGCACACCAGATCGCCGAAGCTGCCGATGCGGCGTCCCTTCCAGCTCGCGCCCATGCTCTGCGCGGCGTCCTCGATGACGCGCAGGCCGCGGCGGCGCGCGATCGCGTAGACCGCGTCGCGGTCGAAGGGCAGCCCCGCCATGTCCACGGGGATGAGCGCCCTGGTGCGCGCGCCGAGCGCGGATTCGATTCTCGCCGGGTCGATGTTGCGCGTCGCCGGGTCGATGTCGACGAACACCGGCCGCGCCCCGGCGCGCAGTACCACGTTTGCCGTTGCGACCCAGGAAAGCGGCGTCGTGATCACTTCGTCGCCGGGGCCGACCCCGGCCAGCGCGAGCGCGAGCTCGAGCGCCCCCGTGCCCGAGGCGAGCGCGCGCACCGGCCGGCCGCCGAAGTACTCCGACAGCCCCGCCTCGAAGGCCTTCGCCTGCGGGCCGGTGGTGATCCAGCCCGAGCGCAGCACCTCGGCCACCCCGGCGATCGTCGCCTCGTCGATCGCCGGGCGCGTGAACGGCAGGTAGGGCGCCGCGCTCACGGGCGCGCCACCACGACCCGGCGCGGGTCGCGCGCGAGCAGCTTCATCGGCAGGCCGCGCGCCGCGAGCGCGTCGTACTCGCGCGGGCGCATCAAGGCCACGGCGCCGGGCGTCGAGCGCCACACCCGTTCGAACTCGCTTGAATCGGGGATGAAACGTCCCGGGTTCCACCCGATCGGCGCGGCGAGCTCGTCCTGGTACATGACCATCGTGGCGGTGCGGCGCGCGTAGAAGAGGAAGGCGTGGTCGAAGGTGTCGTAGAAGAACAGGCGCGGGGCCGCGTCGAGCGCCGGCCGCACCTGCTCGACGAGCTGGCGCGCCGAGTATAGCGGCGCGAGCGCCTGGTAGCCGGAATTCACCGCGAACGCGGCCGCGAAGCCGCCTGCGGCGATCCAGGCGATCGCGGCCGTGCGCAGGCCGCGCCGGGCGAGCCAGGCGGCGAGGAGTCCGGTCGCGAACAGCGCCAGGCCCGCCGCCACCAGCCAGGGGATGAACCCGGCGAGCAGCCCGGCGGGGAGATCGGGCGAGGCGCGCTCGCCCACCAGCGGCGGTGCGAGCGCCGCGACCGCGGCGCCGAAGGCGGCGGCCGGGCCCGCGATCCAGACGGGCGCGCGCGGCTGCGCGCGCGCGGCCCACTCGCCGGCGAGCAGCGCCGCGGCCGGCACGAGCGGCAGGACGTAGGAAATGAGCTTCGAGTCCGAGACCGAGAAGAACGCGAACACCAGCACGACCCAGACGAACAGGAACCTTTGCGGCTGGAAGCGCGCCAGCGGATCGCGCCGCAGGCCGGCGGCGAGCGCGCCGGGCGCCGCCAAGGTCCAGGGCACGAGGCCGATCGCCAGCACCGGCACGAAATACCAGGCGGGCTGATAGCGGCCGTGCTCGGTGGTCGTGAAGCGCTCGAAGTGCTCGTGGATGAAGAAGAAGCGCAAGAACTCCGGGTTGGCGCGCGACACCGCGACGAACCAGGGCGCCGCAATGGCGAGGAACACCGCCAGGCCGGCGCCCCAGTGCAGGCGCGCGCCGAGCAGCCGCCAGTCGCGCTGCCACAGCGCGTACAGAACGAGCGCGCCGCCGGGCAGCACAACGCCGATCAGGCCCTTGGAGAGCACCGCCAGCGCGGCGCAGGCCCAGGCCGCGAGCATCCAGTTGCGCCGCGCGGGCGCCGAGGCGCCGTCGCGCTGCGCGAGCCCGAACGCATAGACGGAGCACGACAGGAACGCCGCCAGGCCCGTGTCGAGCGAGGCGAAGTGGCCCAGGCCGAACCACATCAGGCTGCCGGCGAGCAGCAGCGCGCCGTAGCTGCCCGCGGCGGGGCCGAGCAGGCGCGCGCCGGCGAAAAGCGTCGCGAGCACCGTGGCGAAGCCGGTGAGCACGGTCCACAGCCGCGCGCTCCAGGCCGACATGCCGAAGGCCTCGAAGGCGGCGGCGGTCGCCCAGTACTGCAGCGGCGGCTTCTCGAGGTACTTGTAGCCGTTCAGGTGCGGCGTGAGCCAGTCGCCGCTCGCCACCATCTCGCGCGCGATCTCGGCGTAGCGCGCCTCGTCGCTGTTGAACAGGTCGCGCGCGCCCGCGCAGGCAAACCAGGCCAGCGCGAACGCGACAAGCAAGGCGTAGGAAGTCTTTTTCATTGAGGCGCTCGCGTGGCTCGCGTAAAATTGTATCGTTATGAAGGAATTCGCGCGCATCAAACGGCTGCCGCCGTACGTCTTCAACACCACGCACGAGTGGAAGATGGCGGCGCGCCGCCGCGGCGAGGACGTGATCGACCTGTCGATGGGCAACCCGGACGGGCCGACGCCCAAGCACATCGTCGACAAGCTGGTCGAGGCGGCGCAGCGCCAGGACACGCACGGCTACTCCGTGTCGAAGGGCATTCCGCGCCTGAGGAAGGCAATCTGCGACTGGTACCGGCGCCGCTACGCGGTCGAGTTCGACCCCGACTCCGAGGCGATCGTCACCATTGGCTCGAAGGAAGGCCTGGCGCACCTGATGCTCGCGACGCTCGAGCGCGGCGACACGGTGCTGGTGCCCAATCCTTCGTACCCGATCCACATCTACGGCGCGATCATCGCCGGCGCCGACATCCGCTCGGTGCGCATGACCGAGGGCGTCGACTTCTTTGCCGAGCTCGAGCGCGCCTGCGCCGAGCTCATCCCCAAGCCGAAGATGCTGGTGATCGGCTTCCCGTCGAACCCGACTGCGATGTGCGTCGAGCTCGGCTTCTTCGAGCGCGTGGTCGCCTTCGCGCGCGAGCACGACATCATGGTGGTGCACGACCTGGCCTACGCCGACATCACCTTCGACGGCTGGAAGGCGCCGTCGATCATGCAGGTGCCCGGCGCGCGCGACGTGGCGGTCGAGTTCTTCACCATGTCGAAGAGCTACAACATGGCGGGCTGGCGCATCGGCTTCATGGTCGGCAACCGCGACATGGTGTACGCGCTGGCGCGCATCAAGAGCTACCATGACTACGGCACCTTCACCCCGATCCAGGTGGCCTCGATCGTCGCGCTCGACGGGCCGCAGGACTGCGTCGAACAGATCCGCCAGACCTATCAGCGGCGGCGCGACGTCATGGTGCGCGGGCTGCACGAGCTGGGCTGGATGGTGACCAACCCGAGGGCCTCGATGTACATCTGGGCGAAGATCCCCGAGCACTACCGCGCGCTGGGATCGGTCGAGTTTGCCAAGAAGATGATCGACGACGCGCGCGTCGCGGTCTCGCCCGGCATCGGCTTCGGCGAGTACGGCGACGATCACGTGCGCATCGCGCTGATCGAGAACGAGCACCGCCTGCGCCAGGCGCTGCGCGGCGTGCGCGACATGTTCAAGAAGGACGGGTTGCTGCGGGGCGCGGCGTGAAGCCGATCAGCGTCGGCCTGCTCGGCATCGGCACGGTCGGCGGCGGCACCTGGGAGGTGCTCGCGCGCAACGCCGACGAGATCCAGCGCCGCGCGGGCCGGGCGATCCGCATCACGCGCGTGGCGGACAAGGCGCTCGCGCGCGCGCGCTCGATCGTCAAGGGCAAGGCGATCGTCACCGCCGACGCGCACGAGGTGACGCGCGCGCCCGACGTCGACATCGTGGTCGAGCTGATCGGCGGCACCGGCGTCGCGAAGGAGCTGGTGCTCGACGCGATCGCGCACGGCAAGCAGGTGGTAACCGCCAACAAGGCGCTGCTCGCCACGCATGGCAACGAGATCTTCGCCGCCGCGCAGAAGCAGGGCGTGATGGTGGCCTTCGAGGCCGCGGTGGGCGGCGGCATCCCGATCATCAAGGCGCTGCGCGAGGGCCTCACCGCCAATCGCATCGAGTGGATCGCCGGAATCATCAACGGTACCTCGAACTTCATCCTGTCGGAGATGCGCGACAAGGGCCTGCCCTTCGCCGAGGTGCTCGCCGAGGCGCAGCGCCTGGGCTACGCCGAGGCCGATCCCACGTTCGACATCGAGGGCATCGACGCGGCGCACAAGCTGACGATCCTCTCCGCGCTCGCCTTCGGCATCCCGATGCAGTTCAAGAAGGCCTATACCGAGGGGATCTCGAAGCTCACGCGCGAGGACATCCGCTACGCCGAGGAGCTCGGCTACCGCATAAAATTGCTTGGAATTACAAAAAGAACGTCCAAAGGAATTGAGCTGCGGGTCCATCCGACGCTGGTGCCGGCGCGGCGCCTGATCGCGAACGTCGAAGGCGTGATGAACGCGATCCTGGTGAAGGGCGACGCGGTCGGGCCGACGCTTTACTACGGCGCGGGCGCGGGCAGCCAGCCCACCGCGAGCGCGGTGGTGGCGGACCTGGTCGACGTCACGCGCCTGATCACCGCCGACCCGGGGCACCGGGTGCCGCACCTCGCGTTCCAGCCAGACCGGCTCTCGGATGTGCGCGTGCTGCCGATCGGCGAGGTCGAGACCGCGTATTACCTGCGCATGCGGGTGCTCGACCGGCCGGGGGTGCTCGCCGACATCACCCGCATCCTCGCGCAGGGTGCGATCTCGATCGATGCCATGGTGCAGAAGGAGCCCGGTCATGGCGAGAAGCAGGTCGACATCGTGCTGCTCACGCACCGCGCGCTTGAGAAGAACGTCGCCGCGGCGCTGAAGCGAATCGAGAAGCTGAAGACCGTGGTCGGCAAGGTGACCAGGATCCGCTGCGAAGAGCTGCTGTAGTGCGCTACGTCTCCACGCGCGGCGGAACCGGGCCGCAGCGCTTCTCAGACATCCTGCTCGAGGGCCTGGCACCCGACGGCGGCCTGTTCGTGCCAGAGCGCTTTCCGCGCGCCGACCTCGCGGCGTGGCGCGGCCTGCCGTACGCGGAGCTGGCCTTCGAGATCCTGAAGCTGTTCGTCGACGACATTCCCGACCTGAAGGAACTCGTTCAAAGAACCTATTCGGCCGAAATCTTCGCCTCGGAAGAGATCACGCCGCTCACGACGCTCGAGCCGGGCCTGCACATCCTCGGCCTGTCCAACGGCCCGACGCTCGCTTTCAAGGACCTCGCCCTGCAGCTGCTCGGGAACCTGTTCGAGTACGAGCTCGGCCGGCGCGGCGCGCGCCTGAACATCCTCGGCGCCACCTCGGGCGACACCGGCTCGGCGGGCGAGCACGCGCTGCGCGGCAAGCGCAATATTCGGGTGTTCATGCTCTCGCCCGCCGGCCGCATGACGCCGTTCCAGGCGGCGCAGATGTACAGCCTGCAGGACGAGAACATCCACAACCTGGCGGTCGAGGGGGTATTCGACGACTGCCAGGACATCGTCAAGGCGGTCGCCGCCGACGCGGCGTTCAAGGCGCGCCACCGCATCGGCACGGTAAACTCGATCAACTGGGCGCGCGTCGCGGCGCAGGTGGTGTACTACTTCAAGGGCTACTTCGCGGCCACGCGCTCCGACGCCGAGCAGGTGTCCTTCGCCGTCCCTTCGGGCAACTTCGGCAACATCTACGCCGGCCACGTCGCGCGCGAGATGGGGCTGCCCGTGCGGCGCCTGATCCTCGCCACCAACGAGAACGACGTGCTCGACGAGTTCTTCCGCAGCGGCCGCTACCGCGTGAGGAAGGCCGCCGAGGTCCAGGCCACCTCCAGCCCGTCGATGGACATCTCCAAGGCGTCGAACTTCGAGCGCTACGTGTACGACCTGGTCGGGCGCGACGCCGCGCGGGTGCGCGCGCTGTGGCGCGAGCTGGAGGCCGCCGGCGCCTTCGACCTGTCGGGCTCGGCCTGGTTCCGCAACGTGCCGGAGACCGGCTTCGTGTCGGGCAAGTCGGTGCATGCGGACCGGCTTGCGACGATTCGCCTCGTGTGGGAGAAGTACGGCGTGATGGTCGACCCGCACACCGCCGACGGCATCAAGGTCGGCCTCGAACGCCGCGAGCCGGGTGTGCCGCTCGTGTGCCTCGAGACGGCGCAGCCGGCCAAGTTCGCCGAGACGATCCGCGAGGCGCTTGGGCGCGAGCCGGCGCGGCCGGAGGCCTTCCGCGGCCTGGAGAAGCTGCCGCAGCGCTTCGAGCTCGTGCCGGCCGACGCCGAGGCGGTCAAGCGCTACATCGACGGGCGCGCGGCGTGAGTGGCGCCCGGCCTACTTTACGGCGCCGCCGGTGATGCCGGCGATGAAGCGGTCGAGGAAGAGGTTGTAGGCGATGGCGACCGGGATGCTGGCGATCAGCGCGCCGGCCATGATCTCGCCCCAGTAGAAGATGTCGCCGCGGATGAGGTCGGTCGCCACGCCGAGCGTGATCGGCTTCTGGTCCGAAGAGGAAATGAAGGTTAGCGCGTAGACGAACTCCTGCAAGGTCAGGGTGAACGTGAAGATCACCACGGTCAGGATCCCCGGCAGCGACAGCGGGATCGCCATCTTGATGAAGGCGCCGAACAGGCTGCAGCCGTCGACGATCGCCGCCTCCTCGATTTCGGGTGGCATCGCCTTGAAGAAGCCCATCAACAGCCAGGTGCAGAACGGGATGGTGAAGGTCGGGTAGATCAGCACCAGCGACCACATCGAATTCTGCAAGCCCAGACCGGCGATGACCCGCGACAGCGGCAGGAACAAGAGCGTGGGCGGCACCAGGTAGGTCAGGAATATGCCGATCCCCAAGGCCTCGCCATTGCGGCCGGTCATCCGCGCCAGGCTGTAAGCGGCCGGCAGCGCGGTGACGAGCGTAATGGCGACGACGCAGAGGCCGATGATCAACGAATTGAGCAGCCACGTCGCGAACAGCGTCTTCTCGAACAGATAGCGAAAATGCTCGAGCGTGGGCGGATCGTTGAACCAGAAGGGGACGTTGGTGACGCTGTACAGATCGCTATTGGTCTTGAACGAGGTGATCACCATCCAGTAGAACGGGAACGCGGCAAGGATGACGAAGAACGCGACCGCTCCATAGAACGAGGTCTCTCGCACGGCTTTGGCGACGGTGACGCGCGGCATGTCAGATCTCCCGCCGCCGGATGAAGCGCAGCATGACGATCACCACGACAAGCAGCACCGGCAGCATGAACAGCGAGATGGCGGCGCCGTGCGACACGTCGCCGGAAATGATGCCGGTCTGGAAGCCCTTATAGCCCAGCACCGAGGTCGCGCCGATGGGTCCGCCCATGGTCATGAGAAAGACGATGGAAAGATCGGTGAAGGTAAAGACGATGCCGAAAATCAGGCCGATGGCCACGATCGGCAGAATCATCGGCACGATGATCTGGTAGTTGCGCCGCCAGAAACCGGCGCCGTCGACGGTAGCCGCGTCGAGCACGTCCTGCGGCACCGCGGTGATGCCGGCGAGGAAGATGACGATGGCGAAGGGAAAGAAGCGCCAGGCATTGACGACAATCACCGAGATCATCGCCAGTTCCGGCGTGCCAAGCCAGTTCGGTGCCTGCGCGCGGGTGATGAAGCCGAGCGCGATCAGCGTCCAGTTGATGACGCTGTAGAGCGAATCGAACATCCACTGCCAGGCGACCGTGGCAAGTGCGACCGGCACCGCCCAGGGCAATATGATCAGCGCCCGGACGAGCTTGCGGCCGGGAAACGGCCGCAGCAGCAACAGTGCACCGAACTTGCCGAGAATGAGACCGAGAATTTGCGATCCGAACGTGAAGATGAAGGTGTTGCTCAGTGTTCTCCGGAATTCAGGGTCCTGCACGATCTGCTGGAAATTTTCCAGGCCGACGAATTGCCATGACGGATCGTAGATCGTGTAGGCGCTGACCGAGTAATACACTGCCATCAGGAACGGCAAGCCGACCAGCAGGAGCACATAGAGGATCGCCGGGGCGACAAAGATCGAGCCGAGCACATCGCGCCGGTCGAGGATGAACCGGAAGCGCGAGACCGGTTTGGAGACTGAATCGGCGACTGCGGCCATCGGTGAAGACCCGTCCTATGAGCCGCTGGTTCGTTTGCCGTCGTTGTCGAAATTGCGCAACGCGCTGTTGCGCACGGCGAAGGGATGCCACTCGCCGGGCCGGATGCTTTCCTCGGCGACGTGCGCCGGCGGCAGTTTCGCCGTGATCACCTGGCTCTGATCGAAGCCTTCCAGCACGCCATAGACGATGCGCTCGGAGCCGAGATATTCGGAACGATCGACGCGGAACCTGAATTCGGTACAGGCCTCGCCGTCCACCATGTCCGTGGGCAGGAAATTCTCCGGACGGAAGCCGAGATAGCCTCCGTTGCGGGCGATGATGTTCATCGGCGGCGTGCCGACGAAAGTGGCGACGAAGCGGTCGGCGGGGTCGTCGTAGATTTCCGTCGGCGTTCCCACCTGACGCACCTGCCCATGGTCGATGACGGCGATACGGTCGCCCATGCCCATCGCCTCGACCTGGTCGTGGGTCACGTAGACGGTGGTGATGCCGACCCGCTGCTGGAACTGCTTGATCTCCAGGCGCGCCGAGGCGCGCAATTTGGCGTCGAGATTCGAGAGCGGCTCGTCGAGCAAGAGCGCGGTCGGCTCGCGCACGAGCGCGCGCGCGAGCGCGACACGCTGGCGCTCGCCGCCCGAGAGCTGACGCGGCCGCCGGTCGAGCAGATGCCCGATCCCGAGCAGCTGCGACGCCCACTCCACCTTCCTTGCGATATCGGCGCCGGGAACGCTCTGCGTCTTCAGCGGAAAGGCGATGTTGTTGCGAACGGTGAAATGCGGATAGAGACCGTAGCTCTGAAACATCATCGCCACGCCGCGGGCGCGCGGCGGGATATCGTTGACGATGTTGCCGCCGATCAGAAGGTCGCCGCTCGTCTGCCTCTCGAGCCCGCAGATGATGCGCAGAAACGTCGTCTTGCCGCAGCCCGACGGCCCCAGCAATACCATGAACTCGCCGTCCGGCACCGTCAGGGAAATGCCGTTGACGGCGGGAATGTCGCCAAATTTCTTGACGATATCTCTCGTCGATACCGCAGCCATCGAGCCCCCTCCAGACGCTAACAGTGCCGGCATGAGCCGGAGCGCGCGCAAGCACGCGCTCCGGGCGCCGGGCAACTAGGCCCTATGCTGCCACTTCTTGAAGATGGCCTCGCATTGTCCCGTGGCCCACTTGACTGACTCTTCGGCGGTCGCCTGACCCGTCGCCGCCTTTGCCATCATGTCGTTGACGATGAAGGCATAGTAGATCTCGTCCATCGCGGGCGTGGCCGGCCCGGGATAGCCCGGGATGGCGGACCACTGGTCCGAGTCCTGCAGGATCGACAGCTTGTCGTGCGGAGTCGATGTCGGATCGTTTGACAGGATCGGCATCGGCTTGGGCACGAGACCGGCGAAGCACGGATTGTTGTAGCCGGAGCTCGCCTTGAAGGCTTCCGGCCAGTTCGCGGAATAGTGCCGCAGGAACTCGTGCGCCGCTTCCTTGTTCTTGGAGAATTTCCAGATGCCGTAGAACTCGGATGCGGCCCCCATGATCTGCTTCACCGGGCCCTTGGGCGGCTTGATGACGTAGATGTCGTCGGCCAGCTTCTTGTTGAGCGTCTGCGCCGTGCGATAGGCCGAGATCGGGTTGATGATGTACGAGCCGACGCCCGAATCGATGTACTGGTTGTTGCTCGAATCGTTCCACGACAGCACATCCGAGGTCATCGCCTCCTTGTAGAGCGCGGCGGCGTACTTGACCGCTTCAACCGCCTGCTTGCTGTGGAGAACGATTCTCGAGCCGTGCTCGTCCTGAATCGAGGCGCCGTAGCACCACAACAGGCCGCGCCACGTCGTGCTCGGGTCGTTGCTGTGACCCAGCGGGATGCCGACCGGGTGGCCTTTCGCCTTCAGCTTGGCGCCACCGATCCTCAAGTTCTCCCACGTGTCCGGCAACATCCCGATCTCGTCCCACAGGCTCTTTTGATACATGCCCGGGAAGTTGATGTAGTAATCGGGGAAGGCGGACCAGCTGCCGTCGTCCGCGTTGTAACCGAGCTGCTTGCCGATGGTGGAAACCTTGCCGTACTTCTTCTCGGTTTCCTTCACGAGACCGGAGACGTCGATGAAGAACTTGCGATAGAGATGCGCGCCGCCGGAGCCGTTGAACCCGAAAAGATCGTGTCCTGATCCGGCCGACGCCTCGGCGGCCGCGCGTGCCGGAATGTCCTGCACCGGCACGTGGTCGACCGTGACCGACACGCCATTCTTTGCTCCCCAGGCCTTTGCGAAACTGTCGAACCACGTGTCGTACGCGGGGACGAAATGGCTCCACTGGACGATCTTCAACTCCTTGTCCGCGGCCTGCGCATTGCGCACGAAGATGAACGGTGCCGCCGCGGTCGAGGACAGGGCGGCGATACCGGCCCCCGCTCCCGCCGACTTCAGGAACCGTCTGCGCGACGTGCGCGACTCGGGAACTTTCCGGTTCTTTCTTGATTTCGACTTGGTCATGCTGAACCCTCCTCCTCAGGATGAAAGTTCTTGCAGCGTTCCCCGAGGCAGGATGCAATAGATCGGTGGCGACGACAAGCGGAATCTTGGCCGCGGCGCCCGGGGCGGCGGGCCCGAAATGCAAGCCGCGCCGATCCGCGCGACAATTGCTGCGCTGCGAGAGTCGGGGACGAGGGATGGCTGAGACCGGTGTCAAGGAGAAGAACGTCATGGGTGGCGAGCTGCTCGCGTGCGGCTACGCGCCGCTCACCGGCTACTTTCGCGACGGCTGCTGCGCCACGCACGGCGAGGCCGGCGTCGCGCACCTGGTATGCGTGCGCGTGACCGCCGAGTTCCTCGACTTCAGCGTCTCGCGCGGCAACGATCTGGTGACGCCGAATCCGGCGATGCGCTTCCGCGGCCTGCAGCCCGGCGACCGCTGGTGCCTGCACGTACTGCGCTGGCGCGAGGCCTGGGAAGCGGGCTGCGCGCCGAGCGTGGTACTCGAATCGACGAACGAGAAGGTGCTCGAGCACGTGCCGCTCTCGGTGCTCAAGCGCTACGCACTGGATCTACATTGAGGGACTGACCGCGCCATGAAGAAGAAACCGTCCACCACCCCGGCAACCAAGCACGCCAAGCTGCCCGGCAAGCTCGTCATCGTCGGCTTCGGTTCAGTCGGGCAGGGCGTGCTGCCGCTCATCCTGCGCCACCTGAAGGTCAGGCGCTCCGACGTGCTGGTGGTCACCAGCGACGAGCGCGGCGCGCGCGAGGCGGCGCGCTACGGCGTGAAATTCACGGTCAATCCGCTCAACCGCGGCAACTACCGCGCGGTGCTCGAGCCGCTGCTCGGCGCGGGCGACTTCCTGCTCAACGTCTCGGTCGACGTCTCGAGCGTGAACCTGATCGAGCTGTGCGCGAAACGCGGCGCGCTCTACCTGGACACCTGCATCGAGCCCTGGGCGGGCGGCTACGTCGACCGGCGCCTGTCGCCCTCGCAGCGCTCGAACTACGCGCTGCGCACGGCCGCGCGCGCCGTCCGCGAGAAATTCCCCGAGGGCCCGACGGCGGTGCTCACGCACGGCGCCAATCCCGGGCTGGTGTCGCACTTCGTCAAGCGCGCGCTGCTCGACATCGCGCGCGACACGCGCGTGCGCGTGCCGCGCCCCAACACGCGCGAGCAATGGGCTGCGCTTGCCGAGAAGCTGGGGGTGAAGGTGATCCACATCGCCGAGCGCGACACGCAAAAGGCGATGCCCGACAAGCGCCGCGGCGAGTTCGTCAACACCTGGTCGGTGGACGGCTTCACCGGCGAGGGCTGCCAGCCCGCCGAGCTCGGCTGGGGCAGCCACGAGAAGTACTTCCCGCACGACGGCCGGCGCCACAAGTTCGGCTCGGGCTGCGCCATCTTCCTGCAGCGCCCCGGGGCCTCGACGCGCGTGCGCACCTGGACGCCGCTCGAGGGCCCGTTCCACGGCTTTCTCATCACGCACGGCGAATCGATCTCGATCGCCGACTACCTGACGGTGCGCGACGGCGAAAACGTGCGCTATCGGCCCACGGTGCACTACGCCTACCATCCCTGCGACGACGCGGTCAGCTCGGTGCACGAGCTGGCGGGCAAGAACTGGAAGCTGCAAGAGCGCAAGCGCGTGCTGATGGACGAGATCCAGGAGGGGATCGACGAGCTCGGCGTGCTGCTGATGGGCCACGCCAAGGGCGCCTACTGGTACGGCTCGCGGCTGTCGATCGACGAGGCGCGCCGGCTCGCCCCGTACAACAACGCCACCACGCTGCAGGTGTCCTGCTCGGTGCTCGCGGCCATGGTGTGGGCGATCGAGAATCCGCGCCGCGGCGTGGTCGACCCGGACGAAATGGACTTCGAGCGCGTGCTCGAGATCGCCGCGCCGTACCTCGGCGAGGTCGTCGGCGCCTACAGCAACTGGACGCCGCTCGTCGACCGGGGGCTGCTATTTCCCGAGAAGCTCGACGTCGACGACCCGTGGCAGTTCAAGAATTTCAGGGTCGTCTAGAACTCGCGCGCTGGCGCGCGGTCGTCGTCTACGCGATCGCGATGGCGGTGCTCGAGGCGGCGGTGGTGACCTACCTGCGCACGATGCTCGGCAGCCTCGATCCCTATCGCGCCGGCGCGGTGCTGCCGCAGCCCTGGCTCGGGTCGATCGAGCTCGCGCGAGAGGCGGCGACGCTGGCGATGCTCGGCGCCGTGGCCTGGCTCGCCGGGGATGCGCGCCGCACGCGCTTCGCCTACTTCCTGCTCGCATTCGGCGTGTGGGACATCTTCTACTACGTCTTCCTCGTGCCGATGAGCGGCTGGCCGCGCTCGCCGCTCGACTGGGACGTGCTGTTCCTCATCCCGCTGCCCTGGTGGGGGCCGGTGATCGCGCCGGTGTCGATCGCCGCGCTCATGGTGGTGGGCGGAACCGTCCTCACGCAGTGTGCGCGCGGCGGCCGGCGCCCCTGGCCCGCGCGCTGGGCCTGGGCGGTCGCGGCCGCGGGCGCGGCTCTCGCGCTGTACGCATTCATGGCCGACGCGCTGCACGCGCCGGCCTGGAGCGCTGAGGCGCTCGGCCGGCTGCGGCCGACGGAGTTCGACTGGCCGCCGTTCCTCGCCGCGCTGGCGCTGATGTGCGCGCCGCTCGGCGACGCGCTGCGGCAGCTGCGGTGACGCCCGACGCCTACGGGCCGTGGAATCCGGGCGTCGAGTCGGCGCTGCCGCGCCGGTTGCTGCCGCTGGTGACGCTGTACCGCGCGGAGAACGCGACCGGCGGACCGGCCGAGGCATTCGAGCTCGCCGACCTCACCGGCCTGCCGGCCGAGGAGCTGGTCGCCTTCCGGCCGCGCCGCCTCGTGCTGCACGAGCTGCTGGTGCGCGTCACCGCCGACCTGTCGGTGCCCGACGGCGCGCGTGTCGAGGATCTGGGGATCAACTTCCGCGCCATGACCTCGACCCTCCTCGCGCGCTACATCGAGCCGCACATGGCGCAGCTCGAACGCGCCTACGCGCAGCTCGAGCGCGCGATCGCGGCGCTCGCCGGCGCCGAGTTCTCCGCCGCTTTCGCCGCGCGCTCGATCGACGGCCTGGAGGCGCGCGCGACCGCAGAAACGAGTCCGGTGCCGCGCGCCGCGCTACGCGCCGTGGCGCGGGTGGCGGGCGCGGTGTGCGCGCGCCACGGGCGGTTGTGGGGCGAGCCCGCGCTGCTCGCCAAGGTCGCCGCGCGGCTCGCCTGCAACGAGCACGGCAGCGTCGCGCTCGGCCAGCTGATCGAGCCCGTCGTGGCCACGGCCGTGCGCGCCGAGGGCTACGCGCTGCTGCCGGCGCAGCGCCAACCGGTGGTGATGAACACCAAGGGGGCTTCGGCCTCCGGCAAGAGCAGCATGCGCCCGCTGCAGAAGGCGCTCGCGGGCGAGATCGGCGCCGCCTGGAGCGACTTCGCGCTCATCAGCCCCGACATCTGGCGCAAGCAACTGCTCGACTACGGCGCGCTCGGCGAGACCTACAAGTACGCGGGCAGCTTCACCGGCCAGGAGCTGCGCATGGTCGACCATAAGCTCGACCGCTACATGGCCGCCAAGGCCGAGCGCGGCGGCATGTCGCACCTGCTGATCGACCGCTTCCGCTTCGACAGCTTCGCGCCGGAGTCGGACGAGGCGGGCAGCAACCTGCTGACCCGCTTCGGGTACTTCCTGTACCTGTTTTTCATGATCACGCCGCCGCACGCGACCGTCGAGCGCTCCTGGCAGCGCGGGCTGGACGTCGGGCGCTACAAGGCGGTGGACGACCTGCTGGCGCACAACGTCGAGGCCTACACCGGGATGCCCGAGCTGTTCTTCACCTGGGCGCTGCGCAGCGACAAGTGGGTGCACTACGAATTCCTCGACAACGGCGTGCCGGCCGGCGAGCGCCCGCGCACGGTGGCCTTCGGCCTGAACGGCGAGCTGAACGTGCTCGACGCGAAGGGCATGCTCGACATCGAGCGCTACGCGAAGATAAACGTCGGCGCGAGCTGCGCGGCAGAGGTCTATCCCGGCGGCGAGGGGGCCACGCCGGGACGCAACACCGGCTTTCTCGTCCAGTGCGCGCGCCGCCTGCGCGCGCTGAACTTCGCCGAGCGCGACACGGGCCGCATCTACGCGCGCATCGAGGCGGGCGCCCTCGCCTGGACCGACCCACCGGCGCTCGAGCGCGCGCTCGTCGACCCCGAAGCGCGCGCCGGCGTGCTGGCGGTGGCGCCAGGGGCGCTTGGCGCGGGCGCGCACCGCAGTGGCCAGCTGCTGCCCGGGGGGCGAGCCCACACGCTGGGCCGCTGGCGCGCGGCCTGAGGGCGGCGGTTGCGGGAGGGCCCGCCCGGGTGCTCTAATCGTCCGATGCGCCGCTTATCCGCCTGCCCGCTGCTGCTCGGCGCCGCGCTCGCCGTCGGCGCGGCGGGGGGCGCGTCCGCCGAGGCGCCGAACTGGGAGGTGGTGCACGACGCCGGCTGCGCGCTGCGCTCGGCGCCGCAGCAGGTGAACGACGGCTACCAGACCGTGCAGGCGCGCATCGAGGTCGACGCCGGCAAGGTGGTCGTCGAATCGCCCTCCGACCTGGATGACAGTTTCTCGGACATCGGGCTCGCGCTGCCCGAGCACGACTTCATCCGCATGGACCGCGTCGAAGGCAAGAAGCGCGCGGTATTCGAGTCGCACTACGGCGATCTGGTGAAAGGCTTCAAGGCGGGCAGGGAGGTGGAGGCGCGGCTGCGCTTCTGGCCGGAATTCCCGGTCACCGGCGTGCACGGCGCGCGCTTCAGCCTGATGGGATTCACCAAGGCGTACGACGAGGCGAAGGGCTGCAAATAGGCGGAGGTTCTATGGGCATACGGTTCAAGTTCAACCTCGTGCTGCTGGCGGTGTTCGGGGCCGGGCTCGCGCTCACCGGATGGATCTCTTACGGCCTGCTGCAGGCGAACGCCAAGGACGAGGTGGTGCGCAACGCGCGCCTGATGCTCGAATCGGCGCTCGCGATCCGCGGCTACACCATCAAGCAGGTCAAGCCGCACCTCGAGCTGCAGCTGATGCGCGTGTTCCTGCCGCAGAGCGTGCCCGCCTATGCCGCCACCGAGACGGTGAACGAGCTGCGCAAGTCCCACCCGGACTACTCGTACAAGGAGGCGACGCTCAATCCGACCAACCCGCGCGACCGGGCGGTCGACTGGGAAGCCGACCTGGTGCGCGACTTCCGCGATCACGCCGAGACCAAGGAGCTGGTCGGCGAGCGCGACACGCCGACCGGCCGCTCGCTGTTCATCGCCCGCCCGATCAAGATCGTCGATCCGGCGTGCCTGGCCTGCCACAGCGTGCCGCAGGCCGCTCCGGCGTCGATGATCAAGCTCTACGGCGAGTCGAACGGCTTCGGCTGGAAGTGGAACGAGATCGTCGGCGCGCAGATCGTCTCGGTGCCGATGACCCTGCCGATCAGGAACGCCGAGCGCGCCTTCCGCGCGTTCATGACGTCGCTCGCCGCCGTGTTCGTGGCGGCCTTCGTGGCGCTCAACCTGATGCTCGGCTGGCTGATCGTGCGGCCCATCCGCCGCATGTCGGAGACGGCAGACAAGGTGAGCACGGGAGACTTCTCGCGCGCCGAGCTGCCCGCGCAGGGCAAGGACGAGATCTCGGTGCTGGCGGCCTCGTTCAACCGCATGCGGCGCAGCCTGCAGAAGGCCATGCAGATGATCGAGCAGTAGCGCATGCACAATCCGCAGCTCGGCAGCATCGGCCGCACGTTCATCTGCAGCGTCGTATTCGTCGACATCGTCGACTCTTCGAAGAAGACGGTGGCCAAGCAGGTCGCGCAGCGCGGCTGGTTCAACGGCATGCTGTTCGAAGCGCTGCAGGGCATCTCGCAGGAAAACCGCATCGTGATCGACGCCGGCGACGGCGCCGCGATCTGCCTGCTCGGCGACCCCGAGGAGGCGGTGTTCATTGCCAACGCGCTGCGCGTGGCGATCGCCGAGCACGCCTATCCCGAGTTCGCGTTACGCATCGGCATCAACCTCGGCCCGGTGAAGATGGCGAAGGACATCAACGGCCTGCCCAATATCATCGGCGACGGCATAAACGTCGCGCAGCGCGTTATGAGCTTTGCGCAGCCGAACCAGATCCTCGTCTCGCGCAGCTACTTCGACATCGTGTCGCGCATCTCGGACGAGTACGAGAGGCTGTTCCGCTACCAGGGCGAGCACAAGGACAAGCACGTGCGCGCGCACCAAGTGTACGAGGTCATGCTGCACGGCTCCGGCCAGGCGCAGGCGGCGCCGGCTGCGCCGCCGCCCGCGGCCGCCGCGCCGCACACTGCGGTGGGACTGGACGGCGCGCTGGTCGACGCGCTCGGCATCCGTCTGACCGGCTACCTCGGGCCGATCGCGCCGCTGCTCGCGAAGAGGACCGCGCGCAAGGCGGGCTCGGTCACCGAGCTGATTGGGCTGCTCGCCGACTGCGTGCCGGTGCCCGCGCAGCGCGAGCAGTTCATGCTCGAGGCGAGAAAGAGCCTGCCCACCGCGGCGCGCGAGGAGCCGCCCGCGCCGCGCGAGGCGCCGCCGCGCGATGCCGTGGCGACGCCGCCGGCGAGCTTCGACGAAGGCGCGCTCGCGCGCGCCGAACGGCTGCTCGCGCGGCACATCGGCCCGATGGCCGCGGTGATCGTCAAGCGCGCGGCCAGGGGCGCGCGCAGCCGGCGCGAGCTGGTGGCGGCGCTCGCCGCTTCGATCGACGACTCCGCCGAGCGGGGAAGGTTCGAGGACGAGGCCTGGGGCGCGCTAGGGGGCGCCGGGCAGGATCGCTAGCGGGAGGACCTAGATGCCGTAGGCCTTCCGCACGAGCGTGATGGGGTGCGCCTTCTGGGCCTTGACCGCTTCGCCGCCCTCACGCATGCCCTGCATGATGTGGCGGCCCGCGATCGGGCAGTCCGAGCTTACGTAGTCGGGGGCGCTGCCCGCCATCTGGCGGAACACGGGGCGCCCGATCTTCATCGAGTTGGCGTAGTACTCGCGCTTCACGCCCCAGGTGCCGTCGTGTCCGGCGCAGCGCTCGACGGTGTTGACCTCGGTGCCCGGCACCATCTCGAGCACTTCGCGCGTCTTCTGGCCCATGTTCTGCACGCGCGAATGGCAGGGGATGTGATACGACACCTTGCCGAGCTTCTCCCTGAAGTCGATCTTGAGCAGCCCGTCGCGTTTCCTCATGACCAGGTACTCGAACGGGTCGAACATGGCCTCCTGCACCGCCTTCACATCGGCATCCTCGGGGAACATGAGCGGCAGCTCCTGCTTGAACATGAGCGTGCAGGAAGGCACCGGCGTCAGGATGGCGTAGCCTTCGCGCGCGAGCGTGGCGAGCGGCGGGATGTTGGCCGCCTTGTGCTCGGCCACCGTGTCGAGGTCGCCCAGCTCGAGCTTGGGCATGCCGCAGCAGGCCTCCTTCTCGACGATCACGTAGGGGATCTCGTTGTGCTCGAGGATCGCGAGCAGGTCGTGGCCGATGCCGGGCTCGTTGTAGTTGACGTAGCAGGTCGAGTAGATCGCCACCTTGCCCGGCGCGTTCTTGCCGCCCTTCACCGGGAAGTCCTTCGAGTGCGTGGCGTTCGGGCGGAACTTGCGCGCGGCATACGGCGGCAGCTCGCGCTCCTTCGCCACGCCGAGCGCTTTTTCCATCAGCCCGCGCGCGGCGCCGTTGCGGTTGAGCGCGTTTACGGTCTGCACCACCACCGGGATCGTGGCGAGCTTGCCGAGCGCGTCGGTGGAGGACAGCAGCCGGTCGCGAAAGCTCGCGCCGGCCTTCTTGAACTTGACCGCCTTGGCGCGCAGCATCAGGTGCGGGAAGTCGACGTTCCAGGGATGCGGCGGCACGTACGGGCACTTCGTCATGTAGCACATGTCGCACAGGTAGCACTGGTCGACGACCTTCCAGAAGTCCTGCTTGTCGACGCCGTCGATCTCCATCGTCTTGCCCTGGTCGATGAGATCGAACAGCGTCGGGAACGCGGTGCACAGGTTCACGCACCTGCGGCAGCCGTGGCAGATCTCGTACACCCGCTCGAGCTCCTTGTAGAGCGCGCCCTCGTCGTAGAAGGACGCGCCCTGCCAGTCGAGCGGGTGCCGGGTCGGCGCCTCGAGGCTGCCTTCGCGCTGCGTCATGGCCGTCAGTCCTGCAGTGCGTCCAGCGCCTTCTGGAAGCGGTTGGCGTGCGAGCGCTCGGCCTTGGCCAGCGTCTCGAACCAGTCCGCGATCTCCTCGAACTTCTCCTGGCGCGCCATCTTCGCCATCCCCGGGTACATGTCGGTGTACTCGTGCGTCTCGCCCGCCACCGCCGCCTTCAGGTTGTCGCGCGTCCTGCCGATCGGCAGACCGGTGGCCGGGTCGCCCACCTGCTCCAGGTACTCCAGGTGCCCGTGCGCGTGCCCGGTCTCGCCCTCGGCCGTCGAGCGAAACAGCGCCGAGACGTCGTTCTGCCCTTCCACGTCCGCCTTGGCGGCGAAGTACAGGTAGCGCCGGTTCGCCTGGCTCTCGCCGGCGAACGCGTCCTTCAGATTCTGGTGCGTCTTGGTTCCTTTGAGGTTCATATGCGTTTCTCCTCTGCTTGGTCGGTACGGCCCTAGGCTATCGACCTGCCCCAACTGCGGCAAATCGATTTTGGCAATTCGATCGATTGGAGCGCACTATCGGAGGCGGCTTCTTGACCTGCGTCAAGCGCCGCGCCGCGCGGCGCACTAGCATTGACTTGCGTTTTTCGGCACAGCAAGAGGAGATCAGCATGGCAAACATCCAACGCTATGGCGGGCTGCT
The DNA here is from genome assembly GCA_963739205.1 of uncultured Pseudomonadota bacterium. GTDB lineage: Bacteria > Pseudomonadota > Gammaproteobacteria > Burkholderiales > SG8-39 > DAHVFK01. The sequence continues at coordinate 491,488 of CAVTZJ010000002.1, read as the reverse complement.
GGACGACGTGTTCGGCGACCTCGCCAAGGGCTTCTGGCTCAAGCCGGTCGCCATGCCGGGCGACGGCGAGCTGAAGATGAAGGTCGACGTGCGCGAGGACGAGACCGCCTACACCGTCAAGGCCGAGGTCCCCGGGGTGAAGAAGGAAGACATCCAGGTCGACGTGAACGGCAACCAGGTGTCGATCCGCGCCGAGGTGAAGCAGGAGAAGGAAGAGCGGAAAGGCGAGAAGCTGCTGCACAGCGAGCGCTACTACGGCATGGTGTCGCGCAGCATGCAGCTGCCCGGCGAGATCGACGCCCAGGGCGCCAGGGCCGATTACAAGGACGGCGTGCTGAACCTGACGCTGCCCAAGAAAACGAGCGCACAATCGAAGCGCCTGACGATCGGCTGACCCCGGCCTGCTTCCACTGCGGGCTGGCAGTCGCCGAGCCCGGGCGGTTCCGCGCGTGGGTTCTCGGCGCCGAGCGCGAGATGTGCTGCGCCGGCTGCCAGGCGGTGGCGCGCACCATCGTCGCCGCCGGCTACGAGAGCTACTACGAAACGCGCTCTGCGGCCGGGCCGACGCCGCAGGACCTGCCGCCGGCCGCGGTGTACGACGACCCGCTGGCGCAGCGCCAGTTCGTCGCCGCGGCGGGCGAGCACGAGCGCGAAGTGTCGCTCATCCTCGACCGCATCCGCTGCGCCGCCTGCCTGTGGCTGAACGAGCAGTGGCTGCGGCGCCTGCCGGGAGTGACGCGCGTCGACATCAACTACGCGACGCATCGCGCGCAGCTCGCCTGGGACGAGCGGCGCACGAAGCTCTCGCAGATTCTCGAGGCGGTGCGCGCGATCGGCTACGACGCCTGGCCGTACGACCCGCGCCGCCAGGACGAGGTGCGGCGGCGCGAGCGGCGCGGCGCGCTGCTGCGCCTGTTCGTCGCCGGCTTCGGCGCCGCGCAGGCGATGATGTACGCCTTTCCCGCCTACCTGGACGACGGCAGCGGCACGCTGACGGCGGCCAACGAGCAGCTCATGCGCTGGGCCGGCCTGATCCTCACGCTTCCGGTAATTCTCGTCTCCTGTCAGCCGTTCTTCGCCGCCGCCTGGCAGGACTTGCGCCGCAGGGCGGTGAGCCTCGATACGCCGATCGCGCTCGGCATCGCCGCGGGCTTCGCCGCGAGCGCCTGGGCAACCTTCACCGGCCGCGGCGAGGTGTACTTCGACTCGATCGCGATGCTGGTCTTCCTGCTGCTCGGCGCGCGCTATCTCGAGACCGCGGCGCGCCAGCGCGCGGCGCGCGAGCTCGACCATCTCGCGCGCTGGATGCCGTCGTTCGCGCAGCGCCTGCGCGGCCCGGACGACCCGGCCGGCGAGCGCGTTGCGGCGCACGCGCTCGCGGCGGGCGAGCTGGTGCTCATCGCGCCTGGCGAGCGCGTGCCCGCCGACGGCGTGGTCGAGCGCGGCGCCTCGAGCGCGGACGAATCGCTGCTCACCGGCGAGTCGCGCGCGGTGGCGAAGGCGCCGGGCGCGGGGCTCGTCGGCGGCTCGGTGAACCTCGAGCAGCCGCTCGTGATGCGCGTCACGCGCGCCGGCGCCGAGACGCAGGCCGCGGCGATCGCGCGCCTGGTCGAGCGCGCCGCCGCCGCGCGGCCGAAGCTGGTCGAAGGCGCCGACCGCCTCGCGCGCCACCTGACGCTCGTGGTGCTGGCGACGGCCGCGGCGGCGTTCCTGTGGTGGCTCGCCGTGGCGCCCGCGCGTGCTCCCTGGGTGGCGGTCGCGGTGCTGGTGATTACCTGCCCCTGCGCGCTTGCGCTCGCCGCGCCGATCGTGCTGACGCGCGCCAACGCGCGCCTGCTCGCGCGCGGCCTGGCGCTCACGCGCTCGCGCGCGATCGAGGCGCTCGCGCGCGCCACCGACGTGGTGCTCGACAAGACCGGCACCCTGACGCTGGGACGCTTCGCGATCGTGCGCTCGATGCCGCTCGGCACGCTCGACGAGGCCGGGTGCATGCGGCTGGCGCGCGCGCTCGAAGGCTCGAGCCTCCACCCGATCGCGCGCGCCTTCGGCGAAGGCGCGCACGCTTCGGTCTCGGACCCGACGAACTTTCCCGGCCACGGCATCGAAGCACGGGTCGAAGGCCGGCGCGTGCGGATCGGCTCCGAGGCCTTCTGCCGCGAGCTGGCGCGCACCGCACCGCCGCCGATCGGCGCCTCGGCCGCGCAGACGCCCGTATTCCTCGCCGACGGATCGGGCTGGCTTGCGTGCTTCATGCTCGAGGACGAGTTGCGCGCCGATGCCGCCGAACTGGTGTCGATGCTCAAGGCGAGGGCGCTGCGGCTGCATCTGGTGAGCGGCGACGAGCCCCGGGTGGTCGCGGAGCTTGCGCAGCGCCTGGGCATCGAATCGTTCGCCGGCGGTGCGAGCCCGCAGGACAAGTACGCATATTGCGAGCGCCTGCAGCGCGCCGGGCGCGTGGTGGCGATGATCGGCGACGGCCTGAACGACGCGCCGGTGCTCGCCCGCGCGGACGTGTCGGTCGCGCTCGCGGGCGGCGCCGACGCGGCGCAGGCGCAAGCCGACCTCGTGCTGCTCGGCGAGCAGACGCAGGCGCGCCTTGCCGCTATCGACGAGGCGTTCGCGGTCGCGCGCCGCGCGATGCGCGTCATTCGCCAGAACTTCGCCTGGGCGCTCGCCTACAATGTCGTCGCGCTGCCGCTCGCGGCGGCGGGCTTCGTCGGGCCCTGGGAGGCGGCGCTCGGCATGGCGGCGAGCTCCTTCATCGTGGTCCTGAACGCCATGCGGCCGCTCGCGCCCCGCGCGCCATGGAAAGCCTCTACATACTCATCCCGCTCTCGGTCGTTTTCGTATTCGTGATCGGCTGGGTGTTCTGGCGCGCGCTGGAAAGCGGCCAGTTCGACGACCTCGACCGCCCGGCGCACGATATCCTCGCCGACGACGACCGCCCGCGGGAGGACGAGAAATAGAAACCATGCGCGCCATGCGCCTGCACGCGCCGCGCAGCGCCTTGCGCGCCGAGCGCGTGCCGGTGCCCGAGCCGGGTCCCGGCCAGGTGCTGCTCAAGGTGAGCGCCTGCGGCGTGTGCCGCACCGACCTGCACGTGGTCGACGGCGACCTGACCGATGGCAAGTACCCGCTCGTCCCCGGGCACGAGATCGTGGGGCGCGTGCTGCGCGGCGGGACGCGCTTTCCCGCCGGCGCGCGCGTCGGCGTGCCCTGGCTCGGCTGGACCTGCGGCGCCTGCGAATACTGCGCGAGCGGACGCGAGAACCTGTGCGAAGAGGCGCGCTTCACCGGCTACACGCTCGACGGCGGCTACGCCGAGTACGCAGCGGCCGACGAGCGCTTCTGCTTTCCGTTGCCCGAGCGCTACGGCGACGCGGAGGCCGCGCCGCTGCTGTGCGCCGGGCTGATCGGCTATCGCTCGTACGCGTTCGCGGGCGAAGCGCGCGCGCTCGGCTTGTACGGCTTCGGCGCCGCGGCGCATATCCTGGCGCAGGTGGCGAGCGCCCAGGGAAGGAAGGTTTTTGCCTTTACAAGACCTTCTGATTTCCAAGGCCAGGAATTCGCCCGCAAATGCGGCGCGCACTGGGCCGGGGACTCGGACGAGGCGCCGCCCGAGCCGCTCGACGCGGCGATCATCTTCGCGCCAGTCGGCACGCTCGTGCCGCAGGCGCTCAAGGCGGTGAAGAAGGGCGGCCGCGTGGTGTGCGGCGGCATCCACATGAGCGACATCCCGTCCTTTCCCTACGCGCTCCTGTGGGGCGAGCGCGGCGTGCAGTCGGTGGCCAACCTCACGCGCGCCGACGGCGAGGCGTTCATGCGCGTCGCCGGCGAGGCGCCGATCCGCACGCAGACGAGTTCCTATCGCCTCGAGCAGGCGAACGAGGCGCTCGCCGCGCTGCGCGAGGGCAGGCTCAAAGGCGCGGCGGTGCTGCTGCCGTAGCGCGCGCAGGTTCGGGTGCAAAGGTGTCGTTTGACTTACGTCAAACCACTTCGGGCGACCTGAACATACGATGACGGCGCTGCTGCCACATCAGGGGGAAACGCACGCATGCCAACCGCCGGTACGTACAACTACAAGGTTGTCCGCCAGTTCGCGATCATGACCGTCGTGTGGGGCGTGGTCGGGATGCTGGTGGGCGCGTTCATCGCGGCGCAGCTCATCTGGCCGGACATGACCTACGGCATTCCGTGGCTGTCGTACGGCCGGCTGCGGCCGCTGCACACCAACGCCGTGATCTTCGCCTTCGGCGGCTGCGCGCTGTTCGCCTGCTCGTACTACGTGGTGCAGCGCACCTGCCACACGCGCCTGTTCTCGGACTGGCTCGCCTCGTTCACCTTCTGGGGCTGGCAGCTGGTGATCGTGCTCGCGGCGATCACGCTGCCGCTCGGCTACACCACTTCCAAGGAGTACGCCGAGCTCGAATGGCCGATCGACATCCTCATCGCCATCGTCTGGGTGGCCTACGCGATCGTGTTCTTCGGCACCATCGCCAAGCGGAAGGTGCAGCACATCTACGTCGCCAACTGGTTCTTCGGCGCCTACATCCTGACGGTGGCGCTCCTGCACATCGTCAACAGCGCCGAGATCCCGGTCACCTTCTGGAAGTCCTACTCGGCCTACGCCGGCGCGCAGGACGCGATGGTGCAGTGGTGGTACGGCCACAACGCGGTGGGCTTCTTCCTCACCGCGGGCTTCCTCGGCATGATGTACTACTTCGTGCCCAAGCAGGCCGGGCGCCCGGTGTACTCGTACCGCCTGTCGGTGGTGCACTTCTGGGCGCTGATCTTCACCTACATGTGGGCGGGACCCCACCACCTGCACTACACCGCGCTGCCCGACTGGACGCAGTCGATCGGCATGATCTTCTCGCTCATCCTGCTGGCGCCGTCCTGGGGCGGGATGATCAACGGCATCATGACGCTCTCGGGTGCGTGGTACAAGCTGCGCGACGACCCGATCCTCAAGTTCCTCATCGTCTCGCTGTCGTTCTACGGCATGTCGACCTTCGAGGGTCCGATGATGTCGATCAAGACGGTGAACGCGCTGTCGCACTACACGGACTGGACCATCGGCCACGTGCACTCGGGCGCCCTCGGCTGGGTCGGGCTGGTGACGATCGGCTCGATGTACTACCTGATCCCGCGCCTGTTCGGCAAGAGCGAGATGTGGAGCGTGCGCCTGATCAACGTGCACTTCTGGATCGCCACCATCGGCATCGTGCTGTACATCGCCGCGATGTGGATCGCCGGCGTGATGGAGGGGCTGATGTGGCGCGCGGTGAGCCCGGACGGCTCGCTCACCTACACCTTCATCGAGAGCGTCAAGGCGGCCTATCCCTTCTACACCATCCGCCTGCTCGGCGGCCTGCTGTACCTCTCGGGGATGCTGCTCATGTTCTACAACATGGTGAAGACCATCTCCGGCTCGCGGGCGGTCGAGGCGCCGATCCCGGCCCCGGTCGCGGCGCACGCCTAACCCACGAGGATTCCGGCGATGAAGCTCACGCATGACATGATCGAGCGCAGCAACGGGCTGCTCATCATCCTGATCATCCTGGTGGTGAGCGTCGGCGGCCTGGTGGAGATCGTGCCGCTGTCGTTCCAGAAGTCGGTCACCCAGCCGGTGACGGGCTTGAAGCCCTACGGCGCGCTCGAGCTCACCGGGCGCGACATCTACATCCGCGAGGGCTGCAACAACTGCCACTCGCAGATGGTGCGTCCGTTCCGCGCCGAGGTCGAGCGCTACGGTCCCTACGGCGTGGCGGGCGAGTTCGTCTACGACCATCCGTTCCTGTGGGGCTCGAAGCGCACCGGACCTGATCTGGAGCGCGTCGGCGGGCGCTACTCCGACGAGTGGCACCGCATCCACCTGAACGAGCCGCGCGACGTGGTGCCCGAGTCGAACATGCCGGGCTATCCCTGGCTCGCGCGCAATCCGGCGGACGCGGCCGACATCCAGGCCAAGATGCGCGCGCTGCGCCTCGTCGGCGTGCCCTACACGGACGCCGAGATCGCCAAGGCGCCCGAAGAGCTCAAGGACAAGACCGAGCTCGACGCGCTGATCGCCTACCTGCAGGGGCTCGGCGTGGCCGGGCGCAACCGCTAAGCGGCGCCATGGACATCAACGTCATCCGCATCATCGTCACCGTGACGGTGGTCGTGTTCTTCCTCGGCATCGTGTGGTGGGCCTACGCGCCGTCGCGCCGCGAGCGCTTCGAGCGCGACGGCAGGCTTCCGTTCGACGAGCCCGAGGCGCCGCGAGACAACAACGGAGCGGGCAAATGAGCCACTTCAGCAGCAGCTTCTGGGACATCTACATCTCGGTGATCACGCTGGTGTCGGTCGTCGCCTGCGGCGTGTTCCTCAAGATGCAGAGCAAGCGCCGCGTCGCCGGCACCTCGACCGAGACCACCGGGCATACCTGGGACGAGGACCTCGGCGAGTACAACAATCCCCTGCCGCGCTGGTGGATGTGGCTGTTCTACATCACCATCGTGTTCGCGCTCGGCTATCTCGCGCTCTACCCGGGACTCGGCAGCTGGAAGGGCCTGCTCGGCTGGACCGAGATCGGCCAGCTCGAGCAGGAGAACGCGCGCGCCGAGGCGAAGTACGGTCCGATCTACGACCAGTACGCCAAGACCGAGATTCCGGCGCTGGCGCAGAATCCCGGGGCGCTGGCGATCGGGCAGAAGCTGTTCCTGAACAACTGCGCGCAATGCCATGCCTCGGACGCGGGCGGCAGCAAGGGCTTCCCGAATCTGACCGACAACGACTGGCTGTGGGGCGGCGACGCGGCGACCATTCAGGCGACCATCACCAACGGTCGCACCGGCGTGATGCCGCCCTGGGGCCCGGTGCTCGGCGAGCAGGGCGTGAAGGACGTCGCCCACTACGTGATGTCGCTCTCGGGCCTGGCGCACGACTCGATCCGCGCCGAGCGCGGCAAGGCGATCTTCGCGCAGAACTGCGTCGCCTGCCACGGCCCGGAGGGCAAGGGCAACCAGGCGCTCGGCGCGCCCAACCTCACCGACAAGACCTGGCTGTTCGGCTCGGGCGAGCCGACCATCATCGAGACGATCAGCATGGGCCGCACCGGCCAGATGCCGGCCTTCAAGGACCGCCTCACGCCGGCCAGGATCCACCTGGTGGCCGCTTACGTATACTCGCTGTCGCATCCGCGCGGGGCCGCGCCGCCGGGCAAGTAGGCGGCACGGAGAAGGCATGGCTCGACCTTCCCTCAGAGTGCTCGACAAGGACAAACCGATAACCGACCTCGCCACCGAGCAGTCGCTCTACGAGGTCAGGAAGAAGATCTACCCGCGCGCGGTGCACGGCTGGTTCGCCGCGTGGCGCTGGGCGCTGGTATGGGCGACCCAGCTCGTGTTCTACGGCGGCGCGTGGCTCGAGTGGAACGGGCGCCAGGCGGTGCTGTTCGACATCGCGCAGCGCAAGTTCTACATCTTCGGGCTGGTGTTCTGGCCGCAGGACTTCATCTACCTGACGGCCCTGCTGGTCGTCTCGGCGCTGAGCCTCTTTCTGTTCACCGCCGTCGCCGGACGGTTGTGGTGCGGCTATGCCTGCCCGCAGACCGTGTACACCGAGATCTTCATGTGGGTCGAGAAGCTGATCGAGGGCGACCGCGCGAAGCGCATCCGCCTCGACCGGGGCGTACTGTCGATGCGCAAGCTCGGCCTCAAGGCCGCCAAGCACGGCGTGTGGCTCGCCATCGCGCTGTGGACGGGCTTCACCTTCGTCGGCTACTTCACGCCGATCCGCGGGCTGTGGCACGACGTCTGGAGCGCCGACGCCGGCGCTTGGTCCACCTTCTGGATCCTGTTCTACGGCTTCGCCACCTACGGCAACGCCGGCTGGATGCGCGAGCAGGTGTGCAAGTACATGTGCCCCTACGCGCGCTTCCAGAGCGCGATGTTCGACCCCGACACGCTCATCATCACCTACGACCCGCAGCGCGGCGAGCCGCGCGGGCCGCGCGCGCGCGGCGCGGACCTCAAGCAGCTCAAGCTGGGCGATTGCGTCGACTGCGGGATCTGCGTGCAGGTGTGCCCGACCGGCATCGACATCCGCAAGGGGCTGCAGTACGAGTGCATCGGCTGCGCCGCCTGCATCGACGGCTGCGACCAGGTGATGGACAAGATGGGCTACGCGCGCGGCCTGATCCGCTACTCGACCGAGCGCGCCATGCAGCAGGGCCTGGATAGCGCGCAGACGCTCAAGCGCGCCTTCCGCCCGCGCGTGCTCGTCTATTCCGCGATCCTGTGGATCGTCATCATCGCGGCGGCGGCGAGCGTCTGGCTGCGCGTGCCGCTCAAGGTGGACGTGATCCGCGACCGCGCGGCGATCGCGCGCGAGGTCGAGGGCGGCAAGATCGAGAACGTCTACCGCCTGCAGATCATGAATACCAGCGAGACGCCGCGCCGCTTCGCGATCGCCGCCGAAGGGCTGCCGACGCTCGCGCTCGCGAGCCCCGCCGAGGTGGATGTCGATGGCGCCTCGTCGCGCGAGGTGCCGGTCAGGCTGCGCATCGACGGCGGCGCCGCGGCGCCCGGGACGCACCGCATCGAGTTCGAGGTGCGCGCGCTCGGCGACAGCGGCATCAAGGTCGAAGAGAAGTCCGTGTTCATCGTGCGTTAGGAGGCGTCATGTCGAAACCCTGGTACCGCGAGCCGTGGCCCTGGATCCTCATGTCCGGACCCGCGGTGGTGGTGGTGGCCGGCTTCGTCACGCTGTGGATCGCCGTGACGACCTCCGACGGCCTGGTCGCGGAGGACTATTACAAGGAAGGCCTGGCGATCAACCGCGTGCTCGCGCGGGAGAACGAGGCGGCGCGCCTGGGCATCGTGGCGCGTGCGGCGCCCGGTCCCGGGCGCCTGGTGGTGCGCCTCGAGGGGCATCTTTCGCCCCCGCCGGCGCTCGTCGCGCGGCTCGCGCACGCGACGCGCGCCGGGCACGACATGCGCCTGCGCCTCGCGCGCGAGCCGGACGGCGAGTACGAGGCCGCGCTGCCGCAGAGCCTGCCGGCCGGGCGCTGGCACGTCTCGATCGAGGACCCGCAGGCCGCCTGGCGCGTGATCGGCGTGTGGTCCGGCACCGCCGCGCCGTTCACACTCGCGGGCAGCGGCTGAGCGCCAGCAGGAGGACGAGCCATGCTGAACAGGCGCTGGATCTGGATCCTTTGGCCGTCGTTCATCGTCGGCGGCATCGCCGAGGTGATCTTCTTCACCGTCTTCGACCCGATGGAGCTCACCGTGTTCGGTGAGCCCGCAGGCACGAGCCGGCTTGCGGTCTACTCCGTCGGGTTTCTCTTGTTCTGGGCCTTCGGAGCGGCCTCGAGCGCGTTCACCTGCTTCCTGCAGCGGGGCGCCTCCGAAATCAACCGCAAGCGAGCCGATCGAAATGCGTCGACCTGAACTGATTGTCTTCTTATTCCTTCTTCTTGTCCCCGGCGCTCATGCGCAGGACGCGCGCCGCGGCAGGCAGCTGTACGAGACGCACTGCATCAGCTGCCACTACGAGCACGTGCACGAGCGCGCGCAGACCAACACCCGGGTGCATTCGCTGGACGACCTGCGCGAGCAGGTGAGGGCCTGGGGCAAGCTCACCGGGCAGACGTTCACGCAGGAGGACCTGGCCGACATGGTCGCCTACCTCGACCAGTCGCACTATCACTTCGAGAAGTGAAGCTCAGCTTTCTCGGCGCGGCGGGCGAGGTCACCGGCTCGTGCTACCTCGTCGACACCGGCGAGATCCGGTTCCTCATCGAATGCGGCATGTTCCAGGGCGGGCGCGACGCCGAGCGCAAGAACCGCGCGGGGTTCCCCTTCGACGCGCGCGACATCGCCTTCGTGCTGCTGTCGCACGCGCACATCGACCACTCGGGGCTGCTGCCGCTGCTCGTGGCGCGCGGCTTCCGCGGCGCGATCTATGCCACGCGCGCCACCTGCGACCTGCTCGGCGTGATGCTGCCCGACAGCGGGCACCTGCAGGAGCGCGAGGCCGAGTATGCCGGGCGCGACGGCAGGCCGCTTTACACGGTCGCGGAGGCGCAGGCGAGCCTGCGCCACCTCGTGCCCGTCGAATACGACGCGGAGGTGAAGCCGAACGTCGCCGTGACCTGCACCTTCCGCGATGCCGGGCACATTCTCGGCTCCGCGATCCTCGAGATCCGCGTCGGGCGGACCCGGCTCGTGTTCTCGGGCGACCTCGGCCAGCCGGGCCACCCGATCGTGCGCGACCCCACGCCGATCGCCGAGGCCGACGTGCTGCTGGTGGAATCCACCTACGGCGACCGCAACCACAAGACGCTCGCCCAGACGCTGGACGAGTTCGCCTACGCGCTGAACGACACGCTCGCCAGCCGCAAGGGCAACGTGGTGATCCCCTCGTTCGCCGTCGGGCGCACGCAGGACATCCTGTACTTCATCTCAGAGCTGCGCCGCCAGAGCCGCATCCGGCCGGCGGATGTCTACGTCGACTCGCCGATGGCGGTCGCCGCGACGCGCATCACGCTGGCGCACCCCGAGCTGCAGGACAGCGAGTCGCTCAGGATGAGCGAGTGGCTGAAGGGCGGCGCCGGCGGCCGCATCCACTTCACCGAGGACGTCTCCGACTCGATGCGGATCAACGCGATCCGCTCCGGCGCGGTGATCATCTCGGCGAGCGGCATGTGCGACGGCGGGCGCATCAAGCACCACCTCAAGTACAACATCGCGCGCCCCGAGTGCGCCATCGTGTTCGTCGGCTTCCAGGCGGCGGGCACCCTCGGCCGCCGGATCGTCGACGGCGCGAGGCGCGTGAACCTGTACGGGGAGAGCTACCCGGTGCGCGCCAAGGTGTTCACCATCGGCGGCCTGTCGGCGCACGCCGACCGCGACGCGCTGCTCGGATGGCTGGGGAAGTTCCGCGCGCCGCCGCGCCGCTGCTGGGTGGTGCACGGCGAGCCGCTCGCCGCGCACGCGCTGCGCGACGCGATCGAGGCGCGCTACGGCTGGCGCGCCGCCGTGCCCGGGCCACGCCAGACCGTGGAGCTGTGACTCAGGCCTTCGGGCCGAGCAGCCTTTCCAGTCCGCCGGCGTCGAGGATGCGCACGTGCTTCTGCTGCACCTCGATCAGCCCGTCCTCCTGGAACTTGGAGAACAGCCGGCTCACGGTCTCGAGCTTCAGGCCGAGGAAGCTGCCGATCTCCTCGCGCGTCATGCGCAGGTGGAACTCGGTCTGCGAGTAGCCGCGCCGCGTGAAGCGCTTGGAGAGGTTGAGCAGGAACGCCGCCAGGCGCTCCTCGGCGCGCATCGAGCCGAGCAGCATCATCACGCCGTGGTCGCGCACGACTTCGCGCGACAGCACCGCGTGCAGGTTGCGCTGCAGCGGGCGCACCTGGAAGCTCATCTCCTCGACCAGCGAGAAGGGCATCACGCACACTTCGCTGTCCTCGAGCGCGGTGGCGGTGCCGTTGTAGCGGTTGGCTCCGATGCCGTCCATGCCGAGCAGCTCGCCGCCCATGAAAAAGCCCGTCACCTGCTCGCGGCCCTCGTCGTCGATGACGCTCGTCTTGAAGAAACCGCTGCGGATCGCGTACACCGAGCTGAACTCGTCGCCCGCGTTGAACAGCGCCTCGCCGCGGCGCATGCGCCGGCGCGCGTACACGACCTTCTCCACGCGCTCCAGGTCCTCCATGCACAGGCCCTGCGGCAGGCACAGCTCCCTCAGGTTGCAGCTCGAGCAGGTAACCTCGAACTTGCGTCCCTGGGCGTGCAGTTCGACGACCCTGGCGGATTGCTTCGGTGCGATTGCGAGTTCCATAGATGTTCCTCTCCTATCAGTGCAGGCGGCCTGCGCGCGCTTCGAGCGCGGCGCGCACGCCGTCGAATTCGGTGGTCTTGTCGTAGAAGCCGCGCGCGCCGAGCCGCTCGGCCATGCGCCGGTACGGCTCGGACGCGAAATTGGTGAGCATCAGGACCTCGACGTCGGGCGCGCGCTCCGTGAGCGCGCGCAGCACGTCGAAGCCGCTGCCTTCGGCGAGGCGCAGATCGAGCACCACCAGGTCCGGGCGCTCGGCGAGAATGCGGCGGATCGCCTCCTGGGCCCCGTTCGCGTGGCCCACCTCGCGCGCGCTGACGTCCTCGAGCATCGCCTCCAGCCGCTCGAGCACGGCGGGGGAATCCTCGACCAGGAACACGCGCAGGGGATGGGCTGTTTCGGTTGCGACTTGCATGCCGGCACTTTGCCCGGCCGCCGCGCCGGTCGCTATCGGCGGCGCCTGATATTGCGTGTAGGAATCGTCCTACCGGGCGTCGTCCAGCAGGTCGTGCTCGAGCGCGTAGCGCACCAGCGCCGCGGTGCCGTCCAGGTTCATCTTCTGCAGGATGCGCGCCTTGTGCGTGCTCACGGTCTTGACCGAAACGTGCAGCCGCTCGGCGATCTCGGTCGGGCCGTGGCCGCCGGCGAGCAGGCGGAAGATCTCGAACTCGCGGTCCGAGAGCGAGGCGTGCGGGGCGGCCGTGCCGCCGGCGGCGGTCTCGCTCACCAGGCTTTCGGCCGCGGCGGCCGTGATGTACAGGCCGCCCGCAGCCACCTTGCGGATCGCGCCCACCAGCTGCTCGGAGGCGCTGTCCTTGGTGAGGTAGCCCGCGGCGCCCGCCTTGAGCGCGCGCGCCGCGTACTGCTGCTCGCCGTGCATCGACAGCACCAGGATCCTGAGCGAAGGCTTCTCCAGGCGCAGGCGGCGGATGAGCTCGATGCCCGAGACGCCGGGCATCGACATGTCGACGAGCGCAAGGTCGTAGTCGTTGGCGCGCACCAGCGCGAGCGCCTCGTCGCCGTTCGCCGCCTCGCCGGCGACGAGCAGGTCCTCGGCCGCGGCGAGGATCTGCTTCAGGCCCTCGCGCACCAGGTTGTGGTCGTCGGCGACCAGCACGCGGATCATGCCGCCTCCGCGGCGCGCGCGGGCGCACCGGACACGGGCAGCGAGACGCGCACGCGCGTGCCGCCGCGCGCTGCGCGCGCCGCCTCGAAGACGCCGCCCAGGTAGCGCACGCGTTCGCGCATCCCCTTCAACCCGAGCGAGCGCGACTTGGCGAGATCATCGGGGGCGATGCCGCGCCCGTCGTCCTCGACCTCGAGCCGCACCTCGCCGTCGGCGAGCGCGAGCGAGGCCCACACGCGCCGCGCGCCGGCGTGGCGCGCGACGTTGGTGAGCGACTCCTGCAGCACGCGGTACAGCGTGACGGCCACGTTGCGCTCGAGCGCGTCCAGCGCCTCGTGCGGCGCGAAGTCGATGCGGCACTCGATGCCCGAGCGGCGCGCGAAGTCCTCGACCAGCCAGCCCGCGGCGTCGGCGAGCCCCAGGTCATCGAGCATCAGCGGCCGCAGGTCGGCCGAGATGCGCCGCACCGAGGCCACCGTCTGGTCGAGCAGCTCGCCCATCTGGCGCGCCTTGTCGCCGAGCTCGGGCGCATGCGGCGGCAGCCGCTCGCGCAGCCAGCCGACGTCCATCTTGAGCGCGGTGAGCAGCTGCCCGAGCTCGTCGTGCAGCTCGCGGGCGAGCAGGGTCTTCTCCTCCTCGCGCGCCTCGAGCACCTGCGCCGAGAGGTCCTGCAGCTCCTGCTGCTGGCGCGAGAGCGCCTCCTCGTGCTGCTTGCGCAGGGTGATGTCGCGCAGGATCACCGTGTAGAGATTGCGGCCGTCGAGCTCGACGTGCGAGATCGAGGCCTCGATCGGGAACTCCTCCCCGTCGCTGCGCAGCGCCGTGAGCGTAGTCGCGTCGCCCATGCGCCGCGCGGTGGCCCGGTCCTGCCCGAAGCGGCGCACGTGCTCGCGGTGCGCGGCGCGGAAGCGCTCGGGCAGGAAGCGCTCCACCGGGCTGCCGAGCGCGTCCGCGCGCCGGCAGCGGAAGATCTGCTCGGCGGCGCGGTTGAACACCACCACGCGCTGTGTCTCGTCGACGGTGATGATGGCGTCCATCGCCGATTCGACGATTGCCGCCAGGCGCGCCTCGCTCTCGTCCACGGCGAGGCGCGCCTCGGCCGAGACGCGGTCGGCGCGCAGGACCTGGGTGGCCGCCAGGATGCCCGCACCGACCACCGCCAGGTCGGCGAATACGACGCTCGCGAGCAGCCGCGGGGCGTCGATGCCGAAGTAGAACGCCTCCGCGTTCAGCGCGACCAGGACCAGCAACGCCGCCGCGCCGACGCCGGCGAGCACCGGGTGCGTCCAGAAGGGGCGCATCCTCACGACGCCCGCCCCGGCGAGGCTTGACCTTGGTCAAGTCGTCGCGCCCGGAGCGCGTCATAGTGCGGTAACGGGCTATGCACTATCCATCCTCAGAGCTGGTCATCGATCCGGTCCTGATCCGCAAGTACGACACGAGCGGACCGCGCTACACGTCGTACCCGACGGCGGACCGCTTCGTCGAGGCTTTCGGCGAGGCCGAGTTCAGGCATTGGCTCGCCAAGCGCAACATCGGCGGCATCAGCCAGCCGCTTTCGCTGTACGTGCACCTGCCGTTCTGCGACACGGCCTGCTACTACTGCGCCTGCAACAAGGTGGTGACGAGCGATCACGGCCGCTCGGCAAAGTATATCAAGTACCTCGCCCTGGAAATGGCGGCGGTCGGCGCGCTGCTCGGCGAGGACCGGCGCATCAAGCAGCTGCACTGGGGCGGCGGGACGCCGACTTTCCTGTCGCGCGAGGAGATGCGCGAGCTGGTCGGCGCGCTGCAAAGCCAGTTCAGCCGCGAGCCGGACTGCGAGTGCTCGATCGAGGTCGATCCCCGGCGCATCGAGCCCGGGCGCATGGCCTTCCTCGCCGAGCTCGGCTTCAACCGCGCCTCGATCGGGGTGCAGGACTTCGACGCCCAGGTGCAGCGCGCGGTGCACCGCGTCCAGAGCGAGGCCGAGACGCGCCGCGCGATCGTCGAGGCGCGCGCGCACGGCTTCCGCTCGGTGAACCTGGATCTCATCTACGGCCTGCCGCACCAGAGCCTGGACAGCTTCAACCGCACGCTGGACGCGGTGCTGGCGCTGGACGCCGACCGCATCGCGCTGTACAACTACGCGCACCTGCCGCAGGTGTTCAAGACCCAGCGGCGCATCCGCGAGGCCGACCTGCCCAGCCCCGAGACGAAGCTGCAGATCCTCACGCTCGCGATCGGCCGGCTGACGCGCGCTGGATATCTCTACATCGGCATGGACCACTTCGCCAAGCCGGACGACGAGCTCGCGGTCGCGCAGCGCCAGGGCAGGCTGCACCGCAACTTCCAGGGCTACTCGACGCAGGCGAACAGCGACATGCTCGGCTTCGGCATCTCGGCGATCGGCCGCGTCGGCCCGACCTACTACCAGAACCTGAAGGGCCTGGACGAGTACTACGCCGCGCTGGACGACGAGCGGCTGCCCGCGTGGCGCGGCATCGAGCTCACGCAGGACGACCTGGTGCGGCGCGCGGTGATCCAGGCGCTCAGCTGCCACTTCCGCGTGTCGATCGAATCGATCGAGATCTCCTACCTCGTAGACTTCCGGCGCTACTTCGCCGAGGAGATGCGCGACCTGGAAGATCTCGCCGAGGACGGCCTCGTGGAGCTGCAGCCCGACTGGATCGTGGTCACGCCCAAGGGGCGGCTCCTCGTGCGCGCGGTGTGCATGCTGTTCGACCGCTACCTGCGCACCAGCCGCGAGCGCGCGCGCTACTCGAAGGTGATCTGAGGTGGTGTTCGCTCCGAGCGCCTGGGCGCTTCCGCTCGCGCTGCTCGTGACGGGATTCCTGTCGGGCGTACACTGTGTCGGCATGTGCGGCGGCATCGTGTGCGCGTTCTCGGCCAACGGCGGCGGCCTGCGGCGTCAGCTTGCGTTCAACTTCGGGCGCATCACCAGCTACGCGGCGGCGGGCGCCGCCGCGGGCCTGGTGGGCAGCGCGGGCGCCTGGGCCGCGGGCGCGGCGCCGGCGCAGGCCGCGCTCTACGTGCTCGCCAACGTGATGCTGGTGCTGGTGGGGCTGCACCTCGCGGGCGCGGGGCGGCTGCTCGGCGGCATCGAGGCGCTCGGCGCGCCGCTGTGGCGCAGGCTGCAGCCGCTCGCCGCGCGCCTGCTGCCTGCGCGGCGCCCGTCGCAGGCCTACGCCGCCGGGCTGGTGTGGGGCTGGCTGCCCTGCGGGCTGGTGTACGGCGCGCTCGCCGCGGCGGCGTTCGCCGGCGGGCCGGCCGCGGGCGCGCTGGCGATGCTCGCCTTCGGCCTGGGCACGCTGCCCAACCTGCTCGCCGCGGGGCTCGCGGCGGCGCGCCTGCGCGCCTTCACCGCGCGGCGCGCGGTGAGGCTCGCCGCCGGCGCGCTGGTGTTCGGCTTCGGCGCCGTGGGCCTCGCGCACGCGGCAGGCTTCGGTGGCGCCTTGGGTCAGGGTCTAATATGTCTGTAAAGGATTCCAAGATGGACGACGCGATGAGCAAGACGGTGCGCATCCTGCGCGACGAGCACCGCTCGATTTCGGCCGTGGTCTCCTCGCTCGAGCAGCTCGCGCGCCAGGCGCGCGACGGCTCGGTGAGGCCGGACTTCGCGGTGTTCCGCGCGATGCTCTATTACATCGACGCTTTCCCCGAGCGCCAGCACCATCCCAAGGAGGACGCGCAGTTGTTCGCGCGCCTCGCGGTGCGCGCCCCGCAGGCAAAGGGCCTGCTGGACGAGCTCGCGCGCGAGCACGTCAAGGGCGCCGAGATGATCCGCGAGCTCGAGCATGCCGTGCTCGCGCTGGAGCAGGACTGGCCGAAGGGTGCCGAAGCGTTCGCCGAGCGCGTGTCGGCCTATGCGCAGTTCCACCGCACGCACATGCGCACCGAGGAGCAGCAGGTGCTGCCGCTCGCCGAGCGCGCGCTCGCGCGCGAGGACTGGCAGGCGATCGCCGCCGCCTTCGCCGAGAACGCCGACCCGCTCTCCGGCGCGCCGGTCGACCGCGGCTTCGAGGAGCTGCTCGCGCGCATCGTCTCGACCGCGCCCGAGCCGGTCGGCCTCGGCCGGCGCTGGGGCAAGAGCCCTAGCTGAGCCGCTAGCGCGGCAGGCGGCATTCGAGCTCGCGGATGCGGCGCGCGAGCTCTTCCAGCCGTTCCCGGTAGGCGAGCACGAGCGCGAGCCCGGGTGCCGAGAGCTCGAAGTCCGCGCGCAGGCGCGCCGCCGCGCGGGCGAGCGGCAGGCTGCTCGCCGGAAACGTCCAGTCGCGCTCGCCCGAGCCCTGCGGCGCGAACACGCCGTATTCGACCAGCTCGACGATCTCCGCGCGCGTCAGTCCGGAGGCGGACTCGAACTCGACGAACACGATCAGCTCGTCGCTCATCCGAAGTGCCCCCGTGGGTCGAATTTGGATTCGTCGCGCAGCGCCTCGAAGAGCTTCCTCTCGCGCTCGCTGAGCACGCTCGGCACCGCGACCGACAGCACCGCGTACAGGTCGCCCGCGCCGCCCGCCGGGCGCGGCAGGCCCTTGCCGCCGAGGCGCAGGCGCTGGCCGGCCTTGGAGCCGGCGGGAATCCTGAGCGAGACGCGCCCCTCGAGCGTCGGGATCTCGATTTGCGCGCCGAGCGCCGCCTCCCAGGGCGCGACCGGCACGTCGAGGTACAGGTCGTGGCCGTTCGCCTTGAACAGCGGATGCGGGTGCAGCGCGATGTTCAGGTACAGGTCGCCCGGCGCCGCGCCCTTGCGGCCCGCGCCGCCCTTGCCGCGCAGGCGCAGCTTCTGCCCGTCGGTGGCGCCTTTCGGGATACGCGCCTGCACCGTCTGCCCCGGGCCGAGCTCGAGCGCCACCTCGGTGCCGTGTGCAGCGTCTTCCAGCCTCAGGTGCACCGTGACCTCGTAGTCCCGGCCGCGCCGCGGCGCGTCAGCCCCGCGCATGCCGCCGAAGGAGGCGAACAGGTCCGACAGGTCGATGCCGCCCAGGTCCTCGAAGCCGCCGGCGTGGAACCGCTCGGCCCAGTCGGGCGGGGGGCGGAAGTCCTGGCCCGGCCGATGGCTGCCCAGGCCGTCGTAGGCCGCGCGCTTCTCCGGGTCCTTGAGCGTCTCGTAGGCCTCGCCCACTTCCTGGAAGTGCGCCGTGGCGTCGGGCTCCTTGGACACGTCCGGGTGGTACTTGCGCGCCAGCCGCCGGTAGGCCTTCTTGATCGCCTCGCCGTCCGCGTCGCGCGGCACGCCGAGGATCGAGTAGTAATCCTTGTATTTCATACGCCCGGATGAAGATGGGGGCGGGCGGCCCCGCTTTCCAGATCAGGCCGGCTTGGCCGCGCAAGTAGCGCAGCGCCGCACGAGCGGATCGGACTCCAGGCGCACGTACGGGATGTCGGCGCCGCACACCTCGCACACGCCGTAGTCCGGCGTGTGCAGGCGCGCGAGGCCCGCGCCGAGGTCCGTGAGGCGCGCCTGCAGGATCGCCTGCAGGCGCTCGCGCTGCTCGATGGTGAGATAGTGGTAGTGCGTCGTCACGGCGCGCCTAGCGGCACACGAGCACCGGCACCTTGGAATGCGTCAGCACCTTGGTCGTCTCGCTGCCGAGCAGCAGGCCGGAGAGGCCCCTGCGCCCGTGCGAGGCCATGACGATCAGGTCGCACTTCTTCTTGCGCGCGCTCCTCACGATGCCCTGCCAGGGCTGGTCGTCGGTGAGCCACGCGGTCTTGCAGGCGACCTGCGCGCTCCTCGCTTCGCGCTCGACCACGGCGAGCGCCTTCGCCGCTTCCTTCTCCGAGAGCTCCTTGTAGCGCCGCGGCGTGATCTCGGGCACGTAAATCGCCGCCTCGCCGTACATCGGCGGCACGTAGGGCGGGATCACGTACACGCCGGTGAGGCGTGCGCCGAACTGCTTGGCGAGCGCAGCGGCGGCCTTGACCGCCTTGGCCGACAGGCGCGAGCCGTCGGTGGGGACGAGGATGTGCTTGTACATGGCTGCTCCTTGTTGTCGTTTATCTCGCGGCGGCGCCCATTCTAGACCGAGTGCCGCGCCTTGCCGTGCGCGATGTCGGCGAGCCGCTCGCGGTCGAGCAGCGTCACTTCGCGCCGTGCGACGCGCACGGCGTTGCGCTGCCCGAGCTCGCGCAGCAGGCGCGAGAAGGTTTCCTTGGTGACGCCCAGGCGCGCCGCGATCACGGTCTTGGTGGCGGGCAGGCGCACCGTCACCGGCGCCTTCGCCTCTGGCTCGGCGAGCGAATCGAGGTAGGCGGCGACGCGCTCGAGCGCGCCGTGCAGGCTGGTCGCCTCGACGTCTGCGACCATGTCGTTCATGCGCTGCGAGAGGCTCGCGATCAGCTTGCGCGCGAAGCCCGGCTCGCGGTCGATCATGCCGTTTATCGCAGCGACCGGAAGCAGCACGAGCAGCGAATCCGCGAGCGCCACCGCGTCGAGCGGCATCGGCGTCTCGAGGAACGCGGCGGGCTCGCCGAAGATCTCGCCCGGTCCCACCAGGCGCAGGATCTTCTCCTCGCCCGCGTCGCCGCGCAGCGAGAGCTTGACCATGCCGTAAGCGACCGCCATCAGGCCGTGCAGCTTGTCGCCGCGATGCAGGATCAGCGTGCCGCGCCGCGCGTGCTGGGTGCGCGCCTGGCGCGCGAGCTCGGCGAGGTGCGTGCGGCTCGCCTGCCGGAACATCGGCAGGTTGGCGATCACGCCTTCGACCAGGTTGCCGTTGCTTGCGGACATCGTTTGCGCGGTGCTCCTTCGCGGCACATGCTCGCACGCCTGCGCGACCGGGATTTGAGACAGATCAAGTTTTCCCACCTCCATCTAGGGCACCATGGCCGGGCGATGCTGACAATCGGAGGCCGCGAGGCGCTGCCGCTGGTGCAGGGCGGCATGGGCGTGGGCATCTCCGCGCACCGCCTGGCGGGTGCCGTCGCGCGCGAAGGCTGCGTCGGCACCATCTCGAGCGTCGACCTGCGCCGCCACCATCCCGACCTGATGCGCGCCACCGGGCGCTCGCGCGACCGCGCGGCGATCGAGCAGGCCAACCTCGTGGCGCTCGACCGGGAGATCCGCGCCGCGCGCGAGCTCTCGGGCGGCCGCGGCATGATCGCGGTGAACGTAATGCGCGCGGTGTCGCAGTACGCGGGCTACGTGCGCCAGTCCTGCGCGAGCGGCGCGGACGCGATCGTGGTGGGGGCGGGGCTCGCGCTCGACCTGCCCGAGCTCACCAGCGAGTGGCCCCACGTGGCGCTGGTGCCGATCGTCTCGGAGGCGCGCGCGGCCTCGCTCATCGTGCGCAAGTGGCTCAAGCGCGGGCGCGCACCCGACGCGATCGTCGTCGAGCATCCGCGCTACGCGGGCGGGCACCTGGGCGCGCCGCGCATCGGCGAGGTGGCCGACGCGCGCTTCGACTTCGCGCGCGTGCTGCCCGAGATCCGCGCCGCGCTGCACGAGCTGGGACTGGACGCCGAGCGCATCCCGCTCATCGCCGCGGGCGGCGTCAATTCGCGCGCGCGCGTCGAGCAGGCGCTCGGCGCGGGCGCCGACGCGGTGCAGGTCGGCACCGCCTTCGCGGTCGCCGCGGAGTGCGACGCGCACCCGAACTTCAAGCGCGTGCTCGCACAGGCGCGGCCCGAGGACATCGTGGTGTTCATGAGCGTCGCGGGGCTGCCGGCGCGCGCGGTGCGCACGCCCTGGCTCGCCGGCTACCTCGAGAAGGAAGCAGTGCTCGCGCGGCGCGCGAACAAGCGCCGCTCCTGTACGCTCGCCTTCGACTGCCTGGAGCACTGCGGGCTGCGCGACGGCAACCCCAGGATGGGCCAGTTCTGCATCGACCACCACCTCGCGGCCGCTCTGCGCGGCGACGTCGAGCACGGGCTCTTCTTCCGCGGCTCGGAGTCGGTACCTTTCGGCGCCGAGATCCGGCCGGTCGCCGACCTGGTCGAGCTGCTGCTCGGGCCCGCGGCGCGCGCCTGACGCGGGCCGCGGATGGGCGCATCCGCCTATCTGATCGCCAAGTCGCTGCACGTCGGCGCGGTGGTGCTCAGCCTCACGGGCTTCGCCGCGCGCGGCGCGCTCATGCTCTCGGGCTCGCGCCTGCTCAAGGCGCGCTTCGTGCGCGTTGCGCCGCACGTGGTCGACACGGTGCTGCTCGCGAGCGCGCTGTGGCTCGCCTGGCTGATCGGCCAGTACCCCTTCGTGCAGGGCTGGCTGACCGCGAAGGTACTGGGCCTCGCCGCCTACATCGTGCTCGGCTCGATCGCGCTCAAGCGCGGCAGGAGCCGCCGCGTGCGCGTCGCCGCCTTCGCCGCCGCGCTCGCCGCGGCCGGCTACATCGTGTGCGTGGCGCTCACGCACGATGCGCGCGGCCCCTTCGCGCTGCTCGGCTAGAATGGCGCCCATGAAGATCCTCCTGGCCGTGGACGGCTCGAAGCCCTCGCTCGACGCGACGCGGAGCCTGATCGAGCACGCCGGGTGGTACCGCGAGCCGCCGGAGGTGGAGCTGGTGCACGTGCACCTGCCGGTGCCGAAGCTGCCCGGGGTGAGCCGCTTCATCACGCGGTCGCAGCTCGCGCGCTACTACGCCGACGAGGGCGAGGCGCAGCTCGCCAGGGCCAAGAAGCTCCTCGCGGCCGCGGGCGTCGCGTTCCGCGCGCGCGTGCTGGTCGGGCCGGTGGCCGAGACGATCGTCAAGCACGCGCGCGAGGCGCGCTGCGACCTGATCTTTGTCGGCACGCGCGGCATGACCGCCGCGGGCAACATGCTGCTCGGCTCGACCGCCACCAAGGTGCTGCATCTGGCGAGCGTGCCGGTCCTGCTGGTGAAATGACCGCGGCCGCGGCCGCCGCCGAGCCCTGA
The DNA here is from genome assembly GCA_963739205.1 of uncultured Pseudomonadota bacterium. Lineage (GTDB taxonomy): Bacteria > Pseudomonadota > Gammaproteobacteria > Burkholderiales > SG8-39 > DAHVFK01. Next base: position 469,688 of record CAVTZJ010000002.1, on the reverse strand, counting down.
GCGCGCCGCCCGAGCGCTGGCGCGAAGACTGGACGCTCGCCGGCGGCGAGCGCGTCGTGTGCCGGCCGATCAGGCCCGACGACGCCGCGATCGAGCAGGAGTTCGTGCGCGAGCTGTCGCGCGAGTCGCGCTACTTCCGCTTCCTGGCGGCGATCGAGGAGCTCACGCCGGAGATGCTGGCGCGCTTCACGCGCATCGACTGGCCGCGCGAGCTCGCGCTCATCGTGACGCACGCCGCGGACGGCCGCGAGCGCGAGATCGCGGTGGCGCGCTACATCGCGCTGCCGCGCGCCGGAGACTGCGAGTTCGCGCTCGCGGTGGCCGACGCCTGGCACGGCCACGGCGTCGGCTACCGGCTGATGCAGACGCTGATGCGCTTCGCGCGCGAGGCGGGCTTTGCGCGCATGGAAGGCTACGTGCTCGCCGCCAACCACAAGATGCTCGAGCTCATGCACGCGCTCGGCTTCTCCTCGCTCCCGAGCGGCGAGGGGGCGGAGCTGCGCCTGGTGAGTCGCTCGCTCGCGGCGCCCATCGAATAGAATCGGCGGCATGAAAGCCTGCTAGCGATGGACTTCGCCTTCACCCCTGAGCAGGAGCAGATCCGCGCAGCGATCGCGAAGGTCTGCGCGCGCTTTCCCGACGAGTACTGGCTGAAGAAGGACAAGGAGGGCGGCTTCCCGGCCGAGCTGCACCAGGCGCTCGCGCAGGACGGCTGGCTCGGCATCGCGATGCCCGAGGAGTACGGCGGTTCCGGGCTCGGCATCACCGAGGCGGCGGTGATGATGCAGGCGATCAGCGAATCGGGCGCCGGGTTCTCCGGGGCGTCGGCCGTGCACATGAACATCTTCGGCCTTAACCCGGTGGTGGTGTTCGGCAGCCACGCGCAGAAAAAGCGCATGCTTCCCGGGCTGATTGCCGGCCGCGAGCGCGCCTGCTTCGCCGTCAGCGAGCCGGACACCGGCCTGAATACGAGGAGCCTCAAGACCCAGGCGGTGAGAAAGGGCGACCGGTACCTCGTCACCGGGCAGAAGGTGTGGATCTCGACCGCGCAGGTCGCGGAGAAGGTGCTGCTCCTCACGAGGAGCGACGCGGGGCTCACGCTGTTCTACACCGACTTCGACCGCAAGTACGTCGAAGTGCGCGAGATCGAGAAGATGGGGCGAAAAGCGGTCGACTCGAACCAGGTGTTCTTCGACGGCCTGCCGGTGCCGGAGGAGGACCGGATCGGCGCGGAGGGCAAGGGCTTCGAGTACATCCTGCACGGCATGAACCCGGAGCGCATCCTGATCGCCGCCGAGTCGGTCGGCCTCGGGCGCTGCGCGGTGAAGCGCGCCGCGCAGTACGCCAAGGAGAGGATCGTCTTCGACCGCCCGATCGGCAAGAACCAGGCGATCCAGCACCCGCTCGCGAGGAACTGGATGATGCTCGAGGCGGCGAACCTCATGGTGTTCAAGGCCGCCTGGCTCTACGACGACAACAAGGCCTGCGGGGCGGAAGCGAACTCGGCCAAGTACCTCGCGGGCGAAGCGTCTTTCGACGCCTGCCAGCAGGCCGTCATGACGCACGGCGGCTTCGGCTACGCCAAGGAGTACCATGTCGAGAGGTATCTGCGCGAATCGCTCGTCGGGCGCATCGCGCCGGTGAGCCCGCAGCTGATCCTATGCTTCATCGCCGAGCGCGTGCTCGGGCTGCCGAAGTCCTACTAGCTACGCGGCGACCTGCCGGTAATCGAGCGCCGGAAGGTCCGCACGCTCGCTCGCGTGCTCGACCGTGATCGCGCAGATCTGCCCGCGCGTATCGATGTCGACCTGCGTGTTCTCGTCGAGGTCGCGCGTCTCGGCGACCGGCGCCTGCCGCAGCTCGATGTACAGCGTGTCGGTATCGCGGAAGTAGCGGATCTTCACGGTTCGAAGTCCCGATAGAAGAAAGCATTATGAACCACCATGCCGCCGGCCGGCACAATCCGGGCGCGAGCGCATCGCGTCGAAGTAGCGGGTGGTTTTCACGCGTAGCCTGCACGCGCCTGTTCCAGTCGGTCGAGCGGGCTCGCGACGCCGCGCCCGCCCTTGTTGAGCACGTGCGTGTAGACCATCGTGGTCGACACGTCCGCGTGCCCGAGCAGCTCCTGCACGGTGCGGATGTCGTACCCGCCCTCCAGCAGGTGGGTGGCGAAGGAGTGGCGCAGCGTGTGGCTGCCGGCGGGCTTGGCGATGCCCGCGTCGCGCGCCGCCTGCGAGATCGCGCGCGGCAGCACGTCGTCGAACAGGTGGTGGCGTCGGATCGCGCCGCTGCGCGGATCGACCGAGCGCTTGCGCGACGGGAACACGAACTGCCAGCCCCATTCGTACGCCGCGTTCGGGTATTTGCGCGCAAGCGCGTCGGGCAGCGCCGCTTCGCCGTAACCCTCCTCGCGGTCGCGCTCGTGCAGGCGCTTCACGCGCGTCAGGTGCGTGCGCAGCGGCTCGGCGAGCCCCGCGGGCAGCATCGTCACGCGGTCCTTCGCGCCCTTGCCGTCGCGCACCGTGATCTGGCGATAGCCGAAGTCCACGTCCTTCACGCGCAGCTTGAGGCATTCGCGCAGCCGCAGCCCGGCGCCGTACAGTAGCGCCGCCATAAGCCATTTCGTCCCCTCGAGCTGCGCCAGCAGCGCGCGCACCTCGTCGCGCGTCAGCACCACGGGCACGCGCACCGGGCGCTTGGCGCGCACGATGCCCTTCATCCACGGCAGCTCGATGCCGAGCACGGGGCCGTACAGGAACAGGAGCGCCGAGAGCGCCTGGTTCTGCGTCGACGCGGCTACGTCGCGCTCGCTCGCCAGGTGCGAGAGGAACGCCGTCACCTCCGCTTCGCCCATCTCGCGCGGGTGCCGCTTGCCGGAGAAAAAGATAAAACGCTTGATCCAGTGCAGGTACGTCTGCTCGGTTCGGTAGCTGTAGTGCCGGCGGCGTATTGCGTCACGCACCTGGTCGAGCAGCCGTGGCGGCCCTGCGGGCGCGGGCGTATCCTCGTCCGACATGAATCCCTCCCCCGATAACGTTGATCCGGATACTGGGTATCCGTACAGTACCCGTAACGCGCTGATTTCGGGGGCCGTTGACACAACAAGAGCCCGAATGACGGAGTGCATTCCGTCTTTTCGGCTCCCTACTTCACGTTATGCCGCAGGGCCGGAGGCGCCTTGACATGCCATATTTGGTATAGGCACAATGCAGCATGTGGCGCATCGAGGAGCACCGCCGTGTCGACAGGCTGCTGTTTCCGGCGTGATGCGCGCGCGGCTGATCGGTCGCTAGCGAGGCTCCCGCGAGTCTGCCTTCGCTTTCCCGGACGTTGGTTGCGTGCGCGCGAAGCCCAACGCGCCGGCAGCAGTTTTTGCAGCTGCGGTGCGTATGATTCTTTGGATGCCGTCCAGCTCGCGAGCTATGAGAGTATGGATCTCGCGAGTGGTCGTGACGCGGCCTGAATGCGAGAGCCAGTCGGCGCGCACGGCCTATCCATCAGCGTCCTGCGATGAGACCGGACCGCTCACTCCAGCCGCGGCCCGGGCCATGACCGCGACGCGGCATAACCTGCTGCTGCAGCCGACGCGCTGAAGCGCGCGGCTGAGCGCCACGTTAGGTGGCACACCGGACGCCCAATGCCCAGGTTCGCGAAGTGAGAAATCGCCTGATGCCCATGTCTACTTTCGACCCACAGCGGACATTCCCTCAAATGCGACGCACCGTGCTTTTGTTCGGTATGGCTAGCATTTGTCTGACTGGATGTATGAAGACCGTCAGCTATTACACGTCTGACGAGCCGTCAATTGCGGTCGAAGAGGACACCTGTCATGGATACATGGCGAAGCTGCGACCTCTCAAAGACGATGCACAGATTTCTTCTTACTTAAACGTTCGGAATGGCCCCGGGAAGCATGCTCTCACCGTGGGACTCTATCTACGTCCGAGTCCCGGCACGGAATTCCGACTCATTGATCGAGGCATGCGAATAACGTTACCCAGTGGTGAGCAGCGATCTGCGGTGTTCGATCGGCTATCCCAAGGATTGCATGTGATCCTAGAAGGGGCACTCGTACGATTTGTGACGGGTCCCGCCGGTATGTGGTCTGTGCGCCCCACGGCCGATACTCCGGGTGCGTACGTGACCGACTTTCCGGGGATTAGCTTGGGCGGGAGGTTCGAATTCCAGACCGCAGTGCCCAAGAACTTGACTGTTCACACACCTGCGTTCGCAGTAAACGGCGTAACCTATCCAACTCGCGCCGTTCCTATCCACCTAGAGACAATTACGAAGTGGGACGGCTGCGAAGCGTGAAAGCTTCCGCGTCCGGGCGCCATGAGCGATCCAGAGCGGAGTTGGACGAATGTCCACTTTGCCCGATTGCAGACCTTTCCACGTGGGGCCGAATCGAAGAGCGTGCCACCTAACAACGGCTTGCAGCGCGACGCGCCGCGAGCGGCGCGCGCCTGAAGCCGAACGTTAGGTGTCACGTGGACGCAGCGGCCAAGTCGCCCTCTGCCAAGTACGCGGTCGTAACGTTTGTCGCCCTTCTTGTCGTCCCGGCGCTGGTGTTTCTTGTTGCCGGCATCGCGTCTGCGAAGTCTGGCTCGGGAAGCGCGAACTGGCTGCAGCTGGCTTTGGTATACGCGGTTGGCACCGTGCCTGGAGTTGTACTTGGCGCACGGTATCTAGAGTCCGGAAAGTCCAAAGCGGCATTTGTCATTGGTTACGTCCTCGCGTGTGCGGGACTATTGGTTGTCGAGTCGCTTGCCATAGGCTGCTGGCTCTCAAACGTATGCTTGTGACACCTAACCCCACGCCCCAGTCGGTCGCGCGCGCAAGCGTGGTGCTTTGCTCAGCCCCGGCCGCGCGCGCCGCTGGGCGTGCACGTTAGACCTCATGGCAACGACAGTGCCGGACCTTTATCGTTGGTCAGCCGTTGGCCTTCTCGCTATGGCGGCGATTCTTCCTGCGGGAATACTCCTTATGTATCTGCTCGCCGCCGAGCCCATCGACTGGCGTCATCAGGTCGAGATCGCAATGGAGGCCGGTGGCGGCACGAAGGTCAGGTTCATCCTCCTCGCTGTCGTGCGTTCCCAGGCGAGGTGAATTGATGATTGCGCTGGCGTCAGAACCGGCAACTTCTAGTAATGGTCCTTGGTCCATTGGTACTTGGCCTATTGGCGGCATGTGGGATATTTGCATCGGCTGGCCCACTATGTGACTACACGGTGAATGGACAGACTCCACATGGAGGATCCTTCGCGCCCTAGATCTAAACAATCCGCTGTCTATGATGCACCTTCTGCGCCAAAAGAACTTGGGCGAGGGCGAGATGCATCGATAGAACTAGGCGCCCTGAATTTGCCGAATACTATGGAACTATCCGGATGAAATCCGAAAATCAATCTGCTTCATGGTTTGGGGTTCTAATCGTGATTGGCGGCTGGCTATTTGGTCTACCCAACGCAAAGCGAATACGGGAAGCCATCAATGAGAGCACGAGAGGCACCTAACATGGCGTTGGTGCGGACGCGCCGCGAGCCGGCGTGCTTGTTCAACCGGCGTGCTGCGGCGCGCGGCACAACTCTACGTTAGAACGCTCTAGGGACGATATGACAAAGGACGATCTCATCTGGGTGGTCATTCGTGGCGCGGGGTTCGTTCTCTTGATTCGGGCCATCTTGTCCCTTTCAGAAGTTCTAAATGCCATTACCTGGCATTACTACGCGGGCGACATTGGTTCAGGCTCCAGCGAAAACGGTCGCGTGTTCTTTGCGACCGTGCAGACTCAGCTTGTGTCGTCTGTGGTGCACGCGGTCGTCTACAGCGCGCTAGGCGCCTACCTGCTCCGTGGGGGTCGTTGGATTCATCGCTTGCTGCGGTACGTATCGCCGGTGAGCGGTCGGGGAGATAGGTAACAGAAGAGTCTGGGGACATGGGTAACACTCTTTTATGTCTTGGTTCTTCTGTTCGATTTGCCAGCTGAAATCGATGGCGAATCGGCGACGAAGCGTAGCGCAGTCGCCGATTCGCGCGCAATCGCTGGACGTGATCAGGCGCCAGTGCGTAGCAGCCTTCCATAGGCGTCCTCGATCTTCATGTGGCGCTCGTGCAATCGGCCGAGCTTGAGCGGGCCGAAGTACACGTCCCAGATACCGTCGTCGATCTCCTCCAGACCCACGTACTCGCCGATGCATACGGTCGAGACGTTGACCCAGTCCCGGTTCCAGCGGATGCCGCCATTTGCGCTCACGTAACGCACCTCGAAGCGGTCCGGGTAGACCAGCGGCGGCAACTTGCTGGGCATCTCCCGGTTGGAAGCACGGTAGGCGCTCGCCGGCGTGTGCTGATCGAGCGCCTCGTGCGGCCGCTCGTCGTTGAACTCTTTGCGAAAGACGTCGAACTTTCGTTGCTGCGCCGCCATGCTCGCGGCGGGCGGACGCGTGGTCTCGTCCTTGAGCGTCCGATGCATGCGTTCGTGGCGCCCGTTCTGCTGCGGTTTGCCGGGTTCGATGAGCTCGGGCAGCACGCCCAGGCGCACCCACCAGGCCGAGAGCGCCGATAGGCGCGCAAGCGTATTGGTGGCAAAGGGCACGCCGTTGTCAGTGCGGATGCGCTTGGGCAGCCCGTACTCCTTGAACAGCCGCGTGAACACGGGCTTGGCCTCGTGCACCGCGGTCGAAGTCAGCCCCTGGCAGCCCAGCAGATAGCGACTAAAGCCGTCGGCCACGGTCAGCGGGAAACAGTAACGACCGTTGCCGGTCTTGAACTGCCCCTTGAAGTCCGCGCTCCACAGATCGTTGGGCGCGAGGATCGTGCTCGAGGGCTTGCCCGGGTGACCGATGCGGCGGCGGTTGCGCTTCTTGGGCACCAGGCCGTTGCGGCTGAGGATGTCGCACACGGTCGAGCGCCCCGGCAGATCCCAGCGCGGGTGTGCCTTGTGCAGCAGCGTTAAGAGCTTCTTGCCGCCCCAGCTTGGATGACGACGCCGTGCCTGAAGGATCGCCGCCACGATCTGCTCCTCGGTGCGGTTGGGCGACTCGTGTGGTCTTCGGGAGCGTTCCTCGAGCCCGGCCGGGCCTTGCCGAAGGTAGCGCTCGATCCACTTGTAGCCCGTCTTGCGTGATACGCCGTACAGAGCGCACAGCTCGGTGACGTTCTGCACTTCACGCAGATAGTCGGCGATGAATTGCGTTCTCTGGTCCATAGGCGAGGTCTGACTCCACGGCATGGGGCACCTCCTGCAGTGCCCCAATGGTCAACCTGTCACCCATGTCCCTGGACTAAACTGTTACCCATGTCTCCGGACCGTACCCGAGCGTTCTAACACCACGCCCCACGTGGACGCGGAACCTCATTCGATAAAGTGGACACCTCGACCTAACGGAAGAGGAGGTTCAAATGGCCGCACCGGTGGGCCTAAGAAGGTTCATCGCTACACGCTGGAGTTCAAGATTCAGGCGGTGGACGCTGGCAAGTCACCCTGATATTCAGACGCAGGACGTGGCCTACGCGCTGGATATCCACCCGTTCATGCTCTCGAAGTGGAAGAAGGACTCATCGAGAGGGCAAGCTCAAGCTCAAGCCGGCGGCCGAGGCCGCTGGCTTGAGCTTGCCCAAGGCGCTGCGGGTGCCCAAGGCCGATCCTCGAGAGGCGCTCGCTCAAGCGCCAGGTCAAGCAGCTCCTGAGGCGAAGGTGGCGGCGCGGCGCGAGGTGCGGGCGCTGGAGCGAAAGCTCGCGGCGCTCGAGGTGGAGCATGACCTTTTAAAAAAAGCCATCCGCTTCAATATCGAACACCGAAGGCGAAATTCGCGTTCATAGCGGAGCACCGGGCGCAGTACGGCGTGGCGTTCCTGTGCCGACGCTACAAGGTCTCGCGAAGCGGGTTCTACGCGTGGCTCGCGAGGGACGGAAGCCAGCGCCGGCGCAACGACGAGCAATTGGGCGCACAGATCGAGCGCATCCACCGCGACAGCGGCGAGCGCTACGGCTCACCGCGGGTGCACGAGGTGCTCAAGAAGGAGGGCGTTCGCTGCAGCAACAAGCGCGTGGCGCGCCTGATGCGCGAGCGGGGCTTACGTGCTCGCGTGAGCAGGCTCTACCGCAATGGTTCTGGAGTGGTGCGCCGGTTCTTTGCGAAGACCGGCAATTTGCGGCTGGAGGAGCCCCTGCCCACGCGCACCGACCAGATCTGGGTGGGCGATCTCACGTACCTGCGCCTGGGCAAGCGCTGGCGCTACCTGGCGACCGTCATGGATCTGTTCTCGCGCCGCATCGTGGGCTGGACGCTGTCTCGCAACCGCACGACCGATGTGACCCTGCGGGCGCTCAAGCGCGCGATCGCGGCTCGCGATCCCAAGCCCGGATTGCTCTTCCACTCCGACCGGGGAATCGAATACTCGGCCTACGGCTACCAGGACTTCCTAAAGACCAAGGGCATCGTTCCCAGCATGAACCGGCCGCGGCACTGCCAGGACAACGCGCACATGGAGAGCTTCTTCCATTCGCTCAAGGCCGAGCTCACGCACCGGCGGAACTACGCAAGCGACGCCGACCTCAACGCTTCGGTCGCCCGCTACATCAATCGCTTCTACAACGACAAACGCATCCATTCCAGCCTGGGGTACCATTCCCCGGTCGAGTTCGAATGCTTGGCCCATGCCCAGCAAAGTGTCCACTGAAACGGATGAAGATCAGGGCCGCCAGCATCACGCCGCATCAACTGCCCGTACTGGCCCGCCGCACACCAAGACGTTAGGCCGGTTGTTGCGTGATGCGCAACACGGTATACTGCGGGCATGATCCAGTCTTTCCGACACAAAGGACTGAGGAGGTTCTATGAATCGGGAAGTGCGGCAGGCGTCCAACCCCACCACGCAAAGCGCCTTCGGATGCTATTGACGGCCTTGGATACGGCTCAGTCCATCGAGGACATGGATATTCCTGGGTTTCGGCTACATCAGTTGAAGGGGGAAGAACGAGGTCGCTGGTCGGTGTGGGTAAACGGTAACTGGCGCGTGACTTTTGAATTCAAGGACGGACACGCCTACGTCCTGGACTATGAGGACTATCACTAATGGCCATGCACAATCCGCCCCATCCGGGTGAGTTCATTACCGAGGTGTATCTCGAGCCGAACAATTTGAGTGGCCGGGAACTCGCCGCAAAGCTGGGTGTGGCTGCCTCGACCCTGAATCGCATTCTCACCGGCGCAAGTGGCATCAGCCCCGAGATGGCATTGCGGCTTTCCAAGGCGCTGGGCCGTTCGCCCGAAAGCTGGCTTGCGATGCAGTACAACTACGATCTTTGGCAGGCGAAGCAACGTGTGAAGCTCGGCAATGTCGGCAAGGTCAAGCTCACGGCGGCCTAACCGGCGCTCGTGCGCGCCTGAAGCGCAACGTTGGTCGTCGGGTCAGGGCACCCTAAGCTTTGGATCCTGCTCCAACCGTCGGTAAGGATGAGATCCTGCGATGTGCAAGCTCATAGGTGTTGAGGACCCGGCGGAACGCGGAGCCAGCTTACTATGCGGCGCGTGAGCCGAGACCCCGCCGTCGCGCTGCCGCCCGAAAGCGTTCAACGGATTTCGCGAGAGGAGATGAGCGATCTACCTATCGGACGCTACGAAGGTTCGGTGCACCTCGTCGCGGCGCCCGCGGACGTCCAGCGCGCGATGCATGACATCTGCCAGGAGAGCGTAGTCGGCTTTGACATCGAGACACGGCCCGCCTTCCGGCCCGGAGAGAGCTATCTCCCCTCCCTTGTGCAGTTCGCCACGGCAGGCGCGGTGTATCTCATGCAAGTCCAGCAGCAGGACTATTCTGCCGTGATGCAGGAGATCTTTTCGTCGGAGAAGATCACTAAGGCGGGCGTTTCGGTGGCCGATGATCTGCGTAACCTGAAGAAGTTGTTCGAGTTCGAAGAACGTGCGGTGGTGGATCTCGGCAAGGTTGCGAAGCGTCACGGCCTGAAGCAGACGGGCGTGCGCAATCTCGCGGGGATTTTTCTCGGCACGCGAATCCCCAAGGGCGCGAAGACGACGAACTGGGCTGCGCGCCGCCTGACGCCGCAGCAGATCATCTACGCTGCGACCGACGCCTGGGTGTGCCGCGAGCTATATCTCCGCTTCAAGCGGCTGAATTTGGTCTGAACACCCGAGAAAAAGATGTCAGACAAGGCGCCGCCCAACCAGCAGTTGTACCAGAGCCAGGAAAGCGGCGCTTCGCTTGCTTTCCCGGTCCGGTGAGCTGAGTCGTTAGCAGTCTGAGTCCCGCACCGCGAAGCAACATCAAGGTCTAACCGAGAGGAGAACTTGCGTGGCCGAACAGCAACCCTCATTCGACGCCGCGAAGTACAAGAGCGCGCAGCGAGAGCAATGGAACAAAGACGGCGCGGCATGGCGACGCTGGAATCCCACGTTGGATCGTTGGTATGGCGAAGCGACCCGCCAGATGCTCGACCTGGCCCGGATTCAGCCAGGTCAGCGCATCCTGGACATCGCCGCCGGCGCAGGTGAACCGGCGGTCAGTGCCGCCGAACGAGTTGGCCCTGGCGGTTACGTGCTGGCGACCGACATCTCGGAAGGGATCGTTGAGCTTGCGCTCCAGGTCGCCCGTGAACGTGGACTCAAACAGGTCGAGACCCGCGCCATGGACGGCGAGAAATTGGACCTCCCCGACGCTTCCTTTGATGCGGTGCTGTGTCGGCTTGGTCTGATGTATATGCCGCACCCCGTGACAGCGCTACGCGAGTGGCGCCGTGCTCTGAGAGCGGGGGGGCGGGTCGCCGTCGTTGTCTTTTCCACGCCCGATCGAAACAGTTGGGGTGCACTGCCGGCTTCCATCATCCGCCGGCGCGCGCAACTCCCGCCTCCCGTTCCGGGGCAGCCCGGACCATTCAGCCTTGGCGGTCCCGGCGTGCTCGAAGGCATTTTCAATCAAGCCGGTTTTGCCAACCCCGAGATTCGCGCCGTGCCGGCGCCCCATGGAATCGGCAGTTCCGCCGAGTACGTGCAGGTCGCCCGAGAAGCCTTCGGTGCATTCAACGCCATGATGGCTCACCTGCCCCATCAAGAACGCGAGTCCGTGTGGCACGAAGTGGAAGCCTCAATGCGCAGTTTCGAATCGCCGCGTGGGTTCGAAGTGCCTGGTGAGTGCCTCGTCGGTGCGGCCACGAAGTGATCGTACGCAGACTGCTAAGCATCGGTTGCGGCCGACCCGTTCGGGCGGGGTTTCGCCCGCCTGCACGGGCGGCTGAACTGAGATGTCGAGCGCAAAAAACGACGGTGCCAAAGTCAGCCAGGTGGCAAGTGCTTACGGCCCTGCTGGCACTCACAGCGTGGTTCGCGCCGATTTGCGCTGCGCGCGCCGATACCACGGTCCGCGTGGTCGAAACCTGGCCATCCGGCGACGACGTCGTGTTGGGACGAAACCAGAACTTCTACCTGCGCCTGGCGTACGACACGGACAAGCCCGTCGGCATCTGGGTAACGCCGTACTTCCACGGCCAGCGGGTGAACGTGGGTAGCAGTCCGTCGCAGACCTATTCGGGCAGCGGGGAGACATTCGGTTGGTTCTTCTTCATGCAGCCTGGAGACGAGGTGGATGAAATCCGGGTCACGGCGGGCGACGGCAGCACGAACAACACACCGGTCGTCACGACCTGGAGCGGACACGTGCTGGGCGGCAGCGAGCCCGCCGACCCGCAAGCGCAGCCACCGGCGTGGATCGCGGAGATGAGCGCGCGCGCCAAGGCGGCGCACGATGCCGCCTACCGCGCGCAAATGAACAGGCCGGTCAGCGCGGGTGACGCCGCGTTGTTCAGCGGCTTCATGCTGACGATGCTCGCGTTGGGCCTGTCGGGGTTTGCCGCGCCGGCGTGGGGACTGTGGCGCTGGCGCGGCGGCTGGCGGCTGGCCGCGGTGGTGCCGGCGGCGATGATGGCGTTCGTGGCATTGCGCATCGTATTCGGCGTCGCGCGCGACCCCACGTCGCACAACCTGTGGCCGTTCGAGATCTTGCAGGTCGGCGCGCTCAGTGTGGCGGTGATGGCCGTGCTGATGGTGGCGCGAAAGCTATCCGGCGCGGGACGCTGAACATGGCGTCATCATGGGGCGCCCTGCTGTTGATTGCCATCGGTTCCGGCTTGCTTGCGGTGGCTTATCGCGGCTGGCGAGACGGCGAGCTTCCGGCGGGCGCAAAGGGATTGTCGGCGTATCGGCCCAAGCGCGAGGACAGTCCGGTGGCCTTTCACTTCTTTCTCGTCCTGTATGTCGGCGGCGGCGTTGCGATCGCGGTCTGGGGGTTGCTGGCGCTGATCGGAATGGCGCCGCCGCTGGACCTGCGGTGAGCACCGTGAACGCAGCCGCTCAACCCTTCATTACGCCGGACCTGCGCTAAATGCCGCGCAGGCCGGTGAATTCAAACGTTAGGCGTAGAAGCCCCTTCTCATTCCCATCCACAAGGACATCATGCCCCTGCTTGGTTCAGCAGCAATGCTTCTGTCGTTCGATGTTGATGCCGAGGCCATCGAGGAACACGATCGCTGGCACACACACGAGCATCTTCTGGAGCGCCTGTCGATCCCGGGCTTTTATCGAGGTACGCGATGGATAGCCACCGAAGGAGGGCCTCGCTACCTGGTGCTGTACGAGGTCGAAAGCCTCGGAACGCTCAGGTCGGAGGCCTACTTGGCAAGGCTAAACAACCCGACGCCCTGGACGAAGAGAATGATGCCGCACTACAGAGGTATGAACAGGGGCCTTTGCGCTGTACTTGGAAGCTTTGGGTTTGGGCAGGGCGCAGCGGCGGCGCTCATCAGATTCACCCCGGGGGCGTCGCGCGCCGCACAGCTGAACCGCTGGCTGCTTGAAGAGGCACTTCCGGCCGTTCCGCAGATGCCGGGCCTCGGCAGCGCACATCTCCTGCAGGGCTCGCAGGAGGCCGCGATGACGAACGAGCAGCGCATCAGGGGCGCCGATCGCGGAGTTGCCTCAGCGCTGCTCGTCACCGGGTATGACAGCAACGCGGTCGCTGCGTACGCGAACGAACTGAGCAGCGTGGGTGGTCTGTCAAGCCGAGGAGCAGATGAACTAAGCTGCGCCACATATCGGTGGAGCTATTCGCTTGCCAGCGCCGAAGTCGACGCCTAACCCTTGGAGGGCGCGCACATGAAACCGGGAGGTCTTCTTCAGGGAGCGCGAATCGCGTTGCTTTGCGTGGCGGCATCGAGCTACGAGAGCAAACAGGTTTCGTGGGGGCCATCTTCGACTGGGCCATTGACGGTCACGCTCGAAAAGCAAAAATGAATTCGCCCGACCCCGCGTTGCACGGGGCCGCCTATCCAACCTCATTCTCAGACGCTTGACGGAGGTATCATGCCTTGGATCATCCTGGTGCTGGCTGGACTGTTCGAGGTCGGCTGGGCCATCGGACTTAAATACACGGACGGCTTCACCCGCTTCTGGCCCACTCTGGGAACTGTCGCGGCAATGATCATCAGCGTCGGACTGCTTGGCCTGGCCATGAAGTCATTGCCGGTGGGGACGTCGTACGCCGTCTGGGTCGGAGTCGGGACGGTGGGTACGGCCGCGCTGGGAATCTTGCTCCTCGGTGAATCGGCCAATGCCGGTCGGCTCGTGAGCCTGGGGTTTATCGTTGCCGGCATCGTCGGGCTCAAGCTCGCAACGCCGGCCTGACCCTTCAACGCCAGCTGCGATATGCACCTCCAGGACCATGCCTCCGTCCGCGCGCGTTACAGCCCTCTTGGCGTCGCCCTCCACTGGCTCACCGCCGTGGTGGTGCTCATCGCCTTCATCTACGGCATGGGGGGCTCCGAGACCCGGGTGTACGCGGCGAGCAACGACTTCCAGCGCCAGCTGCACGAGACGCTGGGGCTGCTCGTCCTTTGCCTGGTGCTGATCAGGATCGCTTGGCGACTGGCGGCAACGACGCCCGAGCCGCCGCCGTCGCCCCGCTGGATGACCCTCGCCGCCGGGGCGGTGCAACTGGCGATGTATTGCCTGCTCGTGGCGCTGCCCGTCACTGCCACGGCCGGGGCCTGGCTCGAAGGCCATCCGCTGACGTTGCTGACCGGGGTCCACATCGGCCCGCTTCTGCACGAATCTCACGGTGTCGGGGCAACGATCGCCAAGGTCCACACCTGGCTGGGCGATGCAATCATGTGGCTCGCCGGCGTGCATGCGTGCGCTGCGTTGTTCCACCACGTCGTGCTCAAGGACGGGGTTCTCGCGTCCATGCTCCCGAAGGTTGGAGGATATGGACACGTGCATCGACGGCAATCGCGATCTTGAGACTTCATGAGCGGCGCGCGATTCGCGCGGTCGCCTGCTTCGAGGCGCTCAAGGGCGCGCTCGTTCTCGTCGCCGCCACGGGCGTGCTCTCCTTTGCCCACCGCGGCCTGTACCGCGCGGCCGCGGCGCTGATCGCGCACGCGCACCTCAACCCGGCTTCCAAGTACCCGGAGATCTTCCTCGACGCCGCCGCCAGGTTGCAGGACTCGCACCTGCTGCTCCTCGCCGCGGGCGCCGCGCTGTACTCGCTCGTGCGCTTCGTCGAGGCCTGGGGGCTGTTCTTCGAGAAGGCCTGGGCGGAGGTGCTCGCCGCGGGCAGCGGGGGAATCTACGTGCCGCTCGAACTCGCCGAGCTCGTGCGCAGGCCGACCTGGCACGGCGGGGTGCTGCTCGTTCTGAACCTCGCGGTCGTTGCGATCATGCTGCGCGCGCTATATAAGCGGCGCAGCGGCGGGGCGGCCGGCGCACGGTGAGCGGCCGGCCCGCGGATATGAGCGCCATGTCTCGACATTGCGTGCAGAGCTTCGCACCGCCGCTCGCGCGGTTGTGGGCGCGCCTGCGCGCGGCGCACACGCTGCGCTTCGAGGCGCGTGGCGCCGCCGCCTGCGGCTGGAACGGTGCGGGCGCAGGGCGCGTGGCGGTTGCCGAGCCCTTGCCCGGCGTGCTCGTCTATGAGGAGTCCGGGCACTGGCGCCCTGCCGGCGGCCAGGAGCTCGCCTTTCGCAACGCGCTGCGCTGGTCGCGCGCCAACGGGCGACTGCGGCTCGAGCACCTGCGCGCCGGGCCCGAGCGCCCGCTATTCCTGATCGAGCTCGCTCCGGCCGCAGACGGCGTCTGGCGCGCGCCGCGCCCGCACCATTGCGGTGCGGACCGCTACGACGCCGCACTCGCGCTCGTGGATGACTGCGTGCTGCTTGTCTGGACGGTCGACGGCCCGCGCAAGCGTGCGCGGCTCGAGCACCGCTATCGCTAGCCGGACTGCGGCCGCCGTGAGGGCTTGCGCCGCCTGAGCATGAGGTAGGTGCACAGCGCCGCGGCGGCGGAGAACAGGTGGTCGAGCGTGTGCCCGCTCACGGTGCCGGACGTGAGCGCGAAGATCTCCAGGTCCCAGGCCTCGGCGAGCTTGGCGAGGATGTACAGCGCCAGAGCGTACGCGAGGAAGTGACGCTGCGTGTACGTGCGTCGGAACAGCAGCAGCACGTACGGCAGGCACACGAGCGGCGCCAGCCGTACCCAGAAATACAGGCGCAGGTCGCCGCTCTCGCGCCACCACAGCAGGCTCGCCAGGCCGGCGAGCAGCGCCGGCCCGAGCAGCCAGCGCTCGAGCCGCTCGCCCACCTGCTCGCTCACCAGGGCGACCAGCAAGGCGGTGAACGCGATCGTGATCGGCAGGCGCTCCCAGAACAGCGTGGCGTCGGCCGGCGCCCAGTGGAAGTAGCCCGAGCCGAAGGTGGCGAGCGCGATGCCCGCGAAGAACACGAACCACGAGGCGCTGCGCGGCGGGCGCAGCGGGCCGAGGCACAGCAGCATGCCCGCGACGCCGACGAAAGCGAACGGCAGGCTGGAAGCGACGTCGAAGAAGTGCGGCACGCCGAGCAACCGGCGCTGGTCGGCGAACTCGCGGTAGGCCGGGTCCTGGGCGATCGGCCCTTCGGCGTAGATGCGCGCGAGCAGCAGGAACGGGATGGCGGCCAGGAACGCGTGGCGCCACCAGCGCGACGCCCTGGCCGGCGCCTGCTCGCGCATTTGCTGATCTGCTCCGAGCCTCATCCGACCCCCTCGCAAGGGTGTTTCCCCGGATCGAGAGCATCTCCCTCGCAGGCGGTGCGCGCGCGGCCGTATTGCTCAGAGTCAGTCATAAACCGGCTGAACGGCCCCGGGCACACCGCCCAGCAGGCCTAGCTCGAGCGCGCGCCACACGGCCGCGCGCCCCGAGCGCACCCCGAGCTTGCGGTACAGGTTCTTTACGTGGCTGCGCACCGTATGCGGCGACACGCCGAGCGCGTCGCTCGCCTGCTCGTAGCTACGCCCGCGCGCGAGCAGGCCGAGCACCTCGGCCTCGCGAGCGGTCAAACGAATGGCGTCCATCGTCCTGGCGTTCATTGGTCGCGGTTCCCCGTTGCCACACGACGCCAGCCTGCCGCGGGGCGCCGTACCGCGCGCTTAACGCTGGCATACGGTTCGCTTACACTGCGGCACGATGCTGCGCGCTTGCACGGCCGCCGACCTGGACGCGATCCTCGCCGTGGTGAACGACGCGGCGCAGGCATACAGGGGCGTGATTCCCGCCGACCGCTGGCACGAGCCGTACATGGCGCGCGCCGAGCTCGAGCGCGAGATCGCCGCCGAAGTGCGCTTCTGGGGCTGGGAGGAGGGCGGGACGCTCGCCGGCGTGATGGGGCTGCAGGACCGAGGCGAAGTCGACCTGATCCGCCACGCCTACGTGAGGACGTGCGACCGGCGGCGCGGCATCGGCGCGCGGCTGCTCGCGCACGTCGAGAGCCTCTCCGCGAAGCCGATCCTGATCGGCACCTGGGCGGCGGCGGACTGGGCGATCCGCTTCTACCAAAAGCACGGCTACCGCGCGCTCGCGCGCGAGGAGGCCGCTCGCCTGCTGCGTCGCTACTGGAGCGTGCCGGAGCGCCAGATCGAGACCTCGGTGGTGCTCGCGAGCGCGCGCTGGGCAGGGGGGCGATGAGGATCGCGGTGCTCGGCGGCGGCAACGGCGCGTATGCGGCGGCGGCGGACCTCGCCGAGCGCGGCCACGAGCTGCGCTTCTGGCGGCGCGACGCGGCTGCGCTCGAGGCGGTGCGGCGCGAAGGCATCGTGCTCAAGGACGCCGCCGGCGAGCGGCGCGTCGCGCCCGCGCTCGTCGCGCGCGAGCCGGGCGAGGCGCTGAGGGGCGCAGAGCTCGTGTTCCTGCCCGACCCCGCGTTCACCCAGGCCGACAACGCCGTGCGCATCGCGCCGCACCTCGAGAACGGCCAGGTGCTGTTCCTCGCCCCCGGCAGCTTCGGCTCGTACCTGATGACCCGCATCGCGCGCGAGGCGGGCAGCCGCGCGCGCTTCACCTTCGCCGAGACCGGCACGCTGCCGTGGCTCACGCGCAAGCACGGCCCGGGTACCGCGGCGATCACCGCGCGCGCCACGCGCCTGCCCACCGGGCTGTTTCCGGCCAGGGACAAGCATGCCTTCGCGGTATTGAAGACGGCGTTCCCGGCGGTCGAGCCGGTCGAGGACGTGCTCTCGGCGGCGCTCATGAATGCCGGGCCGGTGATCCACCCGCCGCTCATCCTCATGAACGCCGGGCCGCTCGAGCACTTCGAGCGCTGGGACATCCACAACGAGGGCACGCAGCCCTCGATCCGGCGCGTGACCGACGCGCTCGACGCCGAGAGGATCGCCGCGCGCGTCGCGCTCGGCTATGGCGCGCCGCACTTCCCGCTCGCCGACCACTACAGCGCCGACGGCGACGAATGGATGTACGGGCGCAAGGTGCACGAAAAGCTCACCGGGTCGCAGGACTGGCGCGAGCGGATCGTGCTCGCCGAGCACCGCTACATGCGCGAGGACATCGAGCTCGGGCTCGCGTTCCTCGTCTCGGTCTGCGACTGGGCGGGCGTGCCCTGCCCGGTGGCGCGCGGGCTGCTCGCGCTCGGCGGCGCGGTGCTCGGCCGCGACCTGCGCGCCGGCGGCCGCACGCTGGAGACGCTGGGCCTCGCGCACCTGATTCGCAGTCAAATGTCGACGTTGTTGCGAGACGGCATTCCCCCGAGATGAGGATCGTGGCCCTCGGCGCCGGGCGCATGGGACGCGGCATCGGCCACGTGTTCGCCTATGCCGGCTACCGCGTCGACATCGTCGACTTCAAGCCGCGCGAGTGTGAGGAGGGCGAGCGCCTGCGCGCCGCGGCGAAGGACGAGATCGCGGCAAACCTCGCGCTGCTTGCCGGGCTCGGGCTGCTCGACGAGGCACAGCTCGCGGCAATCCTCGGGCGCATCCGCGTGCTCGCGCTCGAGGAGGCGCCGGCGGCGCTCGAGCAGGCCGGCGCGATCTTCGAGGGCGTGACCGAGACGATGGAGGCGAAGCGCGACGCATTCGCACGCGCCTGCGCGCACGCGCGGCCCGACACGCTCCTCGCCTCGACCACCTCGTCGCTCTCGGCGGACGCGCTCGCGCCGCTGGTGACCCGTCCCGAGCGCTTCCTGAACGCGCACTTCCTCAATCCCGCGTACCTGATCCCGCTCGTCGAGCTCAGCCCGGCGAAACAGACCTCCGCGGGGAGCTTCGCGGCGCTGAAGGACCTGCTCGAGTCGGCCGGCAAGGTGGTGGTGCGCTGCGCGCCCTCGCCCGGCTACATCGTGCCGCGCCTGCAGGCCGCGGCCATGAACGAGGCGGCGCGCATGGTCGAGGAGGGCGTCGCCACGCCCGAGGACATCGACCGCGCGGTGCGCTCCGGCTTCGGGCCGCGCTACACCGCGATGGGCCTGTGCGAGTTCATCGACTACGGCGGGCTCGACATCCTGTACTACGCCTCGAGCGCGATGGCGCGCGCGCTCGGCGCGCCGCGCTACGAGCCGCCGGCGATCGTCGCGCGCCTGATGCGCGAAGGGCGGCGCGGCGCGCGCGACGGCGAGGGCCTGTACGACTGGCGTGGGCGCGACCTGGCGGCCTACCAGCGCGAGCTGCTCGGGCGCTTCGTCGCGCTCTTCCGCCACCTCGGGATGCTCGCGCCGCCCGGGTTGCCGCGCGACTAGCCAGCCGATAGACTCGCGCGGGCTGCGTTCAAGGAGGAGACCATGAAAAAGCAACTGTGCGCCGCGCTCGCGGCTTGCGCCCTGCTGTCGTCGGCGACGCACGCCGCCGAGGTGAAGCTGAAGGCGGCTTCGTTCCTGCCCGTGCGCTCGGTGTACGCGCAGCAGTTCATGCGCTTCGTCGACGAGGCGAACCGGCGCTGCGCCGGCCAGGTGAACATCAGCGTCGTCGGCCCCGAGGCGGTGCCCTCGCTCGAGCAGTGGAACGCGCTCAAGAACGGCGTGATCGACATGCACTACGGGCCGCCGAACTACTTCCGCGGCGTGGCGCCGGCGGGCGACGTGATCAGCGTGGCGCGCAACGAGTCGGCCGAGCAGCGCAAGAACGGCGCCTGGGCGATGCTAAACGACTACTACAACCGCAAGCTGAACGCCTGGTACCTGACGCAGCTCGTAAACGGCGTGCGCTTCTACATCTACACCAACAAGCCGGCGGCGAACGGCCGCTTCGAGGGCTTCCGGCTGCGCTCGGTGCCGGTGTACGACGCGTTCTTCAAGTCGCTCGGCGCCCAGCCGCTGCGCATGGCGCCGCCCGAGGTGTACACCGCGCTCGAGCGCGGCGCGGTCGACGGCTACGGCTGGCCACTGTGGGGCATCCAGGACTTCGGCTGGCAGAAGTACACCAAGTACCGCTACGGCCCGGGCTTCATCAGCGCCGCGGTGGCGATCATCATGAACCTCGACAAGTGGAAGTCGCTCGACAAGCCCGCACAGGCCTGCCTCACTGGGACTTCCGAATGGGCGGAGCAGCACTGGCCGCAGTGGCGCGCCGAGGAGAACGCGCGCCAGGAGGCGGCGCAGAAGGCGGCCGGGGTGCAGTCCGTCGACCTCGGCGCGGGCTTCGCCGCGAAGGCCGAGGAGATCTACTGGAGCGATCTCGCCAAGGGCGATCCGGAGTTCGTGAAGAAGATCCGGCCGCTGCTCAGCAAGTAGCGGGCACGGAAAGAGCCGCAAGCTGGCGCCGGCGCGTTCCTGGTTCGACGTTCTGATCGACGCGCTGGCGGTCGCGGCGGCGGTGTTGCTGTGCGCGCTCACCCTGCTGGTGCTCGTCGACGTCGGCGCGCGCAACCTCAAGCTGTTCGCTATACCCTGGTCGCTCGAAGTGAGCGAGTACATGCTCTATGCGATGACTTTCCTCGGCGCGCCCTGGGTGCTGCGCGAGAACGGCCACATCGCGATCGAGCTGGCGCTCGAGCGGCTGCCGCCGCGCGCGCGCGCCCGGGCGCAGCGCGCCGCCGATGCCGTCGGCGCCGCGGTGTGCGCGATCCTGTTCGTGTACGCCTGCCGCATCCTGTGGGCCTCGTACGCGGGCGGCGTGATCGTGCAAAAGAGCGTGGTCTTCCCGGAATGGATCGAGTTCACCGTCGTCCCGCCGGTGATGCTGCTGCTGTGCGCCATCTATCTGCGCCGGGTGTTGCGCCCGCACACGGCGCAACCGCCGGCGGAGCGCTGAGCACGTGGCCTGGTACGAGATCCTCGCGCTGCTGCTCGGCACGCTGATCGGGTTCATGGCGCTCGGCGTGCCGGTGGTGTTCGCGTTCTTCGCCACCAACCTGATCGGCGCTTTTGCGTTCATGGGCGGCGACAAGGGCGTGCTGCAGCTGATGAGGAACGCCGTCGATGCGGTGCAGAGCTTCGCGCTCGCCCCGATCCCGCTGTTCATCTTCATGGGCGAGGTCATGTTCCACACCGGGGTCGCCTCGCGCGCGATCGACGCGGTCGACAGGCTGATCGCGCGCCTGCCGGGGCGGCTCGCGCTGGTGGCGATCACCGGCGGCACGATCTTCTCGTCGCTGTCGGGCTCGACGATCGCCAATACCGCGATGCTCGGCTCGACGCTGCTGCCGGAGATGTACCGCCGCGGCTACCACCCGTCGATCGCGGTCGGGCCGATCGTCGCGGTGGGCGGGCTGGCGATGCTGATCCCGCCCTCGGCGCTCGCGGTGCTGCTCGGCTCGGTCGCCGGCATCCCGATCGGCGAGCTGCTGGTCGCCTCGATCCTGCCGGCGCTCATCCTGGCGACGCTGTTCTTCGGCTACGTGATCCTGCGCTGCAGCCTGAACCCGCGGCTCGCGCCGACCTACGACGTCGCGGCGCTCTCCTGGCGCGAGCGGCTGATGCCGTTCGCCAAGTACGTGCTGCCGCTCATGGCGATCTTCGTCGTGGTGGTCGGCAGCATCATCGGCGGCATCGCGACGCCGACGGAATCGGCGGCGCTCGGCGCCGCCGCGGCGCTCGCCGCGGCGGCCGCCTACCGCCGCCTCACCTGGCCGGCGTTCCGGGTCGCGTTGCGCCAGACCTTGCTCTTCACCGTGATGACCCTGTTCATCATCTGCGGCTCGGTGAGCTTCTCGCAGATACTCGCCTTCACCCAGGCTTCGAGCGGGCTGTCGGAGCTGGTGACCGGCTCGGGACTGTCGCCGCACTTGGTGCTGCTCGGGATGCTCGGCATCCTGCTGTTCCTGGGCTGCTTCATGGACCAGGTGAGCATGATGATGATCACCGCGCCGCTGTTCATGCCGGTGGTGCAGCAGTTCGGCTTCCATCTGGTGTGGTTCGGCGTGCTGATGCTGATGCTGCTCGAGATCGGGCTCGCCACGCCGCCTTTCGGGCTGCTGCTGTTCGTCGCCAAGGGCGCGTCGCCCCAGACCTCGATGCGCGAGATCATCGTTTCGGTGGCGCCGTTCATCGGGCTCGCGCTCGCCGTGGTGGCCTTGCTGATCGCATTTCCCCAGATTACGCTCCTGCTGCCGCGCCTGATGGGCTCCTGACCGACATGCCGAATGCCGATGGCCGCATCACCCGTGCGCTCGAGGACGGGCTGTACCTGATCGGCATCGACCGGCCGGCGAAGCTGAACGGCTTCACGCCCAAGATGATGCGCGAGCTCGGGGAGGCCTATACCGCCTTCGAGCGCGAGCGCGAGGCGCGCTGCGCGCTGGTGTACGCGCAGGGCGCGAATTTCACCGCGGGGCTCGACCTGCCGAAGATGGCGCCGCACCTGGGCGCGGAGCGGCAGCCCGGCGCTGAGGGAGGGATCGACCCCCTCGGCCTGCGCGCGCCGTTCCGCTCGAAACCCGTGGTGTTTGCGGTGCAGGGCATCTGCTACACGCTCGGCATCGAGCTGATGCTCGCCGCGGACGTCGTAGTCGCCTCGGCCGACTGCCGCTTCGCGCAGCTCGAGGTGCGGCGCGGTCTGATGCCGACCGGCGGCGCGACCGTCCGCATGCCGGAGCGCGCCGGCTGGGGCAACGCGATGCGCTGGCTGCTCACCGGCGAGGAGTTCGACGCGGCGACCGCGCTGCGCCTCGGCTTCGTACAGGAGGTGGTGCCCGCCGGGCGCCAGCTCGAGCGCGCGCGCGAGATCGCGCGCACGATCGCGAATCAGGCGCCGCTCGCGGTAGCGGCGGTGATCGCGAGCGCGCGCAGCGCCGGGCGCGAGGGCGCGCCGGCTGCGATCGCGCAGTTCCGCGCCGCGCAGCGCGCGCTGCTCGCGAGCGAGGATTTCCAGGAAGGCCTGCGCAGCTTCGGGGACAAGAGCACGCCGCGCTTCCGCGGGCGCTGACCGAGCCGATGGACGGATCGCACAGCCAGTTCAGACTGCTCGCCGAGCGGCGCTTCGCGCCGTTCTTCTGGACGCAGTTCTTCGGCGCGTTCAACGACAACGTGCTGAGGAACGCGCTCGTGATCCTCGTCACCTACGAGGCGGCGCGCTACGCGGGCGCCGGCTCGCCGCTCGCCGGCATGCCCTCGGGCGTCCTGGTCAACCTGGCGGCGGGCCTGTTCATCCTGCCATTCTTTCTTTTCTCGGCCACCGCCGGACAGATCGCCGAGCGCATGGACAAGGCGCTGCTGGTGCGCGCCATCAAGGCGGCCGAGATCGGCATCATGGGGCTCGCCGCCTGGGGCTTCGTCGCGGGGAGCCTCGCGCTGCTGCTCGGCGCGCTGTTCCTGATGGGCATGCACTCGACCTTCTTCGGCCCGACCAAGTACGCGATCCTGCCGCAGACGCTCGACGCCACGGAGCTGGTCGGCGGCAACGCGCTGGTCGAGGCGGGCACGAACGTGGCGATCCTCACCGGCACGATCGCGGGCGGGCTGCTCGCCGCGCTGCCCGGGATCGGCCCCCAGGCCGCGGCGGCGAGCGGCGTCGCGTTCGCGCTGGTCGGCTTCGGCGCGAGCCTCGCGATGCCGCGCCTCGCGCCCGCGGCGCCTGGGCTGGCGATCGACTGGAACCCGGTGCGCGAGACCTGGCGCAATTTCCACTTCATCCGCGGCAACCGCGCGGTGTTCCTGTCGATCCTCGGCATCAGCTGGTTCTGGCTGTACGGCGTGGTGTTCCTGTCGCAGTTCCCGCAATTCGGCAAGGACGTGCTGCACGGCGGGGAGCACACCGTCACCGCGCTGATCGCCACGTTCTCGGTCGGGGTCGGCGCGGGGTCGCTCGCGTGCGAGCGGCTCTCGGGGCACAAGGTCGAGATCGGGCTGGTGCCCTTCGGCTCGATCGGCATCACGCTGTTCGGCACGGACCTATTCTTCGCGGCGCAGGCGCTTTCCGCGGGCGGCGGCGAGGCGCGCGTGTTCGCGGACCTGTTCCTCACCGGCGCCTTCGGCGGCCTGTACATCGTGCCGCTCTATGCGCTGGTGCAGTCGCGCAGCGAGCGAAGCCACGTCTCGCGCGTCGTCGCCGGCAACAACATCCTCAATGCGCTGTTCATGGTGATCGGCTCGCTGGTGACGATCGCGCTGCTCGAGGCGGGCGTGACGGTGAACTGGATCCTGCTCACCGCGGCGCTGATGAACGCCGCGGTGGCGCTCTACATCTACTTGCTGCTGCCCGAGTTCCTGATGCGCTTCATGGTGTGGCTGCTGATCCACTCCGTGTACCGGCTCGACAAGTCCGGGCTCGAGCGCATCCCGGAGGAGGGGCCGGCGCTGCTGGTGTGCAACCACGTGTCCTACGTCGACGCGCTGGTCGTCTCGGCGGCCTGCCGCCGGCCGATCCGCTGGGTGATGGACCACAACATCTTTCGCGTGCCGCTGCTCAGCTTCTTCTTCCGCACCGTGCGCGCGATCCCGATCGCGCCGGCGAAGGAGAACGCGCAGGCGCTCGAGCGCGCCTACGACGAGGTCGCGCAAGCGCTCGCCGCTGGCGAGCTGGTCGGCATCTTTCCAGAAGGACGCCTCACCGCCGACGGCGAGATGACCGAATTCCGCGGCGGCGTGGCGCGCATCCTCGCGCGCACGCCCGTTCCGGTCGTGCCGATGGCGCTCTCGGGGCTGTGGCGGAGCGTGTTCGCGCGCAACCGCGACAAGCTGCGCCACGCCGCGAGGCTCTTTCCCAAGGTGCGCCTCGCGGTCGGCGAGCCCGTGCCCGCGCCGGTCGCCACGCCCGAGGCGCTGCGCGCCGCGGTGCTCGCGCTGCGCGGAGAGTGGCGCTAGGCTTGCAGGCAATGGGCACCGAACAGGACTACCGCGAACGGGCGCTGAAGATCCTGCCGTGGATCTGCGCGCGCTGCGGGCGTGAGTTCCAGGCCTCGCGGCTGCGCGAGCTCACCGTGCACCACAAGGACCACGACCACACCCACAACCCGCCCGACGGCAGCAACTGGGAGCTGCTGTGCCTGTACTGCCACGACAACGAGCACATGCGCGAGCTCGAGGCGGCGGCGCGCGGCAAAGAAGCCGGCGCGCGCGAGCCCGCGCGCGCCGGCCACAAGCCCTTCGCGGCGCTCGACGCGCTTCTCGGGCGCAAGGACAAGGAGGAAACATGAAGCTCGACGTCAAGGCTTTCGCGCTCACTTGCTCGTTGATCTGGGGATTCGGTCTGTTCTTTCTCACCTGGTGGGTCATCGCCTGGGACGGCGCGACCGGCGAGCCGACGTTCATCGCGCGCCTGTACCGCGGCTACAGCATCAGCCCGGCGGGCAGCTTCATCGGCCTCGTCTGGGCGCTCGCCGACGGCTTCGCCGGCGGCCTGGTGTTCGCCTGGCTGTACAACCTGATCGCGGCGCGCGGCGCCAAGAGTTGAGGCGGCGACGTGAAGTCCGCGCCGCCTCCGCTGCACCAGATCTCGCTGCGCCTGCGCGAGATTGGGCAGATCTTCAATTCGATGGACCCGACGCCGTTCCACCACCGCGACCTCGACCCGGACGCCGAGGAGTTCATCGAGAGCTGGGCGCAGGAGTTCCCGGCCGGCAGCCGCTTCCAGCTGATCATCCACCTGGCGCAGCCGGCGAAGGAGCCCGATCCGTCCGCGCTGCTCACCGAGGCGATCCACAACTTCTACGCCTACAAGGCGCAGACGACCGAACGCGAGTTGCGCCGGCTGCTGCGCCTCGGGCGCACGAGCCTCATGGTCGGAATAGGCTTCCTCGCGCTGTGCACGCTCGGCGCGCGCGCCATCGGCACGCTCGCGGCGGGGCCGTACGGCGAGATCGCGAGCGAAGGGTTGGTGATCGCGGGCTGGGTGGCAATGTGGCGCCCGATCCAGATTTTTCTCTACGAGTGGTGGCCGATCCTGCGCCGGCGCAAGACCTACCTCGGCCTGGCGCACACCCAGGTGCGCGTCGTCCAGGGGAGCTGAGCATGGAAAGAGTGATGCTGGTCACCGGTGCGAGCCGCGGCATCGGCGCGGCCACGGCGCGGCTCGCCGCCGCGCGCGGCTATGCGGTGGGCGTCAACTACCTGCGCAACCGCGCCGCGGCCGAAGCGCTGGTCGCCGAGATCGCAGCCGCCGGCGGGCGCGCGCTCGCGCTGCAGGCCGACGTGAGCGCCGAGGGCGATGTCGCGCGCATGTTCGACGCCGCGCAGCGCTCGCTCGGGCCGGTTGCGGCGCTGGTCAACAATGCAGGCATCCTCGAGCGCCAGATGCGCCTGGAGGACATGACGCTCGAGCGCTTCGAGCGCGTGCTGGCGGCGAACCTCACCGGCACCTTCCTGTGCGCGCGCGAGGCGGTGCGCCGCATGTCGACGCGGCGCGGCGGGGCAGGCGGTGCGATCGTCAACCTGTCGTCGATGGCGGCGCGCCTCGGCGCGCCGGGCGAGTACGTCGACTACGCCGCCGCGAAGGGCGCGATCGACGCGCTCACCGTGGGGCTGGCGAAGGAGGTGGCGCGCGACGGCATCCGCGTGAACGCCGTGCGCCCGGGGCTCATCTACACCGAGATCCACGCCTCGGGCGGCGAGCCGGGGCGCGTCGAGCGCCTCAAGGACGCCGTGCCGCTCGGGCGCGGCGGCCAGCCCGAGGAAGTCGCGCGCGCGATTCTGTGGCTCGCTTCGGACGAGGCCTCGTACGTCACCGGTAGTTTCGTCGACGTCTCCGGCGGCAGGTAGCGGAGTAGAATCGCAGCGCCAGCTCAACGGGAGGCTGCCATGACGAAGCGTGACGAATACGTGCGCAAGCTGAAGAATCAGCTCGATCAATGGAACGCCGAAGCCGCGAAGTGGGAGCAGAAGTCCAAGAGCGCGCAGAGCGAGATGAGAGCCGAGTACGACAAATATCTCGAATCGTTCCGTTCGCGGCGCGACGAGGCGATGTACCAGCTGCGCCAGCTGCAGGCCGCCTCCGGCGATGCATGGACGGACATGATGCAGGGCGCGGACGCCGCCTGGCGCGCGGTGGGCGAGGCGTTCGTGAAGGCGCGCTCGCATTTCGAAAAAAAATGAGCGAGGCTCTGCCCGTCGTCGGGCGGGGCTTCTGCTTCGAGGACCTGGCGCAAGGGTTCCGGTTCCGCACCCACCGGCGCACGATAAGCGAAGCCGACCTGTCGGCTTTCGTCAATCTCACCTGGCTCACCGAGGAGCTTTTCACGGTGGCCGACGACCGCGGGCGCAGCATCAAGGGCCGCGCAGTACCGGGCGCGCTGGTGTACGCCTACGCCGAAGGGCTGCTGCTGCCGACCATGCAGGACACGGGGCTCGCTTTCCTCGGCGCGACGCTAGACGTCAGGCGCCCGACCCTGGTCGGCGACACGATTCACGTCGAGGGGGAGGTGATCGAGCATCGCCTCACCTCGAAGGGCGATCGCGGTCTGGTGCGATTTGCCAACAAGGTCCTCAACCAGAACGGCGAGGTCGTGCTGGAATACAACCCGCTACGCCTGCTCAAGCGCAGGACCGACTGACGCGCCGAGGGAGTACGAAATGGTAACGATCGCGGGAGGTAATCGCCGCACCCTGCTGCTGGCCGGGATCGGCGTCGTGGTGCTGGCGGCCGCCGGTGCGGCCTGGTATTTCCTCGGACAGGAAGCGCCCCCGCCGCCGCCGCCGGTGGCGCGCGTGCAGCCGCCCAGGCCCACGCCCAAGCCTGCTCCCAAGCCCGCCGCGCCCGCGGCGGCGCAGGCGCCGATTCCGCAAACGGCGGACGCCGCGGTCACGGAGGTGATCGCGCGCTCCGGGCTGGACGGCTTTGCGAAGAGCTACCGCGCGGGTGTGCTGCAGAGCATAGATGCCTCGGCGCAGGCCGGCGGCAAGCTCGACCCGGCCGACGCGCAGGCGTTCCGGGACGCGGCCGAGCGCACGCTGGCCGATGACAAGATCAACAACCTGCTTGCCGAGCAGCTCAAGCGCAGCTACGACCCGACCCAGTTCGGGCGCTTCATCGAGATGCTGCGCCAGCCGATCAACGAGAAGATGACCAAGCTCGAAGCGCAGGCTCCGCAACCCGAGGCGGTCAAGCAGTACCTGGATGGCCTGAAGGCGAAGCCGCCCACGCAGGAGCGCAGCGACCTCATCCAGCGCGTCGACCTCGCGAGCGGCGTCTCCGAGTGGGCCGCCGACATGTCGGTGGTCTCGGTGCGCAGCATCGCCGAAGGCGCGCTCGCGGCGAGCGGCAAGTCGAGCAAAGAGGCGCTGGCCAAGGTCGAGCGCGACATGGCGCAGCTGCGCAGGCAGTTGCAGGCGCAGGTGCACGGCATGCTGTTCTACACGTATCGCGACGCGAGCGACGCCGAGCTCAAGCAGTACGCTCAGCTGCTCGAGAGCGATACCGGGCGCTGGGGCACGACCATGATCGCCAACGCCTTGCGCAACGTGATCCAGAGCACCAGCCGCGATCTCGGCAGCGAGATCGCCAGCGCGGCCGTCGCGCGGCGCGAGGCGAAGGCGAAGAAGCCGGCAGTTGCCGTGGCCGAAGCGCCCAAGGCGGCCGTGGCCGAAGCGAAGCCGGCGGCGGCGAGCGAAAGCGCTGCGCCCAAGCCGCAGCCCGCCCCGACCGGCTATCAGCGCCCGACGAACCTTCCGGTGCTGTACGTGCACTACAACGATCTCGTGTCCGCGGTATGGATGGGCGACCTACAGTCCGCGCTGCAGCTGCTGAACGACGGCAAGGATCCGAACGCGCGCGACAAGGACGGCAATACCGCGCTCATGATCGCTGCGAAGCGCGGCGACCTCGACATGGCGCGGCTGCTGCTGCTGAACGGCGCCGACGCGAACGCCGCGCGGCCCGACGGGCCGACTCCGCTCGCGCTCGCCGAGAGCAACGAGAGCTACGACATAGTGAGGCTGCTACGGAGCCACGGCGCGACGCGCTAGCGAGATGGGCGCACCGCCGCTGCGGGGGATCCGCGTCCTAGAGCTCGGAAGCCTGATCGCCGGGCCTTACTGCGCCAAGACGCTCGCCGATTTCGGCGCCGAGGTGATCAAGGTCGAGCCGCCGGGCGAGGGCGATCCCCTGCGCCGCTGGCGGCGCATGCGGAACGGCACTTCGCTGTGGTGGCAGGTCCAGTCGCGCGGCAAGAAATCGGTCACCGTCGACCTGCGCCGTCCCGCGGGACAGGAGATCGTGCGCGCGCTGGCGAAGCGCGCGCACGTCGTGATCGAGAACTTCCGCGCGGGCGCGCTCGAGAAGTGGAACCTCGGCTGGGAGGCGCTCTCGAAGGACAATCCGCAGCTCGTCATGGTGCGCGTCTCGGGCTACGGGCAGAGCGGACCGTACAGCCGCCGCCCGGGCTTCGCGGCGATCGCCGAGGCGATGGGAGGCCTGCGCTACGTGACGGGCTTCCCCGACCGCCCGCCGGTGCGGCCGAACCTGTCGCTCGGCGATACGCTCGCCTCGCTGTACGGCGTGATCGGCGCGCTGCTTGCCCTGCTGCACCTGAAGAACGGCGGCGGCGGCCAGCTGATCGACGTCGCGCTGTACGAGTCGGTGTTCAACGTCATGGAGAGCCTGCTGCCGGAGTACGACGCGGACGGCTTCGTGCGCGAGCGCTCGGGCAGCAGCCTGCCGGGAATCGCGCCCTCGAACCTCTATCCCTGCAAGGACGGCGGCTACGTGCTGATCGCGGGCAACGCCGACGCGCTCTACCGGCGCCTGATGACCGAGATCGAGCGGACGGACCTGCGCGACGACCCGGCACTCGCGCGCAACGACGGCCGCGCCGCGCAGATGAAAAGGATCGACGACGCGATCGCCGAGTGGACTTCGCGACTTTCACTGGAGGAAGTCCTTATGCGCATGGAAAAAGCCGAAGTCCCGGCCGGGCGCATCTACAGCGCGGCCGACATCGCCGCCGATCCCCACTACGCGGCGCGCGGCATGCTGGTCGACAGCGTCGCCGGCGATGGCGAGCCGCTCAAGCAGCCGGGCATCGTACCCAAGCTCTCCGCGACGCCGGGCGCGGTCGGCGGCCCTGCGCCCGCGCTGGGCGAGCATACCGACGAGGTGCTGAAGGAATTGGGTTTCACCGTGGAGTCGATCGAAGCGCTCCGCAGAGAAAAAATCGTGTAAAAAATGGGGACAGACCCTATTTTTTGCAAAAATAGGGTCTGTCCCCATTTTTCCCGGCCATGATTGATCACATCGACCACGTCGTCCTCACCACCCGCGACCTGGAAGGCTGCATCCGCTTCTACCGCGACGTGCTCGGCATGCGGCTCTCCACCTTCGACACGCCGCAGGGAAAGCGCATGGCGCTCGGCTTCGGCGCGCAGAAGATCAACATTCACGAGTGGGGCAGGGAATTCGAGCCGCGCGCGCACGTCGCCGTGCCGGGATCGCTCGATCTGTGCTTCATCGCCGCAGTGCCCCTCGAGGAAGTGGAGCGGCGCCTGCGCGCCGCGGGCGTGCCGATCGTCGAGGGGCCGGTGATGAAGACGGGCGCGGTGTCGAAGATCCGCTCGCTCTACGTGCGCGACCCGGACCTGAACCTGGTCGAAATCTCGGTGCCCGCGTGAGCGCGCAGATCGACAACCTGAACGTCGCGGCGCTCGATGATCTGCCTTCGCCCGCGGAGGTGCGCGCGCGCCTGCCGCTCTCGGCGGCTGCGGAACATACGGTGCTCGCCGGGCGCGACGCCGTGCGCGCGATCCTCGACCGCAGGGACCCGCGCCTGTTCGTCGTCGTCGGCCCGTGCTCGATCCACGATCCGCGCGCGGCGCTCGAATACGCCGGGCGGCTCGCGGCGCTGGCGCGCGAGGTCGAGGACACGCTGCTTATCGTGATGCGCGTGTACTTCGAGAAGCCGCGCACCTCGGTCGGCTGGAAGGGCTTCGTCAACGATCCGCGCATGGACGACTCGTTCCGCATCGACGAGGGCCTGGTGCTGGCGCGCGAGCTGCTCATGAGAATCGCCGAACTCGGGCTGCCGGCGGGCACCGAGGCGCTCGACCCGATCTGCCCGCAGTACCTGTCCGATCTCGTGTCCTGGTACGCGATCGGCGCGCGCACCACCGAGTCGCAGACGCACCGCGAGATGGCGAGCGGGCTCTCGGCGCCGGTCGGCTTCAAGAATGGCACCGATGGCGGGCTCGAGGTGGCCATCAACGCGATCCAGTCGGCGAAGCGCCCGCACGGCTTCCTCGGCGTGAACCAGGCTGGCCGCACGGCAGTCGTGCGCTCGCGCGGCAACGCCTACGGCCACCTGGTGTTGCGCGGCGGCGGGGGGCGTCCCAACTACGACACGGTGAGCGTGCGCCTGGCGGAAGCCGCGCTCGCGCGCGCCAGCCTCGCGCCGAACGTGGTGATCGACTGCTCGCACGCCAACTCGATGAAGGACGCATCGCTGCAGCCGCTCGTGCTGCACGACGTCGTGCACCAGATCCTGGAAGGCAACCGCTCGATCGTCGGCCTGATGCTGGAGAGCAACCTGCACGCCGGCAACCAGCCGATCCCCGAAGACCGCTCGCAGCTGCGCTACGGCGTCTCGGTCACCGACGCCTGCATCGACTGGCCGACCACCGAGCAGACGCTGCGCCGCGCGCACCGCGACCTCGCCGGCGCGCTGCGCGCGCGTTCCTAGTTACCAGCCGGTAACAATCCGGCGACCCGCGGACATCGCGGGGTTACGTCGTCTCCCCAGGATGCGTACCGTGCATCGCAACCACGGGAGACGAACATGGAACGCGACGAACACCTGATCGAGGGAGAACTTCCGCTCGCGCGTGGCGGGCAGCTGCGCATCGTCGACGGGCGCGGCCTGCTGATCCACGTCTGGCAGGGCTCGCTCTGGATCACCCAGGAGCGCGACCGGCGCGACATCGTGCTCGAGGCGGGAAACTCGTTCCGCCTGGACCGCAACGGCGTCGCGCTGGTGAAGGCCTGGGACGACACCGTGCTGTCGCTCGCCTCGCCGCACGAAGTGGCCGTCGGCCGGCTGCCGCCCCATGCCGCTTGAAGACGCGCGCGGGCTCGCGCTGAGCGGTGCGACGCCGCATGCGCTCGAGCGCTACGAGGCGGCGCTCGCGGCGCATCTCGCCTTCAGGGGCGTCCCGGCTGCGCTTCTCGCGCAGGCGCTCGAGGAGGCGCCAGCCTTCGCCATGGCGCACGCCTTGGCCGCCTACCTCGCGCTCGGCGGACGCGACCCGGCCGGCGCCGCGGCGGCAAGGGGCGTGCTCGCGCGCGCGCGCCGCCTGCCGATGAGCGGGCGCGAGCGCGCGCACCTGCACGCGATCGCCGCGCTCGCAGCGGGGCGCTACGAGCGCGCCGCGGCGATCCACGGCGCGATCCTCGCCGCGCACCCGCGCGATGTGCTGGCACTCGGCGTCGCGCACTCCTGCGACTACCTGCGCGGCGACGGCGATAGCCTGCACCGGCGCGTCGCGCGCGTGCTCGGCGCCTGGCACGCGGGCGTGCCGGGCTACCACGCGGTGCTCGCGATGTACGCCTTCGGGCTGGAGGAAGCGGGCCGCTACGCGCGCGCCGAGGCGCTCGCGCGGCGCGCGCTCGAGCTCGAGCCGCGCGACGTGCGAGCGCACCACGCGGTCGCGCACGTGTACGAGATGCGCGGGGAGGCCGCGCAGGGCATCCGCTGGGCGGAAGAACGGCGGGCGTACTGGGACGACGGCTCCGCGGTGGCGGTGCACAACTGGTGGCACGTGGCGCTGTATAAGCTCGCGCTCGGGCGGCGCGCCGAGGCGCTCGCGCTCTATGACGCGCGCATCCGCCCGGCCTTCGGCCGCGCGCTCTCGGTGCTGATCGACGCGAGCGCGCTCCTGTGGCGCTTCGAGCTCGCAGGGGACGGAGTCGGCGGGCGCTGGCGCGAGCTCGCGCAGCGCTGGGCGCCGCACGCCGAGGACGCGCATTGCGCCTTCAGCGACCTGCACGCGATGATAGCTTTCACCGCCGGCGGGCGTCGGGCGAGCGCCGGGGCGCTGCTCGCCGCCCAGCGCCGTCGCATCGGGCGGGGCGGCACCAACGGCGCCATGACCAGGGTGGTAGGCCTGCCGTCTAGCCGCGCGCTGCAGGCGTTCGGCGAGGGCCGCTACCGCGACGCGGCCGAACTGCTCGGAGCGCTGCCGCCGCGCGCGCACCGCCTGGGTGGCAGCCGGGCGCAGCAGGACGTGATCGCGCTCACCCTGGGCGAGGCGCTCCGGCGCTCACAGATCCGCGCCTACGCTGGCGCGGCCTGACGACCCGCTGACGTCCGTGCGTATAATCGGCGCGTCGCTCGGGTGGAGGGCCGCGATGGCGCAATCGACGCGCGTGCTGATCGTGGAAGACGACGCCGACGTGCGGGACTCGATGGCCGAGTACCTGGTGTCGCACGGATTCGAGGTGGATACCGCCGGGGGCGGCGACGCGATGCGCGCCGCGCTCGCGCGGAACGTGCCGCAGCTGGTGCTGCTCGACCTGAAGCTGCCGGGCGAGGACGGGCTCAGCCTCGCGCGCAGCCTACGCGAGCGGCACGACCTGGCGATCATCATGGTGACGGCCGCCGATTCGGTGGTCGACCGCGTGGTGGGGCTGGAAGTCGGGGCCGACGACTACATCGCCAAGCCCTTCGACCTGCGCGAGCTGCTGGCGCGCGTGAAAAGCGTGCTGCGCCGCGCGCAACCCGGCCCGGGCGCGGCGGCCGGGGCGGCGAAAACGGTCAGGGTCGGCAGCTGCTCGCTCGACCTGGGCGCGCACCGGCTGCTCGACGCGGCGGGCGCCGAGGTCCCGCTCACCAGCATGGAGTTCGACCTGCTGCGCGTGTTCGTCGAGCACCCGAACCAGGTGCTCTCGCGCGACCAGCTGCTCAACCTCACGCGCAACCGCGACTGGGAGCCGTTCGACCGCTCGATCGACATCCGCATCGCGCGCCTGCGGCGCAAGCTGGGCGAGGATTCCGAGCAGCCGCGGCTCATCAAGACCGTGCGCGGCGCCGGTTACTGCTACGTGCCCGCCAGGTAACCGGCGCGTTTCGATTGTTTCAGTTCGGTAACCGGCCCTCCCGCGCGTCGCGCCGTCGCCTAGACTGACCGGGTGAAGCTGCACGAGCCCAACCGCACCGAAGAGGCGCTGCGCAACGCGGCGCTGGCGGTGTCGACCGCCGCCGGCGAGGGCGTGTTCCGCGAGCTGGTGCGCTCGATCGCGGCGATCCTGGACGTCGAGATCGCCTTCATCGCGTTACCCAAGCAGGGCGACTCCTGCCGGCTCAAGATGCTCGCCTACTACGCCGACGGCCGCATAATCGACGACTTCGAGTACCCGATCGCCGGCACGCCTTGCGAGACGGTGGTCGGCAAGCAGTTCCGCTGCTACCCCTCCGGGCTGAAGGAGCGCTTTCCGCTCGACATGGACTTCATCGAGCTTGGCATCGAGGGCTACGCCGGCTACCCGCTTGCCGACGCACGCGGCGAGGCGGCCGGGCTGATGGTCGTCGCCGCGCGCCGGCCGATCACCGAGCCGGAGCTGATCGAATCGGTGCTCAAGATCTTCGCCGCGCGCGCGATGGTCGAGCTCGAGCGCCGGCGCGCCGATGCGGCATTGCAGGCGAGCGAGGAGCAGTATCGCGCGATCTTCAACGCCTCGGCGGACGCGCTCGTCCTGTGGGACTCGAACCTGCGGCGCGTCGACGTGAACCCGGCGTACGAGCGCCTGTATGGCTGGAAGCGCGAGGAGGTGATCGGCCGCGGCTACGAGTCGCTCGGGGTGCCCGCGCAGTTCTCGGAGCCGCGGCTCGACCTGGTGCGCCGCTCGCTCGTCGGCGAGACCTGTCATATCGAGCTCGAGTCGGTGCGCAAGAACGGCGAGCGCTTCCAGGCCGACATCCGCACCATCCCGTTCATGCATCGCGGGGAGCGTCACGTGCTCACGATCGCGCGCGACATCACCGAGCGCAAGCGCGCCGAGGCCGCCCTGCGATTGAGCGAAGAGCAGTACCGGGCGATCTTCAACGCGTCGTTCGACAGCATGATCATCCGCACTCTCGAGGGCGAGATCGTCGACGCCAACCCGGCGCTCGAATCGATGTACGGGTACGCGCGCGAGGAGCTGATCGGCAGGACCTTCGGCCCGATCATCCCGGAGAAGCTCGCCGGCCCCTACCGGGCCTACCTCGCCGAGGTGGCCGCCGGGAAGCCGGTCCGCACCGAAACCCGCCTGCCGCGCAAGGACGGCACGCACGTGGACATCGAGGTGCTCGGATCGCTGGTGACCTACAACGGCAAGCCGCACGTGCTCTCGGTGGCGCGCGACATCACCGAGCGGCGCGGACGCGAGCAGGCGCTGCGTGCGAGCGAGGAGCAATACCGCGCGATTTTCAACGCGTCGGAGGACGCGCTCGTGCTGTGGGACTCGAGGCTGCGGCGTGTCGACATCAACCCGGCCTACGAGCGCCTGTACGGCTGGACGCGCGACGAGGTGGTCGGCCGCGGCTACGAAACGCTCGACCTGCCCGCCGACTACGCGGAGCCGCGCCTGGAGCTCGTGCGGCGCACGCTCGCCGGCGAGACCTGCCGCGTCGAGCTCGAGTCGCTGCGCAGGAACGGCGAGCGCTTCCAGGCGGACATCCGCACCATCCCCGTGATGCACCGCGGCGAGCCGCACGTGCTGGCGATCGTGCGCGACATCACCGAGCGCCGGCGGCGCGAGGAGGCGCTGCGCGTGAGTGAGGAGCAGTACCGCGCGGTATTCGGCGCCTCGCTCGACGCGCTGGTGCTGAGGGACGAGGCCTTCCGCATCGTCGACGTCAACCCTTCCTACGAGCGGATGAGCGGCTACTCGCGCGCGGAGGTGGCCGGCACCGACCACGTGGTGGCGAATCCGCCGGAAGTCGACGCAGCGGTGAAGGCGCTGCACCGGCGCGCGCTCGCCGGTGAGCCGGTGCGCATGGAAACGCAGATGATCCGGCGTGACGGCCGCCCGATCCACATCGAGCTCTCCGGCGTGCGCACGGTCTACCAGGGCCGGCCGCACGTGCTGTACGCCGGGCGCGACATCACCGAGCGCAAGCAGGCCGAGGCGCGCCACCGCGAGCTCGAAGCGCAGCTGCGGCAGGCGCAGAAGATGGAGGCGATTGGCCATCTCACCGGCGGCATCGCGCACGATTTCAACAACATCCTCACCGGCATCATGGGCTACCTCACGCTCGCGGGCGAGCGCGAGGCGGCGAGCAGCGACGCCAAGCTCGCGCGCCACCTGCAGCAGGCGCAGCACGGCGCGACGCGCGCGAAGGAGCTCATCCAGCAGATGCTCGCCTTCAGCCGGGCGCAGAAGGGCAAGCCGCGGGCCGTGTCGCTCGCGCCGCTCGCCGAGGAGGCGGTCAAGCTGCTCGGCTCGTCGCTGCCGTCGAGCGTCGAGCTGCGCACCGCGATCGAGGCGGGCCTGCCCGCGGTGTTGATCGATCCGGTGCAGGTCGAACAGATCCTGCTCAACCTGTGCATCAACGCGCGCGACGCGATGGACGGCGCCGGCAAGATCACGGTCGGCGTGCGCCTCGCCGCGCAAGGCGCCACGCCGCGCTGCGCGTCCTGCCACAAGCCGGCCGACGGACGCTACGTCGAGCTCGCCGTCGCCGACAGCGGGCCGGGGATCGCGCCGCAGGTGCTCGAGCGCATGTTCGAGCCGTTCTTCAGCACCAAGGAGGTCGGGCGCGGCAGCGGCATGGGCCTGGCGATGGTGCACGGCATCGTGCACGAGCACGGCGGGCACGTGGTGGTCGACACCGCGCCCGGAAAGGGCGCGACCTTCCGCGTGCTCCTGCCGGCGCTCGAAGGCGGGGCCGAGTCCGCCGCGCCGCAGGGCGGGCCGGGCGCGCGGGCGAAGCCGCCGCGCCGGGCGCTCGAGGGGCGCGTGCTGCTGGTCGACGACGAGCAGATGGTGGGCGAGTTCATGGCCGAGCTGCTCGGCGGCTGGGGGCTCGAGGTCACCGTGCGGCGCGACCCGGTCGAGGCCGAGCGCTGGCTCGCCGAGGACCCCGCGCGCGTCGACCTGGTGCTCACCGACCAGACCATGCCGAAGATGACGGGCCTCGAGCTCGCGCGGCGCGCGGCCGCGCTGCGGCCCGCGCTGCCGGTCATCCTCTACAGCGGCTTTGCCGAGAACATCGGCGCCGAGCAGCTCGCGCGCAGCGGGGTGCGCGCGCTGCTCGCCAAGCCGGTCGAGCCCGAGGCGCTGTTCGCGGCGCTCACCGAGGCGCTGCGCCGCTAGCACTCCCGCCGGCTGCGTTCGCGGCCGTGCCGATACAAAGGCGCAACAAAGGGTGCGCCGCCGGAAATCCGGCGGTTACCGCAGGCCTGCACGATGCGCTCCATGCGAACCGACATCGGAGCGTACGACATGGATACCCAACGCAGCGACGTTTTGGTGCACGTCACCGATGCGCTCGACGAGCGCGCGCAGGCCCGGCTGCTCGAGCGCCTGGGAGCCGAGCGGGGCATCCGGCACGTGCGCGTCGGCGCCCGCGCGGGACAGCTGCTGGTCGTCGACTACGACCGGGCCGCGATCAGCGCGCTCGGCATCCTGCGCTGCGTGCAGGCGCAGGGCTACGCGGCACGACTCGTCGGCATGTGACAGCCGGCGGCGGAGCACTTTCATCCACCTTTCATCCACCAACTCGAGGGAGCATGACCATGCAAGCACAGATTGAAACAGCGCAGAGCAAGCGCTACGCCAGGGCGATCGAGGTCTCGAAGCGCGTGCGCTTCGAAATCGAGCGCGACGTGATCCGCGGCCGCAAGTTCGATTTCGGCAGCAAGTTCCTGCCCGACGGGCTGTCCAGGACCGGGCGGCTCGAGTTCCTCGGCGCGGGCGAGAAGCGCCTGGTGAGCCAGATCCAGGGCCGCACCTACGCCAACATGTTCGGCCTGGTCGAGCGCTTCATCGCGCCGAAGATTTCCGAGGTGAGCCGCGACCACTGGCTCGGCGACCAGACGGCCTACGAGGCGCTGGTGCGCTTCACCGACGAGGAGCTCAAGCACCAGGAGATGTTCCGCAGGATCGACGCGCTGTGCGCCGAGGGCATGCCGGCGGGCTACACGTTCCTGCCGCAGCCGAACGACGTCGCCGGCGCGGTGCTCGGCAAGCCGACCTGGTCGGTGCTGGCGCTCATCTGCCACATCGAGCTGTTCGTGCTGGCGCATTACCGCCAGGCGATCGAGCCCGACGCCGAGCTCTCCGAGCTGTGGAAGGACGTGTTCACCTTCCACGCCCGCGAGGAGTCGCAGCACGCGATCCTGGACGAGCTCGAATGGCAGCGCGAGGACGCCAAGCTCGACGCCGTGCAGCGCGACCGGGCGGTCGACGAGCTGATCGCGCTGGTGGCCGCGGTGGACGGCATCCTGCAAATGCAGGCCAAGGCCGACACCGACTACTTCCTGCGCGTTGCGGGCAGGACGTTCGACCGCGCGCAGGTCGATGCGATCGGCGCCGCGTTCCTCGCCGCGTATCGCTGGCAGTACATCGTTTCGGGCGTCCAGGACGAGCGCTTCCAGAAGATCCTGGGCGGCATGATCACCCCGGCGCAGTTCGAGCGCATCGGCGCTGCGCTCGCGCCGATCGTGGGCTGACGCCATGGACGGCCGACTCGCGATACGCGAACTGCGGCAGGCGGACGCCGACGCGGTGCAGTCGTTCGTGCGCCGGCTGTCCCCCGAGTCGCGCCGCCGGCGCTTCCTCGCGCCGGTGAGCGAGCTCGTCCCCGGCCAGCTCGAGCGCGTCACCGTCGGGCGGGGGCCGCAGGACCTGAACCTCGGGGCGTTCGACGCC
Source organism: uncultured Pseudomonadota bacterium (assembly GCA_963739205.1). Taxonomy (GTDB): domain Bacteria; phylum Pseudomonadota; class Gammaproteobacteria; order Burkholderiales; family SG8-39; genus DAHVFK01. Next base: position 431,151 of record CAVTZJ010000002.1, on the reverse strand, counting down.
GAAGGACGGATCGTCGGCCTGGCGCAGTACGCCCTGGAACAAGACGGCGGCGCCGAATTCGGCGTCGCCGTCGTCGACGCGCTGCAGCGCTGCGGCCTCGGCACCCGGCTCGTCGGCCTGCTGATCGACAGCGCGCGCGCGCGCGGCGTGGCCGCCCTGCGGGGCGCGGTGCTGAACGACAACTGGCCGATGCTCGGCCTGGCGGCCAAGCTCGGCTTCGAGCTGCTCGGGGACGAGGACCCTAGGCTGCTGCGTGTCGAGCGTTCGCTTGCAGAAGCGCACGCGACGTGAGCAATTTTGCACGGAGATTTGCATGACCTCGATCGACAGACTGATGGCCTTCCTCAGCAGGCTGGGCGCGCTTGGCGCGCCGCGCAGCGTCGCGGAGCTCGATCCGCGCACGCTGCGGGACATCGGCATCCGCCACAGCGATCTCCCCGCTCGGGGAGAACGGGTGCTGCACGAGATCTGAGAACTGGGAAATACTTCCTCGCGGCGCATTGGGGCGGAATCGGACAATCCGCAGTGGCGTGGCATGCGTGAGCGACCGCGCCGCAGGGGAGGCCGCAATGCAGGACGTAATGGTCAAACTGGTGGACCTGCCGCTCGCACGCATGTTCGTGCTGGCCGGCATCGTCTTTCTGCTCGTCGCAGTGATGGGCCGCATCGAGGGCAAGATCGAGCCGGGCAACGCGGGCCGCGTCGGCGCTTCGATCGTCGGCGTGCTGCTCATGGCGGTCGGCCTGGCGATGTACTTCCTCGACGGCGACGCGATGCGCGACGCGGTGCGCGATGGCGCGGCGCGCGCGCTCATGCCGCAGGCGAGCGCGATTGCCGCCGCGCGTCCCGCGCCGACCATCAAGGTGGTGGCCGGAACCTTCGGCAAGAGCTGCGGCGCGCCGGCCGGCAACGCCACGGCCGCGCTTGCGCGCGCCTGCGACGGCCGCAGCGCGTGCAACTTCGCGCTCGACGCGGCGCCCGCCGAAGGCGCGACCCCCGGCTGCGACAAGGACTATGCCGCGGAATGGAAGTGCGGCTCCGGCACGGGTATCTACTCGGCGACGATTCCGGCGGGCGCCGGACACGGCGCGAGCCTCACGCTCGCCTGCCAGGCCGGCGGCTAGCGAACTACTGCAGCAGGGTGACGCGCACGCCGCGCGCGGCGAGCGCGTCGATGATCGCGTCGGTGTGCGCGCGGTCGCGCGTCTCGATCAGGAACTCGACCTCGGGGGTGCGCACCGAGGCGGTGCCGAACAGGCGCTGGTGCTGCACCTCGACGATGTTGCCGCCCGCGTCGCCAAGCATCTGCGCGACGCGCGCGAGGCTGCCCGAGACGTCGGGCATCGACACGCGCAGGCGCGCGAGGCGCCCGTCGCGCACCAGCCCCCGCATCAGCACCGCGGCCAGCACGCGCGTGTCGATGTTGCCTCCGGAAAGCGGCACGCCGACCGTGCGGCCGGCGAAGCGCTCGGGGTAGGCGAGCAGCGCCGCGAGCCCGGCGGCGCCGGCGCCTTCGGCCACCGTCTTCTCGATCTCGATCAGGGCGACCACCGCCTGCTCGATCGCGGCCTCCTCGACGAGCAGCACCTCGTTGACCAGCGCGCGCACGATCGCGAGCGGCAGCTCGCCGACGTCGCGCACCGCGATGCCCTCGGCGATCGTGTCGCCGCCCACCTCGACCGGCTGCCCGTTCAGGCGCTGGTACATCGCGCAGTAGGTCTTCGATTCCACGCCGTAGACCTCGATCGCGGGCTTCAATGCCTTCGCGGCCGTGGCGATGCCGGCGACGAGCCCGCCGCCGCCGATCGGCACGACGAGCGCCTCGAGCTGCGGCGCGTCGGCCAGCATCTCGAGCGCGATCGTGCCCTGCCCGGCGATCACGGCCGGATCGTCGTAGGGATGGATGAAAACGAGCTCGCTCGCGCGCGGCGCGCTCGGCGGCGCAGCGCGCCGCGTCGGCGAGCGTGTCGCCCTCGAGCAGCACCTCGGCGCCGTGCACCGCGGTGTTCTTCACCTTGGTGTTCGGCGTGCCGCGCGGCATGACGATCACGGCGCGCACGCCGAGGCGCGCCGCGTGGTAGGCCACTCCCTGGGCGTGGTTGCCGGCGCTCATCGCGATCACGCCGCGCGCGCGCTCGGCCTCGGACAGCGTGAGCAGCTTGTTCAGCGCGCCGCGCTCCTTGAACGAAGCGGTGAACTGCAGGTTCTCGAACTTGAGGAACACGCGCGCGCCGGTGAGGCGCGACAGCGTGCGGCTCTCCAGCAGCGGCGTGCGCTCCACGCTTCCCGCGATGCGCGCCGCCGCGGCCCTCACGTCCTCGAGGGTGACGCCGCTCATCTCGAATAGAATGCGCGCATGCGAGGGGGATTATAGTAAGCGAGAACTACGTCGGCCTGCCCTGGGACTAAGGCGCCCGGGCGGGGCGCGGGCGCAACTGCGACAGGCGCGCGCCGAGCGCGGCGGCGCGCGCATCCCCGGCCATGTCTTCGAGCGCGAGCGGAAGCTTGCGGCGCCAGTTCGGCTGCTCGTCGGTGGTGCCCGGCAGGTTCGCCTGCTCGACGACCCCGAGCAGGTCCTCGAGTTGCAGCATCATGACGCGCGAAGGCGCCGCGGCGAGGTAGGCATGCACCGCCTCGGCCAGGCCGACCTCCGTGTCCGGCGGCTGGAGCCCGGCGCGCTCGAGCGCGCGCGCGAGGCGCGCTCGGTCCGCGGCGCGCGCTGCGCGCAGCGCTTCGCAGGTCGCCTCGTCGGGGAACAGGCCGAGATCGCGGCGCAGCTCGAGGTCCGTGCCCTGCCACCAGCCGGCGAGCGTCGGCAGGTCGTGCGTGGTTGCGGCGACGAGCGCCTCGCGCGGCAGCTCGGCGGGCGGCCTGAATTCGCCCGCGCCGTCGCGCTCAAACCACAGCAGCCGGTACGACAGCACGCCGTAGCGCGCGAGCGCCGCGCGCACCTCGTCGGGCACGGTGCCGAGGTCCTCGCCGATCACGAGGCAGCGATTGCGGTGGCTCTCCAGCGCGAGGATCGCGAGCATTTCCTCGAGCGCATAGTGCACGTAGGCGCCTTCCGCGGGCTTTGCGCCGACGGGGATCCAAAAGAGCCGCATGAGGCCCATGACGTGGTCGATGCGCAGCGCGCCGGCGTGGCTCATCGCCTCGCGCAGCGCGCTCGCGTAGAGCTCGTAGCCGGTCGCGCGCAGCCGGTCGGGCCGGAGCGGCGGCAGCCCCCAGTCCTGGCCGCGCAGGTTGAAGTCGTCGGGCGGCGCGCCGACGCTCGCGCCGAGCGCGTAGCAGTCGCGGTGCGCCCAGGCGTCGGAACCCGCGCGGTCGACCGACACCGCGAGGTCGAGGTACAGCCCGAGCTCGAGCCCGAGCTCGGCGCAGCGCCAGGCGACCGCTGAGAGCTGGAGCTCGGCCTGCCATTGCAGGTACTCGAAGTAGGCTACGCGCGGCGCGTGCACCAGGGCGAAGCGCGCAACCGCCTCGCCGGCGGGATCGTGGTAGGCCTCGGGCCAGCTTTGCCAGCCCGTGACGGAAGGGTCGTCGCGGAAGATGCGCTCCTGCAGCGCGTCGTACAGCGCGTGCCGGCGCAGCATCTCGCCGCCGCGCGCGCGAAACTCGAGGAACGCCTGCGCGCGCGCGTCGCCAGGGGCGAGGTGGCGCTGCCAGAAGTGGTTGAACAGGATCTCGAGCACCTCGAACTTCGCCGCCGCGACGCCCGGGTAGTCGACCAGCTCGGCGGCGCGCAGCGCGGCGAGGCGCGCCTGGAACGCATCCGAGCCGATCAGGCGACGCGCCGGCTCGCACTCGGCGCAGTCCTCGATCGCCTCGACGTCGAGGTACATCACGTTCAGGAGCAGCCGCGAGGACGGGCTGTAGGGGCTCGCGTGGGCGGGATTGTGCGGATAGAGCGCGTGCAGCGGATTGAGGCCGAACATGCCCGCGCCGCGCGCGGCCCACTGCTCGACGAGGGCGCGCAGGTCGCCGAAGTCGCCCATGCCCCAGTTGCGTCGCGAGCGCAGCGCGTAGAGCTGCAGCGCCGGGCCCCACACCCGGCCGCCGTTCTCGAGCGCAGCAGGGCGCCAGCAGCGCTCCGGCGCGGCCACGACGAGCGCTTCGCCCAGCCCCTCGACCGAAAGGCGGTGGTACCCGGCGGCGAGCGGCGCGCCGATCTCGAGCGCTCCGTGCGCGGCGCGCGCTTCGCCTTCGACGCGGCCGCCGTCCTCGAGCGCGATCCTCCAGCGCAGTACGGCCTCGTGCGCCCCGCGCACGGCGATGCGCCAGGGCGCGCTGCCCTCGCGCAGCGCGAGCACCGGCGGGAGCGCGGCTTCCGGCGCGCCGGGCCCGGCGTCGAACTCGGCGGCGAGCGCGCGCAGGCTCGCCTCCGGCACCGCGTGGTGCTTGCCCCAGATGTCGTGCCAGCCGGTCGCGATGCCGAGCTGCGCGCAGCGGCGCTCGAGCTCGCCGCGCGCCTCGCTCATGCGCGCGGGCGCGTCAGCAGCGCGAGCGAGCGCCCGCGCAGCGTGTAGCGCTCGCCCGGCGCGTAGTGGCGCCGCGCGTCAGGCGCCGCAGGCTCGAGCGCGGTGTCGAGCAGCGCGCGCCAAGGCTCGCCGGCGATGACCGGCAGCACGAACGCCGCGTCCTCGTTGTGCGGGTTGAACAGCATCAGGAAATCGTCGTCGGCGAGCCGCCGGCCACGCCGGTCGACGTCGTCCAGGCCGCCGCCCGCGAGATACACGCCCAGGCAGCGCGCGAACTCGCGCTCCCATTCGTCGCGGCTCATTTCGGTGCCTTCGGGCTTGAGCCACTGGATGTCCTTCGCCTCGCCCCCGTGCAGCGGCCGGCCCTGGAAGAAGTCACGCCGCCGGAACGCGGCGTGCGCGCGCCGCAGCGCGATCAGGCGCCGCACGAAATCGAGCAGCGCCGACTTCGCGACGCTCGGCGTCCAGTCGAGCCAGGACAGCTCGTTGTCCTGGCAGTAGGCGTTGTTGTTGCCCTGCTGGCTGCGTCCCAGCTCGTCGCCGGCGAGCAGCATCGGCACGCCCTGGGACAGGAGCAGCGTGGCGAGGAAGTTGCGCGCCTGGCGCTCGCGCAGGCGCACGATGTCCGGATCGTTCGTCGGCCCTTCCGCGCCGCCGTTCCAGGACAGGTTGTTGTTGTGCCCGTCGCGGTTGCCCTCGCCGTTCGCCTCGTTGTGCTTGTCGTTGTAGGACACCAGGTCCGCGAGCGTGAAGCCGTCGTGCGCGGTGACGAAGTTGATGCTCGCGTGCGGGCTGCGCCCCGAGCGCCCGTACAGATCCGACGACCCGGTCAGGCGGCGCGCGAACTCGCCGATCACGCCGCCGTCGCCCTTCCAGTAGGCGCGCATGCCGTCGCGGTAGCGGTCGTTCCACTCGGCCCAGCCGAGCGGGAAGTTGCCCACCTGGTAGCCGCCGTGGCCGATGTCCCACGGCTCGGCGATCAGCTTCATGCGGTTCATCACGGGGTCCTGGCGCACCACGTCGAAGAAGGCGCCCAGCTGGTCGACGCTCGAGGCCTCGCGCGCCAGGGCGGACGCGAGGTCGAAGCGGAAGCCGTCGACGTGCATCTCCTCGGCCCAATAGCGCAGCGAATCCATCACCAGCTGCAGCGTGCGCGGGTGCACCAGGTTCAGCGTGTGCCCGCAGCCGGTGAAGTCTACGTAATTGCGGCGGTTCTGCGGATCGAGGCGGTAGTAGGCCGCGTTGTCGATGCCGCGGAAGCAAAGCGTCGGCCCGCGCGCATCGCCCTCGCAGCTGTGGTTGTAGACCACGTCGATGATGACCTCGATGCCCGCCGAGTGCAGCGTCTTCACCATGGTCTTGAACTCCTTGACCTTGCCCGATGCCGAATAGCGGTTCTCGGGAGCGAAGAAGCCGAGCGTGTTGTAGCCCCAGGCGTTGCGCAGGCCGATGTCGACCAGACGCCGCTCGTCGACGAAGGCGTGCACCGGCATCAGCTCGACCGCGGTCACGCCGAGGCGCTTCAGGTGCTCGAGCGCGGGCGCCGAAGCGAGCCCCGCGTAAGTGCCGCGCAGCGCCGCCGGCACCTCCGGATGGCGCATGGTGAAGCCGCGCACGTTCAGCTCGTAGATCACCGTGTCGTGCCAGGGCACGTCCGGCCGCCGGTCGTCGCCCCAGGTAAACGCCGGCTCGAGCACGCGGCACTTGGGCATGAAGGCGGCGCTGTCGCGGGGATCGAAGGACAGGTCCTCGCGCGCGTCGCCGACGGTGTAGCCGTAGAGCTCGTCCGCCCAGCGCAGGCTGCCGAGGAAGTCGCGCGCGTAGGGATCGGCAACGAGCTTGTTCGGGTTGAAGCGCAAGCCCTCCTCGGGCCGGTAGGGGCCGTGCACTCGGTAGCCGTACACCAGGCCCGGGCGCGCCTCGGGCAGGTAGCAGTGCCAGACGTCGTCGGTGCGCTCGCGCAGCTCGATCCTCTGCAGCTCGCGGCGCCCCTCGGAGTCGAAGATGCAGAGTTCGACTTTCTCGGCGTGCTCGGAGAACAGGGCGAAATTGACGCCTTCGCCGTCCCAGCTCGCGCCGCGCGGGTAGGGCTTGCCCGGCCAGACCGCGGTGATCGGAGTGCTCACGGCCGGATTATCCCTCCCGCGCCGCCGCCGCTGCGGCGCCGAGCAGCGCGACGCGCTCGTTGGTCACGACGTGCACCGGCATCCTGCGCGTGTGTTCGGCGAAGCCGCCCTTGTCGTTGAACGCCGCGAGGAAGCCGCCCGCCGCGAGGCGCGGCAGAATCCTGGCGGCGATGCCGCCCGCGACGTACACCCCGCCGCGCGCCATGACGTTCAGCGCATGGTCGCCCGCGGCCGCGCCGAAGCAGGCGACGAACAGATCGAGCGCCTGCGGCGCCGCATCCTCCGGTGCCACACGCTCGCCGGTCATGAACTCGTGGATACGCGCGAGCCCTGGGCCCGAGACCACGTCCTCGAGCTGCACGCGGCCGAGCCTTTCGTGCAGGAAGCGCCACAGCGCGTCCTGCTCGATGCCCGCCGGCGCGAAGCCGCCGTGGCCGCCTTCGCCCGCGACCGGCACGCCGTGCACCACGTACGCGACGCCGAATCCGGTACCCGCGCCGAGCACCAGGCGCGGGGCGCCCGCGAGCGGCTCGCCGGGCTGCAGCGTGACGAGGTCCTGCGCTGCGAGCGCGCCGACGCCCCAGGCGGCCGCAGCGAAGTCGTTCATCAGCTCGAGCCGGCCGATGGCGAAGCGGCTGCGCAGCCGCGCGGCGTCGATCGTCCAGGGGAGATTGGTCACGCGCACGAGCTCGTCGCGCACCGGCCCGGCGATGCCGAGGCAGGCGGACCCGATGCGCGGGGCGGCGCCGAGCGCCGCGCGCGCTTCGTCGAGAAAGCGCGCGAGCAGCGACTCGAAGTCGGGGAACTCGCCCGATGCGAGGCGCAGCTCGAACGCGGGCGTGCCTTGCTCGAAGAAGGCGAGCAGCGACTTGGTGCCGCCGACATCGGCCGCGAGGATCATGCGTCCTCGCACTTGAGGTAGAGCGCCGCGAGCGGCGGCAGCGTGACGCCGATCGAGTGCGCGTGGCCATTTGCGGCGATGGGCACGGCCGCCACGCCGCCCAGGTTGCCCCAGCCCGAGCCTCCGTATTCGCGTGCGTCGCTATTGAGCAGCTCGCGCCATCTGCCGCCCGAGGGCACGCCGAGCCGGTAGTTCTCTCGCGGCAGCGGCGTGAAGTTGCACGCTACCAGCACCGCTGCGCCGCCGCCGCGCGGCTTGCGCAGGAACGCGAGCACGCTCGAGGGCGCGTCGCTCACCTCGATCCACTCGAAGCCCTCCTGGCTGAAGTCGACCTGGTGCAGCGCGGGCTCGGCGCGGTACAGGCGATTCAGGTCGCGCAGCCAGCGCTGCAGGCCGCCGTGCTCGGGCAGGCCGGTGACCCACCACTCGAGCTGATCGTCGTGCGTCCATTCGCGCCGCTGGCCGAACTCGCCGCCCATGAACAGCAGCTTCTTGCCCGGGTGGCCCCACATGTAGCCGTACAGCGCCCGCAGGTTGGCGAACTGCTGCCAGCCGTCGCCGGGCATCTTGCCGATGAGCGAGCCCTTGCCGTGCACCACCTCGTCGTGCGACAGCGGCAGCACGAAATTCTCGTTGAAGGCGTAGATGAGCGAGAAGGTGAGCCGGTCGTGGTGATACTTGCGATGGACCGGGTCCACTTTCATGTAGTCGAGCGTGTCGTGCATCCAGCCCATGTTCCACTTCATGCCGAAGCCCAGGCCCCCGACGTAAGTCGGCCGCGACACCATCGGCCAGGCGGTCGATTCCTCGGCCACCGTGACGCAGTCCGGGTGCTCGCGGTACGCGGTCTCGTTCAGCATGCGCAGGAACTCGATCGCCTCCAGATTCTCCTTGCCGCCGAAGCGGTTCGGGATCCACTCGCCTTCCTGCCGCGCGTAGTCGAGGTACAGCATCGAGGCCACCGCGTCGACGCGCAGGCCGTCCAGGTGGTACATGTCGAGCCAGAACTGCGCCGAAGAGAGCAGAAAGGCGCGCACCTCGTTCCTGCCGTAGTTGAAGATGCTCGAGTTCCACTCCGGGTGGAAGCCCTGCTTGGGATCGGCGTGCTCGAAGAGGTGCGTGCCGTCGAAGTACGCGAGGCCGTGGCCGTCGGTCGGGAAGTGCGAAGGCACCCAGTCGAGCAGCACGCCGATGCCGTTGCGGTGCAGGTGGTCGACCAGGTACATGAAGTCCTGCGGCGTGCCGTAGCGCGCGCTGGGCGCGAAATAGCCGGTGGTCTGGTAGCCCCAAGAGCCGTAGAACGGATGCTCGGTGATCGGCAGCAGCTCGACGTGCGTGAAGCCCATGTCGCGCACGTACTCGGCGAGCGCGTGCGCGAGCTCGCGGTAGCCGAGCATGCGCCCGCCCGCGCCGCGCCGCCAGGAGCCCGCGTGCAGCTCGTAGATCGCCATCGGCGCGTCCAGCGCGTTCGCCGCGCGGCGCGCCGCCATCCACTTGGCGTCGCCCCAGTCGTACTCGAGGCTCCAGACGCGCGAGCCAGTGGCGGGCGGCGCCTCGCAGTAGAAGCCGAACGGGTCCGCCTTCTCGAACACCGCGCCGGAATTGTTCGAGACGATGCGGTACTTGTAGGCGTCGCCGCGCTTCGCGCGCGCGACTTCGCCCTCCCAGATGCCGCTCGCGTCCCAGCGCGGCGCGAGCGGATCGGCCTGCGCATCCCAGCCGTTCCAGTCGCCGACGACCGATACCACGCGCGCGTTCGGCGCCCACAGCGCGAAGCGTGTGCCTTGGCCGCCAGGGGCGAGCCGGCAGCCGAGATGCTCGTGCAGTCGCGCGTGCGTGCCTTCGCGGAACAGGTAGATGTCTTGATCGGTCAGCACGCTGCGTCTCTTCGTTGCCCTGGGGCCCCGCACGTGGCCGGTTGACTGCCCGCGTTCGGCTGATCACGTGGGCGGCTATGGACGAGGCGCGCGATCTGGATGCGGTTCCTCGTGACCGCATAACTTATCACATGAGAATTTTCTGGACAAAACACAGAAGACTCACAGGGTTGAGTCCTCGATGCTTGTCACTGACCGAGGCTTGTGCAGCGCTTCGCGATCGCGTGTCAGTTTCTGGCACGCCGTCGATCGTAAGACCGATCGTCACTCGAAGGGCGGCAGAGGGACTACCGCCCCGGATGCGACGGATACGTCTATCGCCGCGCTAACGCAAGTATCCGGCGCGCGGTACTGCGAAGAAGATCTCGCAGGTAAATCGATCGCGCCCGGGCGCGCGAGGGCGGAGACGAGGCGGCGCGAGTTCCAGCGGGGGAACCGATCTCCGGTAGTCTTCGGGGAAGGGCTTTCACACCCAGCCACGCTGGTTCCGTCGTTCTTCGCTTCATCCACCGCCCTCCTTGAACCGATGCTGGAGAGCTTCGGGAGCCGTGGAAATGGCCCGTTGGAGCTATCGGAGCACCGGGCGGCGCGAACGAGCGTGGCGGGATCTACGCCTGCTTCAGCACCTGCCGGATCGTCTTGGTGATGACAGCCTTGCTGTAGGGCTTCGTGATGTAGCCGTCCGCGCCGAGGGCCAGGCCGCGACTCACGTCGTCCGCCCCGACCATGGCGGTCAGCAAGATCACCGGAAGCGACGAGAGTTTCGGATGGTGGCGCATCGCCTCCAGGACATCGAATCCGCTCCCGTCCGGAAGCTGCACGTCGAGCAGGACCAGATCGGGGAGCGTCCGAGATTGGATTTCGTTGTTCAGCGCCAGCACATCGCGCGCGACGCGCACCCCATATCCGGCCATGCTGACCCGCAAGTCGGCGAGCGCGAGCTGGTCGGGGTCGTCTTCGACGATGAGCACCGTCGTGTCAGCCGCCGCCTTCTCGAGCGGTCTGCGGTGGCGCAGGCGATCCAGCGCGAGATATGCACCCTCGGCCTCGAGGGCGGTCGTGGCCGCCTCCGTCTGCACGTCCGTCCGCTGCGAATCCTCGGGCGCGATACTGCCGGCGCTCGTCTTGCCGGCCATCATGAGGAGCGCTGCGAAGTCGAGATTCTGCGACGAATCGCCGGGCACGGAACTGAGAAAGCCGATTTCCTCGAGCTCGGCGAGCCAGTCGGCAAGCAGGGAGTCGGAGAACTGCCGCAGGCTACCGCAAATGACTTCCGAGTGCGTATCGCGCTCCACCAATCTGAGGATGCGCCGGTAGTCGGAGGGGATGGCCGTATCCCGCGAGGCGAGGGCTTCGTCACCGGCGGGGGTCCGGCGATACAGGCGATCGAGCGGCGCCACGTTAAAGGGCCCGCTCGGTACGCTCGCCTTCCACCTCGCGCAGGTGCACTTTGAGCGCCCACACGTGCTTGGCGAGCTGGATGCGCACGAAGCTGATGTAAGGCAGCGGGAAAGCGGCGCTCCTCGCCGCCTGGGGCGGCTCGAACACCATCGAGGTGTGCCTGTCGATCGCGCGCAACAGCTCGCGCGCGCGCTTCTCGTCGAGCAGCCCGTCGAGCTGCGCCGACATCTCGCGCAGCGCGCGCAGCGTGTCGTCCTCGGAGGCGAGGCCGGACAGGTAGCGGGTGACGGTCCTTTCGAACGTTTCGACGATCGGCAGGGCAGTCTGAATTTTCGAGCGTTCCATGTGCGTAGTCGTTTTGTACCGCGATGGCGCATCACACCACAGCGGCGGCCCCAGGCGGCGTGCACGCCGCCGCGCCGCTTGCAAAGCCTCACATTCGTTCTGCCCGGCGCCTGACTTTGACCTGAATCAGAATGCAGATTTTGAAAATGTGTTCGAATTTCTCCACCCTAGAAGGGATGGCGGGGCACATCGCTGCCCCCGCAGCGGCGCTTCGCCACGACATGTGGAGGACGCTATGAAGACAACCATCAAAGCGGCAATGCTGTGCGCGGCGCTGCTCGGGGGAGCGTCTTTGCTCCCGGGCGCGCAGGCCGGCGAGCCTTCGGCCACTCACCACATCGTGAAAGGCATGGACGTGTACCTGGGCGTGATGCCCGCGGCGGCCGTGCAGGCGCTGCCCGAGCAGGAGCAGGCGGAGAAGGCGATGCACCGCGGGCCGGCGGGCGCGCGCGCGTATCACGTCAACCTGTCGCTGTTCGACGCGGCCAGCCACGCAGCGATCCGCGACGCGCAGGTGCGCGTCAGCGTCGAGCAGGTTGGCCTGGGCAGCGAGACGCGTCAGCTCGAGCCGATGTCGATCAACGGCTTCGTGAGCTACGGCAGCTACTTCAGCATGAACACCGCGCGGCCGTACGTGATCGACGTTCAGATCCAGCGCCCCGGACTGCCCGAGGCGCACACGCGCTTCCAGTACCAGACCTTCTGACCCGAGCAGGGTTGATCTAGGTCAAGCCGGAGGGCGAGTGCCCGACCAGACTTAAGGGGTCGGTCGGGCAGGGTCGGTGCATGTGTCTCTCCATTCCAATGCGCGTCGTTTCCGAAGAGGGGCTCGTCGCCTGGTGCGAAGGCCGCGGCGAGCGGCGCCGGCTTGACCTCGCGCTCGTCGGCGCGCAGCCCGCCGGCACCTGGGTGGTCGCGTTTCGCGACGTGGCGCGCCAGGTGCTCAGCGAAGACGAGGCGGGCTCGCTCAACCTGGCGCTCGACGGCCTGGAGGCGGCCTTGCGCGGCGAGACCGAGGGTCTCGACGCCTATTTCCCCGATCTCGTGCGGCGCGATGCCTGAGGCCGGACTGGAAGGCGCGCTCGCCATCTCGCTCGACTGGGACGGGCGGCGCGTCGGCGCGGCGCGCGTCGCGTCCAAGCGCCCAGGGGGCGTGGCGCGGGTGCTCGCCGGCAGGCCCCCTTCGGACGCGGTCGCGCTGGTGCCGCGGCTCTTTTCGGTGTGCGGCCGTGCGCAAGGGGTCGCCGCAGCGCTCGCCTGCGAGCGCGCCGCCGGCATCGAGGCTGCGGATGCGATCGGGCGCGAACGGAGCACTCAGGTCGAGGCGGAGATTGTCCACGAGCACTTCTGGCGCATGCTGCTCGACTGGCCGCGCGCGGCCGGCACAGCCGGCGACGCGCCGCTGCTCGCGCGTATCCGTGCGCGGCTCGGCGCCCCGGGCTGGGCCGAAGAGCTCGCCGGGATCTTCGACGGGCTGCTCGGCGCACCGCGCGACGTGCTCCAAGATTTCGCACGGTTCGACGAATGGCTCGCAGCCGGCGCATCGCCCCTCGCGCGCGCGCTCGCGCGGCTGCGCGCCGAGGCCGGCGCGCTGTCCGCGCCAGCAGTGCCGCTCATGCCTGCCATGACGCCGGGCCGCGCGGCGGTGCTCGCGCGCCGGCTGGACGCCGACGCGGGCTTTGCGAGCGCGCCCGACTGGGACGGCACGCCGTGCGAGACCGGCGCGCGCGCGCGGCTGCGCGGGCACCCGCTGGTCGGGGGGGCGCACCCGGTGCTGGCGCGCTTCGCCGCGCGCCTCGTCGAGCTGGGCGCATTGCTCGACGGCGACGCGCAAGAGCGCGTCGGCGCCGCCGCCTTGTCCTCCGGCGATGCGATCGGCTGGGTCGAGACCGCGCGCGGGCTGCTCGTGCACCGCGTGACGCTCGACGGCGGGAAGATCGCGCGCTACCAGATCGTCGCGCCGACGGACTGGAACTTCCATCCGCGCGGCGCGCTCGCCCTGGAGCTCGCCGCGCTACCCGCCGCGGACCGCGCGGAGCTCGGGCGCCGCGTCGAGCTGCTGGTGTACTCGCTCGACCCGTGCGTCGCCTGGGGCGTCGAGGTGGGCCATGCATGAGATGGCGCTCGCCGAGAGCGTGCTCGGCATCGTCCAGGACGCCGCGCGGCGCGAGCGCGCGACGCGCGTGCGCGCGGTGCGCCTGGAGATCGGGCGGCTGGCGAACGTCGAGATCGAGGCGATGCGCTTCTGCTTCGACGCGGTGACGCGCGGCAGCGTCGCGGAAGCGGCGCGCCTCGAGATCGACGAGGCGCCCGGCGCCGGCTGGTGCATACGCTGCGCGGCGAGCGTGCCGATCGACTCGGCGGTCGACGCCTGCCCGCGCTGCGGCGAATACCAGGTGGCGGTGACCGGCGGGACGCAGATGAAGGTCAAGGAACTCGAACTGGAGTGATGCCATGTGCACGACATGCGGCTGCGAAGAACACGTTCACGAACATGAGCACGAGCACGAGCATTCCCACGCTAGGACGGTGCAGCTGGAAGAAAACATCCTCGCGAAGAACGACGCCTACGCGGCCGAGAACCGCCGCCGGCTCGCCGCGCGCGGCATCTTCGCGCTCAACCTCGTCTCCAGCCCGGGCGCCGGGAAGACGACGCTGCTCGTGAAGACGATCGAGGCGCTCGCCGGACGGTTGCCGGTGGCAGTGATCGAAGGCGACCAGCAGACGAGCCTGGACGCCGAGCGCATCCGCGCCGCGGGCGCGCCGGCGATCCAGATCAACACCGGCAAGGGCTGCCACCTGGACGCGCACGCGGTCGGACACGCGCTCGAGGACCTGGCGCCCGAGCGGGGCGCGCTTCTCATGATCGAGAACGTCGGCAACCTGGTTTGCCCGGCCGACTTCGACCTGGGCGAAGCGCACAAGGTGCTGATCCTGTCGGTGACCGAGGGCGAGGACAAGCCGCTCAAGTACCCGAACATGTTCCGCGCCGCCGACCTGATGATCGTGCACAAGACCGACCTGCTGCCCTACGTATCGTTCGACGTCGACAAGTGCATCGGCTACGCGCGGCGCGCGAACCCGGCGCTCGAGGCGCTCAATGTGTCGAGCGTGTCCGGAGAGGGAATGCAGGGGTGGATCGACTGGCTCGCGCGCGGCGTCGAGGAGGCGCGCGCGTGACGCTCGCGGCGCGCGCGCCGGTGCGGCGCCGCATCCGCGTGCGCGGGGCGGTGCAGGGCGTGGGCTTCCGCCCGTACGTCTACCGCCTGGCGCAGGAGCTCGAGCTCGCCGGCTGGGTGAGGAACGACGCCGAAGGCGTGGAGATCGAGTTGCAAGGCGAGGCGCTCGCCGTAGAGAGGCTCCTCGCGCGCCTCGAGCGCGAGGCGCCGCCGTTCGCGCGCATCCGCGCGGTCGAGACGGTGGACGTCGAGGCGGACGCTTGCGCCCGGGCCTTTGCGATCCGCGCAAGCCGCGCCGGAGCGGTGCGCACGACGGTCACGCCCGATGTCGCGGTGTGCGCGGCCTGCCTCGAGGAGCTGTTCGAACCGCGCGACCGGCGCTACCGCTACGCCTTCATCAATTGCACGCACTGCGGGCCGCGCTACACGATCACGCGCGCACTGCCCTACGACCGGCCGCAGACTTCGATGGCGGCCTTCCGGCAGTGCCCGGCGTGCCTGGCGGAGTACGAGAACCCCGCCGACCGGCGCTTCCACGCACAACCGAACGCCTGCCCGATTTGCGGGCCGCGCCTGGCGTTCACCGACAAATACGGGATTCCGGTAAAAAAGGACCCCGTGGCAACCGCGCTCGCGCGCCTGTGCACCGGCGAGATCGTCGCGATCAAGGGCCTGGGCGGCTATCACCTCGCCTGCGACGCGCGCAATGCGGCAGCCGTGGCACGCCTGCGCGCGAGGAAGCAGCGGGAGGAAAAGCCCTTCGCCGTGATGGTGGCGAACTGCGCGTCGCTTGACGGGCTGGCGTCCGTGTCCGTGCAGGAGAAGCTATTGTTGGCGAGTCCCGAGCGACCGGTGGTGCTGCTCGAAAGCACCGCCGAGCTTGCGGGCGTGGCGCCGGGCGTCGCCTCGCTCGGCGCAATGCTGCCGTACACGCCGCTCCAATACCTGCTCTTTCACGAAGCTGCCGGGCGGCCCGCGGGCATCGCGTGGCTTTCAGAGCCGCAGCCGCTCGCGCTCGTGATGACGAGCGCCAATCCCTGCGGCGAGCCGATCGTGCGCGGCGACGCGGAGGCGTACGCGCGGCTCGGGCAGATCGCCGACGCGTTTCTCTCGCACGACCGCGAGATCGTTGCGCGCTGCGACGACTCGGTGCTGCGCGCGGGAGCCTTCGTGCGCCGCGCGCGCGGCTACACGCCGCAGGCGATCGAGCTGCCCGCGGAAGGCCCGAGCGTGCTCGCGCTCGGCGGCTACCTGAAGAACACGGTTTGCGTGACGCGCGGGCGCGAGGCATTCCTCTCGCCGCACGTTGGCGACCTCGACAACGCCGCCACCTGCCGCGCGCTCGTTGAGACGGTCGCGCGCCTGTGCGAGCTGCTGGCGATCGAGCCCGAGCTGGTGGCGCACGACCTGCACCCGGATTTTTACAGCACGCGCCTTGCCGAAACGTTCGTGCTCCCGGCTATCGGCGTGCAGCACCATCATGCGCATATCGCCGCCATCTGTGCCGAGCACGGCGTCACCGGGCCCGTCCTCGGGCTGGCGCTCGACGGCGTGGGCTTGGGGACCGACGGGAACATGTGGGGTGGCGAGCTGTTGCGCGTGGAGGGCGCGCGCTGGGAGCGACTCGGGCACCTTGCGCCGCTCGCGGCGCCGGGGGGCGAGCGCGCGGCGCGCGAGCCCTGGCGCATGGCCGCTGCGGCGCTGCACGCACTCGGCCGCGGTGCCGAGATCGCCGCGCGCTTCCCGGCGCGCAACGGCGAGGGCGTGCGCGCGCTGCTCGAACGCGGCACGGCGTGCCCGCCGACCACGAGCGCGGGGCGCTGGTTCGATGCCGCCGCAGGTCTGCTCGGCGTGCGCGAGGTCGCCTCGTTCGAAGGCCAGGCCGCGATGCTGCTCGAGGGACTGGCCTGGCGACATGGGCCGATCGAGCCTTTGCGGGAGGGATTTATCGTCCGCGACATGATTCTCGATCTCTTGCCTCTCATCGTTCACATTACCGATATGCGCGACCAAGGGCGCGCGGCCGCGCTGTTCCACGCGACGCTCGCCGAGGCGCTCGCGCAGTGGGTGAAGGCGGCGGCGGACAAGGAAGGCATCGCCGGGGTGGCGCTCGGCGGCGGCTGCTTCCAGAACCGGATCCTGTCGGATCGGCTGATCTCCAGGCTGGCATCGTTCGGATTGCAGCCGCTCCAGGCGCGCCTCGCGCCGCCGAACGACGGCGGCCTCGCGCTCGGGCAGGCCTGGGTCGCGATGCAGGCGAGGGAGAGCTAGCCGTGTGCCTCGCGATCCCCGCGCGCGTGGTCGAGCTGCTGCCGGACGAGATGGCACGCGTCGAGGTGGGCGGCGTGATGAAGGACTGCTCGCTCGCGCTGGTGGACGGCGTCGCCGTCGGGGACTACGTCGTGCTGCACGTCGGCTACGCGATCCAGCGGCTCGATGCGGCCGAGGCCGAGCGCACGCTCGCGCTGTTCGCCGAAGCGGGGCTCGCCGCATGAAGTACATCGACGAATTCCGCGACGGCGCGACCGCGCGCAAGCTGGCGCAGGCGATCGCGCGCGAGGTCGATCCCGGCCGCCGCTACCGCATCATGGAGTTCTGCGGCGGGCACACGCACGCCATCGCGCGCTACGGCATCGCGGATCTCCTGCCCGCGAACGTGCGTCTCATCCACGGCCCCGGCTGCCCGGTGTGCGTGCTGCCGGTCGGGCGCATCGATGCGGCGATTGGGCTCGCGCTCGAGCAGCGCGCGATTCTTTGCACCTACGGCGACACCATGCGCGTGCCGGCCTCGGAGCAGCTCTCGCTCATGAAGGCCAAGGCGCGCGGCGCCGACATCCGCATGATCTATGCGGCGAGCGACTGCCTGAAGATCGCCGCCGAGAATCCCGGAGCGCGAAGTCGTGTTCTTCGCCATCGGCTTCGAGACGACCACCCCGCCGACCGCGGTCGTCATCCAGCAGGCCGCAGCGCGCGGGCGCGCCGAACTTCTCGGTGTTCTGCAACCACGTGCTGACGCCCTCGGCGATCAACCACATCCTCGAGTCGCCCGAGGTGAGGGCCTACGGAACGGTGCCGCTCGACGCCTTCATCGGCCCGGCGCACGTCTCGACCATCATCGGCAGCCAGCCCTACGAGTTCTTCGCCGAGGAGTACGAGAAGCCGGTGGTGATCGCCGGCTTCGAGCCGCTCGACGTGCTGCAGGCGGTGCTGATGATCGTGCGCCAGCTCAACGCCGGGCGCGCCGAAGTCGAGAACGAGTTCACGCGCGCGGTGACGCGCGAGGGCAACGCCAAGGCGAAGCGCCTGGTGGCCGAAGTCTTCGAGCTGCGCCGCAGCTTCGAATGGCGCGGGCTGGGCGAGGTGCCCTACAGCGCGCTCAAGATCAAGGAGCGCTACCGGCGCTTCGACGCCGAGGCGCGCTTCGGCATCGGCATGCGCGCGGTGCCGGATCACAAGGCCTGCGAATGCGGCGCGATCCTGCGCGGCGTGAAGCGTCCCGAGGACTGCAAGCTCTTCGCGACGGCCTGCACGCCGGAGAACCCGATGGGCTCGTGCATGGTGTCGAGCGAGGGCGCCTGCGCGGCGCACTACAGCTACGGCCGCTTCCGGAGCCGGGCGGCATGAAGAAGCTCGACTTCAAGCGCGGGCGCATCGACCTGACGCACGGCGCGGGCGGGCGCGCCGCCGCGCAGCTCGTCGACGAGCTGTTCCGCGCGCAGTTCGACAACGCCTGGCTCTCCGCCGCGAACGATGGCGCCTGCTTCGCCGTGCCCGCGGGCCGCATGGTCATGGCGACCGACAGCCACGTCGTCTCGCCGCTCTTCTTCCCGGGCGGAGACATCGGCTGCCTCTCGGTACACGGCACGATAAACGACGTCGCGATGATGGGCGCAAGACCGCTCTATCTCGCCGCGGGCTTCATCCTCGAGGAGGGGCTGCCGCTCGCCGACCTGCGCCGCGTGGTCGAGTCGATGGCGCTCGCCGCGCGCGAGGCGGGCGTCGCGATCGTTACCGGCGACACCAAGGTGGTCGAGCAGGGCAGCGGCGACGGCGTGTTCATCACCACCACCGGCGTGGGCGTGGTGCCGCCGGGCGTCGGGCCGTCGGCCGAGCGCGCGCAGCCCGGCGACCGCGTGATCGTCTCGGGCACGCTCGGCGACCACGGCGTGGCGATCATGTCGCTGCGCGAGAACCTCGGCTTCGCGACCGCGCTCGAGTCGGACAGCGCGGCGCTGCACGGGCTGGTCGAGGCGATGCTCGCGGCGGCGCCGGACATCCACTGCCTGCGCGACCCGACGCGCGGCGGGCTCGCCACGGCGCTGAACGAGCTCGCGAGCCAGTCGGGCGTCGGCATGGTGATCGACGAGGCCGCGCTACCGATCCGCACCGAGGTGGCCGGTGCCTGCGAGCTGCTCGGCCTGGATCCGCTCTACGTCGCGAACGAAGGCAAGCTCGTCGCGATCTGCGCCGCGGAGGACGCGGCGCGCGTGCTCGCGGCGATGCGCGCGCATCCGCTCGGCCGCGCCGCCGCGCTCGTCGGCACGGTGGTCGAGGACGCGCAGCGCTTCGTGCAGATGGAAACGTCCTTCGGCGGCAGGCGCGTCGTCGACTGGCTGGTCGGCGAGCAGCTGCCGCGCATCTGCTGAGCGCCATGCGCATCCTCCTGCTCACGCACAGCTTCAACAGCCTCGCGCAGCGGATCTACGTCGAGCTCGCCGCGCGCGGCCACGAGCTCTCGGTCGAGCTCGACATCGCCGACGCGGTGAGCATCGAGGCGGCGCGCCTTTATCGTCCCGATCTGGTCATCGCGCCATTTCTCAAACGCGCGATCCCCGAGGCGCTGTGGCGGGAATACGTGTGCCTCGTCGTGCATCCCGGCCCGCCGGGCGACCGCGGGCCCGCGTCGCTCGACTGGGCGATCCTCGAGGGAGAACGCGAGTGGGGCGTCACCGTGCTGCAGGCGAACGCGGTGATGGACGGCGGCGACGTGTGGGCCGCGCGCACTTTCCCGATGCGCGCGGCGCGCAAGTCGAGCCTGTACCGCAACGAAGTCGCCGAAGCGGCGTGCCAGGCTGTGCTGGAAGCCGTCGAGGGGTTTTCAACCAAGGAGTATTCTCCAACACCCCAGGAGCACATTCGGACGCGTCCCCCGATGCCCCAGGAAATCCGCCGCATCGACTGGCAGCGCGACGACACGGCGACGGTGCTCGCCAAGATCCGCGCTTCCGACGGGGCGCCGGGAGTACTGGACCGCATCGGCGGCCGCGAGCTGTACCTCTACGACGTGCACGAGGAAGCGACGCTGCGCGGCACGGAGCCCGGTGCGCTGGTCGCACGCCGCCACGAGGCGGTGTTGCGCGCAACGGTAGACGGCGCGGTGTGGATCGGCCATGTGAAGCCGAAAGAGGGCTTCAAGCTTCCCGCAACGCTTGCGCTCGCCGACCTGCTCGCGGGCGTGCCCGAGTCCGATCCCGGCGTGCTGCCGCAAAAGCGCGCCGGCACCTGGCAGGACATCGCCTACGAAGAGGACGGCGCGGTCGGCACGCTCTCCTTCGACTTTTATAACGGCGCCATGTCGGCCGAGCAGTGCCTGCGCCTGCGCGACGCGTTCGTCGCCGCGGCGTGCCGCCCGACGCGCGTCATCGTGCTCTCGGGCGGGCACGATTTCTGGTCGAACGGGATTCATCTCAACCGCATCGAGGCGGCACCGAGCCCGGCGGACGAGTCCTGGCGCAACATCGAGGCGATGGACGAGCTGTGCCGCGCGATCCTCGAGTGCGGCACGCAGCTCACGGTCGCGGCGCTCGCGGGCAACGCCGGCGCGGGCGGCGTGTTCCTCGCGCTCACCGCGGACCGCGTGTGGGCGCGGTGCGGCGTGGTGCTCAATCCGCACTACAAGAACATGGGCAACCTGTACGGCTCGGAGTACTGGACCTATTCCCTGCCGCGGCGCGTCGGCGCCGAGCGTGCCCGGGCGCTCATGCGGGAGCGGCTGCCGCTCGGCGCGCCGCGTGCGGCGGAAATGGGCCTCATCGATGCCTGCTTCGGCGACGACAGCGCGCAGTTCGGGTTCGAAGTTCACGAGAGAGCGGGCGCACTCGCTGATGCTTTCGATGAATTGATCGAAGAAAGACTTACCCGATTCAAGGCGGCGCAATCTGCGAAGCCGCTCGCGCAGTACCGCGCCGAGGAGCTCGAGCGCATGCGGCTGAACTTCTACGGCTTCGACCCGAGCTACCACGTCGCGCGCTACCGCTTCGTGCACCGCGTACCGCACGCCTGGACGCCATTGCACCTTGCGCGCCACCGCCGTGCGGCCTGGCGCCGGAGCGCCTGATGGAGAACGCGATGCAGACCCTCGCCAATAGCTGGACGGCGCTTGCCGCGCTCGCGCTCGTGCTCGGCATGAAGCACGGCCTGGACGCCGATCACCTGGCGACGATCGACGGGCTGACGCGCTTCAACGCCGACCGGCCGCGGCTCGCGCGCCGCTGCGGGACCCTGTTCTCGCTCGGCCACGGCGCCGTCGTGATCGGCGTCGCGCTCGCCGCAGGCGCGGCGGCGCGCGCCTGGCAGCCGCCCCAGGCGCTGGAGGCGATCGGCGCGTGGATCTCTATCGGCTTCCTCGCGGCGCTCGGATGCGCGAACTTGCGCGCGGTGCTCGCTGCGCGGCCGGGCGAGATGGTGCGCCCGCTCGGCATCAAGGCCGGCTTCTTCGGCCGCATGCAGCGCGTGCGCCATCCGCTGGGGATGGTACTGGTCGGGGCGCTGTTCGCAATCTCCTTCGACACCGTCAGCCAGGCCGGGCTGATCGCCGCGGCCGCGACCGGCTTCGGCGGGATCGGCCCTGCGCTCGCGCTCGCCATTCTGTTCACGCTTGGCATGCTGCTGGTCGACGGCCTGAACGGCCTGTGGGTGTCGCGGCTGCTGGCGCGGGCGGATGCGCGCGCCCGAAGCGCGTCGCGTGCCATGGGCCTGGCAATCGCGGCGCTGTCGCTCGCGCTTGCCGGCTGGGGCGCTTTGCGTCAGCTGTCGCCGCGGCTGGACGCGTGGAACGAAGGCAAGGAGCTCGTATTCGGGGCGGGGATGATCGTTGCGGTTGCGGCGACCTTCCTCCTCGCCATGACCGCGCGCCGTTTGACGCACGTCAAGCCGGCCGACGCTGTGCAGCCCTATCGTGTGCCCCATGACGCCGGAACGTAAGCTGCTCGTGCTCGGCATCGGCAACACGCTGCTTAGCGACGAGGGAGCGGGCGTGCACGCGCTGCGCCGCCTGCAGGCTTCGGCGCAGGCGCGCGACGGCGTGGAGTACCTCGACGGCGGGACGCTCTCCTTCACGCTCGCGGGCCCGATCGAGGACAGCGCCGCGGTGCTCGTCATCGACGCGGCCGAGCTCGGCGCGGAGCCCGGCACGGTGCGCGTCTTCGAGGGGCGGGCGATGGACGAATTCCTCGGCGCCGGCGGCAAGAAGAGCGTGCACGAGGTCGGCCTGCACGACCTGATGGCGATCGCCGCGCTCGCCGGGCGGCTGCCCGAGCGGCGCGCACTCATCGGCATCCAGCCGCAGGAGCTCGGCTGGGGCGACGCGCCGAGCGCGCGCGTGGCCGAGGGCATCGGGCGCGCCTGCACGCAGGCGCAGGAAATCATCGAGCGCTGGCAGCCATGAGCGATCTGCGCGACACGGCCTACGCCACGGCGATCCTGCACGAGGTCGCCGACCTGCTCGCGAAGCTCGCCGCAGGCGGCAGCCCCGGCGCGATCGACCTGCGCGCCATGCCGCTCGGCCCGGCCGACCGCGCGCGGCTCGAAGAGGTGCTCGCGCAGGGCGCGGTCAAGGTGTCGGTGGACGCCGGGGGTCCGAGCGAGATCTTCGAGACGGTCTATCCAGGGGTGTGGTGGACGCGCCACTGCAACGATGCCGGCGAGACCGTCTCCGAATTCATCGAGGTCACCGACTGCCCGCAGTTCCTGAAAAGCCAGCCCGACGACATCCGCGCAGGGGCGTCCGGGCTGCGGAGGTTGCTCGAATGAAAGGCGAAACCATGCGAAACGACGACCGCGAGATCACCTTGGGCGAGTACCTGGCGGCGCGCGGAGTGAGCCGGCGCGCGTTCCTCAAGTTCGCCTGCTCGCTCGCCTCGCTGATGGCGTTGCCGCCGTCGGCAGGGGTCGCGATGGCCGAGGCGCTGGCGAAGGCGAAGCGCCCGTCGGTGCTGTGGTTCCCGTTCCAGGAGTGCACCGGCTGCACCGAGTCGATCACGCGCTCGCACGAGCCGACCATCGAGTCGATGATCTTCGACATGATCTCGCTCGACTACCACGAGACGCTGATGGCGGCCGCGGGCCACCAGTCGGAGGCGGCGCGCGAGCAGGCGATGAAGGACAACTACGGCAAGTACCTCCTGCTGATCGACGGCTCGGTCGCCACCGGGCTCGAGGGCGCGTACTCCTGCATCGGCGGGCAGACGAACCTCTCGTGGCTCACCGAGGCGGCCAAGGGCGCCGCCGCGGTCATCGCGATCGGCAGCTGCGCCTCCTACGGCGGCATTCCGAAGGCGAACCCGAACCCGACCGGCGCGCGCGCGGTGTCCGACATCGTGAAGGACAAGCCGATCGTCAATATCCCCGGCTGCCCGCCGATCCCGGCGGTGCTGACCGGCGTGCTGGCGCACTTCCTCACCTTCGGCAGGCTGCCCGAGCTCGATGCGCTCGGCCGGCCGAAAGCGTTCTACGGCGAGACGATCCACGACCGCTGCTACCGGCGGCCGTTCTACGACCAGGGGCGCTTCGCCAAGACTTTCGACGACGAGGGCGCGCGCAACGGCTGGTGCCTGTACGAGCTCGGCTGCAAGGGTCCCGTGACCTACAACGCCTGCGCCACGATCAAGTGGAACGCGGGCACGAGCTTCCCGATCCAGTCGGGGCACGGCTGCCTGGGCTGCTCGCAGCCCGACTTCTGGGACAAGGGCAGCTTCTACCGGCCGCTCTCGGTGGCGCACTGGGGCGACAAGGCGACGCTCGGCGGCGCGGCGGCGGTCGGCGTCGCGCTCGGCGCCGCGGCGGCGCTCGCCGCGCGCCGGCGGCAGGACAAGATCGCGAAAGGAGACTGACCATGGACCTGCTCGACTTCGCACGCGGCCCGGGCATGACCTGGGCGGTGACGATCTTCGTGATCGGCGTGCTGTGGAAGCTCGCCGGCGTGATCCTGCTGCGCGCCAAGCGCGATCTGTCCGAGGCGCGCAAGCCCTCGGCCTGGACCGGGTTGCGCGCGATCCTCACGCGCACCTGGCCGCGGCGCGAGTTCATGCGCGGCACCGCGTTCGGCGTGGTGTTCGGCTACGTGTTCCACATCGGATTCCTGTTCGCGCTCGTGTTCTACCTGCCGCACGTGCTGTTTTTCGAGGACGTGTTCAAGGGCCTGCTCGGGGTGAACTTCCAGAGGCTGTTCGGCGTGCCCTGGCCGTACTTCTCCGGCGGCATGGTCAGCTTCTTCGGCGCGGTGGCGGTCGCGGCGCTCGTCGCGCTGCTCGTGCACCGCATCGTCAATCCGGTGAAGCGGCTGATCTCCAACTTCGACGACTACTTCAGCTGGCTGGTGACGATCGCGCCGCTCGTGACCGGCATGCTCGCCTACAGCCACGTCGGCGCGCCCTACCAGACGCTGATCGCGCTGCACCTGCTGTCGGTCGAGCTGCTGCTCGTCTGGTTCCCGTTCGGCAAGCTGATGCACACGTTCACGGTGTTCATGTCGCGCGGCACGCAAGGGATGCAGTTCGAGCGCAAAGGAGCCACGCTATGAGCGCAAGCGACGTCAATACCGAGCATCCGCTCGAGCTCGAGGCGCCGCGCTTCTCGGTCAAGAAGCCGGCCGTGCGCTACGACAAGCAGGGCGAAGTTCCCGACGCGGAGCGCGTCAAGCGCGCGATGCAGAACTTCGTCAGGGACTTCGGCCGCAGCGCCGCGATCTACATGGAATCCTGCGTGCACTGCGGCAACTGCGCCGAGGCCTGCCACTTCTACGTCGCCACCGGGAATCCGAAGTACACGCCGATCTGGAAGATCGAGCCGTTCAAGCAGGCCTACAAGCGCGAGTACGGCCCCTTCGCCTGGTTCTACCGCGCGCTGAACCTGAAGACCGCGGTCACCGTCGAGCGCCTCGAGGAATGGCAGGAGCTGATCTACGACTCGTGCACCGTGTGCGGCCGCTGCTCGCTCATCTGCCCGATGGGCATCGACATCGCGAGCCTGGTCTCGCTCGCGCGCCACGGCATGGCAAAGGCGGGTCTGGTGCCGCACGAGCTGTGGGCGGTGGCCGAGCGCGGCGAGAAGGAGGGCAGCCCGCTCGGTGCGACGCCGAAGGTGTTCAAGGACCGCCTCGAGTGGCTGGCCGACGACTACGAGGTCGAGATCCCGCTCGACAAGGCGAAGGCAGAAGTTCTCTGCACCATGTCGTCGATCGAGATCATGAAGTACCCCGAGTCGATCGTCGCCACGGCGAAGATCATGAAGCACGTCGGCGCCGACTGGACCTTCCGCCTGGACGGCTACGAGGCGACCAACTTCGGGCTGCTGTCCGGAAACGCCGACTGGCAGCGCGACATGAGCATGAAGCTGATCGACGCGGCGATCGCCTGCGGGGCGAAGACCCTGGTGCTGCCCGAGTGCGGCCACGCCTATGGCGCGCTGCGCTGGATGGGCGCCAACCTCTACGGCAAGCCGCTGCCGTTCCGCGTCGTGCATATCGCCGAGTTCATGGCCGAGCACGTGAAGAGCGGCAAGTTGAAGCTGAAGAAGGTCGGCAAGTCCGTGACCTTCCACGACCCCTGCCAGATCGCGCGCCGCGGCGGCGCGATCGAGGCGCCGCGCGAGGTGCTCCAGGCGCTCGGCGTCGAGCTGCGCGAGATGGAGCCGACCAGGGGGCTCAACTGGTGCTGCGGCGGCGGAGGCGGGGTGGTCACGATCCACCGCGCCGATGCGCTGCGCTACCGCGTGTTCCAGCTCAAGATGAACCAGATCGACGAGACGGGCGCGGAGCTGCCGGTCACGAGCTGCTCCAACTGCCGCCAGACCTTCGACGACGGCCAGGCCCACTTCAAGTGGGACAAGACCATGAACAGCCTGCTCGAGATGGTCGCGGACAACCTTGAAGGAGAGGCCGCATGAACGCCCCGGCCAAACGCATCGTCGTCGACCCGATCACCCGCATCGAGGGGCATCTGCGCATCGAGGCGGACACCGATCCGGGCGGCACCATCACGCGCGCCTCGTCCTCGGGGACGATGGTGCGCGGCATCGAGATCATCCTGCGCGGGCGCGATCCGCGCGACGCCTGGGCCTTCGCGCAGCGCATCTGCGGCGTGTGCACCCTGGTGCACGGCATCGCCTCGGTGCGCGCGGTGGAAGACGCGCTCAAGTACGAGATCCCGCCGAACGCGCAGCTGATCCGCAACCTGATGATCGCCGCGCAGTTCGTGCACGACCACGTGATGCACTTCTACCACCTGCACGCGCTCGACTGGGTGGACGTGGTGTCGGCGCTCAAGGCCGATCCCAAGGCGACCTCCGGGCTCGCGCAGAGCATCTCGGGCTACGCCAAGTCCTCGCCCGGCTACTTCGCCGACGTGCAGGAGCGCGTGAAGAAGTTCGTCGCCGGCGGGCAGCTCGGCATCTTCGCCAACGGCTACTGGGGCCACCCGGCCTACAAGCTGCCGCCGGAAGCGAACCTGATGGCGGTGGCGCACTACCTGGAAGCGCTCGCCTGGCAGCGCGACGTGGTGCAGATCCACACCGTCTTCGGCGGCAAGAACCCGCACCCGAACTTTCTCGTCGGCGGCGCCCCCTGGTCGCTCGGCCCGGTGGGGCTGGAGAAGGTGCAGAACGTCATCCGCTCGATGCGCAGCTTCGTCGACCAGGTGTACGTCCCGGACACGCTCGCGATCGCCGGCTTCTACAAGGACTGGGCTGCGCTCGGCGAGGGGCTGGGCAACTTCCTCACCTACGGCGACTTCCCCGACAAGAGCATGGCCGAGCTCGCGAGCTTCAAGATCCCGCGCGGTGCGATCCTCAACCGCGACCTGTCCAAGGTGCACGAGGTCGACCTGAACGCCGAGGACCAGATCCAGGAGTTCGTCGCGCATTCCTGGTACGACTACGCGGGCGGCAAGGAGAAGGGCCTGCATCCCTACGCGGGCGAGACGAAGCTCAACTACACGGGGCCCAAGCCGCCCTACGAGCACCTGGACGTGGAGCAGTCCTACTCCTGGCTCAAGTCGCCGCGCTGGAAGGGCAATGCGATGGAGGTCGGGCCGCTCGCGAGGATGCTGATGCTGGTGGCGACCGGCAACAAGGAGGCGAAGGAGCTGGTCGACATGACGCTCAAGCACCTCGACGTCCCGCTGCAGGCGCTCTTTTCGACGCTCGGGCGCACCGCGGCGCGCACGCTCGAGACGAAGCTCATCGCCGGCTGGATGCAGGGCTGGTACGACCAGCTGATCGCCAACCTCAAGGCGGGCGATGCGCGCACCTTCAACGAAAAGCAGTGGGACCCGACCACATGGCCGAAGCAGGCGCAGGGCGCGGGCTTCACCGAGGCGCCGCGCGGCGCGCTCGCGCACTGGATCGTGATTCGCGACGGCAGGATCGCCAACTACCAGGCGGTGGTGCCTTCGACCTGGAACGCGGGGCCGCGCGATCCCAAGGGCCAGGACGGCGCCTACGAGGCCGCGCTGAAAGGCACCAGGCTCGCCGTGATCGAGCAGCCGCTCGAGATCCTGCGCACCATCCACAGCTTCGATCCGTGCATCGCCTGCGCGGTGCACGTGGCGGGGCCGGACGGCAAGGAGCTGGTCGAGGTTAAGGTGTGCTGAGGCGGACGACGACAGGCGCAGCCGCCGGCCGCGCCTGCACGACGCCGAGCGGTGGGCAGAAGGATTTCTCGCTCAGGCGCACGGCCCTCTGGCGTGGGCGCAGGGGTTCGACACCCGCCTCCGCATAAAACGCCTCGCGCTCGCTCACGCGCTTCCAGCTCCAGCCCGAAAGCGATCCCGACAGCGCGGCGTCGCCCCACGCGGGCTCGAAGCGGTTGCCGTCGGTGACTACGCGCAGGCGTACGTCGCCGCGATGCAGGTCGGTCGCCGCGCGCAGCTGCTGCAGCGTGTCCTCGTCCGCGAAGGCGATCAGGTCCCAGCCGAACGGGGCGCAGGTGCCGAGCACCTCGTCGTCGGCCCGCGCGCCGATCTCCCACACCGAGCGGATGTCCGGAAAACGCTCCGTGAGTTGGTCGAGATAGAGGGTGATGCCGCGCACGTTGCGTCTCGCAAAGGGGGGACTGCAGTACGCCCAGTCTAGCCCTGTTACGCTGACACGGGGATGACGCCGCCGGCCGACACCCTTGGGCGCGCGCTGGACAGCCACTCGAGGTACCCCGGATAAGCTGCAAGTGCTTGTCGCACATGAAGAATGCCGACCGTGTCAGAATGAGGCCCGCGAAACCGCAGTCGAACGCGAAACCGCAGGCCTGCCATGCGAGCCCACGTCGCACTTAACCGCTTCAACGCCAACGGCACGCGCCGCCTGACGACGGCGGCTGCGGCCGGGGCGATCGTATTGCTGGTCTTGCCCGCCTCCGTGTTCGGCGCGGGCCGCTTCCTGCTCGCCTGGATCGCGGCGATCGCCTGCTTCGTGGCGCTTTCGTACCGCATCGTCGTGCACGCGACGCCGGAGCTCACCGAGCAGAGCGCGCGCGAGGAGGACCAGAGCGGGCCGGCGCTGATCGCGCTCGTGCTGTGCGCCGCGGCGGCGAGCCTGTTCGCGGTGACCCTGGTGCTCGGCGGCGCGCACCGCCTCGGCATGGCCTGGCACGTCGCCTTCGTGCTGCTCGCAGGCCTGGCGGTGTTCTCCTCCTGGCTGCTGGTGCACATCGGCTTCGCCTTCCACTACGCCCACCGCTACTACGGCGACCTCGCCGAGCCTTACGGCGAGCCGGACCGGGGGCTGGTGTTCCCCGGCAAGGAGCGGCCCGACTACCTGGATTTCGCCTATTTCGCCTTCGTCATCGCCATGACGGCGCAGGTGTCGGACGTGCAGGTCACGACGCACCGCATGCGGCGCCTCGTGCTCTTGCACGGCATCGCCTCGTTCGGCTTCTACACCGTGATCCTCGCGCTGGCGGTAAACATCGTCGCCAGCGCGCTCGCCTGAGGGCTTATCGGCGGCCCTCGTATAGATCGCGCCCGGCGGCGAGCGCGCGGATCTTGCCGTCCGCGACGTTGCGCGGCAGCATCCAGAAGCCGCAGTCGGGGTGGATGTACTTCACGCGTCCCTTGCCGAGCAGCTTCTCCGCCCGCTCGATGGCGCGCGCGATATCCTCCGGCTTCTCGATCTCGGTGCGCTTGATGTCGACCACCCCGAGCCCGAAGCCGAGGTCGCGGCGCAGCGCCTTGAAGACCGCGAGCTCTTCCGGCGGCCGGTGCGCGGTCTCCAGCACGACGTGATCCGCCTCGAGCGCGTTCAGATAGGCGATCAGCTTCGCCCAGGTGCCCTGCTGCACCGACTGCCCGCCGTAGTTGCCGAAGCACAGGTGCACCGCCCCCTTCGCCTTCTTCGGCACGGCCTTGAGCACCTTGTTGATCGCGGCCGCGGCCCAGCGCCACTCCCCGGGATGCCCGGGAAGGTTCGCCTCGTCCAGCTGGATCACATCCGCGTCCAGGTGCTTCACCTGCTCGGCGAGCACCTCGGCGATCGCGTGCGCGAGCTTCTGCGGGCTCTTGTAGAAGCGGTCGTGCAGGGTCTTCGCCAGCATGTGCGGGCCGGTGAGCGTGAACTTGAGCGGCCGCGTGGCGAGTGCCTTGGCGCGCGCGCAGGGCAGCTTGAGGTTCAGCGTTCCCGCCCCGATCGGCCCCACCACCACGCCCGGAGGCCGGGTGCGGAAGCGCATCCCGGAGTCGCGCGCGTAGTCGAGCCACTCCGAGAAGCCGATCTCGCCGCGCACGCCGGACATCGGGCGCACGAAGTACTCGATCATGCCGTTGGTCTCGGGGTGGTTGAAGTCGAAGCGGTACAGCTCGCCGTCGGCCACCAGGTCGATGCCCGCGCGCTCCTGCGTGGCGAGGACCACCCGGGTCGCGTCGACGAGCGCCTGCTCCGAAGGTGAGCGGGCCAGCCAGTCCGGGACGGGGTAGGACCCGACCACGGTCGTGAGTATGCGCGCCATCGCGGCCGATTATAATTCACCGAATGGTTAACATCCTGCCGCAGAGTTTCCCGGGCGTCGACGAGCTCGAGGAGTTCATGACCCGCCCGACGCCGGAGCTCGAGCGCGACCTCGCCGGCGTGGACGAGATCCTGGTGCTCGGCGTCGGGGGCAAGATGGGCCCGACGCTCGCGCGCATGGCGCGGCGCGCCGGCAAGCGGGTGATCGGGGTGGCGCGCTTCTCCGAGCCCGGCCTGCGCGCGAAGCTCGAGGCCTGGGGCATCGAGTGCATCGCCTGCGACCTGCTCGATCGGGCGGCTCTCGAGCGGCTGCCGCGCACGCAGCACGTGGTCTTCATGGCGGGGCACAAGTTCGGCGCGTCCGGCCAGCCCTCGCTCACCTGGGCAATGAACGTCGGCGTGCCCTTCATGGTGGCCGAGGCGTTCCGCGAGTCGCGCATCGTCGCGTTCTCCACCGCCTGCGTCTATCCGTACGCGCGCGTCGCCGGGCGCGGCGCGGACGAGGCGACGCCGACCACGCCGCCCGCGGGCGACTACGCGAACTCCTGCGTGGGGCGCGAGCAGGCGTTCCTGTACGGCTCGCAGCGCTACGGCACGCCCGGACGCCTGATGCGGCTCGAATACGCGATCGACATGCGCTACGGTGTGCTGCACGACGTAGCGGCGAAGGTGTTTGCCGGCCGGCCGGTCGACGTCACCATGGGGCACGTGAACGTGCTCTGGCAGGGCGACGCGAACGAGCAGGCGCTGCGCCTGCTCAAGCACTGCACGCGGCCCACCTCGCCGATCAACGTGAGCGGCCCGCACGTGCTCGGCGTGCGCACGCTCGCCGCGGAATTCGGCAAGCGCTTCGGCAGGAAGGTGCAAATCACCGGCAGCGAGGCGCCCACCGCCTGGCTGGTCGACACGGCGCAGGCGCAGCGGCTGTTCGGCCCGCCGCGCGTGCCGCCCGAGGCGATGCTCGACTGGCAGGCCGACTGGATCGCGCGCGGGTTGCCGGACCTCGGCAAGCCAACGCACTTCGAGACGCGTGACGGGAAATACTGAGCACGCGCTCGGCCCCGAGCACCTGGCCGGCTGCTTCGCGCTATCGCGCGCGGCGAACTGGAATCAGAACGAGGCGGACTGGCGGCTCATGCTCGAGCTCGGCCGCGGCTGGGGTGTCTCGCTCGCCGACGGGACGCTCGTCGCCTCGACGCTCGTGCTGCCCTACGGCGCGTTCGCCTGGATCAGCATGGTGCTCGTCCTTCCGGCGCATCGCAGGAAGGGCTATGCCTCGCGGCTGCTGCGCCTCGCGACCGCCGAGCTCGAGCGGCGCGGCCAGCTGCCGGTCCTGGACGCGACGCCCGCCGGCCGCGAGGTGTACCACCAGGAGGGTTTTCGCGATGCCTGGGGCTTCAAGCGTTTCCATCTCGCGGCCGCCGTGCAGGCGCAAGGCGCCGCGCCCGCGAGACCGCTCGAGGACTGGGACGGCGCGCTCGCGCTCGACGCCGAGGCCTTCGGCGGACCGCGCGCGCCGCTGCTGCGCGCGCTGCAGGCGCGCATGCCGCGCTGCGCGCTCGAACTGCCGGGCAAGGGCTTCGTGCTGGCGCGCGACGGGCGCGAGGCGGCGCAGATCGGCCCCCTGGTCGCGCGCGACGAGGCGAGCGCGATCGCGCTACTCGGCGCCGCCCTGCGGGCGGTCGGGCCGCCTCTCTACGTCGACGCCGCCGATCACGCGCCGCGCCTGCAGCAGTGGCTGCTCGCGCAGGGCTTCGTCGTGCAGCGCCCGTTCACGCGCATGGTGCGCGGCGCCGCATGCGCGCCGGGAAACGAAAAGCTGGTGTACCTGGTGGCCGGGCCCGAGCTCGGCTGATCCGAAGGGAGGCGATCTCAATGTCCTACGATTTCATCGTCATCGGCGCCGGCCACAACGGGCTTGCCTGCGCCGCCTACCTCGCGAAGGCGGGGGAGAAAGTGCTCGTCATCGAGCGGAGCAACCGCGTTGGCGGCGGCTGCCACACGGAAGAGGCGACGCTCCCCGGCTTCAAGCACAACATCTGCTCGGTCGTGCACACGCACATCCCGACCAGCCCGGTCTACCGCGAGCTCGAGCTCGAGCGCCACGGCGTACGCTATGTCTACCCGGAGCACCTGCGCGGAACGATCTTCCCCGACCATCGCAGCATCGTGATGTACCGCGACGCCGAGCGCATGGCGGCGGAGCTCGCCCGGTTCTCGGCGCGCGACGCGAAGACCTTCCGCCGGCTGCACGACGACTACGCGGAATTCATCGACTCGACCTACCTGCCGCTCATGTATTCGCCGCCTCTCGCACCGTCGCTGCAGAGCGCCGAGCTGGAGAAGTCGGAGGAGGGCCGCACGCTGCTCCAATGGCAGGCGAGCACGCCGGTGCAGCTGCTCGACGAGCTGTTCGAGTGCGAGGAGGTGAAGGTGCACTTCCTCGCGCGCATGACCGTGCTCGGCTTCGCGCCGGACCAGTTCGGCCAGGGCTGGATCTGCCTGTTCCGCATTCTCAAGGCCGAAGCGCCGATCTGCGTGGGCGGCTCGCAGCAGCTCGCGCACGGCCTGCGCAGCGCGCTGGAAGCGCACGGCGGCGCGGTGCAGACCGGCGCGGAGGTGAAGCGCATCCTGCTGCGCGGCACCCGGGCGACCGGCGTCGAGCTCGCGGACGGCACGCGGCTCGAGGCAGCCAAGGCGGTGATCACCAACGTCGAGCCGAAGAAGAGCTTTCTCGGCATGGTCGGCGAGGAATTGCTGCCGGCACCGTTCGCGACGCGCGTCAGGAACTACCACTCGCGCGGGCGCTCGCTCATGGTGCTGCACCTCGCGCTGTCCGAGCCGCCGCGCTACAAGGCGAGCGCCGCGAACCCGCCGGTGAACGTCGCCTTCAGCCAGGAAATGTTCGGCGGCAGCGTGCTCGAGCAGGTGCGCGCCTACCAGGAGATCGCGGCCGGCCGGCCGCCGCGCAAGGAGATGCTGCAAATCACGCTGCCGACGCTGTTCGATCCGTCGCAGGCGCCCGCCGGCAAGCACACGGCGGTCGTCTGGCAGTACGCGCCCTACCGCGTCGAGCCCGACGGCCCGCAGGGCTGGCGCAAAGCCCGGGAGGAATACGCCGGGCACCTGCTCGGGCTGTGGCGCTCGTACGCGCCGAACATGACGCGCGACAAGATCCTGGCGATGAAGATCCAGGATCCGACCGACACCGAGCGCAGCAACGACAACCTGGTGAACGGCGTCGACGTCGTCGGCGACATGACGCCGGACCAGATGGGCTATTTCCGGCCGTTCGCCGGCTGGTCGGGCTACCGCACGCCCGTCGAAGGCCTGTACATGTGCGGCGGCTACTGCCACCCGGGCGGAGGCGTGCACGCCGGCGCGGGCCACAACGCGGCCGGGGTCATCGCCGAGGACTACAAGCTCGGGAAGTGGTGGGACTGATGCCGCAGCGCGAAGCCCGCTTCTCGGTCAATGCGCCGCCGGAGGAACTCTGGGGCTTCCTGCGCGACTTCAGGGCGCTGTGCAGCTGCATTCCCGGCGTCGAGCGCCTCGAGGTGCTCGACGGCCGCACGGCCGAGCTCACCGTCAGGGAGAAGGTCGGCGTCGTGCCGCTCATCGTCGCGCTGCGCGCCGAGATCGACGCCGAGGACCCGCCGCGCAGCCTGCGCGCGACGGCGAAGGCCGAGCACCTGACGATGGCGATCGAGGTCTCGCTCGAGCCGTCGGGGGCCGGTACCGAGATGCTCAGCCGCTTCGACGTGAAGGGCAAGGGACCGCTCAAGCCGGTCGTCGACCGGCTGTTCGAGCGCCGCGCGACCGAGCGCACCGCCCAGTTCGCGCAGTGCCTCGAAGCGCGCTTCAGTCGCCCTTGACCGGGATCATCTTGATCGACTTGTCGAGGAAGGCGTTGGTGTAGACCGTCTTCACGTCGTAGGGCTTGTCGATGCCGACGTACTCGCGCACCAGGTCGTAATCGGCCTGCATGCGCTTGTCGTCGTGCCAGCCGAGCGCCACGGTCTGCGAGATCTTGTCGCTCATGAGGACCTCGACGAGATGCCAGTTGGCGAGCTCGTTGTCGAAACTGAGCGCGCCGTTCGCGTCGATGAGCGCCTGCACGCAGGGCTTGGGCTGCTTGACGCACGCGGCGAAGGCGCGCTGCGTCACCTTGACGAACTTCGCCACCGTGTCGCGATGCTTCTTCAGGTACTCGCCGTTGACGATCACCGAGTTGCCGTAGGTGTTGAGGCCTGCCTTGCGCCACGCGAGGAAGCCCATGTCGTCGCCCAGTTCGCGCTTGAACACGTGGTGCAAGTTGTAGAACGAGGTGGTGATGTCGATCGTGTGCGACTTGAGCGCGGCGAGCTTCGCGTTCGGGTCGATGTTCACCCAGGTGACCGAGTTCGGATCGATGCCGTTCGCCTTGGCGAGCGCCGGCCACATCACGCGCGCCGCGTCGCCCGCCGGGTTGCCGATCTTCTTGCCCGGAAAGTCCTTGATGCCCTTGATCCCCGAGCTCTTCAGCCAGTACATGCCCTGCGGCGAGTTGGCGTACACGTTGAACACGGCGACCGCGTCGACGCCCTTGCCGTCGGCGACCAGCACGCCCGCCA
The DNA here is from genome assembly GCA_963739205.1 of uncultured Pseudomonadota bacterium. Classification (GTDB taxonomy): domain Bacteria; phylum Pseudomonadota; class Gammaproteobacteria; order Burkholderiales; family SG8-39; genus DAHVFK01. The sequence continues at coordinate 397,021 of CAVTZJ010000002.1, read as the reverse complement.
TGTCGGCGAGGCCGATCGGGTTCGCGCCCGCGCCGACCCTCTGGGTGGAGAGCGCCGAGCCCTTGCCCGGCTCGAGGTTCAGATCGATGCCTTCCTTCTGGTACCAGCCGAGCTTCTTCGCGTAATAGTACGGCGCATGGTCGCCCCCCGGAACCCAGTTCAGGATGAAATCCAGTTTCTGCTCTGCGGCGGCGGCGGGAACGGCGAGGATGGCGGCGGCCGCGGCGACGAGAAGCCTGCGCATGGAAGACCCTCCTTAATTGGCTGAAGGACGATGGTACCATCAGGTAACCAGACGGTTAACATGTCGCGCCGCTTTCCCCTCGCGCTGCCTGACGAGATCGGCTCGCTGCTCGCCCGCGGCGCCGTCATCCCCGCACATCCGCTCGCGCTCGACGACCGCCGCCGGCTGGACGAGCGCCGCCAGCGGGCCCTCGCGCGCTACTACCTGGACGCCGGCAGCGGGGGCCTCGCGGTCGGCGTGCACGCCACGCAGTTCGCGATCCGGGAGGCCGGGCTCTACGAGCGGGTACTCCAAATCGCGGCCGAAGAAGCCGCCGGCCGCAATGTGGTGATGATCGCCGGGCTGGCCGGGAAGACCGAGCCTGCGCGCACCGAGGCGCGCAGCGCGCGCGCCCTGGGCTACCACTGCGGCATGCTCTCGCTCGGGGCCATGAAGGGCGCATCGATCGACGAGTTGATCGCGCACTGCGCCGCGCTGGCGGCCGAGATCCCGCTGGTGGGCTTCTACCTGCAGACCGCGGTCGGCGGCATCCCGCTCCCTGCCGAGTTCTGGCGGCGCTTCGCCGCGATCGAGAACGTCGTGGCGATCAAGATCGCGCCTTTCAACCGCTATGCGACCCTCGACGTGGTAAGGGGCGTGGTCGCTGCGCGCGCCGAGGACCGGATCGCGCTCTATACCGGCAACGACGACCACATCCTGCTCGACCTCACGGTCCCGTTCGACGTGCGGCGCGGCGACGAGACGGTGCGCGTGCGCATCCGCGGCGGGCTTCTCGGGCACTGGAGCGTGTGGACGCGGAGCGCGGTCGAGCTGCTCGAGCGGGTGCGGCGCGGGCCGCTCGACGAGAACCTGCTTGCGCTCGATGCGCGCATCACCGACTGCAACAGCGCCTTCTTCGACGTCGCGCACGACTTCGCGGGCTGCATCCCGGGTTGCCACGAGGTCTTGCGCCGGCAGGGGTTGCTCGCCGGCACCTGGTGCCTCGACCCGGAGGAGAAGCTCTCGCCGGGCCAGTCCGAGGAGATCGACCGCGTGTACCGCGAGCACGGCGATCTCGCGGACGACGTCTTCGTGCGCAAGAACCTGGACAGGTGGCTCTCATGAACTCCAAGCTCACACGCTGGACGCTTGCGCTGCTGGCGCACCTCACGCTGCTGCTCGCCTGGTACCTGTTCGTGCGCCTCGGCCGCGTGCCGCAATTCGTGATGCCTTCGCCGGACGCGACGCTCGGCGCGCTGCTGAAGCCCAATTACAGCTGGTGGACGAACATTGCCGTGACCGGCACGGAGATCTTCGCCGGCTACCTGCTCGCGCTCGCGGCGGGCGTGGCGCTCGCGCTCGTCTTCACCTGGTCGAAGACGCTCGAGGCGTTCTTCATGCCGCTGCTCGTGTCGCTCAACATGATCCCCAAGGTGGCGCTAGGGCCGCTGATCATCGTGTGGTTCAAGTACGGCGTGCTGCCGAACTCGATCATGGCGTTCTCGATCGCTGTGTTCCCGATCCTGCTCACCACGGCGCGCGGGTTGCGCGAAATCGAGCCCGAGCTGCTCGACCTCGTACGCTCCCTGAAAGGCTCGCGCTGGCAGCTGTTTACCAAGATCCAGCTGCCCGGCGCGCTGCCCTACATCTTTTCGGGCATGAAGGTCGGCGCGATCCTCGCGGTCGCGGGGGCGATCGTCGGCGAGTTCCTCGGCTCGGACAAGGGGCTCGGCTACCTCATGCTGCAGGTCCAGGTGACGCTCGACACGCCGGCCATGTTCATGGCGGTGCTGCTCATCACGCTGATCGGCATGCTGCTGTACGGCGTCGTGCTCGCGCTCGAGCGGCTGCTCGTGCCGAAGGACGCGCGCATTGGCTGAGCCCTTCATCCACCTCGCCGGGGTGCGCAAGGACTACGGCGGACATGCGGCGATCTCGGACGCGAGCTTCGACGTCATGCCGGGGGAGCTGGTCGCGCTGGTCGGGCCGTCGGGCTGCGGCAAGACGACGCTGCTGAAGATCCTCGCGGGGCTGCACGCGCACGACGGCGGCGAGCTGCGCATCGGCTCGGCGACGCACCCGTTTGACCCGGGCAGGGACGTCGGCATGGTGTTCCAGGCGCCGCTGCTCCTCAAGTGGCGGCGCATCCTCGACAACGTGCTGCTGCCGGCCGAGATCCTCGGCCTGCCGAAGGCCGAGGCGCGCGGCCGGGCACGCGAGCTGCTCGCCCTCGTCGGCCTCGCCGGCTACGAGGACAAGTATCCCTACGAGCTCTCGGGGGGCATGCAGCAGCGCGCGGCCATCGCCCGGGCGCTGGTGCACGACCCGAAGCTCGTGCTGATGGACGAGCCCTTCGGCGCGCTCGACGCGCTCACGCGCGAGAAGATGAACCTCGAGCTGCTGCGCATCTGGAAGGAAGCCGGCAAGACGATCGTCTTCGTCACGCACGGCATCTCGGAGGCCGTGTTCCTCGGCACGCGCGTGGTCGTGCTCACCGCCGGCCCGGCGCGCATGGCGGACAACTTCGAAGTCGAGCTGCCGCATCCGCGCAGCCTGGACATCAAGACGCACGAGCGCTTCGGCGACTACACGCGGCGCATCTACCGGCTGCTGGGCATGGAATGAGCAACGGCCGCGACCCGGAGAGAATGCGCCGCAGGATCCTGGAGGCGGCGACCGCCGAGTTCGCGCGCCACGGCCTGGCCGGCGCGCGCGTCGACCGCATCGCGGCACGGGCGGGCGCCAACAAGCGCATGCTTTACTACTACTTCGGCTCGAAAGAGGACCTGTTTCGCGCCGTGCTCGAGGCGAGCTACGAGCGCATTCGCGGCGCCGAGCGCGCGCTCGAGCTCGGGCACCGGGACCCGCGCGCGGCATTGAAGCGCCTGGTGGGCTTCACCTGGGAGTACTGCCTCGAGCACCCGGAGTTCCTCGCGCTGCTCAACTGCGAGAACCAGTACAAGGGCCACCACGTCGCGCGCTCGCGCCGCGTGCACCGCCTGCATGCGCCGCTCGTGGAGACGCTGCGCGACGTCCTGCGGCGCGGCGAGCGCGCGGGGCTGTTCCGGCGCGGGGTCGATCCGGTGCAGCTCTACATCTCGATCGCGGGCGAGGGCTACTTCTACCTCTCCAACCGCTATACGCTCTCCGGCATCTTCGCGCGCGACCTGATGGCGCCGCGCGCGCTCGCCGCGCGCAAGCGGCATATCACCGGCATGATCCTGAACGGCCTGAAACGGTAAGGACACATGGGCGAAAAACGCATCGGCGTCGTCATGCACGGCGTCACCGGCCGCATGGGCACGAACCAGCACCTCGTGCGCTCGATCCTCGAGATCCGCAAGCAGGGCGGCGTCGCGCTCAGGGACGGCACGCGGCTCATGCCCGACCCGCTGCTCGTCGGCCGCAACGCCGCGAAGCTCGAGGAGCTCGCGCGCACGCACGGCGTCGCGCGCTGGACCACCGACCTCGATGCCGCGCTCGCGAGCCGCGAGGACGAGATCTTCTTCGACGCCGCCTCGACGCAGCTGCGGCCGCGGCTGCTCAAGCGCGCGATCCGCGCCGGCAAGCACATCTATTGCGAGAAGCCGGTCGCGACCACGCTCGCCGAGGCGAAGGACCTGTACGCGGCGGCGAAGAAGGCGCGCGTCAAGCACGGCGTGGTGCAGGACAAGCTCTGGCTGCCCGGGCTGCTCAAGCTGAAGAGGCTGCGCGAGGAAGGCTTCTTCGGCCGGCTGCTGTCGGTGCGCGGAGAGTTCGGCTACTGGGTGTTCGAAGGCGATCGCGTTCCCGCGCAGCGCCCGTCGTGGAACTACCGCAGGAAGGACGGCGGCGGAATCATCCTCGACATGCTGTGCCACTGGCGGTACGTGCTCGACAACCTCTTCGGCGAAGTGCAGGCGCTGAGCTGCCTCGGCGCGACGCACATCCCCAACCGCTGGGACGAGGCGGGCAAGAAGTACAAGGCGACGGCAGACGATGCCGCGTACGCCACCTTCAGGCTCGCGGGCGGCGTCGTCGCCCACTTCAATTCCTCGTGGGCGGTGCGCGTGCGGCGCGACGACCTGCTCACGCTGCAGGTGGACGGCACCGCGGGCAGCGCGGTCGCCGGCCTGCGCCGCTGCTTCACGCAGTCCTACGCCGAGACGCCGAAGCCGGTGTGGAATCCCGACATCCCCCAGCCGATCGACTTCTTCGCCGGCTGGAAGGAGGTCCCCGACGACGACACCGGCAATGCGTTCAAGGTCGAGTGGGAACTGTTCCTCAGGCACGTCGCCGGCGAGGGACCGTTCCGCTGGGGGCTGCTCGAAGGCGCCAAGGGGGTGCAGCTCGCCGAGCTCGGCCTGAAGAGCTGGCGGCAGAAGAAATGGCTCGACGTGCCTAAACTGAAGCCCTGAGCCATGAAGCGCGAAGCCATCCTGAGCATCGATCTTCCGGCGCCGAACGGCCGCATGGAGCCGTACGCAGTGCGCGAGCCCAGGCGCTTCGCAAGACCGGCCCGCGCCTTCACGCGGCGCGCGCTCGCGGCGGCGCACGTCGTCGCCGATCCGCTGTCGGCGAAGGAGCCCTGGCTCGAGGCGGCGATCGACTGGGACGCGACGCTCGCCTTCAGGCGGCACCTCTGGTCCTGGGGCCTGGGCATCGCCGAGGCGATGGACACCGCGCAACGCGGCATGGGGCTCGACTGGCCGAGCTCGCTCGAGCTGGTCCGGCGCACGCTCGCCGACGGCGCGGGCGAGGTCGCCTCGGGCGCCGGCACCGACCACCTGCCGCCGGGCGCGCACCCGATCGAGCGGATCATCGCAGCCTACGAAGAGCAGTGCGGCGCGATCGAGCGGCTCGGCGGGCGCATCGTGCTCATGGCGAGCCGCGCGCTCGCGGCGAGCGCCCGCTCGGCCGACGACTACGCGCGCGTCTACGACCGGATCCTTTCCCAGGTCAGGCAGCCGGTGATCATCCACTGGCTGGGCGAGATGTTCGATCCCGCGCTCGAGGGCTACTGGGGCGCAACCGACCACGAAGCCGCGATGGACACCTGCCTCGAGGTGCTGCGCAGGAACGCGGCCAAGATCGACGGCATCAAGATCTCGCTGCTCGACAAGGACAAGGAAATTCGCATGCGCCGCCGCCTGCCCGCGGGCGTGCGCATGTACACGGGCGACGACTTCAACTTCGCCGAGCTCATCGAGGGCGACGCCGAGGGGCATTCCGACGCGCTGCTCGGCATCTTCGACGTGATCGCGCCCGCCGCCTCGCACGCCTTGTCGGCGTTGGCGGCTGACAACAAGACCGAGTATCAGGACACCCTCGCGCCCACGGTACCGCTGTCGCGGCACATCTTTCGCGCGCCGACACGCTTCTACAAGACGGGCGTCGTGTTCATGGCCTGGCTGAACGGGCACCAGGACCACTTCGTCATGGTCGGCGGCCAGCAGTCGGCGCGTAACCTGCTGCACCTCGCGGAGCTTTTCCGCCTGGCGGACGCGGCCGGCCTGCTCGCCGATCCGCCGCGCGCCTGCGCGCGCATGAAGCAGCTGCTCGCCGTGCACGGCTGCGGCTGAGTGGAGCTTTCGCTCAACACCGCGACGGTGCGCAAGCAATGGACGCTTGCGCAGATGATCGACGGCTGCGCGCGCCACGGCATCCGCGGCATCTCGCCGTGGCGCGACCAGGTCGGGCAGATGGGCCTTGCGGCCGCGGCCGCGGCGATCAAGGCCAACGGGCTCGCGGTTACGGGCCTGTGCCGCGGCGGCTTTTTCACCGCGCCCGACTGGCGCGACGACAACCGGCGCGCGATCGAGGAAGCGCACACCCTCGGCGCGCGCTGTCTCGTCCTCGTCGTCGGAGGCCTGGCGCCTGGATCGAAGGACCTGCGCGGAGCGAGGCAGGCCGTGCGCGACGGTATCGCCGAGATCCTGCCCGAGGCGCGCAAGGCGGGCGTGCCGCTCGCGATCGAGCCGCTCCACCCGATGCAGGCCGCCGAGCGCGCCTGCATCAACACCCTCGAGCAGGCGCTCGACCTGTGCGACGCGCTGGGCGAGGGCATCGGCGTCGCGGTGGACGTCTACCACACCTGGTGGGACCCGAAGCTCGAGGTGCAGATCCGCCGCGCCGCGCGCCAGCGCCTGCTCGCCTACCACATCTGCGACTGGCTCGTGCCGACGCGCGACCTCTTGAGCGACCGCGGCATGATGGGCGACGGCGTCATAGACCTGCCTCTCATCCGCTCCTGGATGCTGTCCTCCGGCTACGCGGGCTTCCAGGAAGTCGAGATCTTCTCCGAGCTCGACTGGTGGCGGCGCGACCCGGACGAAGTCCTGCGCACCTGCGTCGAGCGCGCGAGGATCTGCTGACGGGTCGGCAGGTATTCAGTCGGGATTGCGTTCTCTAAACGGCGAGAATCGCTCGTCTCGGCGCGTCAGTACGGGAAGGATACGACTTGCCGTCAGCCACGAGATGCCGAAAGCGGTCAGACCGACGCTTTCCCACCAGAATACGATTCTTGGAAACCGGGCCGTCAAAGTGCCATCGATAAAACTGGCGCACCCCAGCACCAAGATCGACGCAACAATCGCGATGCCACACAAGGCATAGATCGTTGCGCGCGCCTTTGCCTGCGGATGCCCCTTGTCCCAGGCCCTTCGGAGGAATGCGTAACAGAAGTAGGCGAGTATGACGAACGTCGTGGCTCCCGAGAGCCCGTGAACGTATGGAACGACCTCGACATGCCCGTCGCACCCGCAAGGGAATAGTACGGAGCCCAATCCCGCTAATGACGCGACTTTGCTCAGCACCATTTGAGTCCGCGAGCGGCCGTTGTAGGCGAGCAGCAGGGCTGAAATTGCAAACAGAAAGCCGATGAAGATGCTCTGGGACCATCCTCCTTCGTAATACGAGGCGCTGATGGACTCAACTGGGGCACTCGCGAAGAGACTGGTCAGCCAGGGCAAGCTGAGCGCCACAACACCGACAATGAGCTTGATCGTTCGATGGTCGATTTCCTGGCGTCTTGGAACCGGGAACATAATTTAGGTCCTCCTGCCACGCCCTCGGATCGAAATCCAGAGTCCCTGCGTCCTGCGCGCCGTTTGTCTATGCCGAAGTCGGGCGCGCGAGGAACTGCTGAACGTCAGTCGCACGCAGACTCCTTGACCCAGCGCCGCTCGCCGCCGGATACGCAATTTACGAGATTTTCGGTAGCGGCATTTGGGTTCGCGTCTGGCGAAGATAGTGCCTGCGCGGCAAGTCGTTGCTGCGCCAACCGATTGCCCTGTGCGGCCGCTAGTTGATACAGCCGCGTCGCCTCGGCCTGGTCTTTCGCCAGTCCCCCTTGCCCCTGCTCGTACATCAATCCCAGGTTGGCTTGGCCCACTGCGCTGCCTCGATCGGCTGCCATCCGAAACAGCTTTACTGCCTTCGCGTCATCCTTCGGTAGCCCACCGCGCCCAGCCTTGTACATGACGCCCAGATCGCCGAGGGCCGTCGCGTCGCCGTGGGAGGCGGCCAGCCAATAGAGCCGCGCGGCTTCGGCATCATCTTTCAGCAGGCTGCCGCGGCCGTTCGCGTACATGAGGCCCAGGTTGGTCAGGCCTGCGGTAAAGCCTTGATTGGCCGCCAGCCGGTACAGCCGCACGGCCTCGGCATCGTTCCTCGCCAGGCCGCCCAGCCCGTTTGCATACATGTAGCCTAGGTCGGCTTGGGCCATCGCGTAACCGCGATCGCTCGCCAGCCGGTACAGGCGCACGGCCTCCGCCTCGTCCATTGCCAGACCACCACGCCCGGTCGCGTACATGTAGCCTAGATTAGTCTGACCCAGCGCATTGCCTTGATCGGCCGCCAGTCGGTACAGCCGCACCGCTTCCGCGTCGTCCCGGGTAACGCCTTGGCCGTGCGCGTAGAGAAAGCCGAGCATCGCCTGGGCCGGCGCGTAATTCAGCTCAACGGCCTTTTTCAGAGTGGCTGCCGCGCGCGCGGGGTCATCCTGCCGAAGGGCGTGCATCGCCTCGGTATAGAGACCTTGCGCCGGCGACGCTTCCATCAACGCGCTCGCGTCGACCGCTTCGGGAGGCCGGCTGGCAACGGAGGCGACCGGCGTACCTGCCTCGACCTGTCCCTTCGCGTAGGCCTCCGCGATAGAGAAATCTTCGGCGATCATGGCTCTGAGCCGCGCCACGCGTTCGTCCCAGCCAGGATGGCTGTCGAAGAAGAGGCCCATCCCGCCCGCGCCTGCCTTGGCGAAGGTTTCGGCAATCCGGATCGCGCCCGCGGGGTTGTAGCCCGCGGAAACCATGTAGCGCAGCCCGTACTGATCGGCCTCGCGCTCCTGATCGCGCGTGAACTTGGCCGAGACCATGGCGGTGCCCAGGCGCCCGACACTGTAGCCGAGCGCCGGCCCGTAGTGCGCGTGGGTCTTGCTTTCGACGACTGCGCCGATGAGAAGTCCCAGCATGCCGATGAGCGCGTCGTTCGATTGGCCGTTCTGCGCGTGATGCTGCGTCTGGTGCGCGATCTCGTGGCCGAGAATATAGGCGGCCTCGTCCCGATCAGTGCCGACGAGCTTCATCATCCCCACCGTGACGCCGACGACCGCTCCATCTTTGGTCGGAACCGCAAACGCGTTGGGCGCGCTGTCGGAACAGATGAAGAATTTGGGCGCCAGACCTACGGTTCGCGAAACGCGGTCCTTTACCTCCTGGAACGCGCGCACCTGATCGAGCGTGACCTCCGCGACCGGAGTCTCATCCTTGCCCACAAGGTGCACGTTCGTCGGTCCGGGGCGACCAATGAAAAAGTACGCCAGCTGATCGCCGTTCCATGCGAATTCGCACGGGCCCGCATGCACAAGCGACGCGGCGAACAGGAGCGCCAGGACGTGGATCGCCCTCGCCGCCGTACGCTTGCACGAGAATGCCGGACCGCCAACCTCCGCGACGTTGCGCATACGCCGCCTCCCTTTTTGGCCGGGTCCCCCGATGGCGGGCTTAAGCTTACCCCTATCCGGCGAGCATCGCCTAGGGCGTCCAACCTTCCCGGCGTTGCTGTTCCTCGTTAGTTGGGAAGTAAATCATGAGACGGTTCTCAATGCTTCTCGTTCGCTCGTCGAGCCCTCGCAGGGTGGCGCGTATCGCCGTGACTCGCTCGCGGTCCAGTTCGCTTACGTATGCTCCTATGCTCCTGATGCATCTTTCACTCCGAGATGCTGCCTTGCTTGCGGCCACCCAGAATAGGAGAAGCAAGACCAGCGTGATGAACTGGAGTAGCTCAGTCATTTTTTCACCTCCGCGATTACTAGCAATTCGAGATCACCGCACATCGCATAGGTGCACGTCGATGTCCCGATTTTGACGCAGCACATTCCAGGGGCAGGAGCCATCCAAGATACACCTCAGACATCCCTGCGCTCGATGTCAGCCGACGACGGCGGCGCAAGCGGCGCGCGCGCGGTGGTCGGGCGCCGGCAGGACTTGCCCATTCACGAATTGCCGCCTGTCGAGATTCAGGTTCACTCGTTCGCGATTCACAAGGCCGGAACCATCGACACGCGCGGCTGGCTGAGTTTCTTCGCTGCACCGGTGGTGGCTGCGAGCTTCTACGCGATCAAGTCCATCACGTGAGCGAGTGCAAATCTTTCCCGTGCACGCCGAGACCAGCTCGCGCATAGGCATGCGCTGGGTCCACGCGGGCATTTCCGGCTTTCCCCGCGCGGGGACATCGATGCGCGGGCACCGCGTCGGCGTGGGTCCGCGTCGGCGGAGCCGGCTCAGGTTCGCGTGGTCCCAGCGCGTGCGACGCCGGCACAACCGCCCTTTCGCCGCCCCTAGAAACAAGAAAGCCCGCGCGCGGCGGGCTTGGTGTGAGCGACTAGCGGCCCGCTCTAGTGCAACTTGCGTCGGCGAGAGAAGCCAAGCCCGGCTAGACCGATCCCGAGCAGAGCGAGAGTGGTGGGTTCGGGCACGGTGGGCGCCGATGACAAAACACCGTTATTCACGTCGGAGGTGAAGGTGAAGCCTTCCGGCAACGTCAGCGACAAGGTTCCCGTATTGGAGAAGTCGGCGGCACCCGACTTGTCGGAGAAGGGGTATGAGAAATTGCCAGCGACAACGTCTAAAAATGATTGAACGAAGAGATAGGGATAGTCCGTTGAGACCGGCACCGTGGCATTGATTAGAAATGAATGCGCGCCGGTTGAAACGGGTGTGATCGGGCAATCGGCACCTGCGCATATGGCGTTACCCTCGTCGTCGCTACCGTAGTACGCGCCGAGCTGCAGCTCACCACCCGCTAGTGCTTGCCCGCTTAGATTGCCATCAATCGTGTAGGTGGCCGTTACGTTGAAATATCCGTCCGAAAACCCTGCGGTGGGCACAATATTTAGAAGCTCAGAAAAGATTGCGCGGGCGTGCGCGTAAGCCGGTCCAGTGGCGCTCGCGGCAGTATGCAGGCTCCCAAGCACATACGCGCCGTCGGACAGCACAACGTCACCTTGCGCGATACCAGCACTGGCGTCCGCAACAGCATTCACATTTATCAAGGGGCTCTTGCAACTTTCGATAAGAAGTCCTTGTGGCGCGATCGCCGTCGCATCGCCTTGCGTAGTACCGCCAAGGGGAGTTAGGTTGCACATGTCGGCGACACCTGTAAGTGCGACTGTACCGAAACTGGCTGAAGCCTTCGCAGGCTGGCTCACAGCGATTCCGAACACTGCCGCGGCCGTAACGAGCGACGCAAATCTAGCCCGCCGACCAAGCCGTCGAATGGCCATTGTGTGTTCCCCCTTGTTCGACGGCGTTAGCAAGATCCAAGCCGGGAGGTTAACTGTCTGTTTTATCATGCTCAGGAGGATCTTTCGCCAATAGAGCACTGCGGTCCTGTAAAAAAATTCGACAGTCTGCTGATAGGAACCTTGCGCTCGCGATGGCAATGGGTTCGCGGCTCGAAGTTCCCAAGCCGGGCAGCGGATCGGAGCGGAGCCACTTATTAATGCCCCACTAAATTCGCATGGGAACAAACGAATCGCGGCAGCAACCCATGCACCACCGCTTCACGACTTGGCGCGACGGCGCCAACCGTACCTGCTGGACCTGCACGCACGCGACTGGCTACGACGGCGTGCACCTGTGGTGCAAGCAGCATCGGCTGGTCGTCACGAGCCCGTGCCCGTGGTGGGAGCGCGAGCCGGGAGTCGACGAGGCGGAGCGTTAACTCCCGCGCGACGCCGTCACAGATCTTCGGAATCCCGCCGTAGCCTAGAAACAACGAAAGCCCGCGCGCGGCGGGCTTCGTGTGAGTGAATCGCAAGCTACTCAGTGCGGCTTGCGGCGCCGCGAGAAGCCGAGACCTAAGAGACCGATGCCGAGAAGCGCGAGGGTGGCCGGCTCGGGCACGGTAAATTGAAGATTGTCAATCTGCATGAATTCGGATCCGGAAGTTACGCGTATAGCATCAAATGCGATATCCGTGAACCCGAAAAAATCGCTCGCGTGCGTTAAGTCGGGCAGGGCGCTCAGTGTCGTTGCTGCATTGAAAGATTCCACCACGGTACCACCCAGCAAAGCCTCGAACGTTGAATTGGTTGAATTGGTCTGCATCGCAAAGGCGGCGGCATTCACAATCTGATTGAACTGAATTATTTCGGGATTGTTAGTCGGGTCTCCACTGAAACTGAAGTTTGCAAGAAAGTCGGTCGGAAAGAAATTGGGCTGCGTGTCATAGTAATACCCAGGCGAGAACGTAGCTCCAAGCGTTGAGTACTCAGTGGTAATCGGGGTATCCGTCGCGAATGTAAACTCACTGAACGTTATCGTGTCGTGCGGGCCGGCCAAGCCTGTAGTGTTGATGAGCGGTGTTGCATGGGACTGAACTGCGCAGAGACTTAATGCAGCGGCGGCGAGCAGAGTTAGGGGTTTCATAGTGCCTCCGACCAATATGGGAGAAACAGCAAGATTCAAGCCGACCTCATATAATGATGCAGAATTAGGAAGTTACTTCCGGGCGGGCGCGCGCAAGAGTGGGAAATGTAAAGCCAGCCGACAGCGGCCCGCCGATATTTCCTGTTCGACCGGCACTCTCACGGCAGCAGGGGCAACATAATGATGATCGCGCGGCAACCTCTGCGTTAGCACTTCACGCCCTGGACCGCGAACGACGCGCGCAGCTGCTGGACCTGCGCGCACGCGACCGGCTATGACGGTGTGCACCTGTGGTGCGAGCAGCACCGGCTAGTCGTTACGAGTTCTTGCGCGTGGTGGCAGAGGGGCGCGGGATGCGACGAGCGAGGTCTATAGCCCGACGCGCCCGGTGTTAGCCAGTCCAAGTAATCCGCTATCGCAGTTGCCTCGGCTGAGCCTGCTTGCTCGATCCCATCAGCTCACCTTTGCTCGTAGCTCATCGGCGCTCTTGCGCTTCGACAACAAGCAATCTTTCATTATCGCGGCCGACTGAATTCGGTAACCAGCATCCTTAGCGTCTAGACGCTTGCCGAATAGTCGATCGATGTGCCTGATGAGGCTGCGCCGCTGTGACCTCGTGATGATTCGGTGATCAATATTTCCCTTGCTATCTGTTCTCGTCTCATCAAAGAGGGCAAGGCAGAACCCCGGGGTCATCTTGAACAGGCTTTCATCACTGTACTCAAGCAAGGCCCGGAGTTGTGGCACGCGCGCTGTGAGTTTTCCGTAATCCACGCCGGGCTCCGGCGTTGCTGAGGTAAAGTGGAATGACGTTTCGATTAACGCCTCGTGAACCTGTATCTGTTGCTGATACACCTTGATGACTCCGCCCACTATACCGTCGAATGGAGGCCCGACTTTGTACCTTTGTAGGTTCCCGACGTCGGCTGCCAACTCAAGCTTCATTCGCGTGCGGAAGTGGATTGCACTCAAAATCGCCGAGGATGTATTGGGCGCCGCTTTCGCCTCCTTAATCTCCCTCGCCGCTTGATCTTGAATCGCCTGTAGCCTTCCGAGCTGGTCAACGTATTCGGTAACCAATTCGTATCGTGGGTTATCCTGCGCGCGTGTAACGCCCGTGACGAGAAGCGTCACAAGGCTTCCGATGACGACAGCCATGCGCTTCAGGGGACGCCCTTTATCCTGGTGGGCAACTACTTGCGCTCACGGCGGCTGCTTAGCCGGACGCCGCGCCGTGAGCGCGCTTTGATCGGACGGCGTCGAGGTGTTGTGCGCCGACGCTTGAGTGGCTCGCGCCGCGCACGAGGGACTGCACGACCTTGCGGATCAGGTAATGCAACCTCGCGCTCGACGGAGAATTCGTGGCCGCTCTTGCAGCGGTACCAGTCGGTGAACACCTCGGAGCGGACGAGCAACACCTCTCGCACGGCGTCGCAATGCAGACAACGCAGGCTACGCATGTTTGCCTCCTGCTCGGGCATTGTAGGCTGCACGCCGGTCGCGTCTACAACCGGGCGCCGCTCGAACCCTGCTCGGTCCGTTTCTGGTCCGTACGAATGCCGGACGACGGCGGAGCCGAAGTAGTCGCTTACCTGAGGATGGCGTCCTGAAGAGGGGATTCTTGGTGGGTGGTACTGGGATCGAACCAGTGGCCCCTGCCGTGTGAAGGCAGTGCTCTACCGCTGAGCTAACCACCCCGGCGAGAGGGGCGAATTTTAAGCGCCCCGGGGAGAGGCGGGCAAGTCAGCCGAACTTGGCGAGCAGCGCCGCGGCGTGCTGCACGCGCTCTTCGACGCCCGCCTTGGCGCCGGCGCCCTTCTCGGGGGCGGCCTGTATGGCGCAGGCGAGCACGCTGAAGAACGCCTTGTCGAGCGCGCGGCGCGCGGCGGAGAGCTGCTGCGTGACCTGCTCGCACTCGGCGTTGCGCTCGATCATCGACTGGATGCCGCGCAGCTGTCCCTCGATGCGCTTCAGGCGCAGCACGAGGTCCTTCTTGTGGCGTTCGTCGCGGATGCTGGACATGCGGCTTTATACCCTACCGGGTATCGGTTGACAAGGATTACGAGGGGCTTGCAATAGTATACCCCCTAGGGTATAGTGCCGCGGTCGTCAACCCAAGGAGCCTTGCCATGACCGTCGAAAACGCCCTGCGCGCCATCGCTGGATTGTTCGTGCTGTTGTCGCTCGCGCTCGGAGTCGAAGCGAGCCCGCTGTTCGTAAACGCCAATTTCCTCTGGTTCACCGCCTTCGTCGGCGCCAACCTGTTTCAGAGCGGCTTCACCGGCACCTGCCCGATGATGTGGTTCCTGCGCAAGCTGGGGCTGAAGCAGGCGCACGCCTAAGGAGCCGCGTATGGCAAGCGAAACGCTCGAGTACGTCCAGGTCGCCTGCCCGGAGTGCCTGACGCCCAACCGCGTGCCCGCCGGGCGCCTCGCCGAGGCGCCCAAGTGCGGCAAGTGCGGCACGGCGCTCCTGGACGGCCACCCGGTGGCGCTCGCGGAGGAGAAGTTCGACGCCTTCATCGCGCGCACCGAAATGCCGGTGCTGGTCGACTTCTGGGCGCCGTGGTGCGGTCCCTGCCGCGCGATGGCGCCGGCTTTCGAGAAGGCCGCGGGCGAGATGCGCGAACAGGTGCGCTTCGCCAAGCTGAACACCGAGGAGGCGCAGTCGATCGCGTCGCGCGCGGGCATCCGCGCGATCCCGACCATGGTGCTGTACCGCGCCGGCAAGGAGCTGGCGCGCGTCTCGGGCGCCATGGACGCGGGCAGCCTCAAGCGCTGGCTCGGGCAGCACCTGTGATGCAGCGCGCCGCCTGGTTCCTCGCGCTGTCGCTCGCGACTTCCGCGGCCGCCGCGGCCGATCTCAAGACCGCGCCGGTCGAGCTGCGCGAGATGGACGTCGACTACACCGCCGAGGCGGTGGTCGAGGCCGTGCGCCAGTCGACCGTGTCGGCGCAGATCGCCGGCCGCATCGTCGACCTGCGCTTCGACGTCGGCGACTTTGTGAAGAAGGGCGAGGTGATCGCGCGCATCGACGAGCGCGCGGTTTCGCAGGCGGAGGCCGCGAGCGTCGCCCAGGTGCGCGAGGCGCAGGCGGCGCTCGCCAACGCGCGCGCGCAGTACGAGCGCTCGAAGCAGTTGCTCGCGCAGAAGTTCATCAGCCAGGCGGCGCTCGACCAGGCCGAGTCGAACTACAGGTCGGCGCAGGCGCGCGTCTCGGCGCTGCTCGCCGGCGCGGGCCAGGCCGCCACCGAACGCAGCTTCGCCACCATCATCGCGCCCTACAGCGGCGTGGTGTCGGCGCGCCACGTGGAGCTCGGCGAGATGGCGACGCCGGGCAAGCCGCTCTTTACCGGCTTCGACCCCTCGACCCTGCGCGTGGTGGCCAACGTGCCGCAGACGGAGGTGGCCGCGATCCAGGCCGGATCGAAGGCGCGCGTCGAGGTGCCCTCGGTCGGCAAGTGGGTCGACGTGAAGAACATCGTCGTTGTGCCCTCGGCCGACCCGCGCACGCACACTTCGCGCATCCGCCTCGAGCTGCCTGAGGATGTGCGCGGCGTCTACCCCGGAGTGTATGCGCGCGCCCATTTCGTCGTCGGCCGGGCGCTGAAGCTCCTCGTGCCGCGCGCCGCCATCGTGCGCCGCAGCGAGGTGACCGCGGTGTACGTGGTCGGCGCCGACGGCGCGCCGCGCCTGCGCCAGGTGCGCCTGGGCGAGGCTTCCGACGAGAACTACGTCGAGGTGCTCGCGGGCCTCGAGCCCGGCGAGCGCGTGGCGCTCGATCCGATCAAGGCCGGCATGGCGACCGCGGGGCGCTGAGCGATGGGGATCTCGGGGCGGATCGCCGAGTATTTCCAGGACTCGCAGCTCACGCCGCTGGTCGCGCTGGTGGCGTTCCTGCTCGGCCTGTTTGCGGTGATGGTGACGCCGCGCGAGGAGGAGCCGCAGATCAACGTCACCATGGCGAATGTGTTCGTGCCGTTCCCGGGCGCCTCCGCCAAGGACGTCGAGACGCTCGTGTCGACGCCCGCGGAGCAGGTGCTCTCGCAGATGAGCGGCGTCGACCACGTCTATTCCGTGTCGCGCCCAGGGATGGCGGTGCTCACCGTGCAGTTCAAGGTCGGCGTGCCGCACGTCGAGGCGCTGGTGCGCCTCTACAACACGGTGCAGTCGAACCGCGACTGGCTCTCGCCCAACCTCGGCACGCTCGAGCCGATCGTGAAGCCCAAGGGCATAGACGACGTGCCGGTCGTGGCGGTGACGCTCTCGGCCACCGACCCGCAGCAGGGCGCCTACGAGCTCGAGCGCGTTGCGCACGCCGCGGAGATCGAATTGAAACGCGTGCCCGGCACGCGCGAGGTGCAGACGCTCGGAGGACCCGGGCGCGCGGTGCGCGTGCTGCTCGACGCCGACCGCATGAACGCCTACGGCATCTCGGCGCTCGACGTGAGGAACGCGCTGCAGCTCGCCAACGTCTCGCTGCCCGCCGGCAAGCTCGTGCGCGACAACCGCGAGATCTTGGTCGAGACCGGCAACTACCTGCAGTCGGCCGCCGACGTGCGGAGCCTCGTGGTCGGCGCCTTCGAGCAGCGCCCGGTGTACGTCTCGGACGTCGCCACGGTGATCGACGGTCCGCCGCAGCCCTCGCACTACGTCTGGATCGGCACCGCGAAGGGCGAGTCGCCGGCGGTCACCATCCAGGTGACCAAGAAGCCGGGCGAGAACGCGGTCGAGGTCGCCGAGCGCGTCATGCAGCGCGTGCACGAGCTGCGCGGCACGGTGATCCCGGACGACGTGCGCGTCACCGAGACGCGCAACTACGGCGCCACCGCCAATGAAAAGGCCCTGAAGCTCATCGAGAAGCTGATCTTCGCCACGTTCTCGGTGGTGGTGCTGGTGCTCGCCGCGCTCGGCCGGCGCGAGGCGCTGATCGTCGGCGTCGCAGTGATGCTCACGCTCGCGACCACGCTGTTCGCCTCCTGGGCCTGGGGCTTCACGCTCAACCGCGTATCGCTGTTCGCGCTCATCTTCTCGATCGGGATCCTGGTCGACGACGCGATCGTGGTGGTCGAGAACATCCACCGCCACCGCACGCATGCGCCCGAGACGCCGCTCGCGCTGCTCATTCCGCTGGCGGTGGACGAGGTCGGCGGTCCGACCATCCTCGCCACCTTCACCGTCATCGCAGCGCTGCTGCCGATGGCTTTCGTCACCGGCCTCATGGGCCCGTACATGAGCCCGATCCCGATCAACGCCAGCATGGGCATGCTGATCTCGCTCGCGATCGCGTTCAGCGTCACGCCCTGGCTCGCGCTCAAGCTGCTCGGCAAGACGCATCACGCCGAGGCAAAGAGCGAGCGGCTCGAGCGCCTGTTCAACCGCGTGCTCGGGCCGTTCGTCGGCTCGGCGAAGAACCGCCGCCGCCTGTGGCTTGCGGTGGCGGGGCTGATCGTCGCCTCGCTTTCGCTCGCCGCCTTCAAGCTGGTGATCCTCAAGATGCTGCCCTTCGACAACAAGTCGGAGTTCCAGGTGGTGGTCGACATGCCGGCCGGCACGCCCGTCGAGATCACCGCCGCGGCGCTGCACGACATGGGCGCCGAGATCGCCAAGGTGCCCGAGGTGACCGATTACGAGGCCTACGCCGGGCTCGCCTCGCCGATCAACTTCAACGGCCTGGTGCGCCAGTACTACCTGCGCAATCTTTCGGAGCAGGGCGACCTCCAGGTGAATCTCAAGCCCAAGGGCGAGCGCGAGCGGCAGAGCCACCAGATCGCGCAGGCCGTGCGCCCGGCGCTGGAGAGAATCGCCGCGCACTGGAATGCGCGCGTCAAGGTGGTCGAGGTGCCGCCCGGCCCGCCGGTGCTCTCGCCGATCGTCGCCGAGGTGTACGGACCGGACGAGGCGGGTCGCATCCGCACCGCCGAGCGCGTGCGCGCGGCCTTCGCCGCCACCCCCGACATCGTCGGCATCGACGACTCGGTCGAGGACAGCGCGCCGCGCATCGTGCTGAAAGTGGACCAGGCGAAGGCGGCGCTGCTCGGTGTGAGCCAGCGCGAGGTGGTCGAGACGATGCGCATGGGCTTGTCGGGCACCGACGTGACGCCGCTGCACGACCAGCAGTCCAAGTACGAGGTCCCGGTCGTGGTCGAGCTGCCGCCCGAGCGCGGCGGGCGGCTGGACGAGTTCCTAAAGCTCGCGATCCGCACGCCGACGGGCAATCTGGTGCCGCTCTCCGAAGTGGTGAACGTAGTGAAGAACGAGCGCGACCGCCCGATCTACCACAAGGACCTGCTGCCGGTGGTGTACGTGATCGGCGACGAGGCGGGCCGGGTCGACAGCCCGCTGTACGGCATGTTCGCGATCCGCAGCAAGATCGCCGGCAAGCCGCTGCCCGACGGCGGCGTGCTCGGCGAGTACTTCATCCGCCAGCCTTCCGACCCCTACCGGCAGTTCGCGATCAAGTGGGACGGCGAATGGCAGGTGACCTACGAGACCTTCCGCGACATGGGCATCGCCTACGCGGTCGGGCTGATCCTCATCTACCTCCTGGTAGTGGCGCAGTTCCGCTCGTACCTGACGCCGCTCATCATCATGGCCCCCATCCCGCTCACGGTGATCGGCGTGATGCCCGGGCACGCGCTGCTCGGGGCGAACTTCACCGCCACCTCGATGATCGGCATGATCGCGCTCGCGGGCATCATCGTCAGGAATTCGATCCTGCTGGTCGACTTCGTCAACATGAAGCTCGAGGAGGGCGTGCCGTTCCGCGACGCAGTACTGCACTCGGCGGCGGCGCGCGCGAAGCCGATCGTGCTCACCGGCCTGGCGGCGATGATCGGCGCCACCTTCATCCTGGACGATCCGATATTCCAGGGCCTGGCGATCTCGCTCATCTTCGGCATCCTGGTCTCGACGCTGCTCACGCTGGTCGTGATCCCGGTGCTCTACTACGCCGCCTACCGCCGCCGCTACGAAAAATAGCGAAAAATAGGGACAGACCCCATTTTTCGGGGTCTGTCCCCATTTTTCGTCCCTATTTTTCTAGCCCATGAAGCGGGGCAGCAGCAGCGAGATCGCCGGAACGGCGACCAGCAGCGCGAGGCGGAAGAAATCGGCCACGATGAACGGCATCACGCCGCGGAACACGGTGCGCGTGGGCACGTCCGGCAGCAGCGTTCGCAGCACGAACACGTTCATGCCGACCGGCGGCGTGATCAGGCTGATCTCGGTCACCACCACCACGATGATCCCGAACCACACCAGGTCGTAGCCGAGGTGCTGCACGAGGGGATAGAACACCGGCACGGTGAGCAGGATCATCGAGATGCTCTCCAGCACGCAGCCGAGCGCGATGTAGATTACGCAGATCGCGGCGATCACCACGATCGGACGGATCTCGAACTGGTGCACGAAGGTCCTCAGGTCTTCGGGCATCGACGTGTAGTTGATGTAGTTGGCGAAGATCATCGCTCCGATCAGGATGACGAACAGCATCGAGGTGGTGCGTCCGGACTCCATCAGCACGTTGTAGAGCACCTTCCACGTCAGCTTGCGCCGGGCGAGCGCGAAGGCGAACGCGCCGGCCGCGCCCACGCCGGCCGCCTCGGTCGGGGTGAACACCCCGCCGTAGATGCCGCCCATCACCAGCGTGAACAGCGCGACCACGCTGATTACCCCGCGGTAGACGAAGGCGAGGGCGATCGTGCCGAGCGCGCCGAACACCATCGCGTTGTTCGCGAGCAGCACGTCGAGGCGCACCAGCAGCACGAGCAGCGCCGCCATGCCGAGGAACGGGCCGATGCCGCGCAGCGTGGCGAGGCGCTCCTTCCAGGGCACGCGCTCGCCCGGCGGGCCGGCCTTGGGATCGCGCCAGGTGGTCCACTGCACCGCCGCCATGTAGAACGCGATGCCGACCAGCCCGGGCAGGACGCCCGCGGCGAACAGCTTGCCGATGCTCGTGTTGGTGAGGATGCCGTAGATCACCATCACGGTCGAAGGCGGGATCAGGATGCCGAGCGTGCCGCCCGCCGCGATCGATCCGGCGCTGAGCGCCGGGCTGTAGCCGAACTTGCGCATCGAAGGCATCGCCACCTGCGACATCGTGGCCGCGGTGGCGAGGCTCGATCCGCAGATCGCGCCGAAGCCGCCGCAGGCGCCAATGGTGGCCATCGCCAGGCCGCCGCGCCGGTGGCCGACGAAGGCGTAGCAGGCGGCGTACAGCTCCTCGGCCATGCCGGCGCGCGAGACGAACGTGCCCATCAGGATGAACAGCGGCACGACCGAGAACAGGTAGCTGAAGCCGGTCTCGTAGGTGACCTCGGTCGCCATCGCGAGCGCCGGCGACCAGCCTTTCATGAGCGCGGTGCCGGCGATGCCCACCACGCCCATCGCGAAGGCGATCGGCATGCGCATGAAGGTGAGCGCAAGCATCAGCGCGAACGCGATCAGGGCCTGGGTCATCGCGGGGCGCGGCGCTTCAGACGATCTCGTCCTTGCGCGCCGCGTCGGGCGCGAAGACGTTGACGAGGTGCACGACGCCCGCGATCACGAGGAAGACGACGATCGCGTAGACGTAGGGCGCGTAGCGGATCTGCAGCACCGTGGTGGTGTCGCCGTACGCGGCGACCTTCTGCGCCTTGTGCCACATCAGGTACGCGAGGCCGAGGAGCAGCGCGCCGCCGGTGAGCTCCATGATTACGCGCACTACGCGCCGCATCGCCCGCGGCATCAGGTGATCCATCAGGTCGACGCTCACGTGCTCCTCGCGGCGCGAGACCAGCGGCAGCCCCGCGAAGATCAGCATCGCCATCAGGATCTCGGTGATCTCGAAGCCGCCGGGCACCGAGTGGTTGAACAGGTAGCGCCCCATCACGTCCGTGAACGTGAGGAGCATCATCGCGAAGAGCACCGCACCGGCGACGAGGCCGAGCACGGCCTCGAGGCGGCGCGCGACGCGCGCGAAGCGCGATTCCCCCGGGGGGATCACGTTTCCACGATCAACAAAAAAAGCCGCGGCGCTGCGTAGCGCCGCGGCGCGCGACGCGTGGCGGGCGTCACTTTTTCATCGTCTGCTCGAGCCGCCTGACCTCGGCGTGGAACGCGTCGAGCGCCTTCTTGCCGTCGACGCCCTTCGCGTCGGCCGCCTTGATCCAGTCCTGGATGATCGGCTGCGCCTTCTCGAGCATCGCCTTCTCGAACGCCGGGCTCGCGTAGGTGATCTGCACGCCCGCCTCCTTGATCGCCGCGAGGCCCGCGGCGTCGGCGTCGTCCCACATCTTGCCGGCCGCGCGCGCGACGTAGTCGCCGGAGATCTTGTTGAGGGCATCCTTGTCCTGCTGCGGCAGCTTGTTCCACTTGTCCTCGTTCATGAAGAAGCCGAACGTCGAGTAGTAGAAGCCGTGCGGGAAGATGGTGGCGTAGTGGATCAGCTTCTCGAGGTGGAACGACTTCGGCGACTCGAGCGGGAAGAAGACGCCGTCGGCGACGCCCTCCTTGAGCAGCTCGTAGGACTGCGGCGCGGGCTTGAACAGCAGCGACGCCCCGAAGGCCTTGCCCATGTCGTCGGCGACGCCACCTCCGGTGCGGATCTTCAGGCCGTTCAGGTCGTTCACGCCGTTGATCGGCCGCTTGCTGTTGAAGATCTGTCCCGGGCCGTGGCTGAACACGCCGAGCAGGTGCACGCCTTTGTATTCGCCCGCCTTCTGGAAGTATTCCCAGTGGATCTTGGAGTAGGCGAGCGAGTTGATCGTCGCGTTCGGACCGCCGCCCGGCAGCTCGCCCATCCGCGTGAGAACGAAGCGCGCCGGCGTGTAGCTCGCGGTCACGTACGACAGGTCGACCAGGTCCTCGTGCACCGCGTCGAACGTTCCCGGCGGCGCCACCGGCGCCTTGGGCAGCATCTGGAACTTCACGCGGCCGCCGGTCACCTTTTCGGCCTCCTTCGCCCAGCCCACCAGGAAGACGCTGGTGAGCGGGTGGCTGGGCGGCACCCACGACGACATGGTGAGCGTGGTCTGCGCGTGGCTCCCGTGCGCGGCAAGTAGCGCCAGGCTGCCGGCGAGCGCGGCGGCGAATCGGCTGTTCGTTTTCATGGTTTTCCCCTCCTCCTCCAGGAGCGGGCATTCTAGCCGAACTGACCGCGCGGGTTAGAATCCGCGGCGCAATGACCGTGCGCACGCGCTTCGCCCCGAGTCCCACCGGCTACCTGCACATCGGCGGCGCGCGCACGGCGCTCTTTTCCTGGGCCTACGCGCGCCACCACGCCGGCACCTTCGTGCTGCGCATCGAGGACACCGACCTCGAGCGTTCGACCGAGGCTTCCACCGACGCCATCCTGCAGAGCATGCGCTGGCTCGGTCTGGACTGGGACGAGGGGCCGTTCTTCCAGATGCAGCGCCTGCCGCGCTACAAGGAGGTCGCCGAGCGCCTGATCGCCGAGGGTCATGCGTATCACTGCTGGGCCACGAAAGAAGAACTGGACTCCATGCGCGAAGCCCAACGCCAGCGAGGCGAGAAACCCCGTTACGACGGCCGCTGGCGGCCGGAGCGCGTCAAGGCCGCCGGCCTCGTGCCGCCCAGGGGCCGGCCGCCGGTGGTGCGCTTTCGCACGCCGGAGGAGGGCGAGGTCGGCTGGCGCGACCTGGTGAAGGGTCCGATCTCGTTTCCGAACGCGGAGCTGGACGACCTGGTCATCCTGCGCGCCGACGGCGTGCCGACCTACAACTTCGGCGTGGTGGTCGACGACCTCGACATGCGGATCACGCACGTCATCCGCGGCGACGACCACGTCAACAACACGCCGCGCCAGATCCACATCTTCCGCGCGCTGCTCGCGGAGCGTGCCGCGCTGCCCGAGTTCGGGCACGTGCCGATGATCCTCGGCGCCGACGGCGAGCGCCTCTCCAAGCGCCACGGCGCGGTGAGCGTCACGCAGTACCGCGACGAGGGCTTCCTGCCCGAGGCGCTCGTCAACTACCTTGCGCGCCTGGGCTGGTCGCACGGCAACGACGAGGTGTTCGGCGTGCGCGAGCTCACCGAATGGTTCGACCTCGCGCACGTGTCGCGCTCGGCCGCGCAATTCGATCCGGCGAAGCTCGCGTGGCTGAACCAGCACTACATCAAGAGCGCGGACGACGCGCGCCTCGCGGCGCTGGTCGCGCCCGAGCTCGCGCGCCTCGGCGTCTCGCCCGAAGCGGGGCCGCCGCTAGAGCCCGTCGTGGCGCTGCTCAAGGACCGCGCCACCAGCGTGCTGCACCTCGCCGAGGCGGCGACGCTCTTTTACGCCGAGCCGCATCCGCACGCCGACCAGGTCGAAGAGCAGCTCACCGACACGGTGCTCCCGGCATTGCGCACGCTCAAGGCGCGTCTCGCCGAGCTTGCGCGCTGGGACAAGGCGTCGATCTCGGGCGCGGTGAAGCAGGTGCTCGCCTCGAGCGGCCTCAAGATGCCGCAGCTCGCGATGCCGCTGCGCCTCGTGGTCACCGGGCGGCTGCAGACGCCCTCGATCGACGCGGTGCTCGAGCTCATCGGGCGCGAGACCGTGCTCGCGCGCCTCGCGCACCACCTGGATACCGACTGAAGGAGAACGCTTGAAGGCCGCCCGCACCGCACTCGTCGCGCTCATCGTCCTCGCCGCGGCCGCGCCCGCGCGCGCGCAGCCGATCCTCGCCGGCGAGTGGCAGATCTCGCTCGGCCAGACCGGCGTTCCCGGCGCGCCCGCGGCCCTCGCCACGCAGTGCGTGAGCGCGGCGCAAGCCGGGGACCCCGCGGTCATCGCGCAGCGCGTGCGCCCGCGCGCCGACTGCGTCGTCTCCTCGCAGCCCTCGGCCGAGGGCGACTACGCCTGGACCTTCGACTGCCCGCAATCCGGCATGCGCGGCGACGGGCTGGTGCACTACACCAGCAGCGCGCTGCGCGGGGAAATCCACAGCTCGAGCCAGATCGGCGGGGAGCGCATCGTCCTGACCCAGACCCTCGCCGCGAAGCGCGTCGGCCCCTGCGCCCAATGACACGCGCCAAGCCCCGGATTTGCTTTACGCTTCCTGCCTCCCTCGCTACAATACGCGCCCTTGCGTGGGGGTATAGCTCAGCTGGGAGAGCGCTTGCATGGCATGCAAGAGGTCACCGGTTCGATCCCGGTTACCTCCACCACCGGCCCGACTTGATTCCCGCATCAGGTCCCCATCGTCTAGAGGCCTAGGACATCGCCCTTTCACGGCGGTAACCGGGGTTCGAATCCCCGTGGGGACGCCAGTAATATCAGTGAATTAGAGCGCGCGATGGCGCTTTTGCCAACCGCTGACCAAATAGACCGGTTCGTCGCACCACGTAGTGCGCGTGCCGTTTAGTCACGATCTCGCGCCTTTGGTCCCGCCGTGAGCCGCATTAGGCTGGCTCCATGGCGCTTTGCACCGACGAAGAGCTCGACGAGTTCGCGCGCATCTATGAAGCCGAGGTCGGCCGGCCAATAACGCGCGCGGAAGTGCTCGAGATGGCGGCGCGCCTCATAACGCTTTATTCAATCCTCGTGGGGCCGCTTCCGAACCGGGAGGAGACGTGGGTCCAGTCACCGTGGGACGAGAAGCCCCGCCTTCCATCCGATCAAGTATCAAGTTCGTGAGCGCAAGTCTTCTCGTGAACTCCGGATCACGTGCGTTGTACAGTGTTCGGAATCTGTCCAGTGCTGCGCGCATAGCTGCTGGACCTGCGCACAGGCGACCGGCTACGACGGTGTGCACATCTGGTGTGAGCGGTTCCGCATTGTCGTCATCGACGCCTGCGGCAGCTGGGAGCGCGGCGCGGGGTGCGATGAGCACGAGCGCTGAGTCCGTGCTGGCTTAGACGATTTCTAATTTCGCCGCAGGCTAGAAACAAGAAAGCCCGCACGCGGCGGGCTTCGTGTGAGTGATACGACCTAGTCACCGCAGCTTGCGGCGGCGAGAGAAGCCGAGCCCCAAGAGACCGATGCCGAGAAGCGCGAGCGTTGCGGGTTCCGGAACCGAGGCTGAAGGACCGGCAACATTGATCGAGAACATCTGGGTGGGGCTGACAGGATCGAATGTCAGCCCGAATGGAGTGCCGTTGTAGATGTTCAGGCTGGCCAATGTAATGTCGTCTTCTGTGTGTTCAAGTCCACAAGGATAGGGAACGCCCCATGTATGACAAATCCTGACCCCGGAAACGTAGCTCACGAACGGTTGCAATTGGGCATCAAAGGAAGTGGAGAATGTATTACCCAGCATCAAGTCTTGAAGCGAGAGGTCCCAGATCCCGGCATCGCTCAGACCCAGATCCAGTGTGATGCCGCCAGAATCGGTCAGCGTGAAGGGAGTTGATATCGAGGTCGAGGTACCTTCAAGGCTGGCAATCAGCTTGCCACTTATATTGTTGAACGCGAGATTATCTGTCTGCTGAATGTTGTAGTTCATCCCGGCACTGGCGACGACTACATCCACTCCTGAATTGCCAAGCGTGACGGTGTCGCTGCCTGAGTCGGAATGGCCGAGCTGCGTAGTAGTGGTCTGGTTGACGTTAAGTTGGTAATCCTCGTTCAGGATACTGAATCCGGCAATGTGGGTGCTCGCCTGGGCGCCCAGGTCGGATTTCACATTCGCGCCATTGGCGTTGTCCGCGAAGTTGAGGCTGACCGAGGTTGTACCCGGCATGCTGAGTGAGGGCGCATAACTCGCTGAGAGTCCACCTGCATACTTAGCAGACACCGTTCCGCTTGAGGCGCTAAAATTGTAATCGTAGCTGATCCCCGCCAAAGAACCACTTCCCGAAATGCCGAAATCGGCGTAGCTGCCACCTGGACCCCACAGGCTTTGAGTCTGCGCATTGAACGCCACTGACATGTTCATGATATCCGCTTTGGCCGATGCGCATAGGCCGAGAGCCACGACGGCGGCCAATACTCTCACCCCTTTATTGAATGCATTGCGCTTTAGACGGTACAACCTTTCTGAGTCCCCGGGTAGGCAAGGTATTTTTCCAAACGTATGTGCTTGCATGACGATCTCTCCTTTAACCAGTGTCCTGGAATGCGCAACTAAAACCTCCCAGCTGACTTAACGCTAAGAATCTGACGTTGCCCTGCATCTTTATCAGAAGGAAAATCCCCGCAAGAATTGCACCACCAAGAACGATCAGTCGGAGTGGTTTTACCGACAAATTACCTGGTTGCAGCAGCTGTCGCCTGCTGCACCAGGTCCCACGGCGCAAGAGAATGAGAGCGTCGATACTTAGGCTTCCGATCACAAGATGCATATGCATCTGTCGGCGCGTCTTACACGCCTGGGGGACCCGGCGAGTCGGTAAGTCGCTTGGGCGAAATGGCGAACTGCTCCTATCTCGGCCTAAAATTGCCTCAGCGGTCAAATGGCAAAAGAAAAGAAGAAGAAAACGCGAGGTAAGTTCCGCTTGAGGAGGATCCGTGGACGAACTGAGTGCGGTGCTACTCGCGCTGTATGCTGCGGCGCGGGAGGAATCGTCATGCGAATTTCGAGGCGCGGCCTTGGCGCTCTTCCGACCGCTAGTGCCCTTTACCTCCGCGACTTGGGCCACTGGAAAAATCAATTCGGAAGGCGTTGTCCATCATAGTGTGCACTTGTTCGGCGAATCTCCCGATCGGCTGATCGACTACGAAGAGGTAAAGCACGAGGATATTGCGGTCTTCACTGTCGGGAAGAACCCGGACCGCGCATTCAGCTTCCACGCGCCGAGTCTCTATCGCGAATCCAAGTACGAAGGCATCCGCGAGTACGCCAAGCGCTGGGAGCATGAAAATTACATTCTTTGCAGTCACTACCAGCGGGGCTCTGATCTCTTTCAATGGCTGGGTGTGTACCGAGGTGCTGCCTTTGACGCAATACAGCGAATCCGAGCGCAAGATAGTCGAGTTGCTCTTGCCGCACCTCATTGAGTCGCTGACGATCAACTGGAAACTTTGCATTGAGCGCCCCGAACGCGACTGTGCCGCTAGGCGCGGCAATTGCCGATCGCTTCGGAGTGCTCCACCACGCGAATCCGAGGTTCCTTGAACTCGTGGGCCAGGAATGGCCGAAGGTGTCCGGCCGCCAGCTTCCATTGTCCTTTGCCGAACACCTGGGATGCTCGTCGGGCAACCGGTATGTTGGCCGTCGAATTATCGTTGCCGTGCGTCCTGTCCGGGATCTCCTTTTGCTCAATGCGCGGCAGAAGACGCTAGTCGACGAGCTCAGCGAGCGCGAACTAGCGGTTGCCCGTCACATTGCCCAAGGTTTTCGCTACAGGGAGATCGCGCGACGCCTGGGACTTTCTCCTGCAACGGTGCGCAATTACACGCAGGCCATTCACCAGCGGCTGGGTGTGCGCACGAACACGGAACTGTCGCTGCAGCTCCAGGCGACGGATCATCTTCAGCCGCCCGAGACGTCCTGGTAGATCCTGCGTTACCGATGCGAGACGAGCAGCTGTGGCAAACGCCGCGCCTCTGTCGAACATTTCGTTCAAACGCTCTTGGCCCGCTCCGGGTGGACCAAATGGCAAAATCCGTCGCAAGGCGCAATCGTTCCTGAGTGCTCCTGCCGACTAGCAGAAAGCGGTATGGAGCAACATGCGTTCGTCTTGCGTAGCGGGACAGGTCCATATAGCTTGCCGGCTTCATAAGGGATGTGGCGTTACTGTCCATGCCGCGATCGCTGGCGGACCGCCCAATGAAGCAGAAATGCTGCCACGAGTTACCTCGAGAGCAGAGACTTTGGAACAACGGGACCGCGCCTCGCGGGACGTGAGCCGGGCATACCGTGTCCGCCAGTTTCGCGACTTCACGGACCTCCCTGGTTCCTACCGAACGCTCCTCGACGGTGAAATCGAACGGCATGGCCTGTTCCGCGAGCCGGAGTGGTTCGAGTATCTGATGCGGAATTTCTTCGAGACCGATGAACTCCGTCTCTATGGTATGGAAGAGGCCGATTCCGAGCGACCGCTTCTTTTGGCCCCCCTGTTCTATAGCACCAGGGATCTCGCCGTTAGAAAGGGCCATGTAATCGGCTCCATCAGCCACCCGGAGAATTACACGACCGCGGCGCTGATCTTCGATCCCGCGGTGGAGCATTCGGTCGCGGTATTGGAGGCGTTGTTCAGGCATTTGAGGTCAGCCTCTCCGGATGGGCATCCGCGGCGCTTCGATGCCATCCGGATTTGGCCGGTTGAATTGGATTCCGCGCTGGGCGACACCATCCGTCAGGCGTTGCGGCGAGCCGGTTTCTTCGTTCAGTCCTACGCCAACTCTTTCAACCGCTATGAGGACACGACGGGCCTGTCCTATGAGGCCTATTTCGCGCAACGCAGCGCTAACATGCGCTACAACGTCGGACGCCGACAGCGTGCCCTGGAAAGGACGGGACGGCTCGAGTTGATCCTAGTGACCAGTGCGGCCGATCTGGAAAGCAGCCTCCCCGACTACATGGCCGTCTCACGCGCGAGTTGGAAATCTCCGGCAACCATGTTCGCATTGGAAACGCTGCAACTCATGCACCTTTGCGCCATCAAGGGCTACTTGCGCCTGGGTATCCTGCGCCTGGACGGGAGGCCTGCTGCGGTGCAGTTCTGGATCGTAAGCGGCGGCACCGCCCATTGCGCCCGGCTCGCCTATGACGAGGCATACAAGAAGTTGGCGGTCGGTGTGGTGCTGACCAATTTCATGATTGCCCACGTGCTCGACCACGATCGCGTGAACAAGCTCGACTACGGATACGGGCGAGACGATTACAAGCGAGGCTGGATGAAGGATGCTCGTGAGTACTATGGCTTCATCGCGTTCAATCCCTCGACGTCCGTTGGACGCCTTTCTGCCATCCGGCATATCCCGGGCCGATGGGTCAAGAGACTGATCAAGCGGGGGCTGCGCTTGCTGGGCTGGAAAAGGTTCAAGAACCAGGACGTGGAGAAAGGTGCGGACCAAGCTTGATGCCGAAACAGTTTGACCGGGTGATCGAATGAGTTCTTATGGCCGCTAGCAGCAGCCACAGGAGTTCGCCAGATTCGTCAAATGCTGTAAAGCATGGCGTGGTTCTTTGCGTGATCGTCGACTCCAATGGTTTCATATGCGTCCGGAATATTTGGCGAGACCTCGGAATTTGCGGGAGCTCGCGTAAAAGGCAAAAAAAGGAATGTCCCGCCGCACGCTTAGCGATACGTTGAACGTCACGTTGATGGACTCCGGCGATTTGACCCAGATCTCCGGCCACGAGCGCGAGAACGTCGAGCTCGTGGTCAGCCAACTCGTGCAGCTCGGGTTGCGCGTCGTCAGCGCGCCGCACGTGGACGGCTCGATGTGGACCGCCACTTGTCGCAGGCTCGAGGTTCCGGGCGACGAAGTTCAGATCGAAAGGCTCGGGCGTCGCTTGTTCATACGCAGTCGCTCGCTCGAGCGTGCGCGCGCGAAAGTGGTCGAGCTGTCCGAAGGCGGTGCGCGCCCCGAAGGGGAGATTTTCAGGATCGGCGCCTTCTACACGGCGGTCATGTACGACCCGTCCGGCTGCGTATAGCCCAGCCGTTCCGCAAGAGAGGCTCGCAGCAAGGCTTCACGCTGGTCGAGATCGCGATCGTCCTCGTGCTTATCGGTCTGCTGGTCGGGGTGACTCTCGCTAGTGCTGGACAATAGGCAAAAACTGAACGTCGAGCGTCGTGCGTTCCGTGTGTCGCTTCCATTACAGTCACGCTGTAGCGCTCGGCAGAAGAATTACAGCGATAGATGGTCTAGCGTGAGTCGAGGTTTTTAAGCTTCGAATTGTCATGGCCTACATTTAGCGCGCCGCTCGTTGTGTCAGTGTGGTAAAAGCCTCGCATGGAAGAAGGACCGCAAGCTCGAATCTATAGTCGTACAGAGGCCGGCGACGAGGCTCAGGCCTCAGACGATGTGGCGATACCGTCTGACTATCGCCGGATTCTTAGGGTGATCGAAGGCAAGACTCACTCCGACGTCATTCGGGGGCATCTTCGCCACTTCGCGGACGAGCTCCTGGCGGACTGGCTGGCCGAGCTGGAGGAGCTGGGATTTGTGAGTTCGGTTCCTGCCGATTCAATACAAGATGTGAACTTCAGCAGTCTTCTCCAAGCGCAGCAACTAGGCACTCGGACAATAACGCCGGACGATTCTCAAACCATGGGGACCCAGGCGACGAAAGCTGCCGTTACGGCGCTCGAGCACACCGGCGCTTTCCTCTCACCGTATCGGCTGAAGAACCGCGCGTCGCTCGCCAAGAAGCCAAACGAGATCGTGGTGCTGATCGTGGAAGACGATCCGGACCAGGCAGCGCTTGCCGACCTACGCGTCAGCATGGCTGGGTACGAGGTTCGCCTCGCACGCAATTGCAAGGAGTTGACTAAGGAGATCGAGACTCGCAAGGCCCCGGATGCACTGCTCCTTGACGTCATGCTGCCCGACGGCAATGGCTGGGATGTGCTGTCAAGCATTCGTCGGCATTCGAAGCTCGCACTACTACCCGTGGTGATGCTCACGGCGCTGGATAAACCAGAGGAGGTGCGCCGCGGCATGGCTCTCGGCGCCGACGGCTACATCACCAAGCCGTACAGCAAGAAGATCCTGGTAGACACGATCCGGACTGTTCTCAAACACGCGTAGCTGTCCGATGCGATCACCGTGATGTACTCGAGTAAGGTGACTCGCTTGACTGCCGGGAGCCTGACCGTGCCGATGCCTCTGCCTTCGTCCGAGCTGAACGTAGACGGTACGTACGGGTATTCGGTAGGCGACAAGGTGCTGCTGGTGAGCAACACCATGCCCATGGTGTGTACGCGCGAGCAGATCACCACGCTGCAACCCTCCGCCGCCAAGATGCAGCACAACCCGGGCGTGCCCGCACCCTACGACCCCACTGCGCGGGCGGGGGCACGCCGATCGATGTCGCGGACGGCATCACCGACAGCTTCGACAACGTCGCGCCGGTGACCTGGCGGACTGGTCGCAGGTGCTTGCAGTGCGCGTGGCCGTGCTCTCGCGCGTCGACAACTACGAGAAACCCTCGGTGTCGGGCGGCAACTCCCGGCAGGCTCTCATGCCGGCGCGTGAGGCGCTGGCAGCCGAATTGTTGACGCCGATTCAATCGCATCATTGCCGCTCGCAGACGCGATGCGGACAATGAGTCGGGCAGGCGCGAGGAGGGGACGACGTGAAGCGCACGATCTCGGCGGCGATGCTGCTTACCGGAATGTCGGCCGCATGGGCAGCGGGCGGGTGGCATCTGCTTACTCCGCCCTGGAGCGATTTCGACGCCAACGCGCCCAGCTTGAGCCGCTACAAGATGCTGGACGACAAGCCGCTATCCCAGTGGAAGCAGGAAGGCGTATTCGGCTCGGCGTCGGACTGCGAAGCCGCGAGGACCAATATGCTGGGGAATCTGCAGCGCAACTTCGACGCGTCCTATTCGGCCTCGAAGGAGTACGCGCAGGCAAAGGATGTTCAGACACTCCAGCTGGCCAACCTCAGCATGATGACGGAGGCAAGCCACGCGTCAGTACTGGCGTACGCGGCGGCTCGTTGCGTGCGGAGCGACGCCCCGTAGAGCATTTTGGCGATTGTCTTGATGTCGATTAAGTAACTGCCGGATCCGTTGCGAGCAAGCTGCCAGATACTGCAATGCAGAGGAGGGCGTCATGATCGACACCGTGAAGTACGTGCTGGACGAGACCCGCATCCCGAAGCACTGGTACAACATCATGGCGGACCTGCCCTCGCCGCCGCCGGCGGTGCTGCACCCGGGCACCAAGCAGCCGGTGGGGCCTGACGACCTGGCGCCGCTGTTTCCCATGGAGCTCATCCTGCAGGAGGTGAGCACCGAGCGCGAGATCGAGATCCCCGGGCCGGTGCGCGAGATCTACCGCCAGTGGCGCCCGAGCCCCTTGTACCGTGCGCGGCGCCTGGAGAAGGCGCTGCAGACCCCGGCCAAGATCTACTACAAGTACGAGGGCGTCTCGCCCGCCGGCAGCCACAAGCCCAATACCGCCGTGGCGCAGGCGTTCTACAACAAGCAGGCCGGCATCAAGAAGATCGCCACCGAGACCGGCGCGGGCCAGTGGGGCTCGTCGCTCGCGTTCGCCGGCGCGCTGTTTGGCATCGAGATCAAGGTGTTCATGGTGCGCGTGTCCTACAACCAGAAGCCCTACCGCCGCGCGCTCATGGAGACCTATGGCGCGACCTGCATCCCCTCGCCTTCGCCCGAGACCCAGTCCGGGCGCGCGATCCTGGAGAAGGCGAAGGACCATCCGGGGAGCCTGGGCATCGCGATCTCCGAGGCGGTCGAGGTCGCCGCCACGCACGACGACACCAAGTACGCGCTCGGCTCGGTGCTCAACCACGTGCTCATGCACCAGACGGTGGTCGGGCAGGAGGCGATGGCGCAGCTCGAGATGGCGGGGGACGATGCCGACGTGCTGGTGGGCTGCACCGGCGGGGGCTCGAACTTCGCCGGCCTGGTGTTCCCGTTCCTCGGCGCGCAGCTGCGCGGGGGCAGGAAGCGCCGCATCGTGGCGATCGAGCCCGCGGCCTGCCCCAGCCTGACGCGCGGCAAGTACGCCTACGACTTCGGCGACACCGGGCACCTTACGCCGCTGGTCAAGATGCACACGCTGGGCTCGACCTTCACCCCGCCGGGGTTCCACGCCGGGGGGCTGCGCTACCACGGCATGGCCCCGCTGGTGTCGCACTGCAAGGAGCTCGGGCTGCTCGAGGCGAAGGCCTACCACCAGAAGGAGGTGTTCGCGGCGGGCGTGCAGTTCGCGCGCGCAGAAGGGATTCTGCCGGCGCCGGAAGCGAACCACGCGGTGAAGGGCGCGATCGACGAAGCGCTGCGCTGCAAGGCCGAAGGCCGCTCGCAGACGATCCTGTTCAACTTGTGCGGCCACGGGCACTTCGACATGCAGGCCTACATGGACTACTTCGCCGGGAAGCTCACCGATCAGAGCTACGACGAGGCGGAGCTCGCGATGGCCCTCGCCGGGCTACCCTCGGTCGCGAAGGCAGCCTGAGCGTTCACGACGCGGTTTCCTTCTCGCGCGCCGAGTCGTAGTCGCGCCTGGCCCCCTGCGGCGTGACCTTGCCTTCGCGGATGTCGCGGGCCAGCGCATCGGAGTCGCGCGCGCGCGGATCGCCGTAACCGCCGCCGCCCGCGGCGTCCATCACCACGGTGTCGCCGGGCTTGAGCGCCGTCAGGCCGTACGGATTGCCCGGCTTGCCGTTGACCAGGAACCGCGCAAGCGCTCCCGGCTTGCCGCCGAACAGGCCTTCCGGCGGCAGGCGGAAGCGCCCCGACTGGATCGCGAGCATCACCGGGGGCTGGGGCGCATACGCGTCGTCCGGGACGCGGAACACTTCGCGCCGTCCGAGCGCGCCGCGCTGCCTGCCCGCGCCGCCCGAATCGGGCAGCAGCTCGCGGCGCTCCACGATGAGCGGCGCGTCGCTCTCCAGAATCTCCACCGGCGTGTTGGCGCCGTTCGCCGGGAAGATGAAGCAGCCTTCGCCGTCGCGCGCGGCGCTCGCGCCGAGGCCGCCGCCCCGGATGAGCACCGAGTGGAAGGGCCGGCGGTCGCCGCGCCTGCCGTAGAACATCTGCATCGTCGCCGGAGCCCCGCCGCCCGCCGCGACGACGCGCCCCGGCAGCGCCTGCGCGAGCGCGCGGTAGATCACCTCGGTGATGAAGTGCCCGATCTGCATGCGCGCCGCCACCGCCGCGGGAAAGCGGCAGTTGACCACCGTGCCCTCGGGCGCGACGAGCCGGATCGGCGCGGCGATGCCGTGATTGTTCGGGATCTCGGGATCGAAGATGCTCTTCACCGCCATGTGCACGTAGGCGAAGGTGAAGTTGTAGACGACGTTGCCGCCCCAATCGACCTGCGGCGAGGCGCCGCTCAGGTCCACCGTGATGTCGCTGCCTTCGATGGTGACCGCGCAGGGAATGCGCACGTCGGGGTGGCCGTCCATCTGCTCGATCACGCCCTCGGCGCGGTACACGCCGGGGCGCGCCTTGGCGATCGCCGCGCGGATGCTGCGCTCGCTGCGGCCGATGATCTCGTCGGCGAGCGCGTCGAGGTCGTCCAGGCCGTACTCCTCGAGCATGCGCACGACCTTCTCCGCACAGACGTGATTGGCGGCGATCTGCGAGCGGATGTCGCCGTTCACCTGCTCGGGCGTGCGCACGTTGGCGAGGATCATGGCGAGCACCCCCTGGTTGAGCGCGCCCGCGTCGTACAGCTTCACGAGCGGTATGAACAAGCCTTCCTCGAATACCTCGCGGTTGTCGGAGGCGACCCGGCCCCCGACGTCCGAGTGGTGCAGGATGCAGGCGGTGAACGCGGCGAGCCGTCCGCGGTGGAAAATCGGGCTCAGCACGCAGACGTCGTTCAGGTGCCCGGCGAGCGCCCAGGGATCGTTGGTGATGTACACGTCGCCCGGCCGGAAGGCGCCCCGCCCGAGTCCCTCGACCAGCTTGCGGATGCCGAGCGCCATGGCTCCGGACTGCCCGGGTGTCGCGAGCGTGCCCTGCGCGAGCTCGCGTCCGCGCGAGTCGGTGAACATGCAGGTGTAGTCGTGCGCGTCGCGCAGCAGGCTCGAGAACGCGGTGCGCGCGACCGTCGCGTCCGACTCGTCCACGATCGACACCAGGCGCCGCCACAGGATTTCGAGCGTGATGGGGTCAAAGCCCTGCTTCATGAGCTTGCTCCTTCGGCAGGCCGATCCACAGAAAGCCGAACTCGTCCACGCGCGCCTCGCCGCCGTCGCCCACGATCACGGTGGACTCGCGCTCCTCGACGATCGCCGGTCCGGCGATCGCGGCATCCGGCGGCAGCCGGTAGCGATCGTACACGCCGTAGGCGATGAAATCCCTCGCTTGCGGGCAATAGGCCTTGCGCGTGCCCTTGAGCGCGTCGCCGGGCCGGCCCTTCACCGCGAGCCGGGGTAGCTGCAAGAGCTTGACCGGCAGGCTGGCGCGCACGCAGAAGTTCACGAACTCGACCGGCGATTCGGGATAGGTGCGGCCATACAGCCGCTCGTAGGTTTCGTCGAAGCGGCGGCGCAGCTGCGCCGCATCGAGCCGCGCGAAATCGCCCGGGGGCAGGGCGAGGCTGGTCTCGGAGCCCTGCCCGATGAAGCGCGCCTCGACCGAGCGGGAAAACTCGATCGGTCCCTCTGCGCCAGCCTTGCGCAGCGTGCGCTCGCCCTCGGCCTCGAGCTCCCGGAACAGCGCCTCCAGCCTGCCGAAATCGGCGCTCGCGAACGGCACCTTGTGGCTGCGCACCAGGTCGAAGGCGCGCGGCGCCGTGAAGAATCCCAGCGCCGATCCGACGCCGGCGTTCGGCGGCACGACCAGGCGCGGGGCGCCGAGCTTGCGCGCCAGGCCGTAGGCATGCACCGGACCGGCGCCCCCGAACGCCGCCACGGTGACCAGCTGCGGGTTGCCGCCGTGTTCCGCGATATGCGTCTTGGCGGCCGCCGCCATCGTCTCGTTGATGAGATCGTGGATTCCCCACACCGCGTCGAGGAACGTCACGCCGAGCGGGCGCGCGACGCGCTCCTCGACCCCGCGGCGCGCGCCCTGCGCGTCGAGCCGCATGCCGCCGCCGAGGAAGTAGTCCGGGTCCAGGTAGCCGAGCAGCAGGTCGGCGTCCGTGACGGTGGGCTCGAGGCCGCCGCGGCCGTAGCAGATCGGGCCGGGCTCGGCGCCCGCGCTCTCGGGCCCGACCTGGAGCGTGCCCAGACGGCTCACGCGCGCGATGCTGCCGCCGCCGGCCCCGATCTCCATCAGGTCGACGACCGGCACCTGGATGGTCAGCCCGCTTCCTTTCTGGAAGCGCTGCACGCGGCCGACTTCGAAAGTCGGCACGACGCCCGCCACGCCGCGCTGGATGAGGCAGGATTTCGCCGTGGTGCCGCCCATGTCGAAGCAGAACATGTCGGGGCAGTCGAACAAGCGGCTGTAGTACTGCCCCGCGATCACCGCGGCGGTCGGGCCGGACTCGATGATGCGCACCGGGAACTCCGCGGCGGTCTCCGCGGAGGTCACGCCGCCGGAGGACAGCATGATGAACAGGCGTCCGCCGAAACCGAGCGCGGCGAGGCGCTCGCGCAGCCGGAGCAGATAGCTCTCCGTGAGCGGCTTGACGTAGGCGTTGGTGGCCGTCGTGCTGGTGCGCTCGTATTCGCGTATCTGCGGCAGCACCTCGTAGGAGATCGACAGCGGGACCCCGGGCAGCTCCTCGTCGAGCAGCTTCTTCAGCGCGAGCTCGTGCGCGGGATTCTCGAACGAATTGAGCAGGCACACCGCGACCGACTCCACGCCGAGCGCCTTGAGCTCGCGCACCGCGCCGCGCGCCTGCGCTTCGTCGAGCGGCTCGAGCACGCTGCCGTCGGCACGCAGGCGCTCGTGCACCTCCAGGCGGCGCTCGCGCGGCACGAGCGGCTCGGGCATCTGCGCGAAGGCGTCGTAGGCGGCGTAGCGGATCTCGCGCCCGAGCTCGAGCACGTCGCGGAAGCCGCGCGTGGTGAGCAGGCCGGTGCGCGCGCCCTTGCGCTCGATGATGGCGTTGATGACGAGCGTGGTGCCGTGGATCAGCTCCTCGAGCGCCTCGATGCAGCCGGGCTCCTCGCGGGCCAGCGCGCGCATGCCCTGCTCGATGGCGTCCGAGGGGTTGCGCGGCGTGGTGAGGCACTTGTAGGTGCGACTCCGCCCCGTGGCGTCGTCCAGCAGCACGAAATCGGTAAAGGTGCCGCCGACGTCGATTCCGATGCGCATCCCGGCTTGCCTTTGAACGGTATACGGTATACTGTACACGTTATGGCGGCGGCGCGGAAGGGTGTGTCGACCTTCCTGGAGCGGGCGGCATGATGGCCAAGCTCCAGGCCCTGGAGCGCCCCGAGCCGCTCGGCGACCGGGTTTACGGCACGCTGCGCGAATACCTGCGCGCCGGCCGCATCGCCACCGGACAGCCGCTGCAGGAGGCCGCCCTCGCCGCGCAGCTGGGTGTGTCGCGCACCCCGGTGCGCGAGGCGCTCGCGCGGCTCGCGAGCGAGGGGCTGGTGGTGGCCGATGGGCGCAGCTTCAAGGCCCCGGCGCTCGGCATGGGCGATGTCGAGGACATCTACCAGCTCCGCTTCCTGCTCGAGCCCGAGGCGCTGCGCCAGGTGGCGGCGAGCGAGCCGGAGCGCAAGGCGCTCGCGCCGCTGCGCACGGCGCTCGCCGACATGGCGGCCGCCCACGAGGCGGGCGACGGCGCCGCGTTCATGGAGGCGAACTACCGCTATCGCGACGCGTGGACCGCGCTCGTGCCGAACAAGCGGCTGGTGCGCGCGATCCAGCTGTACGCCGATCACGTGCGCTATCTGCGCGCCTTCACGCTCGACGAGTCCGCGGTGCGCACGGTGGTGCTGAAGGGGCTCAAGCGCCTCTCGCTCGCGCTCGCGGCGGGCGACGGCGAAGCGGCCGCGCAGGCGATGCGCGCGCATCTCGAGACGGCAAGGACGGTTCTCGTCGACAAGATCCGGCGGACCCGATGACCTACAAGGCAGAGATACCCTACGGCTGCTACTGGAGCACGCCGTTCGCGCGCTGGCAGGGCGCGCTCGCCAATCTGAACTCCGTGGAGTTCGCCGCGCAGGTGGTGCGCCGCGAGCTCGCGCGGCGCGATCTCCCGGCGCAGGCCTTCGACCACGGCGTGCTCGGCTTGAGCGTGCCGCAGAAGCATTCCTTCTACGGGCTGCCGTGGCTCGCCGGCGTCGCCGGGCTCGGCCACGTCGGCGGGCCGACGCTGATGCAGGCCTGCGCCACCGGCGTGCGCGTGCTGCTCGCCGGCGCGCAGGAGATCGAGTGCGGCATGTCGAATGTGTCGCTCGCCGTGACCTGCGATCGCACCTCCAACGGGCCCCATCTGTACTACCCGAACCCGCGCGGCCCGGGCGGGACCGGGGCGCACGAAGACTGGGTGATGGACAACTTCAGCTGCGACCCGCTCGGCGCGCACGCCATGGTGAGCACCGCGGAGAACGTGGCGAAGAAGCACGGCATCGGCACCGTCCAGCAGCACGAGGTGGTGCTGATGCGCGAGCGCCAGTACCGCCAGGCGGTCGAAAGCGGCTTTCACAGGCGCTTCATGACGCTGCCGCTCGAAGTGCCCGGGAGCAAGGCCGTGCTCGAAGGCGACGAGGGCGTGCGCGCTTCCAGCGCCGAGGGGCTGGCGAAGCTCAAGCCGGTCGTCGCCGGCGGCACGGTGACCTACGGCGGACAGACCTTTCCGGCCGACGGCAACGCGGCGATCGTGCTCGCTTCGCGCGAGCGCGCGCGGGAGCTGTCGCGCGACCCGAAGATTCGCATCCGCCTGCTCGGCTTCGGCCAAGCGCGCGCCGCGCTCGCCTACATGCCCGAGGCCCCCGCGCCGGCGGCCGAGCGCGCGCTCGCGCAGGCCGGCGTCGCGGTCAAGGACCTCAAGGCGATCAAGACGCACAACCCGTTCGCGCTGAACGACATCGTGTTCGCGCGCGCGACCGGCGCCAGCCTCGAGCGCATGAACAACTACGGCTGCTCGCTCGTCTGGGGCCATCCGCAGGCGCCGATGGGCACGCGCGCGGTCATCGAGCTCATCGAGGAGCTGGTGCTCGCCGGCGGCGGCCGCGGCCTGTTCACCGGATGCGCGGCGGGCGACACCGCGATGGCGGTGGTGCTCGAGGTGACCGGGAGCTGAGCATGGACCTGTCGCACTGGATCGAGCGGCACGCGCGCTTCGCGCCGAAAGCGCCCGCCATCCGGTTCGAGGGCCGCGCGATCGGCTACGCCGAGCTCGCCGAGCGCGTGCGCGCCGCGGCCGCGGCGCTCGCGGCGCGCGGCGTGCGTCCGGGCGACGCCGTCGCCTACCTCGGCTTCAACCATCCAGCGGCGCTGGTGGCCCTGTTCGCCTGCGCGCGGCTGGGCGCGACCTACGTGCCGCTCAACTGGCGGCTCGCGCCGCCGGAGCTCGCCCGCGTGCTCGCCGACTGCCCGCCGCGCGCGCTGCTCGTCGGGCCCGGCTTCGCGGACACGGCGCGCACGATCGAGGGCGCGCCGCAGGGGCTCGACGTCGATGCGCTCGAGCGCGCGGCCGGCGCGCCGCCGCCGCCGGCGGGCGCCGAGGACACGCCGCTTCTGCTTTGCTACACCTCGGGCTCGACCGGCGCGCCCAAGGGCGTCGTGCTGACGCAGCGCGCGCTGTTCTGGAATGCGGTGAACAGCACGCACATGCACGATCTCACCAGCGCCGACCGGATCCTCACCACGCTGCCGCTGTTCCACGTCGGCGGACTGAACATCCTGACCACGCCGGGCCTGCACGCCGGAGCGAGCGTCACGCTGCACGCGCGCTTCGATCCGCGCGCCACGCTGGAGGCGATCCGCAGCGAGCGCATCTCGCTCACGGTGCTCGTGCCGGCGCAGCTCAGCGCCATGATGGAGCTGCCGGAGTGGAGGCGCGCCGATCTTTCCAGCCTGCGCATGATCACCACCGGCTCGACCATCGTGCCGGAGGCGTTCGTGCGCAAGGTGTCCGAATGCGGCGTGCCGCTGGTGCAGGTCTACGGCGCGACCGAGACCTGCCCGGTGGCGGCCTACGTACGCGCCGCCGACGCGCTGCGCAAGGCGGGCTCGGCGGGCGCCGCCGCGCTGCACTGCGAGGTGAAGGTCGTGGGGGAGGACGGCGCCGAGTGCGCCGCGGGGCGCGACGGCGAGATCCTGGTGCGCGGGCCGAACGTGGCGGGGGGCTACTGGCGGGCGCCGGAGGAATCGGCGCGCGCCTTCAGGAACGGCTGGTACCACTCGGGCGACGTCGGTCACTTCGACGCCGAAGGCCACCTGTACGTCGTCTCGCGCCTCAAGGACATGATCATCTCCGGAGGGGAGAACATCTATCCCGCCGAGGTGGAAAGCGTGCTGCTCGAAAGCCCCGCGATCGAGGAAGCCTGCGTGGTGGGCAGGCCGGACGCGCGCTGGGGCGAGGTGGTCGCGGCTGCGGTGGTGCTCAAGTCCGGCTGCAGCATGACAGAGGCCGAGGCGATGGCGCTGTTCGACGGGCGCATCGCCCGCTACAAGCAGCCGCGCGAGGTGCGTTTCCTCGAGCGGCTGCCGCGCACCGCCCTCGGCAAGGTGCAGCGGGAAGCGGTGCGCGTCGCGATCGCACGGAGCGCCGGGCAGACGGAGGAGCGATGAAAGCGAACAAGATCGACCATATCTGCATCGCGGTGCGCGACCTGGAGGCGGCGCGCAGGATCTGGGAGCCGATCCTCGGCAAGGACAGGCCCGACGACGCCTACGTGGACGAGCCGGAGAAGATCCGCGTCGCACGCTACTGGCTGGGCGGCGTGGGCTTCGAGCTGATGGAATCGCTCACGCCGGACGGCGAGGTGGCGAAGTTCATCGAGAAGCGCGGCGAGGGCGTGATGATCGTCTCGCTGAACGTGGACGACACGCGCGCGGCGCTGGGCGAGCTGAAAGGCAAGGGCTATCCGCTCATCGGCGGGCCGCGCAAGTTCCGCGACTGCGAGTTCGGCTTCGTGCACCCCAAGGCCGTGAACGGCGTGCTCCTCGAGTTGATCGACTACAAGTGGCATGAACTTCGAACCAAGCCCTGAGCAGCGCCAGGTGCGCGAGACCTTCGCGCGCTTCTGCGACGAGCGCATCGCCCCGCAGGCGGCGGCGCTCGACGAGGCGCACGCCTTTCCGCGCGAGCTGTTCGGCGAGCTCGCGGCGATCGGGCTGTTCGGCATGCGCTATCCGGAGGAGGCGGGCGGCAGCGGCATGCAGCTGTCCGAGTTCTGCATCGCGCTCGAGGAGATCGCGCGCGGCTCGATGTCGCTCGCCGGCTGCGCGGCGATGCAGTCGCTGATGGGCACCAAGTTCCTCCACATGCTCGGCGGCGCCGACGTCGTCGAGCGGCTGTTCAAGCCGGCGCTGCGCGGCGAGAAGATCGGCGCGATCTGCATGACCGAGCCCGACGCGGGCAGCGACCTCGACTCGATCGCCACCCGCGCGCGCAAGGTCGAGGGCGGCTACCTGCTCGACGGGCGCAAGACCTGGGTGACCTCCGCGCCGGTGGCGGATTTCTTCACCGTGTTCGCCAAGGCGGGTGAGGAGAAGAAGCTCACCATCTTCCTCGTCGAGCGCGGCTTCGCCGGCCTGAGCATCGGCCGGACGATCGAGAAGATGGGCGTCTGGGCGCTGCCCACGTCCGAGCTCGCGTTCGACGGCTGCTTCGTGCCGGACGGCCACCGCCTGTCCAGGGAAGAGGGCGACGGCGAGGCGCACCTGCGCAAGACGCTCGCCGAGATCCGCATCATCACCGGCGCCATGGCCGTGGGCCAGGCGCGCGCCGCGCTCGACGCGGCGCTCGGCTACGCGGCCGAGCGCAAGCAGTTCGGCAAGGCGATCAACCGCTATCAGGCGATCCAGATGAAGCTCGCCGAGATGGCCGCCGATCTCGAGGCGGCGACCCAGCTCGTCTACCGCGCCGCGTGGCTGCGCGACGCGGGCCGGCCGCACCACAAGGAGGCGGCGATGGC
Source organism: uncultured Pseudomonadota bacterium (assembly GCA_963739205.1). Taxonomy (GTDB): domain Bacteria; phylum Pseudomonadota; class Gammaproteobacteria; order Burkholderiales; family SG8-39; genus DAHVFK01. The sequence goes on along the minus strand of CAVTZJ010000002.1, from coordinate 355,318 downwards.
GAAGCTGTTCGCGAGTGAGGCCGCCGCGCGCATCGCGGACCAGGCGGCGCGCGTGTTCGCCTCCTACGGCTACGCCATGGAGTACCCGGTGCAGCGCTTCCTGCGCGACGTGCGCTTCACGCTGATCGGCGGCGGCACGAGCGAGATCCTGAAGCTCGTCATCGCGAAGGAGCTCTCGGGATGAAGAAGATCAAGGTGGTGCTCGCCAAGCCCGGCCTCGACGGCCACGACCAGGGCGCCAAGGTGGTGGCGCGCGCGATGATGGACGCGGGCTTCGAGGTGATCTACACCGGGCTGCGCCAGACTCCGGAGGCGATCGCGCGCATCGCGCTCGACGAAGACGCGGACGTCGTCGCGCTGTCGTCGATGGCGGGCTCGCATCTGCCAGTCTGCCGCAAGCTGCGGCCGCTGCTCGAGCAGGCCGGGCTTTCCGACAAGCTGTGGATCATCGGCGGCAATCTGCCCGAGCGCGACCATGCCGAGCTGCGCGCCCTGGGCTTCAAGGGCATCTTTCCCTCGAGCTCGCGGCTCGAGGACATCGTCAACTACATCCGCGCGAACGCATCATGAAGCCCAAAGACCTGCCCAAGGAAGTACGCCCCGTGGTGAACGAGTCGGGAATCGAGGTGAAGCCGCTCTACACGGCGGCGGACGTGGCCGCGAGCGGCGGCGAGGCCCTGCTCGGGGCGCCCGGCGAGTATCCGTTCACGCGCGGCATCCATGCGCTCATGTACCGCAAGCAGCCGTTCACCATGCGGCAGTACACCGGCTTCGGCAACGCCGCCGACACCAACAAGCGCTTCCACTACCTGATCGCCAACGGCCAGACCGGCCTGAACGTCGCCTTCGACCTGCCCACCCAGTGCGGCCTGGACTCGGACGATCCGCTCGCCGACGGCGAAGTGGGCCGCGTCGGCATGGCGGTCGACACGCTGCGGGATTTCGAGATCGCTTTCGACGGCGTGGACCTCGAGCGCATCACGGTGTCGCTCACGATCAACGGCGCGGCCGCGGTGCTGATCGCGATGTACCTCGCCATGGCGGAAAAGCGCGGCTACGACCTCGGCAAGCTGCGCGGCACGGCGCAGAACGACATCCTCAAGGAGTTCATCGGCCGCGGCACCTGGGTCTACCCGGTGCAGCCCTCCATCCGCCTGGTGGGCGATACCATCGAGTACTGCGCCAAGCACGCGCCGAAGTACAGCCCGGTCTCCGTGTGCGGTTACCACATCCGCGAGTCGGGCGCCGACCCCGCGCAGGAGATGGCCTACGCGTTCTGCATCGCCAGGGCCTACGCCGACGAGGTGATCCGCCGCGGCCTGCCGGTGGACGAATTCGCCGGCCGGCTGTCGTTCAACTTCAACTGCTTCGGCAGCATCTTCGAGCAGGTGGCCAAGTTCCGCGCCGGCCGCAGCCTGTGGGCGAAGATCATGAAGGAGCAGTACGGCGCGACCAAGCCCGGCTCGATGTGGGTGAGGATGATCGCCGGCGGCGGAGGCGGGGGCCTCACCTACGAGCAGCCCGAGCTGAACATCGTGCGCGGCGCCTACTACGCGCTCATTTGCGCGCTCGCCGGCACGCAGACCATGGCGCTGTGCTGCTACGACGAGGCCTACACCATCCCGTCGGAGTACGCGCAGCGCATCTCGCTGCGCACGATGCAGATGCTCATCGAGGAGATGGGGCTCGCCGACACGGCCGACCCGCTCGGCGGCTCGTACTACGTCGAGACGCTCACCAACCAGATGCGCGCGCGCATGGAAGCGATCATGGCCGAGGTCGACGCGCAGGGCGGCATAGTCAAGCTCGTCGCGGAAGGGACGATCCAGGCGAAGGTCTCGGCGCAGGCCTACCGCCGGCAGCGCGACATCGAGGAGGGGCGCTTCCGCAAGGTCGGGGTCAACTGCTACCGCACCGAGGACAAGACGCCGCAGATGGAGTTCCACCCCTACCGCGACGACGACGCCCGCGCGCAGTGCGAGGCGCTCGCCCGGATGCGCGCCGAGCGCGACGGCCCACGCGTGCAGACCGCGCTCGAGCGCGTCGAGGCCGACGCGCGCTCCGGAGCGAACCTGATGCCCGCGATCATGGAGGCGGTCAAGGCCTACGCGAGCGTGGGCGAGATCACCAAGGTGCTCGTGGGCGTCTTCGGCCGCTTCCGCGAGCCGGTGAGGTTCTAGATGAACCCGATCGAGAGCTACCGCGCGCCGCGCTCGCTCGACGAGGCGGCGGAGATCCTGCGCGCGGGAAACGTCACGGTGCTGGCCGGCGGCACCGACGTCATGCCGCAGGCGAACGCCGGGCGGCTGCGCTTGCAGCCGGTGCTGATGAACGTACGGCGCGTGGCCGAGCTGCGCGGCATCGCCGAGGAGGCGGGCGTCGCGCGCATCGGCGCGCTCACCACGATGACCGAGCTGTTGGGGAGCGCGCTCGTGCGCGAGCGCATCGGGCTGCTGTGGCAGGCCTGCGATCATTTTGCGAGCGACCAGATCCGCAACGCGGCGACCCTCGGCGGCAACGTGTGCAACGCCTCGCCCGCGGGCGACACGCTCGTGCCGCTGCTGGCGCTGGAGGCGCGCGCGCTGCTCGCGTCGAAGCCCGACGGCAGGCTCGAGATGCGCCGCGTGCCGCTCGAGCAGTTCTTCAGCGGGCCCGGACGCACGGCGCGCAAGCCCTCCGAGCTGCTCGCCGCGATCGAGATCCCGCTGCCGCCCGAGGGCTTCGCCGGCGAGTTCTACAAGCACGGCGCGCGGCCCGCGCTGGACATCGCGACGATCTCCATCGCCGCGGGAGCGCGCCGCGAGGCGGGCGTGCTGCGCGGCGTGCGCGTCGCTTTCGGCGCCGTCGCGCCCACCCCGATACGCGCGCGGCGCACCGAAGCGGCGCTCGAAGGCCGCGCGCCGGATGCGGCGACACTCGAGGCGGCCGCCGCTGCGGCGGAGGCCGAAATCCATCCCATCTCGGACGTGCGCGCGTCGGACTGGTACCGGCGCGAGCTCGTGCGCAACATGCTGAAGCGAGCGATGAGCCATGTCGGCAAACTGTGAAATCGAGTTCACCCTGAACGGCGTGCTCCGGCGACTGACCGTGCCCGCTCAAATGAGCACGCTCGAGATGCTGCGCGAGCGCCTCGGACTGCGCGGCACCAAGTACGCGTGCGGCGAAGGCGAGTGCGGCGCCTGCACCATACTCGTGGACGGCGCGACGCAGAATTCCTGCCTGATGTTCGCGGCGGACTGCGACGGGCGCGATCTCGTGACCGTCGAGGGCGTGGCGGCGAGCGCGCTCGGCGAGCGCCTGCGCGACGCGTTCGTCGCGAACGGCGCGGTGCAGTGCGGCTTCTGCACGCCCGGTCTCATGGTGCAGGCGAGCCACCTGATCGAGCAGCACCCCGGCGCCGACGAAACGGCCATCCGGCGCGGCATCGAGGGCAACCTGTGCCGCTGCACCGGCTACCGCAAGATCATCGACGCGATCCACGAGGCCGCAAAGGCGCAAGCCCATGAGTGAGACACTGATCGGCAAGCGCATCCCCAAGCTCGACGCGCCGGACAAGGCGAGCGGCAAGACGCGCTACCTCCACGACCTCGAGATGCCGGGCGCGCTGCATGCGAAGATCCTGCGCTCGAGCGAAGTGCACGCGCGGATCCTGTCGATCGACACTTCTGCGGCGAAGCGCCTGCCCGGCGTGCATGCGGTCATTACCGCGGCCGACGTCCCCTGGCAACGCCCGATCGGCGTCGCCAAGGACCACCTGCCGCTCAAGACGGACCGCGTGCGCAGCCTGCGCGACGAGGTCGCGGCGGTCGCGGCCGACAGCGAGGAGATCGCGGAGGCCGCGCTCGGGCTGATCAAGGTGCGCTACGAGCCGCTGCCGCTGCTCGCCAGCACCGACGACGCGCTGGCGCCCGGGGCGCCGCTGCTGCACGAGGGCCGCGAGCGCAACATCGCGCTGACCTTCGATTACGCGCAGGGCGACGTGGCGCGGGGCGAAGCCGAATCCGACGTGGTGGTGGAGGACGTGTTCCGGCTGCACTACGTCACGCACTGCTGCCTGGGCGTCTCGGGCGTGATCGCCGAGTTCGATCCGGGCGGCGGCCTGCTCCTGTACTCAAACACGCAGGTCCCGTTCCTGCACAAGCGCGAGTTCGCCGAGATGCTCGGCATCGACCCGGCGCGCATCCGCATCATCCAGCCGCCGATCGGCGGCGGCTTCGGCTCCAAGCTCGACATCTATCCCTTCGAGCCGATCGCCATCTTCCTCGCGAAGATCACCGGGCGGCCGGTGAAGCTCGTGTTCACGCGCGAGGAAGAGTTCCTCGCCTCGCCGACGCGCCAGCCGGTGCTGCTGAAGCTGCGCTCGGGGTGCCGCAAGGACGGCACGCTCAGCTTCCGGACGGTGGAGACGGTGCACGACAACGGCGCCTACACGTCCTGGGGCGCCACCACGCCGTTCGTGATGATGCAGACGATTTCGTCGCTGTACCGCGTGCCCCATTGCAAGTACCACACCGCGGCGGTTTACACGAACAATCCCTACGCCGGCTCGTTCCGCGGCTACGGCAATCTGCAGGCGACCTTCGCCGTCGAGGCGCACATGGACAAGCTGGCGGAGGCCGTGGGCATGGACGGCCTCGCCTTCCGCCTGAAGAACGCGCAGGATCCCGGCGAGATCACGCCGCAGGGCATGCACTTCAAGACCTGCGGCTTCAAGCAATGCCTTACCACCGCGGCCGAGCGCAGCGGCTTTCTCGAGAAGCAGGCCGCGAACCGCGCGCGCTGGCGCGATCCGGGCCCGGTCAAGCGCGGCATCGGCATGGCCTCGATGCTGCACGTGGGCGGGGGCGCCAAGATCTACCCTTCGGACGGCTGCGGTACGATCCTCAAGATCGACGATTTCGCGCACGTCACGCTGATGACCGGTGCGTCCGAGATCGGGCAGGGCTCGGAGACCGTGCTGGCGCAACTCGTGTGCGAGGAGCTCGGGCTGCCGCTGTCCGCGGTGAGCGTGGTCAACAACGACACCGACATCACGCCCTGGGACGTGGGGGTGCACGCCTCGCGCACCACCTTCATCGCCGGAAACTCGGCGATCGGCGCCGCGCGCAAGGCAAAGTCCAAGATCCTCGCCGCCGCGGCGGCGAAGACCGGCGTGCCGGCCGATGCGCTCGCGCTGAGCGAGGGCTGCATCGTCGACGCCGGCGGCAAGAAGCTCTTCGAGCTCGGCAAGTTCCTGCGCGGCCTGCACTTCTCGGACCGCGCGGAGCTGGTCATGACCAGCTTCTACTACGAGCCGCCGAGCAAGCACCAGGACAAGGAGTTCCGCGGCGACGTGTCGGCGGCCTATGCGTGGGCGACGCAGGTCTGCGAGGTCGAGGTCGACACGGCGACCGGCATCGTGCGCCTGCTCAAGGTCACCGGCGCGCACGACGTCGGGCGCGTGCTGAACCGGCTGGGGATCGAAGGTCAGATCGAGGGCGGCATCGTCATGGGCATGGGCTACGCGCTCACCGAGAGCCTCGTGGTCGAGAACGGAGTGGTGCGCAACCCGAACTTCCGCGACTACAAGCTCGTCACGGCGCCGGAGATTCCGGAGATGGACATCTCGTTCATCGAGACCATGGATGGCGAAGGCCCGCAAGGCGCGAAGGGCGTGGGCGAGGCGCCGGCCATCTGCATGGCGGCGGCGCTGGCGAACGCGATCTACAACGCGACCGGCACGCGCCTGTACGCGCTGCCTTTCACGCCCGAGAACGTGTACCGCGCGCTGCATGGCGCCGCGCAGCCGCCCGCGTGGGGCAAGGCGGCGTGAAGCGGCGCACCGTCCTGAGCCTCGAGCAGGCGCTGTCGCTGCCGTACGCGACGCTGCGCTTCGTGCAGCTCGGCTGGCGCGTGATCCGCATCGAGGCGCTCGGCGCGGGCAAGGGCCTGCCGGGCGATCCCAACCGATACATCGGCGCGCGCACCGATCCGAAAATGAGGGACGACGACCGGCGCACCTACTTCGTCGCGCCGAACGTCGGCAAGGAGGCGATCGCGCTCAACCTGAAGTGCGCCGAGGGGCGCGAGGCGCTCAAGCGCCTGCTGCGCGGCCTGGACGCCGACGTGTTCTGCTGCAACACGGTCCCGGAGCGCTACCGGCCGCTCGGCATCGACTTCGCGACGCTCGCCGCAGTCAAGCCCGACCTCATCTGGGCGGGCATCTCGGCGCTCGGCCCCGAGTATCCCGAGGTGCCGGGCTACGATCCGGTGGTGCAGGCGATGGCCGGCTACGTCGAGCTCACGGGCGACCCGCGCGGCGCGCCCGTGCTGTGCGGCGTGCCGGTGATCGATCTCAAGGCGGGCGACGAGGTGTACGCGAACGTGCTGCTCGCCCTGGCCGAGCGGGCCGAAACCGGCCGTGGGCGCGAGATCCACGTTTCCATGCTGCAGGCGGCGGCGTCCTGGCTGATCACCACGCTGCCGCTCATCGATTTCGACTGCGAGCCCTGGGAGATCACGCGCGCCGGCAACGAGCACCGCAAGTTCGTGCCGACGAACGTGTACCCGACGCGCGACGGGTTCCTGTACATGGCGATCGGCAGCGACGTGCAGTGGCGCCGCCTCACCGCGCTGCCGCGCTTCGCCTCGCTCGCGAGCGAGCAACGCCTCACCAACGAGGGCCGCATCCGCGACCGCGAGCGGCTGCAGCGCGATATCGCCGCGCTGACCGCGGCCCTGCGCACCGAGGAGGTGATCGCCGACCTGCGCGCCGCCACCATCCCGCACGCGCGCATCAACGGCGTCGCCGCCGTGCGCGAGCTCGAGGCGCTGCGCGGCCGGCTCACCGCGACCACGACACCCGAAGGAAAGCGCGTGCGCATGCAGCCGATGGCGGTGGACCTGGCGGGCGCGGCGCGCGAGTTCTCGTTCCCGCCCAAGTACGCCGAGCACACCCGGCCCGTGCTGCGCGAAGCGGGCTTCTCGGAGGCCGAATGCCGCTCGCTCGCAGCGGCCGGGGCGATCCCGGATTGAGCCTCTGGTCGAGCGGATTCCGCCCGTTCTTCCTGCTGGCGCCGGCCTACGGCGCCTCGAGCCTCGCGCTGTGGTTCGTCGCGCGCGACACCGGCTGGCCGGCGTACGCGGCGGTCCCGCTGTGGCACGGCCACGAGATGCTGTTCGGCTTTGCCGCGGCGCTGGTGTGCGGCGTGCTCCTCACGGCGCTGCCGAGCTGGACCGGCGCGGCGGAGGTGCGCGGCGCGCCGCTCGCCGCGCTCGCCGCGCTGTGGCTCGCCGGCCGCGTGGCGATGCACGCCGCTGGATGGCTGCCGCGCCCTCTCGTCATCGGGCTCGACTGCGCGCTGCTGCCGGCGCTCGCGGTCATGCTCTTCCTCACCATCGGACCCGCACGCAGGCGGCTGTTCTGGTGGACGCTGCCGCCGCTCGCCGCTTTCGCTGCGGCGAACCTGGCGTTCCACTTGTGGAACGCGCAATGGGGGCTGCTGCTCGGCGTGCACGCGCTCGCGTTCCTGGTCACGCTGTACGGCGGGCTGTTCATCCCTGCATTCACGCGCCGCTACCTCCAGTCGCGCGGCGAGCGCACGGCGGCGATCCTGATGCCGCTCGAGTACGCGACCGCGGCGGCCATGGTGGCTTTCGCGGCGGCCGACCTGCTCGGCGCGCCCGCGGCCTGGATGGGTGCCGCGGCGCTCGTCGCCGCGGCCGTGCACGGCGTGCGTTTCGCGCGCTGGCGCGGCTGGCGCACGTGCGCTGAGCCGCTCCTTTGGTGCATCCACCTCGGCTACGCCTGGCTGATCGCCGCCATACTGCTGCGCGCGGCGGCAGCATTCACGCCGCGCGTGCCGCGCGATGCCTGGATCCATGCGTTCACGCTCGGCGCCTACGGCATGCTCAAGATCGGGCTCATGCCGCGCGTCGTGTTGCGTCACACCGGGCGGACGCCCGCCGCTCCGCCGGCGATGCGCGCCGCCTTCGTCATGGTGCTCGGCGCGGCGCTGCTGCGCGTCGCGTATTCGCTGCACGGCCTGGGCGATTGGGCGCTCGGCGCCTCGGCGCTGCTGTGGGGCTCGGCGCTCCTGGTCTTCCTCTGGCTGTACGCGCCCATGCTGCTGCGGCCGAGCCTGCCGCGCCGCTGAGGGGAACGCATGCTGCGACCGCTCCCCGCCGCCTGGGCCGAACGCATCGCCGCACGCGACCGGAGCGCGATCGCGCGCGCGATCTCGGCGATCGAGAACGAGACCGCCGACGCGCCGTCGGTGCGCGCCGCGCTCGCGGGGCGCCTCGGCCACGCGCGCATTCTCGGGGTGACCGGTCCCCCGGGGGCGGGCAAGTCCACTCTCGTCAACGCGCTGATCGGCGCATTCCTCGCGCGCGGCCGCACGGTCGCCGTGCTCGCCGTCGACCCCTCCAGCCCGGTGAGCGGCGGCGCCGTGCTCGGCGACCGGCTGCGCATGCGCGAGCACGACGCCGACGAGCGCGTCTATATCCGCTCGGCCGCGGCGCGCGGGCATCTCGGCGGACTGACGCGCACCGCGCGCGCGATGATTGACGTTCTGGACGCCGCGCACTACGACGTGGTGATCGTCGAGACCGTCGGCGCGGGACAGTCCGAGGTCGAGATCGCCGGCATCGCGGAGACGAGCGTCGTGGTCTGCCCGGCGGACTTCGGCGACGACGTGCAGGCGATCAAGGCGGGCGTGCTCGAGATCGCGCACGTCTTCGTGGTGAACAAGTCCGACATGCCTTTCGCGGGCCGTGCGGAGCAGGCGCTGCTCGGCATGCTCGAGCTCGGTCGCCGCGCGGCGTGGACGCCGCCGGTCGTGCGCACGGTCGCGACCACGGGGGAGGGTGTGCCGCGGCTCCTCGCGGAGATCGAGCGCCACCAGGCCTCGCTCGGGCCGCGCGCGGTGCGCGGCACAGAAGAAACCGTGAGCGGGCCGGGCGAGCGCCCGCGCTACCTGAAGCTGCGCGCGGATACGCTGATGGGACTGTTCCGCCGCCTGCCGCAGCAGGCCCGCGCCGCGGCGCTCGCGGCGCTCGCCGACTCGGCCTACGAGCACGGCGGCGACTCGGCGCGCCGCTATGCCCGGAGCGGCTCGGCGACCCCCGAGGCGCTGCTCGAGACGATCGAGCGCACCGCTGCGGAGCTGGGCTGGGGCGAATGGCGCTTCGGCGCGCGCGACGCGGCGCGCCTGGCGCTCGAGGTGACCGGCAGTCCCTTCGCACAGGGGCACGGCGCCTCGTCCGACGCCGTCTGTGCGCCGATCGCCGGCATGCTGCGCGCGGTGGCGGAGCTCGTTATGGGCGGCGCCTGCGATGCGCGCGAAACCGCATGCAGCGCGTGCGGGGCGCCAGCCTGCCGTTTCGAAGCCATCCTGAGTAGCAAGCCATGACCCGACGATCGCAAAACCCCCTGCATGCGCGTCAGGCGAGGTGCGCGAGAGGTAGCGCGGTCGTTTCCTTGATCCGCTCGAGCACGAAATTCGTGCGGATGTCGATCACGCCGGGCTGCTTGAGCAGCTTCTCCATGATGAACCGCGAATAGTGCTCGAGATCCTCCACCTGCACGCGCATCAGGTAGTCCATGTCGCCGGTCATGGAGAAGCACGCGATGACCTCGGGCCACGCCTGCACCGCGCGCGTGAACTGGTCGACGGGCATCTTGCCGCGCTTCTCAAGCTTTACGGTGACGAAGGCGAGCAGTCCCAAGCCCACCTGCAGCGGGTCGAGCAGCGCTGCGTAGCCGCGAATGATGCCGGCGCGCTCGAGCCCGCGCACCCGGCGCAGGCAGGGCGAGGGCGACAGCGCGACGCGCTCGGCCAGCTCCTGGTTGCTCAGCCGCCCGTCGTCCTGCAGTTGCTCCAGGATGCGGCGATCGATGCGATCGAGACGCAGCTTTTTGGCCGGTTTTGGCATTTTATTGCGTAAGTGTCGGTCCAGGCGCACGAGAATGCAAGTTTATTGCGCGCCCGGAGGCATAGACTGGTGCGAGGAGGCGGCGCGGGCGCGCACCATGAGCGCGGTACCTCAGACAGACATTCTTTCGGCGGGCTCGCGCGAATTCCTGTCGGGGAACGAGGCCGTCGCGCGGGGCGCCTGGGAAGCGGGCGTCGAGGTGGCGGCCGCCTATCCCGGCACGCCGTCGACCGAGATCCTGGAAGCGCTCGCCGGCATGCCCGGCGTGTACGCGGAGTGGTCCACCAACGAGAAGGTGGCGCTCGAGGTGGCGCTCGGCGCTTCGATGACGGGACGGCGCGCCCTGACCGCGATGAAGCACGTGGGCCTGAACGTCGCGGCGGATTCCCTGATGACGATGGGACTGGTCGGCGTCAAGGCGGGCCTGGTGATCGCGGTATCGGACGACATCGGCTTTTCCTCCTCGCAGAACGAGCAGGACTCGCGCTTCTGGGGGCGGTTCGTGCACCTGCCGGTGCTCGAGCCGGCGGATGCGGGCGAGGCCCGCGCCATGGCTCGCGATGCGTTCGGGCTCTCCGAGCGGCACCAGGTGCCGGTGCTGCTGCGGCTGACGACGCGCGTGTCGCACGTGAGGCGCACGCTCGTCGCGGGCGCGCGCACGGCGCAGGACACCTCGCGCCACGGTTACCGGCGCGAGGTCGAGCGCTGGATCATCACGCCGAACCACGTGGGCCGGCGCCTCGAGTTGCGCGCGCAGCGGGACGCCGCGCTCGCAGAAGAGTCGGCGGCCTCCGGCTGGAACGTGCTCGAGCCCGGCTCCGACCCGCGCGCGGGCTTCGTGGTCTCCGGCGCCGCCTATCACGCCGTGCGCGAAGCCTTCCCACGCGCGCCGGTCCTCAAGCTGGGTTTTTCCCATCCGCTGCCGCTCGCGCTCGCGCGGCGCCTCGCGGAAATGGCCGAGCGGATCGTCGTCGTGGAAGAAAGCGAGCCGCTCGTGGAAGGCGAGCTGAGGGCGGCGCAGATCCCGGTGCACGGGAAGGACGTCCTGCCGCTGCAGGGAGAGATGACGGCGGCGGTCGTCGAGCGCGCCGTCGGGCGCCTGCTCGGCAGCGCGCCCGCCGACGTGTCCGAAAGCGCGAAGGCGCGCAAGGTTTTCCCTCGCCCGCCCACGCTGTGCGCGGGCTGCCCGTACATGGGCGTGTACTTCTGGCTTGGCCAGCTCAAGGACACGATCATCTGCGGCGACATCGGCTGCTATACGCTCGGCTGCGGCGAGCCCTGGAACGCCATGGACAGCATCATCTCGATGGGCGCGTCGCTCGGCGTGGCGCACGGCATGGCGAAATCCTTCGAAGGCGATCGGGCCGCGAAGCCGGTGCTCGCCGTCATCGGCGATTCCACCTTCCTGCATACCGGCATGCCGGCGCTCGCGAACATCGCCTACCAGGGCGCGAACGTGACGGTGCTGCTGCTGGACAACCGCGCGACCGCGATGACCGGCGGGCAGGACAACCCCGGCACGGGGCGCCGGCTGGACGGCAGCGATGCACCGCGGCTGGACTTCGCGAAGCTGGTGGAGGCGCTCGGCGTGCGGCCCGAGCGCGTTCGCGTGGTCGATCCCTACGAGCTGCCGACGTTCTTCAAGGTGCTGCGCGAGGAAATGAAAGCGCCCGAGCCGTCGGTGCTGATCACGACGCGGCCGTGCGTCCTCACGCGCGATTTCGAGCGCCGACCGCCGCTCAAGGTGCGTGACGACCACTGCAACGGCTGCGCGCGCTGCCTGGACGTGGGCTGTCCCGCGATCACCGTCACGCGCCGCGAGCGGCAGGAGCGCTCCAACGGCAAGGTGGTCGACCTCGCCTGGGTGCGCATCGAGGCCGGAATGTGCACCGGCTGCGATCTCTGCGCCAAGGCCTGCGCGCGCGGCGCGATCGTGCCGTCATGAGCACGGATGTCCTGGTCGTCGGCATCGGCGGACAGGGAGTCATGACCGCGGCCGAATCGATTGCCCGCGCCGCGCTCGAGGCGGGATTCGAGGTCACGAAAACCGAGGTCACCGGCATGTCGCAGCGCGGCGGAGTCGTGTGCTCGCAAGTTCGCATCGGCGAGCGCGTCGAGGCGAGCGAGATCCGGCCCGGCGCGGCGTGCCTGCTGATCGCCTTCGAGGCGGCGGAGGGACTGCGCTGGAGCCATTACCTCGCGCAGGACGGCTGCGCGCTGGTCGATTCGTGGCGCGCAGTGCCTCCGATCGTGTCCTCCGGCGTGCACCGATATCCGGAGGATCCGGCCGGGGAGCTGCGCGCTGCCGGTCATCAGGTGCGGGAAATCGAGGCGCGCAGCACGGCGGAGCGGCTCGGCGACGCCCGCCTGGCCAACAGCGTCATGCTCGGCGCGGCGGCGAAGAGCCTGCCGTTCCCGGAACCGCTGCTGCGTGCCCAGGTGCTGCGGCGCTTTCGCGGCGGACTCGCGGCGGCCAATTCCGCCGCGTTCGATGCCGGCCTTGCGCTGACTCTGGTTAAGGAAGATTCATGAAGCCAGGGGAAGCCGAGCTCCCGAACCTGTTTCAACCCGGCCGGCTGGGCCGGTTCGAGACGCGCAACCGCATCAAGTACGGCGCCTGCTGCGTGTCCAACTACAACACGCGCGACGGCTTCATCACCGAGCGCGAGCTCGCCCGCATGCGCGTCATCGCGCGCACCGGCTGCGGCATCATCACCAACCAGGGTGCGTATCCGGATCCGCTCGGCGAGGGCAAGGCGTACTTCCGCCAGGTGGCGATCTTCGACGACAAGTTCCTGCCGCAGTTCGAGCGCATCGCCGCCGATATCAAGTCGGAGGGTGCGGTCGCGATCCAGCAGATCCTGCATGCCGGCCGCTACGGCGGAATCGATCTGGGCTATTGCATACAGCCCTCGGACGTACCGCAGACGCTGCCGCACTTTCGTCCGCCCAAGGTGATGACCAGGGAGGAGATTCGCGATTGCATCCGCCAGCACGCGGACGCGGCCCGGCGTGCGGTGCGCGCCGGCTTCGACGGCACCGAGGTCACGAGCTTCATGGGCTATCTGCTGGCGAACTTCAACTCGCGCTTCACGAACCAGCGCACCGACGAGTACGGCGGATCGATCGCAAACCGCGGACGTTTCATGCGCGAACTGATCGACGCCATCAAGCAGGCCACGCCGGAAAACCCGCTGGTCGTGCGACTGAACGGCGCCGAGCTGATGGACAAGTGGGGCGGTAACAGCGAGCACGAATGCTTCGAGCTGATGCAGCAGGCGGTGGACGCCGGCGTGGACATGATCAGCGTGACCGTCGGCTGGCAGGAGGCGCCCGAGTCCTCGATCGGCCGCGACATCCCTCCAGGTTACTGGAACTATCTTTCCGAGCGGGCGAAGAAGGCGTTTCCGGACACTTCGATCGCCTTCGGCAATCGCCTTCCCGACCCGGGCATGGCCGATCGATGCGTGCGCGACGGCGTACTCGACTTCTGGGAAGTGTGCCGTCCGCTGCTGGCCGACCCGGAACTGATCCACAAGGCGGCCGAGGATCGGCTCGACGAGGTGCGTCGCTGCATCGGCTCGCTGAACTGCCTGTCGCGCCTGTTCCGCGACCTGCCGTACACCTGCACCATGAATCCCGCGCTCGGGCACGAAGTCGAGCCCGAGTACGAGGTCCGGCCCGCCGCGTACAAGAAGAAGGTGATGGTGATCGGTGCCGGCCCTGCCGGCATGGAGTGCGCGATTACGGCCGCCAGGCGCGGGCACGAGGTCACGGTTTTCGATCGCGCCGCGCAAATCGGCGGGAATCTGCGCGCCTATGCGGTCAACGACCTGGCTCGGCCCGACGATCTGCTTTCCGTGATTTCGCATTACGAGGTCGTGGCGCGCAAGCTCGGGATCGACATGCGCCTGAACACCGAAGTGCACGCAAAGTTCATGCGCAGCGTGCTGCACCAATACGACGTGTGCGTCATTGCCGCAGGCGCCCGTGTCGATCGAGCGCCATTTGCGCATCTGCCGGGAGCGGAGCGCATGCTAGACGCGCTCGACGTGGCGCACGGAAGGATCGCGGTCGGCAAGAAGGTGGTGGTCGTCGGCGGCGGCAAGATCGGGCTTACGGTGGCGGAGTCGCTGCGCAAGCGCCACGGGGCCGAAGTGACCGTGGTCGAGCAGGACAAGCGCATCGCCGGCGACGTCAAGCCTTCGTTCAAGTGGCGCCACGCGGCCTGGGTGGAGGAACTGGGCATTGCGTGCCTCACTTCCAGTCGGCCGGTCAACGTCGCGGCGGAAGGGGTAACGGTGCGCGATGCGAAGGGCGCCGAGCGACTGCTGCCCGCGGACTCGGTGATCCTCGCGGCCTCCATCCGGCCGTCGCACGAGCTGTTCGGCGAGTTCGAGTGGATGGTGGATGAGCTCCACGGGGTGGGCGACGCGGTGATCGCGCGCGGGCTCGAACAGGCGATCCAGGAAGGATTCCGGCTCGGCGTAAGGCTATGAGCGCGCTGCCAGACGCGGCTGCGTGGCGCGGCGCGGCGGCCCGCTTCGGCGGGCTGTTCGAGCCGCTCGATGCCGGCGCGCGAGTCGGCCTCATATCGCGCGCCCATCCGGCGAGCATGCTGCTCTGGGAGGTGGGCGCACAGGGCGTTGCCGCGCGGGTCGCGCCCTTTCCGGGTTTCGCGTCGTGCGGCGTCGACATGCTGCTGAGCGCCGACCTCGAGTCCATGGGCCGCATCCTGGGCGCTGTCGGCGGCGACCTATTCGCGGCGCTGCGGGCCGACATTCGCCAGGGCGGCGTCGTCTGCTACATGCTGCGCCGGCGCTGCGACCTGGAGGCGCGCGGTTTCGAAGACTTGCTGGAAGCCCTGGGCTTCGCGTTCATGGGCGCCTGCCGGTGATCTTCGAGAACCCCTCGGGTGCGCCGGAACTGGCTTGCGATGCCTGCGGCTGCCGCTGGTTCGACCGTATGTCCGAACGCTGCTACGAGTGCGGAACGCCGGTCAGCCCGGAGGCACAGGCCGAGTACCGCAAAGCCCTGGAGAAGTTTGCGGCAAGTCGCCGGGCGGAGAAGTGCGCGCCGCGGCGACTGGCTTAGTCGGACGCGCTACCTGTAGAACACGAGGCCGCCGATGTGCGCGACGAGCTTCTTTTCCTTCGCCCACGAGGGCTTCATGTAGGTGGCGTGGAAGTACATCGCGCCCCCGAGCTCCGGCGCATGGCGCCCGTCGTATACGTCCTGCGCCACCTTCTGCGCGCGCGCCCAGTCCGCGCCGCCCGGCTGAGGCAGCGTGCCGAACTCGGTCCACGAGAACGCGCCGACGTAGCGCTCACGCAGCGTGTCCCAGTTCTTCTGGTAGACCACCGCGCATACCGATTGCGGATAGAGTGGCGAGGCCCTGCGGTTCATCGTCACCTCGGCCACGGCATACTGGCCCTCCAGGGGCTCGCCGCGCGACTCGTAGTAGACGTTGCGCGCGAGGCAGTTCAGTTCCTGGCTCCGGGCTTGCAGCGCCCGCTCGCGCGCTGCGTCCTGATGCGCGAAATACGCATGCAGCGCGAACGCGAAGCCCGTCGCAATCGCGCCCATGACGAGCGCAAACGCAAGCGCTTCCCCGTCCGCGCGGTACCAGAACCGGCGCAGCGCGCGCCGCGCCGGCGCGAGCGACCAGTACACGCGCGAGGACAGATCGGCGAAATAAGTTCGCGCATTCATCCTGCCCATGGTTCGCGCGCCGGCGCGGGCTGTCAAGGAAACTGTCACATGTGCGCGCCGAAACAAGTGACAAATTTCATTGCGGCGCGTCGAGGCTGCCGGGCGATTTCGGATAGGTCACGATGCCCCAGGGCAGCTCGTAGCCGTGCAGCGTCTCGGTCACCTTGTAGCTCTGCGGGTCGATGACCTCGAGCGCGTTCGAGCGCCCGCAGGCGAGCAGCACTTTCTGCGCATCGGGCGTGAAGCTGAAATGCCAGCAGCGCTTGCCGACCGGGATCGAAGCGAGCGGTGCGAGGCTCTGCGCGTCGAACACCTCCAGACGGCTCGAGCGCGCGGCCGCGATCCAGATCTGTCGGCCGTCGCGGCCGAACGCGACGCCGTAGGGCCCCTTGGCCGTCGGCACCGATTTGAGCACCTTGAAGTCCGCGTCGAGCAGCAGGAAATTGTTCGAGTTCTCCAGGGTCACGACGTAGTGCCGACCGTCGGGCGCGAGCTTGACTCCGCGCGGCCGGCTGCCGTAGCGCGACACGTCGATGGTCCTCACCTTGCGCAGCGTCCCGAGGTCGTACACGGCGATCGTGTTGTCGCCTTCGTTCGCGACCACCGCGAACCTGCCATCGGGCGAGAATTCGATGCCTTCGGTCTCGGGCGCTGCCTTCATGCGGCCGACCACCGCCCATTTGCCGAGATCGATCACCGCCACTTCGGCAGGAATGGCGGATTCCTCGGATTCCTTCGTTTCCTTGCCCGGCTTGCCGGTGGAGGAGGGCTCGTAAGTGACGAGGGCCAGCTTGCCGTCCGGCGAGACGCGCATGAACTCGACGTTCTTGCCGACCGGGATGCGCCGCACTTCCTTGCGCGCAGCGGTGTCGACGACCGAGACGTCCGCGGTCTTCTGGTTGGCGGTCAGCAGCCAGCGGCCGTCGGGCGTGATCGCGAGCCCGCGCGGGCCGGGACCGACGGCGATCTGGGCGAGGGGTGCGAGCGTCCTCGTGTCGAGCACCGTGACGCCGCCGCCCTGGCTGGTGACGTAGGCGACATCGCCGGGAGCGGTGGCGGGCGGTTGCTGCGCGCAGGCGGATGCGAGCAGCAGCGATGCGGACAATGCAATGCGCTTGACGTCGTTCGTCACAGTTGCGTTCCTTCGATGAATTTCCCGGCGCCACTGTACTGCAGCATGCACGGCCGCGCACGAAGCGCGCGTGCAAGCCGGGCGCCAGGTCTTCCAATCCTTATTCGCCTAGTCGTTGCCGATCATCTCCGCCAGGGCGTTCGTCAGTACGCCGTCGGGAGCGGCAAGGCTTTCCAGGACCGTGAAATGATCGGCGCCCTCGATTGGCAGCAAACGTGACGGCAGCTCGCGATCGATCAAGGCGCTGGCATAAGCGACAGATTGTCCGCATAGCTCAGCCAACTCGGAGGTGCCGTACGCGATGACGAGCGAGGCGGGCTGCGCAGGCGGACGCGCGATAGGACTGTTGCGGCGGCCACCGGGGCGTCTAGCCCGAGCTTGGCGTTCAGGTAACTCAACCGGATCGGCTCGAGGTCGTAGAGACCCGAGATGGCCAGTCCGCCCCGCGCGACGCCCAGACCGATCGTCATCGCCGTCAGGTGGCCGCCGGCAGAGTGACCGGAGACATAAATGCGTCCCGGATCGGCACCGTACTCGGCCAGATGCGCCGGCTCCAGTCAAGCTTGATCGCCGCGTAGTTCTCGACCGCGGCGCTGTTGTTGCAAGTGGCATCCAGCTGAGCCCGGTCCATTCCACGATAGAGCATCGCGCAGCTGCCGGCGTCAGGACGCTTGGTCGAACCGCGAGGCGACGATCTCGTCGATGATCGCTTCGCGCGCCTTCCGGCTCGAGGCCAGGCGAGCTCGAGCGGCGGCCACCACGTCGGGCGCTGCCGTCTCCGGTGTTCCGGCGTCGAATGGCGGCTCTGGGGCATATTCATGTCCAAGCTGGATGGTCTGCGCCTCGGCCGTTCCGAGAAGCTCGGCCACGACGGTGAGGCCGAAATCGATGCCGGCGGTGACGCCGCCCGCGGTGAACAAATTGCCGTCGCGCACCACGCGACCATGGGTCGGGATCGCACCGAATCTTGTGAGCAAATCGTGCGCGGCCCAATGCGTCGTCGCGCGGCGGCCCTTGAGCAGCCCGGCGGCGCCGAGCACGAGCGCGCCGGTACAGACCGAGCTGACATAGCGCGCGCGCGCAGCCTGAGCGCGCAGAAAGCCCAGTACTTCCTCGTCCCGCAGCAGATCATTGATGCCCCGGCCTCCGGGCACGCAGATCACGTCGAGCGTCGGGCATTCGGCAAAGGTCGTCGTCGGAGCGAGCACGAGACCCGTGGCCGACGTGACGGGCTGTCGATCCTTCCATAGCAAGTGCACATCCGCGTCCGGAACAGAAGCGAAGACCTCGTAAGGGCCGGTCGCGTCCAGCTGCTGCACGTTCGGAAAAACGACGATGCCGAATCGAAGTGGCATGAGATTCCTTTGCGCGTTGACCCACTCAGCCTAAGCGAGTAGCGTTTGGCGTAAATGCCAAAGACCCCTCATTTCACGCCAGGCCGTCGGCGGATCGAGATTCTGGCCTTCGACGATGTCCAGCTTCTCGACGTCGCCGGGCCGCTGCAGGTTTTCGCCAGCGCCAACGAAGTCGCCGAAGACGAGGGGCGAGCGCGTCCGTACGAGCTGGCGGTAGTGGCCGAACGGCCGTCCGTGACCGCCTCGGCCGGGCTCGGGCTCGCGGCACAGGGCCTATCCAAGTCCAAGACGCCTCTCGACACGCTGATCGTCGCCGGAGGCTTCGGCGTCGATGCCGCCTGCGAGAACGCCGCCCTGATCCGCTGGATCGAGGCGCGCGCGGCTGCGGCACGGCGCGTGGCCTCGGTCTGCAGCGGAGCGTTTCTGCTCGCCACGGCGGGTATGCTGGATAACCGTCGGGCGGTCACGCACTGGCGGCGATGCGCGGAGTTCGCCCGTCGATTTCCCCGGGTGCGCCTCGAGCCCGATCCGATCTTCATCCGGGATGGAAACGTCTGGACCTCCGCCGGGATCACCGCCGGGATCGATCTGGCGCTGGCGCTGGTCGAGGAGGACCTCGACAGGCGGATCGCGCTGGCGGTTGCACGACAACTCGTCGTCTTCCTCAAGCGTCCGGGCGGGCAGTCACAGTTCAGCGCGACGCTGGCATTGCAGCACGGCGACGCCCGCTTCGAGCGCCTGCACGCCTGGGTCTCCGACAACCTTCGCCGCGACCTGTCGTTGGCCTCGCTCGCCGAAGCTGCCTCGATGAGCGAGCGCAGCTTCGTCCGTCACTATCGCCGCGCGACCGGCATGACACCGGCGCGCGCGATCGAACGCATTCGAGTCGAGGCGGCTCGTCGGGTGCTCGATCAGGGATTGCCGGTGAAGCGCGTTGCGGCGCGCTGCGGCTTTGGCTCCGAGGAAACGATGCGCCGCAGCTTTGTGCGCGTGCTTGGCGCCACGCCCCGCGGATATCGCGAGCGCTTCTCGTCGCGCTAGGGGCGCGCCTACACCGCGCGCTCGACCTGAGCCGCGCCGTATTTCGCGCGGCCGCGGTTAAGCCACATCGGCACCAGGCCGATCGCGATGCCGCCGAGCCCGACGACGTTTGCCGTGGTGTCGAAGGTCGGAATGCCGTACACGGCGATGAAGCCGAGGAACGCGGCGCTCGCCAGCGGCCAGACGATGAGCAGCAGCAAGGCGGCCGCGTCGCGCTTGCCGCTGCGCCACACGTGCCAGGCGCAGGCGAGGCAGGCAAGGCCGTAGTAGAACGCCGCCTGGATGCCGACCGCGTTCACCGAATCCTGAATCACCTGGCTGATCGAGGGGTAGCGGGACGCGGCCAGCAGCATCATGACTCCGGCGACCGCGATCGCCGCAGTGGCGAGCCAGGGCGTGTTCCAGCTCGGATGCAGGCGCGCGTAGCGCGGATGCAGCGAGCCGTCGCGGCCCTGCGCGAACATGGTGCGCGTGAACTGCAGGATCGAGGTCTCCAGCGTGCCGATCGTGCTGAGCATCACCGCGAGCACGGCCATGTAGCTCCAGGGCTTGGGGAAGAGCTTTTCCGCGACGGCGAACACGATGTTCGCGCCCGATTGCTGGATCTCCTGGTCGGTGAGCAGCATGAGGGTGAGCGCCGCGAACGTCACGAACAGCGCGAGCAGCACCAGCATGGCGACGAGCGAGCCGATTCCGGCGACGCGCGCGCCGTCGCGCGTTTCCTCGTTCAGGTTGACCGTCACGTCCCAGCCCCAGTAGAAGAACAGCGCGGCGAGCGCCCCCGCGGCGAACAGGTGCGGCGTGAGCCCCGCCGGCGAGAACCAGGCGAGCGAGATCGGCCGCACCGGATGGTGCGCGTACTCGACGAGCGCTGCCGCGACGAGCGCGAGCAGGATCACCACCTCGACCGCGGTCAGGGCCACCTGCACGTAGCTCGTGAGCTTGATGCCCTTGATCAGGATCGCGCTCACGATCGCCACCCAGCCGGCAGCCACCAGGGCCACCACGCCGATGTCGTTCACCCGATCCGGCGCGAACAGCTGCAGCGTGGCGACCGCCGCCGGGATCGTTCCGGACACCATGAACACCGCCGAGGACACGAGCACCGTCCAGCCGCACAGGAAGCCGAGCGTCGGGCTGAAGATCGAGGCCACCCAGGCGTAAGAGGCGCCGGCGTTCGCGTTCAGGCGGTTCAGGTACATGAACGCGAAGGTCACGCCGAACATGATCAGCCCGCAGTAGAGCAGGCTCGCGGGCGAGAGCACGCCGACCGCGGCGATCAGCGTGGCGGTGGTGGCGGCGATGCTGTACACGGGGGCCGTGCCGGCGATCCCCATGATCGATGACTCGGTGAGCCCCAGTGCATTCTGCTGCAGCTTGGCTGGTGCGTTCATGGCGCTCCGCAGTTGAAAAGTTGCCGAACAATATCCGCTTTGCCGCGAAGCGTCGAGCAGGCTTGCTACACTCACGCCGTCGAAATGCAGGAGCACGCGCAATGCCCGCGACGATCGTGGATTCGACCATCCTCGGCAACCTGTTCAGCACGCCGGCGATGCGCGAGGTGTGGTCGGACGATAACCGCACGCGCAAGTACCTCGCGATCGAGGCGGCGCTTGCACGCGTGCAAGGCAGGCTCGGCATCATCCCGCAGGAGGCGGCGGACGAGATCGTGCGCAACTGCGACCTCGCCAAGATCGACATGCAGAAGCTGCGCACTCGCACCGAGCAGATCGGCTACCCGGTGCTCGGCGTCGTCTCGCAGCTGAACGCGCTGTGCCGCGACGGGCTGGGCGAGTGGTGCCACTGGGGCGCGACCACGCAGGACATCACCGACACCGCGACCGTGCTGCAGATTCGCGAGGGGCTGGCGCTCGTCGAGGCCGACCTCGCCGCGCTGTCGGCCTCGCTCGCCGCGCTCGCCAGGGCCCACCGCGACACGCCCATGGCCGGGCGCTCCAACCTGCAGCAGGCCACGCCGATCACCTTCGGCTACAAGATGGCGACCATCCTCGCCGGCATCGAGCGCCAGCGCGAGCGCCTGGCGCAGCTCAAAGCCCGCGTTCTAATGGGCGAGTTCGCCGGCGCCTCGGGCACGCTCGCGTCGCTCGAGCGCGGCGCGCTCGAGACGCAGGCCGCGCTGATGCGCGAGCTCGGGCTCGCGCAACCGGTGATCGCCTGGCACACGGTGCGCGACACGATCGCGGAAGTCGGCGCGTTCCTCGGCCTGGTGGGCGGATCGCTCGGCAAGATCGCGATGGACGTGAAGTTGCTGATGCAGACCGAGGTCGCCGAGGTGTACGAGCCCTTCGCGCCGGGGCGCGGCTCGTCGTCCACCATGCCGCAGAAGCGCAACCCGATCTCCTGCCTGTACATCCACTCCGCGGTGTCCGTGGTGCGCCAGCACGCGGCGTCGCTCATGGACGCGATGGTGGCCGACCATGAGCGCTCCACCGGGCCCTGGGAGATCGAGTGGATCGTCCTGCCTGATGCATTCTGCCTGCTCGCGGGCGCGCTGCACCAGACGAAGTTCATCCTCGCCGGCCTCGAGGTCGACGCCGCGCGCATGCGCGCGAACCTGGATTTGACGCACGGCCTGATCGTGTCGGAGGCGGTGATGATGGGGCTCGCGCCGTACCTCGGGCGCGAGCGCGCGCACGACCTGGTGTACGACATCTGCCGCGAGGCGATCCGGCAGAGAAGGCCGCTGCTCGAGCTGCTCGCCGAGAACGCCGAGATCACGCAGCACGCGAACCGCGCCCGGCTCGCCGAGCTGTGCGATCCGGCGAACTACCTCGGGCAGGCGGGCGTCATGGTGGACCGCGTGCTCGCCATCCTGCGGCCGAGCCAATAAGGGTGATCCCGGCGTAAGGCGGGTTGCGATCTGGTTGTTGCTGTCTCCTCTCGGCGCCTGCGCCGGGGGGCTTCTGCTGGAAGACATCAAGCTGCCGCCGGGATTCCGCATCGAGCTCGTCGCCAGGGTGCCGAACGCCCGCGAGATGGCCTTGGGGGATCGCGGAACGCTGTTCGTCGGGTCGTTCGCGAAAGGCGAGGTGTACGCGTTCAGGCCGGGTAGCCGCGACGCGCTGGTCGTCGCGCGCGGACTCACGCGCCCCGTTGGCGTGGCCTTCCGCGACGGCGCGCTCCTCGTTTCGGACGATACGGCGGGCGCCGTCTACCGGATCAGCTACCGGGACAGATAAGCGTGTCTCCCCGCGCCCAAAGGAACCCGAAGCTGCCGACTCGGTCAGGCTGGCGCCGCAGCCGCTGACGATTCCTGATTCTCCGGAAACACCGGGTTACAGAATTTACGAGTCGCGCGTTGTTTGCCGCGCGTAGCCCGGCTGAAATAGCAGCGAGCGTCCTGTCAGGAGGACACGGCGAGGCGCCGGTCCCGGCGCGAGACGCATCGAGAGGCGAGGTGCTGCGATGAACGACGCGATGGTCAGCGTGTATTCGGTTGAGAACAGGGTTGATATTCCGCTCTATCCGCTTGACGTATTCGTGCGCACGCAAGCCGGGGCTGCGGCGCTGCGGGGGCAGGGCGCGACGCTTCCAGCGGAGGCGACGGAGCTACTCGCGCTGCTGGACGGCAAGAGGAACGTCGGCGAGCTCGAGCGCCAGCTCGCGCATCTCGCGCCGCAGCACGCCCGCACCGTGCTGCGCGCGCTGCTTGGCGCTCGGCTGGCGCGTGCGGCCACGCTGGCCGAGCTGGGGGGCTTGAACGTGGACTTCGCGGCCTTCTTCGGCGCCGCCGAATCGGCCGGTCAAACTGGCGAGACCGACACTCGTCGCTGATACGTGTGGCCGGCTAAAGCAGCAGGACCCCGACGTCCTGGATGAGCAGCCAGAGGCTCAAGAGGGCCACGGCGATCACGAGCCGCCGCCGGTGCGCCGCGTAGGCGCGCTTCGCCTCCTCCGTCCTGAATTCATCCGCGAACGGGGACGACGACAGCAAATGCAGCAGGATCAGGAGCGCGCCAATGGTCGTGGCGAGCAGCCCGAGAGCCTCCAATAACCACGCGGTAGTCATATCCTTCCGTCCGCCGGTCACATCCTAAGTCATTCCCGGCAAACGATAACGCGGACGATTGGGGTTGGTCGAGGGTTATTGCACCCCCCACACATTCTTACAATATCCATGCTGGCCCGCGTTGTTTGGTACCCTCCCGCGCCATGAGCATCGAGCATTTCGACGTACTGGTGGTCGGCGCAGGGCTGTCCGGCATCGGCGCAGGCTACCACCTGCAGACGCGCTGCCCGGAACGCAGCTACGCGATCCTCGAGGGGCGCGATGCGATCGGCGGCACCTGGGACCTGTTCCGCTACCCCGGCGTGCGCTCGGACTCCGACATGTTCACGCTCGGCTATTCGTTCCGGCCGTGGACTGAATCCAAGGCGATCGCCGACGGGCCGTCGATCCTCAAGTACGTGCGCGACACCGCGCGCGAGCACGGCATCGATCGGCGCATCCGCTTCGGCCACCCGGTAAAGCGCGCGTCCTGGTCGTCTGCCGAAGGGCGCTGGACGGTAGAGGCCGAGCGCGCGGGCGCCGGGCCGGCGCGCTTCACGTGCAACTTCCTTTTCGTGTGCGGCGGTTACTACAAGTACGCGGCGGGCTACACGCCCGAGTTCCCCGGCAGGGAGCGCTTCGCGGGCCGCATCGTGCACCCGCAGAAGTGGACCGAGGATATCGACTACGCGGGTAAGCGCGTGGTGGTCATCGGCAGCGGCGCGACCGCGGTTACGCTGGTGCCGGAGCTGGCGAAGACGGCGGCGCACGTGACCATGCTGCAGCGCTCGCCGACCTGGGTCGTCGCGCGCCCGGCGGAGGACGCGGCCGCGAACCGGCTGCGCCGCTGGCTGCCGCCGATGCTCGCCTACCGCATCAACCGCTGGAAGCGGGTGCTCCTGCAGCAGTATTTCTTCCGCCTGTGCCGGCGCGATCCGGAGCGCGCAGCGCAGCTGCTCCTGGGCGGCGTGCGCGCCTATCTCGGGCCGGAGTACGACGTCGGCAAGCACTTCACGCCGCGCTACAAACCGTGGGAGCAGCGGCTGTGCCTGGTGCCGGATGCGGACCTGTTCAAGGCGATCCGCGGCGGAAAGGCGTCGGTCGTCACCGACCGCGTCGCGACCTTCACCGAGAAGGGCATCCGGCTCGCGTCGGGCGCCGAGCTCGAAGCCGATATGATCGTGACCGCCACCGGGCTCGACCTGGAGGTTCTCGCCGGCGTCGAGCTCACGGTAGACGGCCGCCGCGTCGAGCCGGCGAAGACCTTCAACTACAAGGGACTGATGTACAGCGGCGTGCCGAACCTCGCTTCCTCGTTCGGCTACACCAACGCGTCGTGGACCCTGAAGTGCGACCTGAGCTGCGAGTACGTCTGCCGCCTCCTGAATTACATGAAGCGGCACGGCTACCGGCAGTGCACGCCACGCAATGCCGATCCCGCTCTGGGCGCCGAACCCTGGGTTGATTTTTCGTCGGGCTACGTCCAGCGCTCGCTGCACCTGTTTCCCAAGCAGGGCTCGAAGCCGCCGTGGCGGCTGCACCAGAACTACGCGCGTGACATCCTGACGCTGCGCTACGGGCGCGTCGATGACGGCGTCATGGAGTTCTCGGCAGGATGAACGAGTTCTCGGGCAAGGTGGCGGTGGTGACCGGCGCGGCGAGCGGCATCGGCCTCGCGCTCGCGACGCGGTTTGCGCAAGAGGGCATGAAGGTCGTGCTCGCCGACATCGAGGCCGCGCCGCTGGAAGCCGCGCGTGCCGCGCTCGCGGCGCAGGGCGCGGCGACGGTCGCCGTGCGCACCGACGTGTCGCGCGAAGAGGACGTGAAGCGCCTCGCCGACGCGGCGTTCGAGGCCTTCGGCAACGTGCACGTGCTGTGCAACAACGCGGGCGTGAGCGGGGGCTTCGGCGCCGACGGGATCTGGAACGTGGCGCGCCAGGACTGGGAGTGGGTGCTCGGGGTCAATTTCTCGGGCGTGCTGTACGGCATCCGCCAGTTCGTGCCGCGCATGCTGGCGCGCGCAGAGGCGGGTCACATCGTCAATACGGCCTCGGTCGCCGGGCTCGTTACGAGCGGCACGGGCGCCCCGTACACGGTTTCCAAGCACGCCGTGGTGGCGCTCACCGAGTTGCTCTACAAGGACCTCAGGGCGCGCAACGCGCAGCTTTCGGCCTCGGTGCTGTGTCCCGGCTGGGTTGACACGAAGATCATCGAGTCGGCGCGTAACCGGCCGCAGGAGCTGAACGCCGGAGGCGCCGCGCAGGCGACCCCGGAGCAGCTCTTGCGCCTCGCGGCCGTACGCGGCTTCCTCAAGAGCGGCTTCCAGCCGGACGCGATCGCCGATCTCGTCCTGGAAGCCATCCGCGGCGACGCATTCTATGTGGTGCCGGTGCAGCCCGATATCGGCAACGCGCTGGCGACGCGGCTGGAGGACATCCGCCTGCGGCGCAACCCGACGCTCGCGTAGGGGCGTTCCCCGTGTGCGGGAGATACGTCGCACCGGCCACCGCCGCCATCGAGCGCGCGTGGCACGTCGGGCGCGGCAACAGCAATCCGTTCGTGCGGCGCTTCAACGTCCTGCCCACCACGAACATCCCGATCATTCGCGGCAATCGGGACACCGGCGAGCTCGAGCTCGCCGAGGCGCGCTGGGGGCTGATCCCCGCGTGGTGGAAGCAGGACAAGCCGCCGACCTACTCGATCAATGCGCGCGCCGAGGAGGCCGCGTCGAAGCCGATGTGGCGCGACGCCTACCGCCGCTCGCGCTGCCTCATTCCCGCCGAGGGCTGGTACGAGTGGCAGAAGGTCGGCGAGCGCAAGCAGCCGCACTACATCTTCCGCCGCGACCGCCGGCTCGTCTGCTTCGCGGGGCTGCTGGCCGAGTGGGCGATCGAGGGCGGCGCGCCGCTGCTGAGCTGCGCCATCCTCACGCGCGACGCGTCGCCGTCGGTCGCCGACGTGCACGACCGGATGCCGGTGGTGCTGCCCGACGAGCTGCTGGTGCGCTGGGCGCGGGCCGACGTGCAGAGGGCGGAGGACGTCGCGGGCATGGTGAAGCTGGCGCAGTCCGACTTCGAGCACTACGCGGTGAGCGCGCGGCTGAACTCCGCCAAGGACGACCGCGCCGACATGATCGAGCGCGTCTGACTCTGTCGCCGCCCGGCGACGCTTGACGCGCATTCCGTTCGGCCTTCATCCTTTCTTGGCGCGTCGATTCATACACACGAAAACGATGACGAGATTCAAGCTTTGCATCGCCGGGGCGGCTGCCCTGCTCGCGGGTTGCGCGGCACCGCAGACCGCGCAGCTGCTCGAGCATCCGGTGCCGGAGCTGGCGGCTCGCACCGAGCTGGTCTCGGTGCCGTTCTATCCGCAGGAAGAGCACCAGTGCGGACCGGCGGCGCTCGCCACCGCGCTCGGCGCGCAGGGCGTGGCGGCTACGCCAGAGTCGCTCGTGTCCGAAATCTACCTGCCCGCGCGCGAGGGCAGCCTGACGGCGGAGATGCTCGGCGCGACGCGCCGCCACGGGCTCGTCGCCTATCCGCTCCGGCCGCAGCTCGAAGACGTGCTGCGCGAGGTGGCCGCCGGCACGCCGGTGGTCGTGCTGCAGAACCTGTCGCTGCTGGTCGCGCCCCAGTGGCACTACGCGGTGGCGGTCGGCTACGACGTCGCGGCCGGGCAGATCGTGCTGCGTTCGGGGCGCACGCGGCGCGAGCTGATGACGCTCGCCGACTTCGAGCGCAGCTGGGCGCCCGGTGGCCACTGGGCGATGCTCGCGCTGCCGCCCGATCGCCTGCCGGCGACGGCGAGCGCCGGCCGTTACGTATCCGCGGTGGTCGCGCTGGAGCGTGTCGACGCCGCGGCCGCGCGCCGTGCGTACCGAACCGCGCTCGCACGCTGGCCGGACGACCTGGTCGCCGCGATCGGCGAAGGCAATGCGGCCTACGCGATGGGCGACCTGACGGCTGCCGAAGCCTCGTACCGCGCCGCCGCCGGCGCGCATCCCGAGTCCGCCGACGCGTGGAACAACTTCGCGCAGGTGCTGGGCGAGCTGCATCGGCCGGAGGAAGCGCGCGCCGCGGCGCTGCGCGCCGTGGCGCTCGGCGGACCGCGCCTGGCGCAATACCAGGAAACGCTGCAGGCGCTCGGCGCATCGGGCGCCGGGCAGCAAGGTTCGATCATTCCCAACAAGGAGGCGTCAAAATGAAAATTCGAGTCATCCGCCCGCTGGCGGCCGCCCTGGTCAGCGCGAGCTTGTGCTTTCAGCCGCTGCTCGCGCAGGCGGGGATCATTTCCACCCAGGACGTCGCGAGCAAGAGCCAGGCGGAGGCCGACCGGGCGAAGCTGGAGGCGTTCCTCGACCGCGCGAGCGTCAAGCAGCGGCTCGAGTCGCTCGGCGTGGCGAGCATGATGGCGAAGGAGCGCGTCGCCGCGCTGAGCGACGCGGAGGTGCACGCGCTCGCCGAGCGCATCGACTCCGCGCCCGCCGGCGGCAACCTGAGCGGCAGCGACCTGACGGTGATCTTGCTGATCGCGATCGTGGTCCTGCTGGTCATCATCGCAGTCTAGCGCCGGCGCGCGCCGCGAACGTCAAAACCTGCAAAACGCGAACTGGTTCGCGGCGCGCCCGCGCACGAGTGTGATTTCATACCGCTCATCCGGGTCCGGGAAGCGCACATGGAATCAGCCGACGTACGACTCCTCCTCGACATGGTGCAGAACTTGAACGACGTGCTCGACGGCTATCTGGTCGGCTCGTCCAGGGGGTCGGACGCCGCCCCCCGCCTGATCGAAACCTGCCGCCAGTTGCGCGCGCGCGAGCTGAACAGCGCTGCCAAGTACTGGCTGGGCGCGATCGAGAAGCACGCGGCCGAGATCGAGCGCTCGCCCAAGCGCTCCTGGGACGACGGCCAGCTGTACTCCTCGGGGGCGTTCCTCGGCATGCAGCTGATGAAGGACATCTACTATCTGCGCCTGCAGCTGATGAACGGGCGCAGCGCGATTCACTGAGCCGCGCCGCGCAGCGGTCGCCCGGGTAGACTTGCCGGGATGACCGAGCCTCAGCCGCAGCCCGCATACCGGCACTTCTCACCCTGGATCGATAGCGCCCGCAGCTGCTCGACCTGCGCGCACGCGACCGGCTACGACGGGGTGCACTTGTGGTGCACGCAGCACCGGCTGGTGGTCGTGGATCCCTGCGGCTGGTGGCTGCGCGAGCCGGGCAGCGACTAGCTGGGGCGCTTCAGGCCGCGCCCCAGGTGCGGAAGCGCCCGGTGTCGAGATGCACGAAGTCCGAGCGCGGATAGAAGCCGACGCCGCCGCGCGCCATGGCGAGCGCGGCGCGGTGCAGGCGCTCGGTGTCGCAGCCTTCCAGCCGGACGTCGATCGCGCGCCCGTCGATGTGCAGGCTGTGCGACGCGACGCCGCTGCTCGTTTGCCGCAGCATTGCGTTGGTCTGCGGCGAGCGGTAGCCGGAGATCACCTCGAAGCTGCGTCCGCCGCAGCACGCGTTCAGCGCGTAGAGCTGGTCGAGCAGGTGCGGGTCGATCACGTGTACCGTCTCGGTGCGGAAGTCGCGCAGCAGCCGGTTCACCGCCTGCAGCGCGTTCGGCACGTAGCCGCCGCGCTCGTAATAGGTAGCGGTCAGGCGCTCGCCGGTGTGCGTGTGATAGAAGGACAGCGTGCGCGGCGCCGGCCGCGCGGCGCGCGCCGGTGCCGCGGCGACCAGGGGCAGCAGCCCCAGGCCCTTGGCAAGCGCCCTGCGGCGCGCATTCACGCCGTGATTTTCCTTCATGCTTGATCCGCCGCAAATTGCATAAGCGGGCCCAATGGTATACGTGCGAGCGGGTTCCGCACAGCAAATTTTCCTCATGACTCTTTCGGTGCGTGTCGTGTTCGGGGCTGCAGCCCTGCTGCTTGTCGCCGGCCTTGCGCGGACCGATGTTCCGAGCGAATCGCTGCGCGAGCGCATCGAGCAGCTGCGCGCCGGGCGCGACCTGCGGATCGACGGCGGCCGCATCGCCGCGCCCGCGGTGGTCGCGCAGTTCTACGAGCGGCGCGGCTTCCGGCCGGCGTGGAACGAGAAGCGGGCGCAGGAGCTACTGGCGCTCGTGGAGGCGAGCCGCGACGACGGGCTCGACCCGCGCGACTACCACCTCGCGGCGCTGGGCTCGGGGACGCAGGATCCCGCCGACCGCGAGCTGCTGTACACCGACAGCCTGATCCGGCTCGCCTACAGCCTGTACTTCGGCAAGCTCGATCCGCGCCGCTTCGATCCGCAGTGGAACTTCGCGCGCTCGCTGGACGGCATCGACCCCCCGAGCGCGCTCGAGGCAATGATCGCCGCGCCGTCGCTCGGCGAGGCGCTATACGCCTACGCGCCGCAGCTGCCCGAGTACCGCAATCTGCGCAAAGCGCTGGCGCGCTACCGCGCGCTGCGCGACGCGGGCGGCTGGAGCGGGCTGCCCGCCGGTCCGACGCTGAAGCCCGGAATGCGCGAGGCGCGCGTCGCCGCGCTGCGCGCCCGGCTCGCGCGCTCGGGCGACCTCGCGTCCGCGGACTCGCCCGATCCGGAGCAGTACGACCCCATGCTGGAGCAGGCGGTGGCGCGCTTCCAGCGCCGCCACGGCCTGGAGCCCGACGGCCTCGTCGGGCGGCGCACGAGTGCGGGGCTGGACGTCGGCGTGCAGGCGCGCGTCGACCAGATCCGCGTCAACCTCGAGCGCCTGCGCTGGGTCGCGCAGGACCTGAAAGACGATTACCTGCTGGTCGACATCGCCGGATTCCGCGCGCGCCTGGTGCTCGGCGGCGAGACTGTCTGGACCTCGCGCGTCGTGGTCGGGCGCCCGTACCGCAGTACGCCGGAGTTCCGCGCCACGATGAAGTACCTCGTGCTCAACCCGACCTGGAACGTGCCGCCGACAATCCTGGACGAAGACATCGTGCCCAAGCTCGCGCGCGACCCGGGCTTTCTCGCGCGCAACCACATGCGGGTGCTCGACCTGGCCGGCAACGAGGTCGAGGCCGCCGCGATCGACTGGAACGCCTATCGCGGGCGCACGCTTCCTTACCAGATCGTGCAGGCGCCGGGCGACGACAACCCGCTCGGGCGCGTGAAGTTCATGTTCCCGAACGCGCACGACGTGTACCTGCACGACACGCCCGCGCGGGAACTGTTCGAGAAGTCCGAGCGCGCGTTCAGCTCGGGCTGCATCCGCGTCGAGCACCCGCTTGCGCTCGCGCTGCTGCTGCTCGACGACCCCGAGCGCTGGACCCCGGAAAGGCTGCGCGCGACGATCGCGCTCGGCGAGTCGCACAGCCTGCTCGTCAAGCACCAGGTTCCGGTGATGCTGCTCTACTGGACTGCGGTCGCCGACGAGAACGGCACGGTCGAGTTCCATCCCGACCTGTACGAGCGCGACGCGCCGGTGCTCAAGGGCCTCGAGGCGCCGTTCCGCATCGATCCTGTATTGAAACTGCAATAGAGCCCGCGTAGACTGGGTGCTTCGAGCGCAGGGATGTCCGCATCTCCGAGCGACGCACCGATAGCGCGCCGGGGTCGGCGCCCCGCGGCTCGATGCGCTAGTAGGTCGTCGCGCAGGTCGTGCCCGAGTAGCGCCAACCGGTGACTTTCTTCGTCGGGCCGACGGTGAGGTCCACGACGCAGGTGTCCGCGAGCGGCTCGCCCCTCTTGTACGTGTAGATCGTGTTGCCGTTCGGCCCGGCGTAGGTCTTGGACGGAGTGCCCCAGGCGGCGATCACGTCGTTCACGTCGTGTCCGATCCAGTTGTTCAGCTTGTAGCGGAACGCCTCTTCGTTCGGGATGCCGGAGCAGCCTGCGAGCACGAGCAGGGCGGCGAGAAAGGGAAGCGCTTTCATGCGCCTCGAATGTTACCGCAACCCGGACCTCAGCCGATCAGGCCGAGATTGCGCTTACGCGGGCGAAAGCGTGCCACGTGCGCTGGCAGGATCTCCATCTCGCGCTCGCGGTGGCGCGCCTCGCGCTTCAGCTCGCGCATGGTCTCCTCCAGGCGCGCGGTCTGCGTTTCGAGCGCGAGCTGCTGGCGCCTGAGCGTGAGCAGGTTGCGGCAGCGCGCCAGGCACTCGCGCGCGTCGACGGGCTTGGTGAGGAAATCGGTCGCTCCCGCGTCGAGCGCCGCGTAGCGCACCTCGCGCTCTTCGCTCACGGTCACCATGATGATCGGGACCTGCTCGTAGCCGGGCAGGGCGCGCAGGCAGTTGATGAAGCGGATGCCGTCCATGTCGGGCATCAGGTAGTCGACCAGCACCAGGTCGGCCGGATTTCGCGTCGCCCACACCACGGCATCGACCGCGCGCGCGAAGGTCTCGACCGCGATGTGCGCCTCCAGGCCGCGCGCCACCTGCTCGAGGATGGTGCGGCTGGTGGCCTGGTCGTCGACCACCAGGACGGTACTGAACTTGCGCGGCGCCTCTGCGAGCGGTTCTTCAAACATTTAGAAGCGCCGCCCGGTCGCTGCGTGCAGCAGGCGCAACCGTGCCCCCCTGGCAATCATGGCCGACTCCCCAATCGGGCAAGTGTTGTTTTTCGCGAAGCGTAACGCAGCGCTCGACCGATGGGAAGCAGGAGAGCGGCTAACATTGCCCCTGTCGGACAATCCGGTTAACCAGATATGACCCAGCCCCTGTTCGAAAATCAGACCGCGCTCGTCACCGGCGCGGGGCACGGCATCGGCCGCGCGCTGGCGCTGGCGCTCGCGCGCGAGGGCGCGCGCGTGCTGCTCGCCGAAATCGACCCGGCGCGCGGCGCTGAGGCGCTCGCCGCGCTGCAGGCGGAGGGCGCCGCGGCCGAGCTCGTGCAGGTGGACCTGTCCCGCCGTGGCACCGCCGAGCGCCTGGTCGAGGACGGCGTGCGGCGTCTGGGAGGCGTCGACATGCTGGTGCACAGCGCCAGCCCGCCGCGCCACGAGGCCGACACCCTGATGACGGTTAGCGACGCCACCTGGGACGCGATGCACGAAGTGAACCTGCGCTCGGGCTTCGCGCTCGGCAGGGGCCTGGCGCGCCACATGATCGAGCGCGGCATCCGCGGCCGGATGCTCTACCTGACCTCGCTGCACTCCGGCACGCCGCGCAACCTGCCGCACTACGCCACCGCCAAGGCGGGCATGGTGATGCTGGTCAAGGAGCTCGCCAAGGCGCTCGGCGCGCACGGCATCCGCGTCAACGCGCTCACCCCGGGCGCGGTCGCCGCAGGCGGCTTCAAGCCGAGCGCGGACCTGGCGGCCAAGATCCCGCTCGGCAGGCTGGCCGACGCGGACGACATCGCCGCGATGGGCATCGCGCTGCTGAGCGAGCGCTACGGCCGCTACGTGACCGGGGCGGACATCGTCGTCGACGGCGGCCTGGCGCTGCACAACTGGTTCGCGCCCGCGGTGCCCTGAGAAAAAAAGCGGCGGGGCGCCTCGCGGCGCCCGCCGCAGGTCCGGCTCTATGGCCGGGGAGGAGTGCATGCGCGGGGCGAGGCCGTCGGGGTGGCGACCAGGTGTTGCACGCACCGCGCGGCGACATTCTTCGTCCGCTCCCGGCGTCTTGGCTATTCGACGAAAGTATTAGTCCGCCGCATCGGCCGGCCGAGCGCGAACCTTGCCGGCCGGTATTATCGGACGCAGGGAAAAAAACGGCGGCGCGCCTCGCGGCGCCCGCCGCAGGTCCGGCCCGGAAGCCGGGGAGGAGTGCATGCGTGGGGCGCGGCCGTCGGGGTGGCGACCAGATGCAGCACGCGCCGGGCACCTCATTGTTCGCCCGCGTTGGAGTCATTCCTATCACACGTTCGTGTCATGCTCGTTACCAGACCCCGGGCAGGAGCCGGTACTTCACCGAAGCGAGATAGGCCGGCCAGTCGGGGTGCTGCGCGAGCACGCGCTCCTCGGCGCGAATGCGATAGAGCAGCGACGCCCAGCCCGCCAGCACCATGAGCGCCGTACCCAGGTTCCATTCCTGCATGTTGTAGCCGACGTCGGCGATGAGGTAGGAGAGGTACATCGGGTGGCGCACGAGCCGGTAAGGCCCGCTCCTCGCCAGCCCGCGCAAGGCCGGGCGCACGCCGAACCGGCGGCCGAGGGTGAGCAGGCTCGCGAGGCTCAGCGCCGCGGCGAGCGACACCAGCACGAAGCCCGCGTCGGGCCAGGTCGCCTCGCCCGGCACCCAGCGCAGGTACGCGACCTGTGCGTAGGGGTAGGCATAGGAGGCGATCACCGCCGCGCCGGTCCCGACCGAGCGATCCAGCGCCATGGGCGCGCGGCGCGTGAGCGCGATGGCGAGCACCAGCGCGTGCTGCAGTACATAAATCCAGTCGACGAGCGTGAACGTCGGCGTCAGGTGGACGAGCAGCGCGAACTCCGCCGCCGTGACGCCGAGCAGGATGAGGTCGCCCGGCGTGCGCCCCGCGATCGTACGCACGCTGAGCGCCAATCCTGCCGGCCTACTTGACGGTGTAGCCGCGGCCCTCGAGGCACGCGGCGCGCGCCTTGCCGAAGGCGGCCTGCTGCTGCTGCGTGGCGCCCTGCGCCTGCTGCTGGCTCTGCTCGGCGGCGGCCCGGTTCTGGCGGCGGCTCTGACCGCGCGCCGCGGCCGCGCCCACGGCGGCACCCGTGCTGGCGTCGCCGCCGACGATCTCGCCCACCACCGCGCCGCGCGCCGCGCCGCGCGCGCCTGCGCCCGGGGTGGTGCCCGTCGCCGTCGTCGGCGGTTGTGCGGCCGCCTGTGGAGGCGGCGCCTTGGCGGGATCGAATCCCGTCTGCTGGACCGCCCACGAGTAGCAGGCCGACTCGTCGCTCTTTTGCTGCTGCGGTGATTGGCCCTTAGCCGGGTACACGTACTGCTGCGCGGCGGCCGACGAGACGAGCGCCGCAGCCAGGGCGCCGAACCAGAACATTCGCTGTTTCATTCGATGATGCTCCTTCGGGAAAGATGATAATCAATAGGGCCAGGTCCACTCGGAGATCTCGGACCGGTCCACGCCCTGCTCGCGCGCGTAGGCGAGATTCAGGATGATCTCGTTCTTCATCCTCTCCTTCAGATGCGCGGCTCTCGCCTGCAGCTGCGGCACGCGGTCGATGACGTCGATCACCAGGTCGAAGC
The DNA here is from genome assembly GCA_963739205.1 of uncultured Pseudomonadota bacterium. Taxonomy (GTDB): domain Bacteria; phylum Pseudomonadota; class Gammaproteobacteria; order Burkholderiales; family SG8-39; genus DAHVFK01. The sequence continues at coordinate 321,033 of CAVTZJ010000002.1, read as the reverse complement.
GGTCCACCTGGTTCAGGATCGCGAGCTCGAGCGGCGTGTTGATGTTGCCCTTCTCCTTGTAGCCGCGCACGTGCATGTTGTCGTGGTTGCGGAAGCGGTAGGCGAGCTTGTGGATCAGCCACGGATAGCCGTGGAAGTTGAAGATGACCGGCTTGTCCACCGTGAACAGGCTGTCGAACTCGCGCTCGCTCGAGCCGTGCGGGTGCTCGCTCGCGGGCTGCAGCTTGAACAGATCCACGACGTTCACGAAGCGCAGCTTGAGATCCGGCAGGTGCTCGCGCAGGATCGCCGCGGCGGCGAGCGCCTCCTGCGTGGCGACGTCGCCGCAGGAGGCGAGCACGACGTCGGGCTCCGCGCCCTCGTCGGTGCTCGCGCGCGCCCAGATGCCGATTCCCTTCGCGCAGTGCACGACCGCCTCGTCGATGGTGGTGAACTGCAGGTGCTTCTGCTTGTCGGCGACGATCACGTTGATGCAGTCGGTCGACCTGAGGCAGTGGTCCGCCACCGCGAGCAGCGTGTTCGCGTCGGGCGGCAGGTAGATGCGCGTCACCGTCGGGCTCTTGTTGGTGACGAGGTCGATGAAGCCCGGGTCCTGGTGCGAGAAGCCGTTGTGGTCCTGGCGCCACACGGTCGAGGAGAGCAGGATGTTCTGCGACGACACCGGGGCGCGCCAGGGCACGTGGTTCTTCGCGATGTCGAGCCACTTGGCGTGCTGGTTGAACATCGAGTCGACGATGTGCGCGAAGGCCTCGTAGGTATGGAACAGGCCGTGGCGCCCGGTGAGGAGATACCCCTCCAGCCAGCCGACCAGCGTGTGCTCCGAGAGCATCTCCATCACCCGGCCGTCGCGCGCGAGCTCGCCGCCGTCCGCGTCCTCGGGCAGCATCTCGGCCATCCACGTCTTCTTGCTCGCCTGGTAGATCGCCTGCAGGCGGTTCGACGCGGTCTCGTCCGGCCCGAACACGCGGAAGCTCGTCATGTTCATCTTCATCACGTCGCGCAGGTACTCGCCCAGCGGCCGCGTGTTCTCGTGCAGCACCTTGCCCGCCTGCGGCACCTTGACCGCGTAGGCGCGGAAGTCCGGGAGCTTGAGCGCCTTGCGCAGCAGCCCGCCGTTGGCGTGCGGGTTGGCGCTCATGCGCCGCGCGCCGGCGGGCGCGAGCGCACGCAGCTCGGGCCGCAGCCGGCCGCTCGCATCGAACAGCTTCTCGGGCTCGTAGCTTGTCAGCCAGTCCCGCAGCAGCTTGAGGTTCGCGGGATTGCCGCGCACGTCGGAAAACGGCACCTGGTGCGCGCGCCAGCTGCCCTCGATCTTGTGGCCGCCGATCTCCTTCGGCCCGGTCCAGCCCTTGGGCGCGCGCAGCACGATCATCGGCCAGCGCGGGCGCACGGCCGCGCCGCCCGTGCGCGCCTGCTTGCGGATCGCGCGGATCTCGCCGAGCGCGGCGTCCAGCGCCGCGGCCATCTTCTGGTGCATCTCGGCCGGCTCGGAGCCCTCGACGAAGCAGGGCTTGTAGCCGTAGCCGACGAAGAGGGCCTCGAGCTCTTCGTGCGTGATGCGCGCGAGGATGGTCGGGTTGGCGATCTTGTAGCCGTTCAGGTTGAGGATCGGCAGCACCGCGCCATCGCGCGCAGGGTTGAGGAACTTGTTCGAGTGCCAGGCCGTGGCGAGCGGTCCGGTCTCCGCCTCGCCGTCGCCGACCACGCAGGCGACGATGAGCTCGGGATTGTCGAGCGCCGCGCCGTAGGCGTGCGACGAGGCTGTAGCCGAGCTCGCCGCCCTCGTGGATCGAGCCCGGTGTCTCGGGCGTGACGTGCGAGCCGATGTGCCCCGGGAACGAGAACTGCTTGAAGAACTTCTGCATCCCATCCGCGTCCTCGCTCTTGTCCGGATAGACCTCGGAATAGGTGCCCTCGAGATACGCGGGCCCGAGCACGCCCGGCGCGCCGTGGCCGGGGCCGGCCATGAAGATCACATCGAGATCGTCGCGCCGGATGACGCGGTTCAGATGCGCCCACACGAACGAGAGCGCCGGGCTCGCGCCCCAGTGGCCGAGCAGCCGCTGCTTCACGTGCTCGGGCTTGAGCGGCTCGCGCAGCAGCGGGTTGTCCTGCAGGTAGATCATGCCGACCGAGAGGTAGTTGCACGCGCGCCACCACGCGTCGATCAGGCGCAGCTCCTCGGCGGCGAGCGGACCGGGCGTCGAGGCTTGCGGGTGTTCGGCTTTACCCATCGCGATTCCTCCACGGACGAAAAAGCACGCTAGCATCGAGGGGCAACGGAGGATTGACATGCGTCAAGCCAGGACGTTCATCGACGAGTTCTTCCGCCTCGAGGCCGCGGGTGGCATCGTGCTGGTTGCCGCCGCGGCGCTCGCGCTCGCCGTGGCGAACTCGCCTGCGTTCGAGCTGTACCGCGCGCTGCTCGGCCTGCCGGTGGGCGTGCACGTCGGCTCCTTCGCGCTCGACAAGCCGCTGCTGCTGTGGGTGAACGACGCGTTGATGGCGGTGTTCTTCCTGCTGGTCGGCCTGGAGATCAAGCGCGAGGTGCTTGCGGGCGAGCTCGCAAGCCTGCGGCGCGCCGCGCTGCCCTGCATCGCCGCGGCGGGCGGCGTGCTCGGGCCGGCGCTCGTGTATGCGGCGATCAACTGGGGCGATCCGGTCGCGCTGCACGGCTGGGCGATCCCGGCCGCCACCGACATCGCCTTTTCCATCGGCGTGCTCGCGCTGCTCGGCAAGCGCGTACCGGCGAGCCTCAAGGTGTTCCTGCTCGCGCTGGCGATCATCGACGACCTCGCGGCGATCGTGATCATCGCGCTGTTCTATACCGCCGACCTGTCGCTCCTTTCGCTCGGCCTCGCGGCAGCAAGCATCGCGGCGCTCGTCGCGCTGAACCTCGCCGGAGTGCGCAACCCCGCGCCGTACGTGCTGGTCGGCATCGCGCTGTGGGTGTTCGTGCTCAAGTCGGGCGTGCACGCCACGCTCGCCGGCGTCGCGCTCGCCTTCGCGATCCCGCTGCGCGGCCCGGGCGGCGAGGACGGCTCGCCGGCGCGGCACCTGGAGCACACGCTGCACCCCTGGGTCACCTACGGCATCCTGCCGGTGTTCGCCTTCGCCAACGCCGGCGTGCCGCTCGCGGGGCTGACGCCCGCGGGCCTGCTCGAGCCGGTCAGCCTCGGCATCGCGCTCGGCCTCGTGTTCGGCAAGCAAGCCGGCGTGATGGCGGCCTCCTGGCTCGCCGTGCGGCTGCGTTTGGGCAGCCTGCCGGAAGGTGCGAGCTGGCCGCAGTTCTACGGCGTGGCGCTGCTCACCGGCATCGGCTTCACGATGAGCCTGTTCATCGGCACGCTCGCGTTCCAGACGCCCGGGCATCACGTCGCGCTGCGCATCGGCGTGCTCGGCGGCTCGCTCGTCTGCGCGGTGGCCGGCTACCTGGTGCTGCGCGCTGCGGGCGCGCGGGGGCGGGATTGAGCGGCGGGCTGCGCGCCCTGGCCGCCGCCCTGATTGCCGCGGCGGCGCTTCAGCCCGCTCGCTTCGCGCTCGCGGAGGAGCCGGCGGCGGCCGCGCGCTTTCGCGACCCGCAGGACGGGTGGCTCGATTTCGGCCAGTTTCTCGACACGGCGTACGGCTTCGTGCCGCTTGTCGCGCCGATCACCGAGCCCGCCGTGGGCTACGGCGCCGTCGGCGCGCTCGTGTTCATCGACCGCAGTGCGCCGGGATGGGGCGAGCGCGGCGCGCGGCCGAACATGGCGGTCGTCGGGGCCCTGGGCACCGAGAACGGCACGCGCGGCGCGTTCGGCGGACATCTCGGCTCGTGGATGGACGGCAGGCTGCGCACGCTGGTGGCGGTGGCCGACGCCGACGTCAACCTCGAATTCTTCGGCTTGGGCGGCGATCGCCCGCCCGGCGGCCCCGGTCTCAGGTATTCCGTGGCGGCGCGCGGCGGGGTCGCCGGGGCGAGCTACCGCCTCGGCGCCACGCCGCTGTGGGTCGGCGCGCGCTACGCCGCAGCGACCACGAGCGTGGACCTGAGCGATCCCGGCTCCGGGCTCGCCGGCTTCACCTCGGGCGACCTCGGCCTGCGGCTTGCCGGCATCACGCCGTCCCTGACGCTCGATTTGCGCGACAACTTCTTCACCCCGACGGACGGCTGGTACGTGGACCTGTCGGTGCCGACCTTCCGCGAGGCGCTCGGCAGCGACCGCAATTTCCGCAAGACCACGCTCACCGCGATCGGCTACCGGCCGCTCGGCCACGCGACGTTCCTCTCGGTGCGCGGACTGGCGGAGACGAGCTCGAGCGGAACGCCCTTCTACCTCAGGCCGTACGTGGGCCTGCGCGGCGTGCAGGTACTGCGCTATCAGGGCGAGCAGGCCGCCTCGGTCGAAGCCGAGCTGCGCTGGCAGTTCCACCCGCGCTTCAGCGTGGTCGGATTCGCCGGCGCGGGCGTCGCGCGCAGCGACGCCGCGCAGCTCGAGCGCGACAAGAGCGTGACTGCGGGCGGCGTCGGCTTTCGCTACCTGATCGCCCGGCAGTACGGCCTGCACATGGGCCTGGACGTGGCCTTCGGACCCGACAAGCCGGTCATCTATGTGGTGTTCGGCAACGCCTGGCTGCGTCCCTGATTGTCCCGGTCAATCCGGCAGCGCGCTGAGGCGGAAGAAGTCGCGCGCCTCACGGTCCGGCTTGCCGAACCACTTCGCGTACAGCGCGGTGAAGTCCTCGGAGCGAAACTGCCGGCTCAGGCTGCGATCTACGGCGAGGCGGAAGTCCTCGTCGCCGCGCTTGAGCGCGAGCGCGATCGGCTCGGAGGTGAAGTGCCGGTCGAGCACGGAGAGGTCGCCCGCCGACGGGCTGCGCGCCGCGGCGTCGAGCAGGATCGCGCGGTCGCCGAAGAACACGTTCGCCTTGCCCGCGAGCAGCCCTTCGATGCCCGCCGCGTAGCTGTCCACCGGCACCACCTTGGCGGTGAGCTGGAAGGTGTCGAGCCGCTCGGCGAGCCAAGTCGCGCTCGTCGTGTTGGCGACCACCGAGAAGGTCTGCGCCTGCAGCACCTGCGCGGGGGTGCCGCGCCACAGCGGCCGCGACGGCGGGCGCCGCTCGAGGATGTCGCGCAGGCCGGACGGGGCGTCCGCGCGCAGCAGCCCGCCGATGCCGCCGGGGAAGACCGGGATCGAGAACGACACTTCCGCACGGCGCCCGAGGGTCACGCTGTCCGCGCCGCACGACAGGTCGATCTTGCCCTGCGCGACGTCGGCGAAGCGCCCTTCGGGCGTCACCGGGACCCACTCGACGGCGAGCTGCGGGAGCTTCAGCTCCGTCTTCAGGTCGTCGGCGATCTTCTGGCACAGCGCGACCGAGTAGCCCGCGGCGGCGCCCGATTCGTCCTTGTAGGAGAACGGCCGCGCGTCGGCGCGGTAGCCGAAGCGGATCTTGCCCGTGCTCTTCACGCTGTCCAGCGTCTGGGCTTCCGCCGGGCGCGGCGCGAGCAGCAGCGCGCCGATCGCGAACACGACGGCCGCGGCCATCGCCTTGGCGCCGGCGGGGACGCGCGCCGTGGCGCCCGCGCCGCCCGCGAAGCGCGGCGCGAGGAAGCCGTAGAGGATGTAGGTCAGCGCCAGCACGATCGTGCCGCCGAGCACCGCGTCCTTGCCGGACGCATAGATCGCGTAGGTCGAATACAGCATGGCGGCCACGGCGATCACCGCGGTGCGCTTGTAGGCCGCGCCGGAGACTCCCGCGTTCTTCATCATCACGAACAGCGCCGAGAGCGAGATGATGTACGGAATCACGTTGGTCACGACGGCGAGGTTGACGAGCGCGCTGAACTGCTCGCTGAGCGTCGGCGAGATGGTCGACAGCGCCATCGCGGTCTGCACGATGCCCATCACGACCATGCCGGCGAGCGGCGCGCCCATGCGGTTGACCTTGGCGAACACCGTCGGGAAGAGGCGGTCCTCCGCGGCGGCCTTCGCGGTCTGCGCGATGGTGAACTGCCAGCCGAGCAGCGAGCCGAGGCAGGCCATCACCGCGAGCGCCATGATGATCGAGCCGATTGTCGGGTTGAACATCTTGGCGTAGGCGAGGGCGAACGGCCCGGTCGACTTGGCGAGCTCGGCGTTCGGCACGATGCCCTGGATGACCGTGGTGGACAGCACGTAGATGACCGCGGCGGCGAGCGTGCCGAGCATGCACGCGATCGGCACGTCGCGCTTGGGATTTTCCACCGCGTCGGAATTCTGCGCCGCCGACTCCATGCCGAGGAACGCCCACAGCGTGAGCGCGATGCTCGAGCCCATGCCCGCGCCGAGGGTCATGCCCTTCGGGTTCCACGCTTCCATGAAGACGCCGCCCTTGAACCAGATCCAGCCGATCAGCGACAGGCCGGCCACCGGGATGATCACGCCCCAAACCGTCACCGAGCCGATCTTTCCGGTGATGGACGGTCCGCCGAAGTTGGCGACGGTGGTGAGCCAGATCAGCGCGATGACGCTGATGCAGGTCGCGATCGGCGTCGCCGACATCGCCGGGAAGAATCCGGCCAGGTAGCCGACCGCCGAAATCGCGATCGCCACGTTGCCGATGGCGAGCGAGAAGAAATACAGCAGGAAGGTGACGAAGTAGCCGTCCTTCCCGAAGGCGTCCTCGGCATAGGCCGCCATTCCGCCGCGGCGCTGGTTGAATACGCCCGCCTGTGCGAAACCGTAGGCGATCGCCATCGAGCCGAGCGCCGTGACGATCCACGAGAGCAGCGAGATCGCTCCCACCTGGGCCATATTGGTGGGCAGCATGATGATTCCGGAACCCATCATGTTCACTGCGACCACCACGGTCAGCTGCATCATGGTCATTTTTTTCTGGGCAGGGCTTGCCATCGTCGTCTCCTTTATTTCTTCACGCACAGCACGTGGTACACCCCGTCGACCAGCTCGGCGCCCTCGATGACGCCGGCGAATCCCGGGAACAGTTTTTCACGCTCCTGCATGCTCTTCAGGTATTCGATCTGCGGCGACTGTGCCGCGCCGAAGTTCTCGCCCGACATCAGCATCGGAATGCCCGGCGGGTAGGGCATCACCGCGTTCGCCGCGGTGCGCCTGGCGAGCCTGCCGGAGGGCAGCAGCTCGACATCGCCCGCCACCAGGCGCTCGTAGGCCTCGCGCGGCGTCATGTCGGCCGCCGGCAACGTCTCGTAGGCGGCGTTCAGCACTTCGCTCGGACGATTCTTGCGCAGGTATTCGAACAGCTCGTTGCCGAGGTCGCGCATGCCGATCGAGCCGTAACGCCCGGGGTGCTGCGCGGCGATCTCGGGCAGCGCGTCGGCCAGCGGCCGGTTCTCGTCGTAGGCGCGCTTGAATGCGAGCAGGTTCGCGAGCAGCGTGCCCCATTTGCCGCGGGTGATGCCGATCGAAAAGAGGAACATCACCTGGAAGTCGGTGACGCGCGTCGGCACGATGCCGAAGCGGTTGAACCACGCGTTGACGAGCGCCGCCGGCACGCCGGTCTTCTCGAGCTTTCCGTCCTCGCCCATGCCGGGCGAGAGGATGCTCACCTTGATCGGGTCCAGCATGCACCAGTTGTCGGCGATCTCCTCGAAGCCGTGCCATTTGTCGCCGGGACGCAGGATCCACGGCTCCTGGCTCCGCGTCAGGAGCTCCGCGGGCGCATCCTCGAAGGGGAGCTTCTTGACCCGCTCCACGTTCCAGGGCTTGAAGAACCAGTCCTTCTTCTTCCTGAACTCGCGGCGCACGCGGGCGACGGCCTGGCGGAAGTCGACCGCCTCGCTGATCACCTCCTGGGTGAGGGAGCGGCCGCCGCTGCCGTCCATCATCGCCGAGGTGATGTCGTTCGACGCCACGATCGCGTAAAGCGGCGAGGTGCTCGTGTGCATCATGTACGCCTGGTTGAAGCGGTGGTGGTCGATCGCGCCGCTTCCGTCGCGCACGTGGATGTAGGACGCCTGCGAGAACGCCGCGAGCAGCTTGTGCGTCGAGTGCGTGGCGAAGACCGTGGGGCCCTTGTGCGCGGCCGGGTCGCCGCGCATCGCGAAGTGGTTCTCGTACATCGGATTGAAGCGCGCGTACCCGTACCAGGCCTCGTCCATGTGGATGCGGTCGCTCGATTTCGCGAGCATCCCCTCGACGCGAACCGAGTTGTAGCAGAGGCCGTCGTAGGTGCTGTTCGTGACGACCGCGTACACGGGCTTCTGTCCCGCGATCTTCCTGGTGAGCGGGCTCGCCTTCGCCTTGGCCCGAATCGTCTCGGGGAGCATTTCCTTGGGCGGAATCGGGCCGATGATCCCGTAGCGGTTGCGCGTCGGTACCATGTACACCGGCCGCGCGCCCGTGAGCATGAGTCCCTGCTCGATCGACTTGTGGCAGTTGCGGTCGAGCACGACGAGGTCGCCCTCCTTCATGCATGCCTGCATGATGCTGCGGTTGGAGCCCGAGGTCCCCACCACCCCGGAATAGCTGCGGTGCGCGCCGAACACGCGTGCCGCGTACTTCTCGCTCTCGGCGACGACGCCGGTGTGATCGAGCAGCGAGCCGAGCGCGCCGCGCTCGATGCCCATGTCGATGCGGAACACGTTCTCGCCGAGGAAATCGAAGAAGGCGCGGCCGGCGGGCAGCTTGGTGAAGGCGATGCCGCCCTGGTGGCCCGGCGCCGACCAGGAGTGCTCGCGCAGCATCGAGTAGAGCGCAAGCGCGCGGGCGTACGGCGGCAACAGTTGCGAGCGGTAGCGCTCGATCGCGGCCATCACGCGGCCGGCGACGAAGTCCGCCGTGTCCTCGAGCAGCCAGACGAACTCGTCGACCATCTCCGCGACCTCGATGGTGATGCTGCCTTTCACGAGCTTGCGGTCGGCGGTGACGAACACGGGCACTTTCGGCTGGCGTTCGCGCAGCTTCCTCAGCAGCGCGGCCGCCTCCTTGTGCGCGGTCTTGCCCTCGGTGCCGAGGTGCCAGTTGACGAGCACGGCGCGCAGCGACGCGTCGAATCCGACGATCGCCTCGCCGTCCTCGCAGGAAAGCGACCGCACGACGTCGCAGTTGCGTCCGGCAAGAGCGGCGGCGATGCTTTCGGCGGCGTGCCCGATCGCCGTCTCGGGCCGTGCGAGCGAATCGTCGACGACGAGCACGCGCGGGCGCAGGGGGCCTGCAATGGGTGTCAGCATGGTTGGCTCATCGCTCCCGTACGACGTAGGTGTGGAACTTGATGCGGCCGTCGACCCGTTCCTGGTAGACGCCCTGCACTTCGTAGTTGAAGCCCGGAAAGCGGTTGAACGATTCCTCGAACGCGAGGAAGTAGTCGAGCATCGGCTTCGCGCGCTGGTCCCAGCGCTCGCCGGGCAGCACCACGCCGATGCCCGGCGGGTAGATGAGCGCGAGCGTCGCCGAGATGCGCCCCTTGATCTTGTCCAGCGGCACGTAGTCGACGTCGTTCGCGACCAGCGCCTGGTAGGCGTCCTGCGGCGACATCGCGAGCTCGGGGAAGCTCGCCGCGCGGAACGAGAGCCGCTGCAGCTCCTTCACGTTCGCCTGGCGGTAGAAGTCGTGCATCTCGTTGCACACCTTGCGCAGCGTGTAGCCGGCGTAGCGCTCGCCGTGCGCGGCGTGCAGGGTCGGCAGCACCTCCGGCAGCGGCGCGTCGCGGTCCCACAGGTTCTTGAACTTGACGAGCTTGGCGATGAGCGTATTGAGCTTGCTCTCGTCCTCGGCCGGCGTCATGAGGAACAGGATGCTGTTCAGGTCGCACTTCTCCGGCACGATGCGCTCCTCGCGCAGGTAATTGGCGAGCACCGTGGCGGGCACCCCGAAGCCGAGGTACTGGCCCGTCCTGCGGTCGATCCCGGGCGTGAGCAGCGTGAGCTTGTTCGGGTCGACCATCGCGTAGCCCTCGACGTAGCCTTTGTAGCCGTGCCAGGCGCTACTCGGGTGGAAGTTCCAGCACTGCTGCTCGCGCTTGAGCACTTCCGTGGGCAGGTCTCCCCACGGGACGTCGGTGACGTCCTCGGTGAACTTCGAGCCGCGGACCGTCACCGTGTCGGGCACGAACGGGTCGAAGAACCATTTTTCGTCGGCGCTGCGCCCCGTGCGCGCGTAGTGGTGGACGAACTGGCGCAGCTTTTTCCTCGCCTCGATGCCGAGCTCGATGCATTGGTCCCACAGCATCTCGCCCGCATGCCCCTCGTGCACCTTGGCGTTCACGTCGAGCGATGCGAACAGGGGATAGAAGGGCGAGGTCGAGGCGTTGATCAGGAACGACTCGTTGAAGCGCTTGTGCTCGATATAGCGCTTCTGCCCGCGGATATGCTCGTCGCGCTTGTGGATCTGCGAGGCCTGCGAGAAGCCGGCGCCCTGCTTGTGCACCGACTGCGTGGAGAACAACCCGGCCATCTCCGGCGCGAGCTTCGCCAGGCGCATCGGGCTGTGGTCCTCGAAAAGCGGATGAAAGGCGTTGTAGCCGATCCAGGCCTCGTCCCACAGCACGTAGTCGCACAGGTGGCCGATCTTCTCGAGCACCTTGCGCACGTTGTAGATCGTGCCGTCGTAGGTCGCGAGCTGGATGCAGGCCAGGCGGAACGGACGCGGCGCCTTCGCCCGCTCCTTGTCCTTCACCAGCGGATTGGCGCGGATCTGGTCGCGCAGGGACTTCTCGTCCCAGGCGTCCCAGTCGACCGCGCCGATCATGCCGAACGGGTTGCGCGCGGTCGGCAGGAAGATCGGAATCGCCCCGGCCTGCACCAGGGCGCCCTGGTGCAGCGACTTGTGGTTGTTGCGGTCGAACAGCACCAGGTCGCCGCGCCCGAGCACCGCGCCGGTGACCACCTTGTTCGAAGTGCTGGTGCCGTTCAGCACGAAGTAGGTCTTGTCCGCGCCGAAGACTTTCGCCGCGTGCTGCTGCGCTTCCGCCGCGGCGCCCTCGTGGATAAGCAGGTCGCCGAGATCGACGTCGGCGTTGCACAGGTCGTTGCGGAACACGCTCTCGCCCAGGTGCTTGAAGAACAGCTGCCCGGCGGGCGACTTGCGGTAGAACTGGCCGCCCTGGTGCCCCGGGCAGGCGAAGGTGATGGTGGCCTCGCTGTCGTAGGCCATCAGCCCGCCGAAGAACGGCGGCAGCAGCTCGCGCCCGTACTTGATCAGGCTGGCGATCACCTGCTTGGCGTAGAACGCGGGCGTCTGCTGGCCGAGGTAGATGAAGCCGTCGACTTCTCCGAAACCGCCCGCCACCATGATGTCGGAGATCTGGTGCGAGTCCGCAAGCGCCCACAGCGGCGTGCGAAAGCCGAGCATCCTCACCGCGGTCCCCAGCTTGCGCGCCGGCTCGCGCCGCTCGCCGTCGACGAGCAGGATGTAGGCGCCGACCGCCGCGTCCTCGGACGCGTCGCGCTCGAAGCGCTCGCTCACCTCGACCTCGTAGTTCTCCGCGGCGATGTGCTCGATCAGCTGCTTGATCTGCGGGTTCTCGGGGTCGACGATCGCCACCACCTTGAGCAGCCGGTGGAAGGGGATGGGGATCGTCGGCGACTTGACCGAGCGCGGGATCACCGGCTGCCGCCCTCCGCGACGCAGTCCACCAGGTAGCGGCGGCCGCCTTCGGCCGGCTCGAAGCGCAGGCCGTGGATGTCGGTCTCGAAGCCGGGAAACTTGCGGTCGAACTCGCGCGCGTACAGCAGGTAGTCCTGGATCGACTTGGTCGAACGCGTCAGCCGCTCGCCCGGCATGATCACCGGGATGCCGGGCGGATAGGGCACCACCATCACGGCGAGCGTGCGCCCCATCAGCTTGTCGATTTCCACCGACTCGACGCGCCCGCGCACGAGATGGTCGTAGGCCTCGGCCGGTCGCTGCGCCATCTCGGGCAGCGTCGTGTACATGTCCTTCTGCGCCTTGGGCAGGTTGTCCTCGCGGTACACGCGGTGCACCGCGTCGCACAGGTCCTTGAGGCCCATCCCGCCATAGGCCTCCGGGTGCGCTTGGGTGAGCGCCGGCAGCACGCGATCGAGCGGGGCGTTCGCGTCGTACAGGTCCTTGAAGTTGAGCAGCTCGGTGACGAGCGTGCTCCACTTGCCCTTGGTGATGCCCATCGAGAACAGCACCAGGAACGAATACAGCCCAGTCTTCTCGATCTCGATGCGCCGCTGCGACAGAAACTTGACCACCACCGCGGCCGGAATGCCGTGCGCCTGCATCGCGCCGGCGGGCGACAGGCCCGGGGTGAGGATCGTGACCTTGATCGGGTCGACGAGGACGTGGTTCTCCGCCAGACCTTCGAAGCCGTGCCACTTGTCGCCCGGATCGAGCACCCAGGCGGAGGTCTTGTCGCTCGGCTTCTTCGCCATGGCATCGGGCTGCCAGACCTCGAACCACCACGAGCCCTTGAGCTGCTTCTTCACCGCGGTCATGGCGCGGCGGAAGCTGAGCGCCTCGTCGATCGTCTCCTGCACGATCGCGCGCCCGCCGGGCCGCTCCATCATCGCCGCTGCGACGTCGCAGGAGGCGATGATGCCGTACTGCGGCGAGGTCGAGGTGTGCATCATGAACGCCTCGTTGAAGCGCGTCATGTCGAGCTTCTTCGCTTCGGCGTGCTGCACGTGGATCATCGAGGCCTGCGACAGCGCCGAGAGCAGCTTGTGCGTCGACTGCGTGGCGAAGGTGATGGCGTGCGGCGAGCGCGCCGGCTGGTCCGACGAGATCGCGTGGTAGCCGTCGTAGAACTCGTGGAAGTTCGCGTACGCGTACCAGGCCTCGTCGAAGTGCAGCACCTCGACCGCGTCGCCGAGCGACTTCTTGATCGCGTCGACGTTGTAGCACAAGCCGTCGTAGGTGGAGTTGGTCATCACCATCAGGCGGACCTTGCCGCTCGTTTCCTTCGCGAACGGACTGGCGGCGATCTTCTTCCTGATCGCCGCGGGCGTGAACTGGTCGCGCGAGATCGGCCCGATGATCCCCAGGCCGTTGCGCGATGGCATGAGGTAGATCGGCGTCGCGCCGGTCATGATGAGCGAATGCAGGATCGACTTGTGGCAGTTGCGGTCGCACAGCACCAGGTCGCCGCGCCCGACCATGCCGTGCCAGACGATCTTGTTGGAGGTGGAGGTGCCGCCGACCACGAACAGCGTCTCGTCCGAGCCGAAGATGCGCGAGGCATTGCGCTCGCCCGCCGCGATCGGGCCGGTGTGGTCGAGCAGCGAGCCGAGCTGGCCGACCGACACCGAGACGTCCGAGCGCAGCGTGTTCTCGCCGAAGAATTGATAGAACAGGTGCCCGACCGGGCTCTTGCGGAAGCCCACGCCGCCGCCGTGCCCCGGCGTGTGCCAGGAGTAGCTCGCGTGCAGCGTGTAGTCCATCAGCGCCTTGAACATCGGCGGCGGCAGGCGCTCGAGGTAGAGCTGCGCCGCGCGCACGATGGCGCGCGCGAGGAACTCGGGCGAGTCCTCGAACAGGCGCATGAAGGCGTTGGCATGCTTGAGCACGCCTGCCGGCACCATCTCGGCGGTGCGCTCGTCGCCGAAGAGAAAAATCGGCAGCTGGACGTTGCGGCGGCGCTTCCTGACGAGCACGTCCTCGAGCAGGTCCCACTGCGCGGGTCCGGCTTCCGCGCCGTCGATCGACACCAGCCAGCACGACTCGTTGTTGGCGACCTCGACCAGGCGACGCGCGTCGTCGTAGCTGATCCCGGCCACCACGCGGAAGCCTTCCTTCTCGATCGCCTCGGCGAGCATGCGCATGCCGCGCCCGGCGGCGCGCTTGCCTTCGTAGTCCTCGTCGATGATGGCGATCGGAAATGCCTGCATGAATTCCATGGCTTTCCCCCGCTCGCGGCTAGAACTTGTACTGGCCGGAAAACTGGATGCGCGTGTCGTCGTTCGACGAGCCGTCCTTGAGCTTGAGCTTGCCCCATAGCAGCTCGGCGCCGGCCAGCACGTTCTTGGCCGGGTACCAGAGCAGGTTGGTCGAGGCGTAGCTGCCTTCCTTGAAGGCACTGGCGAGCTGCCCGTCGATCGTGTCCTGCTTGTGCTGGCTCAGGCCGATCGAGCTGCTCCACTTGTCGCTCCAGTAGTGGTCGTAGTAGGCGAACCAACCGAGCGAGGCGACCGTCTCGGCCTGCAGGCTCGCGTTCGGCCCGAGGTCGACGCCGCCGTCGTTCATATAGCTCGCGATGCCCTTGCCGTAGACCACCTGTCCGGTGACGCGGTCGCGGCCGACGGTCTTCAGCCAGCCGTTCAGGTTGATGCCCCAGCCGGTCTTCGCGCCGGACGGATTGTTGTCGGGCGTCGTCGTCGTCTCGTAGCCGATCGAGCGCGCGATGCCCGCCGCCTGGAACTGTCCCCAGTCGCCGTCGAAGCCGAGCTTGCCGACGACGTCGGGATACTTCGTCCTGCCGCGGACGCCGAGGTTCGGGGCGATGAGGTCCACCTTGCCGGTATCGATGGCGGCGTTCGGTGCCTCGAGGGAGAACATGAGCTTCATCCCGTCGCGGCTGAGCGCCGTGTAGCGGACCTGCGGGTTGCGCACGAACACCATGCCGCTCGGACCCCAGTAGTCGATCGTGTTCGGGAAGGTGTCGATGTTCATGAACAGCGAGTAGTACTGGCCGGCCGCGAAATTGCCGAGCTCGCCCCAGGCGTTGAGCAGGCGGATATTCGTCGTGTTGCTCGAGCCGGTGCCGAACAGGTCGAAGCTGAGCTCGGTCTTCAGCTCGCCCGCCGTGGTCGGGACGAATCCCTTGAAGGCGATCGACGTCTGCTTGGCACTCGCGATGGTCTCGCCGTCCTTGCCGCAGCCTGGATCGCCCGGGCAGTTGACCGGGATCTTCGACGGCCGCAAGGTGGCGTTCCAGTCCGGATCGACGCGCTTGAAGTCGTAGATCCCGTCGAGCTGCACCTTGCCGCTGATTTCCAGCCGCGCTTTCTCCGGCTCCTTCGCGCCCGCCTCGGCCCTGGCTTCCGGCGCGACGACCGGCGCGGGCGCTTCGGCTGCCGGCGCCGCAGGGGCGGCCGCCGGGGCCGGTGCCGCCTGCTTTTCTTGCTCGAGCGCCCTGACGCGCTTCTGCAGGTCCTGGATGGTCTTCAGGGCCTGGTCGAGCATGCCCTTCAGTTCCTGGTTGGACTGCGCTTGCGCGCCGCCGCTTAGCGCAAGTGCCACTGCGAATACGAGCGCACGCCGCATGACCGCCTCCTCCTCGTAGGTGGACCGTCAGGCGCTTAAGGTAGGCGCCGCTCGCATCGGCATATTGACGTAGGTCAAGCGGCGCCCCGTCGAGGCAGCGAAACTCTGTGGACCCCGTCGCCCCACAGGAGGTCGCTATGAACCGAAATTCCTTTGCCGCTCCGTTTGTTGTCGCCCTGGCGTGCGTCTTGTTGCCCGGCTGGGCGTTCGCACAGGCCCGCGAGGAACTCCACAAGGACGTGGAGAGCACCATCGCGCATTACAAGAACGCCGATCCCGGCATCGCACGCTTCTTCAAGCAGTCCGCGGGCTACGTCGTATTCCCGAAGGTCGGAAAGGCCGGCCTGATCGTCGGTTTCGGCCACGGCGACGGCGAGCTGTTCGACAAAGGCCGCGTCGTCGGCGTGGCCAGCATCTCCATCGGCACCGTGGGGCTGCAGGCGGGCGCGCAGGAATACAGCGAGATCGTGTTCTTCGAGAACCGCGCGGCGCTCGACAGGTTCAAGCAGAACAAGTTCGAGTTCGCAGCCAGCGCCTCGGCGGTCATCGTCAAGGCCGGCGCCGCAGCGAGCGAGAAATACCGTGACGGCGTCGCGGTCTTCACTCAGCCGAGCGGCGGCGCGATGGTCGAGGCGGCGGTCGGCGGCCAGAAATTCAGCTACAAGGCCGACGGCAAGAAAGGGAAGAAATAGCGCGCGTCAGGCGGCCGCGCGGCGGCGCCACATGACGTACGGCACGACCGTGAACGCGGAGATCACTACGTAGGCGAGTACGGTCGCCTTGATCGCGGGCGGCGCGGAGTTCAGCGCCGCGACGAGCAGCGCGAGGCCGCCGTTGCGCGCCGCGCTGCAGATCGCGGTCGCCGTGCGCGTCGCCGCGTCCGGCCCGCCGAGGCGGTCGCCGACCGCGAGCGAAGCCAGGGTAACCAGGACGATCGCGAGCGCCACGCGCAGGCCCGCGGCGGCGATCTGCCCCCAGATCTCGTACAGGATCAGCAGCACGACCGCGACCAGCAGGCCGGTGCCGATGCGCGCGAGGCGCGGCGCGAGCCGTTCCGCGCGCGCCGCCCCGAAGAACCGGCGAGCGAGCATGCCGAGCCCGAGCGGCAGCAATTGCACGGTGAAGACCTGTTTCGCGAGATGCCAGGGCGCGACCGCCGCGGCCGCACCGTAGACCTCATCGAGCGCCGCGATGGACAGCGGCATCGAGACGACCGCCAGCGCCGCGATCGTGATCTGCAGCGCCGGAGCGAACGAGCGGTGGCCGCCGGCGCCGAGCGAGCGGCGCAGCGCCACCGGCGCGCCGGGCGAGATCGCCATCAGCACGATGCCGACCTCGGCGGCGTGCGGCACGCCGAGTGCGCGCGCGATCGCGAAGGCCAGCACCGGCACCGCGACCAGCACCGAGAAGAGCGCCTTCGCCATCAGGATCGGCCGCTGCCACACCCAGCGGAACTCGCCCGGCACGAGCGCCAGGCCGATGTCGAACATGATGACGAACACCGTCGCGACGACCGCGACGGTAAATACCGACTCGGGTATCGGGCCCGCTCCCAGCGTCGGCTCCGCTACGTCCGGCGCGGCGGTTCGGCGGCCGACGACGCGCCCAGCCCCTGGAGGTCCGCAATGCGCGCGAGCGCCGCGTCCTCGGGCAGGCGGTACGACGCCTCGATCGTCCGATCGAGCCGCTCGAGCTCCTTGCGAAGGGCGATCTGGCGCTGTTCGGACACCGATGCGGCCAGGCCTTCGAGCATCGCGCGCAGGCGGCGCGCGACCTGCACGTTGCCGGCGCCGCACAGGCGGATCTCGTTGCAGGCGAGGTGGACGAAGTTTTCCCAGTTCGGCGTACGGAAGATGACGCGCAGCCGGCCCGCTTCATCCACGATCGTCTCGCCGCGCAGCTCGCGCCTGCCCAGCTCGCGCAGCAGGCGGTGGATCTGGTCGATGGCGACCACCGCCGTCGTGGGGTCGTTGATTGCGGGCGAAAGCGCCTTGATCGCAATGTCGACCAGGATGCGAAAGGCGAACATAGGATCCTGCTCGAGCGTGCGCTCGGCGCCCAGCGCGACCGTCGCGCGCAGCCTGTGCTCGTCGGGGGCGGCGGTGCCGCCGTAGAGGACGAACAGGGGCTCGCCCGAGGCGTGGAACTCGCCGACCTTGGGCAGGAACTCGATCACACAGTCGTAGCGCCGCGCCTCCGCCACGAGCGTGGCGAGGTCGACCGCGAGCACGATACCCGAACCCCCATTGTAGCGCACCGTCGCGGTCGCGGGCCCCAGCTCCTGCGGCGCGGCGAGCGCGGCCGCGTCGGGACGCTCGTCGCGTGCGGGATAGACCGAGTCGATCACCGCCAGGCCGTCGTCGCCAACCGTGGCGACGATGCTGACCGGCCGCAAGAGGCGCGCCGCGTAGTCGATGAGGAACAGGAACGTGGCCATGCAGGCGATGCCGAGCAGCGCGGCGATGAACGCGATCAGCTGGTGCACCGATCCCTGCTGCCGGTTCATCGCGCTCACCGAGAACACGAGCGAGAACACGAACAAGCCCACGCTGTAGCGCACGACCTTGTCGCGCAGCAGGATGGTCGCGATGATGCGCGGGGTGAGCTGGCCGCCCGCGACCTGGATCGCCACCAGCAGGGAGCCGAAGGTGAATACCATGAAGGACAGCGTAAGCGTGACGACCGTCTGGTATAGCGCTTCCGCGCCCGGGGGGTCGAGGCCGAGCAGCTTCAGGGCGAGCGCGGCGTCGAGCGCCCGCACGAACGGCGCGAGCGCCATGACGAGCGCGATGGAGATGACGGGCACGAACCAGAGCGCCGAGCGCAGATAGCTCACGCTGCGGTACAGCCGGTTCCAGGTCAGCGTGTTCTTGATATATTGCCTGGCATCCATCATCGTCGGACGGCAAAAGTGGGCGAAGGGGGCGGGAGGCTGCTCGATCCGGTAGATCGGATCTCCGAGATCCTGTTCGGGCTGATTATGGCAGTAACCATCGTCGGCTCGCTATCGATCGCCGCCGCGGGCCGCGACGAGGTGAGGGAGGTGCTCGTCGGCGCGCTGGGCTGCAACATCGCCTGGGGCCTGGTCGATGCGCTGATGGTTCTCGTCGGCATCGCGACCGAGCGCTCGCGCAACCGGCTGCTCGCCGGGCGCGTGCG
The DNA here is from genome assembly GCA_963739205.1 of uncultured Pseudomonadota bacterium. Classification (GTDB taxonomy): domain Bacteria; phylum Pseudomonadota; class Gammaproteobacteria; order Burkholderiales; family SG8-39; genus DAHVFK01. The sequence continues at coordinate 302,704 of CAVTZJ010000002.1, read as the reverse complement.
GGGCGCCGATGTCGCCTCGGCGCAGCGCCTGATCGCGCAGACTCTTCCCGAGCACGTCGCCGCGCTCGCCGGCCCCGAAGAGCTGGAAGGCATGCGGCGGCGGCTGCTCGCGCTGCCGCCACCCGGCCGGCTGCTGCGCGGCGCAGACTGGCTCACCGCGCTGGCGGTCTTCATATTGGTGGTCGTGGCCACGTTCCCGGTGGTCGTCCCGTTCCTGCTGACAGGCGACGCCGCGCTCGCGCTGCGGCTGTCGCGCGCGGTCACCGTCGCCATGCTGTTCTTTGCCGGCTTTCTGCTCGGGCGCTATGCCGGGCATGCGCGTCCCCTGGTCACCGGGTTCGCGATGGCGGGGCTCGGCGCCGTCGTGATCCTGGCGGTGATGGCGCTCGGCGGATGATCGTCCTCGCCGACACGGTCCAGCAAGCGCCGTACACCGCCGACACCGAGCAGCATCCGGAGAAATCCGATCTCTTCGCGCTCGCCAAGGGCTGGCACGGCAGGATCGAGCTCACCAGGCAAAACACGGCGCACGGCACGCCGGGCGAGTCCACGCAGACCAAGCTGCGCATCGACACCGTCCTGCGCGGTGCCGTCACCCTGTTCAGGCTGGACTTCCCGTTCCCGGACGACAAGACGAGCTTCGCCGGCGACCCGTTCAACCCGCGCCCGGGCGACCTGAAGTCGCGCATCGGCTTCGCGCCGTTCGAGGCCGGCGATTTCTCGTTCCCCTCGTTCATCGAGGCGACCTTCCCGACTGCCAACCCGCAATCGCTCGGCGCGGGCAAGTATCAGTTGAGTGCTGCCCTGCGCATGCTCGCGCCCCTGAAGGCCCCGCGCGAGCATGAGGTACGCCTCGAAGGGCAGGCACAGCAGGTCAATTCGGTGGCCGGCGACCCGGCCGCCAAGGACATCAACTACACCAAGTTCGAACTCACGCTGAACGACACCTGGCGTGGGACCTACACGTTCAAGCTGAAGCTCAAGCCGGCGGTGGACTGGATGCAGAATGGCCGCACCGGCAGCGTGGGTGAAGTCGAGGGCGGCCTCTTCTTCCGGCGCGACTGGCGTGCCTGGCTGATGCTCGGGCACCGCATGAGCGGCCCCTCCGGCATTCCCTCGACCTACTCCGACCGGATCGAAATCGGGATTGCGCAAAAGTTCTGATCCAGATCAAATGGCGTCCGGCCCCGGCCACTAGCATCCGATCGATGAAATCCTCGCTCGCCCGGTCAGGGCGGCTTCTCCTCGCGTTCGTCTTCGCCTGCGCGGCGGAAATCGCCGTCGCCCAGGTACCGCCCCCGCCGCCGAACCAGCCGCCGCCGAACCAACCGGCCCCGGCGGCTGCCCAGAACGAGCCCTTCAAGCCGGAGGAGATCGAGGCGCTGGTCGCGCCGATCGCGCTCTATCCGGACGATCTGCTGTCGCAGGTGCTGATGGCCTCGACCTATCCGCTCGAGGTGGTGCAGGCCGCGCGCTGGGTGAAGGCGAACCCGAACGTGAAGGGCGACGCGGCGGTCAAGGCGGTTGAGAACCAGAGCTGGGACGTGAGCGTGAAATCGCTGGTCGCGTTCCCGCAGATCCTCGAGCCGATGGACCAGAAGCTCGACTGGACGCAGAAGCTCGGCGACGCGTTCCTCGCCGACCAGAAGTCGGTGCTCGACGCGGTGCAGCGCCTGCGCACGCGCGCCGAGAAGTCGGGCAACCTCAAGACGAACGAGCAGCAGAAAGTGATCGTCGAGCAGGCGGCGCCGGAGCAGACGGTGATCAAGATTGAGCCGGCCAATCCGCAGACGATCTACGTGCCGGCCTACAACCCGACCGTGGTGTACGGCGGCTGGGCTTATCCCGGCTACCCACCCTATTACTGGCCTCCCTCGCCGTATTACTACCCGGGCGGCGCGCTCATGGCCGGCTTCGCCTGGGGCGTCGGCATCGCGGCCGCGGGCGCGATCTTCGGCGGCGTGGGCTGGGGGCACGGCGACGTGAACATCAACGTCAACAAGGCCGCCAATATCGACCGCAACTTCGACCGCACCAAGGTGGGCGGCGGCGGGAACTGGGAGCACAACCCGTCGCACCGCCAGGGCGTTGCCTACCGCGATAACAAGAGCCGAGAGCGCTACGGACAGGGCGTCGGCGGCGCCGATTCGCGCCGAGACTACCGCGGGCGCGAGGGCGGCGCAGGAGATCGAGGCGGGCGCGAGGCCGGCGCAGGAGATCGCGGCGGTCGCGGAGGCGGCGAGCGACCGACGACGGCCGATCGCGGCGGGCGCACGGATCGCGGCACGGGCGGCGCTCAGGCAGGCACGCGCGACAATTCCTTCCAGGGCGTCGGCGGCGGCAGCGCGTCGCAACGCGACTTCGATCGCGGGCGCTCGAGCAACCAGTCGCTCGGCGCGAGCCGCGGCGGCAGCGGCGCGAGCCGTGGCGGCGGCGGAGGCGGCGGCGCGCGCGGTGGTGGTGGCGGCGGCCGCGGCGGCGGCGGCGGCGGACGCCGGTAGAGGCGAGATCATGCGATTCCTCCCGCAAGCTTTGCGTACCCTCTTCGCGGCGCTCGCGCTGCTCGTCGCTCTTGCGCCGGCGGCACTCGCGCAGCAGAAGGCGTTCGCCTCGCCCGAGGAGGCGATGGACGCGTTCGGCAACGCGATCGCCACGAACGACGAAGACGCCCTGAAGACGATTTTCGGCGCGAATTTCCGCGATATCTTCCCGCCGGCGACCGACGAGACCCGGCTGCGGTTTCTCGCGGCGTGGGCCAAGTCGCACGAGGTCAAGCCCGAGGGCGACGCGAAGGCGGTGATCGCAGTGGGCAACGACGGCTGGACCTTCCCCGTTCCGCTCGAGAAGACGGCGCAGGGCTGGCGCTTCGACATGCGCGCCGGCGCGGACGAGATCCGCATCCGGCGCATCGGCCGCAACGAGCGCGCGGCGATGAAGGTGATGCTCGCGATTTACGACGCCGAGCGCGAATACGCGGAGCAGGATCGCAACGGCGACGGCGTGCTCGAGTACGCGCAGAAGTTCGACAGCTCGCCGGGCAAGCACGACGGCCTGTACTGGCCAAGCACCGGCAACTCGCCGGAGAGCCCGCTCGGGGAGGAGGTCGCCGCGGCGGGCGGCAAGCGCGACGGCGTGTACTACGGCTATCGCTACAGGATCCTCACTGCGCAGGGCAAGAACGCCCCGGGCGGCGCCTTCGACTACTTGGTGCGCGGCCGCATGATCGGCGGCTTCGCGGTGGTCGCGTGGCCGGCGAAGTACGGCGACACGGGCGTGACGAGCTTCATGGTGAATTACCAGGGAACGCTGTACGAGAAGAACCTCGGGCCGGACACCGCTGCGGTCGCGCGAGCGATCAAGCGCTTCGATCCGGACCCGAGCTGGCAGAAGGTCGAGCCGGGACATTGATCTTTCGGTGAACTACCTGCGTCATTACCGCAGGGAGTGGTTGCGAGCGGACCTCGTCGCGGGCCTGACCGCGGCCGCGGTCGTGCTGCCCAAGGCGATGGCCTACGCGACGATCGCCGGACTGCCCCTGCAGGTCGGCCTGTACACCGCGTTGGTGCCGATGGTCGTGTATGCGCTGCTCGGGACTTCGCGCCCCTTGAGCGTGAGCACGACGACCACGATCGCGATCCTCTCGGCAGCCGCGCTAGGCCAGGCGGTGCCGGACGGCGGCGGCGCCGAGCTGCTCGCCGCGGGCGCGACGCTCGCGATGCTCACCGGTGCGATCCTGGTGCTCGCGTTCGCGCTGCGTCTGGGCTTCGTCGCTAACTTCATCTCCGAGCCGGTGCTCACCGGCTTCAAGTCGGCGATCGGCCTGGTGATCGTCGTCGACCAGCTGCCGAAGCTGCTCGGCATCCACATCGAGAAGACCGGGTTCCTGCGCGACATTTTCGCCATCATTCAGGCGCTGCCCCAGGCGTCGGTCGCCACGCTGCTGGTCGCGGTGTTCCTGTTCGCGCTGACCTACGGACTGGAGCGCTTCGCACCGCGCTCGCCCGCGCCGCTCATCGCCGTCGCCGTCGCGATCGCAGCCTCGGGACTGCTCGGCCTCGCCAGCGCGGGCGTCGCCACGGTAGGCAGCGTTCCGGCGGGCTTGCCTTCGCTCACCTGGCCGCACTTCGGGCTCGTCATGCAGCTGTGGCCGGCCGCGGCCGGCATCGCGCTGATGAGCTTCACCGAGACGATCGCCGCCGCACGCGCGTTCAGCGCGCCCGGCGAGCCGCACCTGGAGCCGAACCGGGAGCTGCTCGCGGTCGGCCTCGCCAATTTCGCCGGCGGGTGGTTCGGCGCGATGCCGGCGGGCGGCGGAACGACGCAGACCGCGGTCAACCGCCGGGCGGGCGCGAAGACGCAGCTCGCCGAGCTCGTCACCGCCGCCGCAGCGCTGGCGACGCTGCTCGTGCTCGCTCCGCTGATCGGGCTCATGCCGCAGGCCGCGCTGGCGGTGGTCGTCGTCGCGTACTCGCTCGAGCTGATCCGGCCCGCGGAGTTCGCCGAGATCCGCCGCGTGCGCCACGTCGAGTTCTACTGGGCGCTGATCGCCTTCGCCGGCGTCGTGTTCCTCGGCACGCTGAACGGAATTCTCGTCGCCGTGATCGCCTCGCTGCTCGCGCTCGCGCAGCAGACCTTCAACCCGCCCGTGTACGCGATGGGGCGAAAGCGCGGCACCGACGTGTTCCGCCCGCTGTCGCCCGAGCATCCTGACGACGAGACCTGGCCCGGCCTGCTCATCGTGCGCGTCGAGGGGCGCATCTTCTTCGCCAATGCGCAGCGCGTCTTCGACCGGGTCCGGCCGCTGGTCGAGCAGGCGAGGCCATCGGTCCTGGTGCTCCATTGCAGGGCCATTACCGACATCGAGTACACCGCGGTCAAGATGCTCGGCGAGGCGGAAGAGCGGCTGCGTGCCGAAGGCATCGAGCTCTGGCTCACGTCTCTCAACCCCGAGGCGCTGGCGATGATCCGGCGCTCGAAGCTCGGCGAGCGGCTCGGCCGCGAGCGCATGCTGTTCAACCTGGAGGCCGCGGTCGCAAAGTTCGAGCGGCGCGCGGCCGCGTCATAGGCCGCCGCCCCAGCGATGCTGCCAGGCGATCCCGAGCAGGTCGAAATCGTTGCCGGTGCGCGAGGCCACGCCGCGGCTCGCGTACAGCTTGATCGAATCGAGCGCGCCGAGCGGCAGCGCGAGGGTGCCGCCGAGGCGCCAGTTCTGCTGCAGGTCGTTCCCGAGCACGCCGTCGATCGCGCTGCGACCGCCGGCGAACCAGGTCACGTCGAGCGACGCCCAGGCGCCCGAGCGGAAGCCGTAGATGACGTGTGCCTGCGTCGAGTAGAGCGGATCCTGGCTGCGCGTGTGGCCGCCGTAGAAGTCGCGGTTGTCGGTGTAGAGCGTGACCGCCTGCGCGAGCTCGAGCGTCCACGGGCCCTTCGCCTTGGAAACGCCCAGCTCGGGCTTGAACCACCAGCGGTGGCTGCCGATGTTGACCAGCCGGCTCGGGTCGTACTGGCCGGCGGGCGCCGACACCTGCAGGCTTGCGCCGAGGATCAGGTCCTGCTCGTAGGACCTGAAGTCTTTCAGGCCGAGCGCCGGCGCGCCGTAGAAGTTCCACGACAGGCGGAAGCGCGGATCGGCAAGCCCGTTCGCCTCGCGCTCGAGCGGCTGCCCCTGGTAGTCGGCCGAGCCCGAGAGGTGGGTGTAGGGCAGGATCACGTCGAACTTGCCGGATTTGCCCCACAGGTCGAGCACGCGCGCATACGCGAGGAGCGCGTTCGAGGTGCGCAGGTCGGGGTTCGTGACCGGCAGCGCGGAGTCGAACGCCAGGCCGCCGCGCGTCGCGGCGAAGCCGGCGATCAGGAAATTCACCCCGACGGGCGCATTGGAATAGGCGCGCGGCTCGATGTCCTGCGCGCGCGCCTGCGGAACGCATGCGGCGAGCGCGATGAAAACGAGGAGGCTTTTGACCGAGGTCAATTGCACGACCGCGCGAGCGTAGCATCGTTGTCGGCTCTGACAGGGGCGCACACATGAAATCGAAGCCGGAAGGGAAGGACAACGGGCCGCTCAAGCGCAAGGCCTACGACAAGGCGCTGAAGAAGCTGCACGTGGAGCTTGTGCGCCTGCAGCAGTGGGTGGTGCACAAGGGCCTGAAGGTGTGCGTCGTGTTCGAGGGCCGCGACGGCGCAGGCAAGGGCGGCACGATCAAGGCGATCACCGAGCGCGTCAGCCCGCGCGTGTTCCGCGTGGTGGCGCTGCCCGCGCCCACCGAGCGCGAGAAGAGCCAGATGTATGCGCAGCGCTACCTGCCGCACCTGCCGGCGGCGGGCGAAGTCGTGATCTTCGACCGCAGCTGGTACAACCGCGCCGGAGTCGAACGCGTCATGGGATTCTGCACCGAGGAGCAGGCCAAGGGCCTTCTGCAGGTGGTGCCGCTGTTCGAGCAGCTGATGGTCAAGTCTGGCGTCATCCTGCTCAAGTACTGGCTCGAGGTGAGCCCGGAGGAGCAGACGCGGCGCCTCACCGCGCGCATCGACGACGGGCGCAAGATCTGGAAGCTCTCGCCGATGGACCTCAAGTCCTACAGCCGCTGGTTCGATTACTCGCGCGCGCGCGACGAGATGTTCCAGGCGACCGACACCCCGTGGGCCCCGTGGCACTGCGTCGATTCGAACGACAAGCGGCGCGCGCGCCTGAACCTCATCAGGCACTTGCTCAAGCAGATTCCCTACAAGACCGCGCCGCGCGAGAAGGTGCGTCTGCCCGCGCGCCAGAAGGCGGGCAAGTACCGCGAATCGGGCTACGCCTTCAAGTTCATCCCGGAAGTCTTTTGATCTAGGTCATGAAATGGCCCGAGGATCGGCCTAAAGTCCGTTGGTGCAGCGCACCATCGAGCTCCTCCGGAGATTCCCCATGTCTGATATCGGTAAGCAACTCTCGGAAACATATAACGTTTCGTCCAAGGTAGGGCTCCTCCTGCAAAAGCGCCTGCAGATCGCGCAGAAGCGCTTCAGCGAGCGCGTCGCGAAGGTCTCGGCCGAGCAGCAGGCGCAGGCGAGCGCAAAGCCCGCATCGCCCTGGGACCTGTGGTCGAGCTGGACGCAGTACGCGACCGATCTCGGCCAGCGCACGGTGCTGTTCTGGGACGCGCTGCGCCAGCGCGGCAACCAGTACCTCGAGCACGTGCAGGCGGGCAGCCCGCCGGTGCTGCACTTCGACTACGAGATAGTGCTCGACGCGCGCGGATTCCAACGGCCCGTCGAACTACGCGCTGGTGAAGATCGTGCCGCCCGAAGGCGTGACGGTCGACCCGAAGCGCCGGCCCTACGTCGTCATCGACCCGCGCGCCGGGCACGGCCCCGGCATCGGCGGCTTCAAGGACGACTCGCAGGTGGGCGTGGCGCTGCGCGAAGGCCACCCGGTGTACTTCGTGATCTTCTTCCCCGAGCCCGAGCCGGGCCAGACGCTGCTGGACGTATGCGCGGCCGAGAGCCGCTTCGTGCGGCGCGTGCGCGAGCTGCATCCGGACAGCCCCAAGCCCGCGATCGTCGGCAACTGCCAGGGCGGCTGGGCGGCGATGATGCTCGCCGCCTCGAGTCCCGAGGACACCGGCCCGATCGTGATCAACGGCGCGCCGATGTCGTACTGGGGCGGCGCCTGGAGCGAGGGCGCGGGCGACAACCCGATGCGCTACGCGGGCGGCCTGCTCGGCGGCAGCTGGCTCTCGTCGCTCACCGCCGATCTCGGCAACGGACTGTTCGACGGCGCCCACCTGGTGCAGAACTTCGAGAACCTGAACCCGGCGAACACCTTCTGGGACAAGTACTACCACCTGTACGCGAACGTCGACACCGAGCCGCCGCGCTTCCTCGAGTTCGAGCGCTGGTGGGGCGGGTTCTACCTGATGAACCGCGAAGAGATCGAGTGGATCGTGCAGAACCTGTTCGTCGGCAACAAGCTCTGGAGCGGCGAGCAGGTCGCGCACGAGGGGAAGCTCTTCGATCTGCGCGAGATCCGCTCGCCGATCATCCTGTTCGCCTCGATGGGCGACAACATCACGCCGCCGCAGCAGGCCTTCAACTGGGTCGCCGACGTGTACGGCTCGACCGACGAGATCAAGGCGCGCGGCCAGGTGATCGTCGGCCTGCTGCACGAGGACATCGGGCACCTCGGCATCTTCGTTTCGGGCAAGGTGGCGAAGAAGGAGCACGCGCAGATCGTCTCGGTGTTGCAGTCGATCGAGGCGCTGCCGCCGGGACTGTACGGCATGAAGATCAACGAGAGCAGCGGCGCGGACGGCAAGCTCGTCTACGACGTCGAGTTCGTCGAACACCAGCTGGAGGAGATCTCCGCGCGCCTGAACCGCTTCAAGCGCGGCGACGAGAGGCCCTTCGAGGCGGTCGCTGCGGTGTCGGATTTCAACCAGCGCGCCTACGAGCTGTTCGCGCAGCCGCTGGTGCAGGCGATGTCGAACGACTTCGGCGCCCAGCTCGGCCGCAGGTTCCACCCGCTGCGCTTCCAGCGCTGGGCGGTCTCCGACGTCAACCCCTGGCTCGCGTGGCTCAAGCCCGCCGCCGACATGGTGCGCGCGCAACGCCAGGCACTCGGCAAGGACCATCCGCTGCGCCAGGCCGAGGGCGCCGCTTCCGAGGTGTTGAGCGCGTCGCTCGACTACTATCGCGACGTGCGCGACGCGCTGAGCGAAGCGCAGTTCTTCCAGACCTTCGGCAGCATGTTTGCGATGCGCGTCGGCGAGAAGCACGAGGAAGCCGCGCAGCTCGTCGCGGGACGCGAGCTGCCGTTCGTGCAGGAGGCGCTCGCCTCGATCGCCGAGGGTGGCTACGTCGAGGCGCTCACGCGCGCAGCCTACCTGCTGCAGCGCAGGGGCCAGCCGATGGCGCTCGCGACGCTGCAGCTGCGCGCCGATCTGCTCGAGGAGTACCGCGACCTGCTGCCCGCGATCGAGCCGCACGAGCGGCGCCGCATCCGCGGCGAGCAGGAGATCATCTGCCGCTACGAGCCCGAGCGGGCGCTCGAGACGCTGCCGAAGCTGCTCTTGGACGCGGGCGACCGGGCGCGCTTCCTGGCGCTGCTCGATCGCCTGGTCGCCGACCCGCGCATCATGGCGGGCGGCGTCACCTCCGAGCAGCGCGCGACCTACGAGCGCATCAAGGGCGTGATCGCCGCTGCCGAGGGCGGGGGGCCGCGCCTCGCGGTCGCCGCCTAGGCGGGCAAGCCGACCCATGGTGAGCTTCACCAACCGCACCTACGACGAGATCGAGGTCGGTGCGACGATCTCGGTGTCGCGCCGCCTCTCGCGCACCGACGTCGAGTCGCTCGCGTTCGTATCGGGCGACGTCGATCCGTTCCACATCGAGGCGGATCAACCTGCGCGCGAGGAGCCGCTCGCCGAGGGCGTCGCCGGCGAGGCGCTCGTGTCGGCGCTGCTGCACCGGCGCCTGCCGGGCCCCGGCACCAGGATCCTGGCGCAGGACCTCCAGTTCTCCGGCCAGCTCGGGGTCGGCGACGAGATCACCGGCAGCGTGACGGCGACGGAAAAGCGCCCGGGCAACGTGATCGTGTTCGACTGCCGCGTGCGCAAGAACGGCGCCGACCTGGTGCGCGGCAGCGCCACGGTCGAGGCGCCGCGCGAGCGCCTGAGCTACGCCGACATCGCCACGCCCGAGATGATCCTGCGCCACAACGACGCCTTCGCGCGGCTGCTCAAGCGCTGCCAGGGCATGCCGCCGGTCGTGACCGCGGTGGTGCATCCCTGCGACCGCGACTCGCTGCTCGGCCCGCTCGAGGCGGCCAAGCACGGCCTGATTGCGCCGGTGCTGGTCGGCCCGGAGGCGAAGATCCGCGCGGTGGCCGAGGCCGAGGGCGCCGACCTGTCCGGCTGCAAGATCGTCTCCACCGAGCACAGCCACGATGCGGCGCAGAAGGCGGTCGCGATGGCGCGCGCGGGCGAAGTCGAGGCGCTGATGAAGGGCAGCCTCCACACCGACGAGCTGATGGGCGCGGTCGTGCCCTCGGCGACGGGGCTGCGCACCGCGCGGCGCATCAGCCACGTATTCGTGATCGACGTGCCGAGCTATCCGCGCATGCTGCTGATCACCGACGCCGCGGTCAACATCGCGCCCGACGCCAGGACCAAGGTCGATATCGTGCAGAACGCAATCGAGCTGGCGCAGGTGCTCGGCATCGAGCAGCCGCGCGTCGCGATCCTGGCGGCCGTGGAAACGGTCAATCCGGACATGCAGTCCACGGTCGACGCGGCGATCCTGTGCAAGATGGCCGATCGCGGCCAGATCACCGGCGGGCTGCTCGACGGCCCGCTCGCCTTCGACAACGCGATCAGCGAGGAGGCCGCGCGCACCAAGAAGATCGTCTCGCCGGTCGCGGGCAAGGCCGACATCCTGCTCGCGCCCGACCTCGAGGCCGGCAACATGATCGCCAAGCAGCTGCAATACCTGGCCGGCGCCGACAGCGCCGGCATCGTGCTCGGCACCCGCGTGCCGATCGTGCTTACCAGCCGCGCCGACTCGGTGCGCACCCGGCTCGCTTCGGCGGCGGTGATGGCGCTGGTCGCCCACGCACGCAAGAACAAATAGGCCGCGCATGGGCGAAGCGATCGTCGTCCTGAACGCGGGCTCCTCGAGCATCAAGTTCTCGCTCTTCGTGGCGCGCGGCGAAGAGCTCGCGCTCGCGCTGCGCGGCCAGATCGAGGGCCTGTACACCGCGCCGCATTTCGTGGCCAAGGCGCCCGACGGGAAGGTCAAGGCGGAGAAATCCTGGGACGAGGGCACGCAGCTCGGCCACGAGGGCGCGCTCGAGCACCTGGTCGCGTACCTGCGCGGCGAGCTCGCGGGCGACCGGCTCGCCGGGGTCGGCCACCGCGTGGTGCACGGCGGCATGCAGTACACGCGGCCGGTGCGCGTCGACGCGGCGGTGGTAGCAGCGCTGGAGAAGTTCGTGCCGCTCGCGCCGCTGCACCAGCCGCACAACCTGGCGCCGATCCGCCTGCTGCTCGAGCGCCAGCCCGCGCTACCTCAGGTGGCCTGCTTCGACACCTCCTTCCACCGCAGCAATCCCGATCTCGCGCAGCGCTTCGCGCTGCCGGAGAAGCTGCATCGCGAAGGCGTGCTGCGCTACGGTTTCCATGGTCTGTCTTACGAATACATCGCCTCGGTGCTGCCGAAATACGACGCGCGCGCCGCGGCCGGCAAGACGGTGGTGCTGCACCTCGGCAACGGCTCGAGCATGTGCGCGATCGACGCCGGGCGCGAGCGTCGCGAGCACCATGGGTTTCACCGCGGTCGACGGCCTGCCGATGGGCACGCGCTGCGGCGCCCTCGACCCGGGCGTGGTGCTGTACCTGATGGACGAGCACCGCATGGATGCGCGCGCGATCGAGAAGCTGATCTACCAGCAGTCCGGGCTGCTCGGCGTGTCGGGCATCTCGAGCGACATGCGCACGCTGCTCGCGAGCGCCGAGCCGCGCGCGCGCCTGGCGGTCGACCTGTACCGTCTACCGCATCCGGCGCGAGCTCGGCTCGCTCGCCGCGGCGCTCGGAGGAATCGATGCGATCGTGTTCACGGCCGGCATCGGCGAGAACTCTGCCGAGATCCGCGCGCGCGTGCTGCGCGACGCCGCCTGGCTCGGCGTCGAGCTCGACGCCGTCGCCAATGCAAAGGGCGGGCCGCGCATCAGCGCCGCGTCGGGCCGCGTCTCGGCCTGGGCGATTCCGACCAACGAAGAGCTGATGATCGCGCGCCATACGCGCAGCCTGCTCGCCACGACGAAGGAAACCGTGTCATGAACACGCAGGTTCCGCGGCCGGTCCTGCAGGGCAAGAATGCGCTGGTGGTCGGCATCGCGAACGAGCATTCGATCGCCTGGGGCTGCGCCAGGGCGTTCCGCGAGCTGGGCGCCGAGATTGCGGTCACCTACCTGAACGAGAAAGCGAAGGGCTACGTCGAGCCGCTCGCCAAGCAGCTCCAGGCGCCGATCCTGATGCCGCTCGAGGTCAGCAAGCCGGGCGAGCTGGAGGCGGTGTTCGAACGCATTCGCAAGGAGTGGGGTCGGCTCGACATCCTGGTGCACTCGATCGCGTTCGCGCCCAAGGAAGATCTCGCCGACGGGCTGCTCAACTGCTCGGCCGCCGGCTTCGGCATCGCGATGGATGTTTCGGTGCACTCGTTCATCCGCATGGCGCGGCTCGCCGCGCCGCTGATGAGCGAGGGCGGTACCATGGTCGCGATGAGCTACCACGGCGCGCAGAAGGTGGTGACGAACTACAACGTCATGGGGCCGGTCAAGGCGGCGCTGGAAGCCTCGTGCCGCTACCTCGCCTACGAGCTCGGCCCGCGCAAGATCCGCGTGCATGCCATCTCGCCGGGGCCGCTCAAGACGCGCGCCGCCTCGGGGCTGAAGGACTTCGACCTGCTGCTGAACGAGGCGGTGCAGCGCGCACCGGTCGGCGAGCTGGTCGACATCATGGACGTCGGCTTCGCGGTCGCGTTCCTCGCCACGCCGTATGCGCGCCGCATCACCGGCGAAACGCTGTACGTCGACGGCGGTGTCAACATCATGGCGTAACGGAGGCCGGAGGGGGGATCATGAAAGCAGGAACACCGGTTCGGGCCGCGCTGATCGCGTCGCTCGTTCTCGCCGCCGGCTGCGAGAAGGAGGCGCCCAAGGCGGCGCCGCCAGCGCCTCAGGTCACGGTGATGGAGGTGAAGCCGCAAACCATTCCCTACGTGCCGACCTTCGTCGCGCAGACCGAGAGCTCGCGCCAGGTCGACATCGTCGCGCGCGTCTCGGGGTTCCTCGACAAGATCGCCTACCACGAGGGCGAGCTGGTGAAGCAAGGGCAGGTCCTGTTCCAGCTCGACCCGAAGCCGTTCCAGGCGCAGCTCGACGCGGCGAAGGGCGAGCTCGCGGCGCAGCAGGCGCGCCTGTTTACCGCGCGCGCGACGCTCGAGCGCGTCAAGCCGCTCGCGGCGCAGAATGCGGTGTCGCAGTACGACCTGGACAAGTCCACCGGCGAGTTCGAGGCGGCCACCGCGGCGGTGTTCTCCGCGCAGGCGAAGGTGAAGGAGGCCGAGCTAAACCTCGGCTATTGCACGATCCGCACGCCGGTGACCGGCATCGCGAGCCGCTCGCTGATGCGCGAGGGCGCCTACCTGAACGCGATGTCGCCCGATTCCAAGCTCACCTACGTCGCGGCGATCGACCCGATCTGGGTCAACTTCAGCGTGTCGCAGAACCAGATGGCGCAGATCCGCGAGCTGCGCGAGAAGGGCCTGGTGGTCACGCCCAAGGACGACGCCTACCAGGTCGAGCTGAAGATGCCCGACGGCCGCGTCTATCCGGACAAGGGCAAGATCAGCTTCGCCGATCCGTCGTTCAGCCAGGACACCGGCTCGTTCCTGGTGCGTGCGGTGCTGCCCAATCCCAAGAGGGAGCTGCGCCCGGGCATGTTCGTGACTGCGTACGTCGAGGGCTCGACGCGCCCGGACGCGATCGTGGTGCCGCAGCTCGCGGTGCAGCAGGGCTCGAACGGCCACCTGGTGTACGTCGTCAAGCCCGACGGCACCGCCGAGGTGCGCCCGGTGGTGGTCGGCGACTACTACGGCGAAAAGGACATCGTGATCCAGAGCGGGCTGCACGCGGGCGACCGCGTGGTGGTCGAGGGCGTGCTCAAGGTCGTGCCGGGCAAGCCGGTGCAGGTGGTCGAGCCCGGCGCCGCAAAAGAGCAGCCGGGCGCGGCGAAGAAGCCGTAGCCGGTCATGTTCACCCACTTCTTCATCGACCGGCCGATCCTCTCGTCGGTCATCTCGATCCTGATCGTGCTCGGCGGGCTGGTCGCGATGTCGGTCGCGCCGATCGAGCAGTACCCGGAGATGGCGCCGCCGCAGGTGTCGGTCGACGCGCGCTACCCCGGCGCGACCGCCGAGGTGATCGCCAACCAGGTCGCCGCGCCGATCGAGACGCAGATCAACGGCGTGGACAACCTGCTGTATTACGACTCGACCAGCTCCTCGAGCGGCAACGTCACGATCAACGTGTTCTTCAAGCCGGGCTCCAACCCGGACATCAACCAGGTCAACGTGCAGAACCGGGTGAGCCAGGCGCAGGCGCAGCTGCCGCAGGCGGTGGTGCAGCAGGGCATCACGGTCGACAAGAAGTCCTCGAGCATCATGATGGTGATCGCGATCTACTCGCCCGAGGGGCGCTACGACGCGACCTACCTCGACAACTACACCAACCTGTACGTGCTCGAGGAGCTGAAGCGCGTGCCGGGCGCGAATCGCGCCACGGTGCTCGGCATCCCCGACATCGCGATGCGCGTCTGGCTCAAGCCCGACCGCATGGCGCAGCTCGGCATCACCACGCAGGAGGTCGCGAACGCGATCCAGAGCCAGAACCAGACCTTCGGCGTCGGGCAGATCGGCGCCGAGCCGGCGCTGCCCGGGGTCGAGCAGCAGTTCGTGGTCACCGCGCAGGGGCTGCTCACCAGGCCCGAGGAGTTCGAGAACATCATCGTGCGCGCGGCCAAGCAGGGCACCGCGATCGTGCGCATCCGCGACATCGGCCGCGTCGAGCTCGCCAAGCGCGACTACTCGATCAAGAGCCGCATGAACGGCAAGACTTCGACGACCATCGTCGTGTACCAGCAGCCGGGCGCGAACGCGGTCAACACCGCGAACGCGGTGCGCAAGCGCCTGGACGAGCTGAAGAAGCAGTTCCCCACGGGCCTCGACTACAAGATCGTACTCGACACCAGCCGCTTCACGCTGAACTCGATCGACAAGGTCGTGCACACCTTCTTCGAGGCCGTGGTGCTGGTCGTGCTGGTGGTGTTCCTGTTCCTGCAGAGCCTGCGCGCGACCGTGATCCCGATCCTCGCGGTGCCGATATCGATCATCGGCACCTTCATGGGCATGCACCTGGTCGGCATCTCGGTGAACATGCTGACCCTGTTCGGCATGATCCTGGCGATCGGCCTGGTCGTCGACGACGCGATCGTGGTGGTCGAGAACGTCGAGACGAACATGACCAAGCACTCGCTTTCGGCGCTCGAGGCGGCCAAGCGCGCCATGGCCGAGATCGCCGGGGCGC
Organism: uncultured Pseudomonadota bacterium; assembly: GCA_963739205.1. Lineage (GTDB taxonomy): Bacteria > Pseudomonadota > Gammaproteobacteria > Burkholderiales > SG8-39 > DAHVFK01. Next base: position 287,582 of record CAVTZJ010000002.1, on the reverse strand, counting down.
TGATCTCGATCGTGATGGTGCTGGTCGCGGTGTTCCTGCCGGTCGCCTTCCTCGGCGGCGTCACCGGCACGCTGTACAAGCAGTTCGCGATCACCATCTCGATCTCGATGGTGATCTCCGGGATCATGGCGCTCACGCTTTCGCCGGCGCTCGCGGCGATCATCATCCGTGCGCACCACGGCGAGAAGAAGGGCTTCTTCCGCTGGTTCGAGAATTCCTTCGCCGCGCTGCAGAAGGGCTACGTAGGCGTCGTCGCGCGCATTGTGCAGGCCTGGCCGATCTCGCTCGCGGCGTTCGGCGCGGTGATCTTCGGCATCGTCGCCCTGTTCCGCATCCTGCCCTCGAGCTTCGTGCCGGAGGAGGACCAGGGCTACTTCTTCATCGTGGCGCAGGCGCCCGACACCGCGAGCCTGAACGTGGTCGATAAGTTCACCGCCAAGGCCTCGAAGATCGTGCTCGCCGACCCGGCGGTATCCGATCTCGGCGTCGTGAACGGCTACAGCCTGATCGACGGCCAGTTCTCCAACAATTCGGCCATCATGTTCGCGCTGCTCAAGCCCTTCGAGGAGCGCAAGGAGAAGTCGCAGCTCGTGTTCGACACGCTGAAGCGCCTGAACGCGAAGTTCGCCGGCATGCAGGACGGCTTCGCATTCGCCCTCAACCCGCCCTCGATCCCGGGCCTGGGCGTCACCGGCGGCTTCGAGTTCTACATCCAGAACCGGGGTTCGGGCGACGCGCGTGCGACCGGGGCAGCGGTGCAGGCCTTCGTCGCCAAGGCGCGCCAGCGACCTGAGCTGCAGGGGGTGAACACCACCTACCGCGCCGCGAGCCAGCAGCTGTTCATCGACCTCGACCGCAACCGCGCCGAGGTGCTCGGCGTGCCGGTGCAGGACGTGTTCCAGACCATCCAGGCTTATTTCGGCTCGCAGATTACCGGCCAGTTCAGCCAGTTCAGCCGCGTGTGGTGGGTGATCATGCAGGCCGACGCGCAGTACCGCGCCAGGCCGGACGACTTCGACAAGATCTTCGTGCGCTCGAAGTCGGGCGCCAACATTCCGCTCTCGGCGCTGATCACCACGCGCTATGTCGCCTCGCCCAAGCTGGTGACGCGCTTCAACGGCTTCCCGGCGGTGAAGATCACCGGCAGCGAGGCGCCGGGCTACAGCTCCGGCCAGGCGATCGCGGCGATGGAGCAGGTCGCCGCCGAGACGCTGCCCGCGGATTTCTCCTACGCCTGGGCCGGCCAGGCGCTGCAGGAGAAGGAATCTGGCAGCACCTCGTCCTCGGCGTTCATCTTCGGCCTGATCGTGGTGTTCCTGATCCTCGCGGCGCAGTTCGAGAAGTGGACGCTGCCGATCGCGGTGGTGCTGTCGGTGCCGTTCGCGGTGCTCGGCGCGCTCGCGCTTACCTGGGTGCTCGGGCTGCAGAACGACGTCTATTTCCAGGTGGGCCTGGTGACGCTCGTGGGCCTGTCGGCCAAGAACGCGATCCTGATCTGCGAGTTCGCGATCGAGCGCGTGCACCACGGCATGGCGGTCAAGGAAGCCGCGATCGAGGCGGCGGGCTTGAGGCTGCGCGCGATCGTCATGACCTCGCTCGCCTTCGGCCTGGGCTGCGTGCCCCTCGCGATCGCAACCGGCCCGGGCGCCAACAGCCTGCGCGCGATCGGCACCGGCGTGATCGGCGGCATCGCCGCGTCGACCTTCATCGCGATCTTCTTCGTGCCGCTGTTCTTCTGGCTGCTCGAGTCGCTGAGCGGCCGCTTCGGCAAGAAAAAGGCCTGACATGCGCGCGCGCTTCCTTGCCTTCTCCGCCGCCGCGCTGCTCGCCGCCTGCGCCGTCGGCCCGGATTACGAGCGGCCGCAGCTCGAGACGCCCGCGGCCTGGCGGATCGACCTGCCGCAGGCCGAGTCGCTCGCCAACAGCGCCTGGTGGCGGCAGTTCGGCGACCCGGCGCTCGATGCCCTGATCGAGGAGGCGCTGAAGAACAACGCCGACCTGCAGATCGCCGCGGCGCGCGTCGACCAGTTCATCGGCGCGCTGCGCAGCACGCGCTCGCAGTTCTACCCGCAGATCGGCTATGGCGGCTCGGCGAGCCGCAACCGCACCACCGAGCGCGGCCCGACGGCGCTGCCGCCCGGCACCGACCCCTGGTACAACCTGTACGAGGCCTCGCTCGGCGCCGCCTGGCAGATCGACCTGTTCGGGCGCGTGCGCCGCCAGAGCGAGGCGGCGCAGGCCGCGGTGTTCGCGAGCGAGCAGGGCCGGCGCGGCGTGGTGCTGTCGCTCGTCTCGAGCGTCGCCTCGAGCTACATCGCGCTGCGCGCGCTCGACCGCGAGCTCGAGATCTCGCGCTCCACTGCGAAGAACTTCGCCGAGACGCTCAAGCTGTTCGAGCTGCGTTACTCGGGCGGCGTGGTGTCGCAGATCGAGCTCGAGCAGGTGCGCTCGCAGTACCTGCAGGCGCAGGCGGCGATCCCGTCCTTCGAGCGCCAGGTCGCTGCGCAGGAGAACCTGGTCTCGATCCTGCTCGGGCGCAATCCCGGGCCGATCGAGCGCGGCAAGACGATCGACGAGCTGGCCGAGCCGGGCATCCCCGGCGGGCTGCCTTCCGACCTGCTCGAGCGCCGGCCCGACATCCTGCAGGCCGAGCAGAACCTGGTCGCCGCCAACGCGCAGATCGGCGCGGCCAAGGCGCTCTACTTCCCGTCGATCTCGCTCACCGGCCTGCTCGGCACGGCGAGCGTGGCGCTGGGCGATTTCCTCACCGCGCCGGCCCAGGTGGCGCAAGCGGCGGCGGGCTTGAGCGGCCCGATCTTCACCTTCGGCGCGATCCAGGGCCAGGTCGAGTCGGCCGAGGCCGGCGAGCGCGCGGCGCTCGCCTTCTACCGGAGCACGGTGCAGAGCGCATTCGCCGAGACGAACGACGCGCTGGTCGGCTCGGAGAAGTCGCGCGAGGAGTCCACAGCGCTGGCCGAGCGCGTCGCCTCGCTGCGCGAGTACGCGCGCCTCTCCAGGCTGCGCTTCGACAACGGCTACGCGAGCTACCTCGAGGTGCTGTACGCCGAGAACGAGCTGTTCAGCGCCGAGCTCACCTCGGTCGCCTCGCGCGCCGACCACTACACGCAGCTCGTGAACGTCTACAAGGCGATCGGCGGCGGCTGGCTCGACGAGGCCGACAAGCTCGCGCCCAAGCCGCTCGCCGCGGGTAAGCCGGGCTAGCGCGGCAGGTCGGGGTTGCCGAGCTGGTCGCCGAAGCGCTCCTTGAGCTTGGCGACGATGACGTCGACCATCTTGCGCGTCTCGTCTACGCCCATCCGGTCGAAGGACTTCTCCATCACCGCGTAGTGGATCAGCAGCGCGGTGCGCAGCTTGTCGAAGGCGAGCTTGTTGCTCGTGCCGCACACCGATTCGTCGTTGCGCAGGACGCGCTCGATGACGCCGGGATCGAGCATCTTCACGCGGCAGATGGAGGCGAGGCGCGCGATCTCCTTGTCCACTTCGTTCAACTGCCCGCCCCAGAACCCGGTGCGGACGGCGTCGGTCTTCTTGTCGCTCATTGCGTATTTCCTTTCGGTTGGACGGCCGGCGCGGCGAACCACTGCTCCTTCGGCACCAGCTTCGGTTGCGGCGTATCTGCCCTGTAGGCCGGAGTCATGATCTGCACCCCGTACTCGTTGAACACGTCGAGGATATTGCGGTGCAGGGCAGTGTACAACGGCATCATCTGCGCCGGATCGTCGCAGTAGGCGTTCAGCTCGTAGCTGACGCAGAAATCGCCCAGCGCCCGCTGCAGGACGAACGGCGCCGGCTCGCGCTTCATCCCTTCGGTGCGCTCGGCGGCCATGCGCAGCAGCGCCTCGACCTGTCGCCACGGCGTCTCGTAGCCGATGCCCACCGTGGTGTGCAGGATGAGGCCGTCTTTCCTCGCCAGGGAACTGTAGTTCAGCACCTGGCTGTTGAGGATCAGCGAGTTGGGCAGCACGATCTCCTCGTTCTTGAGGGAGCGCAGGTGCGTCACCTGCAGGCGCATCTCGGTGACGTCGCCAACCGCGTCGCCGACCTTGATGCGGTCGCCGACGCGGAACGCGCGCCGGTAGGTCAGCGCGTAGCCGGCGAGCACGTTGGCGATGATCGAGGTCGAGCCGAGCGAGAAGATCACGCCGAGGAACAGCGACACGCCCTTGAACGCCGCCGAGTCCGAGCCCGGGATGTAGGGGTAGGCGATCACCAGCGCGAAGGCGATTACCAGCAGCCGCAGGATGCGGTAGGTGGGCCACGACCACTCGGCGTCGAAGGCCTGGACCTTCACCGACCCGTTCGCGACCGCGGTGAAGAACAGCCGCGTCATCTTCAGCAGGTAGCGCGTGACGAGGACCAGGATCGCCAGGAAGAACAGGTTCGGCAGGAAATCGAGCAGGCCGCGTCCCATCGTCGCCAGGGGATCGAGCACCAGGCCGAGCAGGCGCCCGGCGAGTCCGCGCGTCTCCGGGAACAGGCCGAGCGAGAATTGCAGCGCGACGTAGACGCTCGCCAGCATCGCGAGCACCTCGAGAACACGTAGTAGCCGGTGCACCGCGGCCCATAGCTGCTCGGCGTGCAGGACGCGGAACGACTTGATGCCGACGTCGCGGATGCGCGCCTTGTAGCGCTGCTCGAGGAATGCATAAAGTCGCCGGAACAGCCACGCGAGCGCGAACAGTGCCGCGACCATCGCGGCGATGGCGCCGAGCGCGTACAGCGCGTTGCGGAGCCGCACCCGTGGCTCGCGGTCGTGCCGCCAGGCGGCGATCGCCTCCGCGATACGGTCGCGGTACACCGAGGCGAGCAACTGTCGCTGCTTCAGCCCCTCGGCCTCGGCGTCGGCGTCGACCACCGCCATGATCAGCGTCGCGCCGGCCACGATGTCGGTGCGGTCCTGCCCCTCCACCACCTTGAGCGCTTCCGGGGCCACCGAAGCGTCGCGCGCCACTTGCTCCACGCGGCGGGTGATTCCCTGGGCGCGCTCTTGCGCCGGCAAGGCCGAGACCCCGCGCACCATGAATAGCGTGCGGCCGTCGATCTTGACGGGCGCGGTCGCCGCGGCAGTCGCCGGCGCAGCGACGGGCGGCTCGGCAGCGCCGGCGGCGAGCGCCAGCGCGGTGAGTAGCAGTCCAAGGATCTGTTTCATAGTCCCGTCGAGAATGCCGAAAGGCGGGCGAACGTTTTTAATCTGGGTCAAACCGGGCGCGGCCGCCGCCGCTAACCTAGAGCGATGTTCCAGATCCGCATCCACGGGCGGGGCGGGCAGGGGGTGGTGACCGCGGCCGAGATGCTGTCGCTCGCCGCCTTCCGCGAGGGGCGCTGGGCGCAGGCCTTCCCGAGCTTCGGCTCGGAGCGCACCGGCGCGCCGGTGGTCGCCTACTGCCGCCTCGACGAGCGCGAGATCCGGCTGCGCGAGCCGGTCTTGCAGCCCGACGCGCTCATCATCCAGGACCCGACGCTGCTGCACCAGGTGGACGTGTTCGGCGGCCTCGCGCCCGACGGCTACGTCCTGATCAACACGGGGCGCTCGCTGGATGCCCTGGGCCTGAAGGACTTCTTCAAGGACTATCAGCTGGAGCGGCTGCGCACGGTGCCGGCGACCGAGATCGCGCTGCGCCACATCGGCCGGCCGGTGCCGAACGCCGCGCTGCTCGGCGGCTTCGCCGCGCTCACCGCGCGCATCTCGCTCGAGTCTGTCGCGGCCGCGATCCGCGAGAAGTTCGCGGGCCCGCTCGCCGAAGGCAACGCCGCGGCCGCGGCCGAGGCTTTTGCGCACGTGGCGGGGGGAATGCATGCTCAAGCAGCTTGAGGGCTCGCGCGCGGTCGCCGAGGCGGTGGCGCTCTGCCGCCCCGAGGTGATCTGCGCCTATCCGATCTCGCCGCAGACGCACATCGTCGAGGCGCTCGGCGAGATGGTGAAGGCGGGCGCGCTCGCGCCCTGCGAGTTCATAAACGTCGAGTCGGAATTCGCCGCCATGTCGGTGGCGATCGGCGCCTCGGCCGCGGGCGCGCGCGCCTACACCGCGACCGCGTCGCAGGGCCTCCTGTTCATGGCCGAGGCGGTGTACAACGCCTCGGGCCTCGGCCTGCCGATCGTGATGACGGTCGCCAACCGCGCGATCGGCGCGCCGATCAACATCTGGAACGACCACACCGACGCGATGAGCCAGCGCGACTGCGGCTGGATCCAGCTCTTCGCCGAGACGAACCAGGAGGCGCTCGACCTGCACTTCCAGGCCTTCCGCCTGGGCGAGGAGCTGTCGCTGCCGGTGATGGTGTGCATGGACGGCTTTATCCTGACGCACGCCTACGAGCGCGTCGACGTGCCCTCGCAGGAGCAGGTCGACGCCTACCTGCCGCGCTACGAGCCGCGCCAGGTGCTCGACCCGGCCGAGCCGGTGTCGATCGGCGCGATGGTCGGGCCGGAGGCCTTCATGGAGGTGCGCTACCTTGCGCACGCCAAGCAGATGCAGGCGCTCGAGCTGATCCCGGCCTACGCCGAGGAGTTCCGCCGCGTGTTCGGGCGCGACACCGGCGGCCTGATGCACACCTACCGCACCGAGGACGCCGACACCGTGGTGGTGGCGCTCGGCTCGGTGCTCGGCACGGTCAAGGACACGATCGACGAGATGCGCGATGCGGGCGCGAAGATCGGCGTGCTCGGCATCACCTGCTTCCGGCCCTGGCCGCTCGCCGCGGTGCAGGCCGCGCTCGCGCACGCGAGCCGCGTCGTGGTGCTGGAGAAGAGCCTCGCGGTCGGCATCGGCGGCATCGTCTCGACCAACGTGCGCACCGCGCTCGCGGCGCGCGCGGTGCCGGTGCACACGCTGATCGCGGGCCTCGGCGGGCGCGCGATCACGCGCGCCGCGCTTCGCCAGGCCTTCGGCGACGCGCTCGCCGGGCGCCTCGAGCCGCTGTCCTTCCTCGACCTCGACCGCACGCTCGTCGAGCGCGCGCTCGAGCGCGAGCGCAAGGCGCGCAGGAGCGGCCCGCTCGCCGAATCGATCCTGCGCGACCTGGGCGTGGTCGCCGCGCGGCCGGGCTAGGAGCGCGCCATGATGCAGCAGATCAAGTTCTACCAGACCGGCACCTTCACCGTCGGCAACCGGCTGCTCGAGCCCGAGGAGCGCAGCGTGCAGTCGAGCATGCGGCGCACCAACTCGCTCAACTCCGGGCACCGCGCCTGCCAGGGCTGCGGCGAGGCGCTCGGCGCGCGCTACGCGATCGACGCGGCGATGGAGGCGACCGGCCGGCAGCTGATCGCCGCCAACGCCACCGGCTGCCTGGAGGTGTTCTCGACGCCCTACCCGGAGACCTCCTGGCAGATCCCGTGGATCCATTCGCTGTTCGGCAACACCGCGGCGGTGGCCACCGGCATCGCGGCGGCGCTCAAGGTGAAGCGCCGCGACGGGGTGCGCGTGGTCGCGCAGGGCGGCGACGGCGGCACCACCGACATCGGCTTCGGCTGCCTGTCGGGCATGTTCGAGCGCAACGACGACGTGCTCTACATCTGCTACGACAACGGCGCGTACATGAACACCGGCGTGCAGCGCTCGTCGGCCACGCCGCCGGCGGCGCGCACCGCCACCACCAGCGCGCACGGCGAGGAGCCCGGCAACCCGTTCGGCCAGGGCAAGGACCTGCCCGCGATCGCGATGGCGCACGGCATCCCCTACGTCGCCACCGCGACGGTCGCCGAGCTGCACGACCTGGAGTACAAGGTGCGCCGCGCGATGCAGTTCCGCGGCGCGCGCTACATCCACGTGTTCGTGCCGTGCCCGCTCGGCTGGGGCCACGCGCCCGAGCTCACGATCCAGATCGCGCGCCTGGCGAAGGAAACGGGCATTTTCCCGGTGTTCGAGGCGCTGGACGGCGAGGTGGTCGCGGTGTCCAAGATCCGCAGGCTGCGCCCGGTCGAGGACTACTTGCGGCCGCAGAAGCGCTTCGCGCACCTGTTCGCGCCGCAGCCGCGCACCGAGGTGATCGAGAAGCTGCAGCGCCTCGCGGACCGCAACATCCGCAGGTACGGCCTGAATGGATAAGCCCTTCGCGATCACGCTCGACCCCGGCTCGAGCCTCGCCAACCTCACCGGCACCTGGCGCACGGCGCGGCCCGAGTACCTCGACCGCCTGCCGCCGTGCAACCACGCCTGCCCTGCGGGCGAGAACATCCAGGGCTGGCTGTACCACGCCGAGTCCGGCGACTACGAGCGCGCCTGGCGCCTGCTCGTGGAGGACAACCCGCTGCCCGCGGTGATGGGGCGCGTGTGCTACCACCCGTGCGAGAGCGCGTGCAACCGCGGCAGCCTCGACGCCGCGGTCGGCATCAACTCGGTCGAGCGCTTCCTCGGCGATTACGCGATCGGCAAGGGCTGGACGTTCGATCCGCCCGCGGCGCGCTCCGGCAAGCGCGTGCTGGTGGTGGGCGCGGGGCCTTCGGGTCTGTCGGCCGCCTATCATCTCGCGCGCCTCGGCCACGCGGTCTCCATCCACGAGGCCGGCCCGGTGGCGGGCGGCATGATGCGCTTCGGCATTCCCAAGTACCGCCTGCCGCGCGAGGTGCTGGACGCGGAGCTGCGCCGCATCTCCGCGCTCGGCGTCGAGCTGAAGCTGAACGCGAAGGTGGACCACATCCTCGACACGATGCAGGCGGGCGGCTTCGACGCCGCGTTCCTCGCCGTCGGCGCGCACATCGGCAAGCGCGCCTACATCCCGGCCGGCGCCTCGGCGCGCATCCTCGACGCGGTGTCGGTGCTGCGCAGCATGGAAGGCGAGGAAAGGCCGCTGCTCGGGCGGCGCGTGGTCGTGTACGGCGGCGGCAATACCGCGATCGACATGGCGCGCACCGCGAAGCGCCTCGGCGCCACCGACGCGATCATCGTCTACCGGCGTACCCGCGAGCGCATGCCCGCGCACGAATCCGAGCTCGAGGAGGCGCTCGCCGGAAGGCGTGCTGATCAAGTGGCTCTCGACCATCAGGCAGGCGGGCGAGGGCGCGCTGGTGGTGGAGAAGATGGCACTCGACGAGACCGGTTTCCCGCAGCCCACCGGCGAGCTCGAGACGCTCGCCGCCGACTCGCTCGTGCTCGCGCTCGGCCAGGACGTCGACCTGTCGCTGCTCGAGGGCGTGCCCGGCCTGGAGGTGAACGACGGCGTGGTCAAGGTCGGGCCGAACATGATGACCGGGCGCGCGGGCATCTTCGCCGGCGGCGACATGGTGCCCTCCGAGCGCACCGTGACGGTCGCGGTCGGGCACGGCAAGAAGGCCGCGCGCCACATCGACGCCTGGCTGCGCGGTACGATTTACGCCAAGCCGCCCGCGCACGAGATCGCCGCCTTCGAAAAATTGAACACCTGGTACTACTCCGATGCGCCGAAGACCGTGCAGCCGGTGCTCGACGCCGTGCGCCGCCAGTCGACCTTCGAGGAGGTGCTGGGGGGCCTCGATGAGACGAACGCGCTGTACGAGGCGCGCAGGTGCCTCTCTTGCGGCAACTGCTTCGAGTGCGACAACTGCTACGGCGTGTGCCCGGACAACGCGGTGATCAAGCTCGGGCCCGGCAAGCGCTTCCGCTTCAACTACGACTACTGCAAGGGCTGCGGCCTGTGTGCGGCCGAGTGCCCCTGCGGCGCGATCCGGATGGTGCCGGAGGAGGTGTGAGGGCGGCCGCGGCATGCTGAGCCTGCTCGCGCTGGCGGCCTGCGCGGCGGCGATCGGTATCGCGGGCACGATGCTGTCGCGCTACGGCGACGTGATCGCCGCGCGCACGGGGCTCGGCGGCACCTGGGTCGGGGTGGTGCTGCTCGCGACGGTGACCTCGCTGCCCGAGCTCGCCACCGGGGTGAGCGCGGTAACCGCCGGGGAGGCGCCCGACATCGCGGTGGGCGACGTGTTCGGCAGCTGCGTGTTCAATCTGCTGCTCATCGTCGTGCTCGACTTCCTGGTGCGCGGCGAATCCGTCTATACGCGCGCACGCCAGGGTCACATCCTGTCGGCCGGCTTCGGCGTGGTGCTCATCGGCTTCGCCGGCTTCAACGTGCTGCTCGCGCGCGACGGGCCCGGCTGGGCGATCGGCCACGTCGGCGCCTACACGCCGGTTATCCTGCTCATGTACGCGGTGGCGATGCGCACCGTGTTCCGCTACGAGACCCTGAACCGCGAGGCCGCCGCGGCGGAGGCGCCGCGCCGCTCCGCGCTCAGCCTGCGTCAGGCGCTCGCGCGCTACGCGGCGGCGGCAGTGGTGGTGGTCGCCGCGGGCGCAGCGCTGCCCTTCGTCGGCAAGTCGCTCGCCGCCCAGATGGGCTGGCAGCAGAGCTTCGTCGGCACGCTGTTCATCGCCGCGGTGACCTCGCTCCCGGAGGCGGTCGTGACGGTGGCGGCGGTGCGCATCGGCGCGCTCGACATGGCGATCGGCAACCTGTTCGGCAGCAACCTGTTCAACATCTCGATCCTGGCGCTCGACGACCTGCTGTACATTCACGGGCCGCTGCTCGCGCGCGTCTCGCCGGCGCACGCGGTCTCGGCGCTGTCTGCGATCATGATGACCGGCGTGGCGATCGTGGGCCTCCTGTACCGGCCGAAGCTGCGCGTGTTCAAGACCGTCGGCTGGACGAGCATCGTGCTGTTCGTGATCTACCTGCTGAATGCCTACCTCGTCTACCTCCACCGCTGAGCCGCGCGCCTGGCACGCGCTCGAGTCCGGGGCCGTGTTGGCCGACCTGAAGAGTAGTCCTTCAGGATTGTCGAAAGAAGAAGCGCACGCGAGGCTCGAGCGTTACGGCCCCAACCGCCTGCCGCCGCCGGCGCGGCGCGGTCCGCTGATGCGGTTCCTGCTGCAGTTCCACAACGTGCTCATCTACGTGCTGATCGTCTCCGCCGCGATCACGGCGGCGCTCGGCCACGCGGTGGACGCTTCGGTAATCGCCGGCGTGGTGCTCATCAACGCGATCGTCGGCTTCATCCAGGAGGGCAAGGCCGAGCAGGCGCTCGAGGCGATCCGCAACATGCTCTCGCTCTCGGCGCTCGCGCTGCGCGGCGGCGCGCGGCGCGTCCTGCCCGCCGAGGAGCTGGTGCCGGGCGACGTGGTGCTGCTCGCTCCGGGCGACAAGGTGCCGGCCGACCTGCGCCTGCTCGAGGCGAAGAACCTGAGGATCGACGAGGCGGCGCTGACCGGCGAGTCGGTGCCGGTGGAGAAGTCGCCCGCGCCGGTGGACGCCGGCGCGCCGCTCGGCGACCGCGCCGCGATGGCCTGGTCGGGCACGCTGGTCACCTACGGCCAGGGGCGCGGCGTGGTGGTGGCCACCGGCGTCGCGACCGAGATCGGGCGCATCAGCGCGCTGCTCGAGACGGTCGAGGAGATCTCGACGCCGCTGCTGCGCAAGATCGGGCGCTTCGGGCGCTGGCTGACGGCAGCGATCCTCGCCGTCTCCGCCGCCACCTTCGCGCTCGGCTATTACTGGCGCGGCTTCGGCGCCGCCGACATGTTCCTCGCCGCGGTCGGCATCGCGGTGGCGGCGATCCCGGAGGCGCTGCCGGCGATCATGACGATCACGCTGGCGATCGGCGTGCGGCGCATGGCGCGGCGCAACGCGATCGTGCGCCGCCTGCCCGCGGTCGAGACGCTCGGCTCGGTGACCGTGATCTGCTCGGACAAGACCGGCACGCTGACGAAGAACGAGATGACGGTGCACGAGGTGGTCCTCGGCGCGGCCACTGATCAGCAGTTCGCGCGCGCCGGGCTGCTGTGCAACGACGCCGTGGTGCGCGAGGAGCGCGGCGCCTGGAAGGTCGCGGGCGACCCGACCGAGGGCGCGCTCGTGACCTTCGCCATGCGCTCGGGGCTGCACCCGCTGCGCGAGTACGCCGAGTGGCCGCGCCTCGATGCGATCCCGTTCGAGTCCGAGCGCCGCTTCATGGCGACGCTGCACCATGCGCCCGACGGCACGCACGCGATCTTCGTCAAGGGCGCGCCCGAGCGCGTGCTCGAGATGTGCGACGCCGACTCCGCCGCCTGGCGGACGAAGGTCGAAGCGCTCGCGCGCGAGGGCATGCGCGTGCTGGCGGTCGCCGCGCGGCGCGCGCCCGATTCGCAAGAGCGCCTCGAGCTCGCCGACGTCGACGGCGGCTTCGCGCTGCTCGGCCTGGCGGGCATCATCGACCCGCCGCGCGACGAGGCGATCGCGGCGGTGCGCCAGTGCCGCGAGGCGGGCATCCGCGTCAAGATGATCACCGGCGACCACGCGGTGACCGCGGTCGCGATCGCCGGGATGCTCGGCATCGAGCCCGAGGACGTGCTCGCGCGCGCCAGCCCCGAGGACAAGCTGCGCCTGGTGAGCGCGCTGCAGGCCGACGGCGAGGTGGTGGCGATGACCGGCGACGGCGTGAACGACGCGCCGGCGCTCAAGCGCGCCGACGTCGGCGTGGCGATGGGCGGCAAGGGCACCGAGGCCGCCAAGGAGGCCGCCGACATGGTGCTCGCCGACGACAACTTCGCCTCGATCGAGCGCGCGGTCGAGGAAGGCCGCACCGTCTACGACAACCTGAAGAAGACGATCGTCTACATTCTTCCGACCAACGGCGGCGAGGCGCTCGCGGTGATCGGCGCGGTCGCGCTCGGCATGGTGCTGCCGATCACGCCGGTGCAGATCCTGTGGATCAACATGGTGACCGAGACGACGCTGTCGCTCGCGCTCGCCTTCGACCCGACCGAGGCGGGCGTCATGCGCCGCCCGCCGCGCTCCCCGCGCGAGCCGCTGCTCTCCGGCTATCTCGTTTGGCGCATCGTGTTCGTGTCGCTGCTGCTGTTCGGCGGCACGATGGGCCTGTTCCTGTGGGAAGTGCAGCACAGTGGCGACGTGTTCGCCGCGCGCGCCGCCGCAGTGAACGCGCTGGTGATGGGCGAGATCGTGTATCTGTTCAACAGCCGGCGCCTGACCGAGAGCGCGCTGAATGCCGACGCGCTGTTCGGCAACCGCGTCGCGCTCGTCGCCGTCGGCGTGCTCGCTGCGCTGCAGCTTGCATTCACCTATCTGACTCCGATGCAAACTCTGTTCGGCACCGCGGCGATGGACGCGACCGCGTGGGCGCTGGTCTTCGCCTTCGGCGCCGGCGCCTTCCTGCTCGTCGAGCTGGAGAAATACGTTGTCAAACGGAGGCGCGCGTGAAGCTCTGGCAACGCCTGTGGCTGCTGTTCAGCGTGATCTGGGTGGCGCTCAGCCTGCTCAACCTCGGCATCATGTTCGCGGCGGACGAAGCCGAGCCCGACAAGGCGGCGACGCTTTCCGTGCTCACGCTCGCGGTGCCCGCCGCGCTCTACCTCGCCGGCTGGGGCTGGAACGCCTGGCGCGGCCGCGCGCGCTAGCTAATTTCCGGCTAATTGTCGCCTGTCATAGTCGCGGCAGGCGATGAAGCTCCCAATCAAAACGCGCGGGGTCCTTGGGCGACTGGTCGCCGCGTCGCTCGTCTGGTACGTCAATTCCGCCCTCGCTGGCGGCGGTCCGCTCGGCATCGATCACAAGCTCCCGTACGACGACAGCGGCATCTGGAAGCGCAGCAACCAGTTGTTGCTGGAAGACCTTACGCTCGCGACCGTGATCGGCGGCTCGCTCTGGGAGGGCGGCGAGAGCCGGCTGGGCAACGAGTTTTGGCGCTCGCTCGATGCTTCAGTGCTGGGCGCAGTGTCCTCCACGGTGTTGAAGGACGTGTTCACGCGCTCCAGGCCGAGCCAGACCGATGACCCCGACCAGTGGTTCCAGGGCAAGGGGCACTACAGCTTTCCGAGCGGCGAGGTCACCTTCATCAGCGCGGCGATCACGCCCTTCGTACTCGAGTACGGGCCCGAAAGGCCCGCAGTGTACGCGCTCGAGGTGCTTCCGGTGTACGACGCGATCGCTCGCATGAAGGTGCACGGGCACTGGCAGACCGACGTGCTCGCCGGCTGGGCGATCGGCACCGCCTCCGGCTACTACGCCCAGCACCGCAACAGCCCGTTCTTTCTCGAGCTGCTGCCGGGCGGCTTCGAGGTCGGGCTGAAGACTCGCTGGTGATGATATTTGCAATAGAGGGCGAATGTGACGCAAGAAAGCGGGCTGCAGATGCTAAACAAGGTTCCGGCGGTCGTCGTGTACTTCTGGATCATCAAGGTCTTGGCGACTACCGTGGGCGAAACCGCCGCGGATTTCCTCAATTTAGACCTGAATTTCGGCCTCGGTGGCACGTCGGTCGTCGTCTGCATCCTGCTCGCGGTGTTTCTCGCGGTTCAGTTGCGCAGCCGCCAGTACGTGCCCTGGCTCTATTGGCTGAACGTCGTGCTGATCAGCGTCGTCGGGACACTCATCACCGACAATCTGGTCGACAACTTCGGCGTGGCGCTGGAAACAACGACAATGGTCTTTGGATTCGGCCTGCTCGCCGTTTTCGGCGCGTGGTATGCGAGCGAACGGACGCTGTCCATCCGGACCATCCACACCACCCGGCGCGAGCTGTTTTACTGGGCGGCAATCCTGTTCACCTTCGCGCTTGGCACCGCAGCCGGGGATCTGACGGCAGAGGGCCTTGGCCTCGGCTACGGAATTTCCGTGCTCGCGTTCGGCGCTCTAATCGCGCTGTCCGCACTGGCCTACTATTTGTTCGAGGCCAATTCCGTCGCCATCTTCTGGATCGCGTACGTCCTTACCCGGCCGCTTGGCGCGTCGTTTGGCGATTACCTCGCACAGCCCGTCGTGAGCGGCGGGCTGGGGCTCGGTCAGGTTATCACCAGCGCACTGTTTCTGTCGGCCATCGCCGCTCTGGTTGCGTACCTAACCGTCACGCGCCACGACGTGCTGACCGTTCCCGCCGAACGGTAAACTAAAGGAGTCGCGCGCCACGGCGCAGCCTGCGAAGTCAACCCGGACAAGATGCGCATCCTGCTCGTCGAGGACGACCGCATGATCGGCGGCGAGCTCGCCGCCGCGCTGCGCAAGGAGAGTCATTCGGTGGACTGGGTGACCGACGGCGAGGCGGCCGAGCTCGCGCTGCAGACGACGCGCTTCGACCTCGCGCTGCTCGATCTGGGCCTGCCGCGCAAAGGCGGCATCGAGGTTCTCGGCGCGCTGCGCCGGCGCGAAGACGCCACGCCGGTGATCGTGATCACGGCGCACGACGCGCTCGAGGAGCGGGTGGAGGGGCTCGACCTCGGCGCCGACGACTATCTGGTCAAGCCCTTCGAATTCGCGGAGCTCAAGGCGCGCATGCGCGCGGTCGCGCGGCGGCATGCGGGGCGCGCCCGGCCGCGGCTCTCGAACGGCTCGATCACCGTCGATCCTGCGACGCGCGAGGTGTGGCTCGAGGGTGAAGCGGTGTCGCTGTCGTCCAAGGAGTACGCCGTGCTATACGCGCTGCTCGAGCGCCCGGGCGCGATCCTGTCGCGCCGCCAGATCGAGGAGAGGATCTACGGCTGGGACGAGGAGGTCGAAAGCAATGCGGTCGACGTCCTGATTCACTATCTGCGGCGCAAGCTCGGAGCTCAGGCGATCAAGAACGTGCGCGGCGCGGGCTGGATGGTGCCGAAGGCGGGCGCGTGACCGAGCCGCGCGCGGGCCGCCTGACGCGGCGCATCCTGATTCCGGTCATCGCGCTGCTGGTCGCAGCCGGAGCCGTCTCCGCAGCGGTCGCGTTCTATCTCGCGAAAAGCGAGGCCGACGAGCTTCTCGACTACCAGCTCAGGCAGCTTGCGCGCGTGGTCGAGGCCGAAGGCCTCGCGGCGCAGTATTTGCCGCCCAATGCCCGCGACGCCGATCCGGAGGACGACTTCGCGGTGTACATCTGGGACGAGCGCGGCCGGCTCTCGCATCGGACCCCGCGCGCACCGGTGATCGCGCGCCCCGCTACGGGATTCTCGAGCGTATCGACGAACGGCGCGCGCTGGCGCGTGTTCAGTGAGCGATCCGGCGCGCACCAGATCGCGGTCGCGCAGCGCCTGGAGCTGCGCACCGAGCTTGCGGGCGCGGGCGCGCTGCAGGCGCTGATTCCGGTGCTTGCGCTCGTGCCGCTCCTCGGCCTGCTGATCGGCTGGATCGTGCTGCGCTCGCTCGCCCCGCTGCGCGCGCTCTCGGCCGAAGTAGAGCGGCGAGCGGCCACCGATCTGCAGCCGTTGCCGGAACGCGATCTCCCCGACGAGGTGCGCCCCCTGCTGCACGCCATCAACGGGCTTCTCGCGCGACTGGACGAGACCTTGGCGCGGCAGAAGCGCTTCGTCGCCGACGCGGCACACGAACTGCGCACGCCGCTCGCGGCGCTGCAGCTGCAGGCCGAGACGCTCGAAGGCACGACGGACGACGGCGAGCGAAGCACGCGCACTGGGGGATTGCGTTCTGGGATCGCTCGTCTGGCGGGACTCGTGTCGCAGCTCCTTACGATGGCGCGGCTCGACGCCGCGCCGGCTGCGGTGCCCGTGGAGCTCGACCTGCTGGAAGCGGTCAAGGAGGTGATTGCCGATCTCTATCCGCTCGCCGAGGCGCGCGGCATCAACTTGGGCCTCACCGGGAGCGACAGCGTGCGGCTGCGCGGCCACCCGGCGGCTCTGCGCGCGCTCATCGCCAACCTGATCGACAACGCCCTGCGCTACACGCCCGAGGGCGGGCAGGTCGATGTCGCGGTGCGCAGGCAGGAGCGCTGCGCGGTCCTGAGCGTCTACGACAGCGGCCCGGGCATCCCCGAGGAGCAGCTCGAGCGGGTGTTCGACCGCTTTTTCCGCGTCGAGGGAGGCGCGGCGACTGGACACGGCCTAGGACTCGCCATTGCGCGCGCCGCGGCAGAGCAACACCACGCACGCATCGCGCTCGAGAACCGGCGCGACGGACCGGGACTGCGGGCCAGCGTGACCTTCACGCTCTAATTCGCACTTAAGTTTCGGCGGCCAGAATGCGCCGCTATGTTCGTCAGATTTGTCACAGGAGCTTGCTTCGGCCTTGCACTCGCCGGCTGCGAGAGTTACACGCCGCAGCCGCTGCCCGAGACGGCGCGTGTGCCTGCGCCTGTGCACGTCGCGCTCGACATCGAACAAGCGGCACAACTCGCCATCGCCGACAACCCGAAGCTCCGGGTGGCCCGTGACGCGGCTGGCATCGCACGCGCGCAGGCCTTCGCCGCCGGGCTGCTGCCGGACCCGCAGCTCGGCCTGAACTACGACCAGCCGACCAACGGCGGGCCGGGCAACACGACGGGCTTGAGCGCCGGGCTGAGCGAGGACCTCGCGGCGCTCGTCACGCGTCCCGCGGCTACTGCCGCCGCCGAGGCGCACGAGCGGCAGGTGAATCTCGACCTGATGTGGCAGGAGTGGCAGGTGGCGAGCCGCGCGCGTCTGCTGTTTGTGCGCAATCTGGAGGAGCGCCAACTGCTCGGCATACTGCGCGAGAACCGCGCACTGTTCGCCGAGCGCTACGCGCGCACGCAGCGGGCGCTCAGCGAGGGCAATACGACGATCGACGCGGCGAGCGCCGATCTGGCTGCGCTACAGGACGTCGAGCGCCAGATCAACGACCTCGAACGGCGGCAAAACCGCGACCGGCTCGATCTCGACCTGCTCCTTGGGCTTGCGCCCGAGACGCGGCTCGAGCTGGTCGGCGGTGCGCCGCTGCGCCGGCTCGACGCGGCCAAGGTGCGCGGCGAGCTTGCCCGGCTCGCCAGTCGCCGCCCCGATCTGCTCGCGCTGCGCGCCGGCTACGAAAGCGAGGAACAGCGCTTTCGCCAGGCGGTGCTCGCCCAGTTCCCGGCATTGAATGTGGGCATTACGCGCGCGCGCGACACGAGCGGCCTCTACACCACGGGCCTCGGTGTGACGCTGTCGTTGCCGCTGTTCAACCGGAACCGGGGGAACATCGCTGTGCAGCGCGCCACACGCAAGCAGCTGTACGACGAGTACCGGCAGCGTCTCGAGGCCGCCGACAGCGAGGTGCGCGGGCTGCTCGAGGACCAAGCGTTGCTCGAACGCCAGCGGCGCGGCGTCGAGCTGAGCCTCGACGAGCTGGCGCGCACCGCTCAGGGCGCCGAGTTCGCTTACCGCGCCGGCAACCTCGACGAGCGCACTTACGTGCGACTGCGCGTGGCGCAGCTCGCCAAGCGCAGCGAGGCGATAACGCTCGAGCAGACGATCCTGGAACAGCGCGTCGCGCTCCAGACGCTGCTCGGAGGCGAGCTGCCGACGGGAAACGGAACCGGGGAAGAGCACGGATGACGAGAAAAGCCCTGATCCTGCTGCTCCTGTGCGCCGCACCGCTGGCGCACGCGGCCGAGCAAAGCGCGCTGGTGGAAACCACCGCCATGGAGCGCCGGACGCTCGCCGAGACGCTGGTCGGCTACGGGCGCGTGAGTCTCGACGTCGGCAGCACGGTCAACGTCAATCTGCCGCGCCCGGGGCAGGTCACGCGCCTGCTCGTCACCGCCGGCGAGGTGGTGAGCCGTGGCGCGCCATTGCTCGAATTCGATACCGGCGCCTCCGCCGCGCTCGCATACCGGCAGGCCGAGAACGCGCTCGCGCTGGCGCACGAAGACCTCGCACGCACCGAGCAACTGGCCGCACAGCGCCTGGCGACCCAGTCGCAGCTCGCCGCCGCCCGCAAGTCGCTCGCCGACGCGCAGGCGGCGCTCGCGGCGCAGCGCGCCCGGGGCGCGCAGCGCGGCAGCGAGCGCGTCGAGGCGCCGTTCGACGGGATCGTGGTCGCCATCCCTGCCGCGCAGGGCGACCGGTTGGCGGCAGGCGCCACCGTGCTCAAGCTTGCGCGCCGCAGCGGGTTGCTGGTCCGACTGGGCATCGAGCCGGAGGACGCGCCACGCGTCGCGCCCGGCATGCCGGTGCGCATGGGCTCGGTGTTCGACTCACGCCGCACGGTGGACGCGAGGGTCGCGCAGGTGCACGGCATGGTGAACCCGCAGACCCAGCTGGTCGACGTGGTGGTGCGCCTGAGGGACGGCGGGTTGATCGCGGGCATGCGCGTGCGCGGCGTCATCACTCTTGACCAGGCCGAGACCTGGACGGTACCGCGCTCGGCAGTTTTGCGCGACGTGCGCGGCGCCTACATCTTCCAGGTGCAGGAAGGGCATGCTCGGCGCATCGCGGTGCGCATTGGAGCCGAAACCGACCGCCTGACAGGCATCGAAGGCGACTTCGACCCGACGCTCCCTGTGGTGGTACTCGGCAACTACGAGCTCGCCGACGGCATGGCGGTGCGAAAGGCGCCGAGATGAGTTTCACCGCGTGGGTGCAGGCCCACCGGCGCTCGATCCTTTTCTTCCTGCTTACGCTCGCTGCCGCTGGCCTGCTCGCCGCCTTCAGGCTTCCGGTGGCGCTCTTCCCGAACGTCGACTTCCCGCGCGTGCGCGTCTCGCTCGATGCCGGCGATCGGCCGGCGGACCTCATGGCGCTGCAGGTCACAGTGCCGGTCGAGGAGGCCGTGCGCCGCGTGCCTGGCGTGCGCGGGGTGCGCTCGAAGACCAGTCGCGGCAGCGCCGACGTATCGGTCACCTTCGACTGGGGCACCGACATGGCGCGCGCCGCGTCGCAGGTGAGCGAGGCGATCGCGCAGATCCTGCCAAGCCTGCCCGCGGGCACCACGGTGAGTACGCTGCGCCTGGATCCCACGGTGTTTCCGATCCTGTCGTACAGCGTGACTTCGCGCACGCAGCCGCTGACCCGCCTGTACGACCTGGCGCGCTACCAGCTGCGCCCGCTGCTTTCGGGAGTGAACGGCGTGGCGCGCATCGGAGTCACCGGAGGCGCACGCGAGGAGTATCGCGTCACGGTCGACCCCGCGCGGCTGTACGCCTACGGGCTGACGCTCGCGGACGTGGCGCGGGCGCTGCACGCCGCGAACGTGGCGACCGCGGTGGGCAGGCTGGAGGACCACTACAAGCTGTACCTCGCGGTGTCCGACACCCGGCTCAAGGACCTGGCGCAGATCCGGCGCACGGTGCTGCGCGCGGGAGCGAACGGCTTCGTGCGACTCGAAGACGTCGCCACGGTGAGCGATTCGACCGCGCCGCAATGGATCCGTGTCACGGCCGATGGGCGCGACGCGGTGCTGCTCGACGTCTACCAGCAGCCCGGCGGCAACAGCGTGCGGATCGCCGCCGACGTCAAGGCGAAGCTCGCCGCGTACGCTTCCCGACTGCCGGCCGGAGTGCACCTTTCCAGGTGGTACGACCAGACCGAGCTCGTGGTCGCTTCGGCCGCGAGCGTGCGCGACGCGATACTGATCGGCGCTGGGCTCGCGGCGCTGGTCCTGCTCGCGTTCCTGCGCAACCTCAAGATCACGCTGATCGCCATCATCGTGCTGCCCGCCGTGCTCGCGGCGACGGTCGTGCTGCTCTACGCGCTCGGCATGAGCTTCAACATCATGACGCTCGGCGGCATGGCGGCGGCGGTCGGACTGATCATCGACGACGCCATCGTCATGATCGAGCACATCGTGCGCCGCCTGCGCGGCGCGCCGCGCGAGCACCACGGCCGCGTGATGGCGGCCGCGCTCGAATTCGCGCGACCGCTCGCCGGCTCGTCGGCCTCCACGATCGTCATCTTCGTGCCGCTCGCGTTTCTCACGGGCGTGACGGGCGCCTTCTTCAAGGCGTTGTCGCTCACCATGGCGGCGGGCCTCGCGATCTCGTTCCTCGTCACCTGGCTCGCGGTGCCGATCCTCGCCGACCGCCTGCTCGGCGAACGCGACGCCGCACAGGAGGAAGGCGGGGCGCTCACAGCGCGCGTGCACCGCGGCTACGAGGCGCTCATGCGCAGGCTGCTCGCGCGTCCCGCGTGGCTGCTCGCCGCAGTCGTTCCGCTCGTCGCCGCCGGCTGGATCGCCTACCGCCACGTCGGCACGGGCTTCATGCCGCACATGGACGAGGGAGGCTTCATCATCGACTACGTTTCACCGCCGGGCACCTCGCTCACCGAGACCGACCGGCTGCTGCGCCAGGTGGAGACGATCATCGAGCGCAATCCCTACGTCGCAACCTATTCGCGGCGCACCGGCACGCAGCTCGGCGGCGGGCTCACCGAAGCGAACGAGGGCGACTTCTTCGTTCGCCTCAAGAGCGGCCCGCGGCCGCCGATCGACCGGGTCATGGACAGCATCCGCGCGCAGGTAGAGCAGCAGGTGCCGGGCCTAAAGATCGAGCTCGCGCAGTTGATGGAGGATCTTATCGGCGACCTGACCGCGGTCCCGCAGCCGATCGAGGTCAAGCTCTTCTCGGACGACCCGGAGCAGCTCGCTTCGCTCGCGCGCAGAGTCGAGCAGGCGATCGGGAAGGTGCCCGGCGTCGTCGATACGCGCAGCGGCATTCACCCGGCGGGCGACGCGCTCGAGATCCACGTCGACCGCGTCAAGGCGGCGCTCGAGGGGGTTGACCCCGAGGCGGTGACCCGGCGGCTGTCGGGCTATCTCGCCGGCCTGGTGACCACGCAGATACAGAGCGGCCCGAAAATGATCGGCGTGCGCGTGTGGATTCCGCGGGCGCTGCGCGCCACGACGCCCGACGTTGGGGAACTGCTCCTGCGCGCGCCCGACGGGCACCTCTTTCCGCTCAGGCGCGTTGCGCGCGTGGTCGCCGTCGCCGGCCAGCCGGAGATCACGCGCGACGATCTGAAGCGCATGGTGGCTGTGACCGGGCGCATCAGCGGGCGCGATCTCGGCTCGGTGATCCGCGACGTGCAGCGCGCGCTCGCGCAGCCGGGGCTGATTCCGAAGGGGGTCTACTACGAGCTCGGCGGCCTGTACGCGCAGCAGCAAATCGCGTTCCGCGGTCTCGCCGCGGTGTTCGCCGCCGCGGTGGCGCTGGTGTTCCTGCTGCTGCTATTCCTCTACGAGAGCTTCCGCATCGCGCTGTCGATCCTTGCCGCCCCGCTACTCGCCGTGTCGGCGGTGTTCGTCGGCCTGTGGGCGACCGGAATCGAGCTCAATATCTCGGCGATGATGGGCATGACCATGATCGTGGGCATCGTCACCGAGGTCGCGATCTTCTACTTCTCGGAGTATCGCGACTTGGCCGCATCCGTGCCGCACGGCGAGGCGCTCATCGAGGCGGGCAAGAACCGCATGCGCCCGATCGCCATGACCACCTTCGCGGCCATCCTCACGCTCCTGCCGCTCGCCTTTGCCATCGGCCAGGGCGCCTCCATGCAGCAGCCGCTCGCCGTCGCGATCATCGCCGGACTTTGCGTGCAACTGCCGCTGGTGCTGCTGGTGATGCCGGTGCTGTACCACGTGCAGACCCGCAATGCGCCCGCGGCGCCCTAATCACGGTCTAATTCTCGGCACGTAGAGTTCATGCGTCGGTGCGCGCTGGGCGCGCCGGAGACATCACTTCTCGGGAGATCCGGCAATGATCGGCAGGAAATCGTTGGTGATCGGGACACTCGCGGCGGCCGCACTGGCCTCGTCGCTTGCGCGAGCCGCGGACGGAATGAACGAAGAGCAACGCGAGGCGCAGGGGCTCGCGCAGGCAAAGATCAGCCTGGTGCAGGCCATTCAGGCGGCCGAGCGACACGTCGGGGGCAAGGCGGCGAGCGCAAGGCTCGAGCACGAGCGCGACGGCTATATCTATGAAGTGGAAGTGCTGCAGGGGGATAAGGCGACGGAAGTGAAAGTGGACGCCGCCGACGGCAAGGTGATCGGGGCAAAGGCCGACGACGACGTGCACGAGCGCGCGCCGCGTTGAGCAGGAGGTCGAGCCGTGCTCGTCGACATCTCCGGCCTGCAGCTTTCGATCGGCGGCCGCCGCA
Source organism: uncultured Pseudomonadota bacterium (assembly GCA_963739205.1). Taxonomy (GTDB): domain Bacteria; phylum Pseudomonadota; class Gammaproteobacteria; order Burkholderiales; family SG8-39; genus DAHVFK01. The sequence continues at coordinate 264,804 of CAVTZJ010000002.1, read as the reverse complement.
TACTCACCGGGGTCGAGCTGCACATGCAGCACGGCGAAATCTACGGGCTGCTCGGCCCGAACGGCGCAGGCAAGAGCACCACGATGTCGGTGTTGAGCGGGCTCCGGCCCGCCTCCTCCGGCACCGCTGCCGTGCTCGGGCTCGATCCGTGGCTCCGGCGCCGCGCGCTACATCGGTTGATCGGAGTGCTTCCCGAGCAGGCCGGCTTCTATGACTGGATGAGCGCGCCGGATTACCTGCGCTGGGTGGCGAGCCTCTACGGCCGCGGTCGGGCCTGCGCGGACGTTGACCGGCAGTTGCAGCAAGTCGGCCTCGAGCGTACCGGCCGCGCGCCGATCGGCACGTTCTCCCGAGGCATGAAGCAGCGCCTGGGACTCGCGCGTGCGCTGTTGAATGAGCCGCGGCTTCTCGTCCTCGACGAGCCGACCAACGGACTCGACCCGCGCGGACGGCGCGAGATCCACAATGTGCTGCTATCGCTTAGCCAGCAGCAAGGCGTCGGCATCGTGCTGTGCACCCATCTCCTCGACGACGTCGAGCGACTGTGCGGGCGCATCGGCATCATTCACCACGGTCGCACGGTGCTCGAAGGCTCCCTCGTCGAGCTGCTCGCGCGCGGGCGGGCGCGCTCGCGCTACCGCCTGCGCCTGCTGCACGCGCCCGCGACTCCGCCGCTCGCGCCGGATTTCAAGATCCTCGCGCGCGAGGGCGACTGGTGGCACGTGGAAATCGGCGATGCCCGGCATCCCGACGCGATATGGAGTGCGCTGCTCGCTTCCGGCTGGCCGGTCGCGGAGATCCATCGCGAGGGCGGCGGACTGGAGCCTCTTTTCCTGAGCCTCACGGGCGAGGAGGCTGCCGCATGATCCCGGCGGTGCTGATCGCCCGGAAAGAGGCCGGAGAGCTCTTGGCGAGTGGCCGCGGCCTGAGCTGGCTGCTCGCGCTCGCCGCAGTCCTCTCGGTGCTGGCGCTGCTGCTCGTCAGCGATACGGAACTCAGCCTGCTCGACAATGCGCAGGTCGTCTACATGATGATGGGAACGGTCGCCGCGCTGGGCGCGCTGCTGGCCGTCGTGACCGGCAGTGACACGATCGCGGGCGAAAGGGAACGCGGCACCCTCGTCCCGCTGCTGCTCGCGCCGGTCTCGCGGACCGAGATCATGCTGGGCAAGATGGGCGGACAGCTGGCGGCATGGTGCGCGACCTACGTTCTTGCCTTGCCGTACGTCTGGGCGGTGGGCAGCAGCGGGCAGAACCTGCTCCAGGCGGTCGCCTATCTCGCGCTCTTCGGAACTCCGGTGGTGCTTTCTTTCGGCTTCTACGCCGCGGGCCTGTCCGCGCGCTTCGCCAGCGTGCGCGGTGCGCTCCTGACGGCGCTGATCACGCTGCTGCTGCTCGCCAGCCCGCTGCTGCTGGGCCCCGGCCTCAGAAACAACCCGCTGGGCCGGGCGTTCGACGCGCTGAATCCGTTTTCGGCGGCGCTGAACAGCTTCGACAGCGTGGTCATCGACTCCGAGCCGTTCCGCGCCCAGGCGGCACGGCTTGCAGTCGTTCTCCTGTGGCTGGCGCTCAGCGCGTATTTCGCCCGGCGCAGCGTGGAGCGAATGGAGGTTTGAGTGTTCTCGTCGAAGGGAGTGATCGCGGTCCTGGCAGCGTGCCTTCTCGCGGCGTTCGCCGGCGCAGTGCCGGCGGCGCCCGGGCTGGACATCGCGTTGAGCGCGGAACCCGGCAATCCGCCGGCGCCACAGATGGGCGACCACCTGAGCTTCGTCAGCGTCATCCGGAACGTCGGCGACGCGCCGGCGCGCGGTGTGGTGGCGTGGGTCAGCCTGGTGCAGGTCGATCCCGGCCGCGAGCAGCCGGTCGATCTCGAAGACTGGAGCGCGCACAAGGCGGTCACGCGGGCGGTGCTCGCGCCCGGCGAGAAGATGTCGGTGCAATGGCCGATGAGACTGATCCAGGCCGGGCGGTACAGGGTGGTCATCAGCGCCGTGGAACGCGACGCCCCGCACATCGTCAGCAGTCCGTTCATCGACTTTCGCGTCAGGCAGAAGCCGGTGGTGGAATCCCGCCGCATCCTGCCGGTGGCGATCGGGGTACCGCTCGCGCTGGGCGGGCTGCTCGGCTGGCGCTTGCGGCGCCGCTAGCGCTTTTTCTTCGCGGCGAGGAAGGCGCCGAGCATGCGGCGCGGCTCATCGCCCGCATAGGCGGCGGCGAACTCGTCGATGCTCTGGCGCACGCAGTCCTCGAGCGGCGCCTCTTCCCACAGCTTGCACAGGCGCTTCTGCGCGCGCAGCGCCGCGTCGCCCGCGGCGAGCAGCGCGTCGAGCGCGGCGTCGACCTGCGCGTCCAGCGCGCCCGCCGCGGCGACGCGCTCGACCAGGCCCCAGGCGAGCGCCTCGCGCGCGTCGATGTGCTCGCCGGTGAGCACCAGCCAGCGCGCGCGTCCCGCGCCCATGAGGCGCGGCAGGAGCGCCGCCTCGACCACCGAGGGGATGCCGAGGCGCACTTCCGGCATGCCGAACTGCGCGTGCGCGGCGGCGATCCTCAGGTCGCAGGCGGCGGCGAGCTCGAGGCCCGCGCCCAGGCACAGGCCGTTCACGCGCGCGATCACCGGCAGCGGGCAGGCGCGCAGCGCGGCGCAGGCATGGTGCACGCGCCCGATGAAGGCGCGCGCGGAGCGATCGTCGAACGCCGCGAGCTCGCCGCACGTCGGCGCCGCCGGCGAAGGCGCGCTCGCCCGCGCCGCTGAGCACCACCGCGCGCGCTCCCTCGGGCAGCCCGGCGAGCGCCGCGGCGATGCCCTCCAGCGTCGCGCCGTCTAGCGCATTGAGCTTCGCCGGGCGCTCGATCGTCACGCGCGCGACCAGACCCGCCGCGCGGCGCTCGAGCGCGATGCCGACCGTGACGCTCACCGGTGCGCGAGCTTCATGCAGCCCGACTCGAAGGCGGCGCGGTGCGCCTCGTCGCTCTGCGGGTGGTCGAACACCGCCGTGACGGCGCTACGCAGCAGCGCCTCGTCCTGGGCGTCCTGCGCGAACCAGCGCAGCGAGGGCGGGAAGGCGCGGATCGCCATGAGGTCGTCCTCGAGCTTGCCGACGAAGAACTCGCGCGTCGCGCCGGCGTCGCGCGCCTGCGCGGCGTGGTAGATGAACTCGCCCGCCTCGCGGCACTCGCGCTCGCTCGGCACGTGCGCCAGGCAGGGCCCGGCCCCCAGCGCCAGCGACAGGAAGAGCGCGGCGCGCGCGCGCTTCACGCCGCGGCGCGCCTCGCGGAGACGAGCTGCGCGACGAGCTGCTCGAGCCTTTGCGCGTCGGCGTGGAAGCGCCGGATGCCCTCGGAGAGCTTCTCCACCGCCATCTGGTCCTCGTTGTGCATCCAGCGGAACGCCTTCTCGTCGAGCGCGACGCGCTCGCCGTCGCCGCCCATGCCGGGCGAGAGCTTGCGCGGCACCTCGCCCTCGGCGGCGGCGAGCTTCTCGAGCAGGTCGGGCGCGATGGTGAGCAGGTCGCAGCCGGCGAGCTCGAGGATCTGCCCGATCTTCCTGAAGCTCGCGCCCATCACCTGCGTCCGGTAGCCGAACTTCTTGTAGTAGCGGTAGATGCGCGTCACCGAGGCGACGCCCGGATCCTCGGCGAGCGGAATGTCGTCGACCTTGCGCGCCGCCTTGTGCCAGTCGTAGATGCGCCCGACGAAGGGCGAGATGAGCGTGACGCCCGCGTCGGCGCAGGCGGCGGCCTGCGCGAAGGAAAAGAGCAGCGTCAGGTTGCAGTGGATGCCCTCGCGCTCCAGGCGCTCGCCGGCGCGGATCCCTTCCCAGGTGCTCGCCAGCTTGATCAGCACGCGGCTGCGCGGCACGCCGGCCGCCTCGTACAGCGCTACGAGGCGTCGCGCCTTGGCGATCGAGCCCTCGCTGTCGAACGACAGGCGCGCGTCGACCTCGGTCGAGACGCGCCCGGGTATGTGCTTCAGGATCTCGCGCCCGAAGGCGACGAACAGCTGCTCCTGGGTCGCCTCGGCGCTGCCCTTGCCGCGCGCCACCGCCTCCTCGACCAAGGGCCGGTAGCGTGCCTGGCCGGCTGCGGCGAGCAGCAGCGAGGGGTTGGTGGTGGCGTCCTGGGGCTTCCAGCGCGCCGCGGCATCGATGTCGCCGGTGTCAGCCACGACGACCGAGTGGCGGCGCAGGGAATCGAGCTCGGAAGTCATCCTAGTCTTTTGATCCTAAAGAAAATAGGGTTTTCCAATGGGGGTGCAAGGAGTACACTGTCGCCACTGCGAAACACCGCCCAAACGCAAGGGGGCGAGGAGATTTTGTTGCAAGCCACCGACATCCGCAATCCGAACTACTTTCATAAAGTCGTCGATTGCCAGTGGGCCTGTCCGGCCCACACTCCGGTACCAGAATACATCCGCCTGATCGCCGCCGGGCGTTACTCCGACGCCTACATGGTCAACTGGGAGTCGAACGTGTTCCCGGGAATCCTCGGGCGCACCTGCGACCGGCCGTGCGAGCCCGCGTGCCGCCGCGGCCGCGTCGAGGAGGAAAACCAGGCGCGGCCCGAGCCGGTCGCGATCTGCCGCTTGAAGCGCGTCGCAGCGGACTACAAGGACGACGTCAGGGGCCTGATGCCCAAGCCCGCCGCGCACAAGAACGGCAGGAAGATCGCCTGCATCGGCGCCGGCCCCGCATCGCTCACCGTGGCGCGCGACCTCGCGCCGCTCGGCTACCAGGTGACGGTGTTCGACGCCGACCCCAAGGCGGGCGGCATGATCCGCTCGCAGATCCCGCGCTTCCGGCTGCCCGAGGAAGTGATCGACGAGGAGGTCGGCTACGTCCTCGACCTCGGCGTTTCCTTCGTCAACAGAAAAATAGAGAGCATGAAGGCGCTGATGGCGGAGGGATACGACGCCATCTTCGTCGGCAGCGGCGCGCCGCGCGGCCGCGACCTCGAGATCCCGGGGCGCAAGGAAGGCGCCAAGAACATCCACATCGGCATCGACTGGCTGTCTTCCGTTTCCTTCGGCCACGTCGACAAGATCGGCAAGCGCGTCATCGTGCTCGGCGGCGGCAACACCGCGATGGACTGCTGCCGCACCTCCAAGCGCCTGGGCGGCGAGGACGTGAAGGTGATCGTGCGCTCGGGCTTCGAGGAGATGAAGGCGAGCCCGTGGGAAAAAGAGGACGCCCAGCACGAGGGCATTCCGATCCTGAACTATCTGGTTCCCAAGTCCTTCGACATGAAGAACGGGAAACTGGTGGGCATGACCTTCGAGAAGGTGAAGGCCGTCTACGACGACAAGGGCCGCAGGAGCCTCGTTCCCACCGGGGAGCCCGAGCAGCACTTCGAGTGCGACGACGTGCTGGTCGCGGTCGGCCAGGAGAACGCCTTCCCCTGGATCGAGCGCGAATGCGGCATCGAGTTCGACAAGCACGGCCTGCCGGCGCTCGACAAGGCGACCTTCGCCTCGAGCGTGAAGAACGTGTTCTTCGGCGGCGACGCCGCCTTCGGGCCGAAGAACATCATCTGGGCGGTGGCGCACGGCCACGACGCCGCCGTATCCATAGACAAGCTCCTGCATTCGGAAGACATGTCCGAACGTCCCGCGCCCGGCGTGACGCTGGTGTCGCAGAAGATGGGCATCCACGAGTGGAGCTACGACAACGAGATCCACGGCGACGCGCGCTACAAGGTTCCCTGGCGCGACGTGCGCCAGACGCTGAAGAACATCAAGGTCGAGGTCGAGCTCGGCTTCGACGCGGCGACCGCGTGGAAGGAAGCGCAGCGCTGCCTCAACTGCGACGTGCAGACGGTGTTCACTCCGCGGCTGTGCATCGAGTGCGACGCCTGCGTCGACATCTGCCCGATGGACTGCATCAGCTTCACGCCGGACGGCGAAGAGCACGCGCTGCGCGCGCGCCTGAGCGCGCCGGCGCAGAACCTCACGCAGGACCTGTACGTGCAGGATGGCCTGAGGACCGGGCGCGTGATGGTCAAGGACGAGGACGTGTGCCTGCACTGCGGGCTGTGCGCCGAGCGCTGCCCGACCGGGGCCTGGGACATGCAGAAGTTCCTGCTCGATATGACGCACGCCGGCCCGGCGTGCCGCTCGTCGCAAAGAAAGGCGGCGTGAGGAGACCGACATGGGTGTTGCTTCTCTGAAGAAGAAATCCCCCATCAACCCTGCGGAGCAAACCCTGCGAGTGCAGCTCGCTGCGGTGTACCGCATCGCGCACGAGCTCGGCTGGTCGGAGCTCATCTACACGCACATCAGCCTGCGCGTGCCCGGGCCCGAGCACCACTTCCTCATCAACCCCTACGGCCTGCGCTTCGACGAGGTGACCGCCTCGAACCTGGTGAAGATCGACCTCGACGGCAACGCGGTCGGCGAGCAGGCCTACGGCGCGAACAAGGCGGGCTTCGTGATCCACGCCGCGGTGCACCGCGCGCGCGCCGACGCGCAGTGCGTGTTCCACACCCACACGCTCGCCGGCATGGCGGTCTCGGCGCAGGAGGAGGGCCTGCTGCCGGTGCACATGTACTCGCACAACTTCTACGGCAAGCTCGCCTACCACGACTTCGAGGGGCCGAGCATGCGCCTGGACGAGCAGGAGCGCCTGGTCGCGAGCCTCGGCGCCCAGCCGGCGCTCGTCCTCAGGAACCACGGCCTGCTCACCGTCGGGCGCACCGTGCCCGAGGCCTTCGTGCGCATGTGGCGCCTGGAGCGCGCCTGCCAGATCCAGCTCGCCGCGCAGAGCGCGCGCCTGCGCCTGCCCTCGGCCGAGGTGTGCCTGCAGTCGCAGGAGCTGGGCGATGAATTTCTCACCGACAGCGCGCCGCTCGGCGAGCTAGAGTTCGCCGCATTGCAGCGCGCCGTCGACGCAAAGGACCCGGGCTACCGGAACTGAAAGGCAGGCACGTCAGCACATGGCAAAGCGCATCGAGGCGACCAACGACTTCGTCGTCAAGTTCGCCAACGTAAACGGCTCGGGCTCGGCCTCGGCCAACGAGCTGTTCGCGAAGTCCTTCCTGCGCATGGGGATCCCCGTATCCCCGCGCAACATCTTCCCCTCGAACATCCAGGGCCTGCCGACCTGGTACGAGGTGCGCGTGAGCGAGCGCGGCTGGCTCGGCCGGCGCGGCGGGGTCGACCTGATGGTGGCGATGAACCCGCAGACCTGGAACCAGGACGTGAAGGAGATCGAGCCCGGCGGGTACCTCTTCTACGACGACACGCGGCCGCTGCCCGAGTCGAAGTTCCGCCCGGACGTCAACGTGATCGGCATGCCGCTCACCGACATCTGCAACGCCGAGTACGACGACGCGCGCGAGCGCCAGCTGTTCAAGAACATCATCTACGTCGGCGCGCTCTCGGCGCTGCTCGGCATCGAGCCCGAGGTGATCGCCGAGCTGATCGGCGAGCAGTACAAGGGAAAGGAGAAGCTGCTCAAGCCGAACCTGAACGCCTTCCACATGGGCTTCGACTACGCGCGCGAGAAGCTGAAGGATGCGCTCGCGCTCAAGGTGGAGCGCATGAACGGCGTCGGCGACAAGATCTTCGTCGACGGCAACTCGGCCGCCGCGCTCGGCTGCGTGTACGGCGGCGCAACGGTGTGCGCCTGGTATCCGATCACGCCCTCGTCGTCGCTCGCCGAAGCGTTCCAGAGGTACTGCTCCAGGCTCAGAGTCGACAAGAACACCGGCAAGCACAACTACGCCATCGTCCAGGCCGAGGACGAGCTCGCCTCGATCGGCATGGTGGTCGGCGCCGGCTGGAACGGCGCGCGCGCCTTCACCGCCACCTCGGGACCGGGCGTGTCGCTGATGACCGAGTTCATCGGCCTGGCGTACTTCGCCGAGATCCCGGCCACCATCATCAACGTGCAGCGCGGCGGGCCGTCGACCGGCATGCCGACGCGCACGCAGCAGGCCGACGTGCTCGCCTGCGCCTACGCCTCGCACGGCGACACCAAGCACGTGCTGCTCTTCCCCGAGGACCCGAACGAGTGCTTCGAGTTCGCCGCGCAGGCGCTCGACCTCGCCGAGCGCCTGCAGACGCCGGTGTTCGTCATGACCGACCTCGACATCGGCATGAACCAGCGCCTGACCGCGCCGTTCAAGTGGGACGACGCGCGCAAGTACGACCGCGGCAAGGTGATGGGCTTCAGCGAGCTCGAGGCGGGCAAGGACTTCGGCCGCTACCTGGACGTAGACGGCGATGGCGTCCCGTTCCGCACCTATCCCGGCACGCACCCCAAGCGCGGCGCGTACTTCACGCGCGGCACCACCAAGGACCGCTACGCGCGCTACTCCGAGGCGGGGCCCGACTACGTCGACAACATGCAGCGCCTGCAGAAGAAGTTCGAGACCGCGAAGGGCCTGGTGCCGAAGGCGCTGCTCACCGCGGCGAAGGTGCCGGCGCGCTTCGGCGCGATCTACTACGGCTCGACCAGCCCGGCGATGCAGGAAGCGCTCGAGGCGCTCGCGGCGCAGGGCATCCACGTCAACGCGCTGCGCGTGCGCGCCTTCCCGTTCCAGGACGAGATCTTCGATTTCGTCGCCTCGCACAACAAGGTGTTCGTGGTCGAGCAGAACCGCGACGCGCAGCTGAAGACGCTGCTCGTCAACGACGCCGGCATCAACCCGGCGAGCCTCATCTCGGTGCTGCACTACGACGGCACGCCGATCACCGCGCGCTTCATCACGAAGGAAATCGCGCACATCGTCGGCACGCTGAACGTGCGCCCGATCAGAAGGGACAAGGCCGCATGACCTACCTCGCGAAACCGAAGCTGCACCACCCGACCCTGCAGAAGAACCAGGTCGGCTACACGCGGCGCGACTACGAGGGCACCGTCTCGACCCTGTGCGCCGGCTGCGGCCACGACTCGATCAGCGCCGCGATCATCCAGGCCTGCTGGGAACTCGACATCGAGCCGCACCGCGTCGCCAAGCTCTCGGGCATCGGCTGCTCGTCCAAGACCCCGACCTACTTCCTCGGCAACTCGCACGGCTTCAACACCGTGCACGGGCGCATGCCCTCGGTGCTGACCGGCGCCAACCTCGCCAACCGCGACCTCATCTACATGGGCGTCTCGGGCGACGGCGACTCCGCCTCGATCGGCCTGGGGCAGTTCGCGCACGTCATGCGGCGCGGCCTCAACATGGTGTACATCGTCGAGAACAACGGCGTGTACGGCCTCACCAAGGGCCAGTTCTCGGCCACCGCCGACTACGGCTCCAAGTCCAAGCGCGGCGCGGTCAACACCGACAACGCCGTCGACATGATCGGCATGGCGCTGCAGCTCGGCGCCACCTTCGTCGCGCGCGGCTTTTCCGGCGACAAGAAGCAGCTCGTGCCGCTCATCAAGGCCGCCATCGCGCACCGCGGCGCGGCCTTCATCGACGTCATCAGCCCCTGCGTCGCGTTCAACAACCACTCCGGCAGCACCAAGAGCTACGACTACGTGCGCGAGCACAACGACGCCGTCAACCGGCTCGACTTCATCACCACCCGCGCGCCGCTCACCGCCGACTACGCGCCGGGCGAGCTGGTCGAAGTCACCCAGCACGACGGCTCCGTCCTGCGCCTGCGCAAGCTCGACCCAGAGTACGACCCCACCGACCGCGTCAAGGCGATGAACTACGTGCAGGAGCACCAGGCGAAGGGCGAGCTCGTCACCGGGCTCCTTTACCTCCACACCGCGCCCGAAGACCTGCACGCGCACCTCAACACCGTCGAAGTGCCCTTCAACACCCTGGGCGAGAAACAGCTCTGCCCGGGCTCGGCGATCCTCGAGAAGATCAACGACTCGCTTAGGTAAACCACTTCCACGGCGATCCGCCCTACGCGCGGCAGCCGTAGAGTGGGATTGGAAGGTGCGGGCCTAAGGGCATGCCGGGGAAGCGCTAGAACGCCTCCATCAAGGCCTTGCAGGAGCTCGTCGCGTACGTGCGCTTTCGGCCAGCAGCGGACCCTCGACGGGCTGTGATAGCGTGCACCTCTGGTGCGGGTTGTTCAGGATCGTCGTTGTGGACCCGTGCGGGCGCTGGAAGCGCGGCGCAGGATGCGACGTCGCGGAGCGTTAGATTCGCGCGGGACGTCGGTGTATGTGCAAATGTCGCCGCACCGTGCAAACAAAACAAAGCCCGCGCGCGGGGGCTTCGTGCGAGTGATTCGGGGCTACTCGCGCAGCTTGCGTCGGCGCGAGAAGCCGAGTCCCGCTAGCCCCATGCCGAGCAGAGCGATGGTGGCGGGCTCGGGAACGGTATTCAGGCTTACGCCCTGCTGATTCAGCATAAAGGCGTCCGTCCGCCCGTCGCCCTGGATCACGAAGGTGATTTGGTAAGTACCTGCAGGCAGGTTGAACCCGAAGTTGACTGTGCAGGTCGGATACGAACTCGAGGGCAGGAAGCCGTCGCCGTCGCGGCAAAAGCCCGCCCTGTTCTCATTGCCTGCACCCAGCAGCGAAGTAGGGCTCAAGAACTGTGTTCCCGGCGTATAGATTCCGCTACCTGTGTCAATGCTACCGCCGATGAACCCACCCTCGAAGTAATTGTCATAACCAACCGCGCCGGTCACAAGCTGTGAAGCAAGCAGGTTGATCTGTGTGGTGAATGCGTACTCGTAACGATGGCTGCCGTCGCCGCCCGCGCCGGAGATTGTTGCGTCCGCGTTGACGCCAATCCAGTTGTTGATTCCCGGGACATTGGGCTGCCAGGGCGGCGTCGGGATGGATGTGACGAGCGGCGCGTTTGCTGCATAGCCAAAGCTCGAACCGTCAGAAGCAATCGGGTGCCACGCAACGGACCACGATGGATCAGTTGACAGGGTAGTTGCGCCCGTGTCGGGGATAACACCGGCGTACGCTGGCGCTGCTGCGACGATTGCAGCGAGCACCGCTACGGCGAGCGAACTCTTCATTGGATTCCCCTCCTCACAATCCCTGCCTCGCGGTCTGGCGCGCAGGCGCCTGCGCGTCAGACCGCGGCCTTGCGTGATTGTCGGAGCAAAAACCGCGCCGACGGCCAAAGGTCTTGGAAAAACAGAGGACTGCCTGACCGGGGAGCGGCGCCTCTACGCGTCTTGTAAGATTTTCCGACAGCAGAGCACCTAGCCCGACGTCAACGACCGCTGGCCACTCGACAATCGCGCGAATGAACGAACCACAGCGATCGGAACACTTTCCGTTCACGCACTGGACCAACAATGCCGACCGCAGCTGCTGGACCTGTGCCTACGCCATTGGCTACAACGGCGTGCAGCTGTGGTGCGAGCGGTTTCGCATCGTCGTCATCGACGCTCGCGGTTGCTGGGAGCGCGGCGCGGGGTCGACCAGCCAGAATGACCACTATCGGCGGCAGACGTTCAAACTAGGGATCATCCTCGAACGGCGCGCTCTATGCGCGGCAGCCGTCGACTGGGACTGGAAGGTAGCCGCCTAAGGCCTAACCTGAGTCGGTAATTTGTAGCCGAGCAGACCGCGAGTCCATCTGCCGGTGGAGCGCTACGCGCACCCGGACACGTTCCCGCGGTTCCCACGCGATGGGATTCAGGCACGCCGCGGTCGACCCGCTGGCGCGCTCCTCGTATTACCCCGAGTGCCAGGCGCATGGGGCGGGCGTTCCCCTCCCAGAGTCCGCCCGCCCCTTCTCAGTGCGCGATCTGCTCGAGCGCCAGCTCGCGGGTCGCCGGCCCGAAGAACCCGATCGAAACCATCACTACCAGCATCGCCACGCCGACGAACGCCGCGACGCCCGGCACCCAGGAGACGTTCAGGATGTAGCCGCTCGCGTGCATGCAGGTCCAACGGCTACGGCTATCGTTGGCAGTTCAGGGCGTGAAGTGGCGGTGCGGCTGTTCTCGTCCAAGCACTGCCTGGTTGCGCGCTCACCGCCTTACGAGGGGCTACTCTCCGGCGCGCCGCTGTTGGATAGTCGAGCCGCGATATCTCCGTCTAAGACCTTGACGTTGCGGCCCTTGATGGTGAGCGTTGCGCCGTCATCCGAGAGCGATGCCAGCAGCGACTCGAGTCGCGCCACCTTGTGCCGAAGCATGGCGACCTCCTGAAGCGCCCTGCGGACGTTCTGCACTTCTTGCATGGTTAGCGTTGCCATTGATCTCCTCCTATCTGGCTAGGCACCCGGTGAGGGGTGCTTCTGAATCTTTAAGTCGACGACGGTCCGAAAGTAAGCGCGCCAGCGGCGCAAGGCGATCATTACTTGCCGGTCGGCAAGCGAGAAGTCCTTGATGGGCTTTCGCGCGACCAGGATGTCGAGGCCGCGGACGATTTCCCGCAGCCGTTCGACATCCGTGTCGTCGACAAACTCGGCGACCTCGAGCCTCGAAGCGAAGTGGAGCATGGCAGCCTGAAGGATACGCGCTGTACGCCGCCCCGGCGAGCTATTCCCCGGGCGCCAGGCGCACGGGGCGGGCGGCCCCCCTCCAGAGACCGCCCGCCCCTTCTCAGTGCGCGATCTGCTCGAGCGCCAGCTCGCGGGTGGCCGGCCCGAAGAACCCGATCGAGATCATCACCACCAGCATCGCCACGCCGATGAAGGCCGCGACGCCCGGCACCCCGGAGACGTTCAGGATGTAGCCGATCGCCAGCCCGGCGAAGGCCGCCGAGATCCGGCTCCAGGAGTACACGAAGCCGATCGCGCGGGCGCGGATGCGGGTCGGATAGAGCTCGGCCTGGTAGTTGTGGAAGGCGTACGACAGCGTGTTGGCGCACAGCGTGAACAGCACCCCTACGACGATCAGCGCGGCCGGGCTGTTCAGCTCGGAGAAGATCGCCATGAACACGCCCATGCCGAGCGCCGCGAGCACGATCTGCCACTTGCGCTCGATGCGGTCGGAGAACAGCGCGCCGATCAGCGGGCCGAACGGGTTCGCGATCGCGATGATGAACGCGTACATCAGGCTCTGGGTGATGTGGATGCCGCGGCTGATGAGCAGGGTCGGCACCCAGGCGGCGAAGCCGTAGAAGCCGATCGTCTGCGCGAAGTTGAACACCGACAGCATGATCGTGCGCGCGCGATAGGGCGGCTTGAAGGCTTCCGCGAGCGCGCCGTGGCCTTCGGCCTCGGCGACCCCCGCTCCGGGCGCGGGCAGGGGTTGGCCGGTCTCGGCGGCGATCTCCTTCTCGATCGCGGCGACCACCCGCTCGGCCTCCTCGTAGCGCCCGTGCTTGATGAGCCAGCGCGGGCTCTCGGGCAGCCCGAGGCGCAGGAACCAGACCGCGATCGCGCCCACCGAGCCGAGCAGCACGACCCAGCGCCAGCCTTCGAAGCCGAGCGGGGCGATCGGCACCAGCTGCCAGGCGAGGAACGCCACGATCGGCACCGCGCAGAAGGTGATGAACTGGTTGATCGAGTACGCGCGGCCGCGCTCGCGGCGCGGGATCAGCTCGGAGATGTACGCGTCGATCGTCACCAGCTCGACGCCCAGGCCGACGCCCGCGATGAAGCGCCAGACGTTCAGCGCGAAGCCGGTCGTCTGGAACGCCATGATCGCCGAGCAGACCATGTACCAGATGAGCGCCCAGGTGAAGATCGTGCGCCGCCCCATGCGGTCGGCGACCTGGCTGCCGAACAGCGCGCCGGCCCACAGCCCCGCGAAGGTCGCGAACACGAAGGTGCCGAAGCCCGCCACCGCGATCACGTGCAGGCCGGCGAGCGGCCCGAGCGACTGGGGCGAGAACAGCCCCGACTTGATCATGCCCGGGGCGACGTAGGCGGTGAAGAACAGGTCGTAGAACTCGAACAGGCCGCCGAGCGAGATCAGCACCACCATCCGCCAGACGTGCCAGGAGCGCGGCAGCCGATCGAGTCGCGCCGGAATCGTTGCGCTTGCGTTGTTGGACATGGGTCTCCTCCTCCCTCGTGGCGCGGATCTTAGTACGCGCCGACCGCGCGGCGCGCGTCAGTTCGACGCAAGCTTTGGGCGGCGCGGCGTGCGGCTTGTCACGAGATTGAAACATCCGGCTGGTCCAATTGCGCACGCAGGCCACCTGCTCAATTCAAACTTCAAACAGAGGATCTGACGATGATTCCGAAAGTCGTGCGGCTCGCCGCGGTAGTGCTCGCGTCGGCCATCAGCATTTCTGCTTACGCAGCGAATTCGATCACCGGCGCGGGCAGTACCTGGGTGTATCCGCTCGTCGCCAAATGGTCGGACGAATACGCGAAGAAGACCGACACCAAGATCAACTACCAGTCGATCGGCTCGGGAGGCGGCATCCAGCAGATCAAGGCCGGCACGGTCGCCTTCGGCGCGAGCGACAAGCCGCTCACTGCGGAGGAACTGGCGGCGTCGAACCTCATCCAGTTCCCGACCGCGATCGCCGGCGAGGATCTCGTCTACAACCTGCCGGGGATCGCGCCCGGGGAGATCATCCTGTCGGGGCCGGTCGTCGCCGACATCTATCTCGGGAAGATCAAGAAGTGGAACGATCCCGCGCTCGCGAAGCTCAACCCGCACGTGAAATTGCCGGATCTCGCCATCGTGGTGGTGCACCGCGCCGACGGCTCCGGGACCACGTTCACGTTCGCCGACTACCTGTCCAAGGTGAGCCCCGAGTGGAAGGAGACAGTCGGCGCCGACACGTCCGTGAAGTGGCCCACCGGCGTCGGCGGCAAGGGCAACGAGGGCGTGTCAGCCTACGTCCAGCGGATCAAGGGCGCGATCGGCTACGTCGAATACGCGTACATCATCGAGAACAAGCTGCAGTACGCGCGCATGGTCAATTCCGCCGGCAAGGTCGTCAGCCCGAGCCTGAAGGGCTTCCAGGCTGCGGCGGCCAACGTCGACTTCACTAAGGCCAAGGACTTCTACGTGATCCTGACCGACCAGCCGGGCGAGGCCTCGTGGCCGATCTCGGGCTGCACCTGGCAGATCCTGCGCAAAGACGCGCCCAAAGCGACCAACGAGGAAGTGGTGAAGTTCTTCGACTGGGGCTTCGAGCACGGCCAGAAGATTGCCGAATCGATCGCCTTCGGGCCGCTGCCGCCGAGCACGGTCGCCGCGATCAAGCAGTACTGGCAGACCAACCTGGGCATCTGAGCAATCCTCACGGTCGGCGCGGCCGGACCGTGCGCGGTCCGGCCTAGCCGGCTAGCACGGTCTCGCCCGCGCGCACGCGCTGTCCCGGCCGCACCAGCGGCCTGAGGCCGGGGCGCAGCGGCAGCACGACGTCGACCTGCGAGCCGACGCGGATCATGCCGAACACCGCGCCGCGCTCGACGCGCGCCCCCGGCGCGACGTAGCTGTCGATGCCGGACACGGTCCTGGCGGCGATCTGCACCACGTAGCAGCTGAGCGCCTCGCCGCCGAGCGCGCCGTCGATCTTGGTGACCGTGCGCTCGTTGCGCACGATGTGCTCGGCTCCCGCGTAGTACGGCGGGCGGCGGCGCAGGATGCGCCAGTGCATGGGCCCCATGTGCAGGTTCGCGCCGTGCCCCGGGTGGTGGCGCACGAAGTCGACCGTGCCCGAGAGCGGCGCGCGGTTGTAGTGCACGTCGAACGGGCTCATGAACACGCCGATGACGAGCTTCGGGCCCTCGAGGTGCTCGCGCACGAGGTCGGCGAGCGTCGCGGCGCGCCCCTGCTTGACGCTCACGACCTCCGCGCCGGGCGCGACCGCCTTCACGTACACCACCGTGCCGTCGGCCGCGGACAGGACGCCCTCACCGGGCGGAGCCGAGCGCTGCGGATTGCGGAAGAACCAGACGTAGCGCCAGAACGACCAGCCGCCGAGCGCGAGCGCGCCCGCCGCGATCAGCGCCGTGCCGAGGGATCCAGGTGCCGCCACGCGTCGTCCTCCAGCACGCGCACCAGCGCCACCCCCGAGGAAAAGGGGAAGTCGATCGCCTCGAACAGGTCCTTGCGCGCCTTGAGCGCCTTCAGCCAGCGCTTCACGCCGGCATGCCGCACCAGCTCGCGCACGTAGATGTTGGTGTCGTGCAGGAGCAGATATCCGTTCCTGCGCATGCGGCGCAGCGCGCCGCGGAAATCGCGGCGCACGTTGTCGTAGGAGTGGTTGCCGTCGATGAAGGCGATGTCGAGCGAAGGCAGGCCGAGCTCCTCGTAGCGCTCGAAGAACTCGTCGCTGCGCATGCGGTAGTGCGTGACCAGGTCCGCGACGCCGAAGCGGCCGAAGCGCCGCGCCACCTTCGCCGCGTCGTCCCACTGCGAGGTGCCGCCGACCGTCTTGAACGGCCCGTCGGCGAGCACCGAGTAGGAGGGGTCGACGAACAAGAGCCGCCCCGTGCCGTTGTCGCGCAGCGCGAGGGCGAAGCAGGCGACGCTGAAGCCGAAGCCCGAGCCGATCACCAGCACGTGCTTCGGCCGCAGCGTGCGCGCGAGCGCGTAATAGATGAAGCCGAAGCCGAGGTTGAGGCGCTCGCGGTCCTCGTGGTGGCCCAGCGGCCGCGCGTGACGGAAGAGGTCTTCGATCAGCCCGGGCGCGAGGCTGAAGCCCTCTTGCCCGATCAGCGGCTGCGTCGCCGCGGTCGTTCGCACGGTCAGGCTGCGCGCCGGATCTCGGCGGGCGGCGCCGCGTCGCCGGCCCGCGCGCCGTCCCAGTGCACGATCTCCATGCGCCCGTCCGGGTGCTCGACGATCGCGCTGCAGCTGTCGACCCAGTCGCCGCAGTTCATGTAGGTCAGGCCGTCGATCTGCTTCAGCGCCGCGGCGTGGATGTGGCCGCAGATCACGCCGTCGTAGCCGCGCTCGCGCGCGTAGCGTACCACCGCTTCCTCGAAATCGAAGATGAAGCCGACCGCGCCCTTCACCTTGCGCTTGGCGTAGCCGGCGAGCGACCAGTAGCCCGGCACGCCGAGCCCGCGCCGCAGCCGGGACAGCGTCATGTTCAGCCGCACCAGCAGGCCGTACGCGCGGTCGCCGAGCAGCGCCAGCCAGCGGTGGTAGCGGGTCACCTGGTCGAAGGCGTCGCCGTGCACCACCAGGTAGCGCCGCCCGTCCGCGGCCAGGTGCTCGCAGTCGTTCATCACGCGGATGTCGCCGAGCGAGATGCCGTCGTGCTCGCGCAGCGCTTCGTCGTGGTTGCCCGGCACGTACACCACGTTCACCTCGTGGCGCGCGCGCTTGAGGATCTTCTGCACCACCGTATTCTGCTCGGCGCTCCAGCACACCGAGCGGCTCATCGCCCAGAAGTCGACGATGTCGCCCACCAGGTACAGGTTGTCCGACTCGTGCTCGCGCAGGAAGTCGAGCAGGCGCCCGGCCTGGCAGGCGCGCGTGCCGAGGTGGATGTCCGACAGGAAGATCGAGCGCAGCGTCTTCAAAGCGACGCCTCCTGCAGCACGGCCTCGAACTCGCGCACGATATCGGTCCAGGTCAGGTTCTGCGCGCGCTCGCGCGCGGCGCGGCCGAGCGTGCGCGCCAGCAGCGGCTCGCGCGCGAGGCGCTCGGCCTGCGCGATGAAGCCGGCGCGGTCGTCGAGCGGGGCGAGCAGCGCCGAGCGGCCGTGCTCGAGGTGCGCGCGCGCCGCGGCGTAGTCGTAGGCGACCACGCCCAGGCCGCTCGCCATCGCCTCCAGCGTGACGTTGCCGAAGGTTTCGGTGATGCTCGGAAAGAGGAACACGTCGGCCGAGGCGTAGTGCGCCGAGAGCTCGCCGTTCACCAGGCGGCCGGGGATCACGCAGCCGACCCCGGCGCCGCGCAGCTCCGCGAGGAGCGGCCCGTCGCCCACCAGCACCAGCCTGGTGTCGGGGCGCAGGCGGTGCATCGCGCGGTAGGCTTCGATCACCAGCGGGAAGTTCTTCTCGCGCGCGAAGCGGCTCACGCACAGCGCGACCGGCGTGTCCTCGGCCGCGCCCCAGCGCGCGCGCAGCTCGGCGGAGCGGCGCGCGGGCGAGAACACCTCGGGATCGACGCCGCGGCCGACGATGCGCAGCCGCTCGAAGCCGAGCGCGCCGAGCTGCGCCGCGAGCTCGCGGGTCGGCACCAGGGTGCTGCCGGCGCGGTTATGAAAGCGCCGCAGGTAGCTCGTGATCGGCCGCTTCAGCCAGGCAATGCCGTAGTCCCTGCTGTAGGCGTGGAAGTTCGTGTGGAAGTCGGTGACCACCGGCAGTCCGAGCTTCCGCGCCGCCGCGAGCGCCGACCAGCCGAGCGGGCCCTCGGTGGCGATGTGCACGACCTGGGGCCGCCGCGCGCGCCAGGCGCGCAGCAGGGCGCGCGCGCCCGGCAGGCCCATCTTGAGCTGGGTATAGCGCGGGATCGGGAATCCCGGCCTGAGCAGCTCCTCGAAATCTCCTTCCTGCGCGGCGACGTCGCGCGCGTGCTGGCGCGGGCGCACGAGCTGCACCGAGTGACCGCGCTGGCGCAGCCCGTCGACCATCAGGCCGACGGTGCGCGCCACGCCGTTCACCTCGGGCGGATACGTCTCGGTCACCATCGCGATGCGCAGCCCCGCCCTGGCGGGCGCGCTCGAATCGATGTGGTATTCGCGGCTCACGCGGCGCGAGCATGCCGCGCAAACGTGAAACCGCCGTGACGGATTTATGATCGCCGCGTGACAGCGAGACGTGGCCGCGTCGGGTCGAAAGCTGCCGTCAGTAGGTCCGTTTTCGGCCGAGGTTGTGTGAAAACGCTAGCACTCAAATTGTCGAGTGCTAGGAGGTCGCCGCAGCGGCCTCTACAGGGCCTTTCTCCACAATTGAAAAATTTGCACCGACGAGATTCGTCGTGTGGCGGGCACCGTCGCGCGTTTTCACACAGGCTCGGTCGGAAGCAGACGTTTGGGTCGTTTTGAATCAAATCGTTTACGATTAGCCCGAATGGCCTATTGCGACTCTTCGCGCAAGGGGATAAATGAGCGGTCAATATACCCTGGGGTTGATGCATGTCCCTCAGCGAGTTGCGTGCCCAAGTCGGAGCGGATAGGCCAGGGGAGACAACAGCCGCCCGCCGATCTGATGTTCGGACGGCGAGCGCCCCTGCCGCGCAATCGCCGCGCGTCGACGCGCCTCTTGATGTGCCGGAATTGCCAGACCGGCGAAGAGTGCGTGCGTCATGGATGGCTCTCATTTCGCGTTGGGCGATCTTCGCGGCGCTTCTTCTTGTGACAGCGGGGGTTACATACCTCTATTTATTTATCCAGCGAAACCTTGGTCTATTCGATAGCATCGCATCTGATGTCTTCACCAAGAGCCGTGCCATCACGAGCGGTGCTGACAAAGCGAAATCCAGCGAAATCGCCGGGTCGATTACATATGCTCCCAAGACCGACCGTTCGCAGCCATCGCCGACCTCCAGTAGCCCAGTTGCCGCATCGCCAATTGCTCCGACCTCTGCCGCCAAACAGAGGGCTGTTGTCGCCAATGGCGTAGCTGGCGCAACTAGCGCCCGGTCCATCACATCCGCGCCGACGCTCGGCACTTTGCCGCCGCGTGTCACCCACACCAAGCCCGTCGGTGCGCAGTCAATTTCTCCAGCCCCTCCCGCCAGACAAGAGACGGCTGCGAGACTGCAGTCCACGACAGCTACGTCGGCCGCGAATGAACCTCTAGTGGCCGGACCTCGCGCGATCGTCCGCCAGGTTCACCCGAGTTCGGGCGCCTGCACGGAAGCCGTGGCAGCGCTAGGGCTCTGCACACCGCAGGCAAAGATACAGGGCAAGTAAACTACCACTGACCATACACCATAGCTTGGTAGCTTCGTCATAGCTCATCAGCTTCAAGCAGACTGAAAACCAAAATCGATCCGATCGCTATGATTTAGCACCGCAAGAGGCCGGCGCGTGGGCACGTGTCGATCTCGCCAAGCATTCTTCGTCCGAAGGCAAAGGTCTTCAACCATGCCCGAAGGGGACACTAAGATGATCAAGATCCTGTCGGTCGCTGCCATGGCAGCCGCGTTGCTTCTTCAAGCCGCGGCGGCGCAAGCCGCCGCACAGTTCAAGATCGTGACGGCAGACAAGACGGGCACCTATTATGCGATCGGAACGGATCTGGCCAAATTTATTGCGCCCGGTGCAGATATTGATCTTGAAGTCTTGCCGACGGCCGGATCGGCGGCGAACATCAAGCTTCTCCGCTACGAGCCGGGAGTGAAATTCGCAATCGTCCAGGCGGACGTATACCAGGCATTCGTCGACCGCGGTGCTGCCGCTAATCCGGAGGCGGCCAGGATCATCCGTCCGCTTCGGGTCATCCTGCCGCTGTATAACACCGAGATCTATTACATCGTTAGAGCGGATTCCAATCTCAATTACCTGCAAGACATAAAGAACGCGAAGATCAACGGCGGCGTCGTCGGAAGTGGCGCTGCATTTATCACGCATACGCTTTACCGGATGATGTTCGGGGGGCCCATCCCGGAGGCCAATGCGAGCTACCTTTCGAACGCCGAGGCGTTGCGCAAGTTAGTCACTGACAAATCTGTCGATGTGGTCGTTGTAGCCGCGGGGCAGCCCGCCCCGATCATTGCCAACATGAAGCCCGAGGCACAGAAATTAATCAAGTTTTTGAAATTCGACCCGGCTCATCCTACGAGCAAGCGTCCGTTGACCATTTACGCACCCGCCACTGTGCGCGCGAGCAGCTATCCGAACCTCTTGCAGCAGGACTTCACCACGATCTCGGTGGGGGCGTTTCTGGTAACTTACGACTACAACATGCATCTCACTGTCGACCGCATGGTCCGGTTCGCGCGATCGCTGTGCGAGAACTTTTCCACGCTGCAGGAAAAGGGCCATCCGAAATGGCAAGAAGTCCAACTCGCGTTGCCAGCGCTCAATCCAGGCTGGACCTACTATTCGCCCACAGAAAAGGAAATCCGCAGTTGCCTTGCTGGCAAGCCACCAGCAACGCGATCGCAAAGAGCATGTGCGCCGGAGGAGCGAATACTAGGCCTTTGCAACTGAGCATCCGGTTCTGATCACGATTATCTACTTGGTTCGAGTTGAATCAATTCGAGTGACGGGAGCTTCGGGTCCCGTTTTCTCTTGGCACTCGACAATGGTTTAGGCGAGCGTCGTTTGCGGTCCGCGTCGCGCTCTCAGCGCGCGCAAGACGCGATGAAGAAGTACGGCTGGCTGACGCCGCGCGAGAAAGGCGGTCTCCCCTGTCATGCTAAGAGGTGTTGCGTCGACCGATTGAATTCGCCGTCGAAAGCGGACCTTCCGTCGGACCAATAGTCGCGTCTAAACGGGCTGGTAGCGCTCGCGGCGGTACACCAGCCAGGTGAAGAGGAGCATCGACCCGAGCACGATGAATGAGCCGGCCGCGGCGAAGGCCTCGCCTTCCGTGTGGCCGGTGAAGATCCTGCCCACGCCGTACACCTGGATGACGACGCCGGCCATCCAGATCCACACCTGGACGAGCGCGGCGCGGCTGCGGTCGATCGCGGGGTGCAGGTGGTAGAAGACGCCGAACAGGAACAGCGACACCCAGCCGAGCAGGTTCAGGTGCGCGTGCGCCGGGAACGTGGCGTGGTTCTCGGAGATGGCCATGACCAGGCCCCAGATCATCCCTGCGATGACGAACAGCACGGCCGCCCTGAAGGCGAGCGAAGAAGCTTTCATTGGTACACCCTCCCTAAGACTTTTTGGAATTGTAGGAATCTATCTTACCGGGCCTTGTGCGCGCCCGTCTCGAGCCTCTCCTGGAGCAGCAGCCTGTCAAGGCGCGCCTTCTCCGCGGGCTCGAGCGTGACGATGCGGGGGAACGCGATGATGAGCGCGAGCGCGATGACCTGGATGGCGATGAAGGGGGCGACGCCCCGGTAGATCTGCGAGGTGCGCAGCCCGGGCGGCGCGACGCTGCGCAGGTTGTACAGCGCGAGCCCGAACGGCGGGTACATGAACGAGGTCTGCATGTTCACCGCGAGCACCACCGAGAGCCACAGCGGGTTGATGCCGAGCTTGGCCGACACCGGCTCGATGAGCGGCACCACGATGAACGCGATCTCGAAGAAGTCCAGGAAGAACGCGAGCAGGAAGATAAGGACGTTTACCGAGACGAGGAAGCCCATGCGCCCGCCAGGCAGGTGCGCGAATGCCGCCTCGATCCACAGCGGCCCGTCGAAGCCGCGGAACACCAGGCTGAAGCAGGTCGCGCCGAACAGCAGGAAGATGATGCAGGAGCACAGGATCCCCGTGGCATCCATCGCCTGGCGCAGGGACGTCAGCGTGAGCTTGCCGCGCGCGCTGCCGTACAGCAGGGTCGCGAGCGCGCCGACCGCGCCGCTCTCGGTGGGCGTGGCGATCCCCAGGAAGATCGACGCGAGGATCGCGCCCAGGATGACGACCGGCGGGACGCCTTTGGCGAGCGCGCGGCGCACGCGGGCGGACAGGCGCTCGCCCTGGGCGGACTCGGGCGCCGCGGGCAGGGCGGCGGGATACAGGCGCGAGGCGACGAAGATGAACAGGAGATAGCAGCCGACGATCAGCGCCGAGGGCCCGAGCGCGCCGCGGTAGATCTGCGGCAGCTCGACGTCCATCTGCTCGGCGAGCACGATCAGCACGATGCTCGGCGGGATCATCTGGGCGAGCGTTCCGCTCGCGGCGATGACGCCGCTCGCCAGCGCGGGACTGTAGCCGTAGCGCAGCATCACGGGCAGCGTGGTCAGGCCCATGGCGACCACCGAGGCCGAGACGATGCCCGTGGTCGCGGCGAGCGCTGCGCCCACGAGCACCACGGCGTAGGCGAGGCCGCCGCGCACCGGCGCGAGCAGCCGGCCGAAGGCGTCGAGCATCTCCTCGGCGATGCCGCTGCGCTCGAGCAGCAGGCCGATGAACACGAAAAACGGAATGGCGAGCAGGTTGTCGTTCTGCAGGATGCCGAGCACGCGCAGCGGGATCGCGAACAGGAAAGCGGGCGGGAAGGCGCCCAGCGCGAGCCCCGCCGCGCCGAAGGCGAGCGCGACGGCGGCGATCGAGAAGGCGACCGGGAAGCCCGCCAGCAGCGCGGCGAACAGCGCCAGCACCATGAGCGGCGGGAGCGGGGACGCGCTCACCGGGCGTGCGGCCCGTCGATCAGCTGCCCCGCGCGCGGCGCGTACTCGGCGCGGCCGCCGAGGAAGGCGATGCGCTTGATCGCCTCGGCGAGCGCCTGCAGGGCGAGCAGCATGAAGCCGAGCGGCAGCAGGCCTGTCAGCACCCAGCGCGGGACGCTCCCCTCCATCTCGGCCGAGACCTCGTGGTTCACGAGCGCGTGCCAGAAGATCGGCCAGCTGAAATACGCCATCGCCAGCGAGAGCGGGACGATCACCAGCAGGCAGCCGAGCGCGTCGAGCCGCGCGCCATAGCGCACGCCGAAGCGCGCCGACAGGATGTCGATGCGCACGTGCTCATTGCGCTTCAGCGTGTAGCCCGCCATCAGGAGCACGAGCACCGCGAGGAAGTGCAGCTGCAGGTCGAGCGCGAAGTTTGACGCGAGGTCGAGGAACTTGCGCGACAGCGCGTTCCCCGAGGCGACCAGCACGTCGAGCAGCACGGCCCAGCGCGCGAGCCGGCCGACGCAGTCGGTCAGGCGGTCGATCGCGCGCGCCAGGCGCAGCGCAGGCTCGAGGCGCACGCCCGCTACCCTGCCGCGCGCAGGAGCTTCGCCAGGTTCGCCGTCGCCGGGCGCACGTTCTCGGTGTAGCGCTTGTGCGCCTGCTGCACGCGCGGCTCGCCGAAGTACTGGCGCAGGCCGCGCAGCCACCACAGGCGCGCGCCGTCGAGCCACTGCTGCACGTCCGCTTGCTGCGACCACAGGTACGCGGTCTGCGTCGCGGCGAGCGTGCCGATCGCCCAGTCGCGCGGCACGTTCTGCAGTCGTATGGGCGGGCAGAGGCGGTTCTTCCCGGCCGCGTCGGTGCGCGTCGCTTCGACGTAGGCGGTGAACGCCGCGCTGAAGGGCAGGAAGCCGGGCTGGAGCGCCTGCAGGGTGATGCGGCCGTCGGCGAACACCGGCACGGTCGGCGCGTTGCTCAGGCCCGCGGCGGCGCAGTGCAGGTGGAGCGTCTCGGGGCTGGTCGGAACCGTGCCGCCCTCCAGCACGATCTTGTCGCGCTCGATCCTGCGCACGTGGCCGAGGCGCACGACGTCCTCGATGCGCCGCAGCTGCGCCAGCTCGTCCGCGCTCACCGTCCCGCCGCGGTACATGGTCGGCACCACGCGCTCGTCGATGCGCAGGACCTGCTCGCTCGCCGCGAGCCGGGCGAAGAGGTCGTCGAGCGACTCGGCTTTGGCGGCGGCCTCGGCCTGCAACGACAGGCCCTCGTAGGCGGTGCCGACTAGCTCGCCGCCCTGAAAGAACACCCGGTTCAGGAGCCAGATCTCGCGCGGCCGGATCCAGCGGATGCTCGAGGGCGCGACGTTGTTCTCGAGCAGCCACAGGCAGGCGTCGATCCCGGTCTTGCCGCCGCCGACGATCACGTAGCGCTCGGCGCGTCCGGCCAGGTGAACGAGCTCCCCCACCGGCACGCAGCGCGCGCCGGGCGCGACCTCGAACGGCGGCGGCGTGGTCGCCGGCACCTTGCCCTCGAGGTAGGTCGCGTCGACCACGCTCCTTCTCACCTTCACCTCGTATGCGTCCCCGGTGAGCCGGGAGACGAAGCGGCCGCCGCCAGCGTGGTCGCTCATCGGGAAGAAGCGCACGCGCCCGGAGGCGAGCAACCGGTCGCGCATCACGCGGTCGTAGTAGGCGACGATCTCGCTGCCGCTCGAGCGGTCGTAGAAACCCTTGTTCGGCCCGTCGCGGTCGACCGCATCGGTGCCGAGCGGCATCGAGTTCACGCCGTACATCAGCGAGGGCTGGTGCAGCCGCACGAACGGGTAGGCGTCGTTCCAGTGCCCGCCCGGCGCATGGCGCCGGTCGACCATCACCAGGTGGGCGTCGGAAGCCGCGATGAGCGCGTCGGCGAAGGCCATGCCGGAGGCGCCGCAGCCGACGACGAGGTAGTCCGTTTCGAGGGATCGTACGGCCATGCGGTTTTCCTCCGGCCTTTAGTATTATTGGGCAATGGCGTACGACATCCTAATCAAAAACGGCACGCTCATCGACGGCACCGGCGGGCCGGCCCGGCGCGCCGACGTCGCCATATCCGGCGGGAAGATCGTCGGGCTGGGCAAGGTCTCCGATCCGGCGAAGCGCACGATCGACGCCGGCGGCCTGGTCGTGGCGCCGGGCTTCATCGACCCGCACACGCACTACGACGCTCAGATCTGCTGGGACGGGGCGACGACGCCGTCGTCCTGGCACGGGGTGACCTCGGTGGTGATGGGCAACTGCGGCGTGGGAATCGCGCCCTGCCGCCCCGAGACGCGCGAGATCGCGATGCGCGACCTCGTGAACGTCGAGGCGATCCCGTTCGAGGTGCTGAAGGCCGGCATCACCTGGGACTGGGAGAGCTTCCCCGAGTACCTCGACGCCGCGGCGAAGAGGAAGCCCGCGCTCAATCTCGCCTTCCTCGCGCCGCTCACGCCCTTCAGGCACTACGTGATGGGCGAAGCGTCGATGGAGCGCGCCGCGACCGAAGAAGAAATAAAAAAAATAAAAAACCTCCTCGGCGAGGCGATGGACGCGGGCGCGTTCGGGTTCTCGAGCACGCTGCTAAACCAGCACATGGGCTACGGCGGCCGGCCGCTCGCCTGCCGCAACGCGAGCCGCGCCGAGCTCAAGGCCTACTGCAACGCGCTGCGCGTGCGCGGCAAGGGCGCGATCGAGTTCGCGATGACGCGCCAGATCGCGGTGCTCGAGAACCCGGAGCTCGAGCTGCTCGACTTCATGCTCGAGGAGAGCCGCCGGCCGGTGACCTTCATCGCCATGTTCGACCGCGACGACCTGCCCGAGGCGGTGCGCGAGACGCTCAGGAAGGCGGCGCCGATGATCGCCAGGGGCGCGCGCCCGCAGACTTCGCCGCTGCCGCTCACGCGCGAGGTGAACATGCGGAGCCCGTTTTCCTTCGCCGCGTTCCCGTCGTGGAAGCGCGTGTTCGAGGACAAGTCGAAGGCCGCGCAGGCGGCGGTGTACCGCGACCCGGCGTTCCGCAACCAGTTCCGCGAGGAGCTGAAGCGGCCGCTGTCCTTCGGCAACTGGGCGCGCATCACGCTGCACGAGGTGAAGAACCCGGCGTTGAAGCGCTTCGAGGGCCGTACGGTGGCCGATATCGCCGCCGAGCTGGGCAAGGATGCGGTCGACGTTTTCCTGGATCTGACCCTGGAAGACGATCTCGAAAACGAATACACCATGCAGTCGTTCAACACGCGCGCCGACCGCATGGCGGAGATCCTGAACGACCCGACGGTGCTGATCGGCCTCGGGGACGGCGGCGCGCACCTCGACATGCTGTGCGACGCGGGCTATCCGAGCTACGTGCTCGGCACCTGGGTGAGGGAGAAAAAGGTGCTCACGATTGAGGAGGCGGTGCGGCGCATGACCTCCGACCCGGCCGACTTCTTCGGCATCAAGGGCCGCGGCCGCGTCGCGCCGGGGCTCGCAGCCGATCTCGTGCTCTTCGACCGGGCGACTGTCGGCTCGGCCGGGCGCCCGGAGCGCCTCTATGACCTGCCGGGCGGCGCGAAGCGCATGGTGATGCGCTCGCGCGGCATCGAGATGACGCTCGTCAACGGCGTGCCGACCTGGGAGAGCGGCGCGCTCACAGGCGCTGGCGCAGGCGCGGTGCTGCGCTCCTGACCCGCGCGCAGAACATGGCCCAGCGCGCCGTCCTCCTTCTCGTCGCCCTGACGGCCATATTCGCCGCGGGGACGGCGCAGGCGCACGGCGATGATGTCCGGCAGCTTTCGCCCGCCGCTCCCGCGCAAGTCGCGCACGCGCTATCCCCGTGTCCCGACGGGCCAGGCGGCACCTGCCATTGCACGGATCCGACCGCGCTGGTTCCCGGCAAGGCGCCGGCCGCAGCGGCGGACCCGTGGCCTCCGGTACTCAGGTTGCCGGCGGGGCGCACGCATCCGGTCGCGCCCGCGCGGCCG
Source organism: uncultured Pseudomonadota bacterium (assembly GCA_963739205.1). Classification (GTDB taxonomy): domain Bacteria; phylum Pseudomonadota; class Gammaproteobacteria; order Burkholderiales; family SG8-39; genus DAHVFK01. The sequence goes on along the minus strand of CAVTZJ010000002.1, from coordinate 237,864 downwards.
CGCCCCGCGGCGGTCTATCTCGCCTTTCTCCGCTCGCGCGCACCTCCGTTCCCCGTCTGATCCGTACGCCGGCCAGCGCGCCCGTCGGGCGCAGCTGACGATCAACGATCGAACGGAGTTTCGACATGACTCTCTGCAGGAGGAGGGCGAGCGCGCACGCGCTCGTCATACTGGGCTGCATCATCGCGGCGGCTGTCGCCCCGCGCTTCGCCGCGGCCCACGGCTTCGCGGGACAGCGCTTCTTCCCGTCGACACCGACCATCGACGACCCGTTCGTCGCCGACGAGCTTTCGGCGCCGACGATCACGCAAAGGAAGCTCGGCGCGTCCGGCGACGCGTCGGCGACATTGGAGACCGACGTCTCGCTCGAGCTGAGCAAGCGCATCACGCGCAACTTCGGGTTCGGCATCGCCGCGACGCAGATCCGCCTGCAGCCCGACGGCGGCGAAACCAGCTCGGGTTTGGACAACATCGCCGTCGGCCTGAAGTATCAGTTCTTCCGCAGCGACGCGCACGAGGCCGTGGCCTCCGCCGGCGTCGACTGGGACATCGGCGGCACCGGGTCGAATCGCGTGGGCGCGGAATCGTTCAGCACGGTGACGCCGACGCTGTTCTTCGGCAAGGGGCTCGGCGATCTTCCCGAGAGCGCGAGGTTCCTGCGCCCCATCGCGATCACCGGCCTCGCGGGCATCGCGATTCCATCGCGGGCGAGCTCATCTTCGCTCGCGGAGGACGGGAGCCTGGACGTCGAGCGGCATCCGGACGTGCTGACCGCCGGATTGGCGTTCGAATACAGTATCCCGTATCTGCAATCCGCAGTGAAGGACGTCGGGCTGAGGGAACCCTTCAATCGCATGATTCCGCTCGTCGAGCTCAGCCTGCAGAAGCCGCTCGATCGCGGCGGCGGGCCGACCATCGGCACCGTGAATCCGGGCGTCATCTGGGCGGGACGCTACTACCAGCTCGCGCTCGAGGCGGTCGTCCCGTCCAACAGCGCCACCGGAGGAAAGACCGGGGTTCTGTTCCAGGTCCACTTCTTCCTCGACGATCTTTTTCCGCGCAGCCTCGGCAGGCCGCTGTGGGAGAGCGCGCCGTGAGACGCGCGCTCCGCCTGCTCGCGGCGCTCGCCTTGCTCGCCTGCGCGCCGCTTGCGTCCGCGCACGCGTTCCTGGACCACGCTGCGCCCGCCGTCGGCAGCAGCGTGCGCGGCTCGCCGTCGAATGTGACGCTCTGGTTCACGCAGGATCTCGAGCCGGCATTCAGCACCGCCCGGGTCCTCGACGCGGCCGGCCGGCAGATCGACCGCCGGGACGCCAAGGTCGATGCGCGGGACCGGACGCTGCTCAGGGTCTCGCTGCCGCCGCTCGCGCCCGGTACCTACCGCGTGCTGTGGCGCGTGCTGTCGGTCGATGCGCACGTCACCGAAGGCGACTTCAGCTTCGATGTCGCACCCTGATCCGATGCCGTTGCACGCGGAGGGAGCCGGCGCATGCAGGCGCTGACCATCGCCGCGCGCTGGATGCACTTCGCTGCGGTCATCGCGCTTTTCGGCGAGCTCGTGTTCCGCGCCTGCGTCGCCTCGCCGGCGTTTGCGCCGGCGGCGGCGCTGCCGGCAGGCGAGCGCGCGGCGGCCGAGCGGCGCACGCTCGGCATCGCGCTCGGGTGCGTCGCGCTCGCCCTTGTCTCCGGCGCCGTCTGGCTCGCCGCGCAGGCGGCCTCGATGAGCGGGGCGCCGCTCGAGCAAGCCCTGAATCGCACGACGCTCGAGACGGTTCTCGGCGAGACGGCTTTCGGACGCGTCTGGGCCCTGCGCTGCGCGCTCGCAGTCGTGCTCGGCGCCGCGCTCGTCCTCGGACGGGGCGCGATCGTCCGGCGCGGAACGCCTGCGTGGCTCGGCTGCGCGCTCGCCGCCGGCGTGCTGCTCGCGACGCTCGCCTGGATGGGGCATGGCAACGCGGAGCCGGGTCGCGACCACGTCGTCCATCTGAGCGCGGACGCGCTGCATCTGCTCGCGGCAGGAGCATGGCTCGGCGCGCTTCCGGCCCTCGCGCTGCTGCTCGCGCGCGCGCGCCGCAGCGCGCCGCTGCGCGCGGCCGCGGGCGGCGTCGTACGTCGCTTCTCGTCGCTCGGGCTCGCGAGCGTCGCCACGCTGCTCGCTACGGGTGCGGTGAACGCCTGGTACACGGTCGGTAGCTTTCCGGCCCTTCTGGGCACCGACTACGGCCGGCTCCTCGTCCTCAAGCTCGCGCTCTTTGGCGCGATGCTGGCGCTCGCCGCTGCCAACCGATTGCGCTACGCGCCCCGGATGTCTGCAGCGAGCGGGAGCGCTGCGCCCTTGCGGGCGCTGCAGCGCAATTCGATCGCCGAGTCCGTGCTCGGCCTCGCAGCCGTCGGCATTGCGGCCGCGCTTGGGATCTCGATCCCGGCGGAGCACGTGCAGATCGTCTGGCCGCTGCCGTTCACTGTCGAATGGGACGCGGGGGTTGCCGTCGTGCCCGCATATCCGACGACCTACGCCCGCTCGCCGGTGCGCTACGACGTCGCCTCGATCGAAGCGGGCGAGCGCCTGTACGCGGCGAACTGCGTCGCGTGCCACGGGCCCTACGGCCGGGGAGACGGTCCCGCGGCCGGCGGTCTGCCCGTCAGGCCGGCCGACCTGACCGAGCACCTCTTTCACCATCGCGAAGGCGACCTGTTCTGGTGGCTGCAGCACGGCATCGCGGGCACGCCCATGCCGGGCTTCGGCGGGCGGATCGCCGCGCGCGGGTTGTGGGATCTCCTCAACTTCCTGCACGCGCAGGCCGACGCCGAAGGCGCGCGCACGATGAGCGCGCAGGTCGATCCGTGGCGGCCCGTGCTGGCGCCGGAGTTCTCGTTTCAGGTCGGGTCGCGGCCGCAGGAATCGCTCGAGCAGCAGCGCGGCCGCAAGGCTGTGCTTCTCGTCCTGTACACGCTCCCCGCGTCTGCGCCGCGCCTGCATGCCATCAGTGCTGCCGAGCATTCGCTCGAGCAGGCGGGCGTGCGTGCAATCGCCGTACCGCTGCGGGACTCGGCGGCACCGCCGCTGCCGCCCGGAATCGATGCATCGCTGCTCGCCGATCCGTATCCGCCGCTTGCGTCCGCGTACGCGCTATTCCGGCGCAGCGCCGCCGGCGTCCCGCCGGTGCCGGATCACATGGAGTTCCTCATCGACCGCCAGGGCTACCTGCGCGCGCGATGGGTGCCCGGGCAGGCGCCGGGATGGGAGCCGATGCCGGAGTTGCTGAGGCAGGCCGAGATCCTCGAACGCGAAAAGCCGCATCCCCGCATTCAGAATCTGCACGCGCATTAGTATCGGGCGGACGCCCGCCGCTGCCACGCAACCAATCGCTTCGGTGAGGCGTAGACTTGCCGCAGGGCACGCGGCGGAAGGGGGGCGACATGGAGCGATTCCCGCGCAGACGGTTCCTGATCGCAACCGGCGCCTTGCTTGCGTCTCCGGCCGCGCATGCGCAAGAGCGCGGCCGCGTGCGAACGGTCGGCACACTTTTCAACTATCGCTTCTCGCCGTCATACGCCAGCCATCCCTATCGACTCCACGTGCTCGCAGAATACGAGCGCCTCGGCTGGACCGAAGGCCGGAACATCGCGTTCCGCCGTCTCTATTCGGAAGGCAACTCGGACCGACTGCCGGCGATGGTCCGCCAGTTGGTCGACGAAAAGGTGGATGTCATCTGGGCCACCACCACATCGTCCGCCGTCGCGGCCGTGCATGCCACGAAGACGATTCCGATCGTACTCGTCGGCGCATCCGCGTACCCGGTGGAGTGCGGGTTGATCGAATCCTTCGCGCACCCGGGAGGAAACGTGACGGGCGTGGCGTTCTTCCAGGGAATCGAAGTCCATGCGAAGCTCGCCGAGCTCGTGCGCGAGATCGTCCCGGCCGCGCAGCGGCTCGCCTGGATCGCCCTTCCGCCCGACCTGGTGACCGTGGCCGGAGGCCAGTTCCGTCCCGAAGCGTATTACCGGCAGGCCACGCGCGCGCTCGGCTTCGGGCTCGGCTACTACGAGTGCAGCAAGCTGGAGGACTTCGACTCGGTCTTTTCCGCGATGCGGGCCTGGGGCGCGCAGGCCGCCATCTTCGAGCCGGGCGGGTTGTCCTCCGTGGACGCTGTGATTCGGATTTCGCAGCTCGGGCTGCAAGGTCGCATCCCGACGTTCTTCAGCACTGACTCGAACGTTGCCGCCGGTGGGCTGCTTTCCTATGGGCCTGACCGGTTCGACGTGCTCGGCCGTTCCGTCACTTACGCCGACCGGATCCTGCGCGGTGCGCGGCCGGCCGACCTGCCGGTCGAGATGCCGAACAAGCTTCGCCTGGCCATCAACCTGAAGACGGCCAAGGCGATCGGTGTCGAGATTCCGAAATCCATCCTGCTGCGCGCCGATCGAACGATCGCCTAGGCCGGACGCTCGCACATGGACAGCATGGACCTGAAAGAGGGCCTGCGGCGCCCGGGCGTGGCGGCGGCGCTCGGCGCTGCGGCGCTGTTCGGCGCGGGAACGCCGTTCGCGAAGCAGCTGCTCGGCACGATCGATCCCTGGCTGCTCGCGGGATTGCTCTACCTCGGCTCCGGCATCGGGCTCACGCTCTATCGGCGGCTGACGCGCGCGCCGCGCGTGCGACTGCCGCGTGATCAGCTCGCCTGGCTCGCCGGCGCGGTCGCCGCCGGCGGGGTCGCCGGCCCGGTGCTGCTGATGCTCGGGCTCGCGCGCATGCCGGCCTCCGACGCTTCGCTGCTGCTCAACTTCGAGGCCGTGTTCACCGCGCTGCTCGCGTGGTTCGCCTTCGGCGAGAACTTCGACCGGCGCGTCGCGCTCGGCATGTGCCTGATCGTGGCCGGCGCGGCGGCGCTTAGCTGGCCGGGGCAGGCGCGCTTCGCCGGGCTGTGGCCGACGCTCGCGGTGCTCGGCGCGTGCTTCGCGTGGGGCCTGGACAACAACCTCACGCGCAAGGTGGCGCTCGCCGACGCGACCTGGATCGCGTCGGTGAAGGGCCTGGTTGCGGGGAGCGTCAATTTCGGCCTCGCTCTCGCGCTCGGCGCCGCGCTGCCCGCGCCGGCGAAGCTCGCCGCGACGCTCGCGCTCGGCTTCGCCGCCTACGGCGTGAGCCTGGCGCTATTCGTGGTCGGCCTGCGCCATCTCGGTGCGGCGCGCGCGGGCGCCTATTTCGCGGTCGCGCCGTTCTTCGGCGCGCTGCTCGCGCTCGCGCTCGGCGAGCCGGTCACGGCGCGGCTAGCCGCGGCGGGCGTGCTCATGGCGCTCGGCGTCTGGCTCACGCTGACCGAGCGGCACGAGCACGAGCACGCGCACGACGAGCTGTGGCACGAGCACGAGCATGCGCACGACGAGCATCACGGGCACGAGCATCCGGCCGGCACCACAGTCGAAGGCGGGCATGCGCACCGGCACCGGCACGCGCCGCTCAGGCACAGTCATCCGCACGTCCCGGACGCGCATCACCGGCACGGGCACTAAGGCTAGACGCCCTCGACGAAGCGCATGTCGCGCTCGGCCGCGTCGCCGAGCGCGTCGAGCGCCTTCTTGTAGGCCGGCGTCTGGTAGGCGGCGTAGGCCTTGTCCACGCTCTCGAACTCGACCACGATGGTGCGTAGCGCGAGGCCGGCTTCCATGGTCTTCGCCGCGTTGCCGCGCACCAGGAACTTGCCGCCCGCGGCCGCGATCGCCGGGCCGGCGAGCTTGGCGTAGGCGGCGAGCTTGCCGGGGTCCTTGATCGAGCGGTAGCAGACGACGCAGTATCCTTTTGGCATAGAACGTTCCTTTTCGTGAACTAGCTTTCTAACACGCCGGAGCGCCGGAGGCCGTCCAGGTAGAGCGCGATCTGGTTCGGGTCCTTCAGGTAGAAGAGGCGCCGCCACGCGAGCTCGCAGGTGAAATCCGGCTTGACCTCGAGTAGCTCGTCGAGCGACGGCGCAGATGTCGGGCTGCCGCGACGCCGCCTCCGCCGATTGTGGCGCGCTGCACACGTCATCACACCGGGGCGCCGCATTGCCGGGCTACTGCGTCAAATTCCCTTGAGCCCTGCGTGCACGCTGGCATTGTGTGCGACGATGACCTCGCCCGATATCACCTCGCGGCTGGCCACCACCGGGCGGCTCCTCGTCCGCTCGGGAATTGAAATCGGCCGGATTCTGGACTCCATGCTCGAAGACGGAGACCCCGTAACCGCGAGCCTCCCGCCACAACTGATGCTCCTGTCGAAGCTCATTCGCGTCGAGCCAGCGAACGGGAGCATGCTGCTCGCGTATTCCGATAACAAGAGAGCCAACGTCGCGGCACTCGCGGCGCGCTCGCTCGTACTGCGTTGCAACCACCGCGGCGCGCAGTTCGCCTTCGCGGGCGACAAGCCCAGGTATACCGCGGATGCGGGCCATCCCTGTATCCAGTGCGAGCTGCCCACGACGCTGCTGGGGATGCAGCAGCGACGCGGCCACGACCGTATTCAGGTGCCGGCGGAGGCGACGGTGCGCTGCGACCTGCGCGTGGGCCAACAGGTCTTCGCCTCCAGGCTGGTCGATGTCAGCCTCGATGGGATCTGCGCACTGATCACCGATCCGAATATCCCGTTGTGCGCAGGCACGCGGCTGGAGAGCGCGCGCATCCGGCATGCCGAAGCCGAGTCCTTCCTTGTCGACCTGGAAGTGCGCCACGCTACCCGAATCACTCTCCCCAACGGCAAGCTCGCGCGCCGGGTCGGCTGCAAGGTTCTCGGGTCGCGCGAGGTCCTGGAAGAGCTCATCCGGCTGTTCATCATCGACCTGGGTTGAGTAGGCCACGGTAACGGTCGCCGTCATCGCGCGGCCCGCTCTGCTATCCGCCTGGAGAGGGTCGTGGGATGATGGGAATGCGGCGCCAATTGTTCGCGTAAGTCCGGGACGACGGCACGGGTGGACGGCAAGGTCAAGTACGCCAAGAGCGGGGACGTACATATCGCCTATCGCGTATTTGGCGATGGCCCACGCGACCTCGTCCTGATACCTGGCACGCTGTCGCACGTCGAGCTTTTCTGGGAATTTCCCGCCAACCGGTACCTGCTGAGGCGGCTCACGTCCTTCGCGCGCGTGATCGTGTTCGATAAGCGCGGACAGGGCCTCTCCGACCGTGTCGGCGAGCAGACGCTGGAGGAACGCGTTGCCGACGTGCGTGCGGTGATGGACGCGGCGCAATCCGAGAAGGCGACCATCTTCGGCTGGTCGGAAGGCGGCACCATGTCGCTGATGTTCTGCGCGGCCTATCCGGAGCGAGTCTTGGGCCTCGTGTTGTGCGGCAGCTTCGCGTCCGCGAAGGCCGAGCCCTGGGGCGTGGATCACGACCGCTGGATGCGATATCTGCAGCGGGTGGAGACTCATTGGGGCGAAGGCGTACTGGTTCCCATCAATGCGCCGAGCCGCGTGAACGATCAACCGTTCGTCCAATGGTTCGCTCAGCTGGAAAGGGCGGCGGCGAGTCCGGGAGCGGTCCTGGCGTTATTGCGAGCGAATTACGAGACCGATGCTCGACATCTCCTCCCCGCGATCCAATCCCCGACGCTGATCCTGCACCGGGTCGGGGACAAGACGGTCCCGGTCGAAGCCGGGCGCTACCTGGCCGAGCATATCCGGGGAGCCAAGTATGTCGAGCTTCCCGGCGACGATCACCTGCTGCAGGCGTTCGATCAGGAAACGCTCGATCTCTTGATCGACGAGATCGAAGAATTCGTCACGGGGACGCGGCGCGGGCCGGAGCCGGATCGCGTACTGCTGACCGTGCTGTTCACGGACATCGTGGGCTCGACCGAGCGTGTGGCCGAGCTCGGCGATCTCCGCTGGCGGGAGCTCCTCGAGGCTTATATCGAGGTGGCACGCAAGGCACTCGAGCGCTTTCGCGGGCGCGAGATCGACTCGGCGGGAGACGGCCTGTTCGCCACTTTCGACGGCCCGGCGCGCGCGGTGCGCTGCGCCTGCGCGATCCGCGACGCAGTCCGGCGGCTTGGCCTCGAGGTGCGCACGGGGCTGCATACCGGCGAATGCGAGGTCGCCGGGGACAAAGTCAGCGGCATCGCGGTGCACATCGGGGCGCGCGTCGCGGCGGCGGCCCGTCCCGGGGAGGTGCTCACGTCGACGACGGTCAAGGACCTCGTGGCGGGCTCCGGCGTCCGGTTCGACGACCGCGGGACGCACGTACTGAAGGGCGTGCCGGGGGAGTGGCGGTTATTCGCCGTTGCCTCGGCTTAGAAGCATCGGTCGCATCGGGGATCTCCCGTGATTATTCAGTCCCGCTTGGGGTGCGACACGTGTCGCGCGAGCGCGAGCAGCAGGCTGCCGGCCTTCGGCAGGTTTTCGGGCAGCGCGCCGGAGCGCGAGACGAGCACGCGGCGCCCCTCGGCGAGCACGAGGCGCATCGGCAGGCCCTGCTGGGCGAGCGCGCGGTACAGCTCCGGGGACATCACCGCGTAGGCTTCCTTCTCGTCGACCCAGCGCTCCGAGAACTCGGGCAGCGAGGCGATGACCATGCGCGGGTCGGCGGCGATGCCCGGAGCGAGCTCGCCGCGGTAGCCGACGAGCGTCATTTCCGAGCCGAGGTAGAACGACAGGCTCGAGTCGAACTGCCGCAGGCTGTAAACGCGGTCCTGCGGAGCGAGGCGGCGGTCCTTGCCGATGAGCCGCTCCGCAAACGATTGCGCCGAGTAGTTATCGTCGATGCGGTGCAGCCCGTCGAGCGCGGTGAGCGCGCTGCCAAGCCCCGCGAACCCGAGCACGAGCACGGCGAGCGCGGGGGCGCGCGCCGCCCGCGCGCGCCAGGCGAGCGCCGCGCCGAGGGCGAGCAACGCGCCGGCGGCGAGCAGCCAGTGCCAGTACGCGCCGAGGAGCGCGGCGAGCGCCGGTGTATGCGGCAGGGAAGGCAAGCGCGGGGCGATGAGCGCGAGCGCGACGCCGAGAACGAGCGCCGCGGCGCTCATCGCCCCGAGCGGCAGGCGCGCGCGGCGCGCCGCGTCGCGCGCGAGCAGCAGCGCGAGCGCTGGCATCACGGGGATGATGTAGCCCGGCAGCTTCGAGTGCGACAGGCTGAAGAAGGCGAAGATCGCCGCCGCCCAGACGAGCAGCAGGCGGTCGGCGTCGAACTCGCCCTTCGCGCTCCCGGCGCCCGAGGAACGGCGCAGCGCGCCGGGCAGCGCGGCCGTCCACGGCATCATGCCGAGCAAGAGGATCGGTATGAAGTACCACCACGGGCCGGCGCGGTGCGCCTCGGCGGTCGCGAAGCGCTCGAAGTGCTCGTGGATGAAGAAGAAGCGAAAGAACTCGGGATTGCGCAGCTGCACCAGCACGAACCATGGAACCGCGATCGCGCCGAACACTGCGAGCCCCGGCCCCCAGTGCAGGCGGCCGAGCAGGCGCCAGTCGCGCTGCACGAGCATGTAGATCGCGAGCACGAGGCCGGGCAGAACGATGCCGATCAGGCCCTTGCTCAGCACCGCGAGCGCCATCGCGGCCCAGGCGACGATCATCCAGTTGCGGCGCGCGGCCTCGCTGCGCGGGCGGTCCTGCGCGAGCAGGAACGCGCACAGCGCGAGCGTGAGAAAGGCGCTCACGCCCATGTCGAGCGTGAGGAACTGGCCCGCCAGCAGGTAGCCCCAGGAGCTCGCGAGCATGGCGCCGGCCAGCCAGCCCGCGCCCGGCGGCCCGAGGCGGTTGCCGGCGAAGACGAGCAGCAGCGCGGCGAGGAAGCCGGTGAGGGCCGGCCACAGGCGCGCGCTCCAGTCGTGCTCGCCGAACAGCGCAAAGCTCGCGGCCGTCGCCCAGTACTGCAGCGGCGGCTTTTCGAAGTACTTCAGTCCGTCCAGCCGCGGCGTGACCCAGTCGCCGCTCGCCAGCATCTCGCGCGGGATCTCGGCGTAGCGGCCTTCGTCCGGGATGAAGAGTCCCCGGTAGTTCAGGGTTGCGAACCACAGCACGGCGAAGAGCGCCAGCGCGGCGAGAAACAGCTTGCGCAGTTCGGCGACCCGGAATTCGGCGACGTTTTGGATGGGAAGCTCCGGAAGGTTTTGCGCGCTTCGCGAGCCGAAGTTGGACCGCCTGCGGGCGAAAAGTTCAACCCGCGGCTAGCGACCCCGCCAGACGGGCTTGCGCTTTTTCAGGAACGCGTCCATCCCCTCGCGGAAGTCCTCGCTCATGTAGCACATGAGCACCAGGTCGTCGCCTTCGCCGTGCGGGATCCTCGGCCGCAGGCGCAGCAACGCTTCCTTGGTCGCCTGCAGGGTGAGCGGCGCGTGGCCCGCCACCTCGCGCGCGAGCTCCTCGGCGCGCTTGGCGAGCGCCGCGCCGTCCTCGACCAGCTCGCCCACCAGGCCGATCGCGAGCGCCTCGCCGGCGTCGATCAGGCGCGCGCGGAACACCATGTCCTTGACGCGCGCGGGCCCGAGCAGCGCCGCGAGGCGCGCGTAGCTCTGCATCGACAGGCAGTTGCCGAGCGTGCGCGCGACGGGAAAGCCGAAGCGCGCGCCCTTCGCGGCGATGCGCAGGTCGCAGCAGGTGGCGATGCCGGCGCCGCCGCCGGTGCAGGCGCCCTGGATCGCGGCGATGGTCGGCACGCGGCAGCGCTCGAGCGCGCCGAGCACGCGGTCGATGCGCGCCTCGTAGTCGAGCGCGTCCTGCTTCTTGTCGAAGGCGCGGAACTGCGAGATGTCGGTGCCGGCGGCGAAGGCCTTGTCGCCGGCGCCGGTCAGCACCATCGCGCGCAGCGAGCGGTCCTCGTTCGCCTGCGCGCAGATCTCGGCCAGGCGGTCGTACATCGCGAAGGTAAGCGCGTTCCTCGCCTGCGGGCGGTTGAAGGTGACGTACGCGACCCCGTCGCGCACTTCGTGCAACAGCTCGTCCATTGCGTCCTTTCTTGTTTTATGTCGGTGAATTGGCGGGTTAGAAGCTGCGGATCCCTGGAAAGCTGTCGGCACACGCGTGGCGCTTGCCTTCGGCGTCGTACCAGTAGAGCTTGTCCTTTTCCTCGCCCGCGGTCAGCTTGTGCGAGCCGTCGCAGAAGGGCTGGTTCTTCGAAAGCCCGCAGCGGCACAGGTACTTGTCCTCGCCGCCGATCGAGAGCTTGTAGGGTTCCTGCCAGGTGCGCTTCACGATGCGTGCCATATGGATCTCCTTTCTAGATCCCCTTCCCCCTTTGCTCATGATGCCACGCTGCTGGCGCGTCCGGTTGACCGCGACCTGCCTGACATGGAATTCTCGCTTGCGCGCAGGCCGCCGTGTCCACGATCGTCTATTTCAGCGACATCCACATCGAGATCCGGGAGAAAGCCGGCCGGCTCGGCTGGATCGACCTCACGCCGCTCGACCTCGGTCCGGACCTGCGCCCGTACGTCGGCGGCGCCGACCTTCTGGTGCTCGCCGGCGACATCGGCAGGATGCGCTCGCGGCGCGACGTCTCGACGCTGCGCTACGCCGAGCAGGCGGCGCGGCTGCTCGGCTGCCCGGCGGTCGTCGTGCCGGGCAACCACGAGTACTACCGCGGCTCGTTCGACGACGACCGCGCGGCGCTGCTCGAGGCGCGGCCGGAAGGCGTGACGGTGCTCGACCGGGGCGAGGCGCGCTATGAGATCGGGGGCCGCACGCTGCGCGTGCTCGGGGCGACGCTGTGGACCGACTACGCGGCGAACGGCGATGCGGCGCAGGCGATGCGGCTCGCGCAGGAGAAGATCGTGGACCATCACCTGATCACGCGCCGCGGCGGCGCGCCGTTCCTGCCGCAGGACGCGCTCGCAGAGCACCGCCTGTCGCGCGCCTGGGTCGCGGCGCGGCTCGCCGAGCCGCACGACGGGCCGACGCTCGTCGTGACGCACCACGTGCCGCATTCGGCCGCCCGCCACCCCGGCTTCGGCGTCACGCCGCTGTCGCCGGCCTTCCACAGCGACTGCGACGAGCTCATCCACGCCGCGGCGCGCGCGGGTGTGGCGGCCTGGATCTTCGGCCACCATCACTGGAGCCACGAGCTCGAGGTGCGCGGCGTGCGGCTCGCGTCCGCGCAGCCGGGCTATCCGGGCGAGGCGACCGGCTGGCGCGGCCCGGGCCTGCTCTCCGTGTGAGCCGCGCGCCTACAGGCCGAGGTAGGCCTTGCGGATCTCGGGCATGGCCGCGAGCTTGTCCGGCTCGCCTTCGGTGAACAGGCGGCCCTCGGCGATCACGTAGGCGTAGTCCGAGAGCGCGAAGGCGAGGTGCACGTTCTGCTCGACCAGCAGGATCGACAGGCCCTCGTCCTTCAGGATCCTGAGCGTGGAGAAGATCTGGTGCACGACGAGCGGCGCGAGCCCGAGCGAGAGCTCGTCGATGATCAGCAACGCGGGATCGGACATCAGCCCGCGCGCGATCGCGAGCATCTGCTGCTCGCCGCCGGAGAAGGTGCCTGCGCGCTGGCCGCGGCGCTCCTTGAGGCGCGGGAAGAGCTGGTAGACGCGCTCCAGCCGGCTCGCGTGGCTGCGCGCGCCGTGCTTGGCGTAGGCGCCCATCTCGAGGTTCTCCTCGACCGACATGGCGGCGAACAGCTGCCGCCCCTCGGGCACCAGCGCCAGGCCGCGCGCCGCCTTGCGGTGCGGCGGCAGGCGCGTGACGTCCTCGCCGCGGAAGGTCACCTTGCCGGCCCACGGACGGATGCTGCCGGCCACCGCGCGCAGCGCGGTCGTCTTGCCTACGCCGTTCGCGCCGACGATGGTGGTGAGCTTGCCGGGCGCGGCGGCGAGCGACACGCCCCACAGCACCTGCACCTCGCCGTAGCCGGCTTCGAGCGCTTCGACCTTGAGGACGGGCTCGCTCATCGCTCAGCCGAACTTGACGGCCAGCCCGGGGTCGCCGAGATAGGCCTCGATCACCAGCGGATCGGCAGCCACCTCGGCCGGCAGGCCCTCTGCGAGCTTGGCGCCGAGGTTGAGCACCACGATGCGGTCCGACAGGCTCATGATCGCCTGCATGAGGTGCTCGATCATCAGGATCGACACGCCGCTCGCGCGGATCTCGCGCAGCGTGCCGATCATGCGCTCGACCTCGGTCGGGTTGAGCCCGGCGAGCACCTCGTCGAGCAGCAGCAGCGTCGGCTGTGCCGCGAGCGCGCGGGCGAGCTCGAGGCGCTTCTTGCCGGCGATCGTGAGCTGCGAGGCGAGCGCGTCCAGCCGGTCGTCGAGCCCGACCAGCGCGGCCGCCCGGCGCGCGGCGTCGCGCGCACGCGCGAGCGGCAGGTTCTCGCGCCCGAAGCAGGCGCCGACGATGCAGTTCTCGAGCACCGTCATGGTCATGAACGGCTGCACGATCTGGTTGGTGCGCGCCAGCCCCAGGCGCGCGACGCGGAACGGCGGCAGCCCGGTGACGTCGGCGCCGCGGAAGCGCACCCGGCCCTCGTCGGGCGCGAACACGCCGTTTATCAGGTTGAACACGGTCGACTTGCCCGCGCCGTTCGGGCCGATCAGGCCGAGGATCGCGCCTTCGCGCACTTCGAAGCTCAGCTCCTGCACCGCGCGCAGGCCGCCGAAGCGCTTGCTCAGGTTCTCGACTTCGAGCAGGGCGCTCATTCGAGGAAGCTCCGCAGCCGCGGCCACAGCCGGTACAGCAGGCCCATCAGGCCGCCGGGCGCGAACAGCACGATGACCAGCAGCAGCACCCCGGCGATCACGAGCTGGAAATGCGAGAACGTCTCGGAGGTGAGCAGCCAGCCGCGCAGCTCCTCGTACAGGAACGCGCCGAGCGCGGGACCGGCGACGGTGCCCTGGCCGCCGAGCATCGCGACCACGATCGTCTCGGTCGACAGGTTGAGATCGAATGCGTCCGGCGGCTGGATGTAGGCGCTCTTGAAGAAATACAGGCCGCCGGCGAGCGCCGGCAGGAAGGCCGACAGGCTGTACACGATCGCCTTGTAGCGCGGCGCCGGCACGCCGAGCACCGATGCCGCGTCCTCGTTCTGCCCGATCGCGAGCAGGCCCAGGCCGAACTTGGAGCGCTTCACCGCGTAGCTCAGGTAGAGCGACGCCCCCATCAGCGCGACCAGCAGGTAGTAGATGACCCACAGCGCCTGTCCCGGGCCGCCGAGCGGCGCGAACAGCTCGGGCGAGAGGTAGATGCCGGTCGATCCGCCCCAGGGGCCGAAGTTCGCCACGAAGGCCATGACGGCCTCGTTCACGCCGATCGTGGCGAGCGCGAAGTACACGCCGCGCAGGCGCAGGATGCCGAGCCCGAAGACGAGCGCCAGGGCGCTCACCGCGATGCCGCCCGCGACGAGCGCGGCCGCGAGCGGCCAGCCGTGCGCGCTCATCAGCCAGACGCAGAAGTAGCCGCCCAGCCCGAAGAACACGATGCTGCCGAAATTCACGTAGCCCGCGTAACCGAGGATCATGTTGATGTTGCTCGCGAGCGTGATGTACACGGCGGCGAGCACCAGGCTTTCGCGCAGCTCGATGTTGTTGCCGATCGTCGGTGCGAGCGCGAAGGCCGCGATGATCGCAGCGATGATCCAGAAAAAGGGGCGGCGCAGCATCATCACGATCGGTGGGCGCTCATGCGGAACGCCGCCGGAACAGCGTCAGCAGCCCGCCGGGGACGGCGATCAGCACGACGACGAACAGGACGAACTCGATCACCAGGGTCCAGCTCACCGGAATGAACGGCGTGGTCATGCCCTCGACCAGGCCGAGCGCGAGGCCGGCCACGAGCGCGCCCGTCGGATTGCCGAGGCCGCCGAGCACGGTGACGACGAAGCTCTTGAGCTGGTAGGCGTCGCCCGAGAGCACGGTGAACGGGAACATGGTCGCGATCAGCATGCCGGCGACCGCCGCGAGCGCGACCCCGAGCCCGAAGGCGAGCGCCAGCACGCGCGCGGTCGGGATGCCGACCAGCTCGGCCGCCTCGCGGTTGCCCGCCACCGCGCGCACCGCCTTGCCCGTGCGCGTGCGGTAGAGGAAAAAATACAGCGCGAGCGCGATCAGGCCGGTGCAGGCGGCCGCCATGAGGTGCGTGCCCGGAAAGGTGTATCGCCCCAGACTGAAGCCGGGTAGCGAGGCGGGGACGTTGAACAGATCCGTACCCCACACAGCCGTTCCCAGCCCCACGAGCACCAGGTTGACCGAGAACGTCGCGAGCAGGCTCATGAGCGGCGGCTGGCCGATCACGCGGTGCACCGAGATCCAGTAGAGCGCGACGCCGACCAGGAAACCGCCGATCAGCACGACCGGCAGCGTCGCGTAGACCGGCAGGCCGACCGCGCCGACCAGCAGATAGGCCGCGAACATGCCGGCGACGATCATCGCGCCGTGCGTGAGATTCACGACGTCCATCACGCCCCAGATGAGCGTGATGCCCATCGCCGCGAGCCCGTAGACCGCGCCGATCAGAAGCCCGTCGAGGATCGAAGCGAGCAGCCCCAGCATGTACCGCCCTCACGAAAAGGGGGCCGGTCCCGCGGGCCCGGCCCCCCTGCCTATGCGTGCTTTCCGTTCAGCGAACCGGATACACGACCTTGGCGGTGGCCGCCTCGGTCGGCCAGACCATCTCGAGCGCGAGCTTGTCGTTCTTCGTCTGCCACTGCGCGAGCACCATCTTGTGCGCGAGCTGCAGGCCGTGGTCCTTCGGACCGTTGGCGAACTTGTTGGTCCCGAAGAAGGTGGTGACGTCCATGTGATTGAGCTTGGCGGCGACTTTCTCCGGATCGATCGTGCCGGCCTCCTCGATCGCCTTCTGCAGCAGCAGCCCCTGCTGGTAACCCGAGGCCGCGTGGTAGTCGACGCCGATGTTGAACTTGCTCTCGAACTCCTTGGCGAACTCCGCGACCGTCGGCCCGAACTGCGGCTTGTACTGCACGGCCGGCTCCCACTGCGACGGCACCGTGATGCCAAGCGCGGCGTCTCCGAGCGTTGCGAACTTCGGGCTGTCCGGCGCGACGAGGATCGAGATCCACTTCAGCGGCGCCTTCTGGTCGTGCATCTGGCGCGCGAGCGTCGCGCCATCCGGGTAGTGGCCGCCGCCGAGGAAGGCGTCAGCGCCGGAGGAGATGACCTTGTTGATGACAGCAGTGAAGTCGGTCGTCGACGGCGGATACGACTCGTCCATCACTACCTTGAGCCCTGCGTCCTCCGCCTGCTTCTTCGCAGCCGCCACCACCGCCTTCGAGAACGGATCGTCGGAGTAGACGAACGCCACCTTGGCGTGCGGGTCGTGCGCCTTGAGCTCCACGATCGCGCCGCTCAGGTAGTGGCCCGCCGAGGTGATGACCTGGTACAGATACTTGTTGCCGAGCAGGAAGATCTTCTCCTCGGCGCCGCCCGCGTCCAGCATGATCCTGCCGTACTGCTCGGTGATCACGGCCGCGGTCGCGACCAGCCCCGAGGAATACGGGCTGAACAGGAACTGCGACTTGTCCTGCAGGATGAGCCGCGTGTAGAGCTGCTGCACGCGCCCGCCCTGCGACTGGTCGTCGTAGGTGACGAAGCGCACCTTGTAGCGCTTGTTGCCGGCCTTGATTCCGCCGGCCGCGTTGACCTGGTCGCGCCACAGCTCGCAGCCGCGATACTGGGCGACCGAGTCGGTGTTGAGCGGACCGGTCTGCGAGACCGTCATGCCGATGGTGAGCGTGTTGGCGGCGAACGCCGGCACCGCCGCGAACGCGCCGATTGCTGCAATGAGCCGAATACTCTTCATACCTCCTCCTCCAGACTGGAAGCTCCCTAGGAATATGCTGCGTGCCAAGCTGACGGTCCCTGTAAGCGGGACTTCTTGTGCGCAGCTGCAGGCGGGAGTCTGCCCAATCGCGCGGCCCGGCGCTTGACGCGAAGCTTGCGCCGCGAGCGGATCAGGGCCGATCGCGCTCCTGCAGGAGCCCCGCGCCGCGCAGGATGGGCGCGATGTCCGCGAAGCCGCCGACGCGGAATGCCCGCATGCCGACGCTGCGCGCCGCGGCGACGTTGGGCGCGAGATCGTCGAAGAACAGCACCTCGTGCGGCGCGGCGCCGAGCGCGGCCAGGGCATGCTCGTAGGCTGCGCGCTCGGGCTTCATCAGCCCCGTGCGGTGCGAGGCGAAGCAATCGTGGAACAGCGCCGGCAGCTGCGGCAGCCGCGCCCAGTGAAGCGCGTTGGTGTTGCTCAGGCAGGCCACGCGATGGCGCAGGCGCAGGGCGCGCACGAGCGCCTCGGCGCCGTCGAAGAAGCCCGTGACCCAGCCGGTGAACGACTCGACGAACTCCTCGGCGGAGAGCGCCAGATCCCACTCCGCGAGGAACTCGCGCGCGAACTCGCGCGGCTCGCTGCGGCCGCGCTCGAAGCGATCGACCGCCGGCGAGGCGAGCCAGCGCTCCATCACCTCGTGTTCGCCGAGCTGCGGCAGCAGCGCGCGCAGCACCTCGCGTCCCCGGCTCTCGACGAGCACGCCGCCGAGGTCGAAAACCACGACCGTCGCCATGCTCATTTGCGATTCGCAACCCGGCGTTTGGTCAGCGCCCGTAGTGCTCCGCCCGTTCGAGCGCCTCGCGCGCTCCTGCGTCGTCGCCGCGCGCGCGGCGCGCCTCGGCGATCAGGCGCCAGTTCTCCGCGCGCAGCACGTCCTTCTCCCCGGCCCAGGAATTGGAGCGCGCGGCGAGGCTCTCGGCCTGCGCGTAGTCGCCCTGCTGCAGGCGCACGCCCGCGAGCTGCTGCCACAGGCGCGGGTTGCGCGGGTCGATGCGCAGCGCGCGCTCGAGGCTCGCCTCGGCGCTCGCCAGCCGGCCCGCGTCGGCGTCGGCGTGCGCGCTTTGCATGAGGCTCGCGACCGCGGCGTTCTCCGGCGGCTGCTGCGGCGCGGGCTGCTCGGGCGCCACCGCGGCGCAACCGGCGGCGAGCGCCACGAGGACGAGGAGGAGGATTCTCACAAGCCGAAGATACGCTCGAACCAGCTTTTCACGCCAGCGCCGCTTGCGACGCTCGCGCAAGGCGCGCGCGCCTGCGGCGCCGAGCCGGCGGCGAACGGCAGCTCGACGGCTCCGGCGCAGTTCGCGTCGGCGCGCAGCCCCGTCTGCGGGTCGATCCAGGTCTGCTCGATGCCCGCCGGCGCAGGCAGCACGAGAGGCTGCGGCTCGAGCGCGGCCATGGTTTCGCCCCACACCGGAAGCGCGGCGCTCGCCCCCAGCAGGCGCGCGGCGCGGTTGTCGTCGTAGCCCACCCACACCACGCCGACGCGGTCGCCGGTGAAGCCGGCAAACCAGGCGTCGCGCTGGTCGTTGGTGGTGCCGGTCTTGCCCGCCGCGCCGATCTCGGGCGGCAGCCAGTCGGCTAGCGATTTCGCGGTGCCGTCGCGCACGACGTCCTGCAGCGCGGCCACCAGCAGGTAGACCGGCGCCGCCTGGAACGCCTGCTCGACCGCGAGCGGGTAGCGCTTGAGCGGCCTGCCGTCCTGCGTGGTGACGTCGCGGATCGCGTGCAGCGGCACGCGGAAGCCGCCGCTCGCGATCGTCTGGTACATCTGCGCCAGCTCGAACGGGCTCAAATCGGCCGCGCCGAGCAGCGTCGAGGCGTAGGGCGGCAGCTCGTGCTCGACGCCGAGCTTGTGGGCGGTAGCGATCACCTTGTCTATGCCGAGCTCGGTGCCGAGGCGCGCGGAGGCGACGTTGTACGAGTTCGCGAGCGCGGTGCGCAGCGCGACCGCGCCGTGGAAGCGCCGGTCGTAGTTGACCGGATGCCAGGGCTCGGCTCCGCGCGTCGTCCAGGTGAAGGGGCTGTCGTCGAGCAGCGTGGCGAGCGTATAGCGCGACGGCTGCTCGAGCGCGGTGAGGTAGATGGCGGGCTTGAGCAGCGAGCCCACCTGGCGCGCCGCGTCGAGCGCGCGGTTGAAGCCCTGGTAGCGCGCGTCGCGTCCGCCGACGAGAGCCTGCACCTCGCCGGTCTGCGAGTCGGCGACCACCACCGCGCCCTCCAGCCCGGGCGCGCCGAAGCGCCGCTCGCGGTCGAAGGCGTCCAGGCGGTCGGCGAGCGCGCGCTCGGCCGCCCCCTGCACGCGCGGGTCGAGCGTGCTGAAGATGCGCAGGCCCTCGGAACGCAGGTCGGCCTCGTCGTAGTCGCGCAGCAGCTGCCGATGCACGAGATCGACGAACGCGGGGTAGGGCGAGGTGCCCATCGCGCGCTGCGGGTTCAGGGCGAGGTCGGTCGCGCGCGCGACCTGGTACTGCTCGTCGCCGAGCGCGTGCTGCTCGCGCGCCTCGCGCAGCACCAGGTTGCGCCGCGCGAGCGCGCGCTTCGGGTGGCGGAAGGGGTCGTAGTAGCCCGGTCCCTTCACCAGCGCGACCAGCAGCGCGCTCTCGGCCGGCGTGAGGTCTTCGATCGGCTTGCCGAAATAGAACTGCGCGGCGAGGCCCACGCCGTGGATCGCGCGGTCGCGGTCCTGGCCGAGGTAGATCTCGTTCAGATACGTCTCCAGGATCTCGTTCTTCGAGTAGTGCAGCTCGAGCAGCACCGCCATCGCGAGCTCGGTGAGCTTGCGCCCGAGCGTGCGCTCGGGCGAGAGGAAGAAGTTCTTCACCAGCTGCTGCGTGAGCGTACTGCCGCCCTCGATGCGGTGGCCGGTGGCCATGCTGTAGGCCGCGCGCGCCAGGCCGCGCGGATCGAAGCCCCAGTGCGTGTAGAAGCGGCGGTCCTCCACCGCGATCAGCTCCCCGACCAGCGTTTTCGGCACGTCTGCGAGGCGCACCAGCACGCGGTCCTCGTTGTTGGTCGGGTAGATGCCGCCGATCAGCAGCGGCTCCAGCCGCGCGAGTGGGAGCGGCGCGCCCTGCGCGTCGGCGAGCCCGGTGACCGCGCCGTCGCCGAAGGTGACGCGCAGCTGCTTCGCCGGCTGCGGCCCGTCCCAGAAAATGAACGGGCGCACCGAGATCTCGAGCGTGTCGCCGTCCTCCACGTACCAGCCGGATTCGCCTGCGCGCACGGCGGGCCGGTAGCCGAGCTCGCGCAGCTCGCGCAGCACGTCCGGTTCGGGCACGCGCAGGCCGACGTGCAGCTCGAGCGGGCGCGCGTAGATCTTCGCCGGCAGCGCGAAGCGCCGGCCTTCGAACTCGTGCCGGACGCGTTGATCGAGATACAGGACGTATACCGAGGCGCAGAGCGCGAGCGCGAGCAGCCCGAGCCGCAGCAGCCGCCGGGCTCGCCCCGGTTTCGCGCGACGTGCCATGGCGCAATTTTACTTGTACGCCGGGAGTGCGATCGCGTCGCCGCGCGGCGACGGAAATCGCACCCGCGAAAACCTCGTGCGCGCGCAAGCGCCTGTTTTCACGGCGTGGCGCGCGCGGCTGGCACGGCGCTCGCATGGCGGGCGAAGTCTTCAACCCGTGCAAGGAGGAATCGATGACACGCAAGCGAACGATCGCGCTCGCGTCCCTGCTGGCGCTCGGTCTGCTCGGCTGCGGCGAGCAGGGCGCGACGCCGCGCAGCGCGGCGAGCGCAGCGGACGCGACCGCAAGCGCCGCGCCCGCTCCGTCCGATCAGGAACTGCTGCTGCACGTGAAGAACGCGCTCGGCGCGCAGAAGGAGCTGGACGCGAGCCAGGTCGACGTCTCGGTATCCGGCGGCGTGGTCACCCTGTCGGGCATGGTGCGCGGCGCCGACGAGCGCCAGAAGATCGTGCTGCTGGTCGCGGGCGTGGACGGCGTGCAGACCGTGCTCGATTACCTCGTGCTGCCGACCGGGTGAGCGCCCGGCGTCTGGCGCAGGCAACACCGTGGATTTCCGGGGAAACAACCGCATAGGGGGACCTGCGGCGTCGTGCGCCGCGGGGTCACGACAGCCAGACAAGGAGACTTGCCATGCACAAGCATCTATTGCGTTTCGTTACCTTGTTGCTCGCCGCGGCGTTCGTGGTCTTCGCCGCGAGCGCGGTGGCGGGAAGCAGCGATAAGCAGCAGGAGAAAGTGACCAAGGAGTACTGCAAGTCGCATCCCGACGACGCGCGCTGCAAGACCGAAAAGTAGCGATCTCTTAGAATCGCGGGCATGCATGCCCGCGAACCCGACGGCCTGCCGTCGCCGCAACGCCGATGGGCGATGCTGGCCATCGGGCTCGCGATCGCGATGGCGGTGCTCGACGGCGCGATCGCGAACGTCGCGCTGCCCACCATCGCGCGCGACCTGCGCGCCACGCCGGCCGATTCCGTGTGGGTGGTGAACGCCTACCAGCTGGTCATCACCATCCTGCTGCTGCCGCTCGCCTCGCTCGGCGAGATCACCGGGTACCGGCGCATCTACCGCATCGGACTGGCGGTGTTCACGCTGGCGTCGCTCGGCTGCGCGCTGTCGGGCTCGCTCGGCCTGCTGGCGCTCGCGCGCGTGGTGCAGGGCGTGGGCGCGGCCGGCGTGATGAGCGTGAACGCGGCGCTGGTGCGCTACATCTACCCGCGCCACATGCTCGGCCGGGGCATCGGCGTCGTCGCGCTGGTGGTCGCGGTCTCGGCCGCGGTCGGCCCGACGGTCGCCGCCGCGATCCTGTCGGTCGCCTCCTGGCCGTGGCTGTTCGCGGTGAACGTGCCGACCGGCGTCGCGACCATGCTCGCGGCGCGCGCGCTGCCGCGCACGCCGAGGTCGGGCGGGCGCTTCGACTACTTGAGCGCGCTGCTGAACGCGTTGTTCTTCGGGCTGCTGATCCTCGCCGTCGACGGCCTGGGCCACGGCGGGCGCGCGCCGTACGTGGCGCTCGCCTTCGGCGGCGCCGCCGTGGCTGGCGTCGCGCTCGTCGTGCGCCAGCTGCCGCAGCCGGCTCCGCTCCTGCCGGTCGACCTGCTGCGCATCCGCGTCTTCGCGCTGTCGATCGCCACCTCGGTGTGCTCGTTCGCGGCGCAGATGCTCGCCTACGTCGCGATCCCGTTCTATTTCCAGGACGCGCTCGGGCGCGGCGCGGTGGCCACGGGCCTCCTGATGACCCCCTGGCCGGCGGCCAGCGCGCTCACCGCGCTGCTCGCCGGCCGGCTCGCCGACCGCTACTCGGCGGGCGCGCTCGGCGCGCTCGGGCTCGGCCTGTTCGCCGCGGGCCTCGCGCTGCTCGCGCTGCTGCCGGCCGCGCCCTCCGACGCGGACATCGTCTGGCGCATGGCGCTGTGCGGCATGGGCTTCGGGCTGTTCCAGTCGCCGAACAACCGCGCCATCCTGAGCTCGGCGCCGCGCGAGAGGAGCGGCGGCGCGAGCGGCATGCTCGGCACCGCGCGCCTGCTCGGGCAGACGAGCGGCGCGGCGCTGGTCGCGCTCATGTTCGGGTTGTTCCACGCGCACGCGACCATCGTCGCGCTCGGCACGGCCTCCGTCATCTCGCTCGTCGCGGCCGCGGTGAGCGGCACGCGCATGCTCAGGACGCAGACGTCAGCCTGACGCGCGTCAGCGGAACCACCCGCCGCGCGGCGTGTCACTTAAGGTGTTGGAGGGGGAGGCGACTCTCACAAAGGAGCAGTCTCATGAAAAAGCCTTTCTCCCGCATCATCGCGCTGCTGATTTCGGCTTCGTTCGCGGGCTTCGCCACGAACGCGCTGGCCGAGGTGACGACCTCCGTGCACTCGTACTCGCCCGAATCGCCGCACTACGGGCGCTACGCGCGCAGGCACGACGTGATCGACAGCGTCGAGCACCTGACCGACGGGACGACGTTCACGATACACGCGAGGTCCAACGGCCCGTCGAAGCTCGATCCCACCGAGCTGAACCACATGTACCAGTGCGACACCCCGATCTGCCGGGGCATACGCTAGGCGCCGCGCAACACGCGTCGCAGGAGCTTGCCGGAGGCGTTCTTCGGCAGCTCCGCGACGAACTCGATCTCGCGCGGATACTTGTAGGGCGCGGTGACGCGCTTGACGTGATCCTGCAGCTCGCGCGCGAGCTCGGGTGTGGCGGCGCGTCCGGCCTTCAGCACCACGAAGGCCTTGACGATCTCACCGCGCTCCGCGTCGGGCTTGCCAACCGCGGCGCTCTCCTGCACGGCGGGGTGCTCGATGAGCGCGCTCTCGACCTCCGTCGGCCCGATGCGGTAGCCCGCCGAGCTGATGATGTCGTCGGCGCGCCCCTCGTAGAAGAGATATCCGTCCTCGTCCTCGCGCACCATGTCGCCGGTCAGCCAGTAGTCCTTCCCGCCGACGCGCGCCCGGGCGGCCGCGCTGCGCCCGGGGTCGTTCCAATAGCCGAGCATCATCTGCGGATTGGGCAGTCCGATCGCGAGCTGGCCGTCTATCACCGTGGCCTCCAGCCCGGGCAGCGGCTTGCCCATCGAGCCGGGCTTCACCGGCATGCACGGGTAGTTGAGCACCGTCATCAACGTTTCGGTCTGCCCGTAGCCGTCGAGCAGCGGCACGCCGCTGGCCTCCCGCCAGCGGCGCACGATCTCCGGGTTGACGGTCTCGCCCGCAGAAACGGCGAGACGCAGCGCGGAGAGGTCGAACGCCGACAGGTTCTCGTTCACCAGGCGGCGGAACTCGGTGGCCGCCGCGCAGAACACGCTGACGCGCTGCCCGGCGAGCAGCGCCAAGCGCTCGCGCGGCTCGAACGGCCCGTTATAGAAAAGCACCGCCGCGCCGCAGCTCCACGGACCGAACAGAATCGCGGTGCCCGCCTTGCTCCAGCCGGTGTCGGCGGTGCACCACATGAGATCGGACGGCTTGAGGTCCTGCCAGTACAGCGACGCGTAACGCCAGGCCCACAGCGCGCGCGCGGCGTGCGTCACGCCTTTCGGATGGCCGCTCGAACCCGAGGTGTAGTAGATCGCCACCGGGTCCTCGCCCGCGATCGCCTCGGCGGGGCAGTCCTCCGAGGCTTGCGCCAGCGCGTCGTCGAAGTCGAGGAATCCCGGCGCGCCGCCGACCGCGGCTTTGAACCTGAGACTCGTCAGCCCCTCGAATTTCCTGGCGTTTTCCCTCGTCGTGATGACTCCGGCGGCACCCGCATGCTCGACGCGATAGCGCAGGTCGCCGGCGGTCAGCATGTCGATGCAGGGAATGGGGATCACCCCGACGCGCAGACAGCCGACCATGGCGAGCTGCCACTGGGGGATGCGCGGCAGCATGACGATGCAGCGTTCGCCCTTGCCGAGGCCGCGCGAGCGCAGGAGGCTGCCGACGCGCCGCGCAAGCGCTGCGATGCGCGCGAAGCTGTAGCGCTCCTCGCGCCCCGCGGCGTCGCGCCAGACGAGCGCGAGCTTGGCCGGATCTTCGGCCCAGGCGTCGACCACGTCGCTGGCGAAGTTGAAGCGCGCGGGCACTTCCCAGCGGAACCGCCGGCGGTGCTCCTCGTAGCTCACCATGCCGCTTCGAGCAGCCGCATCACGTCCGCGCTGGACGTGATCGGCTGCGGATTGGCGCGCACCCAGGCGCTGTGCAGTGCGCCCTCGGCCACCGCCGCGAGCTGCTCGCGCTTGACGCCGGCCGCGCGCAGCGTGGCCGGCTGGCCGAGCGCGGCGACGAGCTCCGCGACCGCGTCGGCGGCGGGCTTGCCCGGCCGACCGAGCGCCTCGGCGATCTGCTTCTGCTTGGCCGCGGTCGCAGGCAGGTTGTAGCGCATCACGTGCGGCAGCATGATGCAGCTCGTGTGGCCGTGCGGCACGCCGGCCGCCGCGCCGAGCGCGTGGCCGATGCCGTGGCTCGCGCCGTAGTTGACGCGCGCGATGGTGGAGGCGGCGAGCCAGGAGGCCTGCTGGCAGGCCAGACGCGCGGCGAGGTCCACGGGCGCAGCCTTGCTGCGCGGCAGGAACTGGGCGAACAGGCGCAGCGCGTGCAGCGCCAGGCCGTCGCAGTACGGGTGCGCGTCGACCGAGCACAGCGCCTCGACGGCGTGGTCGACGCCGCGCACGCCGGTCGACAGCCACAGCCACTCGGGGGTGTAGACGGTGAGCTCCGGATCGAGGATCACCGCACGCGCGCCGATGTCCGGGCCCGAGAACGAGTGCTTGATGCGCGTGTGCGGATCGGTGCCGCCGCCGAGGTTGGAGAATTCCGCGCCCGAGAGCGTCGTCGGCACCGCGACCTGGCGCACGGGTGAGGGCCGCTGCTCCTTGAGCTCCCCGGAGCGCAGGCGCGCGAGGTCCTGCGGCGCGCGCGCGCCGTGCGCCAGCGCGAGCTGCAGGATCTTTACCGTGTCGATCGGCGTACCACCGCCTACCGTGAGGATCAGGTCGGGGGCCGCCGCGCGCACCGCGTCCGCCGCCTCGATCACGCTCGGCCAGGGCGTGTGCGCGATGCAGTTGTCGAACACGCCCGCATAGCGCTCGCCGAGAGCCTGCTGGATCTGCGCGATGGCGGGGGTCCTGCGGGAAAGCGTCTTCGACGACACGACGAAGACGCGCCGTGCGCCGATGCGCGCCGCCTCGGCGGCCGCCGCCTCGGCCGCCGGCCGGTCGAACACCACGCGCTCGAGCGGGAGATAGAAGAAGCTTCCGGCCATCGCAGACCGATCTTAGCCGATCGAACCCGTGCTACGATCATTCGAGAGATTTACGCAGTGCAGCGACGCGTGTGCAGGTCGGCCGGAGCGTCACCAGCGAGGGGGACAGCCAATGACCGGATCAACGACGCACAAGGGCGCGTGGACGATCACGCTGCTGCTGTTCTTGTTCATGATGATCAACTTTGCCGACAAGGCGATCGTCGGTCTCGCCGGCGTGCCGATCATGCAGGAGTTGAACTTGACGCCCCGGCAGTTCGGGCTGGTCGGTTCGAGCTTCTTCCTGCTCTTTTCCGTGTCGGCGGTGGTAACGGGCTTCGTGGCCAACCGCGTTCAATCGAAGTGGCTGATGCTGGCGATGGGGCTGATCTGGGCCCTGGTGCAGTTCCCGATGGCGGGCGCGGTCGGGCTCGGTACCCTGCTTGCATGCCGCGTCGCGCTCGGTGCCGGGGAGGGGCCCGCTTATCCGGTCGCGCTGCACGCCGTCTACAAGTGGTTTCCTGACGACAAGCGACCGGTGCCCGGGGCCGTCATCGCCCAGGGCGCGACGATCGGCGGGATCGTGAGCATCCCGGCGTTGAACTGGATCATCACCCACCACAGTTGGCACATGGCGTTCGCCGCGCTCGGCGTGACGGGCCTGATCTGGGTCGCGCTGTGGGCGCTGCTCGGGCGCGAGGGCACGATCGACGATATGCGCGCGGCGGCCGGCGCCGCCGTGGCCGATCGCCCGATCGCCTACCGGCACTTACTTCTCAACGGAACCAATATCGCGTCCTGGTGCGCCTACTTCGGCGCGTACTTCGGGCTGGCCCTGGCGCTCACCTGGTTCACGCCCTACCTGGTCAGCGCGCTGGGATTCTCCCAGCAGGCCGCGGGCAAGCTGACCGCACTCGCTCTGATCGTCGCGATCTTCGTCACGCTCGGCGGCAGCTGGCTGTCGCAACGGCTGATGCAGCGCGGCGCGAGCAGCCGCAGCGCGCGCGGCATGTTCTCGGGGGCCGCGATCTGCGCGGGAGGCGCGGTCCTCGTCTCGTTGCCGCATGTCTCGGCGGTCGCCAGCCAGGTCGCGCTCGCCACGCTCGGCGTCGCGCTGCCGTCCATCGTGTTCACGCTGTCGCCGGCGATTCTGGCCGAGATCACGCCAGCCTCGCAGCGCGGCGCGGTCCTCGCGATCAACAGCGCCGTCGGCACATCGGCGGGGGTGATCGCCCCGTACGCGATGGGCAGCGTGATCCAGGGCGCGGCGTCCGCGGCGGCAGGCTACGGGGAAGGGTTCTCGATCTGCGGGATGGTGATGATCGTCGGCGGGCTGATCGGCCTTGCTTTCCTGCGACCGGAGAGCCAAAGGGCGCGCTATACCGAGCTGCGGGAGATCGTCGCGCCAAATCCATTCTCGTGACCCGCAGCCTGCAAGACCGCTTCCGCGCGCTGCGCTCGAGCGCGCCGTTCTGGTCGCTGCGCGTGCACGAGCAGACGAGCGAGACGCTCGCCGTGCGCCAGGACACGGTCGAGCCGCCGCGCTTCGCGCTCGAGCGCGGGGCGATGCTGACCGCGGTGAGCGCGGGCGGCTGCGGCTACTGCGCGACGAGCGACCTGTCGGTGGCCGGCCTGCAGGCGGCGCTCGAGCGCGCGAGCGCCTGGGCCGAGGCGACGCGCGCGTCGAGCCTGCTCGCCTTCGACCCGGACAAGATGCCCGCGCCGCGCGGCGCGTACGACAGCCCCGCGCGCGAGGACAGCCCGGGGCGAGGCGCGCTGCTCGACCTGCTCGCGGCCGAGTGCCGCGCCGCCAGGGTCGATGCGCGCATCGTCGAGCGCTACGCGGCGCTCGACATCGTGGACGAGCAAAGGCTCTACTTCACCAACACGGGCGGCGAGCTGCGCCAGCGCTTCCGCGCGGTGCTGCCGCAGCTGCGCGTGACCGCTGCCGAGGGCGGGGAGACGCAGACGCGCAGCCTCGAGCACGCCGCGCAGGGCGGCTTCGAGCTCGTCGCGCGTGCCGGGCTCGACGGCGCGGGCGCGCGCGTGGCGGGGGAGGCGCTGCAGCTGCTCGCCGCGCCCGAGTGCCCGACGGGCCGCATGGACCTGCTGCTGATGCCCGATCAGATGATGCTGCAGATCCACGAGTCGATCGGGCACCCGCTCGAGCTCGACCGCATCCTCGGCGACGAGCGCAATTACGCAGGCACGAGCTTCGTCGCGCCCGGCATGTTCGGCTCGTACCGCTACGGCTCGGAGCTGCTGAACGTCAGCTTCGACCCGAGCGTCGACGGCGAGCTGGCGAGCTACGCCTTCGACGACGAGGGGACACCGGCGAAGAAGGTATTTCTGATCAAGGATGGAATCCTCGTCGCGCCGCTCGGAGGACTGCTCTCGCAGCTGCGCGCCGGGCTGCCCGGCACGGCCAACTCCCGGGCGAGCGCGTGGAACCGGCCGCCGATCGACCGCATGGCGAACCTGAACGTCGAGCCCGGCGCGAGCACGCTCGCGGAGATGATCGGCTCGATTCGCCGCGGCGTGCTGATGCGCACCAACCGCTCGTGGTCGATCGACGACGCGCGCAACAAGTTCCAGTTCGGCTGCGAGTGGGGCGAGCTGATCGAGGACGGGCGCGTCACCGGCGTGGTCAGGAACCCGAACTACCGCGGCGTGTCGGCGAACTTCTGGCGCAGCCTCAGGATGGTCGGCGATCGCGCCACCTTCGAGGTGCACGGTACGCTGTATTGCGGCAAGGGCGAGCCGAACCAGGCGATCCACTGCGGCCACGCCGCGCCGGCCTGCGTATTCGCCGGAGTGGACGTGTTCGGGGGCGAGGGCGGATGATCCGCGCCGCGACGCTAGCCTGCGACGAGCGCGAGCGCGCCGAGCGCGGCGCAGATCGCTGCCGCCGTGCGCTGCAGCGGGCGCATGGGCACGCGCTCGGCGAGCCGCTCGCCGACGAGCACGGCCGGGACGTTCGCGAGCATCATGCCGAGCGTCGTGCCCGCCACCACGGGCGCGAAGGTCGCGTAGCGCGCGGCGAGCAGCACGGTCGCGACCTGCGTCTTGTCGCCCATCTCGGCGAGGAAGAAGGCGATCACGGTCGCGGCGAAGACTCCCGCGCCGGGCAGCGCGCGCGCCTCGGCGTACGGCCGATCGGGCACCAGCATCCACGCCGCCATGGCGAAGAACGATGCCGCGACGACCCAACGCAGCACCGCGCGGCTCGCGATCTGCGGCAGCCAGTCGCCCAGCGCGCCGGCGAGCGCGTGGTTGGCGAGCGTGGCAAGGAGGATGCCGGCGACGATCGGCCACGGCCGGCGGTAGCGCGCCGCCAGCATGAACGACAGCAGCTGGGTCTTGTCGCCCATCTCCGCGAGGGCGACCAGTCCGGTCGAGACGAGGAAGCTCTGCAATGAGCGCAGGATTATAGGCCAGGCATGAAGGAGCATTTCTTTTCGCTCGCCGACGGCCTCGCGTCTCGCCTGCGCGCGGACGAAACGCTGCTGTGCAACCTGGCGGGCGAGCGTTCGGACTTCGTGCGCTTCAACCGCGGAAGAGTGCGCCAGGCGGGCAGCGTCGCGCAGGCCGAGCTCACGCTGCGCCTCGTTCGCGCGCGGCGCCAGGCAGCGGCAACCCTCGACATCGCGGGAACGGGGGACGACTTCGCGCTGCTCGAAACGACGCTCGCCCGGCTGCGCGAAGCGCTCGAGGGGCTGCCGGAGGATCCATGGCTGCTCGTGAACGAGACGCCGCGCTCGAGCGAGAGCGTGCGCCGCGGCGCGCTGCCATCGGCCGCCGAAGTAGTCGGACAGGTCACCGGCGCCGCGCGCGGGCGCGACCTGGTAGGCATCTACGCCGCGGGCACGATCTACCGCGGCTTCGCCAACTCGCTCGGGCAGCGCAACTGGCACGAGGCCGACAGCTTCAACTTCGACTGGAGCCTGCACGGCGCGGAGAGGCGGGCGGTGAAGTCGGGCCATGCAGGGACCCAATGGGACGGAACCATCCTGCAAGAAAAAATTCATTCCGCCGCGGAGCAGCTCGCCTTGCTCGAGAGGCCCGAAAAGTCGATCGCGCCTGGCGAGGTGCGCGCGTACCTCGCGCCGCGCGCGCTGGAGGAACTCGTCGGCATGCTGTGCTGGGGCGGCTTCTCCGCGCGCGCGCGCGCGACGCGGCAGAGCCCACTGCTGCGCATGCAGGACGGTCGCGCGCTCTCGCCCAAGGTGACGCTCGCCGAGAACACCGCGGAGGGCGTCGCGCCCGGCTTCCAGGGCGAGGGCTTCGTCAAGCCCGGGCGCGTGACGCTGATCGAGGCGGGCCGCCTCGGCGATCCTCTCGTCTCGCCGCGCTCGGCCAAGGAATACGGCCTGGCGACCAACGCGGCGAACGCGGGCGAGGCGCCCGAGTCGCTCGAGCTCGCGGCCGGCGGCCTGGACGCGCGCGACGTGCTCGCGGCGCTCGGCGAGGGGCTGTACGTCTCGAACCTCTGGTACCTCAACTACTCCGACCGGGCCGCCGGCCGCATCACCGGCATGACGCGCTTCGCCACGTTCTGGGTCGAGGGCGGGCGCATCGCCGCGCCGGTCGGCGCGATGCGCTTCGACGATACGGTGTACCGCATGCTCGGCGACAAGCTGATCGAATTGACGCGCGAGCGCGACATGCTGCTCGATCCGTCGACCTACGGCGCGCGCTCGAGCGCGAGCGCGCGCCTCCCCGGTGCGCTGCTTTCGGGGTTACGCTTCACGCTATGACGAGCGGCCCGGGATTCGCGAAGCACCCCGAGCACCGCATCACCGTGCGGCCGGCGGGCGTGCGCGTGCGGATCCTCGCGCGGGGCGAACTCGTAGCCGACACACGCGACGCTTTCCTGCTGGAAGAAACCGGCTATCGGCCCGTCTATTACGTCCCGCGCAAGGACGTGTGGATGGAGCGGCTGGCGCGCTCGCAGCATCGCACCCATTGCCCGTTCAAGGGCGAAGCGTCGTACTTCTCGCTCGCCGGCGGGGCCGAGAACGCCGCCTGGAGCTACGAGGAACCTTATGACGAGGTGAGCGTCATCAAGGATCTGCTGGCTTTCTACCCGCAGAAGGTCGATGCGATCGACGCGGGGTTATGATTTTGCGCATGGATCCCATTTCGCTCACACGGTCTTTGCTGCACTTCGATACGGTCAACCCGCCCGGGCGCGAGGCCGACTGCGCGCGCCACGCCGGCAGGCTGCTCGAGGACTGGGGCTACAGGGTCGCGTACCAGGAGTTCGAGCCGGGGCGCACGAGCGTGATCGCCCGCGCCGGCGGCTCGGAGGCGAAGCCGCCGCTGTGCCTCACCGGGCACCTCGACGTGGTGCCGCTCGGCAGCCGGGCCTGGAAGCGCGACGCGTTCGCGGGCGAGACCGACGGCGACCGCCTCTACGGGCGCGGCTCGTCCGACATGAAGGCGGGCGTGGCGGCGATGCTCGTCGCGGCGCAGGCCTTCGCCGGCAAGCTCGAGGGAACGGCTGGCGTGGTGCTCGTGCTCACGGCGTCGGAGGAGAACGGCTGCATCGGCTCGCGCCACCTCGCGCAGCTGCCCGGGCTGATGGGCAAGGCGGGCGCCATCGTGGTCGGCGAGCCGAGCGCGAACCAGCCCTACGTCGGCCACAAGGGCTCGCTCAAGTTCCACGCCGCGTTCCGCGGCGTCTCGGCGCACGGCTCGATGCCGGAGCTGGGCGAGAACGCGATCTACAAGGCGGCGCGCGCGGTCGCGGCGCTCGAGAATTTCGACTTCCACGCGCATCCGCACCCGGTGATGGGCTCACCGACGATGAACGTCGGCACGATCGAGGGCGGCGCAGGCGTGAACCTCGTTCCCGACTCGGCGCGCATCGGCGTCGACATCCGCACCGTGCCGGGCATGGACCATGCGGCGTTGCTCGCGCGGCTGAAGGGCGCGCTCGGCGAGGCCGAGCTGGACGTGTTCTCCGACCTGCCGGCAGTGTGGACCGAGCCGCAGGACGCCTGGATGCGGCGCGTGTTCGAGCTGTGCAAGCCGATCCTCGGCGCGGCGCCCGGGGTGCGCACCGCGACTTACATGACCGACGCGGCGAACCTGCGCAAGGTGTACGGCGGCGCGCCGACCGTGGTGCTCGGTCCCGGCGAGCCCCAGCAGGCGCACCAGACCGACGAGTACTGCAGCATGGAGAAGATCCGCCAGGCGGTGGCGATCTACGAGGCGCTGATCCGCGACTGGGCGCGCTAGCGTCCGGCCGTTCCCTGCCGGCTCAGGGATACAGCCCGCGCGTCGCGTGCGCCTCGAGCACGCGCGAGCAGCCGATCAGGTACGCAGCGGTGCGCAGCGGGATGCGCCGCTCCTGGGCGATCTCCCACACGTGGCGGAACGCCTCGCCGACGATGCGCTCGAGGTTGACGTTCACGTCCTCCTCGCGCCAGAAGTAGCTCGAGAAGTCCTGCACCCATTCGAAGTAGCTCACGGTGACGCCGCCGGCGTTGGCGAGCACGTCGGGCACCACAGTAATGTCGCGCTCGAGGAGCACGGCGTCTGCGCCGGGAGTCGTCGGGCCGTTGGCGCCCTCGACCACCATGCGGCAGGCGACGCGCCGCGCGCGCGCCTCGGTGAGCTGGCCTTCGAGCGCCGCAGGCATCAGGATGTCGCACGGCACCTGCCAGAAATCCTCCTCCGCGATCGGCGCGCAGCCCGGCGCGCCGGCGAGTCGCTGCGTCTCGGCCTGGTGGCGCCGGAGCGCCACCGGGTCGATGCCGCCCGGGGCGTGAACCGAGCCGGTTTCGTCCTGCACCGCGACGACCTTGGCGCCGCGCTCCGCGAACAGGCGCGCCGCGGCCTCGCCCACGTTGCCGAAG
This sequence comes from uncultured Pseudomonadota bacterium, assembly GCA_963739205.1. GTDB lineage: Bacteria > Pseudomonadota > Gammaproteobacteria > Burkholderiales > SG8-39 > DAHVFK01. Next base: position 205,587 of record CAVTZJ010000002.1, on the reverse strand, counting down.
CCCTGGATCGCGATGCGCGCGCCGGGCAAGTCGAAGCCCAGCTTCTGCGCGGTGCGCTGGGCGATCGCCACCACGCCGCGCCCGGTCGCGTCGCTGCGCCCTAGCGTGCCGCCCATCGATATCGGCTTGCCGGTGACGACTCCGAGCGAGGTGCGGCCCGTGTTCATCGAGTAGGTGTCCATGATCCAGGCCATCACCTGCTCGTTGGTGCCGACGTCCGGCGCCGGCACGTCGCGGTCGGGACCGAGCAGCACCCCGACTTCGCTCGCATAGCGCCGCGTGAGCCGCTCGAGCTCGGCCATCGACAGGCGCTTGGGATCGACGCGCACGCCGCCCTTGGCGCCGCCGTAGGGCAGGCCGACCACCGCGTTCTTGACCGTCATCCAGGCGGCGAGCGCCTGCACTTCGGTGAGGGTCACGCCGGGGTGGTAGCGCAGCCCGCCCTTGCCCGGTCCGCGCGACAGGCTGTGCTGCACGCGGTAGCCCTCGAAATGGGCGTAGCTGCCGTCATCCATGCGGATCGGAACGTCGACGATCAGGCTGCGCTTCGGCCGGCGCAGCGTCTCGATGTACGGATGCAGGGCCTTCGGCAGCAGCGGGGCGACCGCCTGCACCTGGGCGAGGTAGGTATCCCAGGCGTCTGGCTCGGCGCGCTGCGCGGGGATCGGCATGGCATGCATGGTAGCGCAGTGCTAGAATGATTAGTATCCTAATCATTTGAAGGGCAGTCAACATGACGGTCGGCTCGGAAAGCTTCGGCCTGCTGCTGCATCTGACCGCGCACGACTGGCGCAATGCGCTCGACCGGCGCCTGCGCCCGCTCGGGCTGTCGCGCGCCACCTGGCTGCTGCTCGCGATCGTGTCGCGCAGCGAGGGCCTGTCGCAGAGCGAGCTCGCCTCGCGCCTCGGCCTGGAGGGCGCGAGCGTGGTGCGCCTGGTCGACCGGCTGGAGCGCGAAGGCCTGATCGAGCGGCGCACAGGAGTCGACCGGCGCGTGAAGACGATCCACCTGCGCGACAAGGGCGCGGCGGTGGCGACCGAGATCCGCAAGGTCGCGGCGGCGCTGCGCGCCGAGGTGTTCCGCGGCGTCAGCGCGCGCGAGCTCGAGGCCGCCTCGGCGGTGCTCGCCAAGGTGAAGGCCGGCCTGGAGGCCCGCCAATGAGACCGCGCGCCGTGCTGTTCGTTGCCGTCGCGCTGCTCGCGGGCGCCGTCGCGCTCGGCTATTGGCTGCTCACGCGCGGCGAGGTGTCGACCGACAACGCCTACGTGAACGCGGACGTCGCGCAGATCGCCGCGCTGGTCACCGGGCCGGTCACCAGGGTGTACGTCAAGGACAACCAGTTCGTGAAGAAGGGCGAGCGGCTGTTCGACATCGACCCGCAGTCGTTCGAAGTCGCGCTGGCGAAGGCCGAGGCGAGCCTCGCGCTGGCCGAGCGAGGCGCGCGCCAGGACGGCACCGACGTCGATGCGGCGCGCGCGGACGTGGCGCGCGAGCGCGCGGCGCTCGAGAACGACGAGGCGCAGCTCAAGCGCGCCGAGGACCTGGTGGCGCGCAAGTTCCTGTCGCGCCAGTCCGCGGACGACGCGCTGGCGAAGGTGCGCACCGAGCGCGCCGCGCTCGAGGCGGCGCAGGCGCGGCTCGAGCACGCCGAGGTGAAGGCGCACGGCGGCGTCGCGGACAGCCCCGACGTGCGTGCCGCGCGCGCCATGGTGGCGCAGGCGAAGCTCGATCTGTCGCACACCGCGGTCGACGCGCCCGACGACGGCTGGGTGAGCAACATGACGCTCGCCGCAGGCACCATCGTCAGCGCGGACAATCCGCTGTTCGCGCTGGTGCGCGCGCACAGCTTCTGGATCGACGCCAACTTCAAGGAGACCGAGCTGCACGGCATCCATGCGGGCCAGAAGGTCGACATCGCGGTCGACATGTATCCGAAGCACGGCTTCCACGGGGTGGTGCAGAGCCTGTCGCAGGGCACCGGCACGGCCTTCTCGCTGCTGCCGCCGCAGAACGCAACCGGCAACTGGGTCAAGGTGACGCAGCGCGTCCCCGTCAAGGTGGCGATCGAGGACTACGATCCGGCTTTCCCCTTGCGCATCGGCGCCACCGCGACGGTGACGGTGCACCTCGACTAGCGCCGCCGTGTCACCGGCGCCGGCAGTAAACCGCTTCCTGATCACCGTCGCGCTGATGTCGGCGACGGTGCTGCAGGTGCTCGACATCACGATCGTGAACGTCGCGCTGCCGCACATGGCGGGCAGCCTCGGCGCGACGCTGGACAACATCAGCTGGGTGCTGACCTCGTACCTGATCGGCGCCTCGATCATGATGCCGCTCACCGGGTATTTCACCGAGCGCATCGGGCGGCGCCGCTTCCTGCTCGGCAGCGTCGCCGGCTTCGTCGTCGCCTCGGGCTTCTGCGGCATCTCGACCAATCTCCCCGAGATCGTGCTGCTGCGCTTCCTGCAGGGCGTGTTTGGCGCCTCGATCGTGCCGCTCGCGCAGGCGGTGATGGCGCAGACCTATCCGGCCGAGGAGCGCGGCCGCGCGATGGCGATCTGGGGCATGGGCGTGATGGTGGCGCCGATCCTGGGGCCGACGCTCGGCGGCTGGCTCACCGAGTCCTTCAGCTGGCGCTGGACCTTCTACATCAACCTGCCGGTGGGAATCGCGTCGCTGCTGCTCTCCGCGCGCTTCATCCCGGACACCGAGCGGCGCAACCGCAGCATGGACTGGCTCGGCTTCGGCGCGCTCGCCGTTTCGCTCACCGCGCTGCAGCTGCTGCTCGACCGCGGTGAGCAGCTCGACTGGTTCTCCTCGACGTTCATCCGCGCCTGCGCCTACGTCTCCGGCGGTGGCTTCGCGTTCTTCCTGTGGCGCGCCTTCACGCAGAGAGCGCACCCGGTGCTGCGCCTGCAGGTGCTGCGCGACCGCAACCTGGCGATCGCCTGCTCGCTGATGGCGGTGGTCGGCATGGGCATGTACGGCGCGCAGCTGCTGCTGCCCGAGTTCTTCGAGAGCCTGCTCAATTTTCCGGCCTTCGACGCCGGACTGTGGATGGCGCCGCGCGGCGTGGCCATGTTCTTCGCCATGATGCTCGTCGGGCGGCTCTCCGGGCGCGTGCCGCTGCGCAGCATGATCGGCAGCGGCATCCTGTGCGCCGTCGCGGGGTCGTACCTCGCCACGCGCCTGAACGCCGACGTGACGGGGGCGTGGTTCCTGCCCGCGCTCATGCTGCAGGGCGCGGGCATGGGGCTCATCTTCGTGCCGATGTCGACGCTCGCGTTCTCCACCATCGCGCACGATCACGCGGCGGAGGCAGCCGGCATCTACAGCCTGGTGCGCTCGGTCGGCTCGGCGATCGGCATCTCGGTCGTGTCAACCTACCTCACGCGCGCGACCCAGGCGCAGTGGGAGCTGATGCGCGGCCAGGTGACGCCCTTCAACGGCGCTGCGGCGCAGTACCTGCAGGGCCTGCACCTCGCGCCTTCCTCGCCGCTCGGCGTCCAGCTGCTCGCGCAGGCGGTGGGTGACCAGGCGCGGCTCGCCGCCTTCGTCGATGCCCTTTGGCTGATCACCGCGAGCTTCGCCGCGATGCTGCCGCTGCTCCTCTTTCTGCGCGCGCCGCGGCGCATAGCGGCGCCGCCGGTACAATCCGTCGAGTGAAAGTCGCGCTCCTTTCCGACGTGCACAGCAACCTCGAGGCGCTCGAGGCCTGCCTCGGGCACGCGCGCGAAAGCGGCGCGGCGCGCTACGCGTTCCTCGGCGACCTGGTCGGCTACGGGGCCGATCCGCAGGCGGTGGTCGGCACCGTGCGGCGCTACGCCGCCGAAGGCGCGCTCGCGGTGAAGGGCAACCACGACGAGGCGATGGAAAAGCGCGCCGGCTACATGAACGAGGCGACCAAGGATTCCGTCGCGTGGACGCGCGAGGTGCTGGACGGCGCGCACAAGGGCTACCTCGCCGAGCTGCCGCTGCTCGTGCGCGAGCAGGACATGTGCTTCGTGCACGCTTCGGCGGCGTTTCCCGCGCGCTGGGACTACGTCGACGGGCCGGGCGCGGCGAAGCGCAGCGCCGAGGCGGCGCAGACGGCATACGTGTTCTGCGGCCACGTGCACGAGCAGCTGCTGTACTTCGAGAGCTCGCAGGGAAAATGGTCGGCGTTCCACCCGACGCCCGGGCTCGCAATACCGGTGAGCCGCCGCCGCCGCTGGCTGGCGATCGTCGGCTCGGTCGGCCAGCCGCGCGACGGCAAGGCGGCCGCGGCCTATGCGATCTTCGACCCGCAGCGCGAGCAGCTCACCTTCTACCGCGTGCCGTACGACCATCTGGCCGCGGCGCGCAAGATCAGGCAGGCGGGGCTGCCGGAGTTCCACGCCTTCCGCGTGGAACGGGGCGTCTGAGCGGGGCGGCGCAGTGCAGCGACTCGAGCCCGGCAGCGAGATCGACGGCTTTCGCCTCGGCGAATGCCTGCATTCCGGCGCGCAGGGGCTGATCTTCCGCGTCGCCGCGCCCGAGCTGGGCTTCCCGGCGGTGATGAAGGTGCCGCGCGTCGGTCCCGGCGAGCCGGCCGAGAACCTGATCAGCTTCGAGACCGAGGCGATGATCCTGCCCGCGCTCTCGGGGCCGCAGGTGCCGAGGTTCGTCGCCGCCGGCGACCTGGCGAGGGCGCCGTACCTGGTGACGGAATGGATCGAAGGCGAGAGCCTCGATGCGAAGCTGAAGCGCGGGCGGCTCGCGGCGCCGGAGGCGGCGCGCATCGGCGCCGCGATCGCCGACGCGCTGCACGGCCTGCACCAGCAGGACGCGATCCACCTCGACCTCAAGCCCGACAACGTGGTGCTCAAGGGAGGCGGCGAGGTCGCCCTGATCGACTTCGGGCTCGCCCACCACGCGCGCTATCCCGACCTGCTCGCCGAGGAAAAGCGCTTCGCGGCGGGGTCGGCACCCTACGTCTCGCCCGAGCAGGTGCTCGGCACGCGCTCCGACCCGCGCAGCGACATCTTCGCGCTCGGCGTGATGCTCTACGAGATGGCCACCGGGGAACTGCCTTTCGGGGTGCCTGCCACGCTCGCGGGCCTGCGCGACCGGCTGTGGGTCGATCCGGTCCCGCCGCGCGCCCTGGCGCGCGAGCTGCCGCCCTGGCTGCAGGAGGTGATCCTGCGCTGCCTCGAGCCGCACGCGGAACAACGCTACCAGTCCGCGGCGCACGTCGCGTTCGATCTGCGCCATCCCGAGCAGATCGCGCTCACGGCGCGTGCCCGCAAGACCGGACGCGCGGGACTGCCCGCTCAGCTCGCGCGCTGGTGGCGCGCGCGCGGCGCGCGGCCGGCTCCGCGCCTGCTGCCCAAGGCGCAGGTGGCCACGACCCCGGTCATCATGGTCGCGGTCGACACGACGCACGCGGACGATCCGCGCCAGCCGTTCCTGCAGCGCGCGACCGCACAGGTGCTGTCGCTGTCGCGCGAGTACCGGCTGCTGTGCGTGTCGGTGATAAGCGCCGGGCCGGTGGTCGAAGGCGCGGGCGCCACGGGGGACGCAGCGGGCGCGCACCTCGAGCACCTGGTGCGGCTGCGCCACTGGGCCGAGCCCCTGCGCCTGCCGCCCGAGCGCCAGTCGCTGCACGTGATCGAGTCGCCCGGCCCGGAGCGCGCGCTGCTCGACTTCGCGCGCCGCAACCACGCCGACCTGATCCTGCTCGGCGCGCCGGCGCCGGGGCAGCAGGCGCTCGCCTGGTGGCGCTCGGTCGCCTCGGGCGTGACCGCGCACGCCCAATGCAGCGTCTACGTGGTGCGCGCCGGGCACGAATAAAAAAGGCCCGCCGGAGCGGGCCTTTTTCCGAGCGCGCGGGCGCTCAGGGCAACATGCTGTGGTCGTAGGTGCGGATGTCGCGTTCCTTGGTCTCGCTCAGGAACAGCGTGCCGATGACCAGGGACATGATGGCTACCGAGACCGGATACCACAGGCCGTAGTAGATGTTGCCGGTTGCGGCCACCATCGCGGTCGCGGTCAGCGGCAACATGCCGCCGAACCAGCCGTTGCCGATGTGGTAGGGCAGCGACATCGACGTGTAGCGGATCTGGGTCGGGAACAGCTCGACCAGGAACGCCGCGATCGGCCCGTAGACCATCGTCACGTAGATCACCATGATGACCAGGATCAGCTCGGTCATGAACCAGTTGATCTGGTTCTTGTCGGCCGCCGGCGTGTAACCGGTATCCTTAAGCGCCGCATCGAGCTTCTTCGCGTCGAAGCCCTCGACCTTGACGCTGCCGATCGTGGTGACCACCGACTTGCCCGGCTCGGCCGGCAGCGACTTGAACGACAGGCCGCGCGTGGTCAGGTAGTCCCGCGTGCGGTCGCACTCCGAGAACTTGCTCCACGGCCCGACGAACAGGTGGAACTGGCAGTCGGTCGCGGCGACGCTGATCGGCGTCTTCGCCGCATACGCCTCGAGCGCCGGGTTCACGTTGTGCGTCAGCGCGCCGAACAGCGGGAAGTAGGTGACCGCCGCGATCAGGCAACCCGCCATGATGATCTTCAGCCGCCCGATCTTGTCCGACAGCCAGCCGAAGAACACGAAGAAGGGCGTGCCGATCACCAGCGAGATCCCGATCAGCCAGTACGCCGTGACGTAGTCGACCTTGAGCGTGATGACCAGGAAGAACAGCGCGTAGAACTGCCCCGTGTACCACACCACGCCCTGGCCGGCCGTCGCGCCGAGCAGCGCGAGCAGCACGAACTTGTTGTTCGGGTACTTGAAGAAGCTGTCGGTGAGCGGCGACTTGGATCCTTTGCCCTCGGACTTCATCTTCTGGAACACCGGCGACTCCTGCAGCTTGAGCCGGATGTACACCGAGAAGGCGAGCAGGATGATCGTCACCCAGAACGGAATGCGCCAGCCCCAGGTCGCGAACTCCTTGGCGTCCATGTTGGCGCGGCACAGCCCGATGATGATCAGCGCCAGCAGCAGGCCGAGCGTCGCGGTGGTCTGGATCCAGCTCGTGTCGTAACCGCGCCGTCCCTGCGGCGCGTGCTCGGCGACGTAGGTCGCCGCGCCGCCGTACTCGCCGCCGAGCGCCAGCCCCTGGACCAGGCGCAGCAGCACCATCAGGATCGCGGCCGCCCAGCCGATCGAGGAGTAGGTTGGGAGCAGGCCGACCAGGAAGGTCGAGCCGCCCATGAAGATGATGGTAATGAGGAAGGTGTACTTCCTGCCTACCAGGTCGCCGATCCTGCCGAACACGATCGCGCCGAACGGCCGCACCAGGAAGCCCGCGGCGTAGGCTGCGAACGCCGATAGCAGCGCGGCCGTCGCGTTACCCGGCGGAAAGAACAGCGCCGCGAAGAACGGCGCCAGCACGGCGTACAGGTAGAAGTCATACCACTCGAAAACGGTGCCGAGCGACGAGGCGAATATGACCCTCTTTTCCTCGGTGCCGAAGTCCTGCCCCCCAGCGGTTCTTGCTGTCGACTCCGCCATCTTCCCCTCCCAGGTTGTAAGGTCGCGGACAAAATCCTGACGCGCAGCATATCAACATTCTTTTTCGACCGCGCGCAAAAGCGGAACTCCGCGCTATTGCGCCGCAGCAAATATAGGCGCGCCTTCGCGAAGCTGACATCGCAGCCCTTGGCGATGCCTGCATACACGATTTACAGTGAATCAACTTTCGCGTAGCGTCAATCAATACCGCTGGTCGATATGTCTGTTGTCAAACATGGCGCATGATCACGGCGCAACAACTTCGAGCCACGAGGGCGCTGCTGGGCATCGACCAGCGCACGCTGGCGGCGGCCTGCGGCCTGTCGCTGCCGACGATACAGCGCATGGAGGCGAGCGACGGCGTGATACGGGGCAACGTCGAGTCGCTGATGAAGCTGATCGAGGCGCTCGACCGGGCGGGCGTCGAGCTGATCGGCGAGGGAGCAGCTAGCACGAGCGGCGGCCGAGGTGTCCGCCTGAAGCGCATGCCGCGCGCGTCCGGATAGGGCACTCAATGGCTCTGACCGGGCTGTTGTGGTGCGTAGGAGCGCTGCTCGCGGTCAGCGTCGCTGCGATCCCGGTTGCGCGCCTGCGGTCCGCAAGCGCGCTCGTCTACGGCGCGACGTTGTCGGTCTCTGCGGTTGCTCTGGCTATCGCCATCGCTTGTCTGCTCGCCGGAGGCCCGCTTCTCGGCGCATTGACGCTCCCTGTCGGATTGCCGTGGCTGGGCGCGCACTTCCGCGTCGACGCGCTCGCGGCGTTCTTCCTGATCGTGGTGAATCTCGGCGCGGCGGGCGCGAGCCTCTACGGCATCGGCTACGGCAGGCACGAAGAAGCGCCGGGGCGCGTGCTGCCGTTCTTCCCGGCGTTCCTGGCCGGCATGAACCTCGTCGTGCTTGCCGACGATGCGTTCACGTTCCTCTTTACCTGGGAATTCATGTCGCTCGCGTCCTGGGCGCTCGTCATGGCGCACCATCGCCGCCCCGGCAACGCAGCCGCGGGCTACCTGTACCTGATCATGGCGAGCTTCGGCACGCTCGCGCTGCTGCTCGCCTTCGGCCTGCTCGCCGGCCCGGCGGGAGGCTACGCGTTCGAGGCGATCCGCGCGGCGCCCCCGGCCGCCGGCGTGGCCGCCGCCGTGCTCGTGCTGGCGCTCATCGGCGCGGGGTCGAAGGCGGGCCTGGTACCGCTGCACGTGTGGCTGCCGCTCGCGCACCCCGCGGCGCCGAGCCACGTCTCCGCGCTGATGAGCGGGGTCATGACCAAGGTTGCGGTGTACGGCGCGGTGCGCATCGTGTTCGACCTGCTCGGCGTGCCGACTTGGTGGGCGGGAGCGCTGGTCGCGCTGCTCGGCGGAGTGACCGCGGTCATGGGCGTGCTGCATGCGCTCATGGAGCACGACCTCAAGCGCCTGCTCGCGTACCACACCGTCGAGAACATCGGCATCATCTTCATCGGTCTCGGTCTCGCGCTCGCCTTCGGGGCGAACGGAATGCGCGCGGCGGCCGCGCTCGCGCTGACGGCGGCGCTGTTCCACGTGTTCAATCACTCGGTGTTCAAGAGCCTGCTGTTCTTCGGCTCGGGGGCGGTGCTCACGGCCACGGGCGAGCGCGACATGGAGCAGCTTGGCGGACTGATCCACCGCATGCCGCTCACGGCGTTCGCGTTCCTGGTCGGCTCGGCGGCGATCTCCGCTCTGCCGCCGTTCAACGGCTTCGTGTCCGAATGGCTCACCTTCCAGGCGATCCTCGTCAGTCCGGCGCTGCCGCAATGGCTGCTCAAATTTCTCGTTCCGGCGATCGGAGCGCTGCTCGCGCTCTCGGCGGCGCTCGCCGCGGCCTGCTTCGTCAAGGCCTTCGGCGTGACCTTCCTCGGTCGACCGCGCAGCGACGCGGCGCGCAGTGCCCGTGAGGTCGACCGCTGGTCCGTCGCCACGATGTTCGTGCTCGCCGCCGTCTGCCTGGTCGCCGGCATCCTGCCGGGCTATTTCATCGATGCGCTCGCTCCGGTGACCCACTCGCTCGCCGGAGCGCGCATGCCGCCCCAGGGCGCGCTCGACTGGCTGACGATCGTTCCGGTCGCGCAGAGCCGCAGCTCGTACAACGGGCTGCTCCTGTTCCTGATCATCGCGTTCGCCGCGGGTCTCGGCGCCGAGGCGATCCACCGCTGGGCGTCCGGCGCGGTGCGCAGGTCCGCCGCCTGGGACTGCGGGTTTCCCGACGCCAGCCCGGCGACCCAGTACACGGCCGGAAGCTTTTCGCAGCCGATTCGCAGGGTGTTCGGATCGGTGGTGTTTCGCGCGCGCGAGGAGGTGTACATCCCGCCGCCGGGCGATCTCCGGGCCGCCGAGATGCATGTGCGCCTGCGCGATGTCCTGTGGGACGCGTTCTACGCGCCGATCACCCGCGTCGTGGGCTTCGTGGCGGACCGCTTCAACAAGGTGCAGTTCCTCTCGATCCGCGCCTACCTGACGCTGGTGTTCGGCGCGCTGGTCGCGCTTCTCATGGTGCTTGCCGTATGGCAATAGCCCTGAATCTGCTGGTGCAGTTCGCGCAGATGGTGCTGGTGCTCGCGCTCGCGCCGCTGTTCGCCGGCTTCGTGCGCAAGACGAAGGCGCATCTGCTGCGGCGCCAGGGCCCGCCGCTCATCCAGCCCTACCGCGAAGTGCTGCGCCTGCTGCGCAAGGACGTCGTGCTCGCGGATTCGGCCTCCTGGGTGTTCCGCGTGGCGCCTTATCTCGTGTTCGCCACGACCTGGGTCGCGGCCGCGCTCGTTCCCACGTTCGCCACCGGGCTGGTGTTCAGCTACGCGGCCGACGTGATCGCGATCGTCGCGCTGCTTGGAAGCGCGCGCTTCATGCTTGCGCTCGCGGGACTCGACGTCGGAACCAGCTTCGGCGGAATCGGCTCGAGCCGCGAGATGTTGATCGCCTCGCTCGCCGAGCCGGCCATGCTGATGGTGGTGTTCACGCTCTCGCTGCTCGCCGGTTCCACCCAGCTCTCGTCGATCGCCGAGTTCATGCAGGCCTCGGACGTAGGGCTGAGGTTTTCGCTCGCGCTCGCGCTCATCGGGCTCGTCATGGTGGCGATCGCGGAGAATGCCCGCATACCGATCGACAATCCGGCCACGCACCTCGAGCTCACGATGGTGCACGAGGCGATGATCCTGGAGTATTCGGGACGCCACCTGGCGCTCATCGAGGCGGCGGCGTTCCTCAAGCTCCTGCTCTACGTCTCGGTCATCGCCTGCGTATTCTTCCCGTGGGGAATCGCGGTTTCCGGGCAGGGCCCGGTCGCGTACCTGGCGGGCGCCGGTGTGTACCTGCTCAAGCTCGCCGCCGGAGGCCTTTTGCTGGCGATGTTCGAGACCGCGATCGCAAAGATGCGCGTGTTCCGCGTGCCGGACTTTCTCGGCGCCGCGCTGATGCTCGGCTTCCTCGCCACGCTGCTCCTCTTCGTCACGATGGCGCGCTGATGGACCGGTTTGCCCTCGACGTCGCACACCTGTTCGCCGGCGGGCTCGTGCTGGTGAGCTTCATGCTCCTCTACCAGGACCGCATGACCGGATTGGTGAACAACTTCGCGCTGCACGCGCTCGTCGTTTCGCTCGCGGTGGCCTGGCAGGCCCACATCCAGCATGCGCCGCATCTGTACATCACCGCCGCGATCGCTCTGGTCGTCAAGGCGATCATCATTCCGCTGGCCCTGCATCGCATCATCGTGCGGCTGGGAATTCATCGAACGATCGAGGTCGTGGTCGGCATCGGGCAGACGATGCTCGCGGGGATAGGGCTGGTCGCGCTGTCGATCATCGTCATGCTCCCGATCACGGCCAAGGCGGGAACCCTCGCCCAGCAGGACCTTGCGTTCGCGCTGTCGGTCCTGCTGCTCGGCCTGCTGATGATGATCTCGCGGCGCAACGCGGTGAGCCAGGTCATCGGCTTCATGTCGATCGAGAACGGCCTGATTCTCGCGGCAACGGGCGCCAAGGGGATGCCCCTGGTGGTGGAGATCAGCGTCGCATTTTCCATCTTGATCGCCCTCATCGTCATCGGCGTTTTCCTGTTCCGCATCCGCGAGCGCTTCGACACGGTCGATATCCACGCGCTGCACGAATTCCGGGGCGAGCAGCCGTGAGCGGCGCGGGCTCCATGTTCGTGGGCGCAGTGCTGATCATCCCCGCGGCGAGCGCGGCTCTGCTGGCTGCGCTGCCCGACAACCGGGCGACCGCGCGGCTGAACGCGCTGGCGTCGTTCCTGACCCTCGTCGCGGCGAGCGTGCTGTTCTTCGAGCGGCCCCAGCCGGGGCATTACCTCATCGTGGACGATCTGAATGTCGTGTTCATCGTGCTGAGCACCTTCGTCGGCTTCACGACCAGCCTGTTCAGCGGCAGTTACATCGCCCATGAGCTGGAGACCGGTCGCCTCACGCCGCTCTACCTGCGCTTCTACCACGCGATGTACCAGACGCTCATGTTCGGCATGAACCTGGCGCTGCTGTCCAACAACATCGGCCTCATGTGGGTGGCGATCGAGCTTTCTACGCTAACCACGGTGCTGATGGTCGGGATCTACCGCACGCCGGCCGCGCTCGAGGCCGCGTGGAAGTACTTCCTCCTCGGCAGCGTCGGCATAGCGCTCGCGCTGTTCGGCACCATCCTGGTGTATCTCGCGGGGCATTCGGTCGTCGGCGAAGGCCTGGACGCAATGGCCTGGAACGTGCTGGTGCGCAGAGCCCCCGAATTCGATCCGGCGCTGCTCAACCTCGCGTTCCTGTTCCTGCTGCTCGGCTACGGCACCAAAGTCGGCCTCGTCCCGCTGCATGCCTGGCTGCCGGATGCGCACGCGGAAGGTCCGACCCCCATCTCGGCGGTGCTTTCCGGCCTGCTGCTCAACGTGGCGCTGTTCGCCGTGCTTAGGTTCAAGAGCATCATGTCCGCGAATCCGGGGGCGTTCGCGCCGGGGCCGCTGATGGTGTCGCTCGGCCTGCTGTCCGTGATCTTCGCGTCGTTCATGCTCTACCGGCGGCACGACATCAAGCGCATGTTCGGCTATTCGTCCATCGAGCACATGGGCATCGTGACTTTCGCTTTCGGCATGGGCGGTCCGCTCGCGAACTTCGCCGGACTGCTGCACATGACGCTGCACAGCCTCACCAAGTCCGCGATCTTCTTCTGCGTCGGGCATATTGCGCAGGCGAAGGGGACGCAGCACATGCCCGACATCCGCGGCCTCACGGTCTCCCACCCGGTGCTTGGCTGGGGACTGGTGCTGGGCGTCGCGGCCATCGCCGGGCTGCCGCCGATGGGAATATTCATGACCGAGTTCCTCATCGTGACGACGACGTTCGCGCGTCACCCGCTGCTGGCGGTCGCCCTCGGCCTGGGCCTGCTCGCCGGCTTCGGCGCGCTGCTGCTGCGCCTGAACGGTCTGGCTTTCGGCGATCCGTACGGCAGCAGCGCGCCTGCCAAGGCTTCGTTCGTACCGGTCTTCGCCCACTTCGGCCTCGTGCTCGTCGCGGGAATCTGGTTGCCGCCGGCGCTCACCGAGTGGTTCCAGCACGTGGCGAGGCTCCTGAGGTAGGCCGGCATGGCGACGCCGAACTGGACGCGTTCCGACGTGGGCCGCGAGCAGTGGGAGCACGCGGCGCTGCGCCTGCAGCGGGGCGAGCTGGCGCTGCTCGGGCTGTGGGCGGAGCCGCGCTGCGCGTACATGGCGGTGATGGAGTACGGCACGAGTTCGTTCGCCGTGTTGAGCGTCGCGTGCGAGGAGGGCCGTTTTCCTTCGGTGGGCCGCCTGCACCCGCCGGCCATACGGCCCGAGCGGGCGATCCGCGACCTGGTCGGCCTGGAGGCCGAAGGTTTGCCGGACACGCGGCCCTGGCTGCGCCACCGCGGCGCCTACGCGTTCCTGCCGGCGTCCGGCGAGAGCCTGCACCAGATCCCGGTGGGTCCGGTGCACGCAGGAATCATCGAGCCGGGCCACTTTCGCTTCACCGCCAACGGCGAGACGGTGGTACGGCTGGAAGAACGCCTCGGCTACACCCACAAGGGCGTCGATGCCCTCATCGCCGGCGCGCCCGTCGAGCGGGCCGCAGTGCTCGCCGGACGCGTATCGGGCGACAGCACGGTTGCCTTCGCGCTGGCGTTCGCTCGTGCGGTCGAAGCGGCGCTCGGAATCGAGGTGCCGCCGCGGGCGGTTTGGCTGCGGGGATTGCTCGCCGAGCTGGAGCGGCTCGCGAATCACTTCGGCGACATCGGCGCGATCTGCAACGATGCCGCGCTCGCCATCCTGCACGCGCAATTCGGCCTGCTGCGCGAACGGGTGCTGCGGACCTGTAGCGCCTGTTTCGGCCACCGCCTGATGATGGACCGCGTGGTGCCCGGAGGGCTGAGCTGCGACCTGCCGCAGGACGGCGGGCAGCGCGTGCGCGAGCTGCTGGCGCAGGTGCGCAAGGCATTTCCGGACCTCGTCGAGGTGTATGAGAACACCGCCTCGCTCAAGGACCGCACGGTCGGCACGGGCATTCTCGCGCCCGAGCTCGCGCAGCAATTCGCCGCGGGCGGGTTCGTCGGGCGCGCATCCGGGCGCAATTTCGACGCGCGTCGCACGCCGGGCTACCCGCCCTACGATACGCTGCGCTTCGAAGTTCCGGTGGTCCAGGCGGGCGACGTCAATGCGCGCGTGTGGATACGCATCCGCGAGGTCGAGCAGAGCCTCGCGCTCATCGAGCAGATTCTCGCCGCGCTGCCGGCCGGCCCGGTCCACGCGTCCCTCGACGGGCGGGCGGGAGCCGGCGCACGCGAAGGCGTCGCGCTGGTGGAAGGCTTCCGCGGCGACATATTCGCGTGGCTCAGGATCGATGCGGCCGGTCGCATCGAACGCTGCCACCTGCGCGACCCGTCGTGGTTCCAGTGGCCGCTGCTCGAGGCGGCCATCGAGGGAAACATCGTGGCCGACTTCCCCTTGTGCAACAAGTCGTTCAACTGCTCGTACTCCGGGCACGACCTGTAGGACCCGCGCCATGCGCCGATTGCTGTTCAAGAGCTTCGTGCAAGGTCTGCTCACCGAACCCGCGCCGGCGGCGGACGAGGGCGCGATCGCCGAGTTGGCCGCGCGCGTCAACCAGGCGTCGCACAAGCGCCTCGGGCGAGCGCTGTCGATTCGCGAAGTCGATGCCGGGTCCTGCAACGCTTGCGAGCTGGAAATCCATGCGCTGGGCAACGTGCTGTACGACCTCGAGCGATTCGGCCTGCGCTTCGTCGCTTCTCCGCGCCACGCCGACGTTCTGCTGGTCACGGGACCGGTGACCGACAACATGCGTCAGGCGCTGGAGCGTACCTACGCGGCCACGCCGGACCCGAAATGGGTGGTCGCGGCGGGCGACTGCGCCTGCGGCACCGGACCATTCGCGGGGAGCAAGGTGTGCGTCGGAAGCGTGTCCGGGGTGCTGCCGGTCGATCTGCACATCCGCGGCTGCCCGCCGACGCCGATCGATCTGCTCACGGGCCTTCTCGCGCTGCTCGAGAGCGTGTCGGCCGAGAAAAAGCGCGGCGGCTGACGCGTCGCGCGCCGGGGGAGGGGAACATGAGCGGGGACGAGCCGGGGAAAAAGGGAATTTCGCCCACACAGCTGGCGATCGCGGCGCTCGGCGCGGCGATCGTGCTGGTCGTGGCCATGTTATTGCTGAGCCTAAGCGGCCTGCCGTAGGGCTGGAAATGCGGCGCGGATTCTATCTCGGCCGCGATGCGGCGAGCAGGCCGGCAAGCGCGACCGCGGTGAAGGCGGCGCCGGCATAGAACGTCCACGCGGGGCCGAAGGCGCTCCAGACCCAGCCTGCGAGCACGCTCGCGCCGATCAGCGCCAGGCCGCTGACCAGGTTGAACACGCCGAACGCCGTGCCGCGCGCCTCGGCGGGCGCGGCCTCGGCGACGAGCGCCGCGAGCAGCCCCTGCGTGAGGCCCATGTGCACGCCCCACAGCGCCACGCCCGCGAACACCGCGGACGGGCCGCGCGCGACGCCGAGCGCGAGGTCCGCCGCGACCAGCGCGGCGAGCCCCCAGCCGATGAGCGCGCGCCGCTTGCCGCGGTCGGCGGCGATCCCCGCCGGGTAGGACGTAAGCGCGTAGACCGCGCTCATCGCCGCGATCACGAGGGGCACCCAGGTCTGCGCAAGGCCGACGTCGGCCGCGCGCAGCACGAGGAACGCCTCGGAGAAGCGCGCCAGCGTGAGCACGGCGCCAAGCGCGACCACCAGCCAGTAGCGTGCGCCGAGCCGCGCGAGCATCGCGCGCGACAGCGGGCTCGCCGGCCGCGCGGCTTGCGCTGCGCGCTCGGGCTCGCGCACGCCGAAGGCGATCACGAGCAGGCAGGCGAGCGCCGGCACCACCGCCGCCCACAGCGCGGTGCGCAGGCTCTCGGCAAAGAGCGCCATCAGCACGACTGCGGCGAGCGGCCCGAGCACCGCGCCGACCGAATCGAGCGCCTGGCGCAGGCCGTAGGCCGCGCCGCGCAGCTCCGGGGGCGTGACGTCCGCGACGAGCGCGTCGCGCGGCGCGCCGCGGATGCCCTTGCCGACGCGGTCGGCGAAGCGCGCGCCGGCCACCCAGCCGATGCTGGTCGCGAGCGGGAAGAATGGCTTGGACACGGCCGCGAGCCCGTAGCCGAGCACGAGCAGGAGTTTTCTCCGCCCGAGCCAGTCCGACAACGTGCCGGAGAACACCTTGACGATCGCGGCCGTGCCCTCGGCGATGCCCTCGATCAGTCCTACCTCGAGCATGCTCGCGCCGAGCACCGAGGTCATGTAGAGCGGCAGCAGCGCGTGCACCAGCTCCGAGGAGCTGTCCATCAGCAGCGACACGATGCCGAGCGCCCAGATGGTGCGCGGCAGCGCTCCGCGCGCGGCGGCGCGGCTCACGGCGTATCGGCCTGCGCGGTCTCACGCAGCGGCGCGTGGCCGCTGCCGAACTGCGCCCAGGCGACGCCCGCCATCGTGAGCGCCGCGCCGCCGATCTTCATCGGCGTGAAGTGCTCGCCGAGCGTGAGCCAGGCCACCAGCCCCGCGATCGGCGGCATGAGGTACTGCAGCGGCGCGCTTCTCGCCAGGCCGCGCACCGCGTTCACCCACGCCCATACCAGCCAGCCGAGGAAGGCCGAGACGAAGATCGCCCATACGAGCCCGAGCCACACGAGCGGCGGCAGCGCGCCGAGCTGCGCGGCGAAGAACGACGGCGCGGTGACGAGCACCAGCGGCGGCGCGCCGAACAGCAGCGAGTACGCGAGCACCGGCAGCGGGCCGTAGCGCGCGGTGATCGGGCGCGCGATCACCGTGTAGAGCGAAAACAGCGACGCCGCGAACAGCAGCACCAGGTCGCCCGCGCCGGCGAGCGCCACGCCGCGCACGAACTTGTCCGAGAGAAAGATGACGATGCCGAGAAAGGCGGCGACGGTGCCGGCGAGCTGGCGCCGGCGCAGCTTCTCGACCCCGGCGAAAGCGAGGATCAGCAGCGTGAACAGCGGCCCGCTGGTCAGCACCAGCGCGCTCGAGAACGCGGTCGACAGGTCGATGCCCCAGGTGACGAGGCCCACGTGCGCGGTGTGGCCGACCAGGCCGCAGGCGACGAAGCGCGGCAGGTCCTCGCGCAGCGGCCAGGACTTGGCGAGGTGGCGCCGGTACACGAGCGCGAGCAGCAGGAAGCCGAGCAGCGGCATCGTGAGAAAGCGGATGAACAGGAACGGCCCGACGCCGATCTTGTCGAGCACGTACTTGACGAAGGTGAAGTTGACGCCCCAGACCGCCATGATGGCGACCGCCGCGGCCAGCGACCAGCGCTCGACGCCGGAACGCGGTGAACGCCGCGCTTGGGAATGCGAAGCCATGCAGGCGAGCAGGTTACACTAGCCGCGTCCCCGCCAAGTTTCGCCTATCGATGCTCTCCGCCCGCCCTGCCGTGCGCGCCCTCGGCGCCTCGAAGATCCGCGAGGTGGCCGATGCCAACCTGGGCAATCCCGACGTGCTCGCCTTCTGGGCGGGCGAGTCGGACTGGCCGACGCCCGAATTCATCCGCCGCGCGGGCACGGCTTCGCTCGAGGCGGGCGAGACCTTCTACTCGCAGAATCTCGGCATCCCCGAACTGCGCGCGGCGCTCGCGCGCTACGTCTCGCGGCTGCGGCGCCCGACGCGACAGGAGCAGGTCGCGGTCACGAGCGCCGGCGTGAGCGCGCTGATGCTCGCCTCGCAGCTGCTCGTCGAGCCGGGCGACCGCGTCGTCGAAGTGGTGCCGCTGTGGCCCAACCTGCAGGAAATCCCGCGCATCCTCGGCGCGAGCGTGACTACCGTGCCGCTGGAATTCTCGCCTGCGGGCTGGCGGCTCGATCTCGAGCGGCTGCTCGCTGCGCTTACCCCGGGTACGCGTGCGCTGTACGTGAACTCGCCCAACAACCCCACCGGCTGGACCGCGACGCGCGCAGAGACCGCCGCGATCCTCAAGCACTGCCGCCGGCACGGCATCTGGATCTTCGCCGACGACGCCTACGAGCGGCTGTTCTACGGCAACGAAACCGGCGTTGCGCCTTCCTTTCTCGACGTTGCCGGCGAGGACGACCGCGTGCTGTCGGCGAACACGTTCTCCAAGCCGTGGCTGATGACCGGCTGGCGCCTGGGCTGGTTGGTGGTGCCGGCGTCGCTCTCAGGCGACCTGGCGAAGCTGATCGAGTACAACACCTCGTGCGCGCCGGTGTTCGTGCAGCGCGCCGGCATCGCCGCGCTGGAGCACGGCGAGCCGGTCATCGCGCACGCGCTGGCGCGGCTGCGCGCCGCGCGTGATTTCCTGGTAGAACGGCTCGCGGGCATCCCGCGGGTCGAGATCGCGCCGCCGGCGGGCGCCATGTACGCCTTCATGCGCGTGGCGGGCATGCGCGACAGCCTCGCGTTCTGCAAGCGCCTGGTGCGCGAGCACCGCCTGGGACTCGCGCCGGGCGCCGCCTTCGGTCCGCAGGGCGAAGGCTACGTGCGCTGGTGCTTCGCGGCGAGCGAGGAGCGGCTCGCCGAGGGCGTTGCGCGCCTGAAGAAAGCCCTCGCCGCGGACTGCGCCTAGGCGCCCAGGGGCCGCTTGGGGGCCTGGTGCGCGGCGCCGGGCTGCGGCTCGAGCATGGAAATCTCGCCCGAGAGCTCGGCGCCTTCCTCGACCTTGATCTTGGCGTAGCGGATCTTGCCCGAGACCTTGCCGGTCGAATGGATCAGCAGCTGCTTGCGCACCGTGAGCTCTCCTTCCAGGCGGCCGTGGATCTCGGCGACGTCCACCGCCACCGTGCCGCTGAACGTTCCCTGCTCGGCGATCTGCAGCACCCGTGCGTCGAGGGTCGCCTCGATGCGGCCCTCCACCGCGAGCGTGTCGCAGTCGGTGATTTCCACACCCTTCATCTTGATATCCGGGCCGACGATGAGCTTCGCTTCGCCCTTCGCGCCGGGCTTGGCGGGCTCGTGGTGCGCGGCGGCAGGCGAGGGCGCCGGCGTCGGCGTGGACGCGCGCTCGGGCTGCGGCGCAGCAGGCGTCGCCGGCGAGGCCTGCGGGTTGCGCGTGAAAGGCTCGTCTCGGCGGCGGAAAAGGCTGTCTCGTTGCAGCATCGCTGGCTCCTCGCGGGTTAAAAGTTGATTCCTATACGCAGCTTGCGTGCCAGGAAACAAAGCCCGTAGAAACAGGTGCTTGGGATTTCATGTTGAAGTCCGAACGTCGGCGCGCGGCGACGCCCGCGAACGCCGCGGCGCGCACTGCACAGTGTCCCCGAGGCGTCGCCTGAGGACGACTAGGCGGCGGCGCCCTGCAGGCCGGGGCGTGTGCGCGTCTCGCGCGTCACCGAGCGCTGCGCCGCAATCGCGAGCGCGGTCATCTCGCCGGCGATCATGCGCAGCACGTCGTCCAACGTGAGGATGCCGACCAGCGCGCCGTCGGCCGCAACCACCGGCAGGCGGCGCGTGCCGCTGTCCTGCATGCGCTCGACCGCTTCGAACACGCCATCGGTCTCGCGCGCGAGCACGAGGTCAGAGGACATCACGTCGCGCACGGTGAGCGACTCGGGCGTCACGCCGGTCGCCGCGACCACCTCGACGACGATGTCGCGGTCGGTGACGATGCCGACAGGCCGGGTGGTGCCCTCGCGCTTCTCGACTACCACCAGCGCGCCGACGTGATGGTCGCGCATCATGCGCGCGGCCTCGCGCAGGTCGGTATGCGGCTCGGCCACCACGACCACGCGGCTGCAGATTTCCTTGATTCTCATTTTTTGCCCTCCCACCCCGGAGCGAGAAGGCTAGCGCGCGCCCCGCGGGGCGGTTTGACAAGGATCAAGCGTCTGCGCGTTGCCGGTGCGTGCGCCCCATTGCGGCGCACCAAGTTGATGCGCGGAGATTCGACGGCGCGCGCTGCGCTTTCGCAAACGCGAGTCGGATCAGCGGGATGGCGAGCCCGCAGCGCTTGGCACGCGGGTTGCGATAGCGGCTGCGAGGCGATCGCGAGGCCGCCGGGATCCCAAACAATCTCACTTAAGAGAGGACACGCATGAAACGTCGCACATTCGTCAAGGGCCTGACGCTGGGGGCCGCTACCGCCGCGGGCGGGCTGGTATCGCCCAGCCTGTTCGCCAAGCCCACGGTCAAGGTCGGGGTGCTGCATTCGCTCTCGGGCACGATGGCGATCAGCGAGACGGTGCTGAAGGACGTCGACCTGATGACCTTCGAGGAAATCAACCGCAAGGGCGGGGTCATGGGCCACATGATCGAGCCGGTGGTGGTCGACCCGGCCTCCAACTGGCCGCTGTTCGCCGAGAAGGCGCGCCAGCTGCTCACGGTGGACAAGGTCGCGGCGGTGTTCGGCTGCTGGACCTCGGTCTCGCGCAAGTCCGTGCTGCCGGTGTTCGAGGAGCTCAACGGGCTGCTGTTCTATCCGGTGCAGTACGAGGGCGAGGAACTGTCCTACAACGTGTTCTACACCGGCGCCGCGCCCAACCAGCAGGCGATCCCGGCGGTCGAATACCTGATGAGCGAGGACGGCGGCGGCGCCAAGCGCTTCTTCCTGCTCGGCACCGACTACGTCTACCCGCGCACGACCAACAAGATCCTGCGCTACTTCCTGCACGCCAAGGGCATCACCGACGCCGACATCGAGGAGGTCTACACCCCGTTCGGCCACAGCGACTACCAGACCATCGTCGCCAACATCAAGAAGTTCGCCGGCGGCGGCAAGACCGCGGTGGTGTCGACCATCAACGGCGACTCCAACGTTCCGTTCTACAAGGAGCTCGGCAACCAGGGCCTGAAGGCGACCGACATCCCGGTGGTCGCGTTCTCGGTCGGCGAGGAAGAGCTGCGCGGGGTCGACACCAAGCCGCTGGTCGGACAGCTCGCGGCCTGGAACTACTTCATGACGCTCAAGAATCCTGTCAACAACAGCTGGAAGAACGAATGGGCGGCGTACACCAAGAAGAAGAACCTCCCCTCGGCCTCCAAGCCGCTCACCAACGACCCGATGGAGGCCAGCTACATCGGCATCCACATGTGGAAGCAGGCGGTCGAGAAGGCCAAGAGCTTCGACGTCGACAAGGTGATCGCCGCCATGGGCGGGCAGAAGTTTCAAGCCCCGGACGGCTTCACGATCGAGATGGATCCGCACAACCACCATCTGCACAAGCCGGTGTTCATCGGCCAGGTGCGCGCAGACGGCCAGTTCGACGTGGTGTGGAAGACCAAGGGGCCGATCAAGGCGCAGCCGTGGAGTCCGTACCTGCCGGAGGACAAGGGCAAGAAGGAAATCGCGGTGAAGATGACCAAGAAGAGCTGAGCACGTAGTGCGCAGCCTCTTGCTGGCCGCGCTCCTGGCGCTGGCGGCGCTCGTCCCGCCGCCGGCGCTGGCGCTCGACGCAGCGACGGTGCACAAGCTGGCGCTCGGCGACACCAGCGACGACAAGATCGCGGCGATCAACGCGCTGGTCGAATCGGGCGACGAGCGGGCCGAGCCGCTGCTGAAGGCCTTGCTGGCCGGATCGGTGCAGACCTCGGGCGACCGGGTGCTGATCGTCCAGGGCGACTCGGCAATCGACGCGGTGACCGGCGAGAAGGTCTCGCCGATACCGGACGACGCGAACGACGTCGTGCTGAACAACCGCATCCGCGGCGTGCTCGACTCCGCCGTATCCGCGCTGCGCCTGGTCTCGCACGACCGGGCCACGCGACTCAAGGCCGCGCGCGAGCTGGCGGACGACCCGCGCGCCGCGGCGTTGCCGGTGGTGGACAAGGCCCTGGCGCGCGAGACCGACCCCGAGATCAAGGGCGTGCTCGAGATCGTCGCCGCCTCGGTGCACCTGTACGCCGGACCCAAGGCCGAGCGCCTGGCCGCGATCCGCACGCTCGCGAGCTCGGGCAACTCGAAGACCGAGACCCTGCTGCTGCCGCTGGTGGCGAAGAAGCCCGACGGCAGCTGGGCCGAGCCGGACGCGGAAATCCGCGCCGCGGCGC
Source organism: uncultured Pseudomonadota bacterium (assembly GCA_963739205.1). GTDB lineage: Bacteria > Pseudomonadota > Gammaproteobacteria > Burkholderiales > SG8-39 > DAHVFK01. Next base: position 183,596 of record CAVTZJ010000002.1, on the reverse strand, counting down.
AGGCGAGCCTCGCGGACGTGCGCGGCCGGCTCGCCTGGGGCGAGCGCCTCGGCCTGCTGTTCGCCGGCCTGAGCCTGGGCAGCATCCTGATGATCGCCGCGCTCGGGCTCGCGATCACCTACGGCCTGATGGGCGTGATCAACATGGCGCACGGCGAGCTGATGATGCTCGGCGCCTACGCCACCTTCGTGGTGCAGAACCTGTTCCATGCCTGGGCGCCTGGCGCCTTCGACTGGTACCTGGTGGCGGCGCTGCCCGCGGCGTTCGCGGTTTCCGGCGGGGTCGGCATGATCCTCGAGCGCACCGTGATCCGCTGGCTCTACGGCCGGCCGCTCGAGACGCTGCTCGCCACCTGGGGCATCAGCCTGATCCTGATGCAGTGCGTGCGCTCGCTGTTCGGCGCGCAGAACGTGCAGGTCGACAACCCGAGCTGGATGTCGGGCGGCGTGCAGGCGTTGCCCAACCTGGTGCTGCCGTACAGCCGGATCGTGATCATCCTGTTCGCCGCCGCGGTGGTGGGCGGAATCTGGCTGCTGCTCACGCGCACGCGCCTCGGGCTGTACGTGCGCGGCGTAACCCAGAACCGCGCCATGGCGAGCTGCGTCGGCGTGCCGACCGCGCGCGTCGACACCCTGGCCTTCGGCCTCGGCTGCGGGATCGCGGGACTGGCCGGCTGCGCGCTGTCGCAGATCGGCAACGTCGGTCCCGCGCTCGGCCAGGCCTACATCGTCGACTCGTTCATGGTGGTGGTGCTGGGCGGCGTCGGCCAGCTCGCCGGCACCGTCTACGCCGGAATGGGACTCGGGCTGGTCAACAAGCTGCTCGAGTCGTGGTCGGGCGCGGTGCTGGCCAAGATCGCGGTGCTGGTGTTCATCATCATCTTCATCCAGAAGCGCCCGCAGGGCCTGTTCGCGCTCAAGGGCCGGGCGGTGGAGGCATGACCCGGCTGTTCAGCGCGCGCGGCTGGATCGCGCTGGCGGCGTTCGCGCTCGCGCTGCTGCTGGTAGTGCCGGTGCTGGCGCTGGTCGTGCCGGAGGGCAGCGCGCTGCACCTGTCCGAGTACTGGGTCGGCCTGTGCGGCAAGTTCCTCTGCTACGCGATCGTGGCGTTGGCGATGGACCTGGTGTGGGGCTACGCGGGCATCCTCTCGCTCGGGCACGGGCTGTTCTTCGCCCTGGGCGGCTACGCGATGGGCATGTACCTGATGCGCCAGATCGGGCTCGACGGCGTCTACCACAGCCCGCTGCCGGACTTCATGGTGTTCCTCGACTGGAAGGCCTACCCCTGGTACTGGAGCTTCACCGAGCACTTCTGGTATTGCGCGGCGCTGGTGGTGCTGGTCCCGGGGCTGCTCGCCTACGTGTTCGGCTGGTTCGCGTTCCGCTCGCGCATCAAGGGCGTGTATTTCGCGATCATCACCCAGGCGCTGACCTACGCCGCGCTGCTGCTGTTCTTCAGGAACGACACCGGCTTCGGCGGCAACAACGGCTTCACCGACTTCAAGCGCATCCTCGGCATCCCGATCGCGACGCCGCAGATGCGGGTCGCGCTGTTCATGCTCAGCGCCGGGGTGCTGCTCGGCACGCTGCTGCTCGCGCGCTGGCTGGTGACCTCGAAGTTCGGCCGCGTGCTGGCCGCAATCCGCGACGCCGAGCAGCGCGTCATGTTCTGCGGCTACAACACCGAACACTACAAGCTGTTCGTGTGGACGCTCTCGGCGGTGCTGTGCGGCATCGCCGGCGCGCTCTACGTGCCGCAGGTCGGGATCATCAACCCGAGCGAGATGTCGCCCGCGAACTCGATCGAGGTCGCGATCTGGGTCGCGGTCGGCGGCCGCGGCACGCTGGTCGGCGCGCTGCTCGGCGCGTTCGCGGTGAATGGCGCGAAGAGCTTCTTCACCCAGGCCTTTCCGGAGATCTGGCTCTACTTCCTCGGGCTGCTGTTCGTCCTGGTGACCCTGTTCCTGCCGCAGGGCGTGGTCGGCGCGCTGCGGCTGTTGCGCCTGGGCAAGCCGGCGGCCGCGACATGAGCAGCATCGCCTACTCGACCACGCTCGACTCGTCCCCGCCTTCGGGCGAAGCGGTGTTCGGCCGCATGGCGAGCAGCGAGGTCGACACCACGCACGGCGCGATCCTGTATCTGGACGACATCAGCGTCAGCTTCGACGGCTTCAAGGCGCTCAACAAGCTTTCGCTCAGCATCGACGTGGGGGAGCTGCGCTGCGTGATCGGGCCCAATGGCGCGGGCAAGACCACCATGATGGACGTGATCACCGGCAAGACGCGCCCCGACGAGGGCACGGCGTTCTTCGGCCAGACCATCGACCTGACGCGCCTGACCGAGGCCGAGATCGCGCACGCGGGCATCGGGCGCAAGTTCCAGAAGCCGACCATCTTCGAGCAGCACACGGTGTTCGAGAACCTGGAGCTGGCGATGAAGGCCGACAAGCGGGTGCGGCGCACGCTGTTCGCGCGCCTGTCCTCCGAGGAGCGCGACCGCATCGCAGCGATGCTCGCGCGCGTCGGCCTGGCCGGCGCGGCCGATCGCGTCGCGGGGCTGCTGTCGCACGGGCAGAAGCAGTGGCTCGAAATCGGCATGCTGCTGATGCAGGAGCCCAGGCTGCTGCTGCTCGACGAGCCGGTAGCCGGCATGAGCGACGAGGAGACCGAGCGCACCGCCGAGCTGTTCCTGACGCTCGCGGGCAAGCATTCGCTGGTGGTAGTCGAGCACGACATGGCGTTCATCGCGCGCATCGCGCGCAAGGTCACCGTGCTGCACGAGGGCAGCGTGCTCGCCGAAGGGCCGCACGAGCAAGTGCAGAACGACCCGCGCGTGATCGAAGTCTACTTGGGGCGCTGAGATGCTTGCGATCGAGGGCCTGAACCAGTACTACGGCGGCAGCCACATCCTGCGCGACCTGAGCTTCGAGGTCCCCTCGGGCAAGGTCACCACGTTGCTCGGGCGCAACGGCGTGGGCAAGACCACGCTGCTGCGCACGCTGATGGGGCTGGTGCCGGCCAGGACCGGCCGGATCGTGTTCGAGGACCAGGACCTGGCGCGGGCCAAACCCTATGAGCGCGCGCGCGCCGGGATCGGCTACGTGCCGCAGGGGCGCGAGATCTTCCCGCGCCTGACGGTGGGCGAGAACCTGCTGATGGGCGCGCGCAGCATTCCGGAGCGCATCTTCGAGATGTTCCCGGTGCTCAAGAGCATGCTCGGGCGGCGCGGCGGGGACCTGTCCGGCGGCCAGCAGCAGCAGCTCGCGATCGGGCGCGCGCTGGCGATGGCGCCGCACCTGCTGATCCTCGACGAGCCGACCGAGGGCATCCAGCCCTCGATCATCAAGGAGATCGAGCGCGTGATCCGCGCCCTCGCGGCGAGCGGCGAGATGTCGATCCTGCTGGTCGAGCAGTACTACGACTTCGCCCGGTCGCTCGCCGACCACTACCTGGTGATGGAGCGGGGCGAGATCGTCGCGCGCGGACGCGGCGCGGACATGGAGCGCGACGGCGTCAAGGCGATGCTCGCGGTATGATCGCCGCATGCAGATCGCCGAGCCCGTCGCGGCGCCCTGGAGAGCGGAGCTCGCGCTAGGCTTCGAGCGCGCCGGGCCGCGCAGCGTGCTCGCGGCGCGCCGCCACGATGGCCCGCTCGTGGTGCAGAAGCCGCTCTACCCGGAGGGCGGCGCGGTGTGCCACGCGATCGTGGTGCATCCGCCGGGCGGCATCGCCGGCGGCGACGAGCTCTCGCTCAGCGTGCGCGTCGGGGAGGGCGCGCACGCTCTGCTCACGACGCCCGGCGCGGGCAAGTGGTACCGCTCGGCGGGACCCTGGGCCGCGCAAGAGCTGGATTTCGCGGTCGCGCCGGGCGGCTGCCTGGAATGGTTGCCGCAGGAGACGATCGTGTTCGACGGCGCCCGCGCGCGCCTCGGCGCGCAAGTGCGTCTTGCGGCCGATGCGCGCTACCTCGGCTGGGAGATCCTGTGCCTCGGGCGGACCGGCTCGGGCGAGCGCTTCGGCAAGGGCGAGATCCGGCTGGACAACCGGCTGTACCGAGACGGCAAGCTCGTGTGGCTCGAGCGCGGCCGCATCGAGGGCGGCGGCGCGCTGCTCGACTCGCCCGCGGGCCTGCACGGGCGGACCGTGTGCGCGACGCTCATCGCCGCCGGCGCGCAGTTCGATCTCGCGGCCTGCCGCGCGATCGAGGGCCTCGCGCTGACGCAGCTGCCCGGCGCGCTGCTCGGACGCTACCTCGGCGATTCGAGCGAGCAGGCGAAGCGGCTGCTCGCGCGCCTGTGGGCGGTGTTGCGCCCCGCGCTCGCGGGTCGCGACGCGGCCGAGCCGCGCATCTGGCGCACCTGACTACGAACCCACGCACATCCGTTTGTCTGGAGGAGGCCGCGGTGACAACCAGAATGACGCCCTCGAAAGCGACCGCTGGCATTCAAAGCGGCATTGCGTTCGTCAACTGCCAAATGATAGAGGCGGCACGCTCGCAGGCTGGCACGACAAATGCCATTGCAAGTGGATCGCCCAGTCGACAGAAACGCGCGATCCCCGGCCGCGATCCGCATGGACGCCGAATAGTCCATGTGAAGGGGCGACGCACTAAGGTCGTCGACGTGCACGCTCATTGCGCGGTCGCGGAGGCCATGGCGCTCATGGGTATGACGCTGGGCGCGCCGGGTCCCAATACCCGTCCGGATCTGAGCGTGGTGACACACCTCTCCGAGCGGCTACGCGCCATGGACGAGCAAGGGATCGACGTACAGGCGCTGAGCATCAATCCGTACTGGTACGAGGCCGAGCGCGACCTCGCAGAGCAAATCATCCGGATCCAAAACGAGAAGTTGGCGGAGGTATGTGCCGCGCACCCGGAGCGCTTTGTCGCCTTTGCCACAGTGGCTTTGCAGCATCCCGATCTTGCAGCCAGGCAACTCGCGGAGGGAGTAAGAAAGTATGGACTACGCGGCGCCGCGATTGGGGGAAGCGTCAACGGTGAAGAGATAAGCGACCCGAAGTTCAACCCGTTCTGGAAAAAAGCCGAAGATCTTGGCGTTCTGATCTTCATTCACCCGCAGCCCGCGGGAGCGACGAGCACGCTCGCCAGTAGGCTGAAGGGCAATGGCTTTCTTGAAAACGTGATCGGCTACCCCCTCGAGACCACGATCGCGCTGTCGCATCTCATCTTCGAGGGTACCTTGGACCGCTTTCCCGGACTGAAGATCTGCGCCGCGCACGGAGGCGGCTTCCTGCCTTCCTATGCGGCGCGGTCTGATCGCGGCTGCCTCACCTTGCCGGCCCGATGCCCAGGCGGAACCTACGGCGGCATCAAGAAAAAGCCGAGTGAGTATCTGAGGCAGATGTACTACGACACGATGGTATTTACCGCGGAAGGACTGCGCCACCTTGCGGTCGAGGTTGGGGCGAGTCAACTCGTCCTTGGCACCGACTTCCCGTATCCCTGGACCAAGACCGCTGTCGAGCATGTCCTTTCCACCCGAGGACTAACGGACATTCAGAAAGCAGATATTCTGGGCAAAACGGCGGCGAGGCTCCTCGGAATCGACGAATAGGCGCCACGTCCGGTCGATGGACGTCCGCTCTCGGCCAGAAGCGGACGTTCGCTAAGTTCTACATTCACCAGCCTGCGCGGCTTTTCGTGCAGGTCCGGTGGATTGATGGTCTTGGCGCTACGGCCGCATTGGTCGCAGTGTGTTGAGGAAATCGAAGCTGTTCGGCAGCTAAAGATGTGGCTCAATCCGACTAGTCTTCGCGGAATCTCGTTCCCGCGGCTTCTGAGTGACGATAAGAAATATCGCGAGACCAAGCCAAGCGAAGAGCAATGTAACTATGAACCAGCCAAACTTGGCTCCCCCGTGAGAACGGCCTGAAAACAGCACAAACACTGGGCATATGATCCAGCCACTAAGAATGATCGCGTAAATGAATAAGATGAGCGCCGCAGGTGCGGGAATGTCTGTAAGGAATGAGTGCATCGTTGGCAAGCTGGTCGAAAATGTCGCCCAATCCCACGTTAGATTCAGTCTATCCGTGAATTACCGCTTTGGGTCGAAAGCCGTCATTAGCGAACGGATGGGGTGTGGCCACTTCGTAGCTCGCTCATTCTCGACGCGCCCCCTATTACGCTGATTCTAGCTACAGTAGTAAGGCGGGGTGTCGGGGATGATTGATTCAGAGGCCCGCTGTTCCTACAGGCGTCGCTACTCCCAGCTGCGCGCGGCCACCCGGCGCGGCCTCGCCAGCTCGGGCAACCCGCACCTCAGGAACTGCCCGCGACCGGGCGTGCCGCGAAACGTCCCTTCCTCCCACACCACCTCGCCGCGCGCGAGCGTGAGCGCCGGCCACCCGGTCACTTCGATTCCTTCGTAGGGCGTGTAGTCGACCGCGTGATGCAGCAGCTCGTTGCGGATGACGACGCGGCGCCGCTCGTCCCACACGACCAGGTCGGCGTCGCTGCCCACGGCGATGGTGCCCTTGCGCGGATAAAGCCCGTACAGGCGCGCCGGATTGGTCGCGGTGAGCGCGACGAACGTCCGCAGGTCGATGCGCCCCTTGCCCACGCCTTCGGAGAATAGCAGCGGCAGCCGCGTCTCCAGACCCGGGATGCCGTTCGGAATGTGGGGAAATGCGACCTCCTGGCCGCCCGGGCGCTTGCCGTGCGGATCGTCGTAGCGGAACGGTGCGTGATCGGAGGAGAAGACGTGGAACGCGCCGTTCGCGAGTCCCTCCCAGACGCGCCGCTGGCTCGCCTCGTCGCGCGGCGGTGGGCTGCAGACGCACTTCGCGCCATGGTATCCCGCGGCGCCGAGATGCGCCGCCGTGAGGAACAGGTACTGCGGGCAGGTCTCGGCGTAGATGTTCAGGCCGCGCCCTTGCGCCCAGCGGATCTGCTCGATTGCCTCGCCGCCCGAGACGTGCACGATCAGGATCGGGACGTCGATCAGTTCCGAAAGCATGATCGCGCGGTGCGTCGCCTCGCGCTCGACCGGAGCGGGACGCGCGTCGGCGTGATGCGCGGGCGAGGTGCGCCCGGCCGCGACCAGCTTCTCGGTCAGCCAGCCGATGGCATCGGAGTTCTCCGCATGCACCATCACCATGGCGCCTTCGCGCCGGGCGAGGTCCATCACGTCGAGGATCTCGCGATCCGACAGCTTGAGGTCGTCGTAAGTCATGTAGACCTTGAACGAGGTATAGCCGTCGCGGATCAGGCGCGGCAGCTCTTCCCGCAGCACGCGCGGCACGGGGTCGCTCACGATCAGGTGGAAGGCGTAGTCGATGCACGCCTTGCCGGCGGCGCGCCGATGGTAGTCCTCGACCGCCGCGGCGAGCGACTGGCCTTTCGCCTGCGCGGCGAACGGAATCACCGTGGTCGTGCCGCCGCAGGCCGCCGAGCGCGTGCCGGACTCGAAGTCGTCGGCCATCTTCATCGGTGGCGGCATCGGCTGGTCGAGGTGGCAATGCGCGTCGACGCCGCCGGGCAGCACGAGGCGGCCGCGCGCGTCGATCTCGCGCGCCGCGCGCGGCAGCGCTTCGCCGAGCGCGACGATGCGCCCGCCGGCGACGCCGATGTCGCAATGCACGTCATCGGTTGCGGTGACGACGTGCGCGTTGCGCACGACGAGCTCGAGTTCGCTCACGGCCGCAGCTCAGCTCACTTCGCGGAACAGCCGGCCCCAGCCCTGGACGCGCCGCGTGTCGACGCCCGCGAGCCTGAGCGATTTCCACACGACGGTGGCGATCGAGTCGTAGACCGGTATGCCGAGCTCACGCTCGAGCTCCTCCACGAGCGGCGCGCCGCGCAGGTTGGTGCAGAAAATGGTGATCGCCTGCGGCTTTGCCTTCGCGACCTCGCACGTCATGGCGCGCAGCTGGTCGGCGCTTACCTCGGAAAAAGAGAAGTTGTCCTGCAGGCCCAGGTGGCGCTCGGCGACGCACTCGAACCCCGAGCGCGCGTAGTTGGTGACGATTTTCGCCTGCACGTCGTCGCGGTAGGGCGTGACCAGCCCGAAGCGCTTGACGCCCGTGGTGCGGAAGATCTCGTTCAGCGCGAGCACCGAGGTGCAGGCGGGGATGCCGGTCGCGCCCGTGATGCGCTCGCACAGCCGCTCGTCGGCCTCGAAGCCGAGCCAGCCCGAGGAGGTGCCGTTCCAGCCGATGCAATGCAGCTTCGCGTGCGACAGCAGCTCCGCGGCGCGCAGGATCTCGCGGTCGTCGAACTGCCCGAGCGCGCGCTCGGAGAGGGCGATCTCGGTCACCTTGAAGCGGCCGAAATGCGCGCTCGCCTCCGGCAGTCCGGCGAGCATCGCGGCGGTGACCGGCTCGAGCGTGGTATTGGACGAGGGCGTCAGCATCCCGAGCAGCACGCGGTCGCGCATGGCATGTTCTTGGCGTGTATCCAGGGCCGGATTATGGCCGATGCATGCCAGCGCACGGTGCGCGTTCACAAGGCGTTCACGCTTTTGGTGCAGAATACCGGCGCGTGCCGGGCGGCCTGGCCGGGCATCGTCCTTGCAAGAGCACGCACAAAGACCCAGCCGATGGAACTGACCCCGCGCGAAAAGGACAAGCTGCTGATTTTCACCGCCGCGCTGCTCGCCGAGCGGCGCAAGGCGAAGGGCCTCAAGCTCAATTATCCCGAGTCGGTCGCCTATCTCAGCGCCGCGATCATGGAAGGCGCGCGCGAGGGCCGCAGCGTCTCGGATCTGATGGGCTGGGGCGCGACGCTGCTCGCGCGCGACGAGGTGATGGAGGGCGTGCCGGAGATGATCCCCGAGATCCAGGTCGAGGCCACCTTCCCGGACGGCACCAAGCTCGTCACGGTGCACAACCCGATCGTCTGAGCCCGCCATGCGCATGTCGCAAGAGAGCTTCGTCAGCCTGGGCCCGAACGGCTTTCACCGCGTCGCCTACACCGACTGGGGCGACCCGGCCAATCCGCACGTCGTGCTGTGCGTGCACGGCCTGTCGCGCAACAGCCGCGACTTCGACTACCTCGCCGAGGCGCTCGCGCGCGACTGCCGCGTGGTGTGCATGGACGTGGTGGGCCGCGGCGATAGCGAGTGGCTGGAAGAGAAGTCCGGCTACAGCTTCTCGACCTACCTGAGCGATGCCGCCGCGCTGGTCGCGCGCATCACCAAGCTGCCGCCGGCGCGCGGGCTGACCGGGCGCTGGCGGCGGCGCAGCGACGCGACGCGGCTCGACTGGATCGGAACGTCGATGGGCGGCCTGATCGGCATGCTGCTCGCCGCCAAGCGCGGCTCGCCGATCCGCCGGCTGGTGCTGAACGACGTCGGTCCGTTCGTGCCCTGGAACTCGCTGTTCCGGTTGAAAGGGGGCATCGGACGCAAGCACGTCTTCGATTCGTTCGACCAGGCGCGCGCCTACGTGCGCGAAGCCTGCGCGAATTTCGGCCCGCTCTCGGAGGAGCAATGGGAGCATCTTGCGCGCCACAGCGTGCGGCAGGACGAGGAGGGCCGCTGGGCGCTGCGCTACGACCCGGATATCGGCCGCGCCTGGTCGTCGCAGCCGGACCCCGAGCTGCCGATCGGCCCGGAAATCCTGCGCGGCGTCGACCTGTGGAGCACCTGGAACGCCGTCGAGTGCCCGGTGCTGGTGCTGCGCGGCGCCGACTCGGACGTGCTGCTCGCGCGCACCGTCGAGGAGATGCGGCGCAGGAAGCCGGGCCTGGAGTCGGTCGAGTTCGGCGGCGTCGGCCATGTGCCGGCGCTGTTCGACGCCGAGCAGATCGAGCCGGTGCGCGAATTCCTGCTGCGCGCCGTGGCGGCCGCGCAACGGCGGGCGACGGCATGATCCCGGGCGAGATCAGCGTCACGGCCGGCGACATCGAGCTGAACGCCGGCAGAAAGGTGGTCACCCTGGAAGTGACCAACAGCGGCGACCGCCCGGTGCAGGTCGGCTCGCACTATCACTTCTTCGAGACCAACGAGGCGCTCAGGTTCGCGCGCGCGAAGGCGCGCGGCTTCCGGCTCAATATCGCGGCCGGCACCGCGGTGCGCTTCGAGCCCGGACAAACGCGCACGGTGGAGCTGGTTTCGATTTCCGGCGACAGGAAGATCTACGGCTTCGCCGGCAAGGTGATGGGAAAGCTCGAATGAAGATCTCGCGCCAGGCCTACGCCGAAATGTTCGGCCCGACGGTCGGCGACCGGGTGCGCCTCGCCGACACCGAGCTGTGGATCGAGGTCGAGCGCGATCTCACGGTGTACGGCGAGGAGGTGAAGTTCGGCGGCGGCAAGGTGATCCGCGACGGCATGGGCCAGAGCCAGCGCAGCTCGGCCGAGGTCGCCGACACCGTGATCACCAACGCGCTCATCGTCGATCACTGGGGCATCGTCAAGGCCGATATCGGCATCAAGAACGGGCGCATCTGGAAGATCGGCAAGGCCGGCAACCCCGACATCCAGCCCGGCGTCACGATCCCGATCGGCGCAGGCAGCGAGGTGATCGCGGGCGAGGGCATGATCGTCACCGCGGGCGCAATCGACAGCCACATCCACTTCATCTGCCCGCAGCTCGTCGAGGAGGCGCTGATGAGCGGCGTGACGACGATGCTCGGCGGCGGCACCGGGCCGGCCACCGGCACCTTCGCCACCACCTGCACGCCGGGGCCCTGGCACATCGCCTCGATGCTCGCCGCGGCGGAGGCCTTCCCGATGAACCTCGGCTTCTTCGGCAAGGGCAACGCGAGCCTGCCCGCGCCGCTCGAGGAGCAGGTGCGCGCGGGGGCGGTGGGGCTCAAGCTGCACGAGGACTGGGGCACCACGCCGGCGGCGATCGACAACTGCCTCGCGGTCGCCGAGCGCATGGACGTGCAGGTCGCGATCCACACCGACACGCTGAACGAGTCGGGCTTCGTCGAGGCGACCATCAAGGCGTTCAAGGGCCGCACGATCCACAGCTTCCACACCGAGGGCGCGGGCGGCGGGCACGCGCCCGACATCATCCGGCTGTGCGGCGAGCCGAACGTGCTGCCCTCGTCGACCAATCCGACGCGCCCCTACACCGTGAACACCATCGCCGAGCACCTCGACATGCTGATGGTGTGCCACCACCTGGACGCCTCGATCGCCGAGGACGTCGCGTTCGCCGAGTCGCGCATCAGGAAGGAGACCATCGCCGCCGAGGACATCCTGCACGACCTCGGAGCGTTCTCCATGATGTCGTCGGACTCGCAGGCCATGGGGCGGGTGGGCGAGGTGATCATCCGCACCTGGCAGACGGCGCACAAGATGAAGACGCAAAGGGGTTCGCTCAAGCAGGACACGAACAAGAACGACAATTTCCGCGTGAAGCGCTACATCGCCAAATACACCATCAACCCCGCGATCACGCACGGCATCGCGCACGCGGTGGGCTCGATCGAGCAGGGCAAGCTCGCCGACCTCGTGCTGTGGAAGCCGGCGTTCTTCGGCGTCAAGCCCTCGCTCGTGCTGAAAGGGGGCATGATCGCCGCCGCGGCGATGGGCGATCCGAACGCCTCGATCCCGACCCCGCAGCCGGTGCACTACCGCCCGATGTTCGGCGCTTTCGGGCGCGCGCTGCGCACCTCGGTGACCTTCGTCTCGCGGGCGGCCGTGGAGACGGGTTCTCTCGAGCAACTCGGCTTGTCGAAGCCGCTGGTCGCCGCGAGCAATACGCGCAAGATCACAAAGATGGACATGGTGCACAACGACTACCGCCCGAAGATCGAGGTCGATGCCGAGACCTACGAGGTGCGCGCCGACGGCGAGCTGCTCGTGTGCGAGCCCGCCAAAGTGCTGCCGCTCGCGCAAAGGTACTTCCTCTTCTGATGCTCGAGATCAAAGCAAAGCTCAAGACCGCGCGCCACGCCTACAAGCTCGAGGTGAAGGGGCAGCTGCGGCTGCCGTTCGAATCGCGACAGAAGAGCCGGCTGCGCACGAAGCTCGTCTCCGGCGAGGAGGTGGCGCTCATGCTGCCGCGCGGCGAGATCCTGCGCGGCGGCGACCTGGTGGTCGGGTCCGACGGGCGCGTGATCGAGGTGCTCGCCGAGCCCGAGAAGCTGCTGCACATCGAGTCGGACGGGCTCGCGCGCGTCGCCTACCACCTCGGCAACCGACACGTGCCGGTGCAGGTCGGCGCGGGGTTCCTGCGCATCGCGGCCGACCACGTGCTGGAGGAGATGGTGAAGAAGCTCGGCGCTACGGTGAGCCACGTGGAGGCGCCGTTCGAGCCGGAGGCGGGCGCCTATGCTGGCGGACACGCGCATCACGAGGAAGAGCACGAAGCGAAGATCCACGACCATCATCACCATCATCATGATCACAAGCATTGATCCGAGACTGCTGCAGCTCGCGAGCCCGACGCTGCCGGTCGGCGCGTACAGCTATTCCGGGGGCCTCGAGGCGGCGATCGAGGCGGGGCGCGTCACCGACGCCCAGAGCGCGCAGCGCTGGATCGGCGACGTGCTCGAGTTCTCCGTCCTGAGGATGGAGGCGCCGATGCTGCGCAGGATGATCGAAGCGCCCGCTGCGCGCTGGAACGAGGAGTTCCTCGCGAGCCGCGAGACCGCGGAGCTGCGCGCCGAGACCGTGCAGATGGGCTACTCGCTCGCGAACCTGCTGCGGAGCCTTGGAATCGAAATTCCGGAATCCGAGGAAATAAGCTTCCCCATGGCCTTCGCTTGCGCTGTTCGCCACTGGGGCATCGAGCCGCGGCAGGCGCTCACCGCGTACCTGTGGTCTTGGCTCGAGAACCAGGTGATGGCCGCGGTGAAGGCGGTGCCGCTCGGGCAGACCGACGGCCAGAAGATGCTGCTCGCGCTCGGCGAGCGCCTGCGCGACGTCAGCGAGGAGGAGCCGGGCAACTTCGCGCCGGGGCTGGCGATACTCTCTGCGCGGCACGAAACCCAGTACTCGAGGCTGTTCCGCTCATGACGCTACGGGTAGGCATCGGTGGCCCGGTCGGCTCGGGCAAGACGGCGTTGACGCTCGCGCTGTGCAAGGCGCTGCGCGAGCGCTACGACATCGCCGTGGTCACCAACGACATCTACACCGAGGAAGACGCGCAGTTCCTGGTGCGCAACGAGGCGCTCGCCCCGGAGCGCATCATCGGCGTCGAGACCGGCGGCTGCCCGCACACCGCGATCCGCGAGGACGCTTCGATCAACCTGGAAGCGGTGGCGCGCCTGACGCGCCGCTTCCCGGCGCTCGACCTCGTCATCATCGAATCGGGCGGCGACAACCTCGCCGCCACCTTCAGCCCCGAGCTCTCGGACCTGACGCTCTACGTGATCGACGTCGCTGCCGGCGACAAGATCCCGAGAAAGGGCGGCCCCGGCATCACCAAGTCGGACCTGCTGGTGATCAACAAGATCGACCTCGCGCCGCTGGTCGGCGCGTCGCTCGAAGTGATGGAGCGCGACGCGCTGAAGATGCGCGGCGCGCGCCCGTTCGTGTTCTCCAACCTGAAGACCGGGCAGGGGCTGGAGGCGATCATCCGCTTCATCGAAACCGAGGGCATGCTGTGCGCCGCATCGCAGTAGCGCTCGCTCAGAGGTTCAGCCGCTTCATCTGCGCCGCGGGGTAGCGCGTCCCGCGCGCGGCGCCCGGCAGGCAGGCAGCCTCGAGCTGCGCGAGCTCGCCGGCGCTGAGCGTGATGTCCGCCGCCGCGACGTTGGCCTCGAGGTGCTCGATGCGCCGCGTGCCGGGAATCGGCACGATGTCCTTTCCCCGGGCGAGCAGCCAGGCAAGCGCGACCTGCGCGGGCGTGCAGCCCTTCGCCTGCGCCACGCGGCGCACCGGCTCGACCAGCGCGAGGTTCGCCCTGAGGTTGTCGCTCTGGAAACGCGGATGGTCGCGCCGGCGGTCGCCCTCGGGCAGGCTCTGCGCCCCGGAGATTTCCCCGCCGAACACGCCGCGCCCGAGCGGCGAGTAGGCGACGAAGCCGATCCCCAGCTCGCGGCACAGCGGCAGGATTTCCGTCTCGACGTCGCGCGTCCACAGCGAGTACTCGGTCTGCAGCGCCGCGATCGGGTGCACGCGATGCGCGCGCCGGATCGTCTGCGGCGCGGCTTCCGAAAGGCCGAGATGGCGCACCTTGCCCTGCTCCACCAGGCGCTTCATCGCGCCCACCGTGTCCTCGATCGGCACCTTGTCGTCCACGCGGTGCTGGTAGTACAGGTCGATCCAGTCGATGCCGAGGCGCTCGAGACTGCGCTCGCAGGCCCGCGCCACGTACTCCGGACGGCCGTCGACGTCCGGCGTGCCGTCCGGGCGCCGGACGTTGCCGAACTTGGTGGCGACGATGTAGTCGTCGCGGCGGCCTTTGAGCGCGCGCGCGAGCAGCTTCTCGTTCGCTCCGTTGCCGTACAGGTCAGAGGTATCGAGAAAGTTGCAGCCGATCTCCGCGGCGCGGCGCAGCGTGGCGAGCGACTGCTCCTCGCTGCCCGGCAGATAGAACCCCGGCATCACCATGCAGCCGAGGCCGATTGCCGGCACCTCGAGAGTTCCGAGCCTGCGTTTCTTCATCTCAGTTCCTCCTTGTCGCGTTCCAGTATTCACGCCGCGCGCGCCGACCGCAAGGAGCGGTTTATGCTTGCACCATCATGACGACCGAACTGATCGCCCGGCACTGGCTGACCTTGCACGGCTTCGTGGTGCTGCTGGGCCTCGCGATCTACATCGTCGGCTCGCGCACGCTGCAGCAGCGCCGCCGGCCGTCGGCCGCGATCGCCTGGGTGATCGGCCTCATTGTGCTGCCGTACGTCGCCTTGCCGCTTTACCTGGTGTTCGGCAACCGCAAGCTGGTCGACACTCGGCGGGCCGCTCCGCGCCAGCCGCGCGCCTTGCCCCGCGCCGAGGACGCTGGCGGCCCCGCGGCGCGGCTGCGCGAGCTCGCCGCGGCGATGGCGCTGCCGGCCGCTGCGCCGTACCGCGACCTGAACGTGCACCAGGACGGCGCCGAGGCGCTGCAGGCACTACACGCGGTGATCGACGGCGCGACACGCACGCTCGATATCTGCACCTTCGTGTTCGGCAAGGACGCCGTAGGTGACGAGATCGCGCGGCGCCTCGCGCAGCGCTCGCGTGCCGGAGTGCACGTGCGCCTGATGGTGGACGGTATCGGCGCGTATCTGCCGGGGTTGCCGAAATTCCGGCGCCTGACGGACGCCGGGGTCGAGACGGCCCTGTTCGTGCCGCCCCTGCGCTCGTCGCTCAGGGGGCGGACCAATCTGCGCAACCACCGCAAGATGGCGATCGCCGACGGCGAGCGGCTGTGGTGCGGCGGCAGGAACCTGGCGGCCGAGTACTTCCGGGACGACGCCGCCGGCGCGAGCAGGCCCTGGATCGACCTGAGCTTCGATCTGCGCGGCCCGCTCGCCCTGCAGGCGCAGCAGCGGTTTGTGCAGGACTGGGCCTTCGCCACCGGCGGGCCGCGTCCCGCGAAGGACGAGGCAGCCGCGGGCGGCGCCGCGGCGCCTTTGGCGCAGCTCATCGCGAGCGGCCCGGACCAGGCCGACGACACCGTCTATACGCTGCTCGTGGCGGGCTTCTTCGCTTCGCGCCGGCGCATCCTGGCGGTGACGCCGTACTTCGTGCCGAACGAGACCTTCTCGCTGGCGTTGTCGCTCGCGGCGCGGCGCGGCGTCGCGGTGGACCTCGTGATGCCGGCGAAATCGAACCACCTGCTCGCGGACATGGCGCGCCACCGCGCGCTGCGCGATGTCGCTGCATCGGGCGTACGCGTCTGGTTCCTGCCGCGCATGATCCACGCCAAAGGCGTGGTGATCGACGACCAGCTCGCGCTGGTCGGCTCGGCCAACCTCGACGAGCGCAGCCTGTTCCTCAACTACGAGCTGATGGTGGCCTTCTACGCGCAGGAGGACATCGGGCGCTTCGCGCGCTGGATCGAGCGGCAGCGCGACGCCGCAGTGGCGTACGAGCCCCGGCCGCCGGGGCTCGCGCGCGATGTCGCCGAGGGGCTGCTGCTGTGGCTCGCCTTCCAGCTGTGACGCGCTAGGCGTCGAACTCGCGCAGCAGCCGCCCGGGCAGTCGCGCGGGCTCGACGGGGCCGCGCGCGTCGGCGATGCGCTCGCCGTTCACCCACACGCCGTGCACGCCGAGGGCCGTGGTGGTGAGACGCGGCGCGCCGGCGGGCAGGTCGAAAACGCGCCGCTTCGGGCCGCGGCCCACGCTCGCCGGGTCGAACAGCAGCAGGTCCGCGCTGTAGCCGGGCGCGAGCCGCCCGCGGCCGCGGATGCCGAACACCGCCGCGGGCAGGCCGGTGAGCTGGCGCGCGGCTTCGCCCAGCGTAAGCGCGCCGAGCTCGCGCACCCAGTGCCCGAGCAGGTGCAGGCCGAAGCCGGCGTCATTGAAGAAGGTGAGGTGGGCGCCCGCGTCCGACAGCGACACCATGCTCGCGGGGTGGCGCAGCATCTCGCCCACCGCGCGCTCGTCCGAATTCAGCGTGAGCGCGACGAACACGGTCGCCAGATCGTCTTCCACGGCCAGGTCGAACCAGAAGTCGAGCGGGTCCTTGCCCGCCTGCGCCGCGAGCGAGCCGATGTCGCGCTGCTCGTAGTCCGGGTGGTTCGCCGACTCGACTACGGTGAGCTTGTGCCACTCGCCGCTGAACAGCCGGAAATGCGCCGGACGCGCGAGCTCGCCGCGGATCGCGTCGCGGAATGCGCGCTCGGCGAGCTTCGCCCTGAATGCCTCGCCCTTCAGCCCGAGCGCGGGGCGCCATGCATCGAGCCCCTCGATCGGATAGGGCGAGCGCAGGGTGAAGTCGAACGACAACGGGCAGCAGGAAACCGCGCCGATGAGCCGCGCGCCGCGCGAGTTGGCGGCGCGGATCCGGTCCAGGTCGTCGAAAACCGCGCGCGGGTTGGTGCTGTTGTGCAGCAGGGCCGCGATCACCACCGGGCGCGTCGAGGCGGCCGACAGCTCCTCGAGGAAGGCGATCGGCGTGTGCCCGCCCTTGGTCAGCATGAACACGCCGCGCCCGGCCTCCCTCAGGCACCCGGTGAGCGCGCGCAGCTCGCGCTCGTCGGCCAGCCGCGAGGGCATCGGCACGCCGCCTTCGCCGTTGTGCGCGGGCGAGGTGCTGGTAGAGAAGCCGATCGCCCCGGCGCGCAGGCCCTCGAGCAGGAGCGCGCGCATGCGCGCGATCTCCGCGTCGCTCGCGGCGCGCGCGCTCGCCTCCTCGCCCATCACGTAGCTGCGCAGCGCCGAGTGGCCGACGAAGGCGGCGACGTTCGCTCCCATGCCGCTGCGCTCGAGCATGTCGAGGTACTCGGGCAGCGTCTCGAAGTCCCAGCGGATGCCGGCGCGCAGCGCCTCGAGCGACATGCCTTCCACCTGGGTCAGGTTGCGCATCACGCGCTCGCGCCCCTCGGGCCGGCAGGGGGCGATGGTGAAGCCGCAGTTGCCGATCACCGCGGTGGTGACGCCGAGCCCCGGACTGGGCGACAGGCCGGGATCCCAGGTGATCTGCGCGTCGTAGTGCGTGTGGTTGTCGATGATGCCCGGCATGAGCGCGAGGCCGTCCGCGTCGACGGTCCGGCGCGCCGCGCCCAGGTCGCGCCCGAGCGCGGCGATGCGCCCGTCGCGCACGGCGAGGTCGGCGACGCGCGCTTCGCCGCCCACGCCGTCCAGCAGCGCTGCGCCGCGAATGACGAGGTCGTGCATACGAGCGCCAGTATACTTACGCGGCCATGAACGATCTCTTCCGGCTGGATGGCAAGGCGGCGGTAGTCACCGGCGGCGGCCGCGGCATCGGCGCGGCCTGCGTGCTGCGGCTCGGCGCGGCCGGCGCGCGCGTCGCGGTGCTCGATCTCGAGCCCGGCCCGGGCGCGGGCCTGCGCATCGCCTGCGACGTCGCCGACGAGGCGGCGCTCGAAGCCGCGCTCGCGCGCGCGGCCGGGGAGCTCGGCGGCATCGACGTGCTGGTGAACAACGCCGCACGCGCGATCCGCAAGCCGGCCCTCGAGATCACGCGCGCAGAGTGGCAGAGCGTGATCGACCTCAACCTGACCGCGCTCTTTCTCGGCTCGCGCATCGCCGCGCGCCATATGAAGCAGCGTGGCGGCGGCGCAATCGTCAACCTCGCCTCGATCATGGGCCTCTCCGGCGGCATCTTCCCGAATGCCTCGTACCAGGCTTCCAAGGGCGCGGTAGTGAACCTCACGCGCGCGCTGGCGCTCGAGTGGGCGGCCGACCATATCCGCGTGAACGCCGTCGCGCCGACTTTCGTGCGCACCGATCTCACCGTGCCGGTGTTCGCCAACCCGCAGCTGCTCGAGGCGGTGATGGCGCACACGCCGCTCGGCGTGCTGCCCGAGCCGGACGACATCGCGGCGGCGGTCGTCTACCTCGCCGCTCCGGCGGCGCGCTGCGTCACCGGCATCGTGCTGCCGGTCGACAGCGGCTACCTCGCGCGATGAGCGGCTTCCTCGCCGAGACCTGGCGCCTGTTCTGGCGCGCCGAGCTGCCGTACCTGCTGCTCGCGAGCGCGGCGCTCGCCGCTCTCCTCGCGCGCGGCCTGAAGAGCGAGCGCTTCGTGATCCGCAACACGCTCGTGTTCCTCGGGCTGAGCCTGCTCGGCGAGCTGGTCGGCGCGGTGCTCGAGGCGGGCGGCGTATCGGCTTCGGGCGCGATCGTGCGCGACATGGCGGTCCTCGCCACCGGGCTCGCGATCTTCCGCCTGGCGGGGCTGTCGCTGTTCCGCGTCGTGCTGCCGGCGATCGGGGCGCGCGCGCCGCGCATCGCCGAGGACATCATCATGGTGCTCGTCTACGTCGGCTGGGGCCTGGTGCGCCTGCGGCTCGCCGGCATGGACCTCGCGAGCCTGGTGACGACCTCGGCGGTGATCACGGCGGTGGTCGCGTTCGCCATGCAGGACACGCTCGGCAACGTGCTCGGCGGCCTGGTGCTCGAGCTGGACGAGTCGATCTCGATCGGCGACTGGGTGAAGCTGGACGACCTCTCGGGCCGCGTGGTCGAGATCCGCTGGCGGCACACCACGATCCGCACGCGCAACAACGAGCTCGTCATCGTGCCGAATTCCGCGCTCATGAAGACGCGCTTCATCGTCATCGGCAACCCCGACGAGGAACCGGTGCGCTGGCGGCGCTGGATCCATTTCGACGTCGAGTACGACGTGCCGTCGAACCGCGTGCTGGCGGTCGCGGAGGAGGCGCTCGCCGGTGCGGAGATCCCGCAGGTCGCGCGCGAGCCGAAGCCGAACTGCATCCTGCTCGAGTTCGGCGCGAGCTTCAACCGCTACGCGCTGCGCTACTACCTGACCGATCCGCAGGCGGACGATCCGACCGACAGCCGCGTGCGGCTGCACCTGTACGCGGCCCTGCAGCGCGCCGGGATCTCGCTCGCGTTTCCGCAGACGGTGGTGCAGGCGGTCAGGCCCGAGGAGCGCGAGGCCGCGCAGCGCGCGCGCGACGTACAGCGGCGGCTCGCCGCGCTGCGCGGCGTCGAGCTGTTCAGGAGCCTGGACGAGTCGGAGCTGCGCGCGCTGGCCGACCGGCTGGTGTACGCGCCGTTCCATGCCGGCGACGTGATGACGCGCCAGGGCGCGGTCGCGCACTGGCTGTACATCCTGGTCGCGGGCGAGGCCGAGGTGTGGCTCGAGGCGCCCGGCGGCGAGCGGCGCAGCATCGCCACTATCGCGCCGGGCAATGTATTCGGCGAGATGGGCATGATGACCGGCGACGCGCGCCGTGCCACGGTGACCGCCAAGACCGACGCCGAGTGCTACCGGCTGGACAAGGCCGGCTTCCAGGACATCCTGCGCTCGCGCCCGGCGATCGCCGAGGAGATCTCGCGCGTGCTCGCCGAGCGCGAGACGCAGCTGGTCGCGGTGAGCGACGCGGCGCGCGCCGACGCCGCGAACGTGAGATCGCGCAGCGCCACCCTGCTCGAGCGCATGCGCAGCTACTTCGGGCTGAACGAGTCGGGACGGCCTCAGTAGCCCGCTGCGCGGTCGACCAGGCCGAGCGGCGGCTCGCCGCGCCGCACGCGCCCGAGGTTCTCGACCACGCGCGCGAGCGCGGTGCGCGGCTCGGTGAGCGCGGCGACGTGCGGCGTGACGCTGACGCGCGGGTGCGACCAGTAGCGATGCCCTGCGGGCAGCGGCTCGGCATTGAACACGTCGAGGAACGCGTGCGCCAGGCGCCCGGCGTCGAGCGCCGCGAGCAGGTCGGCATCGACCACGTGCGCGCCGCGCCCGACGTTTATCAGGCACGCGCCTTCCGGCAGCAGGGCGAGCGTGCGCGCATTCAGGATGCCGCGCGTCTCGCCGGTGAGCGGCAGCAGGCACACGAGCGCGCCGCTTTGCGCGAGCACCGTCTCCAGCCCGTCAGGCCCCGCGAAACAATCGACAGCTTCGACTTCCCGCTTGCGGCGGCTCCAGCCGGAAACGCGGAAGCCGTGCTGGAGCAGGCGCGCGGCGACGTGCCGGCCGAGCTCGCCCAGGCCGAGGATGCCGACCGTGCGATCGCTCGCCATGTACTGCCGTAGCGGCCGCCACAGCCCCTCGGCCTGCTGCGCACGGTAGCGATACAGGTGCCGGTGCCAATCGAGCACGCGCGCGAGCACCGTCTCGCCCATCGCCGCCAGCATGCCCGGGTCGACCAGGCGCGCGAGCGGCACGCCGCGCGGCAGCGTCGCATCGGCGAGCAGGCCGTCGACGCCCATCCACAGCGACTGGATGAGCTTCAGCCCGGGAAATTGCGCGAGCGCGCCGGCAGGCGGCCGCGCGACCAGTGCGACCTCGACGCGCTGCGGGTCGCCGCGCTCGGGCCAGGCGAAGAAGCGGTCCTGCGGCAGCGCCGCGCGCAGGCCCTCGAGCCAGCGCGCGGTGTCCTCATCGGGCGCGACCAGAGCGACGTCCACGGCGCGATGGTAGCATCGAGGCCACCCCGGCAGAACGAGGAGCGAGGCATGGCGATCCGCAATTTCACCGAGGAAACGCTCACCGCGGAGGTGCTGCGGCGCATCGAGGCTACGCCGAACGCGCGCCTGAAGGAGGTGATGACGAGCCTGGTGAAGCACCTGCACGCGTTCGTGCGCGACGTGCGCCCGACGCAGGAAGAATGGTTCGCCGGCATCAAGTTCCTGACCGACACGGGACACTGGTGCGACGACAAGCGCCAGGAGTTCATCCTCATGTCCGACACGCTCGGCGTGTCGATGCTGGTCGACTTCATCAATTACGGCAAGACGGCGAACGCGACCGAGTCGACCGTGCTCGGACCGTTCTTCGTCGAGGGTGCGCCCGAGCTGCCGCAGGGCGCGAACATCGCCCGTCCGGGCACGCCCGGGGAGCCCTGCGTGGTGGAGTGCAGCGTCTCGGCAACCGACGGCAGGCCGCTCGCCGGCGCGCTGGTCGACGTGTGGGAGGCGGGCGGCGACGGCTACTACGACGTGCAGAAGAAGGAGGGCGTCAACCTGCGCGCACGCTTCCGTGCCGGCGCCGACGGCAAGCTCGCCTTTCGCTGCGTCAAGCCTACGAGCTACCCGGTGCCGCACGACGGACCGGTCGGCAAGATGCTCGCCGCTACCGGCCGCCATCCGATGCGGCCCGGGCATTTGCACTTCATGATCGAGGCGCCCGGCTACGACAAGCTGGTGACGCACCTGTTCGTGCGCGGCGACGAGTTCCTCGACTCCGACGCGGTGTTCGGCGTCAAGGAGTCGCTGATCGTCGAGTTCGCGAAGAATGACAAGGGCGAGTACGCGCTGCGCTACGACTTCGTGCTCAAGCCCACGGCGCGCGCGGCGAAGGCCGCGTGAAGCCGCCTTTCCGCGCCGACCAGGTCGGCAGCCTGCTCAGGCCTGCCTGGCTCGCCGAGGCGCGCGCCAGGTGGAAGGCGGGCGCGCTCGGCGCGGCGGCGCTCGAGGAGGTCGAGGACCGCGCGATCCGCGAGGCGGTCGCGAAGCAGGAGGCGATCGGCCTGCAGTCGATCACCGACGGCGAGTTCCGCCGCGACTGGTGGCACCTCGATTTCCTCGCGCAGCTCGACGGCGTGACGACGATGGCCAACCCGGGCCCGAAGTTCGGCGCCGCCGGCGAGCAGCCGCCGATCCCGACGGTCGCCGGGAAGGTCGGCTGCTCGCGGCCGGTCATGGTCGGGCATTTCGCGTTCCTCAAGTCTGCGACGCGGCGCACGGCAAAGATGACGATTCCGTCGCCTTCCATGCTGCACCTGCGCGGCGGGCGCGCGTCGATCTCGCGGGACGCCTATCCGGACCTGGAAGAGTTCTGGAGCGACGTCGCGGCCGCCTACAAGAAGGCGATCGCGCAGTTCGCCGCCGCGGGCTGCAGCTACCTGCAGCTCGATGACGTCGCCTTCGCCTACCTGTGCGACCCGAAGATCCGCGCCAACTGCCTGAAGAACGGCGACGATCCCGCGGCTCTGCCGCGAACATACGCCGACACGATCAACGAGGCGCTCGCCGGCCGGCCGGCGGGCATGACGATCACGATGCACACCTGCCGCGGGAACTTCAGGAGCGCCTGGGTCGCGGAGGGCGGCTACGAGCCGGTGGCCGAAGCGATGTTCTCGACCGACGTCGACGGCTACTTCATGGAGTTCGACTCAGCGCGCGCGGGCGGCTTCGAGCCGTTGCGCGCGCTGTCCGCGGGCAAGAAGGTCGTGCTTGGGCTGGTCACCACCAAGCTCGGTGCGCTCGAAAGCAAGGACCTGCTCAGGCGCCGCATCGACGAGGCGGCGCGCTACGTGCCGCTCGAGAGACTGTGCCTGTCGCCGCAGTGCGGCTTCGCGAGCACGCACCACGGCAACGCGCTTTCCGAGGACGACCAATGGCGCAAGCTCGCGCTCGTGGTCGAGGTGGCAAACGAGATATGGAGGTGAGCATGTCGCAGGAAAAGGAAATCCTCGCGCTCGAGGACGTGCGCTTCAAGGCGATGGTGTCGGCAGACAGCAAGCTGCTCGGGGAGCTGATGCACGAGGACCTCATCTACACGCATTCGTCGGCGGTCGTCGACACGAAGGCGAGCTATCTAGAGTCATTGCGCAGCGGCAAGACGCGCTACAAGTCGCAGAAGCGCTTCGAGGAGCGCGTGCGCCTGTGCGGCGACTGCGCGCTCGTCACCGGGCGCGCGGAGATGGAAGCGGAAGTGAACGGCGTGCACAAGGTGTTGCGCCTGCGCTATCTCGACGTGTGGACGAAGACGCCGCAGGGCTGGAAGTTCATCGCCTGGCAGTCGACCTCGCTGCCGCAGTAACTTGCGCGCAGGTCAGCCCACGCGCGCGGCGCGCGAAAATCGCGGCAAAAAAAGCATGCTGTCGTCAGGCTGACGTCAGCTTACGCAAGGATCAATTCGCCGTTTGATCTCGGTTAATGATGCGCGCGTGCGCACACAAGAAACTCTCGTCAGATTTCATCCAATCGACGGGAGATCACCATGCAGCAAAAAAGACTGGGAGGGGTCGTCGCGGCGCTCGCGCTAAGCGCCGGCGCGATTCTGCTCGCGCCGACGAGCGCGCAGGCGGTGCCGAGCTTCGCGCGCCAGACCGGCATGGCCTGCGAGGCCTGCCACACGGTGTTTCCGGAGCTCACGCCGTTCGGCAGGCGCTTCAAGCTGAACGCCTACACGATCGACAACCTGCCGCAGGTGAGCGGCATCACCCAGAACAAGGATCAGACGCTGCTGCTCAACCAGCTGCCGCCGCTCTCGTTCATGTTCCAGATGTCGTACTCCAGCACCAAGTCGGCCGTGCCCGACACGCAGGCCGGCACCGGAACCGTACCGCCCGACGCACTGGCGAAGAACGGCCAGGTGCTGTTCCCGCAGCAGGCGAGCCTGTTCTACGCCGGCCGCATCGCACCAAACCTCGGCGCATTCGTGCAGATGACCTACGACGGCACCGCGGCGAGCTTCGGCTGGGACAACACCGACATCCGCTACGCGAGCCTGGCGAGCGACAAGTTCCTGTGGGGCGTGAGCTTCAACAACAACCCCACGGTGCAGGACGTCTGGAACAGCACGCCCGCCTGGCAGTCGCCGTTCGACCAGCGCAGCGCGACGGCGCCGGCGCCGGGCGCGGCCACCGCGCTAGACGGCGGCCTGGCCGATGCGGGCGTCGCCGGCGCGAGCGTGTACGGATGGTGGAACAACTCGATCTACGGCGAGCTCGGGATGTACCACTCTGCGCCCGCGGCATCGCAAGCGCTCGACAGCACCAACGCGGACGTGCTCGACGGCTGGGCACCGTACTGGCGCGTGGCCTACGAGCACCAGTGGGAGCGCAATTCCTGGGAAGTCGGCGCCTACGGCGTGAACGCGAAGCTCTTCCCCGGCGGCGGCAACGCGCTCTCGGGTCCGACCAACAACTTCGACGACTGGGCGCTCGATACGCAGTACCAGTACATCGGCGACGAGCACCTGTTCTCGGTGACGGGCACCTACATCGACGAGAAGCAGCACCTCGACGCCGACTTCGCCGCCGGCGCCAGCGCCAATCCATCGAACACGCTGAAGACCTACCGGCTCGGCGGGCAGTACTACTACCACCGCAAGTACGGCGCGGCGCTCGGCTATTTCTCGACCACCGGCAGCGAGGACGCGACGCTCTACGCGTCGGGCACGCCGCTGAACGGCTTTGGCAACAACAAGCCCGACAGCAACGGCTGGGTCGGCGAGCTCGACTGGGTGCCGTACCAGAACACCAAGATCGCGCTGCAGTACACCGCGTACAGCAAGTTCAACGGCGCCAGCAGCAACTACGACGGCCTCGGCCGGAGCGCGTCCGACAACAACACGCTGTATCTCCTCGGCTGGCTAAACTTCTAGGCGAACGACAATGAAAAAGATCCTTTCACTCGCAGCAGCCGTCGTGCTTGCCGGCGGCACCGGCGCGGCACTGGCGCAGGCCGATCAGGGCGCACAGGCGCTTGCCACCGGCGTGTGCTCCTCGTGCCACGGGCCCGAGGGCCACAGCATCTCGCCGGTGTTTCCGAACCTCGCCGGGCAGCAGTCGGCATACATCGTGCTGCAGCTGGACGCGTTCCGCGGCCACCTGCGCGCCGACCCGAATGCGCAGGCCTATATGTGGGGCATGGCCTCGCAGCTTGGCGACGCGACGATCAAGGGGCTCGCCGACTACTACGCCGCGCAGAAGCCGGCCGCTGGCAAGTCCGGCGCGCCGGCGCTGATGGCCGAGGGGCGCAAGATCTACGAGCAGGGCATTCCGTCTAAGAAGGTGGCGGCCTGCGCGTCCTGCCACGGCGCGAACGCCGAGGGGGCGCAGGTGTTCCCACGCCTCGCCGGCCAGCACGTGGAGTACCTGGTCGCGCAGCTCGAGGGCTTCAAGACGGGCACGCGCAGCAACGCGCCGATCATGATCAACGAAGTGCGCGACATGACGGCGGCGGAACTCAGGGCGGTGGCGACCTACGCGGCGTCCAAGTAGCCGCATGGGCGAGCGGCCGCCGTTCGTCGTGCCGGTGCTGTGCGCCTGGGCGCTGCTCTGGAGCACGGCGGCGGCGGCCGAGGACCCCGAGGTCGCGGCCCTGCGGCGGCAGGTGAACGCACTCGAGCAACAGGTGCGCGAGCTCAAGGCGCGCATGGACCAGTTCGAGGGCGGCGCGCCGGCCGCCGCGCCGGCGGCTGCAGTTCCGCAAGCCGCGCCCGCGGCCGCCGCACCTGCAGCAGCCGCACCTGCAGCAGCCGCGCCCGCGCCGGCCGCGGCGAGCGCAGCCGGCCCGGGCTACGTCAGCCCCGAAGCGGTGCTCAAGCAACGCTGGTCGAGCATCAAGCCGTCCATGGACGATGACCACGTAGTCGAGCTGCTCGGGCAGCCCACCACGAAGTTCAAGCTCGACGGCCGGGACGTCTGGTACTACTACTACCCGGGGGCGGGCGGCGGCTCGGTGTTCTTCACCGGCGAAGGCAAGGTCTCGAGCAGCCAGTCGCCCTTCGGCTGGGGTTGGTAGCCTGCACGCCTGCGGCGCGGTAATCTTGCGCCGTGAAGATCGACTCGCGAATTTCCCGCCTGCACGAAGAAATGACCGCGTGGCGGCAGGACATCCACGCGCATCCCGAGCTCGGCTTCCAGGAGTCGCGCACGTGCGAGCTGGTCGCCGCGAAGCTCGAGTCGTTCGGGCTGGAGGTGCACCGCGGCGTCGGCAGGACCGGCGTCGTCGGCGTGCTGCGCTCGGGGCGCGGCGCGCGCAAGCCCGGGGACGGCGCGCGTGCCGTGGGCCTGCGCGCCGACATGGACGCGCTGCCGATCCAGGAGGCGAATACCTTCGCGCACCGCTCGCGCCACGACGGCCGCATGCACGCCTGCGGCCACGACGGCCATACCGCGATGCTGCTCGGCGCGGCGAAGTACCTCGCCGCGACCCGCGCCTTCGACGGCACGGTGAACTTCATCTTCCAGCCCGCCGAGGAGGGGCTGGGCGGCGCGCAGGCGATGCTGGCGGACGGACTGTTCGCGCGCTTCCCCTGCGACGCGCTGTTCGGCATGCACAACCGCCCGAGCCTGCCGGTGGGCTCGTTCGCGGTGCGCGCCGGGCCGATGATGGCGGGCGGCGGCTTTTTCGACATCAAGGTGACCGGCAAGGGCGCGCACGGCGCGCGCCCCGAGACCGGTATCGACCCGGTGATCGTCGCCGCGCACATCGCCACCGCGCTGCAGACCGTCGTGTCGCGGAACGTCGCGCCGGTCGACACCGCGGTCGTGTCGGTCACCAAGATCCACGCCGGCGAGGCGTACAACGTGATCCCGCAGAGCGCGCTGCTCGCCGGTACGGTGCGCGCGTTCTCGCGCAAGGTGATGGACCAGATCAGCGAGGCAGTCCGGCGCATCGCGGGCGGGGTGGCCGCGGGCTTCGGTGCCAGCGCCGAAGTCGACCTGCGCTGGAACTTCGCGCCCACCGTGAACGACCCCGGGGAGGCCGAGTTCGCGGCGGGCATCTGCGCCGGGCTGGTCGGCGAGGCGCGGGTCGAGCGCAACCCGCCGCTCATCATGGCCTCCGAGGACTTCTCCTTCATGCTGGAGAAGGTGCCCGGCTGCTACGTCAACATCGGCAACGGCGAAGGCGAGTCCGGCTGCGAGGTGCACAACCCGGGCTACGACTTCAACGACCGCGCGCTGCCGCTCGGCGCCGCGTTCTTCGCGCGTCTGGTGGAGACGCGCCTGGGCGGTTCCTGACGGAAAGCTGATCGCGGGATTGCGCGCGCCCGCGGGTACACTAGCGGGCCGCAAAACAATGCATCCATCACGAGGAGGAGGGGAAAGATGTCCAAGTTCCGCAAGACTGCCGTAGCGGCTGCGATGATCGCGGCCGGCACTTTGGCGAACGTTGCGTTCGCCGGAGACCTGGTACTGCGCGCCTCGCACCAGTTCCCCGGGGGCAAGGGCGACGTGCGCGACGACATGGTGCAGATGATCGCCAAGGACGCCAAGGCCGCGGGCGTCGGCCTCGACATCCAGGTCTATCCCGGCGCGTCGCTGTTCAAGCCGAACGACCAGTGGAACGCGATGGTCAACGGCCAGCTCGACATCGCGCTGTTCCCGCTCGATTACGCGAGCGGCAAGGTGCCGGAGTTCAGCGCCACGCTGATGCCCGGGCTGATCCGCAGCCAGGAGCGCGCCAAGCGCATCAACCAGTCGAAGTTCATGAAGGACATCCGCGCGGCGATCGAGAAGCACGGCGTGATGGTGCTCTCCGACGCCTGGTTCGCAGGCGGAATGGCGTCCAATCAGGGCTGCATCACCCTGCCCAGCGACCTGAAGGGCGTCAAGTTCCGCGCCGCGGGACCGACTTTCGCCGCGATGTGGCAGGCCGCCGGGGCGAGCATCGTCAGCCCGCCGTCGAACGAGATCTACAACGCGTTCCAGACCGGAGTCGTGAACGCCACCGACACCAGCCTCGGCACCTTCGCCTCGATGCGCCTGTACGAGGTGACCAAGTGCCTGACCGCGCCGGGCGACAACGCGCTGTGGTTCATGTACGAGCCGGTGCTGATGTCGAAGAAGAGCTTCAATAAGCTCGACAAGGCGCAGCAGGCGGCGATCGTCAAGGCCGGCAAGGCGGCGCAGGCGTACTACGAGTCCAAGGCCGACAGCGTGAATGCCGGCGCGGTCAAGGCGTTCGAGAGCCACAACGTCAAGGTCGTGAGCCTGAGCGACTCCGACTACAAGGCCTGGCTCGACGTGGCGAAGAAGAGCTCCTACGCGAGATTCGCGAAGGACGTTCCGGACGGCAAGAAGCTGATCGACGAGGCCCTCTCGGTCAAGTAGAGCGGCGCGCATGAGGGGAGGGGGTCGCCCCGGAGGAGCCGTTGACGGCTACCTCCGGGCCGTCGGGCTGCTGTCGCGCGCCTCCGGCGTGTTCGCCGCCGGCCTCATCGCCTTCGGCGTTCTGGTGATCTGCGACATGGTGGTCGAGCGCTACCTGCTCGGCCGCGACACCGTGTGGCAGATCGACGTCGTCACCTACTGCGTGGTGGCGGCGACCTTCATCGGCAGCGCCTACGTGCTCATGACCCGCGGGCACGTGAACGTCGATGTGCTGCCGCTGCACGTCGGGCCGCGCGTGCGCTTCTGGCTCGCGCTCGCCACCGGCCTGCTCGCGTTCGCCTTCTGCGTCGTGCTGTTCGTCCTCGGGACGCTGTACTGGCACGAGGCCTGGGCGAACAACTGGCGCTCCGACACGGTGTGGCGCGCGCGGCTGTGGATTCCCTACGCCGCGATGCCGGTCGGCCTGGGCCTGCTCGTGCTGCAGTACGTCGCCGAGCTCATCTGCCTCGTGACGGGGCGCACGCCGCCCTTCGGCATCGGCGCCGACAGGCTGCGCGAATGAGCCCGACGCAGGAGGGCGCGCTCGTCCTCATCGTCACGCTCGCGATGCTGCTGTCGGGCGTGCCGGTCGCGTTCGGCCTCGGGGCGGTGTCGATCGTGTTCCTGCTCATCTTCCAGGGCTTCGACGCGCTGCAGGTCGTCGCCGAGACGTTCTACTCGGGACTGAACGAGTTCACGCTGGTGTCGATCCCGATGTTCGTGATGATGGGCGCGGCGATCGGCTCCTCGCCCGCGGGCAAGGACCTGTACGAGGCGCTCGACCGCTGGCTGTACCGCCTCCCCGGGGGCCTGGTGATCTCCAATCTCGGCGCCTGCGCGATCTTCGCCGCGCTCACCGGCTCCTCGCCCGCGTGCTGCGCCGCCATCGGCAAGATGGGCATCCCCGAGATGCGCCGCCGCGGCTATCCGGACGACATCGCCACCGGGTCGATCTGCGCGGGCGGCACCCTCGGCATCCTGATCCCGCCTTCGATCACCTTCATCCTGTACGGCATCGCCACCGAGACCTCGATCGGACGGCTGTTTCTCGCCGGCGTGCTCCCCGGCCTGCTGCTCACCGGCCTGTTCATCCTGTGGACCCTGTTCATCATCTGGAAGCGCGGGTTCCGCACGCACGCGGCGGACTTCCGCTACAGCTGGCGCGAGAAATTCCAATCGATCCCGAAGATCGCGCCCTTCCTCGCCATCATCGTCGGCGTGATCTACGTGCTGTACGGCGGCGTGGCGACGCCCTCGGAGGCGGCCGGCGTCGGCGCGGCGCTGTGCGTGCTGCTCGCAGTGGTGATCTACCGCATGTGGCGGGCGCGCGACTGGTGGCTGATCCTGCGCGACACCATGCGAGAGTCGGTGATGATCCTCACCATCATCGCCGCAGCGGTGCTGTTCGGCTACGTGCTCACGTCGCTCTACCTCACCCAGACGCTCGCGCAGGCGGTCGCCGACATGCACGTCAACCGCTGGGTGCTGATGGCGATCATCAACCTGTTCCTGCTGGTGTGCGGCTTCTTCATCCCGCCCGCGGCGATCATCCTGATGACCAGCCCGATCCTCTACCCGATCATCCGCGCCGCCGGCTTCGACCCGGTGTGGTTCGGCGTCATCCTCACGATCAACATGGAGGTCGGCCTGATCCATCCGCCGGTCGGCCTGAACATCTACATCGTCAACTCGATCGCGCCGGACGTGCCGGTCACCAAGGTCATGTGGGGCACGATTCCCTACGTGCTCTGCATGTTCCTCGCCATCGTGATCCTGTCCGCGTTCCCGGAAATCGCCACCTGGCTGCCGAACCACCTGATGGGCGCGGCGCGCTAGGTGCGGCTCAAAGCCGGAACACCGCGCGCAAGCCGATCACGAGCGCGTCGCGGATGGGCTGCGAGGGGTCGCTCGGATCGGGCGCGTTGTTGCCGGGATTGGACACGTACTGCAGGTCGGGTTGCAGACTCCAGTGGTGCGTGAGCCGGGCGACGTAGCTAAGCTCGAGCACCGACTCGTGGTCGCTCAGCGGGAAGCCGGTGCAGGCCGCGCCGAGGGTGAGCCTGTCCTGCGGGCGTGCGGCGATCGGCCCGGCGAAGCCCAGTCCGGCGTCGAGATAGAGCGAGACCAGATTGCGGTCCGAGGGCGCGCCGCCCAGCCGCGCGAAGGCGCTCACGCCGCGCGCGGGCCACAGCGTCCGGTCGGCGATCGCGTACACGCCCCAGTCGTCGCGATGCGCGGCGGCCGGGTCGTTCTGATCGGGGAAGGATCCGGTCTGGTACCAGCCGCCGAGCTTGTAGGCGCCGGAAAGCTGCAGCTCGCTCATCCACAGCGTGCCGCCGTTCAGGCTGAATGTCGTGCCGTGCAGATCGCAGCGCTGCGGACTCGCTTCGCAGCGGCGGCCGGCGGGATGGCCGGCGAAGGCGGCGAGCAGGAAGACGCGGTCCGGTCGCGGCGCGAGGCGCAGCCGCGCGCCGGGCGTGGCGAGCGGGTAGGCCGGTCCGCCCTCGGCCTGATCGGCCGCGGCGAGCGCCGCCCAAGCGAAGGTGCCGTTGACAAGTCCGGCAGCCGTCTTGCTCAGCAGGAACTCCTCGTCCGCACCCAGCTGGCCGGCGCGCAGCGACGCGCCATGCCAGGGCAGGCCTTGCTGCAGCCACAGCGCGTACAACAGCGTCGTCGGGCGAGCCTCGATATTGCTCACGTCCATGATGTTGCCGACGTAGTTCGCCGAAGGCCCGTGGCCGTGGATCTGGTAGGCGCTTGCGTGCAGTTTCGCTGCGCGCCAGTCGACGAGCGCGCCGAGGTCGGCGTCGAGATCCAGTCTGACTTGCCCTTCGTAGCCCGCGCCGCGCGCGATTCCGCCCGAGACGTTGCCGATCACCTCGCCGGTGTAGCGCAGCCCGAGCGTCACGCCCGGCGGTGGCGCCGCGCCCGCGGCGCCGGCGCGCGCGAGGACCAGGCAAGCCACGAAGATGATCATCCGGCGCAATGTGTCGCTCCCGTGCGAGGTATGCTAAGCGACCGCGCCCCGATCGCGGCTTAAGACTACGACAAGAACGAAGCATGTCAGCGATCCGCTACGAGGAGGGGGCAGGCTCGAAGCCGTGCTTCCGGTACGCGGCCGGATGATCGGCCGCGCCGTCCTGTTCCTGTCGTTCGCCGCGTTCGCCAGCGCGGCGAGCCTGCGCGCCGTGGACCCGCTGCTGCCCCTCATCGCCGGAGCGTTCCGCGTGACCGCCGGCGCGGCAGCGTCGGTGATCACCGCGTTCTCGGTCGCCTACGGGCTGCTGCAGCTGGTCGTCGGGCCGCTCGGCGACCGCGTCGGCAAGTACCGCATGGTGGTCGTGCTGTGCGCATTGTCGGCGCTCGGCTGCCTCGCCTGCGCCGTCGCACCCACGCTCGGCCTGCTGATCGCCGCGCGCTTCGCGGCGGGCGCGGCCGTGGGCCCGATCGTGTCCCAGGCGATGGCCTGGATCGGCGACGCGGTGCCCTACGAGCGCCGCCAGCCGGTGCTGGCGCGCTTTCTGATCGGCCAGATGCTCGGCGTCGCCTTCGGCACCGCCGGCTCCGGCGCGCTCGGCGAATGGCTCGGCTGGCGCGCGATCTTCGTCGCGCTCGCCCTGCTGTACGCCGCGACCGCGGCGCTGCTCTGGAGCGAACTGCGCCGCAACCCGCATACACGCGACGCCAATCCCGCGGCAGGCTCGTTCGGCGCCGCGCTGCGACGCATGGGCGGCCTGTCCCGCGGGCCCTGGGTACGCGTGATCCTCGCGATCGTGTTCGTCGAGGGCGCGCTGTTCTACGGCGCGCTCGCCTTCGTGCCGTTCTATCTGCACCAGCGCTTCGGCGCCGGGGTGGCCGCGAGCGGGGCGCTCGCTGCCGTGTTTGCCGCGGGAGGGCTGGTGTACGCAGGGACCGCGCGCCGCCTCGTCCCGCGCCTCGGGGAGCGCGGCCTCGCGCTCGGCGGCGGGGCCGCGCTCGCGCTCGGCTACCTCGGACTGCTCGCCGCGCCGCAGGCGGCGTTCGCCATTCCGTGCATGTTCGCCGTCGGCATCGGCCTGTACATGCTGCACAACACGCTGCAGGTGAACGCGACCCAGATGGCGCCGCAGGTGCGCGGCGCGGCGGTGGCGCTGTTCGCGTGCTTCCTCTTCAGCGGCCAGTCGCTCGGCGTGTGGCTCGCCTCGCGCGCGGTCGACGGGCTCGGCGTGCGGTCCGTGTTCGCGGTCGCGGGCCTCGGCCTGCCGCTGCTCGCGGCCGAGTTCAGCCGGCGCCTCGCGCGGCGCGCGTCGCTGGCGAAAGGAGAACGATGATGTCGGGAAATGAGTCGCTCGCAGGGCGCGTGGCGCTGGTGACCGGCGCCTCGCGCGGCATTGGAAAATCGATCGCGCTGGCGCTCGCCGCGGCGGGTGCGGACGTGGCGGTGAACTACCGCGCGCGCGCCGACGACGCGCAGGCGGTTGCCGCAGCGATCCGCGGCCTCGGGCGCAGGGCGGTCGCGCTCGGCGCCGACGTGTCACAGGCGGCGGCGGTCGCCAAGCTCGTGCGCGCCGCCGAGGAAGCGCTCGGGCCGATCGGCATCCTCGTCAACAACGCCGGGGTGGCCCTCAGGCGCAGCCTGGAGGAGCTCGGCGAGGACGACTTCGACCGCACGCTCGCGGTCAACCTCAAGTCGGCGTTCCTGTGTACGCAGGCAGTGTGGCCGGGAATGCGCGCGCGCGGCTGGGGGCGCATCGTCAACGTCTCATCCGGCGCGGCGCGCGCCGCCGGCATCGTCGGCCCGCACTACAACGCCTCCAAGGCCGGCATGGAAGGCCTGACGCGCGGCTACGCGGCGCGCCTGGTCAAGGACGGCATCACGGTGAATGCGGTCGCGCCGTCTCTAATCGAGAGCGACATGACCGCTCCGCATCGCGCCGAGAGCGCGGCGCGCGTGCCGCTCGGGCGTCTCGGGACTGGAGAGGAGGTGGCGTGTGCCGTGCTGATGCTGGTCGGCAACGCGTACATGACCGGCCAGACCGTGCCGGTCAACGGCGGCCTGCACTTCAACTAGAAGCCGTGGCGCGCCTGGACGCCGACCATGTAGTTGCGGCCCGGCGCCGGCTCGAAGAATTGCCCGCCGGTTGCGTTGACGATGACCGAGCCGACATAGGCCTTGTCGAACATGTTGTCGACGCGCGCGAACTCGGAGAACTGCCAGCCGACCGCAGTTTGCGCGAAGCCGAGCGCCAGGTTGGCGATCGTGTAGCCGTCGGCGAACTGCGTGTTGGCGTCGTCGGCGGCCATGCGCGAGCGGTACTGCGCCTCGAACAGTACGTTGAAGCCGCTCGGCGCATGGCTCCAGCGCAGCGCGCCGTACACGCTGTTGCGCGGCACGCCGGGCAGGACGTTGCCGGCGGCGACCGTGCCGCTCGCGGGCGTGCTGAAGGTGTCCTCGAAGGTGGCCTCGAGCAGCGTCCACGCGAGCGACGCGCGGATGTCGTAGGGCAGGGTCGCGCTCGCGCCGAGCTCGGCGCCCGAGCGATGGGTGCGCCCGGCGTTCACGTAGGTGGCGCGCCCGCCGCTGTTGGTGTCGACCACGATCTCGTTCTGTGTCTGGATGTCGTACAGCGCGAAATTGACCTGCAAGTTGGAGGCGAACAGCGCCTTGATGCCGGTCTCCCAGTGATGGCTGGTGGCCGGGTCGAGCCCGAAGTTCAGCCCCGTGCCGCCGCCCGGCTTGTACGCCATCTCGGCCAGGGTGGGGGTCTCGAAGCCCTGGCCGTAGCTCACGTAGGCGCTCGCGGTCGGCGTGATGCGATACAGCAGTCCGGCCGTCGGCGTCGTGGCGTCGAAATTCCGGTTGCCGCTGTCGTCCGGGTTCGCCGGCAGCACGATGAAGTGATCGACCGAATCGAAGGTCACGCGGTTCGCGCGCACGCCGGCGATGGCGATCCATTTCTCCGCCGGGTGCCACTCGGCCTGCGCGTAGATGCCCGTGCCGACCACCGTGTCATCCTCGTCGCGCTTCAGGTTCGTCATGTCGCCGAAGTTGTTTATGTAGCCGCGCCGGTGCTCGTATTGCAGCTCGTACTCCGCGCCGACGCTCAGGTTAAACGGGCGCCCGGCGAGCACGGCGTCGTGCGACAGGCGCAGGCCTCCGCCGCCGAAGCTGCGCTGCAGGTCGACCACGCCGCCCGAGCTGGTCGGCGCGTTCTGCGCGCCGAGCGGTATCGCCAGGTACTGGCGCAAGGTCCGGTCGCCGGCGTAGAGCGTTGCGCTCAGTGTGTTGTCGCCGAAGCGATGCTCCAGCGTGCCGCCGATCTGGTTCTGCAGCACGCTCTTGCGCGTGTCGAAGGCGAGCGCGTTGTTGCCCGCCTGGCGCGGATCGGCTTGGACCTGCGCGCGAGTGAGCCCGAGCGGATCCAGTACCTCCGGGCTGTTGAAGTAGTTCGCCACCACCGTCACCGTGGTCGGGGTGCCCAGGCCGAAGCGCAGCTTGGTGTTCACGTCGTCGCGCCGCGCGCTGCTGTGATCGCGGTAGCCGTCGGTTTCGAAGCGCGCGGTGCTCGCCAGCCAGTCGTCGACGCCGCTGCGCCCGCCCGCCTTCATTCCGGCGCGCCAGGTGCCGAAGGAGCCGCCCTCGGCGCTCGCGGCGAATCCCGGAGCGCTCGAGCCGCTCTGCGTGAAGATGTTGATCACTCCTCCGGCGGCGTTGCCGTACATCACGGAGAACGGGCCGCGCAGCACCTCGATCTTCTCGGTCGAGCCGAGGTCGACGTGCGACACCTGCCCCTGGCCGTCGGGCATGCTCGCCGGGATGCCGTCCACCAGCAGGCGCAGGCCGCGGATGCCGAAGGTCGAGCGCGCGCCGAAGCCGCGCGAGGAGATCTGCAAGTCTTGCGCGTAGTTCTGCCGGTTCTGCGCGACGATGCCCGGCACCGCGCCGAGCGACTCCGACAGGTTGATCTCCTGCCTGTCGAGATGGATGTCGTCGCCGTACACGCGATCGATCGACGCCGGCACCTCGAGGCTCGGGCGCTCATTGCGCGTCGCGGTCACGGTCACCGCCTCGTCGCCGGTTGCCTGCTGCGCGAGCGCCGCCAGCGGCGCACAGAGAAGCGCAAGGCAGTACGCGATTCTTCGGGTCATGCTCATTGCGGCATCTCCACGGTTATCTTGATGCCCGAATACCACTCTGCGACGTTTTCGATGTCGGCGTCGGAGAGCCCCTTGGCGACAACGCTCATCTGCTCATTATTCCGGCTGCCTGAGCGGAAGGCGCGCAGCTGCTCGACGATGTATTCCTTCTGCTGGCCGCTCAGGTTCGCCGCCCCCGGCAGGGTCGCCCGACCGTCCTCGCCGTGGCAGTTCTGGCACAGCGTCTGCACCTTGTGCCGACCGGCGGCGCGATCGGCCGCATGCGTTGCCTGGCACGCGAGGGGAACAGCGAGGACGATCGCCTGAACGAACCGATTCTTGTTCATTGTGCGGCCCCATAAAGGCCAGCGGCCGGGCGTCACGCCCGGCCGCTGGTTCGCCGCAGTAGTTTACTTGCCTTGATAGGAAATGCGATAGATCGCACCGGCCTTGTCGTCGGCCACCAGAATCGAGCCGTCGACATACTGACGCACGTCGACCGGACGGCCGAGGTACACGCCTTCCTCGTTCATCCAGCCTTCGGCGAACGGTTCGGTCTTCACGGCGTTGCCCTTGGCGTCAAGGTAGGTGACCATCACCCGGGCGCCCCTGGGCTTCACCGCGTTCCAGGAGCCGTGCTGCGCGCTGAAGATCGCGTTGTGGTACTTGGCCGGGAACATGTTGCCGGTATAGAACATCATGCCCAGGTCCGCTGCGTGCGCGATCATTTCCACCTGGGGCTTGACGTAGATCGCGGCGAGCTCCTTCGGGATCTGCTTGTCCTTGTACTCGTTGGTGCGCGTGCTCCCGCCGCCGTAATACGGGAAGCCGTACCAGCCGCCCATATGGAGCTTGCCGTTCGTGGCGGGCACCTTGTTCAGCTCGCCCGGAGGAATCTCGTCCCCCATGCCGTCGACCTGGTTGTCGGTGAACCACAGGCTGTGATCCTTGGGATTGAAGTCCAGCCCCGACGAATTGCGCATCCCGGTGAGGATGACCTGGCGGTCGCCCCCGTCACGATTGAAGGATACGATGCCGCCGATGCCCCATTTCCGGTACAGATCGACCTTTTCGGGCGGGGTGACGTTGAACGGCTGCCCGAGGGTGATGTAGAGCCTGTTGTCGGGCCCGATCACGCAGGCGCGCGCGGTGTGGTTGTACGACTCTTCCTCGGGCGGGATCAGCTGCCCCTGCTTGACGATCGGAACGGCGACCGTGTCCGGGCTTTCCATGAAATATTCCGCGGCCGGGAACATCATCACGCGGTTGCGCTCGACGACGAACAGGAAGCCGTCGGGCGAATAGCACGAGCCGGCCGGATCGTCGAACTTGACGCTCGGGCTGAACTCGTCGACCGTATCGGCGACGTTGTCCATGTCGCGGTCGGTGACCGCCCAGAAAGTGGTCTTTCGAGTCCCGACGAACACGGTGCCCTTGTTGCGGCTGACCGACATCTGGCGCGCATCCGGCACGATCGCGAACAGCTCGATCTTGAAGCCGTCGGGCAGTTTGATGCGCTGCAGCACCTTCTTCAGGTTCTCCGCGTACTGCCCGCCTTGCGGCACCCTCTTTCCCGCCTGCGTGTCGGTGCGCTTGAACGCGCCCAGCTTCTCGATATTTGCATCATCGTCCTTGGCGAAAACGGTCGCGGCGGAAAACGAAAATGCCAGGCCGATCGCTAGGACCATAGCGCTGCGTTTCATGTGTCCTCTCCATCGAAGGTGGTGCCCGATTGTTCTGTTGTCGGGCAATGTCCTCCCTGTCGGCGGTGCCGCATCGGCGCTGCCCGGGTGGGGGAATGGATGCTCCTCCCGCGCTTACACCCGCGTCAAGTACCTGAAACATCGTTTCGCGCGCCGCGCAGGCGTGCGGCAAGATAGCGCTCGCATATGGACGCTTCGCCATATTGGGACGATACCCATCGCCTGCTGCGCGACACGCTGCGCCGCTTCGTCCAGAAGGAGGTCGTGCCGCACGGCGACACCTGGGAGGAGCAGGGCTTCGTGCCGCGCGAGGTGCTGCGCGAAATGGGGCGCTGCGGCTTTCTCGGCCTGCGCTACCCGGAGCAGTACAACGGCGGCGGCATGAACGCGCTCGCCACCGCGCTGCTCGCCGAGGAGCTGGGCCGCTCGGGCTTCGGCGGCTTCGCCGCCACGGTGCTGGTGCACACCGACATGGCCTCGCCGCATCTCGCGCGCGCCGGCTCGCCCGCGCAGCTCGAGCGCTGGATGCCGGGCATCGTCGCGGGCGACCTGATTACCGCGGTCGCGGTCACCGAGCCGGACGCGGGCTCCGACGTGAAGGCGATCCGCACGACGGCGCGGCGCGAGGGCGGCGCCTGGCTGCTGCGCGGCACGAAGACGTTCATCACCAACGGCGCGCTCGCGGATCTGGTGCTCGTCGCGGCCAAGACCGATCCGGGCGCCGGCGCGAAGGGCGTGTCCATGTTCGCGCTGGAGAGGGGCGCGCGCGGCTTCTCGGTCGGACGGCGGCTCGACAAGATGGGCTGGCGCTGCTCGGATACCGCGGAGCTCGTGTTCGAAGACGCGCCGGCGGAGCTCGTCGGCGAGGAGGGGCGCGGCTTCTACGCCATCATGAGGAACTTCCAGAACGAGAGGATCGCGCTCGCGGCGATGGCCATGGGCGAGAGCGCGCGCGGGCTCGAGCTGACGCTCGAGTACGTGAAGACGCGCAAGGCGTTCGGCGGGACGCTGTGGGACAAGCAGGCCGTGCGCCAGCGCCTGGCGCAGCTCGCCGCGCGCATCGAGGCGGGGCGTGAGCTCGTCTATCGCGCCGCCTGGCTCGACGCGCAGGGCGCCGACTGCGTGAAGGAGGTGTCGATGGCCAAGGCTTACTGCGGCGAGCTCACCAACGAGGTGATGTACGACTGCCTGCAGTTCCACGGCGGCTCCGGCTACATGCGCGGGAGCCACATCGAGCGCATGGCCCGCGACGCGCGCGTGCAGTCGATCGGCGGGGGAGCCACCGAGGTGATGCTCGAGGAAGTGGCCAAGCGGCTCTAGGCGCGGTGCGCGAAGGGACGATCGCTCTGCCCGGGGGACGGCGCGTCGGCTACGCCGAATACGGCGACGCGCGCGGCGTGCCGGTGCTCGCGCTGCACGGCCTGCCCGGCTCGCGCTTCCAGCGCCATCCCGACGAGTCGATCGCGGCGCGCCTGGGCGCGCGCCTGATCGTGTTCGAGCGCCCGGGCTTCGGCCTGTCCGGGGGCGCCCCGCGCACGAGCCTGGGCGCGCGCGCGCAGGACGCCGTCGCGCTCGCGGACGCGCTCGGGCTGGCGCGCCTGCGGCTGCTCGCCATTTCGGGCGGCGCTCCGGCCGGCTGCGCCTGCGCGCTCGCGTTCGGGGCGCGCGCCGAGCGGCTCGCGCTGGTGGGCGGCGTCGGCCCGCCCGGCTCGATGCGCGCAGCGGCGGCGTTCATGACGTACATAGGCTTCGCGCTCGCGCGCCGGCTTCCCTCGGCGCTGCGTCCGGTCGTCGCGCTCGGCGCGCGCTCCACGCTGCGCGATCCGGCGCGCGCGCTCGAGCGGCTCGCGCGCGCGCTTCCGCCGGCGGACCGGCGCGTGCTGGCGCGTGCCGACGTGCGCGCGATGTTCGCCGAAGACCTGCGCGCCGCCTTCGCGCAGGGAAGCGAGGCGTTCATCGACGACCTCGTTCTGTCCGCCAGGCCGTGGGGCTTCCGGCTGGCGGACCTGCGCGTCGCGACCGACATCTGGCAAGGCGAGGCCGATCGTATCGTGCCGCCCACGGCGGCGCGCGCGCTCGCCGCGATTCCGGGAAGCCGGCTGCACCTGCTGGCGGGCGAAGGGCACTACTTCGTGTTCGAGCGCTGGGAAGAAATCCTCGCGACGCTGCTGCGCTAGACTCGGGCAGACCATGAAGGATTTCGTCTACACCGCCTACGCCGCGCGCATCGTATTCGGCGAGGGGTCGATCGCGCAGCTGCCGGCGGAGCTCGAGCGGCTCGGCGCGAGGCGCGCGCTCGTGCTCTCGACGCCCGAGCAGGCCGCGAGCGTGCGCGCGGTCGCCGCACGGCTCGGCGAACGCGCCGCGGGCGTGTACGACAGGGCGGCGATGCACGTGCCGCTCGAGATCGCCGAGGACGCGCGGCGCGTGGCGCGCGAGCTGGGGGCGGACTGCTGCGTGACGGTCGGCGGGGGCTCGACCACGGGCCTCGGCAAGGCGATTGCGCTCGTCTCGAGCCTGCCGATCATCGCGGTGCCGACCACCTACGCGGGCTCGGAGATGACGCCGATCTACGGTCTCACGGAGGCCGGCATGAAGCGCACCGGGCGCGATGCGCGCGTGCTGCCGAAGACCGTGGTCTACGACCCCGCGCTCACGCTCACCCTGCCACCCGCGCTGTCCGCGGCGAGCGGCATGAACGCGATCGCGCACTGCGTCGAGGCGCTCTATGCGCACGACGGCAACCCGATCGTGTCGCTCATGGCGGAAGAAGGCATCCGCGCGCTCGCTGCTGCGCTTCCCGTCATCGTCAGGAATCCTTCCGACATGAATGCGAGAAGCGAAGCCCTCTACGGCGCATGGCTCGCCGGGGTGTCGCTGGGCACGGCGGGCATGGCGTTGCATCACAAGCTGTGCCACACGCTCGGCGGCAGCTTCAACCTGCCGCACGCCGAGACGCATGCCATCGTGCTGCCGCACGCGGCGCGCTACAACCGCGACGCCGCGCCCGAGGCGATGGCGCGCGTCGCGCGCGCGCTCGGCACGCCGGACGCGCCGGGCGGGCTGTACGACCTGGAGGCGAAGCTGGGATTGAGGATGCGATTGTCGGCGATCGGCATGCGCGAAGCCGACCTCGAGCGCGCGGCGAGAATCGCCACGGAGAGCCCGTATCCCAACCCGCGGCCGGTCGAGTACCAGGGGGTGCTGGCGCTGCTGCGCGGCGCCTACGAGGGGCGGCGCCCTGAAGCCTGAGCGCGGCACGGCGCTGCTGCTCGCCGGCGCGCTGTGCGCCACCGCGGTGGCGCAGGGCGTCGGGCGCTTCGTGCTGACGCCGCTCCTGCCGGGCATGCGCGCCGCGGCCGACCTGGACGCTGCGCAGGCGGGCCTGATCGCGGGCGTCAATTTCTCGGGCTACCTCGCAGGCAGCCTGTGGGTCGCGAACCGGGCGCGCGAAGGCCGCATCGGCACTGTGCCGCTCGGCTTCGCGCTCGTGCTCGGCGGCGCTGCGGCGATGGCGCTCGCGCCGGCGCTCGCACTGTGGCTCGCCGCGCGCTTCGTCTCGGGGCTCGGCGGCGCGCTGCTGTTTCTCGGCGCGCTGGACACGTATGCGCGTGCCGCGGCGTCGCCGGCGGACGTGCGCCCGCTCGCCGGCGTGGGCCTGGGAATCGCGGCGACCGGCCTCGCGGTGCTGCCCTGGCTCCCCGACTGGCGCGCCGGCTGGCTCGCCGTGGCGCTGCTCGGCGCGCTCGCCGCACCGCTCGTGCTGCGCCTGCCGCGCGGCGACGCGCACGGCGCGCGCGCGCACGAGCCGCCGCCGCGCGCGAGCGGACCGCTCGCGCGCCTGGCGCTGTCCTATATCGGCTACGGCTTCGGCTTCGGCGCCGCGGGCACGTTCTTCGTGAACGTCGTCTCCGGCGGCGCGCTGCGCGCGGCGGCCCTGGTGTGGGTGGTGGTCGGCCTGTGCGCGGCGCTCTCGATCTGGACCTGGGCGCGGATCCGGCGGCGCACCACCGGCACGCGCGCGCTGTGCGCCGCCAACGCGGTGCATGCGCTCAGCATCTTCCTCGTGGCGCTCGACCCGCGTCCCGCGACCGCGGCGCTGGCGGGCGTGTTCTTCGGCGGCACCGTGGTGGCGATCACCGCGCTTGCGCTGCCGCTCGCGCGCGCGCTCGCGCCGCGCTCGCCGCGCCGCGCGGTGGCCTGGGTGACGGCGCTGTTCGGCATCGGCAACATCGCCGGGCCGCCCGCGGTCGGCTGGCTCGGCGAGCGCACGGGCTCGCTCGCGCACGGCCTGCTCGGCGCGGCGCTGGTCGCCGCCGCCGGCGCCGTGGCGCTGCTTCCGGACCTGCGGCGCGGACGCTAGCGTCGTCTGCCGCCGCTCAGGCGAACTCCTTTTCCTGCAGCGCGCGCCACATGAGCTTGCCCGAGGCCGTGCGCGGCAGCGCTTCGCTGAACTCGATCAGGCGCGGCGCCTTGTAGGCGGCCATCTGGCCGCGCGCCCAGGCGAGGATCTCTTCGCCCGTCAGCTTGCCGGCGAAATCCGGCTTCAGCACGACGACGGCTTTCACCGTCTCGCCGCGGCGCGCGTCGGGCGAGGCGATGATGCAGCACTCGCGGATCGCGGGGTGCCGGTACATCGCCGCCTCGACCTCGGCGGGCCACACCTTGAAGCCCGCGGCATTGATCATGCGTTTCAGGCGGTCGGAGATGAAGAAGTAGCCGTCCTCGTCCATGCGGCCGAGGTCGCCGGTGCGAAAGAAGCGCCGCCCGTCCACCTCGGCCCAGGATTCCGCGTAGGCCTTGTCGTTCTTCCAGTAGCCTGTGAGCAGCTGCGGGCCGCGCACCACGATCTCGCCCTGCTCGCCGGGCTCGAGCGCGCGCAGCGTCTCCGGATCGACGACCAGCGACTCGGTGTCGAAATACGGAATGCCCAGGCACTGCTTTTTGGGGTGCTCCGGTGGATTCATGTGGGTCTGCGAGATCGTCTCGGTCATCCCGTAGCCCTCGAGGTAGTGGATGCCGCAGGTGTCGTACAGCTTCTGCGCGATCGCCTCGGGCATCGCCGCGCCGCCGCCGAAAATGCAGGTGAGCGAAGAGACGTCGTGCGCGAGCGCTTCCGGGTGCGACAGCAGGTCGACCACCATCGTCGGCACGTTCGCCCAATGGCTGCAGCGGTGGCGCTCGATCAGGCGCGCCGCGAGATGCGCGTCCCAGCGCGGCTGGATCACGATGGTCGCGCCGGCGTATACGCAGGCGTGCAGCGAGTGCACGAAGCCCGTCACGTGGAACATCGGCGCGGTGGCGAGCGCCACCGTGTCCTGGTGCATGTCCTCCCAGAGTGCGGCGCCGGCGACGTTGAACATCGTCGTGGCGTGCGTGTGCATGCAGCCCTTCGGCCGGCCGGTGCTGCCCGAGGTGTAGGGCATGACGCACAGCGCGTCGGGCTGCGCGCGCGAGGGCTCGGGCAGGTGCCCCATCGCGAGCGCGTGCGGCCACAGCGTCACGCCGTGCGCGCCGATGCGCTCGCGCTTCGCGGCGACGGCGTCGGGAAGCGGCAGGTCTGTATCGGGCGCGGCGTAGTCCGAGTACGCGGCGATCAGCACGCGCTCGAGCGGCGTGCGGGCGACGAGGTCCGCTATGCGGGGCCACACTTCCTGTCCGACGATCGCGACGCGCGCGCCGCTGTCCTCGATGTAGTGCGCGAGCTCCTCCGTGACGCACATCGGGCTCACCGGCACCATGACCGCGTCGGCGCGCAGGATGGCGTAGCACGCGAGCAGGAACTGCGGGCTGTTTTGCAGGTTTACCAGCACCCGGTCGCCCGGCCGCACGCCGCAGGCCTTC
The DNA here is from genome assembly GCA_963739205.1 of uncultured Pseudomonadota bacterium. Classification (GTDB taxonomy): domain Bacteria; phylum Pseudomonadota; class Gammaproteobacteria; order Burkholderiales; family SG8-39; genus DAHVFK01. The sequence continues at coordinate 140,602 of CAVTZJ010000002.1, read as the reverse complement.
TGCAGGAAGCCCGCGAGCTGCAGCACCTGCTCCTGAGCCTGGCGGTAGGCGAGCCGCGCGCCGAAGAACACCGTCGCAGGCTTGTCGGGATAACGGCGCGCCGAGACCTCGAGCAGCTCGTGCAGCGGCGTGCGCGGCGCGCTCAAGTGATGCGGCAGCCGCTTCGGCCAGAAGCGATAGTGGCGCGGGGTCATTGCGGTGCAGAGTATATTTGACCGGTCTACGGGCGCGCGGCGAGCCAGGCGAGCGCTTCGTCCAGGCTGGCGAACGCGCGCAGCCGCTTGTCGGTTCCCTCGGCGACGAGCTGCGCGAAGCGCGGCTTGGCGGCGTGCTCGCCGGCGGCCGCGAGCATCGCCGTCCGGCAGCGGGCGGCGAGCACCTCGCAAAGCGCATAGAGCTCGAGCACGTCGTGCGCCGCGTCTGCCTCGCGCAGGTCGACCAGCAGCGCGCAGGGCGCGGCGAGGGTTGCGGCGAGGCGCGCCGCCATCGCCTTGCTCGCCGCGAAGTCGAGCGCGTCGTCGGCGCGCGTCATGACGAACTCGTGCGCGCGGACGAGCTTGATGTCGACGGGCACGGCGCGCGCCCCTAAGTAGCGAGCCCCGACACGTCCGGCATCCGAAAGGGCTGCGCGGACTCGAAGGCGCGCGCCGCCCGCAGCACGAGCGCGTCCGCGTAACGCGGCCCGACGATCTGCAGGCCCACCGGCAGGCCCTCGGCGGTCAGCCCGCAGGGCACCGAGGCGGCCGGCTGCTGCGTCAGATTGAACGGATAGGAGAACGGCGTCCAGTCGGTCCAGCGCTTTTCCTTCACCACGTCGGCGACCTCCCTGCCCGCCTCGAACGCGGCGAGCGGGAGCGCCGGCGTGAGCAGCAGGTCGTACTTCTCGTGGAACTGGTTCATGTGCACGCCGAGCGCGCCGCGCTTCTGCGCGGCTTCGAGCACTTCGAGCATGCCGATTTTCGCGCCCTGGTCGGCGACATCGACCAGGCCCCGGTCCATGAGCGCCTTCTGCTGCGGCGAGAAATTCTTCAGCAGCAGCGCGGCACCGGCGAACCAGTGGGTGCGGAACAGCGGCTCGACGTTGGCGAATCCCGGGTCGACGGGCTCGACCAGGGCCCCGAGATCGACGAAGCGCATCGCCGCCTGCTCGACGAGCGCCTCCACTTCCGGATCGACCTGCGCGTAGCCGAGCCTTGCCGAGTAGGCGATGCGCAGGCCGCGCACGCCCTCGTCGATGCCAACCCGGTAGTCGCGCTGCTCGTAGGGCAGCGCATGCCAGTCTCGCGCGTCGGGTCGCGCGAGCACGTTCAGCAGCAGCGCCGCGTCGTGCACGCTGCGCGTCATCGGCCCGACGTGCGCCACGGTGCCGAACGGCGAAAGCGGCCAGGCCGGCACCCGCCCGAACGAGGGCTTCAGGCCGAACACGCCGGTGAAGGCACAGGGGATGCGAATCGAGCCGCCGCCGTCGGTGCCGAGCCCGAGCGGCCCCATGCCCGCTGCGAGCGCGGCGGCGGCGCCGCCCGAGGAGCCGCCCGGCGTGCGCGCCGGGTTCCACGGATTGCGCGTGATTCCGGTGAGCGGATTGTCGGTCACGCCCTTCCAGCCGAATTCCGGCGTGGTGGTCTTGCCGATCAGCAGCGCGCCCGCTTCGCGCAGGCGCGCTACCGCCGGAGCGTCGTCGTTCCACGGGCCCTTCGGGTCGACCGTCTTCGAGCCGCGCAGCGTCGGCCAGCCGCGCGTGAGCAGCAGGTCCTTGATCGTCACCGGCACGCCGTCCAGCGCTCCTTTCGGCTCGCCCTTCATCCAGCGCGCTTCCGCATCCCTGGCCATCGCGAGCGCGTCGGCCGCGAGGTAGCAGAAGCAGTTGAGCAGCGGGTTGAGCTCGTCGATTCTCTTGAGCACCGCGCGCGTCACCTCGACGGGCGAGGCGCGCTTGCTGCGGTACAGGCGCAGCAGCTCGACGGCGGACAGGGTGAGCAGATCGGAGGACATTTTGCTTCAGGCCTTTTCCAGGAACCGGGTGACGGCGGCGCGGCTGCCGAACAGCCACGCGCTGCCGAGCGCCGGCGGCAAGCGCGCAGAATACAGCTTCCCGCGCGCGCGAGCGACAACGCCCGCGCGCCGGCAGCGAACCAGAAGCTTCCGCACGTCGCGGCAGGCGAGCGCGTAGCCCGCGAGCGCCGGCGCTGCCGGAGCGTCGCCGAGCAGTCGGGCGAGATCCTTCCTGCGGCCGAAGACCAGCTCGCCGCGCGCGGTCGGCAGCCGCACGAAGGCGCCGGCGGGGCGCGGCACGAGGCCGGCGAAGCGCGCGTAGCGCGCGGCGACCGCGGGCGGATCGTCGGCCACCACGAACGCGGCGGCGAGCCCGCTGACGCCGTTCGCGTGCGCGAGCCAGCGCGGCTGCCAGACGTATTCGGGGGTGCGGTGCTCGACGAACTGCACGCGGCCCTCGGGCATCGCCTCGGGGGGCACTCGCACCACGCCAAAGCGCGCCACGCGCGTTTCGCCGTCGAGCTCGACCTCGCGCTCGAGGTTCACGAGGGGAAGGGGCGCGAAGCCGTGGCGCGCAAGGCGCACGTGCTCCTCGGCGGCGGCGGGCGTACCGAGCGCGAGGAGATGCACGCCCCGGTGATGCGACATCGCCTCGCGCGTGCGCCGCGCATGCGGCGTGTCGGCCACGGGCGCGAGCAGCTCGATGTAGCCCTGCCCGAGCATCACGCAGCGGTTCGCGGTGCCGGTCGGACCCTCGGGCGTCGTCTGCGCCGAATACGGCGTCAGCACGAAGCCGAGCGCCTCGAGCGCGGCGGCGGCGGCGCCGAGATCCGGCACGAAGTGCCCGACATGGTCGAGGACCAGCGATCCGGCGGTGGCGGTGTGCGGCACGATGTTTGTTCCCGGCGGTGCGGGTGCAATAATAGCCGCATGATCGAGCGTGGACACCACGACATGGGCGGCCTGCCGGCGGGGCCGGTCGAGCGGACCGAGCACGACTACGCGGACTGGGAGCGGCGCGTCGACGCGCTGATGGTGCTGCTCTCGGGCGTATTCGGCGGCAAGAGGCTGATGACGGTAGACGAGCTGCGCAAGAACATCGAGGCCCTCGGACCCGAGGCCTACGACGCGATGAGTTACTACGAGCGCTGGGTCACCGCGATCACCCAGACCATGCTGCAGCGGGGCGAGATCACCACCGAAGAGCTGGCGCGCAAGATGCGGGAGGTGGAGGGACGTGGCGGCGGCTGAGGCCCTGTTCCGGCCGGGCGACCGCGTGCGGGTGATGAAGGCCTATCCGCTCGGCCACGTGCGCACGCCGTATTACATCCGCGGCGCGAGCGGCGTGATCGAGCGCCTGTGCGGCGCGTTCGCCAACCCCGAAGAGCTGGCGCAGATGCGCGACGGCCTGCCGCCGAGGCCGCTGTACCGCGTGCGCTTCCTGCAGCGCGAGGTCTGGCCGGACTACCGCGGCGGCCGCGACGACGCGGTCGAGGTCGAGATCTTCCAGCACTGGCTCGAGGCCGCGTGAGCGAGCTGGGGAAATATCAGCCGCTGACGTATTTCCAGCTCATGGAGGTCAGCCTGCGCGAGCTGCTGGTCGAGAAGGGCGTGCTGAGCGAGCGGCGGATCGCCGAGACGGTCGACGACATGCGCGCGCGCGGGCCCGAGCGCGGCGCGCGGGTTGTGGCGCACGCCTGGACCGATGCCGCGTACAAGCGGCGCCTGCTCGCGGACGGCAGCGCCGCCTGCGAGGAACTCGGCCTGGACGTCCCGGCGCTGCGGCTCATCGTGGTCGAGAACACGCCAGCGGTGCACAACGTGATCGTGTGCACGCTGTGCTCGTGCTATCCGCGCATGCTGCTCGGGCTGCCGCCGGACTGGTACAAGTCGCGCAACTACCGCAGCCGCGTGGTGCGCGAGCCGCGCGCGGTGCTGGCCGAGTTCGGCACCATCCTTCCCGCCGCGGTGACGATCCGCGTGCACGACTCGACCGCCGACATGCGCTACATGGTGCTGCCGATGCGCCCGGCGGGCACCGAGGGCTGGGACGAGGAGCGCCTCGCGGCGCTGGTCACGCGCGACGCGATGATCGGCGTGGCGCTGCCGACGGCGCCTTGAGCGACAAGGTTCCCAAGCCGCTCGGCGTGCTGCCGCTGGGCGACGCCGCGGCCTACGTCGAGTTCTCGGACTCGCTCGACCTTGTGGTGAACGATGCCGTGCAGCGGCTCGCCGCCGCGGTGCACGCGCGCGCGCTGCCGTGGATCCGCGACGTCGTGCCCGCGCTCGGCGGCCTGGCGCTGCACTTCGACATCGAGCACGAGGCGCTGCCCGAGGCGCCGCTGCAGGCTGCCGCCCTGCTGGTAGACGAGTGCCTCAAGCAGGGCCTGCCCGACGCGGCGGCCGTCGGACGCGCGCTCGAGGTGCCGATCTGCTACGACCCGGAGCTCGCGCTCGACCTGGAAGAGCTCGCCGCGCGCCTCAAGCTCGCGCCCGAGGAAGTGGCGCGCAGGCACGCGGCGGCCGAGTACCGCGTGCTGATGATGGGCTTCTCGCCGGGGCTGCCGTATCTCGGCGGCCTGGATCCTTCCCTCGCCGTGCCGCGCCGCGCCACCCCGCGCGCCACGGTGCCGGCGGGGTCGGTGGCGATTGCCAATCTGCAGGCGGTGGTCTATCCCTACGCCATCCCGGGCGGCTGGACGATCGTCGGGCGCACGCCGCTCACGGTGTTCGACGCGCGGCGCGCGCCGCCGAGCCTGTTCGCGCCGGGCGACCGCGTGCGCTTCACGCCCGTGGCGCGCGCGGAATTCGAGCGGCTGCGCGAAGCCGAGCGCTCCGCGTCATGAGCCTGCGCGTCCTGCGGCCAGGCCTGCTCACGACGGTGCAGGACCGGGGGCGGCACGGCCTGCAGCACCTCGGCATCGTTCCCTGCGGCGCGATGGACGGCGTCGCGCACACGCTCGCCAATGCGATGGTCGGCAACGCGCCCGGCGAGGCGACGCTCGAGATCACGGTGCTCGGCCCAGAGCTCGAGTTCGAGCGCGAAACGCTGATCGCGCTGTGCGGCGCCGAGTTCGACGCGCGCGCAGACGGACGTGCGCTGCCGGTAAACCGCCCGGTGCTCGTCGAGGCCGGTACGCGGCTCGCGGTGCGCCGCGCGCTGCGCGGCGCGCGCGCCTACCTGGCGCTCGCCGGCGGCATCGCCCTGGACGAAGTGCTCGGCAGCCGCAGCACGTATCTGCCGGCGCGTTTCGGCGGGCTCGAGGGGCGGGCGCTGCGCGCCGGGGACGCGCTGCCGCTGGCGCCGGACGCCGCGCGCATTTCTGCCGAGCGCTACGCGCGCCTCGCGCGCGGCGCCACCGTGCGCGAGGGCCTGCGCACGGTGCGCTGGTCCGCGCCTTCCCTTACGCTGCCCGATCGCGAGCCGATCGTCGTGCACGCCATGGAAGGGCGCCACTTCGGGCGCTTCCAGCCGACCTCGCAGCGCGTGCTGTTCGACGCTGTGTGGCGCGTGTCGCCGGACTCGAACCGCATGGGCTACCGCCTCGCGGGCCCGACGCTCACGCTCGCCGAGGCGGGTGAGATACTATCCGAGCCGACCTGCCTCGGCACGGTGCAGGTGCCGGCCGACGGCGTGCCGATCGCGCTGCTCGCGGATCACCAGACCACCGGCGGCTATCCGAAGATCGCCGAGATCGCGGTTGCGGACGTGCCGCGGCTGGCGCAGCTCGCGCCGGGCGGCACGCTGCATATCGCCCGCTGCTCGCTCGAGGACGCGCTCGGGCTGCGGCGCGAGTCAGGCAGGCGGCTGCAGGCGGCGCTGCGCGCGGTTTCGTGGGAGTACGGACGATGAAACGCATAGACCTGAATTGCGACATGGGCGAGAGCTACGGGGCCTGGAAGATGGGCGCCGACGCCGAGATCATGCCGCTCATCACCTCGGCGAACATCGCCTGCGGCTACCACGCGGGCGACCCCGCGACGATCAGGAAGACCGTCGAGCTCGCGGTGCGCCACGGCGTGGCGGTCGGCGCGCATCCGTCGCTGCCCGACCTGCAGGGCTTCGGCCGGCGCGTGATGCGCATCTCGCCGCAGGACATGTACGACCTCGTGCTGTACCAGGCGGGCGCCGTGCAGGCGTTCGCGCGCGCCGCCGGCGCGCGGCTGCATCACGTCAAGTGCCACGGCGCGCTGTACAACATGTCGACCGGCGACGAGGCGCTCTCGGACGCGATGGCGCGCGCGGTGCAGGATCTGGGCGGCGACGTGATCCTCTACACGCTGTCCAACAGCCTCACCCTGGAGGTGGCGAAGAAGCGCGGGCTGCACGTCGCGGGCGAGGCGTTCGCCGACCGCGGCTATTCCGACGACGGCACGCTCGCGCCGCGCGGCGCACCCGGCGCGATGATCGAGGACGAGGAAAAGTCGGTGGCGCAGGCGCTCGGCATGATCGAACAGGGCTACGTGGCGAGCCTGTCGGGCAAGCGCGTGCTCGTCGCCCCCGACACGCTGTGCCTGCACGGCGACCAGCCCGGCGCGGTCGCCTTCGCCAAGGCGCTGCGCAAAGCATTTGCCGCGCGCAACATCGCGCTCGGCGCACCCTGAGAAAGGACGAGGCATCGATGGCCAGCAAGCTCTTCACCCCAATCCAGCTCGGCGGCGTGACGCTGCCCAACCGCATCGTGGTGTCGCCGATGTGCCAGTACTCGGCGGACGACGGCTCGATGACCGACTGGCACATGATGCACCTGGGCAGCCTCTCCGCCTCGGGCGCCGGGCTGCTCATGATCGAGGCCACGGGCGTGACGCGCGAGGGCCGCATCTCGCACGGCTGCACCGGCCTGTACAGCGACAACAACGAGGCGGCGATGAAGCGCGTGGTGGACGCCTGCCGGCGCGTGACCGGGAACCCGATCGGCGTGCAGATCGGCCACGCCGGGCGCAAGGCCTCGTCGCAGCTGCCCTGGCAGGGCGGCAAGGCGCTCTCGCCGGCCGAGTCGCCGTGGCAGACGGTGGCACCCTCGGCGCTCGCCTACGGCGAGGGCTGGCACACGCCGCGCGAGCTGTCCGTCGCCGACATCGCGGGCCTTGCGCGCGCCTTCGCCGCGGCCGCCGAGCGGGCGCGCCGCATCGGCCTGGACGTGCTCGAGATGCACTCCGCGCACGGCTATCTCCTGCACGAGTTCCTCTCGCCGCTCGCCAACGCGCGCAGCGACCGCTACGGCGGCAGCCTCGAGAACCGCATGCGCGCGCCGCTCGAGATCGCGCGCGCGCTGCGCGAGGCCTGGCCGAGGGACCGCTGCCTGGGCGCGCGCATCACAGCGAGCGACTGGTTCGAGGGCGGCTTCGAGGCCGACGACGCGGTGGCCTATGCGCGCGAGCTCGCGCGTATCGGCTTCGACTACGTGTGCGTATCGAGCGGCGGGTTGGTGCCGCAGCAGCGCATCAAGGTGGCGCCAGGCTACCAGCTGCCGTTCGCCGAGCAGGTGAAGAAGGGCGCGCCGATCGCCGTGCGCGCGGTCGGACTGATCGCCGATGCGCAGCAGGCCGAGAGCATCGTCGCGCAAGGCAAGGCCGACATGGTCGCGCTGGCGCGCGGCTTCCTCGACGACCCGCGCTGGGTGTGGCACGCGGCGGAGAAGTTCGGCGTGAAGATCGATTACCCGCCGCAATACGCGAGGAGCCATCCGGACCTGTGGCCCGGTGCGCGTGTGGCGCGCCCGCAGGGCGCGCTACAGGAACGCGCAAGTCAGACTGTGTAAGCGCTGCGACAGCTTCTCGATTTTTTTTCACGGCGCGCGCGAAGTGTCGTACGCTCGCCGTCGATGAACTTCAGCGTCGCCAACATCGTGGTGTCGACCGCCACTTACTTCGCCGTCGCTCACGTGGTGAAGCGCGCGTTCGACGAGATGGAGATTCCGAAGGGCATGACGCGCAGCGCGCTAATCTTCGCGCTGGCGCTCGCGGCGGCCTATGGCGCGGGGGCGCTGATCGACGTGATCGCGGGCTGAGCGCTCACGAGCCTTTGATCACCTGCAGGTTGTCCTGCACGGATTTCACGCCCGGCACGCCGCGCGCGATCTTCACCGCGAGCGCGCGCCGCTCGGCCTGCGGCACCGTGCCCCACAGCGTCACCGCGCCGTCCTTGGCGGTGACGTCGATCGTCTGCGCGCCCACCGCCTTGTCGGCTTCGAGTGCGGCCTTGACCGCGCTGGCGAGCGCCACGTCGGGATCCGGCTTGGGCGCCTCGGCAGGCGCAGGCGCAGGCGCGGGCGCGGGGGCGGCGGCGACTGGAGCGGGCGCCGGAGCTGCCTGCGCCGGCGGCTGCGGCGCCGGCTGGGAGGTCGACTTGTCCTCGCCGCAGCCTGCGAGCGCGAGGCTGCAGGCGAACGCGGCAACGGCGAATGTGGCGGCTGGCTTCATGGCGAACTCCTTTCTGCGGCGCATTGTAGCGCTCAGCGCCGGCGGAAGGGCGGGCGTCCGCGCCAGTAGCGGATCAGCAGCCACGCGCCGACCATGCCGCCCAGGTGCGCGAAGTGCGCCACGCCGGCCTCCTCCCCGGACACGCCGAGAAACAACTCCAGCGCACCGTACAGCGTGACGAACAGCCACGCCGGCATCGGGATCGGCGGGATGAGCAGCACGATCGTCTGCTGCGGAAAGTACATCGCGAAGGCGAGCAGCAAGCCGAAGATGCCGCCCGAGGCGCCGACCGTCGGATACGGCGCGCCGCCGGCGAGCGCCGCGTAGGCGAGCTGCGAGATCGCGGCCGTGATCACGCTGGCGAAGTACAGGTTCAGGTAGCGCTTCTGCCCGAACACCCGCTCGAGCTGGCCGCCGAACATGTACAGCGCGAACATGTTGAGAAAGATGTGCGCCACGCTGCCGTGCAGGAACGCGTAGGTGATGATCTGCCAGGGTTGGAAGCCGGATCCCGGCCCGTAGATCGGGGGAGTGCCGATCGGCCACAGGCCGAAGTACACGATCAGCGAATCGCCGACGCCCCTCCAAAGCAGGTACACGATCACGTTGGCGATGATGAGCGTGCGCGTGATCGGCGGTATCGAGCGAAACACGGGGAAGGATGCGGCGATCGCGGGGCGAGGAGGCGCTAGTGTAGTCGATCCTGCCACCCCGGGCATCTGCGCTATGCTTGCTTCCCGAATCCGTCGCGCGTGCAAGCCCTAGGATGAAAGCGAAGATCGTCGCGCCTGTCGCGCTCGTCGCGCTGCTCGCGGGCGCCGCCGCCGCATGGTACTTGCTCGCGCAGCGCGCGCAGGCGCCGAGCGACATGCTCAGGCTGCAGGGCAACGTCGATATCCGCCAGGTCGAGCTCGCGTTCAACGCCGCGGGGCGCATCGAGCGCATGCTCGTGCACGAAGGCGACCGCGTGCAGGAAGGGCAGCTGCTCGCGGTGCTCGACACCCGGCGCATGCAGCACGCAGTGGATCTCGCCCAGGCGCAGCTCGACGCGCAGCGCGAGGTGGTGGCGCGCCTGCGCGCGGGCTCCCGCCCGGAGGAAATCGAGCAGGCGCGCGCCAATGCGCGGGCCGCGCGCGTCGACGCGCGCAATGCGGCGCGCACCTACGAGCGACAGGAGGCGCTCGCCGCGCAGCACTTCATCGCCGCGCAGCAGGCAGACGACGCGCGCGCGCTCTCGGAGTCGGCGGATGCGCGCCTCAAGGCAGCCGAGGAGGCGCTGCGCCTGGTCGTGCTCGGGCCGCGGCCGGAGGACATCGCCGCAGCCGAGGCGACGCTCGAGGCGAACCGGGCCGCGCTGGCGATCGCGCAGCGCGACCTAGCCGAGGCCTCGCTGCACGCGCCGTCGGCCGGCGTGATCGAGAACCGCGTGCTCGAGCCGGGCGACATGGCCTCGCCGCAGACTCCGGTGTTCACGCTGGCGCTCGGCGAGCCGCTGTGGGTGCGCGCCTACGTGCGCGGGCCGGATCTCGGCAGGATCCATCTCGGGGACCGCGCCGCGGTGCGCACCGACAGCTATCCGGGCAAGCGGTACCGCGCCTGGGTCGGCTTCATCTCGCCCACCGCGGAGTTCACGCCGAAGTCGGTCGAGACCGAGGAGGTGCGCACCCAGCTCGTCTACCAGGTGCGCGTGTTCGTGTGCGCGCCGCAGGACGAGCTGCGCCTCGGCATGCCCGCCAGCGTCGAGATTCCGCTTGGCCAGAATCCGCCCGCCGCGCGCGGCCAGGACCCCTGCAAGAACGGCGCATGAGCGCGCCCGAAGTTGTCCTCGAGCTCGATCAGGTAACAAAGCGCTTTCGGGTCGGCGCGCGCGAGGTGCGGGCGCTCGCCGGCGTGAGCTTCGCGATGCGCGCGGGCTTGGTGATGGGGCTGGTGGGCCCCGACGGCGCCGGCAAGACGACGCTCATGCGCCTGGTCGCCGGGCTGCTCGCGCCAGAGGCCGGGCGCATCCGCGTGCTCGGGCTGGACGCGACGCGCGCATCGCTCGCGGTGCAGGCGCTGCTCGGCTACATGCCGCAGCGCTTCGGGCTGTACGAGGACCTGAGCGTGCAGGAGAACCTCGAGCTGTACGCCGACCTGCAGGGCGTGCCGGTCGCGGCGCGCGGCGCGCGCTTCGCGGAGCTGATGCGCATGACGGGGCTCGGCGCGTTCACGGAGCGGCTCGCGGGACGCCTCTCGGGCGGCATGAAGCAGAAGCTCGGCCTCGCCTGCACGCTGGTGCGCGCGCCGCGGCTGCTGGTGCTCGACGAGCCGACCGTGGGTGTCGACCCGGTGTCGCGCCGCGAGCTGTGGGCGATCGTCGACCGGCTGGTCAAGGGCGAAGGCACCAGCGTGCTGCTCTCGACGGCCTATCTCGACGAAGCCGAGCGCTGCGACGAGGTGGTGCTGCTGCACGAGGGCGAGGTCCTGGTGCAGGGCCGGCCCGCGGAGCTCGCCGAGCGGGTGCGCGGGCGCAGCTTCGCGTTCGGCGTCGAGGGCGCCGGGCGGCGCCGCGCGCAGGAGGCGCTCGCGCGCACGCCGGGGGTGATCGACGCGCTGATCCAGGGCGAGCGCGTGCGCTGCGTCACCGAGCCGGGCGCGGCGCCGCCCGAGCTCGAGGGTCGGCGCGGCGAGCCCGTGCCGCCGCGCTTCGAGGACGCGTTCGTCGCCCTGCTGCACGAGCGGGGAGGCTCGCAAGCACTTCGGCGGAAGATGAGCAACGAAGAGCAAGCGGACTCGCCCGACGACGAAGTGGTGATCGACGTGCGCGGCGCCGCGCGCCGCTTCGGCGACTTCTACGCCGTGCGGGACGTGAGCTTCCAGGTGCGCCGCGGCGAGATCTTCGGCCTGCTCGGGGCGAACGGCGCCGGCAAGTCGACCACCTTCCGCATGCTGTGCGGCCTGCTGCCGGCGAGCGCCGGGTCCTTGCGCGTCGCCGGCGTCGATCTGCGCCGCGCGGCCGCGGCGGCGCGCCAGCGCGTCGGCTACATGTCTCAGAAGTTCTCGCTGTACGGCAACCTGAGCGTGCGCCAGAACGTCGAGTTCTTCGCCGGCGCCTACGGCCTGCGCGGCGCGCGGCGCGCGGCGCGCGAGGCCTGGGCGCTCGACGAGTTCGAGCTGCGCGAGGAGACCGAGGCCGCGAGCGCCGAGCTGCCGCTTGGCTACAAGCAGCGCCTGGCGATGGCCTGCGCGCTCATGCACGAGCCCGAGATCCTGTTCCTCGACGAGCCGACCTCCGGCGTCGACCCGCTCGCGCGGCGCGCGTTCTGGCGGCGCATCGGGATGCTGGCGCGCGCCGGCGTGACGGTGATGGTGACCACGCATTTCATGGAGGAGGCCGAGTACTGCGACCGGCTGGCGATCATGGCGGCGGGCAGTATCCTGGCGGCGGGGGCGCCGGCCGAGATCAAGGCGCGCGCGCGCACGCAAAGCTTGCCCGAGCCGACGATGGAGGACGCCTTCATCGCGCTCATCCAGGGCGCGCCCGCATGAGCGGCGCCGGCATGCGCCTGCGCGGTCTGGTGCGCAAGGAGTTCCTGCAGATCGTGCGCGACCCGAGCAGCATCGCGATCGCTTTCGTGATGCCGGTGGCGCTGCTGCTGCTGTTCGGTTACGGCCTGTCGCTCGACGTCGAGCGCGTGCCGGTGGCGCTGGTGGTCGAGAGCCCGAGCGCGGACACGGCCGATTTCGTCGCCGCGCTGCGCGGGTCGCGCTATTTCGCTCCCCTGGCGGCCCCTGGAATGCCGGCCGCCGAGCGCGCGCTGCTCGAAGGCCGCGTCGACGCGATCGTGCGCCTGCGGGCGGACTTCGCCGCGCGCGAGCGGCGCGCCGCGGGCGCGCCGGTGCAGCTCGTCGTCAACGGCATCGACGCGAACACCGCGCGGCTGGTCGAGGGCTACATGGACGGCGCCGTCACCGCCTGGTTGATGCGTCGCGCGGCCGAGAACGGGCGGAGCTTCGCGCCGCCGGTCGACGTCGAGCATCGCGTCTGGTTCAACGCGGACGTGCGCAGCAGGAATTTCCTCGTGCCCGGCCTGATGGTGGTGATCATGACGCTGACCGGCGCGCTGCTCACCGCGATGGTGATGGCGCGCGAGTGGGAGCGCGGCACGATGGAGGCGCTCATCGTCACGCCGGTCTCGATCGGCGAGATCCTGCTCGGCAAGCTCATCCCGTACTTCGCGCTCGGCATCGGCGGGATGCTGCTGTCGGTGGCGATGGCCACCTGGCTGTTCGCGGTGCCGCTCAGCGGCTCGTTCTGGCTGCTGCTCGCCACCTCGGCGGTGTTCATGCTGGTCGCGCTCGGCATGGGGCTGCTCATCTCGAGCGTCGCGCGCGTGCAGTTCGTCGCCGGGCAGGTCGCGCTCATCACCACCTTCCTGCCGGCGTTCCTGCTCTCGGGGTTCATCTTCGAGATCGGCAACATGCCGGGGGTAGTGCAGGCGATCACGCATCTCTTCGCGGCGCGCTATTTCGTCGCCATCGTCACCACGCTGTTCCTGGCCGGCGACGTCTGGTCGGTGATCGTGCCGAACACGCTCGTGCTCGCGCTGATGGCCGTGATCTTCCTCGGCCTCACGCGCCTGATGACGCGCAAGCGGCTCGACTGAGGCGCGCCATGTGGGGCCGCGTGCTCGCGCTGGTCGTCAAGGAGTTCATCACCCTGCTCAAGGAGGGACGCAGCCGGGCAGTGCTGATCGTGCCGCCGCTCATCCAGCTGCTCGTATTCGGCTACGCCGCGAGCTACGATCTGAAGCAGGTGCCCTACGCGCTGTACAGCGAGGACCCGGGCCCGGGCGCGCGGCGGCTGGCGGCGATGCTGCGCGGCTCGTCCAGCTTCAAGGAGGCGGCGCGCGTGTCCTCGATCGGCGAGGTCGCGCCGCTCGTCGACGCGCGCAAGGTGCTGGTCGTGCTGCACATCGACGCGCGCTTCACGCGCGACCTGCTCGCCGGGCGGTCGGCGCGCGTGCAGCTGATCGTCGACGGGCGCAACTCGAACACGGCGCTGATCGCGGTCGGCTACCTGCGCCAGATCGTGGCGCGCTTCAACGCCGAATGGGCGGCCGAGCACGGGCTGCCGGCGCCTCCGGCGGCGCTCGAGACGCGCGCCTGGTTCAACCCGAACCTCGAGAGCCGCTGGTTCTTCCTGCCCGGCATCATCGGCATCCTCACGCTGCTCGTCACCATGGTCATCACGGCGCTGTCGGTGGCGCGCGAGCGCGAGCAGGGGACGTTCGACCAGCTGCTGGTCACGCCGATGCGGCCGGTGGAGGTCCTGCTCGGCAAGGCGCTGCCCGGGTTCATCATCGGCTTCGTCGAAGCGAGCGCGATCACACTGATCGCGGTGCTGTGGTTCGGCATCCCGCTGCTCGGCAGCCTGGCGACGCTGTACGCCGGGCTCGCGCTGTTCCTGCTGTCGGCGGTGGGCGTCGGGCTGATGATCTCCTCGCTCGCGGTCACCCAGCAGCAGGGGCTGCTCGGCGCGTTCCTGTTCATGGTGCCGGCGGTGATCCTGTCGGGCTTCGCCACGCCGATCGCCAATATGCCCGCCGCCATCCAGCTCATCACGCTGCTCGACCCGCTGCGCTACTTCCAGGTGATCCTGCGTAAGCTCTTCCTCGAGGGAGCGCCGGCGGCCGAGCTCGTGCACCAGTTCTGGCCGATGGCGCTCATCGGCGTGGCGAGCATGGCGGCGGCAGGGTGGCTGTTCCGCCACCGAATGTACTGAGCTAGTCGAAAAGCGCCTCGATTCCGCGCGCGTCGAAGCGGTACTCGCGGTTGCACATCTCGTTGCGGATCACCACTTCGCCGCGCTCGGCGAGAATCGACTCGAGCTCCCCGCGCCCGAGCCCGCGCAGCACCCGCCTGACCCTCTCCGGGTCGTCGGGGCAGTGGTACTCGACCGCATCGAGCGGAAAGACGCGCAGAAGCTCATCGGGAAACAGCCGCGTGAGCAGCGCGTAGGGCTGAACGCCCCGCGTCTCCTCGAGGGTTAGCGTCGCGGCGAGCTGCGTGATCCGGTTCCAGCCGTCGGGATCGCGCTCGTCCGCGCGCGGCAGCTTCTCCAGCAGCAGCCCGCACAGATTCTCGCCGCCGGCCTGCAGCCGCAGGAATGCGGGTAATTGCTCGGACTGCGACAGGTAGTGCTCGAACGCCTGCTGCAGCGACTCGCCCTCGAAGGGAACCAGGCTCTGGTACATGCGTCCGGTCGCGCTGTCCTCCAGGGTGAGCGCGAGCCGCCCCGCGCCGAGCAGCGCCCGTTCGCTCGCCGGCAGGACCGCCGCGCCGTCGATGCTCGCCATGCCGCGGATGTGCAGCGCCGCGCTGCAGTCGGCGACCAGCAGCCTGACCGGACCGGCACCCTGCACCTGCAGCGTGAGGCGCCGGGCGCCCTTCTGGCCCGCGCCGAGCAGCACCGCGAGGCCCGTGGTGTGGCCGAGCAGGTCGGCCACGGGGCGGGGATAGGCGCGGTCCTCGAGCATGCTGCGCCAGGCCTTGCCCAGGCAGACGAGACGTCCGCGGATCTCGAGCTCCTCGAAGAGGAAGCGCTGCAGGTAATCGCTTTGCATCTGCCTGAGGATGCAGCGTACCATGCGCGCGGCTCGCGGCACGCTACCATCCCATCTCTCCATTCGTTTACCACACGAGGGTCGCGTGGCGAGTCCGGTGCTTTCTGTCTCCGCGCTCCGCAAGCGTTTCGGCGACAAGGTCGCCGTCGACGGCGTCTCGTTCGAGGTCTGCCCGAACGAGATCGTCGGGCTCCTGGGCCCGAACGGCGCCGGCAAGACCACGATCATCAACATGATCCTCGGCGTGCTCGAGCCGACCGCGGGCGCGATCGGCATCGAGGGCCGCGACGTCGCGACGCAACGCGCACAGGCGCTCGCGTGCACCAACTTCGCCGCTGTTTACGCGCCCCTGCCCGGCAATCTCACCGTGTACCAGAACCTGCGCTTCTTCGCCCTGATCTACAACGTCAAGGACAGCGCGGCGCGCATCGAGGAGCTGCTCGGTCGGTTCGAGCTCGAGGCATTCCGCGACGTGAAGTGCGGCCTGCTGTCTTCCGGCGAGCAGACGCGCGCGGCGCTCGCCAAGGCGATGCTCAACCGTCCGCACCTGCTGCTGCTCGACGAGCCCACCGCCTCGCTCGATCCCTCGAAGGCGCGCGAGATGCGCGCGCAGATTCGCGAGCTCGCCCGCCGCCACGGGGTCGGGGTGCTCTGGACCTCGCACAACATGGTCGAGGTCCAGGAGGTGTGCGATCGGGTGTTGTTCCTGTCGCGCGGAGCGATCCTGCTCGAAGGCGATCCTCGGACGCTGCCGCGCGAGCACGGCAAGAGCTCGCTCGAGGATCTGTTCGTCTCGGTCGCACGCGAGCCGCTCACGATCGAGGCCGGGTGAGACCATGCGCTGGCATCCGGTCTTCGCGATCGTACTGCGCCAGTTCTATCTCATGCGCGGCAGTCCCGCGCGCGTGTTTCCGCTCGTCATGTGGGTCGCAGTCGACATCCTGCTGTGGGGATTCATCACCCGGTACCTCGAGACCGTCGCGGTGCCCGGCTTCAATTTCGTCGCCACGCTGCTGGGGGCGGTGCTGCTGTGGGACTTCTTCGGGCGTGTCATGCTCGGCGTCACCACGGCATTCTTCGAGGACGTGTGGTCGCGCAACTTCCTCAACATCTTCGCCACGCCGCTCAGCGTCTCGGAGTACGTCTCCGGGCTGGTGCTCACCAGTATTCTCTCGAGCTCGCTCGCGCTGGTGGTAATGATCGCGCTGGCGACCGCCGTCTTCGGCCTGTCGATCTTCGCCTACGGCGTGATGCTCGCGCCCTTCCTGCTCGTCCTCTTCCTCTCAGGCATCGCGCTGGGCATTTTCGGCGCCGCCGTCGTCCTGCGCCTGGGGCCGGCCGCCGAGTGGCTGATCTGGCCGATCCCGGCGCTGCTCTCGCCGTTCGTGGGCGTTTTCTACCCCCTCTCGACGCTCCCCGTGTGGATGCACGCGATCGCGTACGCGCTTGCGCCTTCCTACGTCTTCGAGGGCATGCGCGCGATCATCGCGGGCGCGACGTTCCCTGCAACGCACCTTCTGTGGAGCACGGGCCTTGCGGCGCTTTACATCCTATTGGCCGCCGCCTTCTTCGCGCGCGTGTATCGCTACGCCGTGCGTACCGGCCTGCTCGCGCGCTACAGCGCGGAGACCGTAAGCTAAGTGACGCCGCGTCATAGGCCGAGGTAGGCCTGGCGCACCCGGTCGTCGCGCAGCAGCGCCTCGCCAGCGCCGGACATCACCACGGCGCCGTTCTCCAGCACGCAGGCGTGCTGCGAGATGCGCAGCGACACGGCGACGTTCTGCTCGACCAGAAGAATCGTGAGGCCTTTGGCGTGCAGCGTGCGGATGGTGTGGAATACCTCCTGCACCACGGTCGGCGCGAGCCCGAGCGAGGGCTCGTCGAACATGATCAGCTCGGGCTGGCCCATCAGGCAGCGGCCGATCGCGAGCATCTGCTGCTCGCCGCCCGACATGGTGCCGGCGAGCTGCCGGCGCCGTTCGGCGAGGGGCGGAAAGAGCGCGTAGACCTCGCGCAGCGTCTGCGCGGCGCGTGCCCGCGCGCGCGGCAGCAGACCCCCCATCTGCAGGTTCTCCTCGACCGTGAGCGAGGGAAACACCTGGCGTCCCTCGGCCACCTGGCCGATGCCGCGATCGCAGATGCGGTGCGACGGCAGCCCGGTGATGTCCTCGCCCTTGAACAGCACCTTGCCCGCGCGCGGCCGCTCGATTCCGGCGATCGTGCGGATGAGCGATGACTTGCCGGCGCCGTTGGCACCGACGATCGCAACGATCTCGCCGCGCGGAACCTGGAGCGACACTCCGGCGAGCGCCTGCGCGTCGCCGTAATAGAGATCCAGGCCGCGCACCTCGAGCAGCGCGCTCATACCTCCGCGTCCTCGCCCAGGTAGCACTCGAGCACCGCCGGGTCGCGCACCACCTCGGCGGGCGCGCCGCGCGCGATGACCTCGCCGTGGTGCAGCACCACCACCTGCCGCGCGAGCGCCATCACCGCCCGCATGACGTGCTCGATGAGCAGGATCGTCAGCCCGCCGCCGTTCAGCTCGCGGAACACCGCGACCATCTGGTCGCATTCGGTAGGCCGCAGGCCCGCCATGACCTCGTCGAGCAGCAGCAGGCGCGGTCCGGTGGCGAGGGCGCGCGCGACCTCCAGGCGCTTGCGGTCCGGCAGCGTGAGCGAGGACGCGGCCAGATCCTTCTTCGCTCCAAGATTCAATTTTTCTAGGATACCGATCGCCAGTTGACGGGCCTGCGGCACGCGCGCCTCGCGCTGCAGCGCGCCGACGATCACGTTGTCGAGCACGGAGAGGCCGGCGAAGGGTTTGACGATCTGGAAGGTGCGCCCGATGCCCGCGGCGCAGATCTGGTGCGGGCGCAGGCCGTCGATGCGCCGGCCAGCGAACACGATCTCGCCCTCGTCCGGCGCGTAGACGCCGGCGGCCATGTTGAAGATCGTCGTCTTGCCGGCGCCGTTCGGGCCGATCAGCGCCACCAGCCCTCCCTCGGGTACGTCGAATGAGGCGCCCGACACCGCGCGCAGGCCGCGGAAGGACTTCGACAGCGCGCGCACTGCGAGCAGCGCCACGTCAGCTCCCGCGTCCCAGGCCGAGGCGCTTGGCGAGCGGCGGCCAGATGCCATTGGGCACGAACACCACCACCAGCAGCAGGATGACGCCGTAGAACACCTGCTTCACGCCAGGAATGTCCCAGCCCATGGCGGCGACCAGGTTGTTCAGCGCGTCGGCGAGCACGGTGAGCATGGCGGCGCCGAGGATCGGGCCGAACAGGGTGCCGATCCCGCCCACGATCGGCCCGAGGATGATCTCGATCGACTGGCTGATGTGGAAGATCTGCTCGGGGAAGAGATTGTTGTAGTAGAAGGCGAAGAATACGCCCGCGAGCGAGGTCATGGCCGCGCTGATCGCGACCGCGAGCAGCTTCCAGCGGAAGGTGTTGATGCCGAGGGCGCGCGCGGCTTCCTCGTCCTCGCGGATCGCGCGCCAGTAATAGCCGGCGCGGCTGCGCAGCAGCCAGGCGCACAGCGCGAACGCGCCCGCGGCGAGCGCCAGCATGACGTAGTAGAACATCGTCTGGCCGCCGCGCAGGTTGGCGAGGTCGAAAGTCTTGCGGCCTTCGACCTTCAGGAACAGCCCGCCCGGGCCGCCGAGCCAGCCGATGTGGTCGAAGCCGATGCGGGTGAACTCGGCGAACGCGATGGTAAGCAGCGCGAAGTACACGCCCGAGATGCCGAAGCGGAACGCGAGCAGGCCGATGGCGACGCCGGCGGCCACGCACAGCGCCATCGCCAGCCACATCCCGGCCCAGGGGCCGACGCCGAACTTGGTGAACAGCGCCGCGGCGGCGTAGGCTCCGAGGCCGACATAGAGGGAATGCCCGAGCGAAAGCTGCCCTGCGAAGCCCATCATCACGTTCCAGGCCTGGCCCGTGTAGGCGAAATACAGCACCAGCGTGGCGACCGAGAGGAGGTAGCTGTTCGCGGCGAGCGGCAGCGCGACGAGCGCCGCGGCGAGCACGGCGAGCAGCGCGCCGGCGCGCATGTCGCGGCTCAAGGCTTTCTCCCGAGCAGGCCCTGCGGGCGCAGCAGCAGCACCAGGATGAGCAGGCCGAAGCTGAACATGCTCTTCGCCGAGGGGTCGATGAACAGGCCGGCGAGCGCCTCCGAGGTCCCGATCAGCACCCCGCCGAGCAGCGCGCCCGGCATCGAGCCCAGTCCGCCGACGATCACGATCACGAAGCCGAGCAGGGTGTAGCTCGGTCCCACCGAGGGCGCGACCTCGATGAGCAGCGTCATGATGCAGCCGGCGACTGCGACGCAGGCGGCGCCCAGCCCGAAGGTGAGGGCGTACAAGTGCTTGACGTTCAGGCCGACGATGAGCGCGCCGAGGTGGTTGTCGGCGCAGGCGCGGATCGCGGTGCCGGTGCGCGAATAGCGGAAGAACGAGAACAGGCCCGCGGCGGTGGCGAGCGCGGCGAGCGCCGCGTAGACGCGCGCCTTGTCGAACAGCACCTGGCCGATCGCCCAGGAATCGAGCATGTAGTCGGTCTGCACATTGCGTGCGTCGGGCCCGAACACCATCAGCAGCACGTTGGTGAGGATCGTGGCGACCGCCACCAGCAGGATGAACTGCGAATGCTCCGGCCGCGTGATGAACGGGTTGATGAGGCCCGCCTGCAGGGCGTAGCCGAGCGCGAAGAACAGCGCCGCCACCGGCAGGGCGGCGAGCAGCGGGTCGAGCCTGAAGGCGCCAAAGAGCAGCACCGCGGCGTACATGGCGATCGTCATCATCTCCCCGTGCGCGAAGTTGACCACGCGCACCACGCCGAAGATCACCGACAGGCCGAGCGCCATCAGCCCGTAGACCAGGCCGGTGAGCACCCCCGCGATGACGACGTTCGCGATCAGGCTGGCGGACATGCGAAAAAAAGGGCCGGCAGAGCCGGCCCTGTCCTCAGACGGGCGCCCTCACGCGCCCTTGTACTCGGGCCACGGGAACACCGGCTTCGCCTCTGCGGCGTATGCCGGCAGCACGACCTTGGGCGTTCCGTTCAGGATCTGGACGCAGGCGGAAAGATTCCCTTCGACCTGGCCCTTGGCATTGAATTTGATCGGCCCGCCCAGACACATGCGCTGGGTGATGTTCGTCGCGCGGATCGCGTCGGCGAGCGCCTTGGGATCGGTGCTGCCGGCGCGCTTGAAGGCGTCGGCGGCGACCAGGATCGCCTCGAAGGTATAGCCGACGTTCAGGCCGTGGTAGACGAAATGCTCCTTCGGGTTGCGTTTCTTGAAGGCGGTCTCGACGACGTGCGTGAGCTCGGCCTTGGGGTTGTACCAGGGCGGATTGATGATGCAGTAGTCCGCGTACTTGCCGAGCGACTTGGAGAACTGCTCCTCGTACATGCCGGGCGAGCCCGGGCTGATGATGCCCATCGGGTTCCAGCGCTGCTTGACCATCTCGCGGCGCAGGACGATCGAGTCGTTCAGGCGGCTCACGAGCAGCAGAAAGTCGGCTTTCGACGCCTTCGCCTTGGACACCTCGACCGCCAGGTCCTTGGCCGCCGGATCGTAGCCGATCGTGTCGATGATCTTGAACGGCAGCTGCGTCAGGCGCGGCAGCAGCGCCTTGATGCCGCCCGTCATCGCCTGCCCGAAAGTGTCGTTCACGTGCATGTAGACCGCGGTGCGCGGCACGACGTTGGTCGCCTGGAACAGATCGCCGATCAGCGACAGGCCGTTCTTGACGAGCTCGCCCGCGGTCGGGAAGTTGCGGAACACGAACTTGTAGCCCTGCTCGGTGATCTGCGGCGCGGCGGCGATGTTCACCACCAGCGGCACGCCGCGCTGCTCGGCCACCTGGGCGATCGCCACGGTCTGGCCCGAGTCGAAGGCCCCGACCAGCACGTGCGCGCCTTCCTCGATCAGCCGCTCGGCGCGCGTGCGCGCGGTGTTCACGTTCGACTCGGTGTCGGCGCTGATGATCTCGATGTCGACGCCGAGCATGGCCTTGATGACCTCGGGGGCGAGGTCGACGCCCTTCTGGCACGACTGGCCGATCAGCGCCTCGAAGCCCGAGCGCGGCAGCAGCACGCCGACCTTGAGCTTGCCGCCTTGCGCGCGTGCGATACCGAAGGGCGACAGCGCAGTGAGCGCGCCGCCGGCGGCGAGCGCGGTGTTGAACTTGCGGCGGTTCATGCCGTTGTTGCGTTCCATGTCTCCTCCTCGTGAGAGTGGCCGTCGATTCTACGCCGCGCGCTTGCCGCGGGGGAGATTGTTATATACGATGACAATTCCTGGGTCAACGCGGCGGCGCAATATGAGCAAGCCTCCCTCACCGCACCGGCCGCGCGCCCTGGCGCCGATCGAGCGCCTGCCCGGCGTCGACTACGGAGCGCTGGACGAGCTGCTCGGCTACTCCCTGCGCCGCGCGCAGGTCGCCATGTTCCTTTCCTTCCACCGCGCCACGCGCGGGCTGGGGATCACGCCGCCGCGCTTCAGCGCGCTGGTGATCGTCGGCGCCAATCCCGGGCCTGAGCCAGTCCACTCTGGGCGCGGTGCTTGGCATCGCGCGCTCGGGCGCGATGCTGCTCGCCGACTGGATGGTCGGCAGGCGCTTGGTCGAGCGCCGGCGGCGCCCGGACGACGCGCGCGCCTGGGGACTGCATCTGACGCGCCGCGGCGCCGAGCTGCTGGAGAAGACCGTGCGCGCCGTGGCGGCGGAGGAGCGGCGCGTGGCGGCGCGCCTCACCGCGGCCGAGCGGCGCGAGCTGCTGCGCCTGCTGGAGAAGCTCGCCGGCTAGCGCGGCGCCATGCGCAGCGCGCCGTCGAGGCGGATCACCTCGCCGTTCAGCTGCACGTTCTCGACGATGTGCAGCGCGAGGCTGGCGAATTCCTCCGGCGTGCCGAGCCGCTTGGGGAAGGGGATCGAGGCGGCGAGCGACCTCTGCACGTCCTCGGGCAGCTTGCCGAGCAGCGGCGTGAGGAAGATGCCCGGTGCGATGGTCATCACCCTCACGCCGAACTGCGCAAGGTCGCGCGCCAGCGGCAGCGTCATCGAGACGATGCCGCCCTTGGACGCCGCGTACGCCACCTGTCCGATCTGCCCGTCGTAGGCCGCGACCGACGAGGTGTTGATCATCACGCCGCGCTCGCCGTCGGCGAGCTCCGGCAGCGGGATCATGTCGGCCGCCGCGAGCCGCATCATGTTGAAGCTGCCCACGAGGTTCACGTTGATGATGCGCGTGAAGTGCTCGAGCGGCATCGGGCCGTCCTTGCCGACCAGGCGCTTGGCGCCGCCGATGCCTGCGCAGTTGACCAGGATGCGCGCCGGCCCGTGCGCGGCGCGCGCCCTGGCGACCGCCGCCTCGGCGCTGGTCCGCTCGCGACGTCGCATTCGACGAACACGCCGCCCAGCTCGGCGGCGAGCTTGCCGCCGAGCTCCGCGTTCAGGTCGAGCAGCGCCACCTTGGCGCCCGCTTTGGCGAGCCTGCGCGCGGTGCCCGCGCCGAGTCCGGATGCGCCGCCGGTGACCAGCGCCGCCTGCCCCTTGATGTCCATGTTTAGTTCCCCTTGCTGGAATTGACGTTCTCGACCAGTAGTGCGATGCCCTGGCCGCCGCCGATGCAGGCCGATGCGATGCCGTAGCGCCTGCCGCTGCGCGCAAGCTCGCGCGCGACGGTGAGCGTCAGGCGCACGCCGGTGGCGGCGAGCGGATGGCCTATGGCGATCGCACCGCCGTTTACGTTGACCTTGTCGCGGTCGATGCCGAGCTCCCGCATGACGGCCAGGCATTGCGCGCCAAAGGCCTCGTTGATCTCGAAGCGGTCGATCTGCTCGAGCGCGACGCCGACGCCTTCTAGCAATCGCCGGATCGCGGGCGCCGGGCCGATGCCCATGATCTCGGGCGGCACGCCGATCGACACGCCGCCGATCACGCGCGCGAGAGGCTGCCTGCCGCTCGATTTCGCGTAAGCACCCGAGCAAACGAGGGCGGCGGCGGCGCCGTCGACGATCGCCGAGCTGTTGCCTCCGGTCTGCACGCCGCCGAAGGCGGGCTTGATCTGCGCCAGCTGCTCGAGCGGCGAGGGCCGCGGGTGCGTGTCCTTGTCCAACGCACCGAGCTTGGAGGGGATGCGGATGCCGCGCGGGTTGTAGCCTTCGAGCGCGAAGGTTTCGGTCCTGACCGGCGCGATCTCCCCGGCGAGGAAGCCGTCGGCCTGCGCCGCGAGCGCGCGCGCGAAGCTCTCGGCGGCGAAGCGGTCGACTTCCGGGCGCGATATCTTGTACTTCTTCGCCAGGTTCTCGGCGGTGTCGCCCATGGTCACGCTTGCGGCGGGGTCGAGCAGCGCCTCCCACAGGAAGTCCTTGAACTCGATCTGTCCCATGCGGAAGCCGCCGCGGTGCGTATAGGCGGCGACCGGGTTGCGCGTCATCGATTCGGCCCCGACGCACAGGCCGAGGTCGATCTGACCGAGCTTGATCGCGTCGCCGGCGCGCAGCACCAGCTCCATGCCGGTGCCGCACACGCGCTGCGTCAGGGTCGCGGGCACCTCGACGGGCACGCCGGAGTAAAGGCCGATATGCCGCGGCAGCATGTAGGCGTCGAAGCTCGCCTGCGCCATGCTGCCCGCGAACACGTGGCCGACGTCGGCGGCGGGCACGCCCGCGCGCGCGAAGGCTTCGCGCGCGGCCTTGATGCCGAGGTCGATCGGCGAGACCTGGCCGAGCTCGTGGTTGTAGTCGACGAACGGCGTACGCACGCCGTCCAGCAGCCAGACGTCGTCGTACTGCGTGAACAGTCCCCGCTTTGCGGACATGGAAGATTCCTAGGTTGAAGGAAGGATGACGCCCGGTGCCGGCGGCGCCGCGTAGAGCTGCTCGACGAGTGCGGCGCGCGCCTTGAGCACCGCGCGCTGGTTGATCGAGCCCTTGTCGGTCAGCTCTCCGGCGTCGATCGACAGCGGCGCCGTAAGCAGCACGGCGCGGGCGATGCGGTTCGAGCTCGAGGTGGCCTTGAGCGCGAGCGTGTCGACCAGGCGCTGGAAGAAGCGCCGCATCTCGGGCGTGTCGGGCACGCCCGCACGCGGCACGATGAGCGCGCCGACCTCGGCCCGGTCGTGCCCGGTGATCACCGCGTCCTGCACGTAGGGGTCGCCGGCGGCGATGATCTGCGCGCGCAGCGGGCCAACGCTTACCCAGGTGCCGGTGTCGAGCTTGAAGTCCTCGGCGATGCGGCCGTCGAAGGCGAGGCCTCTCTGCGGGTCGGCCGGGTCGATGAAGCGCGCCGCATCGCCGCTCCGGTAGAAGCCGTCTTCGTCGAACGCGTCGCGCGTGAGCGCCTCCTGGCGCCAGTAGCCGGGGGTGACGTTCGGCCCGCGGTAGCGCACTTCGAGCTTGTCGGCGACCGGCGCCAGCCGCAGCTCGGTTCCCGGCGCGGGATGGCCGATGCCGCCCGAGCGGCCGGCCTCCCAGTTGGCGCAGATCGCGAACGGCGCGGTTTCGGTCATGCCCAGCCCGGTGATCATCAGGATCCTCTCGCCCACGGTGCGCTCGGCGATGCGGTGCAGGCTGTCCCAGATCGGCTGCGAGAGGCTGGCCGCCGCGTAGAACAACATCTTCACGCGCGAAAAGAATTTTTCCGCCAGCTGCGGATCGGAATCGAGCGCGCGCGCGATCTCCTCGAAGCCGCGCGGCACGTTGAAGTACACGGTCGGCGCGATCTCGCGCAGGTTGCGGAGCGTCTCGCCGATGAGCTGCGGCGCGGGCTTGCCGTCGTCGATGTACAGCGTGCCGCCGTTGTACAGCGTCAGCCCGTAGTTGTGGTTGCCGCCGAAGGTATGGTTCCACGGCAGCCAGTCGACCAGCACTGGCGGCTCCTCGGCGAGGAACGGCATGCAGTCCACGATCATCTGCAGGTTGCTCGTGAGCATGCGCTGCGTGTGGATGACTGCTTTCGGCATGCCGGTCGAGCCCGAGGTGAGCAGGAACTTGCTGATCGAATCCGGCTCGATCGCCGCGTGCGCCGCTTCGACGCGCGCGCTGGCGGGTGTCGCGGCGAGCGCGGCGAAGTCTTGTCGCCACAGCACTTCGGTCCCCGGAGCGATCGCGGCCGATACCGCTCTTGCGTAGCGCTCGTCGGCGGCGTATACCAGACCCGGCGTCATCAGGTCGGCGACGAAGCGCAGCTTGCCGTGGTCCTGCGAGACGAGCGAGTAGGCCGGCGACACCGGCACGAAGGGCACTCCGACGTGAAGCGCGGCGAGCGCGAGCATCGCGTGCTCGAGGTCGTTCTCCGAGAGGATCATGAGCGGGCGCTCGGCCGAGAGACCGCGTGCGAGCAGCGCCTCCCCGAGGCGGCGCGCGAAGCCGAGCGCCTCGGCGTACGAGATGCGCTGCCACGCGCCCGACACGTCGCGCCTTGCGACGAAGCTGCGCTCGGGCGCCTCGGCGGCCCACTTGAGCAGGCGCTCGGTGAGCCGCGCGGGATAGGGGCGAAGCGGCGCCGGCGACCTGAGCAGCCAGCGGCCACCCGTGTCGCGCTCCGCCAGCACGCTGGACGGCCCGAGCGAGACCTTGCGGGTGGCGGGTGCGGAGCTCATCGCGCGAGATTGTAATATATCACTACAATATTTCGGAGGCCGTTCAATGTCGCAGGGCAGCAATCGAATGCCGGTGGTGTTCTTCGGGCACGGCAGCCCGATGAACGCGCTCGGGGAAAACCGCTATGTGGAGGCCTGGCGCTCGATCGGGCGCCGGCTGCCGCGGCCGCGAGCCATCCTGTGCGTGTCGGCGCACTGGACGACGCGCGGCACCGGCGTCACGGCGGTCGAGCGGCCGCGCACGATCCACGACTTCTACGGCTTCCCGCGGGAACTGAACGCGATGCAGTATCCCGCCCCCGGGGACCCGCAGCTGGCCGCGCGCGTGCGGGAGCTGCTCGCGTCGGCGAAAGTGCATGCCGACCGCGAATGGGGGCTCGATCATGGCTGCTGGGCGGTGCTGCGCTTTGCCTACCCCGAGGCCGACGTCCCCGTGGTGCAGCTGTCGCTCGACCTGACGCGGCCGGCCGAGCACCACTACGAGCTCGGCCGGCGCCTCGCGCCGCTGCGCGACGAAGGCGTGCTGCTCGCGGCGAGCGGCGACGTGGTGCACAACCTGCAGCTCATGAACCGTTCTCCCGGGATGCCGCCGTTGGACTGGGCCGGGCGCTTCAATGCGCGGGTACGGGACTGCCTGGAGCGCGGCGAGCACGGGCCGCTGGTCGCATGGGAGGGCGAAGGCGAGGATGCGCGGCTTTCGGTGCCGACCCCCGAGCACTACCTGCCGCTCGTCTACTGCCTCGGCGCGCTCGCGCCGGGAGAACCGGTCTGGATCCCGGTCGACGGCATCGAGCTCGGCTCGGTGAGCATGCTGTGCGCCGTGTTCGGAGCGGCCGCGCCCTAGTAAAGCGCGCTTGCCAGCTTGCGGCGGTACTCCGACACCAGCTCGGGCTGGTCGCCGGCGAGACTGAATATGTTGAGAACCTGCTTGCGGGCCTCGCCATCGTTCCAGTCCCTTTGGCGCCGCACGATCTCGAGCAATTCGTCGAGCGCCTCCCGGTAGCGCTTTTTGCCCGCGTAGGCGCCCGCCAGCGCCAGGCGCGTGTCGAGGTCCGCGGGGTTTGCCGCCAGCCGTTGGCGCAGCCCGCCTTCGTCCGCACCGGACTTGGCAAACGCGGCCGCCGCGCGCAGTGCAGAGACGCGCGAGTCCAGGTCCACGTCCGGGTGAACGGCGTCGAGCAGCGGAGAGGCCTCGTCGGGATGCCCGAGCTCGATCAGCAGTTCCGCCAGATCGAGCCGGGCGGCGTCGTTCGCCGCGTCGAGCTCGAGCGCGCGGCGTAATGCGCCCGCCGCGCCGTCCAAATCGCCGGCCTTGCGAAGCGCCGCCGCGCGCGCCTGCTCGATCTGCGAGGGCGAGGGCAGCAGCTTGTCGATGAACGCGCGCGCCTGCGACTCGGGCACCGCGCCCAGGAACTGGGCGGCGGGACGGCCGTCCCGGAAACCGATGACCGTCGGGATCGAGCGCACGGCGAATGCGGCGGCCAGGTCCTGGTTCTCGTCAGAATTGATCTTCGCCAGCTTGAAGCGGCCGCTGTAGGCGGAGGCCAGCTTCTCCAGCACGGGCCCGAGGGCGCGGCACGGGCCGCACCAGGGCGCCCAGAAGTCCACCACCACCGGCGCCTGCTTCGAGGCCTCTAGCACCTCGCGCTCGAACGTCGCTGAGCTCACATCGACGACATGCGCAGGCATGGAAAAGCCTTTCTGTTTCAAGGGAGACTGTAGGGAAACTGGGGCCGCCGGTGAGATAATCAACCCTTCCCTTCCGCATTGCGACGAAAGAACAGCGCGTATGACCTACGTCGTCACCGAGAACTGCATCAAGTGCAAGTACATGGACTGCGTCGAGGTTTGCCCGGTCGACTGCTTCTACGAGGGCGAAAACATGCTCGTCATCCATCCCGACGAGTGCATCGACTGCGGCGTGTGCGAGCCCGAATGCCCGCCTGCCGCGATCGTGCCGGATTCGGATTCGCAGGCGGCGAAGTGGCTGCCGATGAACACCGAGTACGCGGTCAAGTGGCCGAACATTACACGCAAGGGCACCGCGCCGGCGGACGCGGACGAGCACCGCGAAGAGAAAGGCAAGTACGACAAGTACTTCTCGCCCAATCCCGGCAAAGGGGAGTAAGGGTCGCGCGGAACAAATCGGCGTGCCAAGTGTTCATACACAGGGTGGTCGGCCCATTACCGCAGCGGGGGCTTTCATGAACGCGAAATCCTGGATTCGGGTTTGGGCGGCGGCCGCGCTTATGGCGCTGGTCGCCGGTTGCGCGGGTTACGCCGGCAGCAATCTGGTCGCGGGCAGGTCGACTGAGGCCCAGGTGCGCGCCTCGATGGGCCAGCCTGCGATGGTCGCGCACGTGGGCGGCGAGACCTGGCTGTACTACCCGCGCGGCGAGTTCGCGCGTCAGACCTTCGTCGCGCGCATCGGTCCGGACGGGACACTGCGCGGCATCGAGCAGCGCCTGGACGTCGCCAACATCGGCAAGATCCAGATCGGCAAGAGCAACATGGAAGACGTGCGCCTACTGTTCGGTCCGCCGCACCAGATTACGCACTTCGCGCTCTCGCAGCGCACGGTGTGGGAGTACAAGATTCTCGACAACCCCACCAAGCGGCTGCTGGAAGTGCAATTCTCGGACGACGGCATCGTGCGCGAGGTGCTGCTCTTGTACGACCACGAGTACGACAAGTCCGGCAGCGGGCTGGCCGGCGACAAATAGACTCAGTCCTTGAGCATTTCCCGCACCTGGAGGAGCGAGGGCAGGGCCTTGTCGAAGGCGGCCACGACCGCCGGGTCGAACTGCTTGCCGGATTCCGCGCGGATCTCGCGCGTGGCCTCCTCGACCGGGCGCGCGGGGCGGTGCGGCTGCGGCGAGGTCATCGCCTCGAATGCGTCGACCACGGCCATGATGCGCCCGGGCAGCGGGATCGCGTCGCCCGCGAGTCCTTTCGGATAGCCGCGCCCGTCCCAGCGCTCGTGATGCGTGAGCGCCATCGCGCGCGCCATGGCGAGCAGCGGATCGCCGTGCTCGCCGATGACGGCCGCGCCGATCTCCGGGTGGCGACGCAATTCGGTCCACTGCGCCTCGCTCAGCTTCTCCGTCGCACGCAGCACGCTTTCCGAGACCGCGAGCATGCCGATGTCGTATAGCGTGGAGGCCTGCGCGTAGACCTCGCACACGTCGTTGCGCGCGCCCCCGGCGAGCGCAAGCGACCTCACGTATTCGCAGACGCGCAGCACACGGTCGGTCGGCGTGCCCTTGCGGTACTCCAGGGCGCGCGCGATGCGTTGCAACAGCTGCATGCGGCCGGCGTTCACCTCACGCGTGCGCTCCGCAACCAGATGCTCCAGCTGGCGCGTCTGACTGGACAGCGCAAGGTGCGTCGCAACACGCTGCAGCACGATCGGATTGTTCAGCGGCTTGGGGATGTAGTCGACCGCGCCAAGCGACAAGCCGTGCGCCTCATCCTTCGGCGAGCTGCGCGCGGTGACGAAAATGACCGGAATGCGCTGTGTCGCAGGGTTCGCCTTGAGCTTCGCGCACACCTGGTAACCGTTGAATCCCGGCATCTCGACGTCGAGCAGAATGAGGTCGGGCTGCGGCGCCTCGAGCGCTGCATCGAGCCCCTTTTCGCCGTCGCCGGCCAGGCGCAGCGCGTAGCGCGGCTGGAGCATCGCGCCGTACAGCGCGAGGATGTCCTCGTCGTCGTCCACCGCCAGGATGAGCGGCCGGCTTAGCGTGGCGGCGGGCTTCGGCTGGGCGCGCGGCATGTCCGTTACTGTGCCATAGCGGGGTCGGCGGACGGCAGGCCAAATAGCACAGACGCGTTGCGTGCGGTCTGCGCGGCGAGTTCTTCGACCGGTTGCCCGAGCGCGCGCGCCACGGCGCCAAGAACGTGCGGCAGGAATGCCGGTTCGTTGCGGCGCGATTTCGGCTGCGGCCGCAAGTCGCGCGGCGTGAGGTAGGGCGAGTCGGTTTCGATGAGCAGTCGATCAGGAGGAATGTCATGCACCAGCTCGAGCAAGTGCCGGCCGCGCCGCTCGTCGCAGATCCACCCGGTGATGCCGATGTGCAGGCCGAGCTTCAGGTAGGCGTGCAGCTCGGCCTGCCCGCCGGTGAAGCAGTGCGCCACGGCCTTCGCCGGCCGGTAGTGATGCAGGATCTCGGCGAAGCGCGGATGCGCGTCGCGGGAATGCAGGAACAGCGGCTTGTCGAGCGCGATGCCGAGCTCGAGCTGGGCGACGAAGCAGCGCTCCTGCTCCGGGTGCGTCGAGTAGTTGCGGTTGTAATCGAGGCCGCATTCGCCGAGGGCTACGACGCGCGGATGCGCGGCCAGCTCGCGCAGCGCGGCGATCGTATGCGCGTCGCAGTCGCGCGCATGGTGCGGATGCACACCCGCTGTCGCATACAGGCTCGCATGACGCTCCGCGAGCAGCGCCGCCGCGCGACTGTCCGCGATGCTCGTCCCCGTGATCACAATGGTCGCGACGCCCGCTGCGCGCGCGCGAGCGAGCACCTCCTCTAGATCGTCGCGGAACGACGAATGCGTGAGGTTGGCGCCGATGTCGGTGAGAGGCGTCACAGGCGCTTGAGCCGATACAGGAGCTCCAAGGCCTCGCGCGGCGAGAGCTCGTCGGGATTCGCCTGTCCGAGCGCTTCGCGCAGCGCATCGGTCATCGGCTCCGCCGCGGCGGGTTCCTTGCCGAGGAACAGGTCGGCCTGGTTGCCGCGCGCGAGGCTTTGCTCCTCGAGCGACTGCAGGATGCGGCGCGCGCGCGCGATCACCGCCTTCGGCACGCCGGCGAGCGCCGCCACCTGCAGGCCGTAACTCTGGCTCGCCGGCCCTTCCTCGAGCGCGTGCAGGAACACGATCGTGTCCTTGTGCTCGATGGCGTCGAGGTGCACGTTGGCGACCTCGCGGTACTCGAGCGCCAGACGCGTGAGCTCGAAGTAGTGGGTGGCGAAGAGGCTCAGCGCGCGCTTGTGCTCGATCAGGTGTCGCGCGATGGCCCAGGCGAGCGCAAGGCCGTCGAAGGTCGACGTGCCGCGCCCCACCTCGTCCATCAGCACCAGGCTCTTCTCGGTCGCGTTGTGCAGGATGCTCGCGCTCTCGGTCATCTCGACCATGAAGGTCGAGCGTCCGCCCGCCAGGTCATCTGCTGCCCCGATGCGCGTGAAGATCTGGTCGATCGGCCCGATGCGCGCCGCGCGCGCCGGGACGAAGCTGCCGACGTGCGCGAGCAGTACGATCAACGCCACCTGGCGCATGTAGGTCGACTTGCCGCCCATGTTCGGGCCGGTGATGAGCAGCAGCCTGCGCGTCGGCGACAGGCGGCAGTCGTTGGCGATGAAGCGCTCGAGCTGCGCTTCGACCACGGGATGGCGGCCGGCTTCGATCTCGATCACCGGCTCGTCGGCGAACGCCGGCCGGCAGTAATTGCGCCGCACGGCGATGCCGGCGAAGCAGGCGAGCACGTCGACCTGCGCCAGCGCGCGCGCGACGCGCTGCAGCGCGCCGACCTGCGCGGCGAGCTTCTCGAGCAGCGCGTCGTACAGGGATCGCTCGAGCGCCAGGGCGCGCTCGCTCGCCGACAGCGCCTTGTCCTCGAAGACCTTCAGCTCGGGCGTGATGTAGCGCTCGGCGTTCTTCAGCGTCTGGCGCCTGCGGTAGTCAACGGGGATCTTCTCCGCGTGCGCGTTCGTCACCTCGATGTAGTAGCCGTGCACGTGGTTGTAGGCCACCTTGAGGTTCGGGATCCCGGTGCGCGTGCGCTCGCGGGCTTCGAGCTCGAGCAGGAACCCGCCCGCGTTCGACTGCAGGCGCCGCAGCTCGTCGAGCTCCGCGTCGTAGCCCTCGGCGATCACGCCGCCGTCGCGCACCAGCGCCGCCGGCTCGTCGAGCAGCGCGCGCTGCAAAAGCGAGAGCGCTTCATCGGGGGTCGCGAGATCGGCGCCGAGCGAGCCGAGCAGCGTCGAGCCCGTCTGCGGCAGCGCCGTGCGCAGCGCGGGGAGGCGCGCGAGGCTGTCGCGCAGGCTCGCGAGGTCGCGCGGGCGGGCGCTCCTGAGCGCCACGCGCGCGGCGATGCGCTCCACGTCGGCGAAGCGCCGCAGGACCGCGTGCAGCTCGTCGGACCTTCCGTCCAGCGCTTCGATCGCCTCGTGCCGCAGCACGAGCGCGTCGCGGCTGCGCAGCGGGTGGTGCAGCCAGTGGCGCAGCAGCCGACTGCCCATGCCGGTGGCGCATTCGTCGAGCAGCGAGAAGAGCGTCGGCGCGGGCTCGCCGCGCAGCGTTTCGGTGAGCTCGAGGTTGCGGCGCGTCGCGGCGTCGAGGCGCAGGTAGTCGCCGCCGCGCTCCGCGACCACCGCCGCGACGTGCGCGAGCGCCTGGCCCTGGGTCTTCTTCGCGTAGTCGAGCAGCGCACCGCAGGCGCCGAAGGCATGCGTCAGGTCCTCGCAGCCGTAGCCGGCGAGCGAGGCCGCGCCGAGCTGCTCGAGCAGCTTCTTCCTGCCCGCGGCGACGTCGAACTGCCAGGCCGGCAGGCGCGTGACGAAGAAGCCTTCCGGCTCGCAGCCCTCGGCGGCGAGCACTTCGGCGGGCGCGATGCGCCTGAGCTCGCTCGCGAGCAGTTGCGGCGCGACCTCGGCCACGCGCAGCTCCCCGCTCGCGAGCGACAGCCAGGCGAGCCCCACGCTCGCGCGGTCCGCGGCGAGCGCGAGCAGGACGTTGTCCGATTTCTCGTCGAGCAGCGCCGAGTCGGTGAGCGTGCCGGGCGTGACGATGCGCGTCACCCGGCGCTCGACCGGCCCCTTGGCGGTGTTCGGATCGCCGATCTGCTCGCAGATCGCCACCGACTCGCCGAGCCTGACGAGCTTCGCGAGGTACTGCTCGACCGAGTGGTAAGGCACGCCCGCCATCGGGATCGGCCGGCCGGCCGAGGTCCCGCGCGCGGTGAGCGTGATGTCGAGCAGGCGCGCCGCGCGCTCCGCGTCGCCGTAGAACAGCTCGTAGAAATCCCCCATCCGGTAGAAGAGCAGGATGTCCGGATGCTCCGCCTTGATGCGTAAATATTGCTGCATCATCGGCGTGTGCTCTAACTGCCTGTCGTTCAAGGCCTAAGTTCCGCTTGCGTGATGGTGGTCGGGGCACCTGCGTGCTGCAGGGCGAAACGTGGATTCTAGTGGTCCCCGCCGGGTATGTCGCCGGCCGACGCAGCCCGGAACAGCGCAGTCTGTTGCCATGCTCCTTGCAGCGAGCTCGGCGTGGGCTTACCAGGTCACCGGCCGGTGCTGGAAGTCACCGACACAATGATCGTCGTGCAGAAGGGAAAGGAAAAGTGGGAGCTCGCACGCACGCCCGAGACGAAGGTGACGGGCGATCTGAAGGTGGGCTCGAAGGTGACCATCGAGTACTCGAAGACCGCCAAATCGATAGAGGTGAAGGGCGAAAAAGCGGGGGCGAAGAAGAAGTAGTCGGCCGGCGAGGGCGGCGGAGGTCGCGTCGCTCGAGCGGCCTTATGGCTTCGCGAATTGCTTAGTGTGGAACCAAACGCTGTCCAAGACTGAGTCCTGCTCTGGTGATGGGCGTCGAAGGCCCGGGCGCGTTCCAGCCCGACAGGTGAATTCTAGTGGTCTGCGTCAGGGCAGGCCCGCGCGAGGGAAATGGTCAGACAGGATTTCGTCCGCTGATCAGCCTGAGCAGGATGACCACGACGGCGATCACCAGCAATACGTGGATGAATCCCCCCATGGTGTAGGAGGAGACGAGCCCGAGGGCCCACAACAGGACGAGCACGACGGCGATGGTGTAGAGCATGGTTCACCTCAACTGGATGCAAATGCCAGGTAGCGATCCTACGGCCAATACATCTGGCTGTATGTGCGTCAGCGCGCAGAGCAGCCGCGCGAATGGACCGACCGGCAATCAGGTCGGCAAAGGCAAGTAGCGCCGGTTGTCACCATCGGGAGACCACCGACGAAGCGGCCGGCACGTCCGGCAGCAGTCGGTCGTACTCCCGCTTGACGACTGCGTAGCACTCGCACACGCGCGCTTCAACATGCAGTCGGTCCAGCACCGTGATCTTGCCGCGGCTGTATTGGATCAGCCCCTCGGCCTGCAGCTTGCCGGCGGCCTCGGTCACGCCCTCGCGGCGCACCCCCAGCATGTTGGCGATCAGCTCCTGGGTCATGACCAGCTCGTTCGAGGGCAGCCGATCCAGGCTCAGGAGGAGCCAGCGGCACAGCTGCTGCTCGACCGAGTGGTGCCGGTTGCACACCGCGGTCTGCGCCATCTGCGTGATCAGCGCCTGCGTGTAGCGCAGCAGCAGGTGCTGCAGGGCTCCGCCGGCCTCGAACTCCTTCTTCAGCAGCTGGCCCCTGAGTCGATAGCCCTCGCCCGCGCTTTGCACTACCGCGCGGCTCGGCGTCGTCTCGCCGCCCATGAACAGCGAAATGCCTACCACACCCTCGTTTCCGGTTAT
Organism: uncultured Pseudomonadota bacterium; assembly: GCA_963739205.1. Lineage (GTDB taxonomy): Bacteria > Pseudomonadota > Gammaproteobacteria > Burkholderiales > SG8-39 > DAHVFK01. Next base: position 106,487 of record CAVTZJ010000002.1, on the reverse strand, counting down.
GGCGATCTCCGCCGAGGCACCGTCCGCGAGAACGTACAGGAGCGACACGATGCTGCTGGTCGGAAAGTAGACGTAGCCTTGCGCACCGCCGGATTCATACACCGACAACCCGAGCGGCATCGGCATCCGCTCCAGAGCTGGCAGCAGCCCCTGGTAGGTGGCCTCGGGCAGGGCTGCCAGAAGGCGGTTGTCCTTCGGACTGTGCGCCGGTGAGGGCGAAAACATCCTGCTCATACGCCTTCATAATACGCGCCTTTGTTCGCTACCGTACACCGACTGGCTACATGACGAGCTTGTTGATTGCCTCGGCGCAGGCCGTCGCGACCTGGCGGTTCGGTTCGCCCGTGGTACCGGGCATCGTTGACCAACCGGCTTTGGTCACGTAGTCGCTTTGCTCCCAACCGTCGAGTTTCTTCATCTCCGCAAGGCTGGCGGGTGCGTTGACGCTCTTTTGAAACTGGGACACGCACACTGGGGTGAGCGCCGATACGATCGCCTCATCAGCGCGCGTCCCGGCAAGCGTCTCTGCCTTGGCGCCCGTCATCCATCCGCCCCAACTGAATCCGGCGATCGCGAGCGCAATGGCGCCCACTGCCGCGCCCCAAAGGAAAGGTCTTGTTTGCGTAGGAATTTTCGGAACATTCATAGAACCTCCTTCGTTCGTGGGAAAGAACTCACGGAAAAACCTCTCCCACCTTCTACCTAGTATCCGCCGTTGCGCGAGATGTTCGGTGCGCTGGCGCACACAGGCATCAAGCGCCGTCGTGCATGTCCTTTACGACTTCGTAGCATGCGCACGCCGCTGCCTCCAGACCCGCGCGGTCGAGCACCGTGATGTCGCCGCGACTGTAGCTGATCAGCTTGCGCCGCTGCAGCGTCTGGGCCGCCTTGGTGACGCCGACCCGCCGAACCCCCAGCATGTGGCCGAGGAAGTCATGCGTCATGCGGAATCGATCCGATTTGACGCGGTCGTGAGTCATCAGCAACCAGCGGGCAAGGCGCTTCTCCGCCACGTGAAACCGATTGCACGCGGCGGTTTGCGAGATCTGGACCATCAAGCCGTTGATATAGCGGTACAGCTTTTCTTGCAACGGCAGGCTAAGCCGGAACTCGCTGCGAAAGCGCGCCGACGCCATCCGCATCGCAGACCCGGTGCCCTGCACCAGCGCGCGCGCCGACGATACGTCGCGCCCCAACACAAGCGGAATGCCGACCATGCCCTCGCGGCCGATCAGGCCGACTTCCAGGGGCAGATGGCCATCGGCCAGCGTAAGCAACGACACCAGAGAGGCACCGGGAAAGTAAATATGACGGATCCTCTCGCCTGGCTCGTGAAGCACCGTGCCGAACGTCAACGTGACCGGCTCGAGCCGGGCGAGCAGACGCCGATACGCCTTGCGAGGCAAGCCGGCGAGCAGGCTGTTCTCGATCACGACAGCAGGTCGACGCTCGCGGTCTCGCGCGAAAGCAGCCGGTCGGTTTCCCGCCTGACCACCGCATAACACTCGCAGACCTGCGCTTCCAGCTTCGGACGGTCCAGCACTGTGATTTTGCCGCGGCTGTACTGGATCAGCCCCTCGGCCTGCAGCTTCCCGGCGGCCTCGGTCACGCCCTCGCGGCGCACCCCCAGCATGTTGGCGATCAGATCCTGGGTCATGACCAGCTCGTTCGAGGGCAGCCGATCCAGGCTCAAAAGGAGCCAGCGGCACAGCTGCTGCTCGACCGAGTGGTGCCGGTTGCACACCGCGGTCTGCGCCATCTGCGTGATCAGCGCCTGCGTGTAGCGCAGCAGCAGGTACTGAAGCGAGCCGCCGCGCTCGAATTCGTCTTTCAGGCGGCTCGCCTTCAGCCGGTAGGCGTAGCCCGCGCTTTGCACCACCGCGCGGCTCGGGGTGGTTTCCCCGCCCATGAACAGGGCAATGCCCACCACGCCCTCGTAGCCTACGACCGCGATCTCCGCCGAGCTTCCGTCCTCCATGACGTAGAGCAGGGACACGATGCTCGTGGTCGGGAAATACACATACCCCTGCTGACTACCTGATTCGTAGAGAGCCCAGCCGAGCTCCAGCGGAACCAGTTCCAGATCGGGCAGCAGGCGCTCGTAGTCCGCATCCGCCAGCGCGGAGAGAAGGTGGTTCTGCCTTGGCGTGTGCGGCGCGCGCATGGTCACGGCGGCAAGGATAGTTTGCGGGCCGCGCGCTGTATGTACGCCAGCGCACAGAATCCGAGGCGCGGAGCGAACAGCATTCGCGTGTCGGCGTGCGACGCGGAAGAGGAATTGACATGAACCGGGATCGTCTTCACGGTAGTTGGATGCAGTTCAAGGGGAAAGTGAAAGAGCGATGGGGCACGATCAGCGGTGATCCGCTCGCCGTGGCGGCCGGTACGCGCGATCGGATCGCGGGCAGGATCGAAAAGCAGCACGGCATCGCGAAACAGCAGGCCGAGCGGCAACTCGACGACTTCATGAGTCGCAACCGCAACTGGCAGGACCTCTCGCAGCGCTAAGACTCAGTTCGCGTTCTGTTCTTTCGGAGCATTCGACCATGCAACGACTCAAGCATCTTCCCAGTCTTTTTCTCGCCATCCTGCTGCTGTCGATGCTGGGTTGCGCGTCCACTGCGCAACAGGAGGGAACGGGAGAATACGTCGACGACTCCGTCATCACGACGAAAGTGAAAGCGGCGATCTTCAACGAGCCTTCGCTTAAGGTCGCCGAAATCAACGTCGAAACCTTCAAGGGCATAGTGCAATTGAGCGGGTTCGTAAGCTCGCGGGCCGACATGGACAAGGCGGTCGAGGTTGCGCGCGACGTCAACGGCGTCAAGTCCGTCAAGAACGACATGCAGCTGAAGTAATTCACCTCGTCACTCGGAGAACACCATCATGCGCATCGATCGCAAACGTCTCGTTCTGGGTGTAGCGCTTGCGGGCGCGCTGTCCGTCCTGATCGCCGGCTGCGGCCGCCAGGAAGAGCAAGCCACGCAACCCGCAACTACCAGCCAAGCCGCAACCCCGCCCGAAACCGCAAGCACCACCCAACCGGCAACCACTACCCAACCCGCAAGCACCACCGTGGGTACGGAGATCGACGACGGCGTCATCACCACCAAGGTGAAGGCGGCGCTACTTGCGGACGCGGACATCAAGAGCCTCGAGATCGGGGTCGAGACAAATAAAGGCGACGTCCAGCTCAGCGGTGTCGTCGACACCCAGGACCAGATCGACCAGGCGGTCGCCATCGCCAAGAAAGTGGATGGTGTGACGAACGTCGGCAACCAAATGAGCATCAAGAAGTAGCGCCACGGTGCGACCTGACGGAACTCGAGGGAGGCAGCGATGATGGATCGGGCGGTGACCGAATTCGATCGGGCCAGAGACAGGATGGCGGGCGACCTCAGGACCATGATCACCGATAGCGAGGATCTGCTCGGGGCCGCGGCGACGGTGTCGAGCGAAGGCTTTTCGGCCGCGCGGACCAGATTCGAGGAGAAATTGAGGAGCGCCAAGGCCAGACCCTGGACCGCCGTTGGTATCGCGATCGGAACCGGAGCGTTGATCGGCTTTCTGGCCGCGAAGCGCTAGGCATCCGACGTGCGGGCCGGGTGGGTCGGCCCATCGTGAGCGAAACAAGCACCGCGGCCGCGGAATCTACAGCGACCACGGCCCACGCGCTGCGCGACGGGCGTATTCACCTGGCGGCCGGCGCGCTGTCGGTTCTCGCGCTGATCGCCGCCTTGTACCTGGCGCGCGGATTCTTCGTCCCGCTGCTGATCGGCATCCTCGCAAGCTACGCGCTGCACCCGCTGGTGGACTGGCTCGAGGGCTGGCGCGTGCCGCGCAGCGTCGGCGCGGCATTGGTGCTGGCGACGGTGCTCGGGAGCTTCTCCTGGCTCGGGCTCTCGATGAGGGGCGATGCCCAGGCCGTGATCGAGAAACTGCCCGAGGCCGCACGAAAGCTGCGCAAAGACCTGAGCACCGCGCGCTCGGGCGCCCCGACCGCGCTGCAGAACATGCAGGAAACCGCCCACGAACTCCAGGGGGCTGCTTCCGACGCGGGGGCCCAGCCCGCTCCGGGCGGCGCCAAACCGGGAGCGCGCGCACAGCCGACCCAGCGCGCGATCGCGGCCACGGTGCCCGAGCCCACCTGGCTGACCGACTACACGCTCGCGCAGTCCGCATTGCTCGCCACGGTTGCGGCGCAGACCCCGATCGTGCTGCTGCTGACCTATTTCCTTCTCGCCTCCGGAGAGCACTTCCGGCGCAAACTCGTGCAACTCGTCGGGCCGTCGCTGTCGCGCAAGAAGGACGCCGTGAGCATCCTCGAGGAGATCGACGTGCAGGTCCAGCGCTACCTGCTCGCCACGCTTGCCTCGAACGCCCTGCTCGCCGTCTGCACCTGGCTCGCATTCCTGGCGCTCGGCCTAGACCAGGCGGGCGTGTGGGGCATCGCTGCCGGGGTGTTTCACTTCGTCCCCTACCTCGGCCCGGCGCTGATCGCCTTCGGCAGCGGCGTAGCCGCTTTCCTCCAGTCCGGGTCGCCGCTCTATGCGCTCGCCGTGGCGTTCGTCTCGCTGGTGGTATCGGGCGCGATCGGCTTGGCGTTCATGACCTGGCTGCAAAGCCGGTCCGCGCGCGTGAACGCCGCGGTTCTGTTCATTGCGCTATTGTTCTTCGGCTGGCTGTGGGGCGTGTGGGGGCTGCTGCTCGGCGCGCCGCTGGTGGCGATCGCCAAGGTGGTCTTCGATCGGGTCGAATCGCTGAAGCCCGCGGGCGAACTGCTCGGGCGCTAGCCGCGATATCGAATTGGCGGGGACACTCTTGCTTTCCCTGAAGAACTGGAAAGTGTTCCGCCCTTTGCCTTTTGCCTGGTACATCGCGGTGTCCGCGCACCTGATCAGGGCCTCGGCGTCCCGGCCGTCGTCGGGGTAGACGCTGATGCCTATACTCGCAGTGACATGAAGCTCCTTGCCGGCGACATAGTGCGGCGCCGCCAGCACAAGCAGCATTTTTTCCGCACTGACGGCCGCATGCTCTGCGTGCTCGATCTCGGAGAGCAGTACCACGAATTCATCGCCGCCTTGCCGGCTCACGGTGTCCGATGCGCGCACACAGGCCACCAGGCGCCGTGCAACCGACTGCAGCAGTTTGTCGCCGGTCGAATGTCCGAGGGAGTCGTTGATGTGTTTGAATCCGTCCAGATCCAGAAACACTACCGCGCATTGCTTGCCGTGACGACGGGCCAAGGCAATCGCGTTTGAAACCCGGTCGTCAAGCAGCATCCGGTTCGGCAGATCGGTCAGAAAGTCGTGCTGGGCCAGGTGAGCCATTTTTTGCGTGATGGCCCGGGCCGCGCTGACATCGTGGAACACAATCACGGCGCCCGTCACCTGCCCTCTGCGGTCGTGGATCGGGGCGGCCGAATCTTCAATCGCAGATTCGAATCCGTCGCGCCGAATGAGGATGCAGTCCGCCGTCAGGCCCACGGTCTTGTCTTGCCTGACGGCTTGAGCCAAAGGATCGAGCGCGGGCTCGCGCGTGACGCCGTCGATAATCTGAAACACTTCGGCAAGTGGACGACCTGAGGCCTCCCGGCGGGACCAGCCCGTCATGTCTTCCGCGACCGCATTGAGATAGGTTACGTTGCCCGCGATGTCGGTGCTCAGTACGGCGTCGCCGATGGAGTTCAGTGTAACTTGTGCACGTTCCCGTTCCGCGAACAACGCCTCCTCGCCAGCCTTTCGCTCGATCACGCTGCGCAGGATTCGCGGCAGCCAGTACGCGTCGAGATGATCCCTGAGGAGGTGATCCTGCGCGCCAAGCTGCGTAGCTTTCCAGGCGATCTCCTCATTTTCCCGGCTGGCCAGGAGCAGGATCGGAACCAGCGGGGCCACCTCGAACAGCGCCTCGAACGTCTTGATACCCTGACTGTCAGGCAGAAACAGATCGAGCAGGACGGCGTCGATTCCTTCCTTCCTCAGGCGGTCGACCCCGTCTGAGAGCCGCCCGACCCGTTCCAGGCGGAATGGGTTGCCGGTCGGCTCAGCCAGCGCCTTGCGAATCAGCTCGACGTCGACGGCGTCGTCCGAGACGAGAAGGACGGTGAACGCGCTATTGCTCATGACCACAGGATCCGCACGGGTCTCAACGCGTGGCAGTGTGGCGCGAGTGCCGATGCCCGTTCTGTGCGCCTGCGCACATATGAAATGCGGGACCGTACAGAGGCAGCCGGCGGGCTCCTCTACCCGCCTGCATTCCCCGAGAGCGCGATAGTCTGCCTCTGCAGGCTCACTTCCACCCGGTGTTCTCGCCTATCGTCGACCAGCGGTACGCTCGGATCCGATCGCAGGACGCCGTCCATGCTCACGGTCATCCCGGCCTGGGCGCCGGAGGTTTGGCGGACGGTGATGTGGTAGGCGGTTTCCCGGTAGCGGTAGTGCAACTGGAACTGCTGCCAATCGGCCGGCAGGCATGGTGCGAAATGCAGCCTGCCCGCCGTCAACCTCATCCCCAACAGCGATTCCACGATCAACCGGTACATCCAGCCGGCGGAACCGGTGTACCAGGTCCATCCGCCGCGTCCGGTATGCGGCGCGACTGCATAGACGTCGGCTGCGACGACATAGGGCTCCACCTTGTAGACGGCAGTCTTCTCTGCCGACTCGCCGTGGTGCAACGGATTGATCATGCCGAGTAGCTCCCACGCCCGCTCAGCGTCGTCCAGCGCGGCAAACGCCATCGCCGCCCAGATCGCGGCGTGGGTGTACTGCCCGCCGTTCTCCCGCACGCCGGGCACATAGCCGCGGATATAGCCTGGATCCAGCGCGGACTTTTCGAACGGCGGATCCAATAGCTGGATCAGCGCGTGGTCCCGACGCACCAGGCGTCGATCGAGCGCGTTCATCGCCAGCCGCGCGCGCTCGGGGGCACCCGCTCCGGACAGAACCGACCAGCTTTGCGCGATGGAATCGATCTTGCATTCGGCGTTGGCGGACGACCCCAGCGGCGTGCCGTCGTCGAAGTAGGCGCGGCGATACCACCCGCCGTCCCAACCGTGTTCCTCGATGTTCCGGCGCAGCCGGACGGCCTCGGTCTCGCAGCGTTCGGCAAAGGGGGCGTCGCCGTCCGCGCGCGCGAGCTCGGCGAACTGCGTCAGCACCTGGTGGAGGAAAAAGCCCAGCCACACGCTCTCGCCCCTGCCCTGCGCGCCGACCAGGTTCATGCCGTCGTTCCAGTCCCCGGAACCCATCAGCGGCAGTCCGTGCGCACCGAACTTCAATCCCCTGAGGATCGCCCGCACGCAATGCTGGTACAGGCTTGCGGCTTCCGGCGAGCGCAGCGGCAGGTCGTAATACGAGTCCTCGTCGGCCCTGACTTGGCGGCCATCCAGAAACTGGACCTGCTCCTTCAGGACCGCGCTGTCGCCGGTGCTAAGCACATAGCGGCAGGTCGCCAGCGGCAGCCACAGGTAGTCGTCCGAGCAATGGGTGCGCACCCCGCGGCCGGAAGGCGGATGCCACCAATGCTGGACATCCCCCTCGTGGAACTGGCGCGACGCGCACAACAGCAGGTGCTCGCGCACCTGCTGCGGAGCGGCGTGGACCAGCGCCATGACATCCTGCAGCTGATCGCGGAATCCGAACGCGCCGCCCGACTGGTAGTGGCCGCTGCGACCCCACAGACGGCACGCCATCGTCTGGTAGACCAGCCAGCCGTTGCACAGCACGTTGAGCGATCGGTCCGGTGTTTCGATCTGCACGGCGCCGAGCGTGCGTTTCCAGTATTGCCGGACCGCTTCGAGCGCCGCGCGGGCGGTGCCGGATCTGCGCAAGCGCTGCGCGAGGCCGCTGGCGTCGTCGGCGCCGCGTCCGACGCCGATGCGGAAGATGATCTCGCGCGACGCCCCGTCGGCGAGGTCGAATGGAACCTGGATCGCGGCGCAGGGGTCCATCGCCGCGCCCACCTTGCCGGAAAGTCGTGCCCGCGCCAGGGCGGCCGGATTGCGCAGCGTGCCGTTGCGCCCGATGAATTCGGTGCGATCGCCGCTGATGGTGCGGGTCACGTCGTCGACGTCGAAGAACGCGACCTGCTCGGCGAACTCGGGGTTATAGGCGTTGCGCGCGAGCAGCGCGCCGCTGTCGGGATCGATTTCGGTGACCACGTGCATGCCCGATTTCGGCCGCAGATCGCCCAGCACCCATTCCACATAGCCGGTGGCGGACAGCCGCCGCGACCGGCCCGAGGCGTTGCGCACCTTCAGGACCGCGAACTTGACCGGCAGGTCGAGGGCCACGTAGACCGTCAGCTCGGTGCCGATACCGTCCTCGCTGTGTTCGAAGACGCTGTAGCCGAATCCGTGCCGGGTGACGTAAGGGCCCGTTCCGCGGCAGGGCAGCGCAGATGGCGACCAGAAGTGCCCGGTTTCCTCGTCGCGCAGGTAGAACGCCTCGCCGCTGGCTTCGCCGACGGAGTCGTTGTGCCACGGGGTAAGGCGGAACTCGTGGGCGTTCTCGTGCCAGGTATAGGCTGCACCGCCATCGGAGATCACGCATCCGAAATGCGGATTGGCCAGAACGTTCACCCAGGGCGCGGGGGTTGTCTGCTCGTTCGCAATCGTGATCACGTACTCGCGCCCGTCGGCCGTGAAACCGCCGAGCCCGTTGAACAGGACCAGATCGCGCGGCGCCGTTTCGGCAATCCGAGCTGGTTCGGCGCCACGGGCGCGGGTTGCGGCGAAGCGCGCGATGGCCGGTTCGCCCGGGAGGGGACGCTGCTTGACCTGATCGGCAAGGGCTCCCTGGCTGTCGGTGAAGACGGCGCGCGCGACCGACTGCAGCAATGTCCGGTCTTCGTTCGAGATCTGATCGGCGGACCGCACGAAGATTCCGCCGGGTCTGTCGATCACGCTTGCTTCCTGGCCCGCCGCGATCAGGCCCATGATCTGGTCGTGGAGCAACTGGCGGTAGCCGCCGCGCTCTTCATTCCAGATCACCAGGTCCACCGCAAGTCCTCTCAGGCGCCAGTAGGCATGGGCCTGGACCAGTTGGCGCACCAGCTCGATGTTCGCCGCGTCCTTCAGCTGCACCAGGACGATGGGCAGATCCCCGGAGATCGCGTATCCCCACAATCCGGATTGCCCGCGCCGGTTCTTGGCGATGACGCTCGGGTCCGCGCGCAGCGAGGCATTGGCGTAGATGATCGAGCTGGCCAGGCGCCCGTAGAGCTGCGCGTCGGCCTCGGTCACATTGATCTGCCGCAGCGCCACCTGGCTGTGTGTCCACGCCATTTCAAACGCGCGATCGGCGAAGCGCCTGTCCTGGTATCTCTCGGCGAGCTGGAGGCAGGCGGCGCGGCTCTCGCCGATCCCGGTGACCAGATCGAGCGTGACGGTCTGTTCCGGATCCAGGGTCATGCGCTGCCGGATGGCGACGATGGGGTCCAGCACCGAGCCCTGGCTGCCCGAGAGCGCGGCCGCATCACGCAGCGCCTGCGGCTCGACCGCGCTGTTGCCGCGGCCGATGAAGCGCGCCCGGTCCGTTTCATAGGAGACCTCCGCCGCGCCCGCACCGTGCACCGCCATCAGGTGCAGCATCCACGGCGTGTGCTCTTCGCGCGAGCGCGGCCGGCGCGTGCAAAGGATCGCCTGCCGCGCGTGAACGATCTCGGTCTGGACGAACAGATTGCTGAACGCCGGATGCTGGGCGTCCGCGGACGCGGGCGCGAGCACCACTTCGGCATAGCTGGTCACGTCGATCGTCCGGCGCGCGCGCGAGCGGTTGGTGATCCGCACCCGGCGCAGCTCGATGTCATCCTCGGGCGACACCGCGATCTCGGTATGCGTATCGAAATCCGGGTCGTGGCGGCGAAACTCCACCCGCTGCTCGGTGAACACCGCTTCGTAGGTTTCCGTGCGCTTCAGCGTCGGCTGATAGGCGGATGACCAGACCTTGCCGCTGCTCGCGTCGCGCAGGTAGCAGAACGTGCCCCACGGGTCGCTGGTCGCGTCCTCACGCCAGCGTGTGACGGCGATGTCCTTCCAGCGGCTGTAGCCGCCGCCGGCGTTCGTGATCATCACGTTGTAGCGGCCATTGGACAGCAGCTGCACCCCAGGTATCCTCGTATCGGGCGTCCTGAAGACGCGCATCGGCAGCTCGAGGGCCTCCGTGGTTACCCGGGAATCCATGCGCTCCGGAGTGTGCAAATACAGCGCACTGGCTTTCGGTATCCGTTCCTGTAGCAGCAGCAGGGTCGCCTGGAACAGCGGATCCGACACGAAGCGCCGCTGCATCGGCCGGTCCAGCAGCACGTGAGCCACCGACAGCAGGCTCATGGCCTGGTGGTGTGCCATGAATGAACGCACGACGGCGCCGGTCTCCGCGCGCCGCAGCCGCGCCGAGGTGTAGTCAATCGCCTCGTAAAAGCCGAATTTGCCCAGGATGCCGTCGGCCGCGAGCCGTTGCAGATTCTCGCAGGCCTCCTCGGGCTCGACCATCAGCGCGAGCACCGTGGCATACGGCGCAATCACCAGATCCTCGCTCAAGCCGCGTTTGAGGCCGAGGCCGGGCACGCCGAACGCGCGGTACTGATAGTTCAGCGACGCATCGACCGTGTTGTACCCGGACTCCGACATGCCCCAGGGCACGCCGCGCTGGCTGCCGTATTCGATCTGCCGCCTGACCGCGGCGCGGCAACTCTCGTCCAGCAGCGTGTAGTCGTAGGCCGGCATCACGATCAGCGGCATCAGGTACTCGAACATCGAGCCGCTCCAGGAGAGAAGCGTCGCCCTGCCGCCTGCATTGACGAGCAAGCGTCCCAGCGCGAACCAGCTTTGCTGCGGCAGTTGATCTTGCGCAATCCCGACGAAGACCGCGAGCCGGGCCTCCGATGCGAGCAGGTCGTAGTAGCCGGCATCGCGCCTGCGCTCGGTCACGTTGTATCCGATCGCCAGCAGATGCCGCACCTCGTCGTACAGGAAGTCGTAGTCCATGCGCGCCATCTCACCCGCCTGCAATGCGAGCTGCGCGATTTCCTCCATGCGGGCGCGGGCGGGCGCAATGCCTTGCGCCGCCAGCTCGCGCAGCGTCGGTATGGTGTTCGTGTCCGGCAGCGCCGACCGCGGCACGAGAAGCGTCAACTCATCCAGGACCTCCCGGCATTGCCGGTCGAGGGCACAGGCCCAGACCGCGGGCTCGGCATCCGATTCTTCGCCGAAACCATCCATGATCTGCGCCGCGTTCGCCGCCAGCCGTTCCAGGACGCGGCACGCGGCCGGGAGCGTGGACGGACGGTCCGACAGAGCCGATTCGAGATCCTTCTGGAACCGGGCCAGGGCGCCCGACGCATCCTGCGGCGCGGCGTCGAGGAGCACATTGAAGGTGTCTTCGATCCCCTCGAGCCATCGCGCCGCGAGGACGCTACGCTCGGGCAGCGCGGTGAGGCCCGGCCGCAGCGTCAGCAGATGGCCGGCGAGGTTGCCGCTGTCGACGGTGGAAACATAGAGCGGCAGCAGCGGCTGCAACGACCGTGTGTCGTACCAGTTGTAGAAGTGACCGCGGTGCCGTTTCAGCTTGTGCATCGTGGCAAACGCATTGCGCGTGCGCTCGATGAGTTGTCCTGCCGACACATAGCCGAAGTCGTACGCCGACAGGTTCGCAAGCAGCGCGAGCCCCATGTTGGTCGGAGAGGTGCGGTGCGCGCGATGCGCGAGCGCCGGGGCGGGACTCTCCTGGAAGTTGTCCGGCGGCAGCCAGTGGTCGTCCGGCCCGACGAACGTCTCGAAGAACGCCCAGGTCTTGCGCGCAACCAGGCGCAGGAACGCGGCCTGCTCCGGCGATAGCGTCGCCTGCCGGCGCACCAGCGGCCGGCTGACCCACCACACCAGCAGCGGGGACACCAGCCAAAGGAGCAGGATCGGTGCGGCCACCGCCAGCGCTGCAGGCCGTGAATACAGCAGGTACAGCACCGTGGCGATGGACAGGAATGGAGCGATCCACATCCACCGGAAGGCAGCCAGAATGCCCGTGCCGCTCGCATCGGGCTGACTCGATTCCGTCCATTCGAGCAGCCGCCGGCGCGTGATGAGCGCTCGCCCCGCGGTGCGCAGGATCGCGTCCAGGCTGAAGCTCGCCTCGAACGGCAGGCAGGCCAGCGTGAACGCCGCCTGCCCGAGGTGTCGTGCGGCCGCGCCCAGGACCCAGGCGAAGTGCTGGCGCAGCAGGACATCGTCCGGTATGCGCAACAGCGCCACAATCGAGGCGCTCAAGGCAGGAACCAGCATCACTGCCAACACGGCCAGCGTCCAGAGCCACGCCGGCGACAGGATGGTCCACCCGATCAGCAACAGCGCGGTCAACGCCGTGGAGACCAGGCTGCGACGCAGGTTGTCGAAGATCTTCCATTGGGACAGGCCGGAAAGCGGATTTCTCTCCCGGCCTCCGTCGCCCTTGGGAACGCGCCGGCGCAGCCAGCCGACCAGCTGCCAGTCGCCGCGCATCCAGCGCTGCCGCCGGCTGACGTCGGTGCCGTAGCGGGCGGGATACTCCTCGTAGAGCTGCACGTCGCTCACCAACCCGGAGCGCGCATAGCAACCTTCAAGCAAATCGTGGCTGAGGATGCGGTTCTCCGGAAAGCGGCCCTTCAGCACCCGCTCGAACGCATCGACGTCGTAGATGCCCTTGCCGATGAACGAGCCTTCTCCGAACAGATCCTGGTAGACGTCGGAGACCATGCGCGTATAAGGATCGATACCGGCCTCCTCGCCCTGCAGCCGGGCATAGCGCGAGCGGTTCGTGTCCGTGAGGCTCGCCGCCACGCGCGGCTGCAGGATGCCGTAGCCTTCCGTCACGCGTCGGCTGGCGGCGTCGTAGCGCGCGCGATTCAGCGGATGCGCCATCGTGGCAACGAGCTGCCGGGCAGAGTCGCGCGGCAGTCGCGTATCGGTATCCAGCGTGATCACGTACCGGACACCGGACAGGACGGCGATCCGACCGACGATGCGCGAGAACGGATCGCCCCCGCCGCCGCGCAGCAACGCATTCAGATCGCCCAGCTTGCCGCGCTTGCGCTCGTAGCCCATCCACACCCGCTCGCGCGGATTCCAGCGGCGCGGTCGATGAAACAGAAAAAAAACGTCATCGTCCCTCGCGCCTTCGGTACCGCGGTACTTTTCATTGAGCTCCGCGATGCGCTGTCCGGCCTGTTGCAGCAGCGGCTCATCTTCCGGCAGCGCTTCCTCGTGCGCATCCGCAAAATCCGTGAGCAGGCCGAATTGAAGGTGCGCGTCCCGATTGGCCAGGTAGCGGACTTCCAGCGCTTCGACCATGTCCTCGACGTTCTGCGCGCTGTAGATGAGCGTCGGGATCACGACCAGAGTCTGCGATTCCGCCGCAATGCCCTTGGAAAAATCCATGCGCGGCAGCGGCGTTGGCGCCACGAGCATGGTCGCGAGCCAGTTCACCAGTGCTACGGCAAGTTGACTGGTGCCAAGCATCGCCACGATGCCGCACAGCACGAGGAGCCAGCCCCGAGCCCCGCTGGCATAGGCTTGCGCGAGCAGGCCTGCCGTGAATACCGCCGTCATCAGCGCGATCGGTCCGAAATAAATGAACAGGCCACCGGTGCGCGGCAAAGCCAGGAAGCGCGTCCGGGCAACTGCCAGGAGCTGCGGCAAGCCTCTGTCGACGAGATAGAAACCGACGTGCGCCGCGCGATCGTCGCCGTCGTTCCGCGCGGCAGCCTCGCGCGCCAGCTGCACGCAGCTGCGCGCCACCTGTTCCTCGGCGAGTCCGCTGCGCCTGGCGATCTTCTCCAGCACATGGCGATAGTGATCGCGGGTGGCGAAGTCCATCCTGCCGTACACGCCTGCGGGATCCTCGCGCAGCGTGCGTTCGGCGATGCTCATCGTCTCAACGAATGCATGCCAGTCCGTTGCGGCGAGCAGGCGCAGACTGCCGATGCTGTTGCTGATGGAGACCTGGTCGGCGGCCTGCTGCTGGTTCTCCGCTTGCACCAGCTGAGCGATGGACAGGCCGAGTTCGGAGAGCCGCTGCTCGACCCAGTTGAGCGGCATCGCCAAGGCGGCGCCGTGACCGTGCAACCGCCGCGCAAGTTCCGCCACGAAGGAACTGCTCATGGGCGGGTTGGACCGCGCCATGTCCGCGACCACCAGGATCAGGCTCTTCGGGTCGTTCTGGGCGGTCTCCGCCATCCGGTCCGTCCAGAAATCGGCCAGATCCCGGCCCATGCGATGGGCGATGATGTGAGTTCCCACGCGGCGCAGATTCTCGAGCAGCGCCAGACGCAGCATGATCGGAACAGCCCACAGTTCGCCGAGGGTCAGCGTAGTAACGGTCTGGTAGGCCGCGATGAAACGGCCGAAACCCTCCAGATCCACCTGCGCGTCGCCGTGCGATATGGTCTCCAACGCGATGTCGTAGACGCGCGGCAGCCCGGCCGACGGCCCGTTGCCCAGACGCGGCAGCTCGCGGCTGTAGTCGACGGGCAGGTGCCTTCTGGCGGTGCGTATCTGCTCTTCGATCAGGTGAAAGTTGTCGAGCAGCCATTCCCCCGCGGGCGTGATCGGGCGGTTGTCCTTGGTCGCGGCTGTCAGCAGATCGCATGCGTCGAGCAGCACGCTTTCGTTCTCGGCGAGGCGCGTGAGCAGCCGGTCGCGGACCCGTTTTGCCCCCAGCGTGTGCGAGGTCGCCAGCGTCTTGCCGTGCTGTTCCATCTGATCGGCGCTGAACAGCTCCGATCGCAGCGGCGGCTCTTCGATCGCGTGATCGGCCATCCAGCCGCCGCGCCGGAACAGCGCCAGCACCTGGAGCAGGCTTCGAGTAACGCTATTGCCGCTGATTTTCAATCGTCCGGCCTCTTTGTTGACCGCTACCGACTGTCCGATGCTCGGGGGATTGTCTCCGTACGGCCCGCATGGCTACTTGCGCTATCGCGCCGAGGGATCTGAAAGGAAGGGACAGAATTGCCTGGCAGGCAAACTATACGCGGCGTTCTGCAGGCATGGCCCCGGATACCGAAATTCCAGTTGCCGCAAAGGATCCACTTTCGAGCGACGCGCTGCAGAGCGCCGAGGCGGCGCGGCAATCGGCCCATGCCCAGGTGAATTCGTTCAAGGCACCGCTGCAGCAGACGGAGTCCGCGCTGCGCGGGGACGAGGCGAAGCCAATCAGCAGGCGCCCATCGTCATGCGCATCGCGGACCTGTCGACGATGACGGTGCAGGCCCAGGTCTCGGAGGCCGACGTCCCCAAGCTGCACGTTGGGATGGATGTCTACTTCACCACGCTGGGCGGCGACAACCGCCGCTACGACGGAAAGCTGCGCCAGATCCCCCCCACGCCGAACGTGGTGAACAACGGCTTGTGCAGGTCAGGCTCTCGCGGCTGCAAGCCTCGATCGGCCTGTTCAAGGCTCTCGGCGGCGGATGGGGGTGAATACCGACGGCGATGGTCATGCCGTCGGAGGTTGCAGGTGACATATCCGTCATTCGGATTCAACTTTCCGTTTCGCGATCGTCGGCTCTCAGTTGCTCAGAAACAGCTGCAAGATGACGCCGGTGGCGACCGCAACCAGGACATAGTCGGCGCCCGTTTGTACCCAATGGTAGCCGCGGGGCGGCGCGGTGAGATGGTGGCCGCGCCAGTCGTTGACCACATATTGCTTGTGGCGGTATTCGGCCGGCAGGCGCTGCCCGCGTTGAAAGTCGTGGTTCGGGCCTGCGCCGCGTACGTCGCGTCGCTGGTCGTACTGCGCGCCACCCTGGTAGTCGCGCCGGTCCTGCTGGCCCTGGGGTTGCATCTGGTCATTGCGACCGCGGTCGTTGCGATCGCCATTGCCTTGACCCTGGGCGAACGCGGATCCTCCCGTGGTCAAAAACACCGCCATGATGGCGGACACAATCACTGTTCTTTTCATCGTGAGCTCCATTCGGTTGGGTAGTGGCATGCGACCCGGACGATGGGCCTGTTCGGCCGCGAGTTCAGTGCGCTGGCACACGCTGAGGCGTCGGATGCCGTCAGCTTCGGGCAACGCACATCACATTCTTGTTCCTGCGCCGCGCTATATGTTCGGTATCGAACGGACCCTGGGCTGCGCGCGGGGGATCATCCCTCTACAAACGACTCCTGCCTGGTGAGCCATGCGCCAACATCCCGCGAACGCCGCTGGACCCGCCGCCACGGTCGGCCTTCCGTTTTCCGGCAGCGGCATGACGAACTGCGCAGACCGCATGAGGTCGCTCGCGAGCTGCCGCGACGCTTCGAGCCTCAAGTCCGCGGTGCAGGAGCTTTGCACCGAATTCGGCAAAGTTACGCATATTGACGTGCTCACCATGGCCGAGGCCGAGAGACGGCGCGCGCTGTGTTTTCTACGCATGGAGTCCACGGCGCAGGAGCAACAGCTGATGACGAGTCTCGGCGCCCCGCGCTTCGGCGACGATGTGCTGATCGTGGTCGATCTTCCGCGCGACTCGCCTCGCTCCGCTCCCTAGTCCATCGCGACGCGATCGCTTGTTCATGACCACCCTGGACGAGCTTTGCGTCAATGCGCTGCGCTTCCTCTCGGTCGATGCCGTGCAAAAAGCAGACAGCGGGCACCCGGGGCTGCCGCTGGGCGCCGCGGCGATGGCCTATGTGTTGTGGACGCGCTTCCTCAAACACCATCCGGCCAACCCAGGCTGGTTCGACCGTGACCGTTTTGTCCTTTCCGCCGGGCACGGATCGATGCTGCTTTACAGCCTGCTCCACGTTACCGGTTACGCCTTGCCGCTGGAACAGATCAAGCAGTTCCGTCAATGGGGCAGCATGACCCCGGGGCACCCGGAGCGCGGCCTCACGCCGGGAGTGGAGACCACTACCGGGCCGCTGGGCCAGGGGTTCGGCAACGGCGTGGGCATGGCAATGGCCGAGGCTCATCTGGCCGGCCGCTACAACCGGCCAGGCCTTAAGGTCATCGATCATCACACCTACGGCATCGTCAGCGACGGCGACCTGATGGAGGGCATCGCCTCCGAGGCGGCCTCGCTCGCCGGTCACTTGCAACTCGGGAAGTTGATTTATCTGTACGACAACAATCGCGTCACGCTCTCCGCCGGCACCCCTATAACCTTCACCGAGGAGTGTGCGCCCCGCTTCGAGGCGTATGGCTGGCATACGCAAACGCTCGAAGACGGGAACGATCTGGCAGCGATCGAGCGCGCGCTGCACAGCGCGCGCGCAGAAACGCAGCGACCGTCCCTGATTCTGCTGCGCACCCATCTCGGTTACGGCTCGCCGCACAAGCAGGACACGTTCCAGGCGCACGGTTCGCCGCTGGGCGTTGAAGAAGTGCGATTGACGAAGGAGAACCTGGGCTGGCCTGCGGAGCCGCCGTTTTACGTTCCGGATCCGGTGCGCGCACATTTTCTCCAGGCGATCGACCGAGGCGAGCGGGCCGAAGCGGAGTGGAACGACAGATTTTCCGCCTATGCGCAAGCCCTTCCCGAACTGGCCCGGGAACTGCAACAGCTCATGCGCGGCGAATTGCCTGCCGGATGGGATGCAAATATCCCCCGGTTCCCGGCCGACGCCAAAGGCATGGCCACACGCGTCGCCTCGGGCAAGATCATGAACGCCATCGCGCCGCATCTGCCGGCGCTCATCGGTGGTTCGGCCGATCTCGATCCATCGACCCACACAGCGCTGAACGGATCTGGAGACTTCGAGCCGTCCAGCGCCACCGCCTCCGACAAGCAGGGTTCCGACGGCGGCGGTTGGTCGTACGCCGGCCGCAATCTGCATTTCGGCGTGCGCGAGCACGCGATGGGTTCGATCGTGAACGGCCTGGCCGCGCACGGGGGGACCGTGCCGTTCGGCGCGACGTTCCTCGTCTTTTCCGATTACATGCGGCCGCCGATCCGCCTCGCCGCTCTGATGGGACTGCACGTGATCTATGTGTTCACCCACGACAGCATTGCCGTGGGCGAAGACGGCTCAACGCATCAGCCGGTCGAACAACTCGCCGGCCTGCGCGCGATTCCGCGCCTGATCGTCATTCGCCCGGGCGACGCGAATGAGACCGCTGTCGCGTGGCGCGTTGCCCTGGCAACGCGCGAACAGCCGGTGGCTCTGGTATTGACGCGGCAAGACCTGCCTACGCTCGACCGCGCGCGGTTTTCCGCTGCCGACGGCTTGCGGCGCGGCGGATACATCCTGGCCGACGCCACGAACGGCAATCCCGATCTGATTCTCATCGCCAGCGGCTCCGAGGTCGCGCTGATCGTGGAGGCGCGGGAGAAATTGCTGGATAAGCAATTCCAGGTGCGCATCGTGTCGATGCCGAGCTGGGAACTGTTCGAAGCTCAGCCACGCGAATACCGTAACACGGTGCTGCCGCCGGCGGTCGGCGCCAGGCTCGCGGTCGAAGCCGGTGTATCGCAGGGCTGGCATCGCTATGTCGGCAGCCGCGGCGATGTGCTCGCCGTGGATCGCTTTGGCGCATCGGCGCCCGGCGCGGTTGTGATGCGTGAGTACGGCTTCACCGTCGACAACGTCTGCGCTCGCGCGTTGGCGCTGCCGCGTTAACGCAAGTCCACACACAGGGCGATGGCCGAGTGACGTGCCGCCAGGGATTCTGTCGCCTCACGACAGATTCGGAGAGCACCGTGTGGTGACAGGAAAGTTACGTCCAGAAGTGTGCGCCGGCGCACAGAGCGTTTCGGTGAGGCGAGAATAATTGGAGGTCACCACACGGAGCGCTGAACATGAACCCGATCACGTCCTTCCTGGTATTCGTCCTCGTTCTCGCAGGCCTTGCCACCGGCCTATGGGTGAATCTGTACCTCGCGCTGCCGTTCTTTGCCGTCGCAGCGATCGTGGCGACGTCGCTGAAGATGGCCAACGTGTGGCAGAAATTCGTCGTCCTGCGGATGGGAAAGCTGCAGGGCGTCAAGGGGCCCGGTATGTTCGCCATCATCCCGGTCGTCGACAACGTGGTGGCGGTAATCGACGGACGCATCCAGACCACGGCCTTCAACGCCGAGCAGGCGCTCACCAGGGACACGGTTCCGGTCAACGTCGACGCGATCATCTTCTGGCACGTGCACGATGCCGAAAAGGCGGCGTTGGCGATCACCAATTATCGCGAGGCCATCGACCGGGTTGCGCAGACCTCGCTGCGCGAGATGATCGGTTCTTCGATGTTGGCTGCACTGTTGTCCGACCGCAAGGACGCCGACGAGCAGCTGAAGAACGAGATCGGCGAAAAGACCGCTCCCTGGGGCATCACGGTGGGCTCGGTCGAGATTCGCGACGTCGCCCTTCCGGTCGCATTGCAGGACGCCATGTCGCGTCAGGCCCAGGCCGAGCGCGAGAAGCAGGCGCGGGTGATTCTCGGGTCGGCCGAAGCCGCGATTGCCGGAAAGTTTGTCGAGGCCGCCGACATTTACGCCGGGCATCCCGCCGCGCTTCAGCTGCGAGCCATGAATATCATTTACGAGACCACCAAGGAACGGGGTGCCACGATCCTGATTCCGAGTTCGATGGTCGACAGCCTGAACCCTTCCACGACGCTGGCGCTCGCGTTCGCCAGCAAGGCAGTGCCCGATGCGGAGGTCAGCCTTCCGACCAAGGTCGCGGCCTGATCTCGCAATCGCCATCCCGCGTTTCATCCAGACGCGAACTCGGCAGACGCGATCGCGGTCTACCAGACGGGGCCCGGCGTTTTCGCGTCGGATTTCCATGTAAGGAAGGAGATTCGGCATGCATCTCGGCATGATCGGATTGGGGCGCATGGGAGCCAGTCTGGTGCGGCGCTTGGCGAAGGACGGCCACAAGTGCGTCGTCTACGACATACGCCCGTCCGCGGTGAAGAAGCTCGCGGGCCGCGGCGTTCGGGGCTGCGCCTCGATCGACGAGCTGATCGCGAAGCTGGCCAGACCGCGCGCGGTCTGGGTGATGGTACCCGCCGGCGTCACTGGTAAGACAGTCGAGCTACTGGCCTCGCGCATGGATGCCGGCGACATCATCATCGACGGCGGCAATAGCTACTACCGCGACGACCTCCTGAGAGCGAAGGCGCTCGAGAAGAGAGGCATCCATTACGTCGATTGCGGCACCAGCGGCGGGGTGTTCGGGCTGGAGCGCGGCTTCTGCCTGATGATCGGCGGCGAGGAACAGGTCGTCAGGCACCTCGACCCGGTTTTCAGGAGCATCGCGCCCGGGGTCGGGGCGGCACCGCGCACCCCGGGCAGGAAGGGCACCCCAGGTCCCGCCGAGCACGGATACCTGCATTGCGGCCCGACCGGCGCGGGCCACTTCGTGAAGATGGTCCACAACGGCATCGAGTATGGCCTCATGGCGGCCTATGCCGAGGGGCTGAACATCCTGCGCAACGCCAATGCCGGCAAACGCGTGCGCGACACCGACGCCGAAACGGCGCCGCTGCGCAACCCGGAGGATTACCAGTATGACTTGCAGCTGCCCGAAATCGCGGAAGTCTGGCGCCGAGGCAGCGTGATCGGCTCGTGGTTGCTGGACCTTACTGCTGCCTCGCTGCTGAACAGCCCCGGTCTGAAGAACTACGCCGGTCGCGTGTCGGATTCCGGCGAGGGGCGGTGGACGATCGCGGCTGCCATCGACGAAGCCGTGCCGGTCCCGGTGCTCAGCGCCGCCCTGTACGAGCGCTTCAGCTCGCGCGGTGGCGCGCAATTCGCCAATCGGACCCTATCCGCGATGCGCAAGCAGTTCGGCGGGCATGACGAGAAGAAGAAGACGAAAGAAAAGAAGCGACGAACCTGAGATGAACAAGACTAACAGCCGCACGCCTCGCTCGGACGCGCTCGTGCTGTTCGGCGTGACAGGCGATCTTGCGCACAAGATGATCTTTCCGGCGCTCTATGCGATGGCGAAGCGGGGCGCTCTCAAGGTTCCGGTGGTCGGCGTCGCGTCCTCGCAGTGGAGCCTAGCGCAGCTGCGCAAGCGGGCGGCCGACAGCATCAAGACATCCGGCAGGATCGACGACTGGCATGCCCTCCGGCACCTGCTCTCCCTGCTGCGGTACGTGGACGGCGACTACAACGATCCGGACACGTTCAAAGCGCTCAAGAAGGCGCTGGGCGATGCGCGGCGTCCGGCGCACTACCTCGCCATCCCGCCCGCGCTGTTCGCCACCGTCATCAAGGGGCTCGGCGCCGCCGGCCTGGCCGATCAGGCGCGCGTGATCGTCGAAAAGCCGTTCGGACGCGACCTGGCTTCGGCGCGCAGCCTGAACCGCGTTGCAGCTTCCGTGTTCCCGCAAGACTCGATCTTCCGCATCGATCACTTCCTCGCGAAGGAAGCGATCATGAATATCCTGTATTTCCGCTTCGCCAATTCGTTCCTGGAGCCAATCTGGAATCGCAACTACGTGGCCAGTGTCCAGATCACGCTGTCCGAGGATTTCGGCGTCGGGAGCCGCGGCGCGTTCTACGAAACCGCCGGCTGCCTGCGCGACGTCGTCCAGAACCATCTGTTCCAGATCGTCGCGCTGCTCGCCATGGAGCCGCCGACCTACAGGGGATTCGGAGCCGTGCACGGCGAAACCGCCGATGTGTTCCAGGCCATGCGCCCGCTGGAGACTGGCGACCTGGTGCGCGGCCAGTATGCCGGCTACCGTAGGGAAAAGGGCGTGGCGAGGCGTTCCGACGTGGAGACGTTCTGCGCCCTGCGGCTTTTCATCGACTCGTGGCGCTGGGAAGGGGTGCCCTGGTACCTGCGCTCGGGAAAGTATCTGGCCGAGACGGCAGCCGAGGTGATCGTCGAGTTGAAGGCGCCGCCGCAGCGGCTGTTCGCCGACTCAGCGCCCGCCGCCGGATGGGCCAACTATCTGCGCTTTCGCCTTTCCCCCAGTTCCGCCGTCGCGCTCGCTGCTCGCGTCAAGCGCGCAGGAAAGGAGTTCATCGGCGACCAGCGGGAGCTTTACCTCGTCGACGAGCAGCCTGGGGAGCAAGCGCCGTACGAGCGGCTGCTGGGCGACGCCATGGCCGGCAACGGTGCGCTGTTCACCCGCGAGGACGCCGTGGAGGCTGCCTGGGCGGTGGTCGATCCTGTTCTGACGAAGCATCGCCGAGCCGCGCCGTACAAGCGCGGCAGTTGGGGGCCCAAGGAAGCGGACGCGCTCATCGCAACCGACGGCGGCTGGCACAACCCCGTAGCGGGCCGGGCGCAAGCATGACGGCCGCTGACGACGTGGTATTCCTGCTCGATGTGGACAATACGCTGCTCGACAACGACCGCGTGCAGGACGATCTCCGCACGCATCTCGCAAGCGAGTTCGGTCCGAAGAGTCGGGATCGATACTGGGAAATCTTCGAGGCGCTGCGCGCCGAGCTGGGATACGCGGACTACCTCGGCGCACTGCAACGCTACCGGCTGGGTTTGATGAGCGATCCACGCCTGCTGCAGATGTCCGCGTTCCTTGTGGACTATCCGTTTGCCGACCGGCTGTATCCGGGCGCGCTCGAGGCCATATCGCATCTTGCCCGTTGGGGACCGACGGTCATCCTGTCGGATGGCGACGTAGTTTTCCAGCCGCGCAAGGTCCAGCGTTCCGGGCTATGGGGAGCCGTCGAAGGCCGGGTGCTGATCTACATTCACAAGGAGCAGATGCTGGCCGATCTCGAGCAGCGCTACCCAGCGCGCCACTATTTGATGGTGGACGACAAACTGCGCATCCTGGCGGCGATGAAAAAGGCCTTGGGGAACCGGCTCACGACCGTTTTTCCGCGCCAGGGCCATTACGCACTCGACCCGCATATCCTGTCCGCCTACCCGCCGGCAGACCTGGCGATCGAGCGTATCGGCGATCTGCGCAATTTCGATTTGCCGGCGTTGGTCGCGCCTGCCAGGGTCCGCAATCCGGGACGGGAGACGACATGAACGCTTCACGGCAGCTTTCGCAAAGTCATGGCGTGATCTGATGGTCCGCATCGCCTCGAAAAGCGCCGTACTGGCGAAGGCCGGGCAGGAATGAGCAGCGCGCCGCAGACCGAGCGCCCGGCGTGGAAGGCGCTCAAAGCACATTGCGCAACGATCCGTGATCGGCATCTGCGGCAGCTCTTCGCCGACGATCCCGGGCGCGGCGAGCGCCTGAGCGCCGAAGCTGTGGGCATCTACCTCGACTACTCGAAAAACCGCATCACCGACGAGACGGTACGACTGCTTGTGAGACTGGCCGCGGAATGCGGTCTGCGTGAACGCATAGCCGCGATGTTCCGCGGCGAGCGGATCAACCGCACGGAAAACCGCGCCGTGCTGCACACCGTCCTGCGCGCGCCAAAGACCGAACGGGTCGTCGTCGACGGTGTCGACGTCGTGCCGGAAGTGCAAGAAGTTCTCGATCGGATGGCGGCATTCTCGCGCCGGGTCCGCAGCGGCGAATGGCAGGGACACACCGGCAAGCGCATCCGCAATGTCATCAACATCGGCATCGGCGGCTCCGATCTCGGTCCGGTGATGGCTTACGAAGCGCTGCGTCATTACAGCCAGCGCGACATCACATTCCGCTTTGTCTCGAACGTGGACGGCACCGACTTCGCGGAAGCTACGTGCGATCTCGACCCGGCAGAAACCCTGTTCATCGTCTGTTCGAAGACTTTCACGACGCTCGAGACCCTGACCAATGCCCACAGTGCTCGCGCCTGGTGCTTGCGCAAGCTAGGGGACGAGCAGGCCGTGCGCAGGCACTTCGTCGCCGTCTCGACCAATGCCGAAGGCGTAGCCAAGTTCGGCATCGACACCGCGAACATGTTCGGCTTCTGGGACTGGGTCGGGGGGCGCTACTCGATGGACTCGGCGATCGGCCTGTCGACCATGATCGCCATCGGACCCGAGAACTTCCGTGCGATGCTCGCAGGCTTTCACGCGATGGATCAGCACTTCCGCAGCGCTCCGTTCGAGCACAATCTGCCCGTGCTCATGGGGATGCTGGCGGTATGGAACTGCAACTTCCTCGATGCGCACACGGTCGCCGTGCTGCCTTACGAGCAGTATCTCAATCGCTTCCCCGCCTACCTGCAGCAACTGACGATGGAGAGCAACGGCAAGCACGTCACGCTCGACGGCACGCGCGTCGCCTATCAAACGGGGCCCATCTACTGGGGCGAGCCCGGCACCAACGGCCAGCACTCGTTCTATCAACTCATCCACCACGGAACGCGGCTGGTCCCGTGCGACTTCATCGGCTTTTGCCAGGCGTTGAATCCGCTCGAGCATCATCATGATCTGCTGATGTCGAACCTGTTCGCGCAGAGCGAAGCGCTGGCGTTCGGCAAGACAGAAGACGAGGTCAAGGCCGAAGGGACACCAGGGTGGTTGGCGCCGCACCGGGTGTTCGACGGCAATCGCCCGACCAATACGATCCTCGCCGAGTGCCTGACGCCGGAAACGCTGGGGCTGCTGGTGGCGCTCTACGAGCACAGCGTGTTTACTCAGGGGGCGGTCTGGAATATCGATTCATTCGATCAATGGGGCGTGGAATTGGGCAAGGTGCTGGCGCAGCGGACCATCCCCGAGCTTGAAAGCGCGGACGAACCGCAGCTCAAGCACGACAGCTCGACCAACGCGCTCATCCGGCGCTACCGCCGGCTCAGGAGCCGACGTTCATGAATGCAAGTCCCTTCGCAGGCAAGCCAGCCACGCCGGCAATGCTTGTCGACGTTCCCAGGCTCGTCACGGCCTACTACACCGGCGTGCCTGATGCTTCAGTGCCGGAACAGCGGGTTGCATTCGGCACCTCGGGGCATCGCGGCTCCGCTTTCGAGAACTCTTTCAATGAGCGGCATGTTCTGGCTATCAGTCAGGCCATCTGCGACTACCGCAAGCGGCAGAACATAGGCGGCCCGCTGTACCTCGGCATCGACACGCATGCGCTGTCCGTACCGGCTTGCGCCAGCGCGCTCGAGGTGCTGGCGGCCAACGGCGTCGAAGTCATGCTCGCGGACAAGGACGAATACACCCCCACGCCCGTCATTTCCCACGCGATCCTGACCTACAACCGCGGGCGTAGCGCAGGCCTGGCCGATGGCATCGTCGTCACGCCCTCGCACAACCCGCCCGATAACGGCGGGTTCAAGTACAACCCGCCCAATGGCGGGCCGGCGGATAAAGACGTCACGCAGTGGATCGAAGATAGAGCCAATACCCTTCTGGAAAGCGGCTTGCAGGGCGTGAAGCGAATTCCCCACGCAAAGGCGTTGCGCGCCTCCACCACGCACCAGCACGACTATCTCAGTGCATATGTGAGCGACCTCGCCAACATCCTCGACATGGATGCGATCCGCGGCGCGAACATCCGCATGGGAGTGGATCCGCTCGGCGGCGCCGGAGTTCACTACTGGGGCCCGATCGCCGAGCGCTATGGCCTCAATCTTACGGTCGTGAACGACGCGGTCGATCCGACCTTCCGCTTCATGACGGTCGATTGGGACGGACGCATCCGCATGGATCCGTCCTCGCCCTACGCCATGCAGGGCCTGATCGGCCTCAAGGACCGCTTCGACGTCGCCTTCGCCTGCGACACGGACCATGACCGGCACGGGATCGTCACCAGGAATGCGGGCCTACTGCCGCCCAACCATTACCTTTCGGTCGTCATCTTCTACCTTTTCCAGCACCGGCCGAAGTGGAGCAAATCGGCGGCAGTCGGCAAGACGCTGGTCAGCAGCCAGATGATCGACCGCGTCACGGCGAAGCTCGGCCGCAAGCTCTACGAAGTGCCGGTCGGCTTCAAGTGGTTCGTCGACGGCCTGCTCGACGGCTCGCTCGGCTTCGGCGGGGAAGAGAGCGCGGGGGCGTCTTTCCTCCGTCTGGATGGCAGCGTCTGGACCACCGACAAGGACGGCATCGTCCCGGCTTTGCTGTCGGCGGAGGTCACGGCGCGCATGGGCCGCGATCCCGGCGAGGTCTATCTCGAACTGACGCACGAATTCGGCGCGCCCGTCTTCGAGCGCATCGATGCACCTGCCACGCCGGCACAAAAGGCGCTGCTCTCAAAACTATCGCCGCAGCAAGTGAAGTCCAGACAACTGGCCGGCGAGAAAATCCAGGACATTCTCACGCGAGCGCCGGGCAACGACGCGCCGATCGGCGGCCTGAAGGTCGTTGCCGAGAGCGGCTGGTTTGCGGCGCGTCCGTCCGGCACCGAAGACATCTACAAGATCTACGCCGAGAGCTTCCGCGGAGCGGATCAGCTGCGCCGCATCCTGGCGGAAGCGCAGACCATCGTCGGCGCTGCTCTGGAGAAGCCGCCATGAGCGAACACGCACGGGCCAGTCACCCTCTATTCAGCCTTTTGCCTGCCGACGTGGAGGGATTCGATTCGCTCGCAGAGCTCGCCCTGGATATGCGCTCGTCCTGGAACCATGCCACCGACCAGGTGTGGCGGCAGCTGGATCCCGTTTTGTGGGAGCTCACGCACAATCCCTGGGGCATCCTGCAGACGGTCTCCCGGGATCGGATCGAGCGCGTGTCAGCCGATCCTGTTTTCCGCAAGAGCGTCGACGACCTGGTGCGAGCCAGGCGCCAGGCGGCAGAGGCGCCGGCATGGTTTCAGCAGACCCACCCGCAATCTGCGCTGAGCTGTGTTGCGTATTTCAGCATGGAATTCATGTTGAGCGACGCCTTGCCCATCTACTCGGGGGGGCTCGGCAACGTGGCCGGCGATCAGCTCAAGGCCACCAGTGATCTGGGTGTGCCGGTGGTCGGCGTGGGACTGCTGTACCAGCAGGGCTATTTCCGCCAGGTGATCGACAAGGGCGGAGCGCAACAGGCCCTCTTTCCCTACAACGACCCTGGACAGTTGCCGATCACGCCGCTGCGACAGGAGAACGGCGAGTGGTTGCGGTTGGAGATCGAATTGCCTGGTTACTCGGTCTGGCTGCGCGCCTGGCAGGTCCAGGTCGGCAGAGGGAAGCTTTATCTGCTCGACAGCAATGACGCCGCGAACATCCCCGCTCATCGGGGGATTACCAGCGAGCTGTACGGCGGCGGGCCCGAGTTGCGCCTCAAGCAGGAATTGCTGCTCGGGATCGGCGGCTGGCGGCTGCTCGCCGCACTCGGCATCCGGCCGGAAGTCTGCCACTTGAATGAGGGGCACGCGGCCTTCGCGGTGCTGGAACGCGCGCGCAGTTTCATGCAGGAGAGCGCGCAGCCCTTCGAGGTCGCGCTGGCCGTCACCCGGGCGGGGAATCTGTTTACGACGCACACGGCCGTCCCCGCCGGTTTCGATCGTTTCGCTCCGGCCCTCATCGAGCAATACCTCGGCGGCTATGCCGAGCAGAAGCTCGACATGACCCTCCACGATTTGCTGGCGCTGGGCCGCAGCAACCCGGACGATTCGTCGGAACCCTTCAACATGGCGTATCTGGCGCTACACGGAAGCGGAGCAGTGAATGGCGTGAGTCGCTTGCACGGGCAGGTGAGCCGGCACATCTTTCAGCCTCTCTTTCCGCACTGGCCGGAGGACGAAGTTCCGGTCGGATATGTCACCAACGGCATCCACGTGCCGACGTGGGACTCGGCCCCGGCCGACGATCTTTGGACGCAAGCCTGCGGCAAAGACCGCTGGCGGGGGACGACGGATACCCTGGAGCAGCACATACGCTGCGTCTCCGACGCCGGCCTTTGGCAATTCCGCACCGCGGCCAGGAGGGCCCTTGTTGAATACGCTCGCGAGCGATTGTCCCGGCAACTGGTCGCCTCAGGCGCGTCGCCCGAGGCGGTCGCAGCTGCGAAGCATCTGTTCGATCCCGATACGTTGACGCTGGGTTTCGCCCGCCGTTTCGCGACCTACAAGAGGCCGAACCTGCTGCTGCACGACCCGGGGCGGCTGCTGCGCCTGTTGGCCAACCCGCAGCGCCCGGTGCAGCTCATCATGGCGGGCAAGGCTCACCCGGCGGACCAAGCGGGCCAGGCCCTGATCCAGCAGTGGATGCGCTTCATCCGGCGGCCCGAAGTGCGCCCCCATGCGATATTCCTCAGCGACTACGACATGCTCCTGACCGAGCACCTGGTGCAGGGCGTGGACGTCTGGCTCAACACGCCGCGACGCCCCTGGGAAGCGTGTGGAACGAGCGGCATGAAGGTGCTCGTCAATGGCGGCATCAACCTCTCGGAATTGGACGGCTGGTGGGCGGAGGCCTACGCGCCCGAAGTCGGCTGGGCGTTGGGGGACGGCCGGGAACATGACGATGATCCGTCCTGGGACGCCGTCGAAGCCGAGGCGCTCTACGACCTGCTCGAGCGCGAGGTGATCCCCGAGTTCTATACCCGCGACGATCAGGGCATCCCCGGCGCCTGGGTGGCGCGGATGCGCGAAAGCATGGCGCGCCTGACGCCACGCTTTTCTACCAACCGCGCGGTGCGCGAATACACCGAGCAACACTACCTCCCGGCGGCGTTGGCCTATCTCGCGCGGGCTGCCGATAGAGGCGCCATCGGAGCCAAAGTGATCGATTGGCGGCATGCGCTGGACCAGAAATGGGCCGCGCTGCGATTCGGCGAAGTGAAGCTGGAAACTGACGGCGAGCAGCACGGTTTTGAGGTTCAGGTTTATCTCGATGATCTCGAGCCGAAGGCCGTGCGGGTGGAGCTTTATGCCGATGGCGTCAACGGTAGCGCGCCTGAACGAGTGGAGATGAAGCGCGTACGGCAACTGGTGGGCGCGACAAACGGCTACGCCTATCGCGCAGGGGTGCCTGCAGCCCGCCCGGCGACGGACTATACGGCGCGCGTGATACCGAATTTCTCCGGTGTAGCGGTTCCGCTGGAAGCCCCCCAGATCCTGTGGCAGCGGTGACCCGCTCAACAAGGAGGTGCAATGTTGAAAGGTATTTTTCTGGGAGTCGCATTGACGCTGGTCATTGCCATGGTCGGCGCTTACTTTCTGGTGCGAAGCGGACTCATTCCGGCCAATGCCGATGCAAGACCCGGTTGGCTGGAAACCTGGGCGGCCGGTACTTCGCTGGATGCGACATTGGGTCGCGTCGCCCCGAAAGGCAGCAATCCGGTGCCGCTGAGCGAGCAGAATCTCCTCGATGGCGTGCAACTCTTTGCGCAGAACTGCGCGGTTTGCCATGGTTCCGCGAAGGGGGCTACGTCGCCATCGCCGATAGCGAAAGGCCTTTATCAAAAGCCGCCGCAGCTGGCGACCGATGGGGTCGAGGACGACCCGGAAGGCGATTCGTTCTGGAAGATCAAGCATGGCATTCGTCTGACGGGCATGCCTTCGTTCGGATCCTCCCTCAGCGACCGGCAGATCTGGACGCTCGCGCTTTTCCTGAAGCACATGGACAAGCTGCCGCCCGCAGTACAGCAAGCCTGGCAGCTAGTCCGGAACTGGCCGCTGACGTCCGTGCACCAGGCGGATCAGAAATAACCGATTGAGCAGAGCCTGTGGCGCAGGCGAGGCTTGTTGCATCCGAATCTCGGCGGCACGGGCTTTCGGTGCCGGCCCCGACCTGCACAACTTGAAGTGGAGCAGCCTCAAATGAAGAACGCGAGAGCCAGCCAGCCCAACGCTCCCGAATCGAAGCCGCGATCGAAGCCCAATGCGAAGGAAGATCTGAAATCCCTGCCCTTGGCGGAAGTGGAGAAGAAACTGGGCTCGTCGCCGGATGGCCTCACCCAGGCCGAGGCGGCAAAGCGGCTGACCCAATATGGGCCGAACGAGATAGAGGAAAAGAAGACCAATCCGCTGCTGAAATTCCTCAGTTACTTTTGGGGCCCCATCCCGTGGATGATCGAAGCGGCCGTGATCCTTTCGGCCGTAGCCCGGCATTGGCCGGACTTCGGCATCATCCTGGTTCTGCTCCTGGCCAACGCCGTGGTCGGATTCTGGGAGGAACGCGAGGCGGGCAACGCCATCGAGGCCCTCAAGGCCAAGCTGGCGATCAAGGCGCGGGTCAAACGTGACGGCAAGTGGGTCAACCCCGCGGCGCGCGAGCTGGTGCCGGGGGACGTCATCCGATTGCGCCTGGGCGACATCGTACCGGCCGATGCGCGCCTGCTCGACGGCGACCCGGTGGAAGTGGATCAGTCCGCGCTGACCGGAGAGTCGTTGCCCGCCACGCGCAAACCGGGTGAGGCGGTGTTTTCCGGTTCGATTCTTCGCCAGGGTGAAATCGGCGCCCTGGTCTATGCGACCGGCGCGAATACCTATTTCGGCAAGACCGCAGAACTGGTGCAGGACGCGCACACCGTCAGCCATTTTCAAAAAGCAGTGTTGAAGATCGGTAACTACCTGATCATTCTCGCGGTCGTGCTGGTGGCGGCGATCATTGCCGTCGCGATCTTCCGCGGCGACCCGATCCTTACCACGCTTCAATTCGCCCTAGTGCTGACCGTGGCCGCGATTCCCGTGGCGATGCCCACGGTGTTGTCGGTCACGATGGCGGTCGGTGCGCGCCTGCTCGCGAAAAAGGAGGCGATCGTCAGCCGGTTGGTGGCGATCGAGGAACTGGCGGGCGTTGACGTGCTGTGCGCGGACAAGACCGGTACCCTGACGCAGAACAAGCTGACGCTGGGCGATCCGTTCTGCGTGAACGGTATCCCCGCCGAGCAAGTGATCCTCGACGCCGCGCTCGCGTCGCGCGCGGACGACAAGGACACCATCGACCTGGCCGTACTGGGCGGCCTGAAAGACGACAAGGCGTTGAAGGGCTACCAGGTGGTTCATTTTCAGCCGTTCGACCCGGTGCACAAGCGCACCGAAGCGACCGCCAAGGGCACCGACGGAAAACAGTTCAAGGTGACCAAGGGCGCGCCCCAAGTGATCCTGGCGTTGGCGGCCAATGCGGGCGAGGTCAAGCCCGCAGTCGACAAGGCGGTCAACGAATTCGCGGCGCGCGGCTTTCGCTCGTTAGGCGTCGCCCGGGCAGATGAGGAAGGCAAGTGGATGATTGTCGGCGTGCTGCCCCTGTTCGATCCGCCGCGGGAAGACGCCAGGGCGACCATCGCGACCGCGCTGGCGATGGGCGTGAAGGTCAAGATGGTGACGGGAGACGCCCTGGCCATCGCCAAGGAAACCGCCAAGAAGCTGGACATGGGCGCAAATATCCTCGATGCCTCCAGCCTCGGCGACTCGAAGAAGCAGGAGACCACGCAGGTGGCCGAGTCGATCGAGAAGGCCGACGGCTTCGCCCAGGTGTTTCCGGAACATAAGTTCCACATCGTGGATGTCCTGCAAAAGCGCGGCCACATCGTCGGCATGACGGGCGACGGGGTGAACGACGCCCCCGCGCTGAAGAAGGCCGACTGCGGCATCGCCGTTTCCGGCGCGACCGACGCCGCGCGCGCAGCGGCGGCCATCGTGCTGATGACGCCCGGCCTGTCGGTGATCATCGACGCGATCAAGGAGAGCCGGAAGATCTTTCAGCGCATGAACAGCTACGCGATCTACCGCATCGCCGAGACGCTGCGCGTGCTGTTCTTCATGACGCTGGCGATCCTGATCTTCAACTTCTATCCATTGACCGCGGTGATGATCGTAATGCTGGCGCTGCTCAACGACGGGGCTATCCTGTCCATCGCCTATGACAAGGTTCACTACAAGGACCAGCCCGAGGCCTGGAACATGCGCATGGTGCTGGGAATCTCCACGGTGCTGGGCGTCATCGGGGTTGCCTCCGCCTTCGGCCTGTTCTACCTCGGTGAGCGCGTCTTCCATCTCGACCGACCACACATCCAGACGCTGATGTACCTGAAGCTGTCCGTGGCGGGGCACCTGACGATCTTCCTCACGCGCACGCGCGGCCCGTTCTGGTCCATCCGCCCCGCGCGGATTTTGTGGGGAGCCGTGCTCGGCACGCAAATCCTGGCGACGCTAATCGCGGTTTACGGCTTGTTCATGACGCCCGTGGGCTGGGGTTGGGCCGGGTTCGTCTGGGGCTATGCGCTGCTGTGGTTCGTCGTGAACGACCGCGTGAAACTGCTCGCGTACCGGATATTTGATTCCGTAAAAGCCAGGACACCGTCCGAATTGAAGGCGCAGATCGCCAGACGAGCCTATGAACTGTACGAGCAGCGAGGCCGGCGGGACGGTCAATCGGTTCAGGATTGGGAGAAGGCGGAGCGGGAGATTCGGAAAGCAGGTGTAAAGGCCGAGCCTGAAGCCAAGGCAGCGGCAAAGCCCCAGGCCGAATCCGAGCCCAAGCCCGAAGCCAATGCCAAGACACCGTCCGATTTGACGCCGCAACTCGTCAAGCGGGTCCACCAGCTCTACGAGGACCTGGGGCGAAAGGATGTTCGAGCAGTTGAAGAATTGGAGGAGGCGGAGCGCGAGCAGCGTAAAGATGAAACCGACAAATAAACAGACGCGAACACTGCCGCTGACCTGGCCGAAACGATGCAGGAAACAACCGGGGACTGTATGACCGCGCTTCGCACTGACAGACATACAAGGGCGCAGCAGGAACGGATGGTTCGGAAGCAGTTGTCTCCCAACTTTCTCGATCCGGCGCACGAGTGGCGTCGCCTTTTTGCCGAGACTTGGGGCACGTTCCTGCTGGTTGTCGTCGCCGCGGGTGGCGGGGTAGTTGCCGCCAGGAGCGGTGGCGCTGTCACCCTGGGCATGATCGTGGTCGCGCCCGGGCTCATGGTGATGGCGATCATCTACTTCATGGGTACGGTGAGCGGGGCGCACTTGAACCCAGCCGTGACCCTGGCATTCGCCGCGCGGGGCAATTTCCCCTGGGGCCGGGTGCCGGGCTACGTACTGGCGCAGATGATCGGCGCTTTCGCGGCGGCGCTGTTCCTGCGGGTCATGTTCGGCACTGTCGGCGCGCTGGGCGCCACCGTGCCGGGCCATGGGATCAGCAGCACAGCAGCACTGGCGATGGAGGTGGTGCTGACCGCCGGGCTGGTGAATACGATCCTGGGTACGGCCTCGGGGGCGCGCAACGTCGGCGCCAACGGCGCCATCGCAGTGGGCGGATATATTGCTTTGGCGGGTCTTTGGGCGGCGCCGATCAGCGGCGCCTCGATGAACCCGGCGCGATCATTGGCACCGGACCTGGTGCGCGGCGACCTCGGAACGGCGTGGATCTATGTGGCGGGACCGGTCCTGGGCGCGCTAATAGGCGTCGCCTTCGAGTGGGTACTAAAAGGCAAGCCCACCACCGCCGGCACCGTTGCGGCGGAAGGTACCCTCGGCGTCGATGATCCGACGCGAGCAGGTGATTAGAGGCAGCAAACATGAAAATAGATTCCAGTGATTTCCGCGTGCCGGCAAGAAAAAAGGTCAACCTCAAAAAGTGGCCGACGCTGGTAAAGCCCGCGTACAAGTCGAAGAAGGCGTACGCCAGACTCCTCCAGCAACACGTCGAGGAGTTGAGTGTGCAGCAACGCCTTCTGTACGCGTCCGACAACTATGCGCTGCTGTTGATCTTCCAAGCGATGGACGCTGCCGGCAAGGACGGCGCCATCGCGCACGTCATGTCCGGCGTCAATCCGCAGGGTTGCCAGGTGTTCAGCTTCAAACACCCGAGCGCCACGGAACTGGATCACGACTTTCTGTGGCGTACCACCCGCTCTCTGCCGGAACGCGGCCGCATCGGCATCTTCAACCGTTCTTATTACGAGGAAGTGCTGATCGTTAGGGTGCACCCGGAGATTCTGCGCACCGAGGGGCTGCCAGACACGTTGCTTGACGAGAGCTCCATCTGGAAGGAGCGCTATCGCTCCATCGTGGACCTGGAGAACCATCTCTACCGCAACGGAACGCGAATCCTGAAGTTCTTCCTCCACCTGTCGAAGGAAGAGCAGAGAAAGCGATTCCTCGCGCGCATCGATGAGCCGGACAAGAACTGGAAATTCAGCCTCGCCGACATTCACGAGAGGAAATTCTGGAACCAGTACATGGCGGCCTACGAGGATTGTCTGGCGGCCACGAGCACCGACCGTGCGCCCTGGTACGTCGTTCCCGCCGATGACAAGGAGAACGCCCGGCTGATCGTTTCCAGGGTCATCCTTGATGCGCTCGATGGACTCGAGATGGCCTATCCGAAGACCACTGCAAACCGCCGCCGGGAATTGAAAGCCATCCGCAGAAAGCTGGTGAAGTAGCGCTTGGTTGGCACGCCGGAATTTCCGCCACCGGCGATCGGGCCGCTTCTTGGCACAAGGAAGGAGCAATGAACCATGGCGACAAGAGCTCTTTCACCTGAACTGCTGCACAAGATGGACGCCTACTGGCGCGCCGCCAACTATCTGTCGGTCGGGCAGATCTATCTCTTCGACAATCCGCTGCTGAAGCGGCCGCTCGCGCTCGCCGATGTGAAGCACATGCTGCTGGGCCACTGGGGCACCACCCCCGGGCAGAACTTCATCTACGTGCACCTGAACCGGGTCATCAAGAAATACGACCTCGACATGATCTACGTCGCCGGCCCCGGGCACGGCGGCCCCGCGGTCGTGGGCAACACGTATCTCGAAGGCACCTACAGCGAGATCTATCCCAACATCAGCCAGGACGAGGCCGGACTGCAGAAGCTCTTCAAGCAGTTCTCGTTTCCCGGCGGCATTCCCAGCCATGCTTCGCCGGAATGCCCGGGCTCGATCCACGAGGGCGGCGAGCTGGGCTATTCGCTCAGCCATTCGTTCGGGGCGGTGTTCGACAATCCCGACCTCATCGTCGCCTGCGTCGTGGGCGACGGCGAGGCGGAGACGGGGCCGCTCGCCACGGCGTGGCATTCCAACAAGTTTCTCAACCCGGCCACCGATGGCGCGGTGCTGCCGATCCTGCATCTGAACGGCTACAAGATTTCCAACCCGAGCATCCTCGCCCGCATCGAGCGCGAGGAACTGGAGCAGTTGCTGCGCGGCTACGGCTGGATGCCCTGCTTCGTCGAAGGCCACGAGCCCGAGCCGATGCACGAGGCGATGGCCGCTGCGCTCGACGCGGCGGTGGAGCGGATCAGGGAAATCCAGCACGACGCCCGCGTCCACGGCAACCTCACGCGGCCGCGCTGGCCGATGATCGTCCTCAATTCACCCAAGGGCTGGACCGGCCCGAAGGTCGTCGACGGCTTGCAGGTTGAAGGCACGTTCCGTGCGCACCAGGTGCCGCTTGCCGACCCCGAGACCCATCCCGGACACCTCAAGCTGCTGGAAGACTGGCTGAGGAGCTACCGGCCGGAGGAACTGTTCGATGGGCAGGGCCGCCTGAAGCAGGAACTGGCCGACCTTGCGCCCAAGGGCGATCGACGCATGGGCGCGAATCCCCACGCCAACGGCGGCATGCTGCTGCGCGACCTGCGCATGCCGGATTTCCGCGACTACGCGGAGAACGTGCCCGCGCCGGGCGCGCCCGGGATCGGCGACGCGCATGTGCTCGGGCGTTTCCTGCGCGACGTGGCGAAGCTGAACGCCGAGCAGCGCAATTTTCGGGTTTTCGGCCCCGACGAGACGCTGTCCAACGGCCTGGAAGCCCTGTTTGAGGTGACCCAGCGCCAATGGGACGCGAGGAGCGTGCCGAACGACGAATTTCTCGCGCCCGCTGGACGCGTGCTGGACTCGATGCTCAGCGAGCATCAGTGCGAGGGGTGGCTGGAGGGGTATCTGCTCACTGGCCGGCACGGACTGTTCAATTGCTACGAGGCGTTCATTCATATCATCGATTCCATGTTCAACCAGCACGCCAAGTGGCTGAAGGTCACGGCGCACCTGCCGTGGCGGCGCAAGATCGCCTCGCTGAACTACCTGCTGGCCTCCCATGTCTGGCGCCAGGATCACAACGGCTTCACCCACCAGGATCCAGGTTTCATCGACCACGTGGTGAACAAGAAGGCCGAGGTCGTGCGAGTTTACTTTCCGCCGGATGCCAACTGCCTGCTGTCGGTGATGGACCATTGCCTGCGCAGCCGCCATTACGTCAACGTCGTGGTCGCGGGCAAGCACCCGGCGCCGCAATGGCTGACGATGGACGCCGCCGTCAAGCACTGCACCGAGGGCATCGGCATCTGGCAGTGGGCGAGCAACGACCAGCGCGTCGCGCCCGACGTGGTCATGGCGTGCTGCGGCGACGTGCCCACGCTGGAGACGCTGGCCGCCGTCTCCATCCTGCGCGAGCATTTGCCCGAGCTGAAGATCCGGGTGGTCAATGTCGTCGACCTGATGAAGCTGCAGCCGCAAGCCGAGCACCCGCACGGCTTGAGCGACGTGGATTTCGACGAGCTCTTCACCAAGGACAAGCCGGTCATCTTCGCCTACCATGCCTACCCGTGGCTGATACACCGGCTGACCTACCGCCGCACCAACCACGACAACATCCACGTCCGCGGCTACAAGGAAGAAGGCACCATCACCACGCCATTCGATATGACGGTGCTGAACGACCTGGACCGCTTCCACCTCGTGATGGACACCATCGACCGCCTCCCGCAGACCGGCGACCAGGGCATCTACCTGAAGCAGCAGCTCAAGGACAAGTTGATCGCACACCGGCAGCACATCAACAAGTATGGGCAGGACATGCCGGAGATTCGCCACTGGAAGTGGGGAACGACCCATGCATAGGCTCAGACAAATCTGGGGCGACCTGCGTGCGAGCTTCTGGTTTGTGCCTTCGCTGATGGTCGCGGCCAGCACTGTCTTGGCGGTCGCTTTGATCGAAACAGACTCCGCCAGGGGCGATCGCTGGCTGGCCCAGTGGCCGCGCCTGTTCGGGGCCGGGCCGGAAGGCGCGCGCCAGTTGTTGTCCACGCTCGCCGGTTCGATGATGACCGTTATGGGCATCACGTTCTCCATGACCTTGGTGGCGCTGGCGCTGGCGTCGAGCCAATACACCTCGCGCATTCTGCGCAACTTCATGCGCAGCCGCGTCACGCAGGTCACGCTGGGGATCTTCTCCGGCATTTTCGTTTATTGCCTGATCGTGTTGCGCACCATTCGCGGCGGCGCCGGCGAAGCGGAGTTCGTGCCGGGCGTGGCGGTGTTCTTCGCATTTGTCATGGCGCTCGGCGGCGTCGGCGTCCTCATTTACTTCATTCATCACATCGCCTTGTCGATCCAGGCTTCCAGCATCATCGCCTCAATCGCTGAGGAAACCATCGCGTCCATTGAAAGGCTCTTCCCGGAAAGACTGGGACACGGGCCCGATGAAGACGAGAACCAGGACGAGATGCTCCGGTCTCTAGACGAGAGGACCTGGCGCGCAGTGCCGGCGGACATGAACGGTTACATTCAAAACGTGGACAACGATGCGCTGCTGCGCTTGGCGCGGGACAGGAAAACCATCGTTCGGATGGAGCGCGGCATTGGCGAGTTCGTTGTGCGAAATACGGCGTTGGCATCGCTCGCTCTGCAAGAACCGCCGGATCGAGAGACGATCGCCGCCCTCAATGCGTCATACAGCATCAGCAGCCACCGCACGGTGGACCAGGACCCCGCTTTCGGCGTCAGACAGATCGTGGATATGGCATTGAAAGCACTTTCGCCCGGTGTCAATGACACCTCGACGGCCATCATGTGCGTGGATTACCTGACGGCGATTCTGGCACGGCTAGCCGTCCGGAAATTCCCTGCATCGCGCCGCTACGAGGGAGGCGAGCTGCGCGTGATCGCCATGGCCCCGACGTTTGAGGATCTGCTGGCCGAGGCGTTCGACCAGATCCGGAGAAACGCCGGAGGCAATGTCTCCATCATGGCGCGCACGCTCGGGGCCCTTGATATGCTCGCCGGTCTGACGACCAGCCCGCGCCGCAGGACGGCGCTCCACGCACAAGTGCAGTGGATTGCGGAGCTCGCCGAGCGCACCATCGAATCTGCGCATGATCGCGCGCGGATCGAGAGGCGGTTGACGCGCGTGCGCGAAACGCTCGGAGACAAGCCCCACCCGGAACCGCCTTGAGCCTCTTTTCCCTGGTCAGCATCCTGATTTCGCTCGCGGCCGTCTCGAGCTACGTCAATTACCGATATATCAAGCTGCCGACGACGGTCGGCGTCATGCTGGTAGCCCTGGTCGCGTCGCTCGCGCTGGTGCTCGCCGGTCCCTACGCCGGAGGCTTCCGCGAGCAGGCCGCGGAATTGGTCGCGCGGATCGACTTCAACCAGGTCGTGCTGCACGGCATGCTCGCCTTCCTGCTGTTCGCCGGCGCGATACACGTAAATCTCGAGGAGCTTGGCCGTGAATGGTTGACCATTTCGTCGCTCGCCATTTTGGGGACGCTCGCCTCCACCTTCATCGTCGGCGGTGTGACGTGGCTGGTGCTCGGTTGGCTGGGCCTTGGGATACCTTTAATGCACGCACTGTTGTTCGGCGCCCTGATCTCGCCGACCGACCCCATCGCCGTGTTGGGAATCATGAAGTCCGTTGGTGCGCCCCGTCAGCTCGAGGTGCAGGTGGCTGGAGAGTCTCTGTTCAATGACGGGCTGGGTGTCGTCGTCTTCCTGATTCTCCTGCAGCTCTCCGGCTCGGACGGAGCCGCCGGCAACGGCGTCGCGGCACCGCTCTCGCTCGGGGTCGGCGCGGTGGGGATGCTGCTTATCAAGGAAGTGGGTGGCGCCCTGGTGCTGGCGCTGGCGGCCGGATTCATCACCTACGAGATGCTCAAGCGCGTCGACAACTACCAGGTCGAAGTGCTGCTCACGCTCGCCCTGGCCATGGGGATCTATGCCCTGGCGGACGCCCTGCATCTGTCCGCGCCGATCGCCGTCGTGGTCGCGGGCCTGTTCGTGGGCAACCAGGGCCGGGCATTCGCCATGACGCAGAAGACGCGCGAGCACGTCGATACCTTCTGGGAGCTTGTCGACGAGATTCTCAACGTCGTCCTCTTCCTTCTGATCGGCCTGGAGCTTCTCGTGCTCCCGATCGAGCGCAGATGGCTGGCGGCCGGAGTCCTCGTGATACCGATCGTGCTGGCCGCGCGCTGGCTGAGTGTCGCGGCAATCATCGGGCCCCTCAGCCGGGTGACGGCACAATCCAATGGAGCGATTGCGGTCTTCACCTGGGGCGGATTGCGCGGGGCCATCTCGGTGGCCATGGCGCTGTCGCTGCCGGCCGCCTACTCGCGCAGCCTGGTGCTGACCCTCACGTACTTCGTGGTTGTGTTCTCAATCCTTGTCCAGGGCTTGACCGTGGGCCGGGTCGTTCGTATGACGCAGAAGGAGCACGGCTTACGGCCATGAACGTCTCGGCGGCGTCCGGGGATAGTTCGCGCTGCCGCTGGCATCCGGTACGCGATGAGCGGGGGCTGCATGCAGCCGCGCTCGACGCCATCCTTGCCGGCGCGGCACAGTCCATTCATGCGCGCGGCCAATTCCATCTCGTTCTTGCCGGCGGAAACACGCCTCGCGGGATCTATCGCGCGCTAGGGGCAGCGCAAACCGATTGGTCCGCCTGGCACATCTATTTCGGCGACGAACGCTGCCTGCCGCCAGAAGATTCAGCGCGCAACTCGCGCATGGCTGCGGAGACCTGGCTCGGTTCGGTTCCCATTTCTCCGTTGCAGGTGCACGCGATACCGGGGGAGTTAGGCGCGCTTGATGCAGCGCGAATGTATGCCCAAACGCTGCACACGGTCGGCGACTTCGATCTGGTCCTGCTCGGGCTTGGCGACGATGGCCACACGGCAAGCCTGTTTCCGGGTCACGAGTGGGGAGCCGCGCCCGCGTCGCCGGACACGCTGGCGGTGTTCGACGCACCCAAGCCGCCGCCGCAGCGCGTGTCGTTGAGTGCGGCGCGGCTGAGCCGTGCACGGCAAGTGATATTCCTGGTCAGCGGCGAGTCCAAGCACCGGGCAGTGGCCGAATGGCGTGCCGGCATGGACATTCCGGCGCGGGCGATCATGCCTGCGGCGGGTGTTGATGTGCTGTTGGAGTCCCCGCTGCTCGCGCCGCTGGCTGTGTGAGCGAGACACCGCCGAAGCAATCGAGGACGTCGGCAAGCCACGGCGCTGACACGGGCCCTGTGCTTCACCGATCTTCTGCGGCAGCGCGCTAAGCGCGCCAGCGCACGGACCCGGCCGCGTCAACAGGTTGGCATCGACGGCTCGATCGACCCGAACAACGTGGACCTGAGCAATCGCCGCGTCAGCACCGTTCGTGCCGCGCTGCTCCAGGCGGGCGTACCGGCCTCCAAGATCCAGACCGGCGCCTTCGGCGATCCGCTGCTGCAACGCGCCGACCGGGTCGAGGTGCTCGTCAGCGCCCGATAATCGGCGTTCTCATGCACTAGACGTACCGGGCCCGGCAACGGAAGTTTCGTTCCGGGCCTATTCACGGGACCTCATGAACTCTTGCTGGCACACTGTTCGGGATGGTGCGCCGCTGAGGGAGCCCGCTCTACCTGTTTTGTCCCTGACCGCCTTTTCCGCCTTGGTCGCGGTCTTTCTCCTGCTTGTGCCCCTGCCCCTGCTTCTGGCCCTGTCCCTGTCCCTGCGGCGCGGGCGCTCTTTGCGCTGCCTGACCCTGATAGTGCTGCCGCACTACGGGGTCACGCGGCGTGTAACGGTAATTCCGGCTGCGAACCTCCTCCTGCTGCTGCTCGACTCGGGGATACCGCTCCCCTGAATACTGCCGCTGGTAGACAGGACGCGGCGCCGGCGCCGGAACGGCCTTGCGGTCCCACTTGTCCCATCCGCTTCGCTGCTGCTCCCATCCATGGCCCCAGTGCTCGCCCCAGCGCGGCGGCGCGTCCGCGCGCCACCCGTGAAAGTACGGAGGAGGAGCCCGGTAGTAGCGCACGGGGATCCGCAGCACGTACAGCGGCACGACCTCCGGGGACACGAGCCCCCAGGGCCCGTTGTACCAGGTGCTCGCGTACCAGTTGTCGCGCTCGTATACCCAGTACATGCCATCGTAGAAGAAGAAGTTCGCATTCAGCCGCGGCGCGTAGTAGACGGGATAGCCCGGCACCCGGACCAGCTCCGGGTACAGCGGCACGTTGATCCCGATGCTCACGTTGGGAAGCCCGATACCGATGCTCACCTGGGCGATAGCCGAATTCACCGACCCGATCAGCAATCCCAGCACAACGAGTGCGTAGCGCATGTTCCGTTCTCCAGCTATCTCAGGTGTATGTCGCCGAACAGTCCCAGCAATCCGATGACGATCAGATATACCGCGACGATATAGTTCAGCAGCCGGGGCACGATCAGAATAAGCACGCCGGCGAGCAGCGATACCAAGGGCCCCAGACTCAAGGTGATATTCATGACGGTGTCCTATGTGCGCACAAAACCATAATCGGCCGAAAATATCTCGTCGCCGTGGAATGCTCCGTGCGCCAGCGCACAGAGCGTTACGCCTGGATGGCGATAATGGAAAGAACGATCGACACGCGCCGGCGGGAGCTGGCGCCTTCCCGTCGCACGGCATTGCCAAACGAGGTCGTCTTCCATGCGCAGGATGCTGGTCACGGGGCTCGCAGCGTTCGCCTCACTCGCCGCGTGCACAGGTGCGGCGGGTGCTGGACCCGCCGCAATGGAACCGGAAGCCGCGCCGGACGTGCTCCTGAGAACCGCCACCTCGGTGGTGACTGCCAAGCTCAGGCAGGACAAGACTCTCCAGACAGACAGCCCGTGGAAGATCACTGAACTGGTTGAACCGATCACGCCGCTGTTCGACTTCCGCCAAATGACGCGGCTCGCCGTGGCGCGCAACTGGCGCCTCGCCTCGCCCGAGCAACAGAATGCGCTCGTCACCGAGTTCAGGAGGCTGCTGGTGCGGACCTACTCCACGGCGCTGGCGAATTACCGCGATCAGATGATCGAGTACAAGCCGCTGCGGATGGCCCCTGGCGAAACCGAGGTCACGGTCAAGTCCACCGTGAACCAGCCGGGAGCCGAACGGATGACCATCGACTACGACATGGAAAAGACGACGGCCGGGTGGAGGGTCTACGACGTCAAGATCGCCGCCATCAGCCTGATTACGACCTATCGGTCCACTTTTGCCCAAACGATTCGCGATGGCGGCGTGGATGGGTTGATCGAATCCCTCTCGGACGGGAACCGGCAGGCCGACTCCGGGCTCTGGCCCCCCGTGAGCAGCGCACGGCCCTTGCTACTCATCTACGCAGTGATACCAAGCGTTTTCCGCGGCCCCCGCTAGACGCTTTTGCTGGCCGCCGCCTGGCGGTGACCCTAGGTCGCGGTGGGTTACGGAAGCAGGCGGTCGTATTCGCGTTTCACCACGGCATAACATTCGCAGACCCGTGCTTCCAGCTTCGGCCGGTCCAGCGGGTGATTCCTTGAGCGCCTTGCGCACGTAGCTCGCTGCGAGCCCGCGCCACGCCGCGGTGGCTTCGGATTCCGGTCGCATACAAGGTGCGCGACAAGTAAGACGCAAATGAAAGGCCTCGCAACCGGATGGCTGCCGAGTTTCGCGCCCGCCCTGGCATTGCGCGGATGCGTCGCCGTCGAGCACCGGCCAGAGTCCGTGTTTCCCGGCGTGGTCATCTGGACCGCCTCCGCCGACGCAAACTCGGAGCCCCGAGGGCGAGGGCTGGCGCGGCCTGGGGTTTGTTGAAGCCCGAGTTTGATCCGTTCACCCTGTTCGCCTTTAACTTTCGCACGCCCCTCGGGAAGTATGCGCGCCGGCTTGGCTCATCTCAGGTGGACGCCCCCGAA
Organism: uncultured Pseudomonadota bacterium; assembly: GCA_963739205.1. GTDB lineage: Bacteria > Pseudomonadota > Gammaproteobacteria > Burkholderiales > SG8-39 > DAHVFK01. The sequence continues at coordinate 63,896 of CAVTZJ010000002.1, read as the reverse complement.
CAGTCCCAGCAATCCGACGACGATCAGATATGCCGCAACGATGTAGTTCAGCGCCCGGGGCATGACCAGAATGAGCACGCCTGCGATGAGCGAGATGAGGGGCGCCAGACTCAAGGTGATATTCATGACGGTGTCCTTTGTGCGCACAAAACCATAATCGGCCGAAAATATCCTGGCGCCGTGGAATGCTCCGTGCGCCAGCGCACAGAGCGTTACGCCTGGATGGCGATAATGGAAAAAATGATCGACACGCGCCGGCGGGAGCTGCCGCCTTCCCGTCGCACGGCATTGCTAAACGAGGTCGTCTTCGATGCGCAGGATGCTGGTCACGGGTCTCGCGGAATTCGCCGGCAGATGAAGCCGCAGCCAGCGCAGCTTCTTGCATGTGATGCCGTAGACCTCGCGGTGCACTATATCTACGCGCTGATCGGCTGGTGGTCGCCCGGCGCAAAGGCGGAAGCATGTGGCCCCGAGGATACGCAGCGGGACGCGGAGCAGCGGTGGGAGGAAGAAGGCGGGAACTTGTCCGTGTCCGGCTGACAGTGTGATGCGGCACTACTGGGGGGAAGCGACATGACATTGGGAACGATACTTCTGATTATCTTGGTGCTGGCGCTCCTTGGTGTGATTCCCACCTGGCCGCACAGCAGGAAATGGGGCTATGCGCCCAGCAGCGTTATCGGGGTGGTGTTGCTGGTGGTTCTGATCCTGTTCCTTCTCGGCAGGATATAAAGAGCCGCACGGCGTCTATCGAATGCCTGGCGCCCAACTCGAGGTCATCGGAACACACGATCAATGACGCGCTCAAGACTAGATTGAGAGTCATGCACCGCATGTACGCCGGCGCACTGAACGCCGCATTCGGAGGGAACACCATTCGCGCATCCACCTTGCAGCCGGCGCACTTTCATTGCAGCTATGGTCGATAACCATACAGAAGGCAGAAGGAGACAAGAGCGATGAAATTAAATGGCGGTTTGATAAGCGGATCAGTGATGGCCCTCTTAATCCTGATCCTTGGGCTGGCTGGCTGCCCGCAGAAGGAGGGTCCCGCCGAGCACGCGGGGAAGGAAGTCGACAAAGCGATGAACAAGGCCGGACAGCAGATCGAGAAGGCTGGCGAAAGCGTCCAGGACGCGGCCAAGGGCGACAAGAAATGAGCGCTGGCGCGGCGCACGACACAGGAGAATCGAACGTGAACAAGAACCAGATGAAGGGCGCCGCAAGAAATATCGTCGGCAAGGCGCAACAAGAGGCCGGCAAACTCGTGGGAAGCAGGAAGCAGCAGGTCAAGGGGCTTAAGAAGCAGATTTCCGGAAAACTGCAGAAAGGCGTCGGCGACGCCGCCGAAGCCATCAAGGACATCAGCAAGTCCCGGCGCTGACCACATTCTCGGCAGCACCGCACTAAGCGCGCCAGCGAACGGAATAAGCCGCGCAGTCGGCGTAGCTTGGCTTGTGAACCGAACCCGGCAACGGAAGTTTCGATCCGGGCCCTTTCACGAGATCCAATGAAAACTCGCTGCCATGTTCGGAACACCGCCCAAGGGATCTGCGCGGCCGCGTTTGTTTGCGCCGCGGCGGGCGCTTCGGCGCAGACGGTCTCGGCCTTGGACGTGGCGAGCGCTCTGGCAAGCAGCTCAGCCATTTCCTCGCGAAGTGCCGCCATGGTCGACGCGAGCGAAGCGGCGCGCAGGCTTGGACAGGCGCGGCTCGAGCGCGAGCAGGGCGCGCAAGCGTTGCCGGGGGAGCAAGCCCAGGGGACCAACGCCGGCGCCGTGAACCATCGCTACTGGCAGCGCCAGGAGAAACTGCGGCGCATGGTCGAGCAGGCGCTGCGCCGGTCGAACGAAACGCACCCCTTGAAGCGCGTGCGCCGCTCCCCGCATAACGACCAGCGGCAGCGAAACAAGACAATCGTCCAGGAAGCAAACGTTTCGCACCAAGGAATGGGGTTCGCAAGGGACCTAGCCAACCGCGAGTGAGGCGGGATCGCGGGGGCTCGCGGCGGACGCCCTTCAATTGTTCGCTCTTTGCGTGGCGAACGGCGGGCGAAGACCGAGGCGCGGATCTGAGCGAGAAGCTGCTCGAGCGTGCTACGCTCAGCCCAGATCCGCACCCAGCTCACATGACGACCGATGTAAGCTCAACCCGCCGTGCGTCCGGCGACGGCCCCGTTCTTCTGGAGGGGCGCTATACGCGCACGGCGATCGCGCTGCATTGGGTCGTCGCCGTGCTGATCCTGTCCCAGATCGGCTTCGGCTGGTATCTGGGAGAAATCCCGCGCCACGTGCCGGCGCGCGCGATCGCGGTCAACCTGCACAAGTCGATCGGCATCACCGTCGGGCTGATCATCCTGCTGCGCCTGGCCTGGCGCGCCGCGCATCCCGCGCCGGCGTTCCCTTCGAGCATGCGTCCGTGGCAGATGCGGCTCGCCCGCTGGGCGCATCGCGCTCTCTACGCGTGCATGCTGGTGATGCCGCTGTCCGGCTACGTCGCGACCAACTTCAGCAAGTTCGGCATCAAGTATTTCGACCTGTTCGTGCTGCCGCCATGGGGCGTGCAGAGCAAGCCGATTTACGAGCTGCTCCAATCGATCCACGTCTGGACCTCGTATCTGTTCGTCGCGCTGATTGCCGGCCACGTCGTCGCCGCGCTGAAGCATGTCATCGTCGACCGCGACGATGTATTCCGGCGAATGTGGCCGGCCGGCTAGCGCGCCGCTGCGCCGGCCCCGAGCTCGGCCTTGATGCCGATCCACGCCGCGCGCGGGGCGCCGGGGACGCGGAACTGCTCGGCCTGGACGTTCGCGGGATCGAAGGTGCCGCCCGCGCCGGTGAAGAAGTTCGCTCCGAGCTGCGCGAAACTCGCGTAGCGGCGGTCGAACACGTTGTCCACCATGGCGAACAGCAGCCAGCCGCGCGCCAGCTGCCAGTGCGCATCCAGGTTGAGTACGCCATATCCTGCGAGCGCGCCGTTCCTGTCCTGGTTGTTCTCGTCGCCGCGCGCGTACTGGCCGGAGAACGCGAGCAGGGTCGCTCCGGCCGCGGCGCCGTGGCCGAAGTCGTATTCGCCGCGCAGCTTGAGGCTCTGGCGCGGAATTCCGGGCATGCGGTTGCCGGGCGTGACGTCGATATCGCCGAGCGCGTTCGCCGAGGAATTATTGGGGCTGAACAGGGCGAACGGCGACTCGAAGGTGGCGTCGACGTAGCTGTAGCGCGCAGCGAGCGACCAGCGCGCCAGGGTCCCCTCCGTGCCCAGCTCGAGCCCCGCGCGGCGCGTTGCGCCCACGTTGCGAAAGTAACCCGTGTTCACCGCGGCTCCGCTGGTGCTGACGAACTGGATGTCGTTCTCGAGATCGGTGCGGAACGCGGCCGCGCTCCAGCGCCAGTTCCTGCCCAGCGAGTGCCGCGTGCCGATCTCCAATGTGCGCGACAGCACCGCCTGAAGTGGGGGGTCTGCGAGGAAGATGTTGGGCAGCTGGCAGGGCGCGCTGGGGTCGGCGCAGGTAAGCTCCATGGCGGTCGGCGCCCGCATCCCTTCGCTGTAATTGGCATACCAGGTCTGCCCCCGGGCGGGCGAATACGCGAGTCCTGCGGAAGGATTGAAGCGCCCGAAGCGATGCGTGCCGTTCAGGTCGGGTTGCGACCCGCTCCGGTCCTCGATGCTGATGTGCGCAATGTTGTAGCTACCCGAGGCGATCAGATGCAGCTTCGACGTGAGCGAGAACGTGTCTATCGCAAACAGGGACGCGTTGACCTGCCGCGTCGCCACGGCAGTGTCGGTGGCGAACGGCGACACCCCGATCGTGTCTCGAGTATCGCTGAAGACCGCGTCCTGCGACGCCCCGGTGAAGTCGGCTTGCCCGACATCCAGGTTGGCGCCGAGCGAGAACTGGTTTTCGCGGCCCGCCATGGGCGCGTAATCCGTCGCTTGCAGCGTTCCGCCGAAGCGCGTTTGATTGATGGTGGTCTGGACGTTACTCCCCGGGAACGCACAGGGGCCTGTAGCGCAGGCGTCGTTCACGTTGCTGTCGAAGGTTTGCGTCCTCGTGTCGCGGAAGAAGACATTTCCGGAGAGCAGGCGCTCCGCGCTGGGCACATGGCTCGCGCGCAGGTTGAGGAAGACCAAATCGTTGTCGGTCCGGTCGGGCCAGGTATAGGCCTGCCTCGGGTCGCCGAGCATGGACTGCGGCAGCGCCTGCGTGCCGTTTAGCGAGTTGTGCGCCAGGTTGAGCGAAACGTCGAGATCGTTGCGGTCGCTCTCGGCGCCGACCTTGCCGAAGAACTGGCGGATGTCGCTCGGGCTGTGCTCCCGCCAGCCGTCCTCCGAAAAGAAGTTGCCTGCGGCGAAGTAGTCCTTGTCGCCGTGGGAGCCACCCGCCTCGAACTCGAGCGCGCGACGGCCCCACGAGCCGCCGTACGCCGAGGCCGAGGAGCCGGGATACCTGAAGCCGCTCTTCGTGTACACGGCCAGCGCGCCGCCGAGCGTGTTCAGCCCGAACAGGGCGTTCGAGCCGGGAATGACCTGGATGCTCGAGATCGAGTTTCTGGGAATGAGATCCCAGTTCACGACGTCACCGAAGCCCTCGTTGATGCGCACCCCATCCTGGTATACCGAGAGTCCCTGGGGCGTGCCGAGCAGCGGCGACGCCGTGAAGCCGCGGTAGTTCACGTCCGACTGGAACGGATTGCCCTGCGATTGGTTGAGATTGACGCTCGCGGCGCCGCGCTCGAGGTAGTCGGTCAAGCCCGGCGTCGGCTGCGCAGCGAGCTTGCGGTCGGTGATGATCTGTACGTTGGACGGTATCTGGTCGAGCGGCGCGAGGATTCCTGGCAGCGGAGTCGCGCCGACCACCTTGACTTCCTGCTCTTCGATCTCGGTCGCGACGTTGCCTGCCGCTCCCGCCGCAGCCGAAACGCAGCCAAGCGCCAGCGCGGCGATCGCTCTGGCGCGGCGCGCGGGTGACATGGCGTCCGGACTTACTGCAGGCCTGCGATGTATTGCGCGAGATCGTCGATGTCGGCGTCCGACAGCGTCTTCGCGACGCTGGTCATGTTGCCGGCATCGTTGGTGCGGCGGTGGGCCCTGAAGTCGTGCAGCTGCTTCACGATGTATTCGTAGTACTGCCCCGCCACGCGCGGAATCTCGTTCTGCCCCTTGAAGCCCCCGAGGTGGCACATGGTGCAGAGCACCTCCTCGGCCTTCGCCTTACCCTTTTTCGCCTTGGCGGGGTCGGGGCGGAATTGGGTCGAAACAGGCGTCTGCGCGGCGAAGTAGGCGGCCAGATCGAACATGTCCTCCTTCGAAAGATGCGCAACGAGCGGGTCCATAATCGGGTTCTTGCGGCGCCCTTCCTTGAAATCCCGCAGCTCGAAGTAGAGATAGCGAAAGTTCTGGCCGGCGAGGATCGGAAACTGGGGGTGCGTCGAGTTGCCGTTCGGACCGTGGCAGGCAGCGCATACCTCGGCCTTCTTGCGTCCCGCAGCGACGTCCTGCGCAATGGCGGCGCGCGCCGCGAACGCGAGCAAGAGCGCGCACAGGATCCGGAAACTGCCGGGTGTCACTTGGATTTGGCTCATCACAAAACAAGAGGCCGCCCGCAGGCGGCCTCTCTATGGTCGATCAGGCGCTTATTGTAGCGAAAACACGAACATGCTGTTGCCGCGCTTGTAGTCGAGCTGCGTATTGCCGCCGCAGCCCATGGCCACGTATTGCTTGCCGCCGACCATGTACGACACCGGCATGGCGTTCGCGCCGGCGCCGCAGTTGAAGCTCCACAGCTTCTTGCCGCTCTTGGCGTCGAGCGCGTCGAAGTCGCCGTTGCCTTCGCCGAAGAAGACCAGCCCGCCGGCGGTAGCGAGCGCGCCGCCGATGAGCGGCTGCTCGGTGTCGTGCTTCCAAACCACCTTGCCGGTATCCACGCTCACTGCAGCGAGACGGCCCCATTGCTTCTCGCTCGCGATGGTCTTGAACGCGCCGCCGAGCCAGAGCTTGCCGCCCGGGTAGGCGGCGTCCGCGACCTGGTAGGTCATCGGCTGGTGCAGGTTGAGCGCATACACGAGCCGCGTCTGCGGATCGAACGCCATCGGCGACCACTCCACGCCGCCATTCGCCCCCGGCAGCATGCGCGCGCCGTCCGCAGTGGGCAGCGTCCACATGTTCTCCTGCGGGATCATGGCCTGCGAGAAGCGGATCAGCTTGCCGCTGGCGCGCTCATTTACGTACACGTGTCCCGTCTTGCCGCCGTGAATCACCGCCGGCACCATCTTGCCGCTCCTGTCCTTCGCGTCGATCAGGATCGTCGGGCTGACCGCATCGAGATCCCACACGTCGTGGGCTATGTACTGGTAGTGCCACTTGTAGGTGCCCTTGTCCAGGTCCACTGCGACGATCGAGTCCGTGTACAGGTTGTCGCCGGGGCGGACGGCACCATAAAGATCAGGCGAGGGGTTGCCGACGACGAAGTAGATCGTGCGGGTCTTGAGGTCCACCGACGGGTTCATCCAGACGCCGCCGCCCAGGATCTTGTAGAAGTCGCCTCCGTTCTTCGCCAGTGCCTCCTTCTCGGCGGCGATGTCGCGGTGCATGTCGCGGCCGGTTGCATCCTTCGTCGCCCAGACGCCTTCCTGGCCGGTCTCCGGGATGGTGTGGAAGGTCCACAGCAGCTTGCCGTCGTTCGCGTCGTAGGCCTTCACGAAGCCGCGGATGCCGTACTCGCCGCCGTTGGTGCCGATCAGCACTTTGTTGTCGACCACCGTCGGCGACATCGTCTCGCTATAGCCCTTTTCGGGATCGGCGATCTGCGTCTCCCAGACCACCTCTCCGGTCTTGGCGTTAAGCGCCACCAGCTTCGAATCGAGCGTGCCCAGGAACAGCTTGTCCCCGGCGATCGCGACGCCGCGGTTGTTCGGGCCGCAACAGAAGGTCGTGATCGGCCCCATCTTGTGCTTGTAATGCCAGAACTGCTTGCCGGTCTTCGCATCGACCGCGTACACGTGGTCGTACGAGGTGGTGAGGTACATGACCCCGTTGACGACGATCGGCGCAGTTTCCATCGATTCCATGACTTCGGTCTGGAAAACGAAGGCCGGCTTGAGCCGCTTCACGTTGCCCGTGTTGATCTGCTTGCCGGGATAGAAGCGCGTTTGCGAGTAGCCGCCGTTGGTCTGCAGCCAGTTCTTGTCCTGCTTGTCGGAGGCGTTCAGCATCGCCTGCGTGACGTCGACGTGCGCGATCGCCGAGCCGCTTTCGACTTTGTGACTCTTGATTTCCGTTCCCGCGGCACTGGCCAAGCCCGCCGCTGCAAGAGCGGCGACGAGCAGCGCGCTCCTGGCAATCGATTTGTGCTCCCTCAGCATGGTGGTCTCCCGTTGTTTTACGACGCAGCCTGCAACAGCCCAGTCCGAACAAATGCGATGCACGCCGGTCGCTGACGCTTCGATCAGCGGCACCTACACAGCGCGGCGGCACCTTCCATCTGATCGCGTTATTGTTTACGCTTATCAGAAGGAGGCAGAATCTACTCCTTCCCCAGAGGGGCGTCCACGGTCTGTTCGCGCCGCCGTCGACCGCCAAGAAAGATATCGTAAGTGTCAGAAATCAGAGGAATATCAACATGAAGAAATTCCAGCCGACGGCCCTTCTCGCCTTGACCCTCGTCGCCGGAAGCGCGTGGGGCCAGGGGTGGATGAAGGACATGAACGTAAACGGCCAGTTGCTGCTCGCCGCGCGCAGCGGCAATGAAGCGAGCATCACCGCGCTGCTCGCGCAGGGGGCCGATCCGAACTCCCGCAACCGCTTCGGCGATACGCCGCTGAACAGCGCAGCCAAGAGCGGCAATCTTCACCTGGCGCAGTTCATGCTCGAGCACGGCGCGGACGTCAACATGCAGAATGCAGCGGGCATCTCACCGCTCATGAGCGCCGCGTTTTACGCCCACCCCGATGTGTTCAAGATGCTGCTCGCGCACAAGGCCGATCCGACGTTGACGGACCGGGTGAACAAGACCGCCGCCGTCTATGCCGCGGGCAACGGCTGCACCGCCTGCCTGGCAGCGCTGCTCGATACGGGCGGCGACGTCAATGCGCGCTACCACAATGACCTGACCACGCTCATGTGGGCCGCCGGCTACGGCCGCGCGGATACGGTCAAGATGCTGCTCGCGCACGGCGCGAACACCGGGCTGCGCGACAATCGCGGCAAGACGGCGCTCGCGATCGCGCTCGACAACGGCGACAAGCAGACGGTCGAGGCGCTGCGCGCCGCGGGCGCCAAGGACTAACCCTTTCTTTTTGCGGCAGTGAACGGAGCGCTGCGCGCGGCCGAACGGCAGGTTGATCTTCGTCAAGGAGCGCGCGGACCGCCGGCGCAGCATGCGGGTTGGAAGAAGGAGGGACCCGCATGGCCGCCCAAGCGAAGCCCGCCGCGGGCGCCGCGCCGCTGCCGACGGGGCTCGCGCTGCTGCGAGACCCGCTGCTGAACAAGGGCATCGCGTTCGGCGAAGCCGAGCGCGACGCGCTTGGGCTGCGCGGGCTGCTGCCGCCCGCGGTGCTCAGCCAGGAGCAGCAGGTCGCGCGCGTGCTCGACAACCTGCGCCGGCAACCGACCGACCTCGACAAGTTCATCAGCCTGAACGCGCTGCACGACCGCAACGAGACGCTCTTTTTCCGTGTGGTGATCGAGCACCCGGACGAGATGATGCCGCTCATCTACACGCCGACGGTCGGGCTCGCCTGCCAGCGCTTCGCGCACATCTTCCAGCGCCCGCGCGGCATCTGGGTCTCGGCGACGGACCGCGGACGCGTCGCACAGGTGCTCGGCAACTGGCCGACGCGAGACGTGCGCATCATCGTCGTCACCGACGGCGAGCGCATCCTCGGCCTGGGCGACCTGGGCGCGAACGGCATGGGCATCCCGGTGGGCAAGCTTTCGCTGTACACCGCCTGCGCCGGCATCGATCCGGCCACGACGCTGCCGGTGATGTTGGACGTCGGTACCAACAACGCAGCCCTGCTGCAGGACCCACTGTACATCGGCCTGAAGCAGCCGCGGCTGCGCGGCGCCGCCTACGACGCTTTGGTCGAGGAGTTCGTGACCGCGGCGCAGGCGGTGTTTCCGGGCGTGGTGGTGCAGTTCGAGGACTTCGCCAATCTGAACGCGTTCCGCCTGCTGCAGGCGTATCGCGAGCGCATTTGCTGCTTCAACGACGACATCCAGGGCACCGCGAGCGTCGCGCTGGCCGGTCTGTACTCCGCGCTGCGCGTCACGGGCGGCAGGCTCGGCGAGCAACGGCTGCTGTTCCTCGGCGCTGGCGAGGCGGCCACCGGCATCTGCGACCTCGTGGTGTCGGCCATGGCGGGCGAGGGGCTGGCCGAAGCCGAAGCGCGGCGGCGTTGCTGGCTGTTCGACTCGCGCGGGCTGGTGGTGCGCTCGCGCAGCGACCTCGGCGCGCACAAGCTGCCGTACGCGCACGAGCACGAGCAGCTGCCCGATTTCCGCTCGGCGGTGAAAACGCTCAGGCCCACTGCGATCATCGGCGTCGCGGCGGTCGGCGGGACTTTCACGCCCGAGGTGCTGGAAGAGATGGCGCGCCTGAACGAGCGGCCGATCGTGTTCGCGCTCTCCAATCCGACCTCGCAGTCCGAATGCACCGCGCACGAGGCCTATCTTCGGACCGCCGGGCGCGCGCTGTTCGCCTGCGGCAGTCCGTTCGACCCGGTCATCGTCGGTGGCCGCACGCACGTGCCGCGGCAGGGGAACAATTCGTACATCTTTCCCGGCGTCGGGCTGGGGCTGGTTGCCTCGCGCGCGCGCCGCGCCAGCGACGCGATGTTCCTCGCAGCGGCGCGTACCCTCGCCGATCTCGTCACGCCGCAGGACCTGGAGCAGGGGAGCCTCTATCCGCCGCTCGCGCGCGTGCGCGAGGTGTCGGTGCGGATCGCTGCGGCGGTGGCCGACGTCGCATTCTCGAGCGGACTGGCCGCCGCGGCGCGGCCCCCCGATCTGCCCGCGTTCATCCGCTCGCAGATGTACCAGCCGACTTATCGCAGCTACGTCTAGCCGGTCAGTCCTCGTGCGCGTGCTCGGCCGCGGCGCGCGTGACCGCGGGAAGCTCGCCCCGCCACGCGGCGGTCCAGAATGCGGCGACCAGCGCTGCGACCAGCGCGCCCACCACCCACACGCTGCCGCGGATCCCTTCCTCGGGCGCGCCCTCCTTGAGGCCGTCGACCATCGCGCGCGCCAGGTTCTCGCGATGAACGAGGCTGCTCACGATGACGCCCGCGATGTGCAGTCCCACGAGCGCGAGCATCGCGTTGGAGAGCCCTTCGTGCAGCTCCTTGAGCCAGTGCCAGTGCGTCTGAAGAGCGAGCCAGCCGCTCGCCGAACTTGCGAGCCCGAGCGCGAGCAGCGACCAGATCGTCCAGCTTCCGGCCGGGTTGTGGCCGACGTGGCGCTCCGGACGCAGCGCGACGATCGAGCGCAGGTAGGCGATCACGCGCCGGGGGCCGAAGGCGAACGAGGTGAAGCGCGCGTAGCGCGTGCCGGCGAAACCCCAGACGACCCGGAATGCGATCAGTCCGAGGACCGTGTAGCCGAGCACCACGTGCAGCACGAGCCAGTCGTCCCCGGAGCTGAGATAGGCGCCGAAGAACGACGCGACGAGCAGCCAGTGGAACACGCGCACCGGCAGGTCCCAGACGAGGACGCGGCTCACGCCTTGAGCGCTTCGAGCAGCTGCGCGTAGATCTTCGGCGTCGCCGCCGTGATGTCGCCCGACTCGAGAAAGCCCGGCTCGCCGCCCAGGTCGCCGACCAGGCCGCCGGCCTCCTTGATGAGCAGCGCCCCCGCGGCCACGTCCCAGGGCGACAGGCCCAGCTCCCAGAACGCATCCAGCCGCCCTGCCGCGACGTAAGCGAGGTCGAGCGCGGCCGAGCCCGCGCGCCGCACGCCGCTGCACGAGGACATGATGGTGCGCAGCTGCTTCATGTACAGCTCGAGACGCGTGAGCTCCTTGAACGGAAACCCTGTGCCGACCAGCGCGTCGCGCAGCTTGGCGCAGCGCGTGACGCGCAGGCGCCGGTCGTTGAGGAACGCACCGCGCCCCTTCGAGGCGCTGAATAGCTCGTTCTTTCCCGGGTCGTACACCACCGCATGCGCGAGCGCGCCACGGTGCTCGACGCCGATCGAAACGCAGTACTGCGGGAAGCCGTGGATGTAATTGGTGGTGCCGTCGAGCGGATCGATGATCCAGCGGTACTCGCTCTTCGCCGTCCCGGCGTCGGCCCCGGATTCCTCGGCGAGGATCGCATGGTCCGGGTAGGCCTTGCGCAGCACCTCAATGACGGCCGCCTCTGCGGCCTTGTCCACCTGGGTGACGAAGTCGTTTACGTTCTTCGATCTCACCTCGAGCGGCGCGCCGTCGAGCGCCGCGCGATTAATGACCGCGCCGGCGCGTCGCGCGGCCTTGATCGCGATATTCAGAATCGGGTGCATGGAAAGGCGCATTCTAATCTGAGTACACTGCGCGCATGCCCACGCCGCTGGAAAATCTGCGCATCGTGCTGTGCCGCCCGAGCCATCCGGGCAACATCGGCTCGGCGGCGCGCGCAATGAAGACCATGGGCCTCGGCGATCTGCGCCTGGTCGCGCCCGAGCGCTACCCGGCGCCCGAGGCCGAATGGCTGGCGAGCAGCGCGGTCGACGTGCTCGCGCAGGCGCGCGTGCACGCGACGCTCGAAGAGGCGATCGGCGACTGCGTCGCCGCCTTTGCGCTCAGCGCGCGGCAGCGCGAGTGGTCGCCCGCGGTGTTCGCCGTGCGCGAAGCCGCGGGTGCCGCGCTGGCGCGCGCTGCGGCGGGGCCGGTCGCGTTCGTGTTCGGCAGCGAGAGCGCCGGCCTCACCAACGAGGAGATGTTCGCCTGCCAGGTGCTGGTGCATATCCCGACGGACGCGCGCTACAGCTCGCTCAACCTCGCGCAGGCGGTGCAGATCGTCGCCTATGAGCTGCAGATGGCCCAGGGCGGCGCGCAGCCGGCGCCGCGTGCGGAGAAGCCGGCCACGGTGGCCGACCTGGAGGGCCTTTATGCGCAGCTCGAGGACGCGGGCGTCGCGAGCGGGTTCTTCGACCCGGCGGACCCGAAGCGCCTGCGCGAGCGCTGGCGCAGGCTGTTCGCGCGCGCGTCGCTCGAGCGCGAGGAGGTCAACATCCTGCGCGGTCTGCTGCGTGCGCTGTTGCGGAACCGGCCCGCCAAATAGTTGACTAAATCAGTAGGGCACCCTAGCATTCTGGTGTTCATTAGGAGATTCTTAAGGACCTTCATGTTCAGGGCACTGCGTGAAGACATCGCCAGCATCTTCGAGCGCGACCCCGCGGCTCGCAACGCCTGGGAGGTCGTGACCTGCTATCCGGGCCTGCACGCGCTGCAGATCCACCGCCTCGCGCACTGGTTCTGGACGCACCGCCTGCCGTGGCTGGGGCGCTTCACCTCGCATCTGGGGCGCTGGCTGACTGGCATCGAAATCCATCCCGGCGCGACGATCGGGCGCCGCGTGTTCATCGACCATGGCATGGGGGTAGTCATCGGTGAAACCGCCGAAATCGGCGAGGACACGACGCTCTACCACGGCGTCACGCTTGGCGGGACGACGTGGAACAAGGGCAAGCGTCACCCGACGCTAGGCAAGAGCGTGGTGGTCGGCGCCGGCGCCAAGATCCTCGGCCCGATCACGGTAGGCGACGGCGCCAAGATCGGATCGAACGCGGTGGTAGTGAAGGATGTGCCGCCGGGTGCCACGGTGATCGGCGTGCCGGGCCGCGTGAGCGAAGGCGGGCCGACCAAGGAGGGCGCGCGCTTTGCGGCCTACGCGGTGGTCGCCAACCAGGACGACCCGTACTCGAAGGCCATCCAGACGCTGATCGAGCACTCCCACGAGCTGGACGAGACGCTCAAGGTGCTCAGTGAGAAGCTCGCCCGGCTGGAGCAGGAGCTGGCCCGGCACGAGGCTGACAAGCCCGAAGCCCTGCGCGCTGTCAAGTAGTTGATCTGTAATGAAAGTTATAGTTGATAGATTTTGTCGGATTTTGCTATACTTGAGCACGTTAATCAGGTATTGAGTCCCCGGGGCGAACATGAGACTGACGACGAAAGGCAGGTTTGCGGTGACAGCGATGGTTGACCTAGCGATGCGCCAGACGCGCGGGCCGGTCACGCTCGCGGCAATCAGCGAGCGCCAGCGCATCTCGCTGTCGTACCTGGAGCAGCTGTTCGGCAAGCTGCGCCGGCACAAGCTGGTGAGCAGCGTGCGCGGCCCAGGCGGCGGCTACAACCTCGCGCAGCCGGTGCAGGAGATCTCGGTGGCCGATATCATCTGCGCGGTGGACGAACCGCTCGACGCCACGCAGTGCGGAGGCAAGGAGAACTGCCTGGACGACAAGCGCTGCATGACGCACGACCTCTGGGCGACCTTGAACGCGAAGATGTACGACTATCTGAGCTCCGTGACGCTGGCCGACCTCGTGGCGCACCAGAACGGCAAGCACGTCGCGGTGCTGCACGACTGGCGCGCCGCGGAGTCGCAGGCCAAGCCGAAGCCCGCGGAGGCGGTGGCGGCATGAAGCTTCCGATCTACCTCGACTACTCGGCGACCACACCGGTCGATCCGCGCGTGGCCGAGAAGATGATTCCGTACCTGAGCGAGCACTTCGGCAACCCCGCGAGCCGCTCGCACTCGTTCGGCTGGAAGGCCGAAGAGGCGGTCGACGAGGCGCGCGCGCACGTTGCCGCGCTAGTCAACTGCGATCCGAAGGAGATCGTCTGGACCTCCGGCGCCACGGAATCGATCAACCTCGCGCTCAAGGGCGCGGCCGAGTTCTACAAGACCAAGGGCAAGCACCTGATCACCATGACGGTCGAGCACAAGGCGACGCTCGACACGATGCGCGAGCTCGAGCGCCGCGGCTTCGAGGTCACCTACCTCAACCCGCGGGACGACGGCCTGCTCGACCTGGCGCAGCTCGAGGCCGCGATCCGACCCGACACGATCCTGGTGTCGATCATGTACGTAAACAACGAGATCGGCACCATCCAGGACATTTCGACGATCGGCGCGCTGTGCCGCGCGAAAGGCGTGCTGTTCCACGTCGACTCGGCGCAGGCGACCGGCAAGTGTCCGATCGATCTGGGTTCGCTCAGAGTCGACCTGATGTCGTTCTCGGCGCACAAGACCTACGGCCCGAAGGGCGTGGGCGCGCTCTACGTGCGCAGGAAGCCGCGCGTGCGGCTCGAGGCGCAGATCCACGGCGGCGGCCACGAGCGCGGCTTCCGCTCAGGCACGCTCGCCACGCACCAGATCGTCGGCATGGGCGAGGCGTATCGCATCGCGAAGCTAGAGATGGCCACCGAGAACGAGCGAATCCGCGCGCTGCGCGACAATCTGCTCGCCGGCGTGCGCCGGATCGAGGAAGTGTTCGTCAACGGCGACCTGGAGCGCCGCGTGCCGCACAACCTGAACGTGTCGTTCAATTTCGTCGAGGGCGAGTCGCTCATCATGGCGGTCAAGGACATCGCGGTGTCCTCGGGTTCGGCCTGCACCTCGGCCTCGCTCGAGCCGTCGTACGTGCTGCGCGCGCTCGGACGCTCCGACGAGCTCGCGCACTCGTCGATCCGCTTCACGCTCGGCCGCTTCACGACCGAGGAGGAAATCGACTACGCGGTGGAGCACATCCGGGTCAAGGTGGCGAAGCTGCGCGAGATGTCGCCGCTGTGGGAAATGTACAAGGATGGCGTGGACCTAAAATCGGTTCAGTGGGCTGCCCACTGAGGAGTCTTGCATATGGCATACAGCGACAAGGTCATCGATCACTACGAAAATCCGAGGAACGTCGGCTCGTTCGACAAGAGCGACGAGGGGGTCGGCACCGGCATGGTCGGTGCACCCGCCTGTGGCGACGTCATGAAGCTCCAGATCCGGGTCGGCAAGGACGGCCTGATCGAGGATGCGCGCTTCAAGACCTACGGCTGCGGCTCGGCGATCGCTTCGTCTTCGCTGGTCACGGAGTGGGTCAAGGGCAAGACGCTCGACGAGGCCGAGACCATCAAGAACACGCAGATCGCCGAGGAGCTGGCGCTGCCGCCGGTCAAGATCCACTGCTCGATCCTCGCCGAGGACGCGATCAAGGCGGCGATCGCCGACTACAGGAAACGCCATGGCGAGCTCGAGCCCGGCAAGAAGGCGGTAAACGAGTAAGACGATGGCAGTCACACTCACTGAAAGAGCGGCCGGCCACGTGCAGGCCTTCCTCGCCAGGCGCGGCAAGGGCGTCGGGCTGCGTGTCGGCGTGCGCACCTCGGGCTGCTCGGGCCTGGCGTACAAGCTCGAGTTCGTCGACGAAATCGGCCCCGAGGATACGCAATTCGAGAGCCATGGCGTGAAGGTGCTGGTCGACCCGAAGAGCCTGCCTTACCTCGACGGCACCGAGCTGGATTTCGCGCGCGAGGGGCTGAACGAGGGCTTCAAGTTCAACAACCCCAACGTCAAGGACTCTTGCGGCTGCGGGGAATCGTTCAACGTCTGACGGCCGGGCGTGAGCGCGCGGCGACGGACGAGGGGGCGCAAGCCCCCTTGTCGTTGGTGAGCATGCAGAACCACTTCGAACTGTTCGACCTGAAGCCGGGTTTCGCTCTCGACGGCGCGGCGCTCGAGGCCGCGTACCGCGATATCCAGGCGCGCGTGCACCCGGACCGCTTTGCCCACGCGGGCGACGCCGAGCGGCGCGCCTCGATGCAGTGGACCACGCGCGTCAACGAGGCCTACCGCACGCTGAAGAGCCCGGTGGCGCGCGCGCAGTACCTGCTCGAGCTGCAGGGCGTAGACGTCGCGCTGGAGACGAACACCTCCATGCCGCCCGAATTCCTGCTCGAGCAGATGGAGCTGCGCGAGGCGCTGGAACGGGCCGGCGACGCGAAGGACGCGGCGGCGCTCGATGCCCTGCGCGCCGGGCTGCGCCGCGAGACGCGCACGCTGGAGGGCTCGCTCGCCGAGGCGATCGACGCGCGCGGCGACTACGTCGGCGCCGCCGGCCTGGTGCGCAAGCTCATGTTCCTGGAGAAGTTGGGCGCCGAGATCGATCTCGCCTACGAGGCACTGGAAGCCTGATGGCGCTGCTGCAGATTTCCGAGCCGGGGATGTCGCCCGCGCCGCACGAGCGGCGTCTGGCGGTCGGCATCGACCTCGGCACCACCAACTCGCTGGTTGCCACCGTGCGCAACGGCGTCGCCTCCGTGCTGCCGGACCAGCAGGGCCGGGCGCTGTTGCCCTCGATCGTGCGCTATCTGCCCGACGGCCGCAGCGAGGTGGGCTACCCGGCGCAGGCGCAGCAGACCGAGGATCCCAGGAACACGATCGTTTCGGTCAAGCGCTACATGGGGCGCGGCCTCAAGGACGTGGCGCACGTCGAGAACGCACCCTACGATTTCGTCGACGCGCCCGGCATGCTGCAGCTCAGGACCTGCGCCGGAGTGAAGAGTCCGGTCGAGGTCTCGGCCGAGATCCTCAAGACGCTGCGCACGCGCGCCGAGCTTTCGCTGGGCGGCGACCTGAACGGGGCGGTGATCACGGTGCCGGCGTACTTCGACGACGCCCAGCGCCAGGCGACCAGGGACGCCGGCCGGCTCGCCGGGCTGAACGTGCTGAGGCTGCTGAACGAGCCGACCGCCGCGGCGATCGCCTACGGGCTGGAGAACGCCGCCGAAGGGATTTATGCGGTCTACGACCTCGGTGGCGGCACCTTCGACATCTCGATCCTCAAGCTCTCGAAGGGCGTATTCGAGGTGGTCGCTACCGCGGGCGACGCGGCGCTGGGGGGCGACGATTTCGACCAGCGGGTGTTCTGCTGGGTGGTGGAGGCCGCGAAGCTGCCGCCGCTCGGCGCGCGCGACATGCGCAAGCTGCTCGTGAAGTCGCGCGAGGCGAAGGAATACCTCACCTACCACGGCGAGGCGCCGGTGAGCGCCAAGCTCTCGTCGGGCGAATGGGTGGACCTGTCTCTTTCCACGGAGAAGTTCTGCGAGATCACGCAGAACCTGGTTCAGAAGACGCTCGGCCCGACGCGCAGGGCGCTGCGCGACGCGGGCCTCACGATTGAAGACATCAAGGGCGTGGTGATGGTCGGCGGCGCGACGCGCATGCCGCAGATCCAACGCGCCGTGGGCGAGTTCTTCCGCCGCGCGCCGCTCAACAATCTCGACCCGGACAAGGTGGTGGCGCTCGGCGCGGCGATGCAGGCCGACGTGCTCGCCGGCAACAAGCCCGCGGGGGAGGACTGGCTGCTGCTCGACGTGATTCCCCTTTCGCTCGGCATCGAGACCATGGGCGGACTGGTGGAGCGCGTCGTGCCGCGCAACGCCACGATTCCGGTAGCGCGCGCGCAGGAGTTCACCACCTTCAAGGACGGCCAGACGGCGATGAGCATCCATGTGGTGCAGGGCGAGCGGGAGCTGGTGAGCGACTGCCGCTCGCTGGCGAAGTTCGAGCTGCGCGGCATCCCGCCGATGGCGGCGGGCGCGGCGCGCATCCGCGTTACCTTCCAGGTCGACGCCGACGGGCTGCTGTCGGTGAGCGCGCAGGAAAAGACGACCGGCGTGGAGGCTTCGGTCACCGTCAAGCCGTCCTACGGCCTGGAGGATGCCGACATCGAGCGCATGCTGCGCGACTCCTACGAGCACGCCCGGGACGACATGCACGCACGCGCGCTCGCCGAGCAACGCGTCGAGGGCGAGCGGCTGCTCGCGGCGACGTGCGCCGCGCTCGCGACCGACGCGGCACTGCTTTCGCCCGAGGAGCGCGTGAGCATCGAGCGCGCCGTGGCGGGCCTCGAGGCGGTCGCCGGCGGCAGCGATCACCGCGCCATCAAGCAGGCGGTCGATGCGCTCAACCGCGCGACCGAGGAATTCGCCGCGCGCCGCATGGACGCGAACGTGCGCCGCGCGCTCGCGGGGCGCAACATCGCCAGCCTGGACGTCTGACGCGTGCCGAAGATCAAAGTGCTGCCGCACGCCGACCTTTGCCCGCAGGGCGCAGAGCTGCAAGCCAAAGAAGGTGTCTCAATCCTGGATACCCTGCTCGACAACGGCATCGAGATCGAGCACGCCTGCGAGAAGTCCTGCGCCTGCACCACCTGCCACGTCGTCGTGCGCGAAGGGTTCGATTCGCTCGACGAAGCTGCCGAGAAGGAGGAGGACATGCTCGACAAGGCCTGGGGCCTCGAGCCGACCTCGCGGTTGTCGTGCCAGGCGAAGGTGCGCGGCGCGGACCTGGTGATCGAGATCCCGAAGTACACCATCAACTACGCGCGCGAGGTCCGCTCATGAAGTGGACCGACATCCACGACATCGCCGCGGCGCTTGCCGACAAGTATCCCGACATCGACCCGAAGGGCGTGCGCTTCACGGACCTGCACCAGTGGGTGCTCGGCCTGCCAGATTTCAGCGATGACCCGAAGCGCAGCGGCGAGAAGATCCTCGAGGCAATCCAGGCTGCCTGGATCGAGGAGAGCGAGTAGACTCCGCGGCATGAATGCCCGGACCTGGATGCTTGCGGCGACGCTCCTGTTCGCGGCGCAGCACGCGGCCGCGCAGGTCTACCGCTGGATGGACGAAAACGGTACGGTGCACTATTCGCAGTCCGCGCCGCCTCCGGGCGTCAAGTCGAAGCTGCTCGACATCGAGGTGAAGGAAGGCCCGCCGTCGCCAGATTCTAAGGACTGCTACACGGTGCGCTGCCAGGGCGAGCGCATGGAAGAACGCATCGCGCGGCGCGAGGAACTGGACGCCAAGCTCGCGGCGGACCGCGCCGCGCAAGCGCCGCGCCCGGTGCGCGGGCTCGATTTCCGCAAGTACGTCAGCATCGAGCGCGGCATGACGGAAGGCGAGCTGCTCGGTATCGCGGGCGAGCCGGATTTCATCGCCGACGAGGGCGCGGTGTACGACGCGCCCGCTACCGCGCAGATCGGGCGCCGCACGCGCTCCAGCGGCTCGGCGGCGCTTACGGTGCGCACCTACACCTACATGCCGACCCCAGGCGACCCGTTCACCACCACCATCACGCTGACCGGCGGGCGCGTGTCCGATATCGAGCGCGTGCGCAAATTCTAGCGCGCGACGCGCTTCAGGGACGCAGCCCGAGCTCGGCCAGGACCGCCTCGATTACGAGCTGGTCGCGCAGGCACAGCCTGATCGTGCGCAGCGAGTCGCCGCGTCCCGATTCGAACCAGTCGCGCACTGCGGCGACGTAGGCGCGCGCGCACACCGGGAGCGGCACCGCGAAGATTCCGCTCGACACCGCGGGGAAGGCGAGCGAACGCCAGCCGGACTCCTCGGCGCGGCTGAATGCCTCGCCGAGCGCCGCGCGCAGCTTAGCTTCCTCGCCGCCCTCGCCCTGGCGCGGGCCTATCGCGTGAATCACGCCCTTGAAGCGCAGCTTGCCGGCGCCGGTGACGACCGCCGAGCCTGCGGGCAGCGGTCCACGCGCGTGCACGATACGCTCGGATTCCTCCGTGAGTGCCGGTCCGGCCGCGCGCGCGATGAGCCCCGCGACGCCGCCGCCGTGCGCAAGGTAGCCGTTCGCGGCGTTTACGATCGCGTCTACCGGTTCCTCGAGCAGGTTGCCCCGCACCACCTGGAACATGCCGCCCGAGGCGAACGGCAGCTCCGCGAGGATCATTCCTACTCGATGACCTTGGCTTTTGCGCGCAGGTCGCGCACCAGCGTTTCGAGCTTGCGCTGCGAAACCTCCTGCTCGAGGCGCGGCTTCACCTCGTCGTAGGACGGGAACTTGGCCGGGCGCACGTCGTCCAGCCGGATCACGTGATAGCCGAAGCGCGTGTGCACCGGGGTCTGCGTGTACTCGCCCTTCTTGAGCTTCACCAGCGCATCCGCGAAGGCCTTGTCGTAGTAGGCAGGAACGCCCCAGCCGAGGTCGCCTCCCTTGGCCTTGCTGCCTGCGTCCTTGGAGCGCGCCGCCAGATCCTCGAACTTGCCCCCCTTCTTGAGCTCCGCGATGATCATCTTCGCCTCGTCCTCGGTGTCGACCAGGATGTGGCGCGCCCTGTACTCGGTTTCGCCCATGGACGCCTTGGCTTTTTCGTATTCCTTCTTCATCTCGTCTTCGGTGACGGGGTGCTTGCTCAGCCAGTCGCGCACGAAGTTCTGCACGATTACGGTCTGGCGCACCAGGTCGAGTTCGGCCTGCAGCTCGGGGCTCTTGGTGAAGCCCTCGCGCTTGGCCTCCTGCTCGATCACCTCGCGGTTGATGAGGTCCTCGCGCACCGCGGCGCGCAGCTGATCGTCCGGCGAAGCGCCGTGCGTCGCGCGCTCGCGCAGGAGCACGTCCGCACGCCGCTGCGGGATCGCCACGCCGTTCACGGTCGCGATCACGCCGGCCTTGAGGGTGCTCTTGGTCGCGGCCTTCGGGGTTTCCTTGCCGGTCTGCGCGAGCGCAGCCGCCGGCAGGGCGAGGGTGGCGGCGCAAAACGCTGCACCGGCCAGGTGACGGATGTTCATTGCGTTCCTTTCAAGCGATGGTTTGCGCTCGCCATTATGCGCCGGGTTCGCCCGGCGCGCGGGCGGTGATGGCGAGCGCGTGGATCGGATTGTCGATTAGTTCCGCTAGCGCGTCGTACACCATGCGATGACGGGCAACGGTAGGCTTGCCGCGAAACGCCTCCGACACGATGCGCAGCCGCCAGTGCGTTGCGCCGCCCGGCTTCCAGCCGGCATGTCCTGCGTGCCCCGCGCTCTCGTCCGCCAGGTCGAGCGCGACCGGCGCGAGCCGCGCGAGGCGCTGCCTGATCTGCTCTTCGACAGTCATTGCTTGCCGCTGCCGTCGTCGATGTGGCGCGCGAGCAGCAGCGCCTGTACCAGGACGAATAGCAGCATGAGCCCAGTGCCGCCGAACAGCTTGAAGTTGACCCAGAGGTCGGTGGAGAAATTGAATGCCACGTAGAGATTGGCGCAGCCCATGAAGGCGAAGAACGCGGCCCAGCTCCAGTTGAGCCGGGTCCAGAGCGGCTCGGGCAGCCTGAACTGGGGACCCAGCATGGCGCGGATCAGATTCCTGCGGAACAGCCGCTCGGCCGCCACGAGCACCACCGCGAAGGTCCAGTACAGCACGGTTGGCTTCCACTTGATGAACGTATCGTTCTGCAGCAGCAGCGTCGCGCCGCCGAAGACCACGATGATCGCCAGGCTCGCCCACAGCATGCCGTCGATGCGCCGTTTGCGCAGCCAAAGCCAGCCGACCTGCATGAAGGTCGCGACGATCGCCGCGCCGGTGGCGACGTAGATGCCCTTCAGCTTGAAAGCGACGAAGAACAGGATGACCGGGAACAGGTCGAACAGGAACTTCATACGAGGCTGCGGATTCTACCAGTGCGCTTCCGCGCGCGCCGAGACGAGGTGCAGCCGCCCGACCAGGCGCGCGAGCGGCGTCAGCTCGCCGAGCGATTCGCCCTCGAGCAGCTCGAGGTGCGTCGCATCGGCGAGCGGCTGGCCGAAGGTCGGATCGACGGGTCGCCAGCCTTCGCCCGCGAGCCACACTTCGTCCCAGCTGTGGTAGAGGAAGCCTCCGTGCTCGGCGGAATAGACCAGGCCGTTTACCACGCGCGTCGGGATGCCGAGCGCGCGCGCCAGCGCCGCGAACAGGTAGGCGTGGCCCTGGCATTCGGCGCGGCGCGTGCGCAGCACGTCGACCGCGCTGAACGAGTCGGTCGCCTGCTTGGCGATGTTGGCGTCCATCCACGCGATGATGCGGCTCACCGCCTCCGCGGGCGGCACTGAGGCCGGCGCGATGCTGCGCGCGAGCAGCACGATCTGCCCGTCTTCGGACGGCGCGGCGAGGCTGGGCTTCAGGTAGCGCAGGGGCGGTGCGCGCTCGCCGGCGTCACCGGAAATGCTTCGATCGACGGTGCAGGTGAGCTGCGAATCGCTGCGCGCACAGGACTGTCCGTGCGCGCCGGCGAGCGGGAAGTCCGGCGGCACGCCCTTGAGCGCGATCTGCATGCGCGACACCCCGCGCGGCTCGTCGATCGGCGCGCTGCGCAGGATGCTGTAGTCGAGCAGCGCGTCGCTCTTGTTCAGGCTTGCGGCGACGAGATATCGCCGCGCGCTCGCTTCGTCTTCGAGCGCCGAGACGAGCGTGGCGTGGCTGCTCAACTCGAGCAGTGGCCGGCCGTCGGGGGTGATCCAGGAGGTGGTGTCCAGTCCGAGCATGCTGGTCGTCACGCGGAACGCGTGCCCCTCGAACAGCGTGCTCGATTCGAACGCCGCGACATCCTGGCGCGCTTCGTCGACCGTCTGCGTTTCGCCGTTGAACACCAGGTAGCGCCGCGTCTCGCCCACGCGCATGCCGTGCAGCACGGGCAGCAGGTCGAGCGCGCTCGAGGGGTAGAGCGGGCCGTCGAGCGCGAACCTGCGCGTCTCGCGGCTGCCGGCGGCCTCGACCGTAATTTCGAGGCGCCGCTGGTCGGCGCGGCCCGAAACGCGCAGCACGCTGCCGTCGAGGTCCTGCTCGTAGGCGAAGGACTCGAGCGTCAGGTCGTCGCGTACCCGGTCGAGCGCGCGCAGGTTGATGCGCTTGTCCACGCCGAGGAAGCGCAGGCGCATCGCCGCCTCCGAATCGACCTCGTAGCGCCCGGGCTCGTTGGGGGCGGGCTTGAGCGCGAGGTGCGTGAAGCCGACCTTCGTGCCGTTGAACACAAGCCCGGTCCACAGCTCCGGGTGCGGCCAGGAAGCGAGCGCGTGCGCCTGCGGCGCGGGCGCCGTGCCCGCGTCGTGGAAGTACTCGCCCGTAGCCGCGCAGCCGGCGAGCGCCGCGAGCGCGGCGATGACGGCTAGGACTTTTCGAATTTCAGCGATGCGGAGTTGATGCAGTAGCGCTGGCCCGAAGGTTGCGGCCCGTCGTCGAACACGTGCCCGAGATGGGCAGCGCATTTGGCGCAATGCACCTCGGTGCGCTGCATGAAGAAGCTGCTGTCCTGCTCGGTGGCCACGTTCTCGTCCTTCAGCGGCCGCCAATAGCTCGGCCAGCCGCTGCCCGAGTCGAACTTGTGCTCGGAGGAAAACAGCTCCGCGCCGCAGCACACGCAGCGGTACACGCCCTTGTCGTGCGTGTTCCAGTATGCGCCGCTGAACGCGGGCTCGGTGCCCTTGCGCCGCGTGACGCTGAACTGCGTCGGCGTGAGCTGCTTCTTCCAGTCTTCGTCGGTCTTCTTCGTCCTGTCGTCCATCGGTCGCTCTCCTAGCGCCAGCCGCCGACCGCCCGCTGGGCCGCCTCGTTCGCTGGCCGCACCACCAGCCCGCTTGCGGACACGCTCACGGCGTAGACGGCGCCATCGGCCATCGGCACGTAAGCCGCGCTGCCGTACAGGGCGTCGGCGAGCGGCAGGTAGACATCATACCTCCGCAGCAGCGCCCAGAGATCGAGCCCGGCCTGCGGCGCCAAGGCGTGCACCGTGCGCGGCGCGGACTGGTCCTGCGCGGCGTCGGAATAGCGTCCCGAGAGGCGCTCCAGCCGGTAGACCGTGTCGAAGCCGAGCAGCGTGCCGAGCGGACGCCACTTGAGCATCCGCGCGTCGATCTGCCACTCGTCGCCGCGCAGCTCGAAGCTGCGCGGCGCGGCCCCTGGAGTCTCGAGCGTCAGGGCGAACTCCTGCGGCGCGAGCTGGCGCAGCTCGACGCGCGCGGCCTGCTGCTCGTGCGTCAGGCGCGCGTAGGAATGCAGGCCCGCGGCGAGCACGGCTGCGAGCACGCCGAGCAGCAGCAGCGCGAAGCCGGCGAGCAGCAGCAGCGTGCCGCGCGCGATCTGCGCGCGGCGCAGGCGGCGCAGCGCGGCGAGCTCGAGCGGCAGCGCGAGCAGCAGCCCGAGCAGTACGAAGCCGGCGAGCAGCGCCTGCGGCGAAATTCCCGAGAACCAGGCGAGCATCGGGGTACTATATTCGCGCCTACAGACGGAGGGAAGCGTGGCGCTAGTGAAGCTGATCGAATATGCGCAGGCATCGCCCGAAGTGCGCGCGGTTTACGACGACATCATGCGCACGCGCGGCGTCGACTGGATCAACAACTTCTGGAAGGCGCTGGCGAACGACCCGGCGCAGCTGCGCCGCATGTGGGACAACGTCAGGCAGGTGATGGCGCCGGGCGCGCTAGACCCGCTGGTGAAGGAGATGATCTATGTCGCGGTGAGCGCGACCAACGGCTGCGAGTACTGCACGCATTCGCACACCGCCGCGGCGCGCAAGAAGGGCATGAGCGACGCCATGCTGATGGAGCTTATGGCGGTGGTGGGGCTGGCGAACGAGACCAACCGCCTCACGAACGGCCTGCGCGTCGAGGTCGACCCGCAGTTCAGGTAGCGCCCGCGTTCGAGCGATCCCACAAGTTCGGCATCACCGCGTTGTGGTAGCCGGAGACGAATTCGCGCGGCGCGCCGCTCGCGGGATCGAAGGTGTGGCGCCTGACCGCGCCGATGTTGGCGCCGTACACGTGGATGCTGATCGCGGTTCGGTCGGCCGTGGCGTTCGACACCACGTGCACGTCGCCGACGCGCGGCGAGACGCGGTCGATGTCGCCCGGCTTGACGCGGTGCGCGCCGGTGGCGCGCATCGGCCTGCCGGGGACCGCGCCGGCGAACTCCTCGCACATCTCCTCGCCGCGCATCACACCCACCAGGCCCCACACGGTGTGGTCGTGCACCGGCGTCTTCTGCCCCGGCTGCCAGACGAAGCTCACCACCGAGAAGCGCTCCAGCGGATCGCAGTGCAGCAGATACTGGCGGTACGAATCCTGCGAGGCCTGCGCGAACTCATCCGGCAGCCAGTCGTCGTGCGTGACCAGCTCGCGCAGCAGCTGCGCGCCCTCGTCGAGCATCAGCGGTTCGTCCGCGCCGTGGCGCTCCACCAGGCGCGTCATGTCCTGTACGAATGTCCTGAAGCGCGCGATATTGCTCATGGTTCGATCTTCGGGCGTCTCCACCTTGAAAACGGATAGCCGATTATCCTACCGTTATCATGCGGCCCGTGGAGGTGTTTCATGGCGGTGACTGACGAGCGCGCGGCGGCGGTCGCGCAAACGATCCAGGCGGTACGCGCCATCCTGGCGCGCGCCGCGCCGGACCGCGCGGGGCTCGAGGAGGTGAAGAGCGCTCTCACGGCGCTCGCGCTGCGCAGCGCGCTGTTCCCGCTCGAGCAGTTCCCCGTGGCGCCCGGCAAGCGCGGCGCCATCTATCACCTCGCCGAGGACGCGGATGGGGGCCTCGCCCTGTACGGCTCGGCCGGAGTCCCGGGCAAGGCGCAGCCGCCGCACAACCACACCACCTGGGCAGTCATTTCGGGCGTGCACGGCGAGGAGCACAACGTGTTCTACGAGCGCGTCGACGACCGCGCGCAGGAAGGCGTCGGCCGGCTGAAGAAGACGCACGAGGTCACCGTGCGGCGCGGCAACGCCGTGGCGCTCGTGCCCGAAGATTTCCACACCATCGAAGTGCGCGGCACGCAGCCGACGCTGCACCTGCATTTGTACGGGCACACGCTGGAGGACCTGCCGCGCCGCATCGGCTTCGAAGGGGTGGAAGGCGGCGCCTGGCGCGTGTTCATGGAAAAGCCCGAGATCCTTTCGCCGCTCGTCGGTCCGCGCGAGCTGCGCGCGATGCTCGCCGACGGGGACGAGCTGGCGCTCCTCGACGTGCGCGAGGAGGGCGTGTTCGCCAGAGGACACCTGCTCACCGCGGCCTGCGTGCCGCTGTCGCGGCTCGAGCTGCGGCTCGAGACGCTGGTGCCGCGGCGCGACACGCGCGTCGTCCTGTGCGACGACGACGGGCGGCTGGCGCAGCGTGCGGCGGCGGTGCTGCGCCGCTTCGGCTGGCGCAACATCTCGGTGCTCGCGGGCGGCGTGCCGGGCTGGAAGGCGGCCGGCTTCGAGCTCTTTTCGGGCGTGTACGTGCCGAGCAAGGCTTTCGGCGAGTACGTCGAGCATGAGTGCGGCACGCCGCGCATCAGCGCCGCGGAGCTGAAGGCGAAGCTCGACGCAGGCGAGGACGTGCTGGTGCTCGACTCGCGCCCGATGAGCGAGTACCGGGTGATGAACATTCCCGGGGCGCTCGACTGCCCGGGGGCGGAGCTCGTGTACCGCGTGCACGAGCTGGTGAAGAGTCCGCGCACGCTCGTGGTGGTGAACTGCGCCGGGCGCACGCGCTCGATCATCGGCGCGCAGTCGCTGATAAACGCCGGGCTGCCGAACCGCGTGATGGCGCTCAAGAACGGCACCATGGGCTGGCACCTCGCCGGCTACCCGCTCGAGCACGGCCAGGAGCGCCGCGCGCCCGAGCCGAGCCCCGCGGCGCTCGCCCGGGCGCGCGAGGCGGCGGCGCGGGTGGCCGTGCGCCACGGCGTGCGCATGCTCGGCTACCGGCAGTTCGAGCGCCTGCGCGACGAGCGCGCGCGCACTACCTACTGCTTCGACGTGCGTAGCCCCGAGGAATACCGCCTGGGTCACCTGCCGGGCTTCGCGAGCGCTCCCGGAGGCCAGCTGGTGCAGGCCACCGACCTGTACGCCGCGGTGCGCAACGCGCGCATCGTGCTCGCCGACTCCGACGGCGTGCGCGCGCGCATGACCGGCTCGTGGCTCGCGCAGATGGGCTGGCCCGAGGTGTACGCGCTCGAAGGCTCGCTCGCCGAGCACGCGCTGGTAAGCGGAGGGGCGACGCCGCGCGTGCTGGGACTGGACAGTTCCGCCGTCGAATCGATCGAGCCGCATGCGCTCGAGCGGTTGATCGCTGGGGGACAAGCGACCGTCGTCGACCTGGCGACGAGCCTCCAGTATCGCGACGGCCACGTTCCCGGCGCATGGTTCGCGATGCGCGCGCGCCTGGACGAGGCGCTGGCGAAGATCGGCGCGCAGGGGCGCCTGGTGTTCACCTCGCCCGACGGCGTGCTCGCCCGGCTCGCGGCGCTCGAGTGGCGCGCGCTCGCGCTCGCGGGCGGCACCGGCGCGTGGCGCAGCGCCGGCCTTCCGATCGAAGCGGGCGCGGCGCGCATGGCCTGCGAGGCGGACGACGTCTACTACCGCCCCTACGACCGGCAGTCGCAGATCGAGCAGGCGATGAAGGACTACCTCGACTGGGAGGTCGCGCTGGTCGAGCAGCTGCGGCGCGAGGACTACCTGCGCTTCGATTGCGCCGCGCGCTGAGGTGGGCGGGCTGCCGCAGCGGCTCGGCGTCGCGCTCCTGATGCTGGTGGCGAGCACTTTCGCCGCCAATCACATCGCGGCGCGCCTGGCCTTCGATCACGGCACGAGCGTCGCGGCCGCTGTCGCGCTGCGCTCGGGCGTCACTGCGCTTGCGCTGGCCGCGCTGATGCGCGCGCAGGGCGTGTCGCTGCGGCTCGCGCGGCCGACGCTCGCGCGCGCGCTCGCGATCGGCCTGCTGGTCGCGGTGCAGAGCTTCTGCCTCTATTCCGCGGTGGCGCGCATCCCGGTGGCGCTCGCGCTGCTCGCCTTCAATACCTACCCGATGCTGCTGGTGCTGGTCAGCTGGGGCGCTGGCGGCGAGCGCCCGCCGCGCCGCGCGCTCGTCGCCATGCCGGTCGCGCTGCTGGGGCTGGCGCTGGCGCTCGACGTCGTCGGCAGCGCGCGCGCGATCGAAGGCCGCTGGTCCGAAATCGGCGCGGGCGTGGGCTATGCGCTCACCGCCTCGGTGTCGTTCGTGGCCGTGCTGTTTCTCACTACGCGCTGGCTGAAGGACGTGGACGGACGCCTGCGCACGCTGCTCACCATGGGCGTGACCGCGGTCGTGATGCTCGCGTACGGCGCCTCCCGGCACGCGCTCGCGCTGCCCGCGGACCAGACCGGATGGCTGGGGGTCGCGCTGCTCACGCTCCTCTACGGCAGCGCCATCACCGCGCTGTTCACCATCGTGCCGCGCCTGGGCGCAGCGAGCAGCACGGTGGCGCTCAATTTCGAGCCGGTGGCGGCGCTGCTGCTGGGCTGGGCGATCCTGAAGCAGACGGTTGCCGCGCACCAGATCATCGGCGCGCTCGTCGTGATCGGAGCGATCGCGTTTCTCGGCAGCGGCAAGCGCCGCGCCTCCTAGGGGCTCTTGAGCACCGCGCGGATCGTGTCGACCACGATCGTCTTGCTGTAGGGCTTGGTCACGTAGGCGTCGGCGCCCAGCGCGAGGCCCCGCTTGATGTCCTCGGCCCTGTTCTCGGCCGTCAGCATCACCACCGGCAGCAGGGCGAGCTTGGGGTGGCTGCGGATCCTGGCCAGGATGTCGAAGCCGTTGCCGTCGGGCAGCATGACGTCGAGCAGCAAGATGTCGGGTGGCGCATGGCTGCGGATCACGTTGACGAACTCCGCGCCGCTGCGCGCGACGCGCACCTGGTAGCCGGCCATGCTGAGGCGCAGGTCGGCGAGCGCGAGCTGGTCCGGGTCGTCCTCGACGATGCAGACCACCGTCTGCCCCGGCGGCTTGCCGCTCGGGGCCAGATTCCTAAGCCGATCGGTCGCCAGGAACACGCCGTTGCGAGTGAGCGCCGCCCCGGCCTCGCGCGCCGTGCGCTCCAGGCGCAACATGTCTTCCTTGATGGTGCCGGTCTGGTCGGGCGGCTTCTTCTTGAAGTGGGCGACGAAGTCGAGGTCGAGCGCGGCCGCGGTGGGCGAGGACTCGATGTAGTCGAGCTCCTCGATTTCGGCGAGCCACTCCTCGAGCAGCTTGCTCGCATACTGGCGCAGCCGGCCGCGGATCACGTCGAAGTGCGTCTCGCCCTCGATCACGCCGAGCACGCGGCGGTAATCCGACGGCACGGCGGTGTCGTCGCTGGCGAATGCCTCGTCGCCTGCCGCGGTGCGTCGGTAATTGCGCTCCGCCATGAAATTGGCCCGCGTCAGCCCGTGATAACGTCCGGGCCGCCGGCGTACAGTTTCTCGACCAGCGCGGCCCGGCGCTCCAGCACGGCGCGCTGGTTCATGTAGCCCTTGTCGGTGATCTCGTTTGCGTCGATCGACGGCGGCTCGCTCATCACCAGGACCCTTGTCGGATGCGTCGAGCTGCTCGTTCCGGCCTCGGCGGCGAGCGCGCGCAGCGCGCCGGAGATTCTGCCACGGATCGCTTCCGGGGCGAGATCGCGCGCCAGCGCGGGATTCAGGAACACGAGCGCGCCGACCGCGTCGCGGCCGTGGCCGGTGATGACGGCGTCCTGGATGAGCGGATCGCCCGTCGCGATCAGCTTCACGCGCAGCGCGCCGACGTGCACCCAGGTGCCCGTGCTCAGCTTGAAGTCCTCGGCCACGCGGCCGTCGAACGTCACGCCCTTGGCCGGATCGGATGGGTCAGCGAGCTTCACCGCGTCGCCGATACGGTAGTAGCCTTCCTCGTCGAACGCCGCCGCCGTCAGATCCTCGCGCTTGTAGTAGCCCGGGGTCACGTTCGGGCCCTTGACGCGCACCTCGAGCTTGCCCGCCGCCGGCACCAGCTTCAGCTCGCAGCCGGCAACCGGCAGGCCGATCACGCCGGCGCGGTCCATGTGGAAATGCACCGAGGTGGCGAGCGGGGACGTCTCGGTCGAACCCCAGGCGGAGAGCATGGCGAGCCTTCCGCCTTTTTCCTCCAGTGCCAGCTTCTCGATGCGTTCCCAGAGATTTTGCGGCAGCGCCGCCGCCGCATAGAACAGCACGTCCAGGTCGCGAAAGAAGTTGCGCCGCAGCTCGACGTCCTTCTCCAGGTAGGGGAGCAGCAGGTCGTAGCCGCGCGGCACGTTGAAGTACATCGTCGAGGCGATTTCCTTGAGATTGCGCACGGTGATCTCGACCAGCCCCGGCGCGGGCTTGCCGCCGTCGACGTACAGGGTGCCGCCGTTTCTGAGCACCATGTTGAAGTTGTGATTGCCGCCGAAGGTGTGGTTCCAGGGCAGCCAGTCGACAACGACCGGCGGCTTGTCCTCGACGAACGGCCAGGCCTGCGCGAGCTGCTGCTGGTTGGCGGTGAGCATGCGCTGCGTATTGACGACGCCCTTCGGCATGCCGGTCGAGCCGGAGGTGAACAGGATCTTGGCGACCGTCGCCGGGCCGACCGCGGCGAACGCCGCGTCCACGCGCGCTCCGGCCTTTGCGTCGAGCAACCCGTCGATCGGCGTCGCGGTCGCGCGCACCGCGGCGAGCGCGGGCGCGAATTTCTGCGCATCGGAAGCGAACACCAGGCCCGGCCGCAGCAGCTCGAAGATGACCTTCAGCTTCGCGAAGTCCTTCGACATCAGCGAGTAGGCGGGGGAAATCGGCGCGACCGGGATGCCGGCGTGCATCGCGCCGAGCGCGAGCAGCGCGTGGTCGATGCCGTTGTCGGACAGGATCGCGACCGGCCGCCCGGCGTCCAGCCCGCGCTCGAGCAGAGCCTGGCCGATCCTGCGCGCGGCGTCGAGCGCTTCGCGATAGCCGACCCTGCGCCACGCGTCGCCCGTGCGCTCGGCGAGGAAGGTGCGCTCCGGCGCCTTTGCAGCCCAGTGCACCAGCCACTCGCCGACCGCGCGCGCGTGCGCGCCGAGCTTCTGCGGAGACCGCAAGAGCATCGCGCCGTCGGCGCGCCGCTCGGTGAGCACCTGCGCGGGCGCAAAGCGTAGGTCGGAGTGCAGACGCGCGCCCATCGGGTTCCCTGTGTTGTCTTGGTGCCTATACTAGCTAGCCGCACGGCGCGGGCGGATTTGACCCGACCCGGTGCCCGTCCGGCGACAATCTTGCAGCAATCCTACATGCAGGCGCAACTCGCGTCAGGGTTTGGCAAGGTGCGGGACAGGCAATGTCGGTAGACTCCAGCCGGTCCAAGAAGTGACGGTGCGTGGACGCACATTTCAGCTCGCTGCCGCACCGCTTCATTAGAAGGAGCCGAGCCGGCCGTGCGGCATCGGCTCACACCACGCGAAACCGAACCGAGGAGAGTGCAATGACAAGCCAGGATTCTTCCAGCAAGAAGGTAAATCGCCGCACGGTACTCAAGGCCGCGGCGACCGCCGGCGCCCTGCAACTGGTGCCGCCGTTCATCATCAAGGCGCGCGGCGAGGTGCCGGTGAAGCTCGGATTGGACAATCCGCTGACTGGTACCTATGCCGCGCTGGGCAAGAACGAGCTATATGGCTGCCAACTTGCGATCGAACAGATCAACGCCAAGGGGGGCATCCTGGGCCGCAAGGCCGAACTCCTGGTCGAGGACTCGACCAGCGGTGACGCAGGCACGACCGTGCAGAAGGCGCGCAAGCTGATCGATCGCGACCAGGTCAACTTCCTGATCGGCAATATCAACTCTGCGCTTGCGCTCGCCATGGCGGCGGTCGCCTACGAGAAAGGCGTGTTCATGATCGACCCCGGCGGCCATACCGACGCGGTCACCGGCACCACCTGCCACTGGAACGTGTTCCGCGTCTGCAACCCGACCCAGACCGAAGCGAACGCGGTCGCCGGCACCCTGATCAGGGACTTCGGCAAGAAGTGGTACTACATTACGCCCGACTACGCCTTCGGTCACACGCTCGAGGCGGGCATGATCAACGCTGCCTCGAAGCTCGGCGGCGTTCGGGTCGGCGGGGCTCTGACGCCGCTCGGCACCACCGACTTCTCCTCCTACCTGATCGCGGCCCAGGCGGCGAAGCCGGACGTAATCATCTTCCTGGTCCAGGGCGACGACCAGGTGAACGCGCTCAAGCAGGCGGTCCAGTTCGGCCTCGAGAAGCGCTTCCATCTCGCCGGCGCCCAGGGCGAGCTCGAGCCGCAGGAGGGCCTGCCGCCCGAGGCGCGCATCGGCACCTGGGTGTTCGAGTGGTACTGGAAGCAGCCTGGCGTGCCGCACGTCGCGGAGTTCGTCGCGGCGATCAAGAAGATGTCCGGCCGCGTGCCGACCGCGCGCACCTGGTTCGGCTACGCCTCGACCTGGACCTGCGCGCTCGCGGCGAATGGCGCCAAGTCGCTCGAGGCGGTGAAGATGGCCAAGTTTCTGCAGGGATACCATCTTCCGCCTGAGGTGGCGCTGATGCCGAACGGCGCGTTTTACCGGGCCGGACAGAACCAGCTCATCGGCGACCTCTATGTCGGCCATGCGCAGTCGCACGGCAGCGCACCGGACGATCTGTTCAAGGTCACGGACGTCGTCAAGGGCATCGACATCTCCGGTACGCTCGAAGAAACTGGCTGCAAGATGACCT
Organism: uncultured Pseudomonadota bacterium; assembly: GCA_963739205.1. GTDB lineage: Bacteria > Pseudomonadota > Gammaproteobacteria > Burkholderiales > SG8-39 > DAHVFK01. The sequence goes on along the minus strand of CAVTZJ010000002.1, from coordinate 31,665 downwards.
GGCCATCATAAGGGGCGGCCCCGTCTAACTAAACGAGACTACGGGCGTCGCGCTTCTTGCGCGACGCCCGGCTACTCGACGCTTGCGCCGATGCTTGCGCGCGCGCGCACTGAAAGTCAGATAATCTCGCGCACCGGATGCGAATCCCCGGCGGGCGATCGATACCTGCGTAGTTCGTTGCGGAGCATTGCGGTCCTGGGCCGCGTGACCTGAATGACACAACTAATACTGTTCAACATCTTCAACGGGCTGATCATCGGCGCGTTCTACGCGCTCATGGCCCTCGGCCTGTCGTTGATCCTGAACCTGTCCGGCGTCATCAACTTCGCGCATGGCGGCTTTCTCGCGATCGGCGGCTATCTCGCTTATGTGCTCATTCCCTTTGTCGGCTTCTGGGGCGCCCTGCTGATCGCACCCTTCCTGACCGCCTTCATCGGCCTGATCGTCGAGCGCGTGCTGATCCGCCCCCTCTACGGACGCGATCAGCTCTACAGCCTGCTGCTCACCTTCGGCCTTGCCTACATATTCGAGGACGGCACGCGCTTCATCTGGGGCGCCCAAAGCGTGCCCTACAAGGTACCCGACTGGTTGATGCAGCCATTGAGCACCCACTATTTCTTCCTCACCGGCTACCGGGTGTTCATGGTGATTCTGGTCGGCGTCGCGGTGGCTGGCCTGTTCCTGATCCTGAACCGCACCCGCCTCGGCATGCGCATCCGGGCCGGCACCCTCGATCTGGAGACCGTCTCGGTCCTGGGCGTCAACGTGCGCATCCTGCGCACGCTCAATTTCGGCCTCGGCATCTACCTTGCCGGCCTCGCCGGCGTGCTCGCGGCCGGCATGCTCGGCTTGTCGCCGACGATCGGGACCTCGCTCATCATGCCGAGCTTCGTCGCGATCATCGTCGGCGGCCTCGGCAGCCTGCCCGGCACGCTCCTGGGCGGACTCCTGATCGGTGTCGCCTCGGGGCTCACTACCATGTTCTTCCCGTCGGCCAGCGAGGCGGTGATCTACATCATGATGGGTATCGTCCTGCTGGTACGCCCGCGCGGCCTTCTGGGCGAAGAAGGGAGGTTCTAGGTGGGCCAGATCAATAAACAGGCCGCGAACGCCATCGTCTGGCTGCTGCTGCTCACCGCACCCTTCTGGATGCATTGGGTCGGCGGCTATACCGAGCTCGGCAGCCGCGTGCTGGTGATGGCGCTCGCCGCCATGGCGCTCAATTTCCTGCTCGGCTTCACCGGCGTGCTGTCCTTCGGCCACGCCGCCTATTTCGGCCTCGGCGCCTACGGCGCCGCGATGACCATCAAATACCTGGTTCCGAGCACGCCGCTCGCCATCCTGGTCGGGGTCCTGGTCGGCACGGCCGCCGCCGCGATCATCGGCACCTTGATCGTCAAGCTGCGCGGCGTGTATTTCGCCATGGTGACGATCGCCTTCGGCCAGGTGTTCTACTTCATCACCTTCCGCTGGAACACTGTTACCGGTGGCGACGACGGACTGACCAACTGGTACCGCATGCCGGTCAATCTCGGCTTCACCAAGCTCGACATCCTCCACAATCCCGAGCTGTTCTATTACTTCATCCTGTTCTTCTTCGCGATCTCGGTCGCGCTCATGACGATCCTGCTGCGCTCGCCGTTCGGGCGCACGCTGTTGGCGATCCGGGAGAACGAGCGCCGCGCGCGCTTCCTCGGGATTCCGGTCGAGCGCCACATCTGGATTTCCTTCACGATCTCGTGCTTCTTCGTCAGCATCGCGGGCACGCTTTACGCCCTCCTGAACAATTTCGTCGATCCGCGCGCGCTGTACTGGGGCCTGTCGGGCAACTTCGTGATCATGGCGGTGCTCGGGGGGATGCGCTCGTTCTGGGGTCCGCTGGTGGGGGCGGTGATCTTCGTCGTGCTGCAGGACTATGTCTCGAGCATGACCCAGAACTGGGAGTCCTTCATCGGACTGCTGTTCGTGCTGATCGTGCTGTTCTTCCCGCGCGGCGTGCTGGGAATCATCCGGCGCAAGGTGGCCTCGTGAGTCTGCTGCAGGTCGAAAACGTCTCGCGCAACTTCGGCAGCCTGGTCGCCGTGAGCGAGGTATCGATGACGGTCGAGCCTGGCGAGCTGCGGGCGGTGATCGGCCCCAACGGCGCCGGCAAGACAACCTTCTTCAACCTCGTCAGCGGCTTGCTATCGCCGACCTCTGGCCGCATCGTGTTCGACGGCGAGGACATCACCAAGCTTTTGCCGGCACGGCGCGTGTGGCGCGGCATGGCGCGCACGTTCCAGATCACCGAGATCTTCCCCGAGCTCACGGTGCGCGAGAACCTGCGCATCCCGGTGGAGGGGGCGGCGGGCTACCGTCTGCGGCCGTGGATGTCGCGCGACGTCGCGCAGGAGATGGCTGCGCGCGTGTCCGAGCTGATGGACCTGGGTGGACTGAGCGAAAAGGCGGACCGGCTGGTGGGTGAGTTGCCCCACGGCGATCAGCGCGCCACCGAGATCATGATGTCGCTTGCGCTCAAGCCGCGCCTGCTGCTGCTCGACGAGCCCACCGCGGGCATGGGCGACCAGGAGACCTACGACATCACCAAGCTGATCCGGCGCCTGCACAAGGACCAGCATCTGACCATCGTCCTTATCGAGCACGACATGCGCGTGATCTTCCATCTCGCCGACCGCATCATGGTCTTGGCCGAGGGCGCGGTGCTGGCCGAAGGCACGCCCGACGAGATCGGGGCGGATGAGCGCGTCCAGGCGGCCTACCTGGGGAAAGCGGAATGAAGGCGCTCGAAGCCGAAGCGCTGCAAACGTTCTACGGCAAGAGCCACATCCTGCACGGAGTGAGCCTCGAAGTGCGCGAGGGCGAGATCGTGGCCCTGCTCGGGCGCAACGGGGCGGGCAAGTCGACCACGCTGCGCAGCCTGGTGGGGCTGACGCATGCGCGCGAGGGTGTGGTGCGCATCTTCGGCCATGCCACGACCGATTGGCCGCCGTACCGCATCGCCGGCCTCGGCGTGGGCTTCGTGCCGGAAGGGCGGCGCATCTTCGCCAACCTGAGCGTGGACGAGAATCTGAAGGTGCCGATCGAGCGCCCAGGGCCATGGACCATCGAGCGTGTCTACCAGCTGTTCCCGCGCCTGCAGGAGCGCAGGAACAACAAGGGGCGCCAGCTCTCGGGCGGCGAGCAGGAGATGCTGGCGATCGCCAGGGCGCTGCTGCTCAATCCGAAGCTGCTGTTGCTCGACGAACCGTCGCAGGGACTGGCTCCGATCATCGTGCAGGACGTGTTCAAGGTCGTGGTCGCCGCGCGCAAGGAGGGCATCTCCGTGCTGCTGGTGGAGCAGAATGTGCGCGCGGCGGTCGAGATTGCCGACCGCGCGTACGTGCTGGACAACGGCGCGGTCGTCTACAGCGGACCGGCGGCCGAGTTCGGTGCGGACGAGGAGCGGGTACGCGCGCTCGCCGGCGCGAGCGCCGAGACCTGGGAAGAGCTCGAGTAGTCGGGGTCAGAAGACGATGACCTGGCGCAGCGCGCGCGCCTCGGCCAGCTCGTCCATCGCCTCGTTGATGCCCTCGAGCGCGAGCGTGCGCGTCACCAGCCGGTCGACCGGCAGCCGGCCCTGGCGGTACAGGCTGACGAAGGCCGGGATGTCGCGGCTCGGCAGGCACGAGCCGATGTAGCTGCCTGCCACGGTGCGCGCCTCGGCGACCAGGCGCGCGAGCGAAAAGGAGAATTTGCGCTGCGCGTCGGGCAGACTGACCGTCACCGTGCGCCCGCCGCGGCGCGTGAGCTCGAGCGCCAACTCGAAGCCTTCGACCGTGCCCGTGGCCTCGAGCACCGCGTCGAAGTCCCCGTCGATTGTCCGATCCGAAGAAGCGAAAGAAGTCGCGCCGACCGCGAGGGCGAGCTCGGCCTTGGCCGCGCTGCGGTCGATAGCGGCGATGCGCGTCGCGCCGGCGAGGCGCGCCCCCATGATCGCGGCGAGGCCCACGCCTCCGAGGCCGACCACGGCGACGCGCTCGCCCGGCGCAATCTTCGCGGAGTAGAGCGCAGTTCCGGCGCCGCACATGACCGCGCAGCCGAACAGGCTCGCCTCGACGAAGCCGAGCTCGCGCGGTATCTTCACCAGCGATTTCTCCGACACCAGGGCGTATTCGGCGAACGCGGCGAGCCCCATGTGGTGGTGCAGCGGCGCGCCGCCGAGCGCGAGGCGCGGCCCGCCGGTGATCAGGCGCCCCTCGCGGTTCGCCTGCGTGCCGCGCGCGCACAGGTAGGGCCTGCCCTCGACGCAGCGCTCGCAGCTGCCGCACTGCGTGAGGAAGATGAGCGCGACGTGGTCGCCCGCTGCGACGGAATCGACCCCTGCGCCGGTCTGCGCCACCACGCCGGCGGCCTCGTGGCCCGGCACGATCGGCAAGGGCCACCTGCGGTCGCCGTTCACAACCGAGAGGTCGGAGTGGCAGATGCTCGCAGCCTTGATCTCGACCAGCACCTCTCCCGCGGCGGGCGGCGGCAGCTCGACCGTCTCGATCGCGAGCGGGCGGCTGGTGGCGTAGGGCCGCGTGGCGCCGGCCTGCCTGAGCACCGCCGCGCGGAATTTCACGTGTCTTTCGCTTCCAGCAGCGTGTTGCAGCTCGCCAGGCTGCCGCGGTGAGTGTCCCGGATCCGGGTCAGTGCCTTGATACCCGCCTCGTCCGGCACGCGCGGCAGCGCCGCCTCGATCTCGCGGATCGACCAGCCCAGGCCCCGGCACAGGAACTCCAGGCGCGCGCGCCGGCCGCGCAAGGCGAGCGCCTTGTCCAGGAACTCGCCGGTCGCGTGGCTGTAGGGCTCGTCGGCGCGCTTGAGCAGCTCGCCGAGCACCACGCAGTTGTGCGCCTCGTCGCCCTGCACGCGGCGCAGGACCTTCCAGCCTTCGCCGTCGCGCGGGTACTCGCCGAGGAACTCGAGCAGCGCCCTCGCTCCCGCGCGCTCGGCCTCGAGCATGCGGTTGACGAAAGCGCACCACTCGGCGCGCGTAAAGGCTTTATCGCTCAAGCGAGGTGCACGTACTCGTATTCGACCGGCAGGTTGTTGATGCCGCGGTCGGGCGGCGCGATCCAGGCCGCCATCTTGCCGGGCGCGACGATCTTCTGCATGAGCGATTTGACGAAAGCCCTGTCCTCGGGAGAAGGGACCCACTCGACCAGGCGCCGCTCGTACTCGTCCTTGGGCAGGAGCTTCCCCTGCGGATCGACCGGCAGGCCGACCCAGGAGCCGATCGAGCGGCGGAAGCGCGAGGACGGCAGCGTGAGGCGGAAGTCGTGCCCGGCGCGCTCGATCGCGCGGTTCCAGCGCTTCAGGCCGATCTCGCAGTCCTTGAGATACGACTCGCGCATCACCTCGTTCAGGGCATTCAGCATCGGCACGTCCTGCGTGCCCTCGGGGGTGTCGAGCTTGAGCACCACGTCGCGCAGCACGTGATCCTCGTACTGCGACTCGTCGGGCCGGCCCTTGAGGCCGTTGGCGAAGCTGGTCGCGGCGTTGGAGGAGATCTCCGAGCCGAAAAGATCGAGCGACGAGGAGCACCAGAAGTTGAGGTACTTCTGCAGCAGCGGCAGGTCGACGGCGCCGTGCGCGCGGATCTTCGCCGGGTCGTCGGTGCCGAGCTCCTTCATCACCTCGAGCGTGCGCTTCACCACGCGCCCGATCCCGGTCTCGCCGACGAACATGTGGTGCGCTTCCTCGGTCAGCATGAAGCGGCAGGTGCGCGACAGCGGGTCGAAGGCGCTCTCGGCGAAGCTCTTCAACTGGTACTTGCCGTCGCGGTCGGTGAAGTAGGTGAAGCAGTAGAGCGATAGCCAGTCGCTGATCGGCTCGTTGAAGGTGGTGAGGATCCTGGGCTTGTCGGCGTCGCCCGAGTGGCGCGCGAGCAGCTCCTCGGCCTCCTCGCGGCCGTCGCGGCCGAAGTAGGCGTGCAGCAGGTACACCATCGCCCACAGGTGGCGGCCTTCCTCCACGTTGATCTGAAACAGGTTCCTCAGGTCGTAGAGCGACGGGCACAGGTGCCCGAGCAGGCGCTGCTGCTCGACCGAGGCCGGCTCGGTGTCGCCCTGGGTGACGATCAGGCGCCTGAGCGTCGAGCGGTGCTCGCCCGGCACCTGCTGCCACACCGGCTCGCCCATGCGGTCGCCGAAGCCGATCGTGCGTCCGGGCTGCTGGTCGGCGAGGAAGATACCCCAGCGGTACTCGGGCATTTTCACCGCGCCGTAGGTCGCCCAGCCCTGCGCGTCGACCGAGGTCGCCGTGCGCAGGTAGACGTCCGCCTTCTCGAAGTCGGATGGCCCCATCTCGTGCCACCACTGCAGGAAGTGCGGCTGCCAGTGCTCGAGCGCGCGCTGCAGCGTGCGGTCGTTTGCGAGGTCGACGTTGTTGGGAATCTTCTCGGCGTAGTTGATCGACATTGCGGGGTTCCTAGCTGAATCTTACGTATTCGAAATTGACCGGCTGCTTGTTGATGCCGTTGAGCGGGGGCGCGATCCAGTTGGCGAACTTGCCCGGCTCGGTCACGCGGCCCATCAGCGAGTGCACGAAGGCGCGGTCCTCCTCGGTCGGCAGCCAGTTGCCGTGCCGGTGGGTCCATTCTGCCTCCGAAACGACCTTGCCGGCGGGATCGACGTGCAGCCCGTTGAACAGCCCGATCCTGCGGTTGAAGCCCTTGTGCGGTAGCTTGAAGCGGAACGGGATGCCGGCCTTGTCGGGAATACGGTTCCAGCGGTCGATCGCCTTCTGCACGTCGGCGATCCAGTCGTCGCGCAGCCGCTCGTTTAGCGCCGTGAGCGCCGGCACGTGCCGCACGATGATGCGGTCCTCAACCACGTCGGGTACCTCGTACTCGGCGGCTTCGAGCTTGTGGTCGTCGCCGATCCTGGTCTCGTCGAAGCGGCCCTTCAGGCCCTGCGTGTAGAACGACGCGGCGTTGGACGAGATCTCGGAGCCGTACAGGTCGCTCGTCACGCTGAAGTGGAAGTTCAGGTATTTCTGCAGCGTGGGCAGGTCGATCACCCCGAGGCCTCTGAGCTTGGCAGGCTCGTCGGTCTTGTGCTGGTTCATCACGTCGCAGGTTCTCTGGATGATGCGCGCGATGCCCGACTCGCCGACGAACAGGTGGTGCGCTTCTTCGGTCAGCATGAAGCGGCAGGTGCGCGACAGGGGATCGAAGCCCGACTCGGCGAGCGCGGCGAGCTGGTACTTGCCGTCGCGGTCGGTGATGAAGGTGAACATGAAGAACGACAGCCAGTCGGGCGTCTTCTCGTTGAACGCCGTGAGGATCCTCGGGTTGTCGGCGTCGCCCGAGCGGCGCTCGAGCAGCGCCTCGGCCTCCTCGCGGCCGTCGCGGCCGAAGTAGGCGTGCAGCAGGTAGACCATGGCCCACAGGTGCCGGCCTTCCTCGACGTTCACCTGGAACAGGTTCCTCAGGTCGTAGAGCGATGGGCAGGTGAGCCCGAGATGGCGCTGCTGCTCGACCGACGCGGGCTCGGTGTCGCCCTGCGTGACGATGATGCGGCGCAGGGTCGAGCGATATTCGCCCGGCACGTCCTGCCACGCGGCTTCGCCCATGTGCGCGCCGAAGTTGACCTTGCGCTCGGCTTCCGCGGGCGCGAGGAAGATGCCCCAGCGGTAGTCGGGCATCCTCACGTAGTCGTAGTGCGCCCAGCCCTTGGGCTCGACGCTGATCGCGGTGCGCAGGTACACGTCCATCGTCTGCGACTTCTCCGGCCCCATCTCGCCCCACCACTTGAGGTACTCGGGCTGCCAGTGCTCGAGCGCGCGCTGCAGCGACTTGTTGCCCGAGAGCTCGACGTTGTTCGGGATGCGCTCGCTGTAGTCGATGCCGGCCGCTGTGCTCATACGCGCTCCCAGTTGAATTTCGCCTTGGCGCCGCTGCCGTACACCTTGAGCGCGCCTTGCTCGCCGACCGCGTTCGGCCGGATGAAGATCCAGTTCTGCCACGCGGTGAGACGGCCGAAGATGCGCGTCGCCATGTTCTCGCGACCGCTGAAGCGCAGGCTCGCCTCCATGCCGGTGAGCGCGTCGGGCGACAGGCTGGCGCGCTCCTCGATCGCCAGGCGGATCTCGTCTTCCCAGTCGAGATCGTCTGGCGCCGCGGTCACCAGCCCGAGCTCGAGCGCGTCGTGCGCGTCGAGGCTCTCGCCGATCGCCTGGCGCGCTGCCTCGACCGGCTCGGAAACCTCGCAGAAGCGCGCTTCGATGCGCGTTGCGCCGCTCACCATCGGCCACAGGCCGAAGTTCGCCGCCGAGAGCGCGATGTGCGGCGCACCCGCGTCCTCCTCGGGCAGGTGCAGCATATAGGCGCGGTCCGCGGCGAACAGCAGCTCGGCGAGCGTTCCCGCGAAGCACGAGCCCTGGTCGACGATGGCGAACATCGAGCGGCTCGACACGTCCAGGCGCGCGAGCGTGCGCCGCAGGGTGCCGATCGTCTCGCGCACGAACCAGTGCCTGGCGTTCGCTTCCAGTGCCGCGTCCATCGCCAGCACCGCGTCCGCGCTGCCGCGCGTCTTGAGCAGCCACAGGCCGATGTCGAGCTCGTTGTGGCGCAGCATGAGGATCGCGTCGTCCAGCTCGCGCGCGACCCTGAGCGGCCACCAGTCGGCGCCGGCGGCGAGCATCTGCTCGGCCGTCTGCGGCTGCGCGCCCTCGGGCGCGGCGACGGTGATCGTGGCGGTGCGCGCCGCGCGGTTCAGGTGCACTTCGACGCTGCCGTAGCGCCAGCCGGAGTCCGCCTCGCGGCGCTCGAGCGCCTTGAGCGCGACGCCCTTGCCGCCGGGGCGGTCGGAGAGCTTGGCCAGCTCGAGCGCCCGCGCCTTGACCATCTCGACGAACTGCTGCGGCTTGGCGACGTGGTCGACCAGCTTCCATTCCTTGGCGCGGTCGGCGCGCACGCCCTCGGCGGTGGTGCAGAACACGTCCGCCAGGTCGCGGCGCATTTTTCTCTTGTCCACCAGGCGGGTGAGGCCGCCGGTGCCGGGCAGCACGCCGAGCAGCGGCACCTCGGGCAGGCTCACGGTGCTCGAGCGGTCGTCGATCATGGCGATCTCGTCGCAGGCGAGCGCCACCTCGTAACCACCGCCTGCGGTGGTGCCGTTCAGCGCCGCCAGGAACTTGAGCCCCGAGCTCGCGCTCGAGTCCTCGATGCTGTTGCGCGTCTCGTTGGTGAACTTGCAGAAGTTCACTTTCCAGGAGTGGGGGCTCAGGCCCAGCATGTAGATGTTCGCCCCGGAGCAGAACATGCGCGACTTGCCGCTCGTGAGGATCACGCACTTCACCTCGGGGTGCTCGAAGCGGATGCGATTGAGCGCATCGTGCAGCTCGATGTCGACGCCCAGGTCGTAGGAGTTGAGCTTCAGCTTGTAGCCCGGCGCGATGCCCTTGTCCTCGGCGACGTCGAGCGTGAGGGTCGCGAGCGGGCCGTCGAAGCCCAGCTTCCAGTGGTTGTAGCGCTCGGGATGGGTATCGAAGCCGACGCGGATGCGTCCGGCGGGAATCGGTGCGTTCATTTCTCCTCCCTGGAGACGAGGGTGCGAAGCTGGGCGAGGCTCTGCCTGAGCGCCTTGCCCGAGGTGTCGACGACGGCGTCGGCGCGCGCGTACAGCCGGTCGCGCTCGGCGAGCAGATGCCGGATCTCGTCGAGCGCCGCCGAGCGGCCCTTGAACGGGCGCATGTCGCCCTGCGAGATCACGCGCGACATATGCTCCTCGGGCGATGCCTTGAGCCAGACACAGTAGCAGCGCTCGAGGAGAAGATCGTAGTTGTCCGGATCGGTGACGAGGCTTCCGCCGGTGGCGATCACGGCGCGGTCGTGCTGGCGCAGGATGCGCTCGAGCGCGCGGCGCTCGAAGCGGCGATAGGCATCCTGGCCGTACATCGAGAACACTTCGCCCAGCGCCGCGCCCGCCTCGCGCTCGACCTCGCGGTCGAGCTCGACGAAGGGCACGCCCAGGCTCTCCGCGAGCCGTGCGCCGAGCGTGGACTTGCCGGCGCCGCGCAGGCCGAGCAGCGCGATCCTGCGCTTGCGCGCGCTGCCGAATTGCGCGAGCAGCAGGCGGTGCGCGGCGGCGATCCGCTCCGGCGGCAGCGACGCGGCGAAGCGCGTGAGCAGCGCGAGCTCGGCGGGCGTCTCGCCGTTCTCGCGCACCAGGTCCTCGGCCGGCACGCGCATCGCCTGCGCGACCTTGCGCAGCAGCAGCACCGAGATGTTGCCCTGGCCCGCTTCGAGCTGCGCCAGGTAGCGCTCGGACACGCCGCAGGCGAGCGACAGCGCCTTGCGCGTCACGCCCTGGTCGCGGCGCCAGGCGCGCACGCGCTCGCCGAGCTGCGCCAGGTAGGCGTCTTCGTCTGCTGCGCTTTGCTGCGGGGAAACGAGGGGAGCACCCATGACCATTGATCCGGGTTAATGAAGTATACTGCTTGACCGAGATTCTATGGTGCAATATAGTGACTGTCAATGTCACTGAAGATCAACATCCTGATCGGCACGATGACGGGGACGGCGCAGCTCGTCGCGCAGGAGCTCGAGCTCGCCTGGGACGACGGCGAGACGCAGGTCGAGACGCTGCTCATGGATGCGCTCGACAGCTCGGTGTTCGCGCGCGAGGGGGTGTTCCTCGTCTGCACCTCGACCTACGGCCAGGGCGACGTGCCCGACAACGCCAAGGCGCTGTACGAGGACCTGAAGGCGAAGCGCCCCGACCTGTCGCGCGTGAACTACGGCGTGTTCGGGCTGGGCGATCGCACCTACGCCGAGACCTTCAACTTCGGCGGCCAGCGCTTCGACGAGCTGCTCACCGAGCTCGGCGCGCGGCGCATCGGCGAGCGCGTCAAGCACGACGCCTCCTCGGGTGTGCTGCCTGAGGAAACGGCGAGCGAGTGGGGCGAGGAGTGGCTTAAACTTGCGCGGCAGGCTGCCGAGCAGGCGGCCTGAAGACGCATTCCAGGGAGGAGGCGCACATGGGGCATTCCAAGGCTGACCATTCGGTTTCGCCGCCGCGCGTCGACATTCCGCGCGACTACAACGCCGCCGAGGATCTGATCGCGCGCAACCTCGTCGCAGGCCGCGGTCAGAAGACCGCCTACGTCGACGACGCAGGCGGCACCAGCTACGCCGAGCTCGCACGGCGCGTGAACCGCTGCGCCTCGGCGCTCGGCTCGCTCGGCCTGGACATGGAGCAGCGCGTGCTCGTCGCGATGCACGACACGATCGACTGGCCGACTGTGTTCCTCGGCGCGATCCGCGCAGGCGTGGTGCCGGTGGCGGTGAACACGCTGCTCACCACGCGCGACTACGAGTTCATGCTGAACGACAGCCGTTCCCGGGTGCTGTTCGTTTCCGAGGCGCTGCTGCCGCAGTTCGCGCCGCTGCTCGGCAAGCTCAAGTTCCTCAAGCACGTCGTCGTGTCGGGCAAGGACGCGAAGGGGCATCTCGCATTCGCCGATCTGCTCGCGCGCGGCAAGGACGAGTTTCCGGCCGCGCCGACCACGAGCGACGACGCCTGCTTCTGGCTCTACTCCTCGGGCTCGACCGGCATGCCGAAGGGCACGGTGCACGTGCACGCGAGCCTGATCCTCACGGCCGAGCTGTACGCCCGCCCGGTGCTCGGCATCCGCGAGTCCGACCTGGTGTTCTCTGCGGCGAAGCTCTTTTTCGCCTACGGCCTGGGCAACGCGCTCTCTTTCCCGCTCTCGGTCGGCGCGACCACGCTGCTGATGGCCGAGCGTCCGACCCCGGCGGCGGTGTTCAAGCGCCTGGTCGAGAAGAAGCCGACCATCTTCTACGGCGTGCCGACGTTGTATGCTGCGATGCTCGCCGATCCGGCGTTCCCGAAAAAAGGCGAGCACGCGCTGCGCGCCTGCACTTCGGCGGGCGAGGCGCTGCCGCCGCGCATCGCACAGACCTTCAGGGAGAAGACCGGCGTCGACATCCTGGACGGCATCGGCTCGACCGAGATGCTGCACATCTTCCTCTCCAACCGTCCGGACGACGTGCGCTACGGCACCACGGGCAAGCCGGTGCCGGGCTACGAGCTCAGGCTGGTGGACGAGGCGGGCAATACGGTGAAGCCGGGCGAGCTCGGCGAGCTGCAGATCCGCGGCGCGACCAGCGCGTCGCAGTACTGGAACAACCGCGTGAAGAGCCGCGCCACGTTCGTCGGCGACTGGACCAAGAGCGGCGACAAGTACAGCCAGGACGTGGACGGCTACTACGTGTACGGCGGACGCTCGGACGACATGCTCAAGGTCTCGGGCATCTACGTTTCGCCCGCCGAGGTCGAGGCCGCGCTCGTATCGCACGACGCGGTACTCGAGGCCGCGGTGGTGGGTGCCGAGGACGAGAGCAAGCTGATCAAGCCCAAGGCCTACGTCGTGCTCAAGCAGGGCCAGACGGGGAGCGACAAGCTCGCGCAGGCGCTGCAGCAGCACGTCAAGGACAAGCTCGCGCCCTACAAGTACCCGCGCTGGATCGAGTTCATCGGCGAGCTGCCGAAGACGGCGACCGGGAAGATCCAGCGCTTCAAGCTGCGCGGCTGAGCGGGCCGCGCGGCCGCGTCACAGCGATTGCAGGTACGCGGCAATCGCCTTGATGTCCTCTTCGGACAGTCCCTCGACCGTGCTGTGCATGATGCCGACGTTGCGCAGGTGCAGCTGGATGAGCGAGAGCTGGCGCACCAGGTAGTCGGCGCGCTGGCCCGCGAGGCGCGGGAACATGTTGCGCCCTTCGCCGTTCGGCCCGTGGCAGCTCGCGCAGTCCGTTACGTCGCTGCCTGGCAGGCCGTGCTCGTAGAGCGCCTTGCCGCGCCCGACGAGCGCCGGGTCGCCGGGGGTGCCCGGGCCCGGCGGCTGCGCGGCGTAGTACGCCGCGAGCGCCTCGACGAGCGCATCGTCCAGCTTGCCGGCCTGCGACCACATCTTGTCGTGCGCCTGCGGGTCGTCGCGGAATCCGTACCTATAGGCGCGCATCTGCCAGACGAGGTATGACTTATGCTGGCCCGCAAGCGTCGGCACCAGGGGCCGCTCCGCTTCCCCGGCCGGTCGATGGCAGCTGGAGCACACGTCCTGCGCGAGCTTGGCGGCGCGCTGCTCCGGAGTGTCGCCGCCTGCTGCCCACGCCATGGTGGCACCCGCCAATAACGCTGTCGCGACCGCTGCGCGCGCGAGATTCATGGTCTGCCTCCGGTATCCACGGCATCAAGATACGGCGCGCGGGCCTCACCGGCTTGACCCACGTCAAGCCGCGCGCGTCAGCTCGCCGCTCTGGTAGTCGCGGATCGCCTGCTCGATCTCCTCGTGCGTGTTCATCACGAACGGACCGTACTGCACGACCGGCTCGCCGAGCGGGCGTCCGGCGAGCAGCAGGAAACGCGCGCCGCGCGCGCCTGCATTCGCCTCGACGCGCTCGCCGGGCCCGAGCACGCCGGCGCTGTGCGTCCCGAGCTCGCGCCCGCCGACCACGAGCGAGCCTTCGAAGGGATAGACGAATGCGTTGTGCCCGGGTGGCAGGGGATGCGAGAAGCTCGCTCCCGGCGGCAGCTCGACGTCGAAGTACACCGGATCGGTCGACAGTCCGCGTACCGGACCGGGAGTCTCATCCTCGAAGCTGCCGGCGATGACTTTCGCTTTTCCGCCGCCCGCAAGCTCGACGACCGGGATCTCCTCGGGCTGAATATCGCGGTAGCCGGCGGGCTTCATCTTCTCGCGCGCCGGCAGGTTGATCCACAGCTGGAAGCCGCGCATGCGGCCGCGCTCCTGCTGCGGCATTTCGGAGTGCACGATACCGCGGCCGGCCGTCATCCACTGCACTCCGCCGCTCCGCAGGTCGCCCTGGTTGCCGAGATGATCCTCGTGCAGCATGTGGCCGTCGATCAGGTAGGTGACGGTCTCGAAGCCGCGGTGCGGGTGCGCGGGAAAGCCCGCGACGTAATCGTCGGGATTCTCCGACGAGAACTCGTCCAGCATCAGGAACGGGTCGACGCGCAGGCTCTGCCGCGCGCCCAGGCTGCGGCGCAGTTTCACGCCGGCGCCGTCGGAGGCCGGCACCGATTCGATGATCTGCAGAAGCGATCTTGCGCTCATGACTTGAGCTCCTTTCCGCGGCGCGCGTCGACGCTCCAGGCGCCGGCGCCGTTCGCTGCCAGCAGCAGGAAGCCGCCGGCGATCGACAGGTTCTTCAGAAACATGATCTGCTGCATCGGGTCCGCGAAGTTAGCATGGAACAGGAGCGCAGCGAGCACGGTAAACGCGGCGAGCGCCAAGGCGGCGATGCGCGTCCACAGTCCGGCGACCACGAGCGCGGCGCCGCCCAGCTCGAGCGCGATGACGGCCGGCAGCAGCGCTCCCGGCACGCCCTGCGACGCCATGTAGGCCTGCGTGCCGGCGTAGTCGCCGAGCTTGCCGACGCCGGCGACGAGGAACAGCACGGCGAGCAGGATGCGTCCCGCGAGATCGAGGAAGTTCTTCATGTGCGGCTCGTCACGCGGCAATGGGCAGATGCGCGGTCAGGCTGTCGATGCCCGAGTGCGCTCTCGCGAGCGCAGCTTGCCGGCTCGCCTCGTCGATCGCCAGGCCTTCGGCGTACACGAACTTGACGACCTCGATGCCGAGAAAGCCGAGGAACTGGCGCACATACGCGGTCTGCGTGTCGCGCGGCGTGCCGACGTACTGTCCCCCGCGCGCGGCGAACACGTAGGCCTGCTTTCCGCCGAGCAGGCCGACCGGCCCGCGCTCGGTGTAGCGGAAGGTGACGCCGGCGCGCGCGACGTGGTCGAAGTAGGCCTTCAGCACCGAGGGCACGCCGAAGTTGTACATCGGCAGCCCGAAAACGATCACGTCCGCGCGCTTGAGCTCGGCGATCAGCATGTCCGAGTAGGCGACCGCGGCTTTCTGGGCTGCGTCGCGCACCTCGTCCTTCGCGAGGAACGCGGCGAAGCGGCCCGCGTCCAGATGCGGAACGGGGTCACGCCCCAGGTCGCGCAGCAGCACCGTTGCGCCCGGGTGCCCGACGCGCCAGCGCTCGACGAAGCGGCTAGCGAGGCGACTCGACTGGCCTTCGCCGGCGAAGAGGCTCGAATTGATCTGCAGGAGGGTGTTCATGCGGCACTCCGACTTGTTTAGGTCCCGCTATTTAAATATTGACCAGAGCGATTGAAAAGCTCAAAAATACTGGCTCAACAATCGAATAAAGCGATATATGATCTCGCTCGAGCAGTGGCGGGCACTCGTCGCCGTCGTCGACGCAGGCGGCTACGCGCGCGCCGCCGAGCGGCTGAATAAAACTCAATCTTCAGTTACTTACGGCGTCAAGAAGATCGAGTCGCTGCTCGGCGTGAAGGCCTTCGAGATCAGCGGCCGCAGGGCTCGCCTCACGCCCGTGGGGGAGCAGCTGGTGCGGCGAGCGCGTGCGTTGCTCGACGAGGCGGCCGCGCTCGAGCATTCGGCGCGCCGCCTGTCGGCCGGCTGGGAGCCCGAGATCGGCATCGCCGCCGAGATCGTGTTCCCGCGCTGGCTCCTGTTCGAGTCGCTCGAGCGCTTCGCGCGCGAGAGCCCGGACACGCGCATCGAGCTGTTCGAAACCGTGCTCGGCGGCACGCAGGAGGCGCTGGCGCTGCGCCAGGTCGACCTCGCCGTCGCCGGCATGGTGCCGCAAGGCTTTCTCGGCGACCCGCTGCTGCGGCTGCGCTTCCTGCTCGTCGCGCATCCGGAGCACGCGCTGCACCGCCTGGGGCGCCCGCTGACGGTGACCGACCTGCGCGCGCACCGGCAGCTCGTGGTGCGCGAATCCGGCTCGCGGCGCGCGACGCGCACGTGGATCGAGGCGTCGCAGCGCTGGACCGTCAGCCACATGGCGAGCTCGCTCGAGGCCGCGCGTCGCGGCTACGGCTACGCCTGGTTTCCGGAGGAGATGATCCGCGGCGAGCTCGCCGAGGGCGCGCTCAAGGCGCTGCCGCTGCGCGAAGGCGGCGAGCGCTTCGCGCAGCTCTATCTCGTGTACGCGGACCGGGACGCGGCGGGGCCCGGCGTGCTGCGCCTCGCGGAGATTCTGCGCGCGACGGTGCACAGCGAGTGCGTGTCGCGCGGCGAGGCGAGCGGGTAGAATCGGGCGCATCTTGCAAGGAGACGCGCGCAACATGGCAAACGAACCGCGCACCGCGGACCTGAACCTGGACCTCGCCGGGATGTTCCTGGAGGAAAACTTCACCGACCGGCGCGTCGGCACGCTGCGCCGCATGACGCCCGTGAAGAGCGATGGCTCGCGCGACGCATCGCGCGCGGTGATCTACATCGGCGAGACGCAGGTCATGACGCCCATGGGTGCTCTGCCGATCGCGTTCGAGATTCCCGGCGCGTCGCTGGACGAGGCGGCCGGCAAGTTCGGCGCCCTGGCGAAGGTCGCGATCGAGCGCACCGTGCGCGAGCTGCAAGAGCTGCGCCGCGAGGCGGCCTCGCAGATCGTTGTGCCGCAGGGTGGCCTGCCGCCGGGCGGGCTGGGCGGCAGCGGAAAGATTCAGCTTCCTTGAGGCGGCCGCGGCGCGCCGCAGCCGGCGCGCCTGGCGCGGGCCTCGACCGCGCGCACGGTACGCTCGGCATCGAGCACCGGCTCGTAGTCCGGAATGCCGGTCATGTAGCGGTGCTCGGCGACGAGCAGGCGTAGATGAGCCGCGTCGCGCGCCGCCCGCAGCGCCCGCCGGCACTCCGCGGGTGGCGCATGCGGCGCGGATTGCAGCAGCGCGAGGAGCAGCACCGCGCCGAGATTAAGGTTCCCCAAGTTGCGGCCCCCGGTCGGCGTGCTCGCGCTTAGTCCGCGCGGGCGGCGCGGCGGGCACGTCGCCCGCGACCATCTCGACGATTCCGGCGAGGCGCGGGTTCGCGCGCGCCTGCTGCGTCGGATCGAGCGCGGCGTAGAGCGCGGTCGAGGCGCCGGCGATGTCTTCCATCGCCGCGTAGCGGTCGCGCGCCAGGTCCAGCTGGTGACCGATGCGTTCGGGTAGCGGCATGCCGGCGAGCGACTTGACGCGAGCGTGCTCGCGCGCCGCGTCCTGCACGTACCCTTGCAGGGCGCGCGCATAGCGGTCCCAGGCGGGCTGCTGCGCGAGGGTGAGCGCGAGATCGTCGTGGAATTCGCGCAGCGATTCGCCCAGCCGATCCTCGGCGCTCGGCTGGCGGGCCTCGGCGCCGCCACGGCCGGAGCGCTCGCCGCGGCCGCCCCGGTCGCGAAACTGGGCCGGCGCCCCCCGGGCGGCGATGAGCGCGAGCCCGCCGACGGACAGCCGCAGGAATGCATGGCGCGCGGGATCGCGGATCTCGGTTCGCATCGAATTTTCCACCGCTGCGTGTAAGCTAGCGCCGAGGGGTGAAGTGGTGATGATCGCCGGGTAAAGTTACGTAAAGCCGTGCAAATGAACGACCGATTTGGACTACCACTGACTGCGAGCGCGGCGGCGCGCGACGCCTACGTCGCTGGGGTGGACTGCATCCTGACGGCGAACGTTGGCGCAGAAGAGCATCTCGGGCGCGCGCTCGCGGCCGATCCGAAGTTCGCGCTCGCCCAGGCCGCACTTGCCCGAGCGCTGCTGCTAAGCGCCAAGGTGCCGCTTGCGCGCGAGCACGCGGCGCGGGCGCGCGAGCTCGCGCGCGGCGCCACGCCGCGCGAGATCGGCCACGTGAACGCGCTCGCGCTGGCGATCGAGGGCAATCCCGTCGGCGCACTCGAGGCGACGCGCGCGCATCTCGCCGAGTACCCGCGCGACGCGCTGGTGCTCTCGCAGGCGACCGGCGTGTTCGGGCTGATCGGCTTCAGCGGCCGGCAGGAGCGCGAGCCGGAGCTGTACGAGCTCCTGGCGGGCCTGGCGCCGCACTACGGCGCGGACTGGTGGTTTCCATCGGCGCTCGCATTTGCGGCCTGCGAGTGCGGGCGGTTGGACGAGGCCTGGTCGCTCATCGAGCGCAGCATGGCGGCGAACCCGCGCAACGCGCACGGCGCGCACATCAAGGTGCATGTCCTGTACGAGCAAGGCGCGCACCGCGCGGCGCTCGATTACCTCGAGCACTGGATGCCCGCGTACCCGAAGGCGGGCCTGATGCATTGCCACCTCTCCTGGCACGTTGCGCTCGCCGCGCTCGCACTCGGCGAGCAGGCGCGCGCCTGGCGTGCGTACCGCGAGGCGGTGCACCCCGGCGGCGCCTGGGGACCGCCGCTGAACGTCGCGACCGACGCGCCGTCCTTCCTGTGGCGCGCGGAGCTTTCCGGCGAGCCGCGTCACACGCAGCTGTGGACCGAAGTGCGCGAATACGCCGTGAAGAGCTTTCCCAAGGCGGGCGTTTCGTTCGCCGACGTGCACGTCGCGCTTTCCTGCGCCGCCGACGGCGACCACGCGGGGATCGAGCGCGTGATCCGGGGGCTGCGCGAGCGCCTGGCCGACGGCCGACTGCCGCCGGGGGAGGTGGTGCCGCGCCTCGCCGAGGCCTTTGCGGCCTACGCGAAGCGCGACTGGCGCCGGGTGATCGAGTTGCTCGAGGCCGCGCTGCCCGAGGCGGTGCGCATCGGCGGCAGCCGCGCGCAGCGCGACATCGTCGCCCTCACCCTGACCGCGGCCTGCGTGCAGGCCGGGCGCAAGCCGCCCGAAGGGCTCACGCGCCCGGGTGCACAAATCCCTGTTGGGCCGCGCTGAGCTTGAAGTACAGTAGCGGCCGCGCCGGTTCGAGTGACCGGTTTTCACACTGACTCCCACTTGTCGCGACCACCCCGCATGAGCCTGCCCCTCCGAGGACTACTCGTTTCCCTCCTTCTCATCGCCGCCGCGCCGGCCGCAAGCGCAGCGCAGAGCAGCGTGTTTCTCGAGGACCTGACCTGGACCGAGCTGCGCGACGCGATCCGCGCCGGCAAGACCACCATCCTCGTCCCCGTCGGCGGAACCGAGCAGAGCGGCCCCTACATGGCGCTCGGCAAGCACAACGCGCGCGTGAGGGCCCTGGCGCAGCGCATCGCCGAAGGACTGGGCAATGCGCTGGTCGCGCCGGTGATCGCCTACGTGCCGGAAGGGAACCTGGCGCCGCCGACCTCGCACATGCGCTTTCCCGGCACGATCACCGTCCCGCACGGCGCGTTCGTCGCGACGCTCGAATCGGCCGCGCAGAGCTTCAAGATCCACGGCTTTCGCGACGTCGTGTTTCTCGGCGATCACGGCGGCTACCAGGAGGACCTCAGGCGCGCCGCAGCGCGGCTGAACTCGGCCTGGACGGGGAGCGGCGCGCGCGCGATCGTCCCGCCCGAATACTACGAAACGAGCTCGCGCGGCTTTGCCGAGCTGCTGCGCGCGCGCGGCTACGCCGAAAGCGAGATCGGCACGCACGCCGGCCTCGCGGACACGTCGCTCGAGCTCGCGCTCGCGCCGCAGATGGTGCGAGCCGCGCAGCTGCGCGATGCGACGCCCGATGCCGAAGGCGTAAACGGCGACCCGCGCCGTGCAAGCGAAGAGCTCGGCTGGCTCGGCGCGAATGGAGTCGTCCAGCGCACGGTCCAGGGGCTCAAGCACGAAGAGACGGCGGCAGCGGTCGACACCATTCCCGGCATGCCGCCGGTCGTCGATCCCGCCAATCTCTACGGCGAGGCGGGCGCCGGCCACCTGAGCCCCGCCGTGAAGGGCGCGCTGCCGCGCGTGTACGTTCCCAACCTGCGCTCGGGCGACGTCTACGTGATCGATCCCGCGACGTACAAGGTGGTCGACCGCTTTCGCGTCGGCTCCGTGCCGCAGCACGTCGTGCCGTCGTGGGACCTGCAGACGCTGTGGGTGACCAACAACGCGAGCCGCAGCCCGAACGGAAGCCTGACGCCGATCGATCCGAAGACCGGCAAGCCCGGCCCGGAGATCGCCGTAGACGATCCGTACAACATGTACTTCACCGCTGACGGCAAGGAGGCGATCGTCGTCGCCGAGGCGTTCGCGCGCCTCGACTTCCGCGATCCCCACACGATGGCGCTGCACTCGCGGCTGCAGGTGCCCGGCTGCAGGGGGATCAATCACGCCGATTTCTCGATCGACGGCCGCTACGCGATCTTCACCTGCGAGTTCGACCGCGGGCGCCTGGCGAAGATCGACATGGTCAAGCACAAGGTCGCCGGCTACCTGCGTCTGGGCGAGGACTCCATGCCGCAGGACATCCGCATCGCGCCGGACGGGAAGCTGTTCTACGTCGCGGACATGATGGCGGGCGGCGTGCAGCTGATCGACGGCGATCGCTTCAAGAAGGTCGGCTTCATCGCGACCGGTGTCGGCCCGCACGGCCTGTACCCGAGCCGCGACGGCAAGCAGCTCTACGTCGCCAACCGCGGCTCGCCCACCATCCTCGGCGGGGGACGGCACGGTCCGGGCAGCATCTCGGTCATCGACTTCGCGACGCGCAAAGTCGTCGCCAACTGGCCGATCCCGGACGGCGGCAGCCCGGACATGGGCAACGTCAGCGCGGACGGGAAGACGCTATGGCTGTCCGGGCGCTTCGACGACGTGGTCTATGCGATCGACACGGCGACCGGCGAGATGAGGTCGATCAAGGTCGGCCTGGAGCCGCACGGCCTGACCGTCTGGCCGCAGCCCGGGCGCTATTCGCTCGGGCACACCGGCAACATGCGCTAGTGCAGGGCGCAGGACCCCGGGCCGCCGGGGTGGCCGCATGCGCCGCAGGGCCCGGCCGCGGGCGCGGCCTCGGCGCCGGCGTTCGCGGTGGCGAACACCGAGAGCTTCTTCTCAAGCTCGGTCGAGCTGCATTTCGGGCAGTCGGGGGTGCTTCCCGAGCGCACCAGCGTTTCGAACTCGTGGCCGCAGCCGCGGCAGGCGTATTCGTAGATCGGCATGGTGCGTATTGTAGCTAAAGCGGATCGAGCGGGTAGATCGGCCGGCGCACGCGCCTGAAGTCGAGCTGCGAGTAGTCCGAGGTGCATACGCCGGTGCCGGCGCACTCCATGACGCTCTTCGCCAGCGGCCCAAGGCCGGCGCGCCAGTGCACGCGGCTCTTCAGCATCAGGTACTTTTTCCGCGCCGGGTCGATGCCGAGCGCGCGGAACGTGCCGATGTCGTACGGCTCGGTGTGCCGCGTAATCACTGCGATCTCGACCTTGCCGGTATCGAGCACGGCCGAGAGGCCCATGTCCATCTGCTCGCCGCGCGCCATCGGGCCTTCGTTGCGGTAGGCCCCGTCGATGATGCGCCTCACCGTGCCGCTCACCTGCCGCGGCCGTCCCTTCAGGCCGAGGCTCGGCATGTCGCTCTTGCCGCCCAGGTCGAGCGTCACGCGCGCTCCGGTACCCGCTTCCTTCATCTGTCGCACGGCCTGCGGGTCGCAGATCGCGAAGGCGGCGGCGTTTTCCAGCCCCGCGTCGAGGATCGCGCCGAGCACGGTCATCGTGTCCATGGTGCCGCCCGAGGCGCAGTTGTCGTAATGGTCGAGCAACACCACCGGCCCGGCCGCGGCCTGGCGCGCACGAGCAAGGGAAGCCTCGAGTGGCTCGATGCGGTAGACGAACTTCTCGCGTTCGTGCCACGCCATGTCGAGCAGCTCGTCGCACCAGGCGCGCGCCTTCACCGCGTCGCCGTCGGTGACGACCACCGCCGAGGCACCCGCCCATTGGATGTCGGCGTGCGGGAAGCCGACGAAGAACGTCGCTGCCAGCGCGCCCTGTTTTTCCATCTCCTGGGCGCGGCGCTGGATCTGCAGGTTGGGCGCATCCAGGCTCGACTGGCGCATCACGTGCGGCAGCATCGGCCGGTGGCCGGATGCCATCGCCGGCCGTGCTTTGCCGGCGAGCAGATCGAAGATCGGCTTGCCGGCGCGCAAGCCCGTCTCGTACATGTCGACGTGCGGGTAGGTCTGGTAGCCGGCGAGCACGGTGGCGTTGTCACACATCGCCGGGAACAGGTTGGTGTGCATGTCGAGCGCGACGCCGATCGGCAGCCCGGGCGCGAGCTTGCGCAGGCGCGCGAGTAGCTCGCCTTCGCCGTCGTCGTGCCGCTCGGTGACCATCGCGCCGTGCAGGTCGAGCAGCACCGCGTCGCAGCCCCTGCGCACGGCGTCCAGGATGCGGCCCGCCATCCACTCGTAAGCGCCGGTCTCGACCGGTCCGCTCGGCGCCGCGTTGCCGGCGACCGGCAGCACCGTCTCCGCGCCGGCGCGCTCGGCCAGGTCGATGAACGCGCCGATCGCCGAGCCGGTGTTGCGGAAGGCCTCGCGTATCTCCGCGCCTTCGAGCGGCGTCGATTTCCCGCGCGCGAAGCGCGCAAGCGGCGTCGGCACCGGCGAGAAGGTGTTCGTCTCGTGCTTCATCTGCGCGATCACGAGCTTCACGCGTGGTCCCTCAGCTGAGCATCTGGCCGCCGTCTACGACGAGCGTCTGGCCGGTGATCCAGCCCGCCAGCTCGCTCGCGAGAAACAGCACCACGCTCGCGATGTCCTCGGGCCGCCCCATGCGCCCCCAGGGGATCGAGCGCAGCGTGCCGTCGTACAGCGCGCGGTTGTCGCGCTTGCGCCGGTCCCACACGCCGCCGGGAAACTCGATCGAGCCGGGCGCGACGCTGTTGACGCGGATCTTGTTGGCGGCGAGCGCGAGTCCCTGGCTCATCGTGTACTGCGCGAGCGCCGCCTTCACCGCGCCGTAGGGCGGCGTGCGCGCGCTCGAGCGTAGCCCCGCAATCGAGCCGATATGCACGATCGAGCCGCCGCCCGCGCGCTCGAGGAACGGCAGCGCGGCGCGCGAGGCGCGCACGCTCGCCATCAGGTCGACCTGGATGCTCGCCGCCCAGCCGGCCTCGTCGTCGCTCGCGCCGAAGCCCGAGGCGTTGTTGACCAGCACGTCGATGCCGCCGAGCGCCTCGCCCGCCGCCGCGACGTAGCGCAGCACCGCGTCGCCGTCGCCGAGGTCGCAGCTCGCCGCGTGCACCTTGCCGCCGTGCGCCTCGAGCTCGCGCCCGGCCGCGGCGAGCGCCTCGGCGCCGCGCGCGCAGATCGAGACGTTCGCCCCGGCGGCGGCGAAGGCGAGCGCGATCGAGCGCCCGATGCCGCGGCTGCCGCCGGTGACCACGACGTTCTTGTTGCGAAACGAGATGTCCATGAGGATCCTCAGTGCCGGATGCAGACCTTGCCGAAGTGCGCGCCGCTTTGCAGGTAGGCCATCGCTTCCTTCAGCTCCTCGAAGGCGAACACGCGGTCGACGACCGGCGCGACCTTGTGCTGCGCCATCGCGCGCAGCATCGCCTCGAAGCCGTCGCGGTTGCCCACCCCGATGCCCACCATGCGCGCCTGCTTCATGATGATGCGCCCGAGCTGCGCGCTCATCGTGCCGCCCGAAAGCACGCCGATGATCGAGATCATGCCGCCGGTCGCGACGCACAGGAGCGACTGCGGCAGCGTCTTCTCGCCGCCCAGCT
This sequence comes from uncultured Pseudomonadota bacterium, assembly GCA_963739205.1. Taxonomy (GTDB): domain Bacteria; phylum Pseudomonadota; class Gammaproteobacteria; order Burkholderiales; family SG8-39; genus DAHVFK01. The sequence goes on along the minus strand of CAVTZJ010000002.1, from coordinate 8,203 downwards.
CGAGCACGTGCTCGTAGCCGCGCCCGCCGGTGATGCCGAGCGTCGCCTTGGCCCACTCGGGCGTCGTGCGGTAATTGATCGTTGCGTCGGCGCCGAGCGCCCTCGCGCGCGCGAGCTTCTCGTCGCTCGAGGAGATCACCGTGACGTGCGCGCCGGCGAGCTTGGCGAACTGCAGCGCGAAGAGGGCCACACCGCCCGTGCCTTGTACCAGCACCTTCGCGCCGGGCGCGAGATGGTCCTGCACCATGAGCGCGCTCCAGGCGGTGAGCGCGGCGCAGGGCAGGGTCGCGGCCTGCTCGTCCGAGAGGTACTGCGGCACCCGTACCAGGCCCGACTCGTGCAGGCACATCAGCTCGGCCATCGTGCCGTCGAGCGGACCGCCGAGGTTGTGCGCGGCGCGGTCCGGCGCCGGCGGCCCGGAGATCCAGCCCTGCGTGAAGGACGGGCAGGCGCGCTCGCCGACTTTCACGCGCGTCACGCCCGCGCCGACCTCGATCACCTCGCCAACGCCGTCCGAGACGGGAATGAGCGGCAGCGTGCCGGTATGCGCGCCGTAGCCGCGGTTCGGCACCAAAAGGTCCCTGTAGTTGAGCGACGCCGCCTTCATCCTGAGCAGCACCTGGCCGGGGCCGGGCTTCGGGTCGGGGCGCGTGGCGAGCTGCAGATGCTCCATGCCCCAGTCGTCCTGGATCTGAAAGACTCTCATCTTGCTGTACCTGAGACGTGACCGCGCGAGTATATGAAACGCATCCGCCGCCTGTCGCGCCTGCGCGCGAACCTGTCGCGAGCGCTTCAATCGACGCGGTAGCGTCGGATGACCTCAGCGTCCGGGTCGGCGCCCAGACCGGGGCCCTGAGGCACCGGCAGTTCGCCGATCGTGGGCGCGAGCGCCGAACCGTACAGGGAGGCCTCGGCCCAGAGGTAGAAATATTCGAAGCGCTCGGATGCGTCCTGCGTCGCGAGCAGGTGCAGCGTGGCGAGCGCGCCGGGGCCGAAATACGGCGAGTGCGGCGCGAGCCGGACGCCCTGGCGCGCCGCGATCGCCGCCACGCGCCGGAACTCGGTGATGCCGCCCACCTTGGTGACCGACGGCTGCGCGATCTGCACCGCGCGCGCGTCGAACAGCGCGGCGAATTGCGTCGCGAAGCAGCAGTTTTCGCCCGCCGCGATCGGGATGCCGCAGGCCTCGCCTACCGTGCGCAGTCCGGCACCGTCCTCCGGCGGGAAGACCGGCTCTTCGAACCATTCGAGGCCGAGCGGCGCAAGGCGCTTGCCGACCGCGATCGCCGCCTCGACGCTCCACTCGCAGTTGACGTCCAGCAGCAACGCCGTGCCGCGCGGCACCGCGGTGCGCGCCGCCGCGATCACCGGTTCGCTCACTTCGTGCAGCTTGATCGCGCCGAAGCCTTCGCCGAGCGCCTTTTCACAATAGCGCGCGGCGAGCGCGCCGTCGGCGTAGCGCAGCAGGCTCGCGTAGCACCCGAGCCGCTCGCGCCGCGCGCCGCCCAGCAGCGCGTGCAGCGGCTTGCCGGCCGCCTTGCCGGCGATGTCCCACAGCGCGATGTCGAGGCCCGAGAGCGCGAACGCCGCGATGCCGAATCGGCCGAAGATGTGCAGCCGCCGCTGGATGGTCGCGTGCAACCCGTCGATGTCCGCCGCGTCGTGCCCCACGGCCAGCGGCGCGATCATGTCGTTGACGGCCGCGGCGACCGGGCGCCGGCAGGAATAGGAGAACGCCTCGCCCCAGCCGGTGATTCCGGCGTCCGTATCCACGCGCACCAGGCAGAAATCGAGCGCCTTCCACCCGCCGGTGCCGAGCGTCCAGGCATCGGCGCCGTAACGGGCCGGAATCGAGAGCGGGATCGCCTCGACGCGGATGATCTTCATGTCTGGATGATAGCCTTTGCGCAGGCGTTGACTGCGGGGTAAATTGTCGCGGCCCGTCATTGGAGGAGGACGCCGATGATCCGTTCCACCATGCAGCGCGTGCCGCTGTCGCTGAACCATTTCCTGGAACGCGCCGGAAAGCTGTTTCCGCAGTCCGAGATCGTCAGCCGCCTGCCGGACAAGTCGCTCAAGCGCCAGCGCTTCGCCGATTTCTACCGGCGCGCGCGCGCGCTCGCGGCGGCGCTCGCCGCCGCGGGGCTGAAGAAGGGCGACCGGGTGGCGACGCTGTGCTGGAACCACTACGCGCACCTGGAGTGCTACTTCGGCATCCCGGCCGCGGGCGGCGTGATGCACACGCTCAACCTGCGGCTTTCGCCCGACGACATCGCATGGATCGCGACGCACGCCAAGGACCGCTTCCTGGTGGTCGACGACATCCTGCTGCCGCTCTACGAGCAGTTCAAGGGCAAGGCTTCGTTCGAGAAGGTGATCGTGGTGCCGTTCTCCGGCAAGCCGGTCGCCGCGCCCTTCGTCGACTACGAGGTGTTCCTCGAGCGCGCGCCGCAGAAGTTCGACTACGCGCCGCACGAGGAGGACGACCCGGTCGCGATGTGCTACACCTCGGGCACCACCGGGCGGCCGAAGGGCGTCGTCTATTCGCATCGCTCGACGGTGATCCACTCGCTGGTCGCCAATCAGCCGGACTACTGGTGCCTGTCGGCCAGGGACTGCGTACTGCCGGTGACGCCGATGTTCCACGCCAACAGCTGGGGCGTGCCCTACACCTGCATGATGATGGGCGTGAAGATGGTGTTCCCGGGACCGCACCTGCACCCGGAGGACCTGCTCTCGCTCATGGCCGCCGAGCAGCCGAGCTACGTGCTGGGCGTGCCCTCGATCTGGATTGCGATGGCGCAGCTGCTCGAGTCCGATCCCGCGCGCTACAAGCTGCCGAAGGGTATCCGCATGCTGGTCGGCGGCGCGGCGATGCCGGAGGCCGGGATCCGCACCTATGCGAAGCACGGCGCGCAGGTGATGCACGGCTGGGGCATGACCGAGATGAGCCCGCTCGGCACCGTGTCCTATCTCAAGCCCGAGCTGCAGGGCGCGCCCGAGGACGAGCGCTTCGGGCGCTACGCCATGGCAGGCGTGCCGGTGGCGATGGTCGACATGCGCATCATCGGCAACGACGGCACCGAGCAGCCCTGGGACGGCAAGAGCGTCGGGGAGGTGCAGGTGCGCGGCCCGTTCATCGCCGACGGCTACCACGAGGTACCGACCGACCCGGAGAAGTTCACCGCCGACGGGTGGCTGCGCACCGGCGACGTCGCCTCGCTCGACGCGCACGGCTACCTGCGCATCGCCGACCGCACCAAGGACCTGATCAAATCGGGCGGCGAGTGGATCAGCTCTGTCGACATGGAGAACCTGCTGATGGCGCATCCCGCGGTGCAGGAGGCGGCGGTGATCGCGATCGCCGACGCGAAGTGGGGCGAGCGGCCGCTCGCCTGCGTGGTGCTGAAGAACGGCAAGAAGGCGGCGCCCGAGGACCTGCGCACGCATCTCTCCGGCAAGTTCGCCAAGTGGCAGCTGCCCGATCGCTTCGAGTTCCTCGAGGCCATCCCCAAGACCTCGACCGGCAAGTTCTGGAAGGTCAAGCTGCGCGAGCAGTTCCGCTAGCCATGTTCGTCGTCGAGCGTTGCGCGGCCTTCGCGCAGGCGACCCGCGCCCGGCCGCTGGCGCCCGAGGTGCTGCATCACGCCAAGCGCGCGGTGATCGACTGGCATGCGGCGCTCTTTCCCGGCGCGGTGATGGCGCCCGCGCGCCTGCTCGAGCGCGCGCTCGCCGAGGAGCTCGACCGGGGCGACGCGCGCCTGGCGCTCGGGCGGAGCGCGAGCGTGCGCGCGGCGGCGCTCATCAACGGCACCGCGGCGCACACCGCGGAGGTCGACGACATCTTCCGCGACGGCATCTACCATCCGGGCGCGCCGACGATCGCCGCGGCGCTCGCGCTCGCGCAGGCGCACGGCGCCTCGGGCGAGCGGCTGCTGCGCGCCGTGGTGGTGGGCTACGAGATCTCGACGCGCATCGGCGTCGCGCTCGGGCGCGCGCACTACCGCTACTGGCACAACACCGGCACCGTCGGCGCTTTCGGCGCCTGCGCGGCCGCGGCCGAGCTGCTCGAGCTCGACCGCGTGCAGTTCGCGCACGCGCTCGCCACCGTGGCCACCTTCTCCGCGGGGCTGCAGCGCGCGATGCGGGGAGAGTCCATGTCCAAGCCTCTGCACGGCGGACGCGCGGCGGAAGCCGGCGTCACCGCCGCGCTCGCCGCGCGCGAGGGCGTGATCGGCGCGCTCGACGTGCTCGAGGGCGAGGGCGGCTACGGGCGTGCCATGGGCTACGACGGCGCGGAGGCGGGCCCGGACTGGGAGGCGGCGTTCCGCTCGCTGAACCGCGAGTTCAACATCACGCGCATGACCTTCAAGAACCACACCTGCTGCGGGCACAGCTTCGCCGCCATCGACGGCGCGCTCGCGCTGAAGAAGCGCATGGGCGTGAGCAGCGATGACATCGCGCGCGTGCGCGTCGGCACCTACAAGGCGGCGCTCGAGGTGGCCGGGATCGAAGCGCCGAAGACCGCCTCCGAGGCGCGCTTCTCCACCAAGTACACCGTCGCGACCGCGCTCGTGCACGGCAGCGTGCGCTTTGCCGCCTTCGAGCGGGACCGCCTCGGCGATCCGGCGACGCGTACGCTCATGAAGAAGATCGAGCTCGCGATCGACCCCGAGCTCGATGCAGCCTTTCCGAGCCAGCGCGCCGCGCGCATCGAGATCGAGACGCGCACCGGGCGGCGCGAGCAGCACCTGCAGCCCACGCGCATCGGCGACCCGGACGCGCCGCTCTCGGATGCGCAGCTCGACGAAAAGTACCTCGAGCTCGCCGGCCCGGTGCTCGGCGCGCGCCGCGCGCGCGCGCTGCTCGCGCGCCTGTGGCGTCTTGAGCGCGAGCAGAACTGCGACTTTTCGGAATGAGCCTGGCGCAGGCCCTGTTCGCGCCGCGCGCGGTGGCGCTGGTCGGCGCCTCGGGCGACGCGAAGAAGAACACCGCGCGGCCGCAGCGCTTCCTCGCCAAGCACGGCTACGCCGGGGCCGTCCTGCCGATCAACCCGACGCGCGGCGAGGTGCTGGGAAAGAGGGCCTACCGCAGCATCGCGGAAGCGCCGCAGCCGATCGACCACGCCTTCATCATGATCCCCGAGGTCGAGCAGGCGCTCGAGGATTGCGGGCGCTGCGGCGTGCCGGTGGCGAGCATCTTCTCGGACGGCTTTGCCGACGTCGGAGAGGCGGGCGCGGCGCGCCAGGCGCAGTTGGTCGCGCGCGCCAAGGCGCTAGGCGTGCGCCTGCTCGGCCCGAACAGCATGGGCGTGATCGACATCCCCGGGCGGCTCGCGCTCACCGTGAACGCGGTGCTCGAGATGGACGCGCCGCCGGCGGGCGGCATCAGCATGGTGTCGCAGAGCGGCACCATGCTCGGCACGGTGCTCTCGCGCGGCGCCGCGCGCGGGCTGGGGTTCGCCAAGCTGGTGTCGGTGGGCAACGAGGCGGACCTGGGGGTCGGCGAGCTGGTCGAGCTGCTCGCCGACGACCCGCAAACGCACGTGATCCTTCTGTTCCTCGAGACGGTGCGCGACGCCGCGCGGCTCGCCGAAGCGGCGCGCCGGGCGCACGCGGCCGGCAAGCCGGTGGTCGCCTACAAGCTCGGCCGCTCGGCGCTCGGCGAGCGCCTGGCGCGCTCGCATACCGGCGCGCTCGCCGGCAGCGACGCGGCGCTCGACGCGTACTTCCGCGACTGCGGCATCGCGCGCGTCGACCTGCTCGAGGCGCTGTTCGAGAGCGCTCCGCTCTTCGAAGGACGGAGTCCTTCAGGGCTCGCGCGCGTCCCACGCGTGGCCGTGGTCACGACCACCGGCGGCGGCGCGGCGAGCGTCGTCGATCGCCTCGGCCTCGCCGGCATCGAGACCGTGGCTCCGGGGCGCGATGCGCCGATCATCGACCTCACCATGGCCGGCACCTCGGCCGAATATGCCGCCGTGCTCGGCTCGCTCATCGACTCGCCGGAGTGCGACGCGGTGCTGGCGGTGGTCGGCTCCTCGGCGATGTTCCACCCCCAGCACGCGGTCGAGCCAATCCTGCGCGCGCGGCGGGCGGCGAAGCCGCTCGCGGCGTTCCTCACGCCGCACGCCGACGCTTCGCTCGCGCTGCTCGCCAAGGGCGGCGTCGCCGCGTTCCGCACGCCGGAAGCCTGCGCCGACGCCTTTCGTGCTTATTTTTCGTGGAGGGAACCTCGTGAAGTCCCCTTCAGAGTCGAGTTCGACTTGCCGAGCATTGAAAGGAAATTCAATGAGAAATCGGCACTCGAGTTGTTCGCGGCGCTCGGCATCGCGGTCGCCGAGTCGCAGGTCGCGCGCGCTCCGGCGTTCGCGCATTCGGTGCCTTACCCGGTCGCCGCCAAGATCCTTTCGGCCGAGATCACCCACAAGACCGAGGCCGGCGGCGTAATCCTGGGGATCGCCGATCGGGACGAGCTCGAAAGGAAAGTTGCGAGCTTGAAATCCGACACCATTCTGGTCCAGGCTATGCAATCCGGCCTCGCCGAGGCGATCGTCGGCTACCGCGACGACCCGCTGGTCGGCCCGCTGGTTCTGGTCGGCGCGGGCGGCGTGCTCGCCGAGCTGTACCGCGACACCGTGCTGCGCCTCGCGCCGGTGAGCGTCGACGAGGCCGGGGAGATGATCGGCGAAGTGAAGGGCCTTGCGCTGATCCGCGGCTACCGCGGCCTGCCGCGCGGCGACGTGCGCGCGCTCGCCGAAGCGGTCGCCGCGCTGTCGCGCCTTGCGCTCGCGCGCGGGCGCCCGGTGGCCGAGGCCGAGATCAACCCGGTCATCGTGAAAGCGTCCGGTGCCACCGCGGTCGATGGCTTGGTCGTCCTCAAGGAATAGACATGCCTTATCGCGCGCTCGAGCAGATCCTGACCGCCGCAAAGATCGAAGCAAGAAATGACGTCGAGATCCGCGGCGCGGATCCGGTGTTCAAGACGCGCTACCGCGTCGGCACCGCCGGCGCGGCGGTGCTCGCCGCGCTTGGCCTGGCTGCGGCGCGCCTCTGGCAAACGCGCGGCGGACGCGGGCAGAAGATCGCGGTCGACGTCGCTGCCGCCGCGGCGTCGCTGCGCAGCACCAACTACCTCAGGATCGACGGCAAGCGCCCGGCCGAATTGTGGGACCCTTTGAGCGGTATCTACCCGGTGAAGGACGGCTGGATCCGCCTGCACTGCAACTTCCCTCTGCACCGCGAAGCCGCCTTCGGCGTGCTCGGCGCCGCGCAGACGCGCGAGGCGGCCGAGGCGGCGTGCAGGAACTGGACAGGGGTAGCGCTCGAGGACGCGATCCACGCCGCGGGCGGCTGCGCGGGCTACGTGCGCAGCGCCGAAGACTGGGCGCGCCATCCGCAGTCGCAGGCGGTGGCCACGCAGCCGCTCATCGAGATCCGCCGCATCGGCGACGCGCCGCCCGAACCGCTGCCCGCTGCCGCGCGCCCGCTCGCCGGGGTGCGCGTGCTCGACCTGACGCGCGTGCTCGCCGGGCCGACCTGCGCGCGCAGCCTCGCCGAGCACGGCGCGGACGTGCTCAAGATCAGCGCCGGGCATCTCGCCGACTCGGGCGCGGTCGAGCTCGACACCGGAATCGGCAAGCTCTCCGCGCGCCTCGATCTGCGCGAGGAGCAGGGCGTGCAGACGCTGCGCGCGCTCGCGCGCGAGGCCGACGTGTTCTCGCAGTCGTACCGCCCGGGTGCGCTCGCCGCGCGCGGCTTCTCGCCCGAGGCGCTCACCGCACTGCGCCCGGGGATCGTGTGCCTGTCGCTCGACGCCTGGGGAGGGAGCGGACCGTGGCGCGCGCGCCGCGGCTTCGACACCATCGTGCAGGCGGTGAACGGCATGGCGCAGGCCTCGGCCGGCGCGGACGGCAAGCCGCGGCAGCTGCCGGTGGCGGCGAACGACTACGTGACCGGCTACCTGATGGCCTTCGGCGCGCTCGTCGCGCTCGAGCGGCGCGCGCGCGAAGGCGGCAGCTGGCTGGTGCGGGTGGCGCTGGCGCGCACCGGCCAGTGGATCACCGACCTCGGCGAGGCCGCCGCCGGCGGAGCCGACGAGCTCGCCCCGGAGGTGTTGACGAATCTATTGATCGAGACCACGGCTCCCGACGGCCGGATCACTCACCTGCGCCCGGTGCTCGAGATGTCCGAGACGCCTCCGCGCT
>CAVTZJ010000001.1:0-11882 GCA_963739205.1 uncultured Pseudomonadota bacterium | reverse complement strand
GCGCGCCCGGCAGGATTTGAACCCACGACCCCCTGGTTCGTAGCCAGGTACTCTATCCAACTGAGCTACGGGCGCGAGGGCGCGAATTATAGCAAAACGCTCCCCGCAATGGTTCGCCCATTTGTTGACGCTCGCGCCGCGGCGCCGATAATCGCCTGTCCCACACAAAGGAGGCGCAAATGAGCGGATTCGTGCTGGCGGTGAAACTCAAGGTGAAGCGCGACGCGGTCGACAAGTTCATGGCCGCGGTGCAGGAAAACGGCAAGGCGGCGCGCGAGACCGAGCCCGGCTGCAAGACCTTCGACATCCTGGTCGACCCCAACGACCCGACCTCGGTGATGCTGTACGAGGTGTACAAGGACGAAGCCGCATTCGAGGCGCACCAGCAAACGCCGCACTTCAAGAAGTACCTGGCCACGGCGCTGCAGTGGCTCGATTCGCGCGAGCGGCAGTTCTTCCGCCGCGCGGCGCCCTGATGGACCTGCGCATGGCCGAGCTGGCGCCGACCGAGCGCTACAAGCTGCTCACCGGCCTGGTGGTGCCGCGCCCGATCGCCTGGATCTCGACGGTCAATGCGAAGGGCGTCGCGAACTGCGCGCCGTACTCGTTCTTCAACGCGTTCGCCGAGGATCCGCCGCTCGTCATGGTGAGCTACGGGCCGCGCCAGGATCGCAAGGTGAAACATTCGCTCAAGAACACGCTCGACACCGGGGAATTCGTCGTAAACCTGGTCGACGAGGACACCGCGAATGCGATGCACCTCTCGAGCGAGGAAATCCCCGAGGAAGAAAGCGAGTTCGAAAAGACCGGCCTCACGCCCGTGCCCGCGCTCATGGTGCGCCATCCGCGCATCGCCGAGTCCGTGGCCTGCTTCGAGTGCCGCGTGTTCAGGCACCTGGAGATCGTACCGGGGCGCGTATTCATTATCGGCGAAATCCTGCTGGTACACGCGCGCGAGGGCGTGATCGACCCGCAGACGAAGAGAATCTCGGATGCCCACTACCGGCCGATCGGGCGCCTGTACGCCAACCGCTACTGCACCACGCGCCAGCGCTTCACGCTGCCTGGCAAGCTGCCCGACTGACCACGCGCCGCCCTCAGAACCCCCAGTAGTCCAGCCCCTCGGGCAGCGGCTCGCCGTGGCTGAGCGAGGCGAGCTTGGCGTACTGGCCCTCGGAGTACAGGAGCGGCTTGCCGCGCTTGCCGAACATGACCTGCTCGACCTGGCCGAGGAAGATCGTGTGCGAGCCGTGCGCCAGCTTTTTCACCACGCGGCAGTCGAATGACGAAAGCGCCTCGATCAGCACCGGCGAGCCGGTGACGAGGTGCGTCCAGTCGCGTGACTTGAAGCGCCCCTCACCGCTCTGCGCGCCGCTGAACGCGGTCGACAGGTCCGCGTCCTGGGCGCGCAGCAGATTGACGCAGTACACGCCGGATTTCTGGATCGCGCCGTGCGTGGCGGCCGCGCGGTTGATGCACACCAGCAGCGTGGGCGGATCGGCGCTCACCGAGCACACCGCGGAGGCGGTCATGCCGTAGCGATGCCCCGCGTGCGCCGTGGTGACGATCGTCACCGCGCCCGCGAGCGTGCGCATCCCGAGCTTGAACTGCTTGGCGTCGACGCGCTGTGCGGCGTGCTCCTTCTCCATGCGACGGAGTTTACCTTTTGCGTGCTAGATTGTGCGCGCGCCCACCATGCCGCTCCGCATCCTCGTCCTGTACGCCCACCCCGCGCACGACCGCTCGCGCGCCAACAGGGTGCTGCGCGCGGCGATCGAGGATCTCGCGAGCGTGACGCTGCACGACCTGTACGACACCTATCCGGATTTCTTCATCGACGTGCGGCGCGAGCAGCGGCTGGTCGAAGAGCACGACCTGCTCCTCTTCCAGCACCCGATGTACTGGTACAACGTTCCGGCGCTGCTAAAGGAGTGGCAGGACGCCGTGCTCGAGCCCGGCTGGGCCTACGGCGAAGGCGGCGACAAGCTGCACGGCAAGCATTTCATGCAGGCGCTCACCACCGGCGGGTACGCCGCGTCGTACCGGCACGGCGGCCATGCGCACTTCGAGATCGCCGAGCTGCTTCGCCCCTTCGAGCAGATGGCGCACTACTGCGGCATGCGCTGCCTGCCGCCGTTCGTGACGCACGCCGCACGGCTGATCGACGAGCGCGCACTCGGGGCACAGGCCGATGCCTACCGCGCGCGCGTCGCCGCGCTCGCGGCCGGCGAGCCGCCCGCCCCCTTCGACACGATCCCATCCGCGGAGTGAGCCATGCACGACCACGGTTTCCTCGAGCAAGCGCTCGTCTACCTCGCAGCCGGCGTGATCGCCGTGCCGGTTTTCAAGCGCCTCGGACTCGGCTCGGTGCTCGGCTATCTCGTAGCGGGCGTCGCCATCGGACCCTGGGGCCTGCGCCTCATCGCCGAGCCGGGCACGGTGCTGCAGTTCGCCGAGTTCGGCATCGTGCTGTTGTTGTTCCTGGTCGGGCTGGAGCTCAATCCCGCCCGACTGTGGGCCCTGCGCCGGTCGATCTTCGGGCTGGGCAGCGCGCAGGTGCTGGCGACTGTGGCGACGGTCGCCGCGCTCGGCGTCGCGCTCGGCCAGCAGCTCGCGGTGTCACTGGTGGCCGGCATGGGCTTCGCGATGTCCTCGACGGCGATCGGCCTGGCCACGCTGGCCGAGAAGAACCTCCTGCCGACGCCGGGCGGGCAGGCTTCGTTCTCGGTGCTGCTGTTCCAGGACCTGGCGGTCATTCCGCTCGTGCTGCTACTGGCGCTGATGAGCGGCGGCAAGGGCGGCGCGGCCGGTTTCGACTGGGTCTCCGCGGCGAAGGCGGTTGCCCTGATCGGGCTGCTGGTGGTCGCCGGGCGCCACCTGCTGCGCCCGCTGCTGCGCTTCGTCGCCAACACGGGGCTGCGCGAAGTGTTCGTCGGCTTTTCGCTGCTGCTGGTGCTCGGCATCGCCGCGCTCATGCAGGTCGTCGGCCTTTCCATGGCGCTCGGCGCGTTCCTCGCGGGCGTTCTGCTCGCCGACAGCGAGTACCGCCACGAGCTCGAGCTCGACATCGAGCCGTTCAAGGGGCTGCTGCTGGGGCTCTTCTTCATTGCGGTGGGCATGTCGATCGACGTCGGCCTGTTCCTGCACGCGCCGCTCCTCGTGCTCGGACTCGCGCTCGGCGTGGTGGCGCTCAAGTCGGCTCTGCAGTACGCGATCGCGCGCCCGTTCTACTGCGGCCGCAGTGACGCCGCGCTGTTCGCCCTGGCGCTGTCGCAGATCGGCGAGTTCGCCTTCGTGCTGTTCGGCGCCGCGGGCCAGATTCTGCCGCGCGCCACGATCGACTTGCTGAATGCCGTGGTCGCCACCTCGATGCTGAGCACGCCGCTGCTCATGCTCGCCTACGAGCGCCTCCTGGCACCGCGCCTTGCGCGCCCCGGCGCGCGCGCGGCCGATGTAATCTCCGAGATCAACCCGGTCATCGTCGCCGGCTTCGGGCGCTTCGGGCAGATCGTCTCGCGCGTGCTCGGCGGCGCGGGCATCGCCACCACCGTCATCGATCACGACCCGAATCAGGTCGACCTGGTGCGCCGCTTCGGCACCAAGGCCTACTACGGCGACGCCACCCGCCTCGACCTGCTGCGCTCGGCCGGCGCGGATAAGGCCGCGCTGCTGGTGGTGGCGGTCGACGACGTCGAGGCCGCGCTCGCGATCACGCGGCTCGCGCGCGAGAACTTTCCGCACCTGCGCCTGCTCGTGCGCGCGCACGGCCGCACGGATGCGTTCGAATACGTCGAGATGGGGGTATCCGCGGTGCGCGAGACGCTCGGCTCGGCGCTCGACGCCGCGCAGACTGCGCTGCGTGTCCTCGGCTTCCATCCGCACTCCGCTTGGAGGATCGCCGCGCAGTTCAAGCGCCGCGACGAGGCTATGCTCGTCGAGCATGCGCCGCACCGCCACGACGAGAAGAAACTGATCGCCGTGTCGCAGCAGGCGCGCGCCGATCTGAATGCGCTGCTGCGCGAGGATGCGGCCCGCTTGCGCGGCGCCGAGGAACCGGGCTGGCGCTAGCGGCTGCGCAGATTGACGAGCACGATGCCCGCGCCCACTAGGAGGGCCGCTGCGCCGAATGCCGGGGTGAGCGGCTCGTCGAGCGCCAGCACGCCCGCCAGCACGCCGAACATCGGCGTGAGGAAGGAAAACACCGACAGCCGCGCGGCCAAGTAGCGCGTCAGCAGCCAGAACCAAGCGAGGTAGCTCGCGAAGGCGACGATCACGCCCTGATAGGCGAGGCTCGCGAACGCGAGCGGGGTGAGCGCGACAACGCCGGGTTCGCCCATCAACGCCGACGCGAGAGGCAGTATCAGCGCGGACACCGCCAGCTGATAGAAGAGCGTCTTCGTTGCGGTGACGCCGGAGAGCTTCGATGCCCGCACCAGCACGGTGGTGGCCCCCCACAGCACCGCGCCGATCACGCCGAACAGATCCCCCAGCAGCGTGGCGTCGTGCCCCACGGCGAATCCGTTGGCGAACGCGAGCACGACCCCGGCGAACGAAAGCAGCACCCCGAGCCACTGGCCGCGCACCAGCCGCTCGCCGCGCACGAACAGATGCAATCCGAGCGCTGCGACGACCGGCGCCAGATAGATGAACACGATCATGCGCGAGGCGCTGGTGTGGCCGAGGCCGGCGTAGATAAAGACGAACTCGCCGCCGAACAGCAAGCCGGCGACGATCCCGGGCAGCAGCGTGCCATCGCGCCGGAAGAGCGCGATGCCGCGCATCCGTGCCCACACGAAGAGCAGCACGGTGGCGACGACCGAGCGGATTCCCGCCTGCATCACGAGCGACACGTCGTGCGCGGCGAGCTTGATGGCGACCTGCTGGAAGCCCCACAACGCGGTGCACAACACCATGATGCCCAAGGCCGTGGCGTCTAGCGGCGCGCGGTCGCTTTTCATACGCAGGGGGAAAGCGGAAGGCGCGCAGTTTAGCAGGTGCGCGCCGGAGCCATAGCGCTCCGCTATGGCAGCCATGGGGACAACTCATTGGATTTATCGCGGCGCGGGCCATATCTTGATAGGTATGTTCAATCACTTACCCGGAGCAAGGACATGATCGCAAACCGCGAAGGCAAGCCGGTACCCCAGGTCACCTTCCGTACCCGCAGCAACGGCGAGTGGCGCAGCCTCTCGACCGACGAACTCTTCAAGGGCAAGACCGTCGTGGTGTTCTCACTGCCCGGCGCCTTCACCCCGACCTGCTCGTCGACGCATCTGCCGCGCTACAACGAGCTCGCGCCAGCGTTCTTCGCCAACGGAGTGGACGCCATCGCCTGCGTGTCGGTGAACGACGCCTTCGTCATGCAGGAATGGGCCAAGGACCAGGAGTGCCAGAACGTGATCCTGGTGCCGGACGGCAACGGCGAGTTCACCGAAGGCATGGGCATGCTAGTCGACAAGTCGGAGCTCGGCTTCGGCAAGCGCTCGTGGCGCTATTCGATGCTGGTGCGGGACGGCATCGTGAAAAAGATGTTCGTCGAGCCGGAAAAGCCGGGTGACCCCTTTGAAGTGTCCGACGCCGACACCATGCTCGCCTATCTCAACCCGGGGGCGAAGAAGCCAGACCAGGTGGCGATCCTGACGCGCGAAGGCTGCCAGTATTGTGCCAAGGCGAAAGCGCTGCTCGAGCGGCTCGGCTACGACTACGCCGAAGTGCCGCTCGGCCACAGGGTCCGCAGCCGCGTGCTGGGCGCCATCGCCGGAGCGCAGACGGTGCCGCAAGTGTTCATCAACGGCGAGCGCATCGGCGGCTGGGAAGACCTCGAGCGCTGGGCAAAAAAGGCGGCCTAGAGGTCCATCTCCCACCAACCGCCGCCGAGGGCGACGAACAGCTGCGCGGTGTCCTGCAGGCGCCGCGCCTGCGCCGTAACCATTCCCAGGCGCGCCTGCTGGTAGGCGCGCTCGGCGATGATCAGCTGCAATACGTCGGATTTGCCCGCGGCGTAGCTTTCGCGCTGCAGGGCGAGCGCCGCGCTCGCGCTCTCGAGGAGCTGGCGCTGGGCATCTACCAGTTCGGCGTCCTGGGCGAGCGCTTGCAGGATATCAGCGACCTGCTGCAGGCCCTGCAGCACGGTCTGTTCGTAGGTCGCGAGCGACGCCTGGTAGTTGTCGATCGCCGCGCGGCGCTGCGCACGCAGCGTGCCGCCGTGGAAGATCGGCTGGGTCAGCGCGGCAGCCAGGGTCCAGAAGGTATTGGCGCCCTGAAAGAGCGAGCCGCCGTCGAGCGATTGCTGGCCGCCCGAGGCCGTGAGCGTGATGTTGGGATAGAGCCGCGCGGTGGCGACGCCGATTGCCGCGCTGTCGGCGTGCAGCAGGGCCTCGGCCGCGAGGATGTCGGGCCGCTGCCGCGCGAGCGCCGAGGGCAGGCTCAAGGGAAGCTCGCGCGGCAGCGTGAAGTCCTTGAGGTCGAAATCGGGCGGCGCCCAGGCCGCCGGCGGACGTCCAGTCAGGACGGACAACGCATCGCGCGCGGCGGAGAGTTGCTGGCGCAGCCCGGGGAGCGCAGTGCGATCGATCGCGAGTTGCGTCTCGGCCGTCAGGACGTCGGTGCGCGGCGCCTTGCCGGCCTCGTACTTGAGGCGCACCAGCTCCAGGTTGCGCGCGTCGTCGGCGACCACCTCTGCAGTAGCCTCGAGCTGGCCGCGCAGCGACGCGATCGTGATCGCCTGGGTGACGACGTCTCCGGTGAGCGTGAGGTAGGCGGCTGCGAGCTCGTAATTCCGCTGCTCGGCGAGCGCCTGCTGCTCCTCGACGCTGCGCGCCGTGGCGCCGAATACGTCCGGCGCGTAGCTCGCCGTGGCCCCGACCGTGTAGAGGTTTCCGGTCTGGCGGAGCCTTTCCGCGCTCGCCGACCCATCGACCTGCGGCCAGTAGCCGCCGCGCGCCGCGAGCACGTTTTCCCGCGCCGCGGCCAGGGTCGCGCGCGCCGCGGCTAGGGTCTTGTTGCCGCCGATCGCCGCATGCAGCGCGCCGTTCAGCCCGCGCGACTGAAAAAGCTCCCACCACTGGGCCGAAATGCGCTCTCCCGGCAGCAGTCGTTGCGATTCGGCTCCTGTCGAGGAGACGATCTCTTCGGGCACCGGCTGCGCGGTGTAGCCGTTGCCGCCGGGTGCGGCGGGGCGCTCGAAGTCCGGGCCGACCGCGCAGCCGTACAGCGCGAACGCGAGCAGCAGCGCAACGCAGGGCGCCTTATTCATAGCGCAGCGCCTCGATCGGATTAAGCATCGAGGCGCGCCGCGCTGGGTAGTAGCCGAAAAACACCCCGACCACGGCGGAGAACAGGAACCCTCCCACGATCGCGGCCGGCGAGAGCAGCGTCGGCCAGCCCGCGACGAGCGAAACGATCTCCGAGATCACGACGCCCACGATGATCCCGGCGAGACCGCCGATGCCACTCAGCAGCACCGCCTCGACCAGGAACTGGAGCAGCACGTGCACCCGGCGCGCACCGATCGCCATGCGGATGCCGATCTCGCGCGTGCGCTCCGTCACCGACACGAGCAGGATGTTCATGATCCCGATTCCGCCGACGATTAGCGAGATCGACGCGACCGCGGCGAGGAGCAGCGCGAGGATGCGGCTGCTGCCCTCCATGGCCTGCGTGATGTCGCTGATGTTGCGCACGTCGAAATCCTGCGTCTGGCCGGCCTGGATGTTGTGCCGTCGCATCAGGATGCGGGTGATCTCGTCCTTGGCAGCAGCCACCTGCGGCGTGCTGCGCGCCTGCACGTACAGGATATTCACGTAACCGGCGAGCTTCGGCTTGATGCCGAAGGGGTTGGGCGGCGCGACGTAGATCGAGCTCGAGGGCGACTGCGCGCTCGTCGGCGCAGCCACGCCGAGCACCTTGCGCTCGGCCGTGGTGAACGGAATATAGACGACGTCGTCCTGGTCCTGGCCGAAGCCCGACTGGCCCTTGGATTCGAGCACGCCGATCACCTGCATCGGCACGTTCTTGATCAGAATCGTCGCGCCGATCGGGTTCTCGTAGCGCCCGAACAGGTTCTGGTACACGGTTTGCCCGATCAGGCAGACGCGCGCCGCGTCGACCTCGTCCTGCTCGCTCATGGGACGGCCGCTCGCGACCGGCCAGTTGCGAATCGCGAAGAAGCTCGGGTTCACCCCTTGTACGCTGGTGGTCCAGTTCTTGTCGCCGTACTGCAGCTGCCCGAGCTGGCGAATCATGTATGCCACGTTGGCGACCGAGGGCGCGTCGCGGCGGATCGCCTCGGCGTCGGCCACGGTCACGGTCGATGCGCTGCCGAAGCCGGCCCGCACGCCGCTCGCGGTCGTCGCGCCGGGAACCACGATCAGGAGGTTGGTGCCGAGGCTTTCGATGTTTGCGGCGACTGCGGCGCTCGCGCCCTGGCCGACGGCCACCATGGCGATCAGCGCCGCAACGCCGATGAAGATTCCCAGCATGGTGAGCGCCGAGCGCATCTTGTTGCGTGCGATCGCGCGCGCCGCGACCATCAGCGCCATGCGCGCGAACGACAGGCCGAGCCCGCGCTCGGCCGCCTGCGCCGGAATTCTGGCGACAGCCGGAGTCTGCGTGCGCGCCGGGACCTGCGCCCTACGCTCGTCCGACACGATGGCGCCGTCGCGCATCGTCACGACGCGGTCGGCGAAAGCCGCCATGTCCGGCTCGTGAGTCACCAGCACGACCGTGAGACCCTGCTCCCGGTTGAGCGCCCGGATGGTGGTCATGATGTCGGTGGCGGTCTTGGAGTCGAGGTTGCCGGTCGGTTCGTCGGCAAGCAGGATGGCCGGGTCGTTCACCAGCGCGCGCGCGATCGCGACGCGCTGCTGCTGGCCGCCCGAGAGCTGGCTGGGGTAGTTGCGCTCCCGCCCCTCCAGGCCGAGCGCGCGCAACGCCTCTCGGGCACGGCTCGCGCTCTCGGCGTAGCGGCCCGTGTAGAGCAGCGGCAGCGCCACGTTCTCGGCGGCGCTGGTGCGCGCGAGCAGGTTGAAGCTCTGGAACACGAAGCCGATGCGGCGGCTGCGTATCTGCGCGAGGGCGGGCTCGTCCTCCTCGGTGACGTCGCGGCCCTCGAGCAGGAAGCGGCCGCCGCTCGGGCGGTCCAGGCAGCCGAGGACGTTCATGAGCGTCGACTTCCCCGAGCCCGACGCGCCCATGATGGCGACGAACTCGCCGCGCTCGATCGACAGGCTGACCCCGCGCAGCGCGTGCACCTCGAGCTCACCGATGCGGTACACCTTGGCAAGGTCGCGCACCTCGATGACGGTGTCGGACACGACGTCTGCTCCGGACAAGCCGCTCAGAATCGGAACGGCGCGAGCGCCGGCCGGCGCGCCGCGGTGGCGCCGCCCGCCGAGACCTCGTCCGTAATCACGGCATCTCCCTCCATGAGCTTGCCGCCGGTGATCTGCGCCCAGGTGCCGTCCTCGAGGCCGACGGTCACGGGAACCGCTGCCGGGCGGCCATCCTGCAATACCCAAAGCTGCGAGCCGCGCGGCGAGCCGCGCCCGCCCTTTACTTTGGCTGCGCCCAGGCCCCCCGGCTCGAAACGAAGTGCTTGCTCCGGCACTCGCAGCACGTCCTTTCGTTCTTCGGTGACAATCTTCGCGTTGGCGGTCATTCCGGGCAGCAGCAGCAAATCGGGGTTGTCCACGCTGATCACTGCGTCGTAGGTGACGACGTTCTGCACGGTGATCGGGGCCTTGCGCACCTGGGTCACGCGTCCCTCGAAAGTCTTCTGCGGATACGCCTCCACCGTGAAAATTCCCCTGTCGTCAAGCTTGACCGCGCCGATGTCGGACTCGCTGACGTTGGTATCGACCTGCATTTTCGTGAGGTCCTTGGCGATCAGGAACAGCGTCGGCGTCTGGAAGCTGGCCGCCACCGTCTGCCCGACGTCTACGTTGCGCGAAACGACGACGCCGTCGACGGGCGAGACGATGTCCGTGTATTTCAGGTTCACCTCCGCGCCCGCAAGCGCCGCCCGGCGCTGCTCGATCGTCGCTTCATCGAGCTTGATTTGCGCGATGGCCTGCTCGTAAGCGCTCTTGTCGCTGTCCACGGTGTCTTGCGAGACGATGCCGCGCGCGACCAGCCCGCGGTCGCGCTCGTAGTTGATCTTGGCGTAGGCGAGGCTCGCCTGGTCCTTGACTAGCTGCGCCTTGGCCGTGGCGAGGTTCGCCCTGGCCTGGTCGACCGCGACCTGGTAGTTGCTCGGATCGATCTTGGCGCAAAGCTGTCCGGCCTTCACTTTGGTATTGAAGTCGCAGTACAGCGATTGGACCGGCCCCGAGACGTAGGAGCCGACCTGCACGGTTACCACCGGGTTGACCGAGCCGGTGGTCACGACCGTGCGTACGACGTCGCCCTTGCCGGCCCGCTCGGTGACGTACTTCGGGGCTTGCGGCTTGTCGAGCCGCCACCACAACACCGCCCCTGCCGCGAGCACGAGCACGGCCGCGGAAAGCAGCATCCAGCGAGTCTTGACTTTGATCATCTGAGCGATCCGGGATCAACGGATAGTAACCTTGGACCATCTCGGCAAGATTAAGTACCGTTAAGAACCGTAAACCGCGCGCTTGAGGTAACCTGCGCGATCCGTGTTCAAAGTGCCCCGTGCAAGGCTGCTGACGTGAGCAATTCCCCCGCAGGCGACCGACTGGACCTGCTGCGCGCGAGGCTGCGCGCGTTCATCGCCGAGCGCGACTGGGCGCAGTTCCACAACCCGAAGAACCTGACGATGGCGCTGGTCGCCGAGGCGGGCGAGCTGGTCGAGCATTTCCAGTGGCTCACCGCCGAGCAGGCTGACCGGCTGCCTCCCGAGACGCTGGCCGAAGTCGAGCACGAGATCGCCGACGTGCTCATCTTCCTGGTGGAGCTCGCCGACCGGCTGAACGTCGACCTGCTTGCCGCCGCCGAGCGCAAGCTCGCGCTGAATGCGCAGAAGTATCCGGTGGACAAGGCGCGCGGAAGGGCCACCAAGTACAACAAGCTGTAGGCGATGCTGGCGTACCGGCATCAGTTCCATGCGGGCAACTTCGCCGACGTCTTCAAGCACAGCCTTCTTGCGCGGCTGCTACTCGCCCTCGCCCGCAAGGACAATCCCTTCTTCTACCTCGACACGCACGCCGGCACCGGGCGCTACGATCTCGAGCACCCCTGGGCGCTGAAGAACGCCGAATTCCGCGACGGCATCGCGCGCATCCTCCGGCGCGAAGAATTTCCGGAGCTGATCAAGCCCTACATCGACGCGGTGCGCGCGGAGAACCCCGATGGGGGGATGCGCTGGTACCCCGGGTCGCCGCGCATCGCGCGCCGCCTGCTGCGCGCGGGCGACCGCGCAGTGCTCTCCGAGCTGAACAAGAAGGATTGCGCCGGGCTCGCGCGGCTGTTCGCGCGCGACCGGCAGGTCAGCGTGCACCTCATGGACGGCTACCAGGCGCTCAAGGCGTACCTGCCGCCCAAGGAGCGTCGCGGGCTGGTGCTCGTAGATTCGTCCTTCGACCGGGCGCACGAATTCGACCGGCTCGTCGAAGCGCTGCAGGACGCGCACCGGCGCTGGGCGACCGGCGTCTACGCGCTCTGGTTCCCGCTCATGGAGCCGGCGTCGATGCGCTCGTTCGCGCGCGATCTCGCCAATAGCGGCGTGAGACGTCTGCTATGGCTGGAGCTGAGGCTGAAGAAACACGAGGCCGGCAAGCTCGGGGGCTGCGGGATGATCGTCCTCAATCCGCCCTACGGGTTCGCCGAAGAGGCGAAATCGATCCTTGCGTGGCTCAAGCAGGTTCTCTCCAGGCACCGCGCAGCTGCGCGAGCTGGTCGGCGAATAGCCTGAATCTTGGCGG